>CADBDA010000008.1 GCA_902793295.1 uncultured Bacteroidota bacterium
CGACCTGAGCCAGGACTCCATCCTCATCTCCCTCACCACCGCCAACCCGCTGGGTTGTTCCGAAGAAACCTCCTTCTGGATTCCAGTAGGCATCTTCGCTGTATGGTTCCCCAACGCCATCACCCCAAAACTGGAGACCAACAATATCTTCAAGGCCTTCACCGCCAACTCGCTTGAAGACTATGAACTCTACATCTTCGACCGTTCAGGCAACATGATCTTCCAAACCAAGGATGTGCAGGAAGGATGGGACGGCACCTACAAAGGTCACGATTGCAAAGCGGGCTCCTATGTCTACATAGCCAAATACCGCCGTGAAGGTGGCGAACGGGTATTGTCACAAAAAGGCACTATCACACTATTGCGATAGTCCGCAGAACCCGCCGGCTCCCTCCGACAGGTTTTCATATAAAAAGCCTCGAAGATCATGATCTTCGGGGCTTTATCGTTGGACAACAATCGACTCCCTTACAACCATTCGCGACAACAGACAATAAAAAAAGCCCTGCTTCGTTTCAGAATCAAAAGACATAACACTCCTCGTGACACCACTAGAAGCACTCAAGAAATATTGGCACTATGACCAATTCCGCCCCATGCAGGAGGAGGCCATCAACTCCGTCTTGTCGGGCAACGACACGTTGGTACTGCTCCCCACTGGGGGTGGCAAATCGCTTTGCTATCAGGTGCCGGCAGTGACGGACGAGGGAGTGACACTGGTTATCTCGCCCCTCATCGCCTTGATGAGGGATCAAGTGCGACATCTGCGCGAACAACATATCCCAGCCGCCTGTATCATTTCGGGCATGGGACGGCAAGAGATAGAGATGGTGCTGAACAACGCCATCTTCGGAAAAATCAAACTGCTGTACATCTCGCCCGAAAGGCTGCGCAGCCGCACCTTCATCGACCACCTGCGTCAGATGCGTCTCAGCATGATAGCGGTCGACGAGGCACACTGCATCTCCCAATGGGGCTACGACTTCCGCCCTCCCTATCTGGAAATAGCCAAAATACGCGACTTCCATCCATCAGCACCCGTCATGGCGCTCACCGCCACCGCCACACCGGAAGTGGTGCACGACATCCAGCAAAACCTGAAATTCAAACACGGCAAAGTCTTCCAAAGCAGTTTTCTACGACCCAACCTCTCCTATAGCGTCCGCAAAGAACAAGACAAAATGGGAACGCTGCTCCGCATCATCCGCGGTGTGGGTGGCAGCGGCATCATATATGTCCGCAACCGTCGCCGCACGGTGGAAGTGGCAAAACTGCTAAACGACAACGACATCCCTGCTGCCGCCTACCATGCCGGCATCGAACTGAAGGAGCGCAATCTGCGGCAACAGCAGTGGATACAATCCAAACGCGGCGTGATGGTGGCCACCAACGCCTTTGGCATGGGCATCGACAAAGCCGATGTGCGTTTCGTCATCCACATGGACATCCCCGAATCGCCCGAAGCCTATTTCCAAGAAGCCGGGCGAGCCGGCCGCGACGGCAAACGGGCCTATGCCGTGCTGCTCTACGACGACTACGACACGTCGCGGCTGAAAGAGGGTCTGGAGCAGGACTTCCCCCCTATCAATTATATCAAGAACGTCTACCGTGGCGTCTGCAACTATTACCAGATTCCCGTCGGCGCCGGTCAGGACAGCCAGTTCGACTTCAAATTGGAGGCCATTTGCCAAAGCTACGGATTCGAGCCCTACACATTCTTCACCGCTCTGAAATTTCTGGAACGCGAAGGCCTTATCGCGCTGCCCGAACACAACGAGCTGCAGTCGAAAGTCCATATCCCCATAGACAAGGAGACCCTTTACAGCTTTCAGGTGAACAACCGCAAAGCGGGCAACATGCTCTCCTCCATGCTGCGTTTGTATGGCGGCATGTTCACCGACTTCACTCCCATCAGCGAAAGCGCCATCGGCAAACGTTGCGAAATGACCGAACTGCAGGTGGTGAACCTGCTGACCGAATTGAACCGACTGCAGATTGTGAACTATCAGAAGCGCACCGTCAATCCGCAGATTGTCTTCACATCGCCCCGCATCGAGATATCGAGTGTACACATCAACGACCGCAACTACAAGGAACTGCGCCAGGCGTCAGAAAAACGCCGCAATGCCATGATGAGCTATGTGACGGACACCAGCCTTTGCCGCAGCCGCCAACTGCTGCACTATTTCGGTGAAGAGTCAGAATCGGATTGCGGTATCTGCGACGTCTGCGTGTCGCAACGCAACGCGACAAAACCCCACGACAATGCTGCACAAAAAGCAGACAAGGGGATGCTCATCAGCCGCATCAGGGAACTGTTGCAAGAGCCGATGACCATACGGCAACTGGCGCTACAAATGCCCGACTGCGACCATCAAATGCTGACGGACACCATTCGCGAACTGCTCGACAAAGGGAAAATCGTTACCGATCAGGACTTCCGCATGAGTTGGCCCAACTCGAAGTAAAGACGCGAAACAGGAAGCCCCACCACATTATAATAACAACCATCCACACGCTGCACCCCCACCATACCTATCCACTCCTGGATGCCGTAGGAACCCGCCTTATCGAGGCAAGTGCCTTGCGACACATAATGCCGTATCACCTCTTCCGAGAGCGGACGGAACCACACCGTGGTCTTTTCTGTGAAAACAACGGTCTGACGGGCGGTCTTCAGACACACACCCGTATAGACATCATGAGAATCGTCGGACAACGAGCGGAGCATGGCTACCGCCTCATCGACGTTGTGAGGCTTACCCAGCACCTGTCCCCGATGCGCCACAATGGTATCGGCCGTAACAAGCACTTCGTCATCAGCAAGCGGCTGCGTGTAAGCTCGCGACTTGAGCAGCGCCAATCCCGACGGTATCAGTTCGACCGGAGTGGCTGCATCCACGACCTCGTCGACTTCCACATCCACAAAACGTACAGGAAAGCCCAACTGCGTCAGCAACTGACGGCGGCGGGGCGATTTGGAAGCAAGCAAAAGAGTAGGCATGGGCAGCATGAAAAGGATTAGAAGTCGCCCGTGCGGTTGTTGCCCGCCGGCTTGCGATCGGCCTTTTTGCCAGCCTTGAAATTCATTTCCATGGCCACCTTTCCACGCTCGTCGTACATCACCCAACGGCCATCTTTTTCACCATCAACGAAGGAACCCTGTTCCTCGGGTTTACCCGCGCTGTTGTAGCGCTCGTAGCGACCGTGCCAGGCCCCGTTCTTGAAATGTGCGCGATACTCCACCTTCCCGTTGGGGAAATAGCGGACCTCCTCGCCGTCTTTCTCATCGTTGATATAATTCATGGAATAGCGGAGACGACCGTCGTCGTAAAAACCTTTCCAAGTACCATGTTTTTTGCCTTTGCTGAAAGTGCCAACATAATCGACACGGCCATCCTCATACCACGATGTCCACTCGCCCTCTTCCTTGCCGGCCACGTAGTTGCCTTCGTGCAGCTTATGACCCGACTCGTACCAAGTGGTCCAGCGGCCTTCCTTGTTGCCGTTGACATAGTCGCCCTCGCGCCATTTCTCGCCGGTCTCATAATAGTAGGTCCAGGTGCCCGACTCTTTGCCGCGCTCGTAATTGCCACGGATACCTATACGGCCGTTGGTGCGCCAGTAGAAGAGCCACTCGCCCTGCTGCTCGCCATTCTGGAGGGTGCCTTTCATATCGACCTTGCCGGTTTCGGTCCACCAAGTGGCAGGCCCGTTGAGTTCGTTGTCCTTATAGGTACCCTGGAATTTCAGCTGCCCGTTCTCATGCCATTCGCGCGTAGCGCCTTGCTTGACGCCTTTCACGAAGGGAATCTCGTCTTTCTGTTGTCCGTTGGCATACCACGACTTGTAGGTGCCCTGCTTATGGCGGTCGACAACCAGCACCTCGCTTTTGAGCGTCCCGTCGTGATACCACTCACGGGTGTAGCCATGCTCGTAATTCTCCACAGCACACTTGGCACCGTCCTCATAGAAGATATTCCATGTGCCTATCTTCTCACCACGGCTGTTGTAACTTCCCTGCTGATAGACACGACCATTCTGGTGCCACCAGGTCCACACGCCGGTGCGCACGCTGTCGTCGGTCATCATGCCTTCTACAGCGGCATGCTGCTTTGCGACATCATAAAATTTCTGGTATCTGATCTGACCCTGCAGCTGGAATGCCATACCGCAGACGGCCAACAAAAGAACGACTTTTTGCATCATGGGAAAAGGCTTTATGGGAATTATTCAGAATAGACGAAACGGATTCGGATGGGGTTGTTGCCCGTGGCGGTGGCATCATAGCCGTTGATTACCGTGTGGGCGGCCGACGAACGGCGGCCGTTGATGATCACCAAGGTACCATAGTCGACCCCGTCACGAAGCAGCCGCTGCAGGTGCTGCGTAATACGCATGCGGTAGCAACCGGTCTGCTGGTCGTAAGTGCCGTCGAACCCCTGATAGGTGTAGGCATCGTACATGTCCGGCACATTCAACACAAGGCCGCTGCTGTTGTATTTCAGCGCCGCCAGCGAAGCGGGTTTCTGGCTCATGGCGATGTCCGCCACCGGAAGCAACAGCTCGGCATAGTGGATGACGGCATACGGATGGGCCGCACGGAACTGCTGGACGAAATCGCCCAGGCCCAACTTGATATTGGTGCCACCCATAGGACTCAAGTAAAGATAGCGGCTGCCGTCGATAGAGTCACCATGGTTGGTGTTGAATGTGGCCAAGGGGCCGATGTAATGGTTTTTGAACTGGTTGAAATGGGTGGCGGCATGGCCGATGGTCAGTTCGTATTCGCGATGGGTGGTCTCTTCGTCGCTCTGAAAGGTGAAATAGACCGTGATGCGAGTTGCAGCGGCAGCCAGATTGACGGTGGCCATCTGCGGGGTGCCGTCGTTGACCAGACGGATGCGTAGTCCTTTGAGGGCATCGACGAACGATTCGGCGGTGGTGTAGGTCTGGTTCTCCAACAGCGGGATGAAATTGTCGGCGAGCTTGAGGTTGACGATGGTGGTGTCAGTCTGTTCGACACGCACCACCTCGTTGAAGAAGCAGCGGTTGGACACCGGCAATTCGCAGTCGGAATAGTAGGCCGAATCGGTCAGAATGGACTGGGCCAGCTGGTAGACTTCGAAGTGAAGGTCGTGGAACGACTTGGAGGCTTCGGGCGCAAAGATTTCGGTGACAGCCATCGAAAGCACCACCGAGTCGATATGCATGTTCTGGTCGAACGCGACGCCCTCGCCGTTGGGCGAGCTTATCTGGGTGTAGAGCACCGCCTCGGCATTGCCAAAGACCGGGTCGCTATAGCAGCCCACCAGCGCCGCATTGGTACCAGAGGTGAGCAACGAATCGTCGAACACAGTGTAGGCCACACAGAAGGCGCTGTCGCTAATGCCGCTATAGAACGTGGCAGGGTCTTGCAATTCGACTCCAATATCAGTCTCCTCCTCCGAACAGGAAGCGAAAACCAGAAACATAAGAGGCAACAGACAGAACGGCAAAAGAAAGCATTTTACCTTGACGAACGTGCTGTGACAAATCTTCATAGACAGAAAAGCGATTGAAAAAGAAAAAAACTAGTTGTTGATATTGCTTCCGATGACGGAGTCGTAAAGCTTGTTGATCTGCTCATAGAACACCGTGCGGTCCTCATTGTATTCGACCACATGTTTCTTGTTCTCCTTGGCAAAAGCCACCAATTCGGGATTGGCGTTGGGCGAGGCTATGACGATGCCGTGGGCATAGGTGATTGCCGCCTTGGTAAGGGTCATATAGTCCAAGTTCTCGAAGAGGCGGAGGTCTTTGGCCGTGGCGCCGTCGGCCTTGAGTTTGCGTTCCATGTCAGGTCCGAAATCGCCCTCAAAGGCGTCGTTGGTCAGCGAAAAGACCGTCTTGGTACCCGAGAAGAAGGCATTCTCTTTGTTGATTCGCCGCAAATAGAAGGGAATCATACACGAAAACCAACCGGTGAAATGGATCAGGTGGGGCTGCCATGCCAGTTTACGGACTGCCTCAAGGGTGCCACGTCCGAAGAAGAGTATGCGCTCATCGTTGTCGGAGCAGAAATGGCCGTTGTCGTCAAAGAAACCCTTGTGACGGGTGAAGTACTCCTCGTTGTCGATAAAGTAGACCTGCATTCGGGCAGTAGGTATGGAACCGACCTTGATAATCAGCTGATGGTCGGCATTGTTCACAATCAAATTCATGCCCGACAGACGAATCACCTCATGCAACTGGTTTTTGCGTTCGTTGACATTGCTGAATCGGGGCATAAAAACACGTATTTCACGGCCTTTTTCTTGGGTATATGCTGGCAAATAGCGTCCAATATATGAACTCTCAGTTTCAGGTAAAAATGGCATAATCTCCTGATTCACATATAGAATTCTTCCTTTTCCCATATTTTTTACATATATTAATTCCAATGCAAAAATACGAAATTTTTTCTTACCTGATATTTGCACAATGAAAATATTCTTATCTTTGCTTTTTAAACTGGCACACGTCAATTCACACAACACATTGCATAACAATATCATACACTCATGACAGAGAAACATTTTTTCAACGAATCGGAGATTCCCTTTCTCTCCAAAGCTGAGCAATACTGCGCACAAAGCGAGCAATGCCGTTCTTCTGTCATGGACAAACTGACCCGATGGGGTGCCAGCCACGAACTTTCCGAACGCATTATCAACTATTTGGTAAAAAACGACTACATCAACGAACGCCGTTTCTGCCAAATCTATAGCGAGTCGAAAATGAACCTCCAGAAGTGGGGACGCATCAAAATCGCCTACCAACTTCGGGCCAAACGGATAGACAAACGACTGATTGACGAGGCGCTAACCAACCTCGACCCCAACCGCTACCACGAGGTGCTGCTGCAACTGGCCCGACAGAAAATGTCCACCATCAAGGACGACAACCCCTTCGCACGTCGCAACAAGCTGATGGCTTTTCTGGCTTCGCACGGCTTCGAATCGGACGAAATCATCAAAGCCTTCGACGAAATCGGCGACAACGAGTAACTCCGCCACCACCCAACTTAGAACAAGATAATCTAAACATACCAAACCCATGACAAAAAAAGTATTCTTTCTGGCAGCATTAGCCCTGCTTTTCTCCGGAACCGCCATGGCCGACAACGACCCCATCCTGGTGGGCGGCATCAATTCTCTCACTTTTATGGCTCCCGCCGACTCTGGCGACAAGCCGCAAGGTGTTTGGAACACCTCATCGACCCCTGCGCTCAAGATTGGCGAGGTGCTGTACCACAACTGGTCGGCATCGGGTAACTCCCAAATCGACGTGACCGCCACTTTCTTCGGCAACTACAAATACACCCACCCCAAATTCGTATGGGACAACATCGTCGACCTTGCCTACGGCTACGCTTGGCAGGACCTGGACAACTCCGCCGAAGACTCGCTGGGCGGACGCTTCGAAACCCACCGCAAAAGCGTCGATAAAATCGACCTCACCTCGTCGCTGTCCTGGAAGGCCTACAAAAACTGGGGCGCCAACTTCTCGGCCAACTTCAAATCGCAATTCGGAGCCGGTTTCGAATTTGCCGGCGCCGGCGACAATGAAGGCGTGAAAGTGTCGGGCTTCATGGCTCCCGCCTACCTGACCACCGCCCTCTCGTTCGAATACAAACGTGACAACTGGTCGGTATCGGCCTCTTTCCTCACCGGCAAGACCACCTTCGTCATCGACGACAGCCTCATTGCCCAAGGCAAGACCTATGGTGTCATCCAGGACGACAATTTCGACGCATCCGACCCCTCCACCTTCAACCACGCCTATTTCGGTCTCGGTAGCTACGTCAAAGCCCTCTACCTGAAAAAGGACATCCTGCCCAGTCTGGATCTCTACGCCCGTCTCGAGCTCTTCTACGACTACAAGAAACCCAAGAATATGGGTTGGGGCGACAACATGGCCGCCGATTCGAAATACACCCTCGGCGACGAAGAGACCTGGCAGGACCTTCAGGACTTCGGATGGCTCAAACGCCGCGCTTTCGAAACCGACCTCGACTTTGAGGTGAAACTCGACTACCGCTTCTCCAAATACATCTCCGCCAACTTGGCTGTCAACCTGAAATGGGACACCGACTTCAGCGGTATGGGCAACTGGGGCCACTGGCAGATTTACCAGATGGCCGGCGTGCAGGTCTTCTTCAACTGGAAGACTCCCCAAAGCTGATCCTGAAGCGTCACGTTCCCTTCTGGGGGAAACTGACAGAATGGAATCGCCCCGAACGGCTTCGCGTTCGGGGCGATTTCTTTGTATCTCACAGGGACGGAAGAGGTCCTCGTCAATCGTAGAACCTGATGCGGCAGGGGCTGGTGGGTCGCAAGCCCAGCAGCTGGAATGCCGAACCACCATTCACGGCCAGCTGCAGATAGCCCGACTTCGAGACAATCAGCAGCAGGTTGCCCATACGCACATCGTTGTAATGGGTGCTGAGGGTACGCACCATATCGGTGCCGATACGGTTGCCCAGTTCCGCCGTGAAACGGCGTCCGGAGCGGGCCCGCTCAAAGTCGTCGTAACGCAGGTTGAGCAGGGCATTGCCATACTTGTCGATGGCGGTGACCACCACATTGATCACGTCCGTGTCTATCGGCGGCATGGGCGACCGCACCAACTTGAAGTCGTCTATCGGCGTGCCCAGCTGGGCCGGTGACTCGCCGGCGGCCAACCGGCAGGCGATATCGCAAAAAAGGTCATGAGCCAAAAAGCTGTAGGAGTCCAACCCCGAGGGCACGGCCAACCGCACTACCTGATCGGGAATTTGTTCCAACGCCCACGACAGCGGACGCAGCTCGCTGCAAATCAAGAAGTGACCCCGGTATTGCGCCAATATCGGTTCCGGAACGAAGTGCTGATGACCATCGCCCTGCGATGCCATATCGCGTTTCAACGGTTCCGACCCGACATCAATGATGTGGATGGTCCCTTCGGGAAAAGACAGACACCCCATGCGGACCATCAGCATCAGCGTCGCCATGTCGTTCCACGACTGCTCGTGGCTCAGGTCGTGGATTTTCACTTGCGGCATCAACAAACAGAGTTTTCCCTTCACACATGCGGCGTAGTAATCGTGTGTCCCCCAATCGGACGTAAGCGTAACTATCGGTGCTTCCATAATGGCTCAAATGTATTTTTAACCAACTGCAAACCAACAGACAAAGCAAGTCGCATAGGCATGCAATTGTCCGACAAAAATACAGAATTTCAACGGCACAACCAAATTTTTTGTCACCGACAGTCCTCTTTTGTCTCCACCCACCCCAGCCGTCACCACTCCTAACAGGGTCCTAACAGGGTCTCACCAGGGTCCTACCAGAGTCCCAACAAAGTCCCTGCTTTCGCATATTGCCGCTTTTGAAGCCTGCAAAGCGGCCGCTTTTTTCCGAAAAAAAAGGGCCTGCAAAACCTCCCCGACACAATTCAAAAAAAAATAATATCTTTGCTTGTTCGTGCGCGACCCGCACAAACTATCTATCTAACGAATAATCAGAAATATATATAATTTATGTCATTACTTTCCATACGCAATTTGCACGCCTCTATCGGCGACCGCGAGATATTGAAAGGCGTAAACCTTGAAATCAACAAAGGCGAAGTGCACGCCATTATGGGACCCAACGGCAACGGCAAGAGCACCCTGGCCGGCATCATCGCCGGCAACCCCAAATACACCGTAACGGAAGGCGAAGTCATCTACAACGGCAAGAACATCCTTGACCTGCCGGTCGACGTGCGCGCCTCCGAAGGCATCTTCCTCGGATTCCAATACCCTGTGGAGATTCCCGGCGTGACCATCACCAACTTCATGCGCACCGCCGTCAACGAGCAACGCAAGTACCGCGGATTGGACCCCCTGAGCGGCAGCGAATTCCTCAAGCTGATGGAAGAAAAAAAGAAGGTGGTGGAAATGACCACCAACCTGGCCAACCGCTCGGTCAATGAAGGCTTCAGCGGTGGCGAGAAGAAGAAAAACGAGATCTTCCAGATGGCCATGCTCGACCCCACGCTGGCCATCCTCGACGAGACCGACTCCGGCCTGGACATCGACGCGCTGCGCATCGTGGCCAGCGGCGTCAACCAACTGCGCTCGCCCCAAAATGCCACCGTGGTCATCACCCACTATCAACGACTGCTCGACTATATCGTGCCCGACTACGTGCATGTGCTCTTCGAGGGCCGCATCGTGAAAACCGGCCCCAAGGAATTGGCTATGGAACTGGAAGAGAAAGGTTACGAGTGGATTAAAAAGGAGCTGGAACAATGATTAGAAAAGACATTCTGCCCGACATTTGGGGTGACAGCTGGCACGTCGACGTGCCGCGCCAGGAACTGACCGTCGACCGCGGCCAACGGCAGGAGCTGGTGCTCTGCAATCCTGCCGACGCTCCCATGTTCATGCTCCACGAAAAAGAGGGTTACCACATCGCCCCCGACATGCCCAACACCGCCATCACCGTCGCCGACGACGCACAACTGACCCTCTACCGTCTGCAGGCCATGAACACCCCCGACCGCCAAATCACCGACCTGTCCATCGCCATGGGCCGCAACGCCTCTGTGACGCTATGCACAATCACCTTGGGCGGCAACCACGTGCGCAACAACATCGTGGTGCGCATGCAAGGCGAAGGCGGCTCGCTGAACGCATCGGGTCTTTACCTGATGGACCGCGAACAGGAATGCGACAACTACATTTTCGTGGAACACGCACGCCCACATTGCCACAGCCACGAACTCTACAAAGGCATCCTCGACGATTCCGCCCGCGCACGCTTCAACGGCCATGTGCTGGTGCAGGATGGCGCCGTCAAAACCGAGGCCTACCAAACCAACCGCAACATCCTGCTGACCGACAAGGCGCATGTCGACACCCGCCCCTTCTTGGAGATTTACAACGACGACGTGAAATGTTCCCACGGCAGCACTATCGGCCAACTGGACGAACAGGCGCTGTTCTACCTCATGACCCGCGGCATCAGCAAAAAAACTGCCGTCACCATGCTCAGCTACGCCTTCTGCGACGAGGTCATCAGCAGCATCAACATCCCCTCGCTCCACGACGCTGTAGGCGATATGGTGAAAAAACGCCTTCACGGCGAACTCACCCCCTGCTCCGACTGCGCGCTGCACTGCACCAACCCCTGCAACGGTCCTGACGCCAACTTCAAGATAGACATCTCCAAACTGTAAGCCCCTTTCCGCCCATGCGACTCCTCTCCCTTCTGCTGATGCTCGTCCTCACACCCCTCGTGGTATGGGCCCAGGACGACAACTGCCATCCGCACTTCAAAGGGAGCGACAAGACCGACTTCGAAAAGGGCGTGGAGGCCTTCAACAGCCGACGCTACCAGAGCTGCATCACACTGATGCGCAAAGTGTCCAACCACAACCGCACCGCCGCCGACCCTTACTTCTACCTGGGTGCGGCATCGGTCAGAGCGGGCGAACGACCTGCCACCATCCGCTCTTACTTCACCAAACTCTTCAAATACTGCCCCGACTACCCCAACGCACTGGCTTACTACTACATGGGCGTGGTGCTTTACAGCTACAAGCAGTACGACGAGGCCGTCGTCCAACTGAACCGCTACTTCGACATGGCCAACCAACAGCCCAACCCAACCTACGATGCGGTGTATGAAGAGGCGTCGACCTACCTCTACTGGTCCGAATTTCTGGCCGAAGCGCAACAGAACCAGGCGCCGTTCTTCCCCGTCGTGTTGCGCGGAGCCTCGTCGAGTAGCGACGAATACATGCCATACATCAGCCCCGACGGCAGCGAGATTTACTACCTGCGTAGCGTCCGGGCGACACACAAGCGCAGCTTCTACGACCAAACCCTGGACGACCACGTCCTGCGCATGTACTACAGCCGCTGGAAAGACACCGCCTACACCCACGGCACTATGCTCCCCTACCCCTTCAACGCAGGCAACGAGGAGGGCAGCGTGACCCTCACCGCCGACGGCAACCTGCTCTACTACTCCGTCATGCAGCACGACAAGGGCTACGACAACTGCGACATCTACTGCTGCCGACGCATAAGCGGCGTGTGGCAGGAACTGGAGAACGCCGGCCGCAACATCAACGGAGAACGCACCTGGGAGTCGCAACCTAGCATCACCCCCGACGGACAATACCTCTTCTTCGCCTCCAACCGCAGCGGCGGTCAAGGGGGCACCGACATCTGGTACTGCCGCCGTCTGCCCAATGGCGACTGGAGCCGCGCCGAAAATATGGGTCCTGCCGTCAACACGGCCGGCAACGAAAAGTGCCCCTTCATCCATGCCGACGGCAAAACCCTCTACTTCGCCTCCAACGGCTGGCAAGGCTTCGGCGGCTACGACATGTATTTCATCGACATCACCGACACCTACCTGCAGCGCCCCACCAATCTGGGGCTCCCGATAAACACCGAAAACGACGACATCTGCTTCGGTGTCACCACCGACGGCAAGCGGGGCTACTTCGCCAACAAATCGACCGAGTGGACAGGCATCGGAGGCACCGACATCTTCACCTTCGAACTCTACCCTGCCGCCCAACCCGAAGAAATGGCCGTTGTAAAAGGGCTGCCCCTGCGCGCCAAGAACGGACCTCCCGTCAAGGGCACCATCAGCGTGCTGCGTCAGAAGGCCGAAGCCGACCGCTACCTGCTCGACGAAAACGGAACGGTGGCGCTGGCACTCTCGGTCAGGGGCAACAATGTGGTGGTGGTGAATGTGGAAGGCTGCATGCCCCGCACCTTCGCCGGCAACGCCTCCCAACTGCGCCGCGACCTGAACGCCTCCGACCATGCGCCGCTACCGGCCGTGCTTCTCAACCGCTACCCGCTGCCGCTGCCAACCCATGGCGCCAACCGCTCCATCCTTCCCCTGACCGACAACGCCCACGCCATTCTCGACGCCTACGCCGACTACCTGCTCGAACATCCCAAGATGCACCTCCGCATCGAGGCCACCCGCATGGACGAGGCCAAAGCCATCTACGACTACCTGCTCTCGCGCCAGCTGCGCTCCGAACGGCTGGAATATAAGCCCAACCCCGCTCTGGCCACACCGCAATTAGTCATCACACAAATGTAATCCACCGCCATGACCACCAACGCACATCCCAATCCGCCAGCCCGACATGCCATCGTCCGCGTGTTCCGCTATCTGCGCTACTACCCCAAAGAGATTGTGCTGAACATACTGTTCAACTTCCTGGCGGTCGTTTTCAACCTCTTTTCGTTCGTGCTCATCGTACCTGTCGTGGAGCTGTTCTTCGGCATGACCACGCCACCTGCCGTCGAACCGCAGCTCTCCTTCAGCCAGTCGGCAGTGACCGACTGGGCCATGTGGCACCTCTACAACATCAAGGAGTCGGTGGGTCTCTGGAACTGCCTTTTCATCTTCGCCGGAGGCTACCTGCTGGCTTCGCTGCTCTACAACCTGACCCGCTACCTTGGGCTCTTCTTCCTCAGCCCCATCCGCAACGGCGTGTTGCAACGTCTGCGAAACGACATCTACCACAAAATCACAATCCTCCCCATCTCGTTCTTCTCCGGCCGTCGCAAAGGCGACCTCATCAGCCGCATGTCGGGCGACCTGGCCGACATCGAGTGGAGCGTGGTTAGCACCCTGCAATCGCTGGTCAAAGACCCCATCAACGTCATCCTCTTCGCCGCCACCCTGATATTCATCAGCCCCAAACTCTTCATCCTCTTCTTGGTGGTACTCCCTCCAGCGGTATTTCTCATCGGAAAAATCGGTAAAAGCCTCAAACGCAACGCCGTCAAAGGACAGGAGACCATGGGCACCATGATGTCGGTCTACAAGGAGACCCTCGACAACATGGAGGCGGTGAAGGCCTACCGTCAGGAGGCGCAACGCCAACGTACCTTTGAAACAGTCAACGCCGACTATAGCCGTCGCATGCTTCGCGTGGCACGCCGCCGCGAAGCGGGCAGCCCGCTGTCCGAAGTGCTGGGCACCATCGGATTGGGATTCATCCTGGTGCTGGGCGGCAACGCGGTGCTGGGCGGCGACATGCAGGCTTCGGTTTTCATCCTCTTTGTCATCATCTTTGCCCGACTCATCCCTCCTGTCCAAGCCATCGTCAAGGCCTACAGCAGCCTTCAAAAAGGGAGCGCTTCGGCCGCCCGCATCTTCGAAATTCTTGACGCCGACGAACGCATCGTCGAAAAAGCCGACGCCACAGTGCTCGACGACTTCCGCAACGAGATCCGCTTCCACGACGTCAGCTTCGCCTACGACGCCCCCGAGGGGACGCCCGTCACCGTGCTCAACCATGTCGACCTGACCATCCGCAAAGGAATGAAGGTGGCCATTGTGGGTCCTTCCGGCGCCGGCAAGACCACACTGGCCGACCTGCTGCCCCGCTTCTACGACCCCACCGGCGGACACATCACCATCGACGGCATCGACTTGCGCGATTTGAACATCGACTCGCTGCGCCGCAACGTCGGCGTTGTGTCGCAAAACTGCATCCTTTTCAACGACACCATCGCCAACAACATCACCTTCGGATTGCCCGCGGTGCCCGTCGAACAAATCCGCAAGGCTGCCCAACTGGCCAACGCAGACGGCTTCATTGCCCAAATGCCGCAAGGCTACGACACCCCTGTCGGCGACCGCGGCAGCGCCCTCAGCGGCGGCCAACGGCAACGTATCAGCATTGCACGTGCCATCCTGCGCAATCCGCCCATCATGATTCTCGACGAGGCAACCTCCGCACTCGACGCCAACTCGCAGCAGGCCGTCCAAAATGCGCTCGACCAACTGATGGTCGGCCGCACCACCATCGTCATCGCACACAGGCTCTCCACCATCGAGAATGCCGATCTTATCGTCGTGTTGGACCACGGCAACATCATTGAACAGGGAAACCACGCCCAACTTATGGCCCTCAACGGCACCTACGCCTCGCTGGTCAACATGCAGCGCTTCAAACAATAGCAGCACCCTACAGTCTTTCGACACACAAGCATTCATTCGGCTGGAAAAGCCTTCTCTCCTCATGATAATTCATGGTGTCATTTTCAGCATGTCGCTATCCCCGTTCCGTTTTTTAACCCTTTATAATGCACCTCAAACAAACTTTTTTAGCAAATCGCAACACATTGTATTCCAAGAAAGAAAACGAGGCAAACGTATCGATCGGAAAGAAAAATTTTGCCATTTCGAAGAATCTTGGTACTTTTGCACCCTCAAAAGACGAGAAATAAGGGAGTTTAGCTCAGCTGGTTCAGAGCACTTGCCTTACAAGCAAGGGGTCACTGGTTCGAATCCAGTAACTCCCACCAAAGGAGACTGATGGCAGTCTCCTTTTTTGTCTTGTATGTCTTGACATCGCCCAGCATTTTCACAAAAACAATTCGTTCTATAGGTCAAATTGCAGGATAAAATCCTCTGAAATGCCAATATTTATTGGTGGTTTCAAGAATCAAGATGCTTGAGACCAATTTTAACAAATAAAATCGCCAATAGGGCAGATTGTGATAGACGGGATGAAGAACCTCTTCAGCGAGTTCTCGGCATACAAGATCCCGATATGCCAGGACCACATGATCCAGATTGTGAGACGACACCTCACCCTGCATCCCAGGCTGATTGCGGCCAGGAAACTGAAAGCCCTTGTGGACGGCATTGCGAATGAGGACGGTGCCGTATTTGAAAGCAAGTACTAGCTTGAAAGTCTAAGTCCTCATCGAATCCAAGGGAGATATGAATGTCACGCGCATGACGATTGACTAATATAAAAGACGAAGACTATTCAAATGTGCACTATTGACTGTCACTGGATAGACAGCCCTGAAATTAATTTTGTCAGTCTAATATTTATTTGTACTTTTGCATCGTCGTTTCACCCGAAGCCGAAGCGGGGTAAAGAGGTGGGGTTTATGCCCTCTCATATACCCGCGAAAGCAGACAGTAACTGCGACAGGACATATTAAAGAGACGTGTAACAGCGTTTATCTGCGGCTGTTTCGAACTTCGCAACTTCTAAACCTGATTCCGCAATAACGCAATGTTCTTCGTCCACTGGTTTGGCGTATAGTATACTTCTATATACCAATATGCGTGGGCTTCGGCATTGCTTATTCTGAATCAAGGGCAATGCGAAGGCCTGAAACAGCGGGATAAGCAAAGTGGCAGATACCCGCGCTTCTTTTTGTATAAACATAATGCCTTTCGGGTATCAGGCGAAACGATTCTGGCTGAGCCCAATGAAACGCTCTGTCAAATACTATTATTCTGACGACCGCCAACTTGTCAACGACCTAATTGAAAGCAACGAACGAGCAGTGGGTTATTTGTTTTACGACCACTTTAGCTGCCTGCTACGTTTCAATGCCTTAAAGGCAGCGCCTAATGTTGCTGTCGATGACCTTATTCAGGAATTCTATCTCTACATCTCGGCCAACAATTGGGATAGGCTGAGGAAATACAATTCTGACCTTCCTTTTGAACGGTGGCTGTCAGTGGTCTCGTATCGTTTTTTCAAAGATTTTTCACTTCGAATGATAGATTCGCGTCGCCAGATCCCTATTACAAAATTAGAAGACCAAAAACTGCTCGACGCAGGCACGACGCAAATGAATCAGATTATGATGGACATACAGCAAGGGCTTACCAATCTGGAGCCGCCACGCGACCGCGAGATACTCTCCGCATTATTGCTTGGCGACGAAGAACCCCAGTCAGTAGCCACCCGCTATGGCATAACCGTCGACAACCTCTACAACATCAAACGTCGCGCATTGGCTCGATTAATCCAAAAGCATCTGAAAGACTATGCAGAAGAATAGTAACATATCGGACGAATTGCTTACCCGCTATCTATGTGGCGATGTCTCCGACATCGAGCGCCAACAAGTGGAGGACTATCTTGCCGAAAGCGACGAGCATTTGGATGAACTGTTGACCATTACGGCAGCCATCGAACAATTTGGCAAAAATCAGCGCAAAAGACGCTCACTTCCCGTCTGGCGCATCATTTCGGCAGCTGCAAGCATAGCATTGCTTATCGGCATAGGCATCACCTTACGACACAATGACCCGTCGGGTTCTGCCATTGGCATCGACCCTGCACCCACCTACGCCACCCAAGACTCTATTGATGTACTGATCACGGAGGACAGCCTATGAAAGAAAGATATACTATCATCAGTCCTCTCGTTTGCATCTTTTTGATTTTCTGTTGTCAGTTTTCAATTATCGATTCCGTTTCTGCACAAGTGGTCCCCGATAGCTATCGACAGCAGAAGCAACAGGAATACCAGAATTTCCGCGACTCCATTCACGACGACTTTGTTCGTTACCTCGAGCAGCTTTGGCAAGAGTACCAGCTCATTACTGGCGAACCATCGCCACGCAACATAAAACCAGTGGAACAGCCTGTGCTGGATACTGCCGATTCGATTCCCGACACATTGAAGATAGACCGCCAAATACCCTATGGCGAATTGACCCAGGGAAGACCGGTCGACGAAACAAGGATTATGATACCTGCCGATGCCGGTCCCTTTGCAAAACGCAACTATACCGTTTCTTTTTATGGGCGCAGACTCGACATCGATGTGTCCAAATCGCTCTCCGACCTTGCACTGTCAGGTATACGCGAACGGCAAGTGGCTCGTTTCTGGAAACGACTGGACGAATGCTATGCCGAACAGTGTGTTGCCATCCTCGACCGCCATCGTCGCGACCTCTACCTCGGCGACTGGGGCCTGTTCGACCTTGTCCGACACTTCTCCGCCACCATCTTTCCCGGACGCCCAAACGAACAGAACATTCTTTCTGTCTTCCTGATGGATGTAATGCATTACGATGTCCGCATCGGACGCGTCGACAACCGCTTGGTGATGCTTGTCCGTACGGGTAGCCGTCTCTACGACATACCTTACGTTGAGATCGACAGCATCCGCTATTATGCCTTTGGCGATGCGCCTGTCAAAGGGCGCATCCATACTTACGACCGTCAAATTGAGGGAGCAAACCATAAATTAGATATGCACCTTGCCTACTCGCCACGACTTGGAGGCGCATTGGCTGCCCATTCGTTCACAGCCACCTTTTCTGGCCGAAAGGTTGCGTTTCGTGTCAACCAGCCACTGATGGACTTCTACTCACACTATCCACAGACCGAACTCAGCGTCTACGCCACCGCAGCCATCGAGGAAGCTTTTGCAGCTACAATTGAGCGTGAGATACGTCCTCTTGTTGAAGGGCAAAACCCTGTCGGAGCATTGAACACCTTGTTGGAATTTATGCAACAGGGCTTTCACTATCAGACTGACAAGAAGCAGTTTGGGCATGAAAAGAACTTTTTCTGCGAGGAAAACTTCTATTATCCTGCCAACGACTGCGAAGACCGTGCCGTGCTATTTGCGCGCATAGTGCAGATGCTGCTCGGCTACGATGTGGTACTACTCGAATATCCAGACCACGTAGCCACTGCCGTCAACATTCCCGGCCGCAAGGTGCGCGGACACCATATCGACATTAAGGGTCAGCATTATATGGTCTGCGACCCAACCAGCATCGGTGCCGGTGTCGGCGATCTCAGCCGCAAATACCGAAACAAAAAAACAAATGTAATAATAACGAAATAAATTGAACAAGAATAATATGGATTACGAGAAAATGACAGAACGAGACTGGATATGGACGATAGCAATTGCTGTCTGTGTGGCATTAGGAGCCAGTATCCTATCTGATGCGATACCTGTTTTTACAGTAAATATATTATTGACTATTTTATTTGCGACTTTAGGAATATCTTATGGACTATACTGGATATTTACAACTCCAACGCCACGACGTATCATCAAAAAAATAAACAAAATGGGGTTTGAATGCGGAATGAAAGAAGGGCTTATAGCGTTCCGTTTCAAGGATATATTATGGTTTATAACTCCACTAAAAATAAAGGCTCGGTACCGAAGAATGGTTTTTGCAGTCCGTTTTACTCAAAAAGAACTTGATTACGACCACGCGACATCAAACAAGATGATATGTATTGTAGGTATGAAAAATAGAGATGTCACATTAACTTGGAATGGGACAGACACATTTGTTTGCGAATACTACACCGTCTTTACATCCACATCTGATATCGAACGAGAATTCAACTCAGCCATTCGAGTTATTGATAATACACTCTCTGATCTTTTTACCTTATTCCAGCACGTTTACTCACAGGAATCAGATGCACAAGAACACCATATCGGATTTCGCGCCCCCAACAATGAATCTTCTGCAAAAATAAGAGCTCATTCTGATGAAAATACAACAAATTAAATACATAACACAATGAAACGTACAGTTATCCTTATGGCCGTAGTGGCCATAGTGTTCTTCGGGGCTTGCCGAAGCAACAAAAATGTAGTTACCCAGGAGCAGATGGGCAACCGCGAGGTGGAACTGCCCTGCTCGGGCTACGACCGCGACACGGAAGAATATTTCGGTGGCAGTGGCGTTGGCGAGAATGTCAATATGCAGAACGCTCGTATGGCTGCTCTCAATGCCGCAAAGAGTATGATTAATGCCAAGATTGGAGGTCTGGCAAAAGGCCTCTCTACCGACTATGTCCGTACCCAGTCGGGCGCTGCCCAGCAGGACGACGTGCAACGTCTGGCCGAGCGCGAAATCACGCAAGTCATCGAACGTGTGCTCAACGATGCCGAACAGGTATGTGAAAAAATGTACCAGACCCCTAACGGCACATATCAAAGCCATATTGCCATCCGCATCAGTAAGAAGGAATTGGCCAATAAGATGGCCACAGCTCTCAGCGATGACCAGAAGCTCGAAGGTATGTTCCACCGCGACCAGTTCCGCAAGTGGGCCGAAGAATATATGAGAAAACTGAAAGGCGAATAATGAAACGCACTTTATTTATTATTTTGTTCATATTGACGACGTTGCCGCTGTGTCATGCACAGCGGCAACCGACGTGGATGAACGAGCTGCCGCGAGCAGGCAACAGCACCATCCTCTATGTCTGCGAGAGCGGCGAGGGTTCTACCCTCACTGATGCCACCAACCAAGCCATTGCCCGTGTGATGCAGAATACCGCTATGCGGCTTGGACAACCTTTTGACGCACAACAAGTGAACAAGTCATTGCAAAACGGCACCTCTGTCGAGGTGCTTTCCCGTCAGTATAACATACCTATCCGCAAGGTCGACGACTATGCCACGCGTCTGCGCGACGGCACCTACCGTGTGTGGGTGCTCTGTCAGGTGGCCGCCACAGGCAACCTGCAACCCCAATGGGAAGAGATGCGCCGTACTGGCGAAGTTTCCAACGGGATGGCATTGCTGAAGAGCGTCTTCATTCCTGGACTGGGACAGATGGGCAAAGGCTACGTGGGTGAAGGCATCGCCACCCTGACGGCCGAGGTGGCTCTTGTGGGTGTCGGTGTGGGCTGCTACTATCTGGCGCAGGACGACCTTAACACAATGCGCTCCGCAAGAGTCTCCTATGCCGACTTCGACGCAGCACAGCAACGCTACAATACACTCCGCACCACTTCCTATATAGCCTGGGGAACCGCTGGCGCGCTCTATCTTTTCAATCTGGCACGTGCCACCTTTGCCCAGCCGCGAATCAAGCGCGATGTCGCTTTTGTACCGTCGCTGATATCTTCGCCCAACGGTCTCACTCCTGCCATTTCATTCACCCTTAACTTATAGTCGTATGCTCAAAAAGCTATTCACTGTCCACTTGTTACTGATCGCTACAGCGACAATGCTATCGACCTCCTGCATCCATAGTCTCGAGGACGAGGACATCTATACAGAATCCATTCTCACAGGACGAGTGTTGGAACAACAGTCACAGCAGGCTGTCGGCGATATGCACGTGCGCCTTGTGGTCGACGGTGAGAATGTAGCCACCACTCACAGCGATTCTGACGGGCGCTTCCAATTCGAAGTCACAGCGTTACAACTTTCGCAAGGCTGCCGCATCGATGCCTTCGCCGACTCACTCTACGAGGGCGGTGGACGTGATTTTACGCCCGAAAGCTATGGTCGCGAAAGCTACGACATAGGTGTCATCTACGTCACTGGGCCTACCCTACCCACCGTGGCTACCGTCGCCGTTGGAACACCTACGCCGACATCAGTGGCCTGTAGCGGCCGTGTCGACGACGAGGGACGCTCCGCTGTCACTCGGCGCGGATTCGTCTACGGCACCTTGCAGTATCCCACGTTGACCGACGGACTGCTGACTGTCGGAAGTGGCACCGGGACTTTCGACGGCACCATCACAGGATTGCAGCCCAGCACCACATACTATGTGCGGGCCTATGCCACCAATGGTGTCGGTACCGCCTATGGCGAACAACTGTCGTTCACTACCCCCGATGGTCTTCCTTCTGTCAGCACTGCTGCTAACGTAACCCTCACTGGCAGCGGCACAGCCCAGTGTGGCGGCACCGTCACAGACGATGCCGGCTATGCCGTCACCGCCCGTGGTGTCTGCTGGAGCTCGACCCCCGAGCCCACCATCAGCAACCTGCACACCTCCGACGGCAGCGGACTCGGCACCTTCGTCAGCACCCTCAGCGGCTTGCAGCCTTCCACCACCTATTATGTGCGAGCCTACGCCACCAATGCCAATGGCACTGCCTATGGCGAGCAGCGCACCGTCAGCACACCCAGCGGACAGCCTTCTGTAACCACCGCTAATGCATCTGGCATCACCGCTACCAGCGCCGTGGCCGGAGGCACGGTTAATGATGACGGAGGCTTTGCTGTCACCGCACGTGGCGTATGCTACAGCACCTCGCCAAATCCAACGATCAGCGGACTTCATACCACCGACGGCAACGGCACAGGTTCATTCGTCAGCCACCTCACCGCCCTATCGCCCGGCACTACCTACTACTACCGTGCTTACGCCATCAATGCCAACGGCACTGTCTATGGCGAAGAACGGTCGTTCGTGACAAATTGAAAAAAATCTATTTGGAATAATGATATCGCAGAGAAAAAACATACACATAGACAAATCCGCCACTGACGGAATACACAATACGGTGTTCGTCCGTGATTCGTCGGCTCCACTTTCCGTTGGTACCTTTCAGCGGTTCGGGTTTTCCTATGCCAGTAAAGGGATGCTGCAAAATATCGGCCAACAAGGTTTCAATGCGTTTCATAATACGCTTGTCGCCAATCTTTTTCCAATAAGCAAGGTCTTCTTCAGCCTTGGGAAGAATCTTTATTTCCATAAATCTTCCAGCTTTACGACCCGACCTTTGCCGTTCTTGATATCTTCGTCGCCTTGTCGAAGAATTTCAACCATCTCTGGAGAGGACATAATGTATTCTGTCTCCTCCATCGCCTTTTTCTGGGCCGTAAGCCTTTTAATGGCCTTCAAGGCTTTCTTCATCATCCCCTCATCTTCGGCGATAATGCTCAATTCGCGGAAGAGTTCCGCATTAACCTCCATTGCTGTCATAACTACTGCTGTTTAAAATTCAAAAGAATAACGCAAAATGAATTCAATTATTGTACAACAAAAACCAAACAGCATAAAAGAAAGTTTATCAACAATTTACAGCCGCCAAAAACAAACTAATACATAACAGTATATGAATATGAGCAGAAACCACTTCCAAATCTAAAATAACAGTGCCATCCTTCGGTGGTCCTTCGGCGAAGTGTCAGACTTGATTGGTGGTAAATATGCTACGAAAAAGGCTCTGTAGCAAAAAAACACGGAACAGATAATAAACTAAAAAAATGTCGCCCATACACAAAACCAATTAAGAGTTCGAAGTAGGCTGGAAAAAGTTGTATCTTTGCCGAAAAAAATTAACTATAATGAGTGATAAAATAATTGATTACGGAGAGATTAACGTGGTGGACGAGGAGTTTTTTCAAGTTCGCTACACGACGGAAACAGATCCTGAATGGCTTGTTGCCATTCGAGTCATACACGGAGAGAAGAATGCGTGTTGGGTTCCGTGTTTTAACACCAAATTCGCGGTGGAAATAACGATAAAAAAGAATGAGGACTATGCAGACGAAATAAAATTGCCAATCCGCCGAGATTTAGATACCCCCGAGCTACGCTTGAGATTTCGTCTAAAAGACCACGATGGGGTATGGAAGTGTGGGTATTATTGGGTAGAAAAGAGCAGTTAATCAAGCAATAATGATAAATGGAAGAGACTAGATTGTTTGAACGGACCATAAAAGTTCCTGTCAACCTATACAAATATAGGCATTGGAGCAATGTTCTATGTAAAGAAGCCTTAACTCATAATGAGGTATTTTTCAATTCCCCCAACTATTTCATACGGAATATTGATGAGTGGGATTGCAACGCCCAGTTCAAAGAGCCCTCTTATGAGGAGGTTTATTCCTGGTACTGTGATATAATTGCCAGCAAGAATATGTATCCTTATTTTGAGGTGCAGTTATTAGCGGAGCAATGTACATATTCCTTCTTTCGAAAGGTTTTAGATCCTTCACGACAGCGTAGAAAAGAGATGAATATGCAACGAAATGAGTCATACGGAATACTGTGTTTAACTGAAAGTCCATGTAACAAAGATATTTGGGATTATTATTGCAATGACGGGGTGACCTTTTGCATGGGATACGATACAGAGAAATTGCTGCATGAATCAGAGTGCCATCAAATAGAAAAAATTGAGTACATTGAAGGCGTTCCACAGGACTCAAATAGCGAAGAATTTGTGGATTCGTTTCACGTAAATTTTTTTCAAAAAAACGAAAGATTCACATATGAACAGGAGTATCGAATGGTGAAAATTTGGCCGTCTTTATCTATTCCCGAAAACGATTCAAAAAGAATTGCCGTTATTGGCGATGACTGTATAACTGGGGTATATGTTAGACGGTCAATACCAGACAAAGACTTGAATGAGATAATTGAATGTGTTAAAGATAGATGGGAAATAAAAATATTGGACATTTAATCATGAAAAAGATACTTTTTACAATTCTGCTGTTGGTAGCAGCAATTAACGCCCACTCACAGAATTATGATTTCTCCGCAGTGTGTAGTACTGGACAGACGTTGTATTATACTATTACAAGTGACTCTACTGTTATGCTTACATATCCAGGAAATCATCCATGCTATGATTGGTATCAATATGGTTTGCATGATATATATTTTGATGCATACAAAGAATATGGACCGTGGGGTATGGGTGGTTATCCAGTACGTTGGAGTTATCCTCGGCCATCTGGCAACTTAGTTATTCCGATGACTATTAATTATAATGGAGTAAATTATGTTGTTACAATGATAGGCGAATGCACTTTTTCTGACTGTGATAATCTTACTTCTGTATCAATTCCTTCAACCGTAACATTTTTGGGAAATTATTCTTTTTCGGGTTGTAGTAACATTAATGACATTCTAATCCCAGACAATGTGACTACTATTGGAAATAATGCTTTTTATGGTTGCTCTGGAATTAATAGCCTATATATAGGAGAAAGTGTAATCTCCATCGGAGGTCGTGCTTTTCAAGGTTGTAGCGGAATGAACATCCTTGTCATTCCTAACAATGTAACCTCTATCGGAAATCTCGCTTTTTATGGTTGCTCAGGAATTGGTAGCCTATATATCGGAGAAAGTGTGATCTCCATTGGAGATAATGCTTTTCAAGGTTGTAGCGGAATAAACACTCTTGTTATTCCAGACAATGTAGCCTCTATTGGAAATAACGCCTTTTCTGGTTGCACGGGTATTGACAGCCTGTATCTTGGAGCAAGTGTAACTGCTATCGGGAATTCTGCCTTTTATGGTTGTAATGGTTTAAAGTGTTTGTATTACAACGCTTCCGATTATACAATGGAGCATTTTAACTCTTATAATAACTCGCCATTTTATAATACTGCTACTCCCTACTTCACAACTCTTGTCATTGGGGATTCTGTATATTCTATTCCTGCGAATGCTTTTATGACGATAAACACTATTAGCACTCTTGTTATAATGGACAATGTAGCCTCTATTGGAAATAACGCCTTTTCTGGTTGCACGGGTATTGATAGCCTATATATTGGAGAAGGTGTAATCTCTATTGGCAGCAACGCCTTCTATGGATGCTCTAATATAGATAGCCTTCATATCGGCAGCAATGTGCAGACAATCGGCAGTGGAGCATTTCGTGGCTGTACAGGATTGACGTGGTTGAACTATAACGCTACCAGCCTTCCCGTTCAGGGATTCTATGGCTGTACACAACTGGCGACGCTGATATTGGGTAATGATGTGCAGAGCATCGGCAGCGAAGCATTCTATAATTGCGACAACCTGCTTTCGGCAAGTATCTCTGCAAATCAAATCGGTAGCAATGCTTTCGCCAACTGCGACAGGCTTGTATCTGTCACCCTTGGTGACTCTGTACAGACATTGGGCAACGGTGCTTTCAGTGGATGCTTCCGACTGCAGAATATCGATCTCGGTGGAGTAACATCCATCGGCGATAGTGCTTTCTATGGTTGTGAGAGGTTGGAAAGACCTGAGCTGCCAGCAAACCTCACCACCATTGGCACTCGTGCATTCAATAACTGCAACCTGCTGGCAGGCAAACTGACTTTTCCAGCAACGGTCACCAGCATCGGGGACTATGCCTACAACGGCGTGGGGACGGTAACGGAGATTGAGATGCAGGGGAGCAACCCGCCGACGATATTCGAGCATACATTCAACGGGGTGAGCAACACCACGCCTGTCAGCGTACCTTGCGGGGCGGTGCTGAGCTACTACACCACCAACTACTGGGAGAACTTCTCCACCATCGTGGAGGCACCGCCCTACAAGCTCACGGTGAGCACGAACAACGAGACGATGGGCTGCGCCGCCGTCAGTCAGCAGCCCACCTGCAGCAACCACTCGGCCATCATACAGGCGACGGCGCAGACGGGCTTCCACTTCCTGCAGTGGCAAGACGGCAACACCGCCAACCCGCGCACCGTCAACATGACGCAGGACTCCGCCTTCACCGCCACCTTCGTGGCCAACAACAGCTACATCACCGTCCACGCCAACGACTCGCTGATGGGCACCGTGGGCGGTAGCGGCCTGTACAGCTACAATGCACCTGTGACACTGACGGCAACAGCCATCGACGGCTATCACTTCCTGAAATGGAACGACGGCAACACGCAGAACCCACGCTATATGGTTGCGGTGCGCGACACCAGCTTCACGGCTATATTCGTGAGCAACGTGAGCAACATCACCGTCGCCAACGCTAATCCCGATATGGGCAACGTTTCTGGCAGCGGCATATACTACTACCAGAACCTGGTAAGCATAACTGCCACGCCCGTCTATGGTTACCACTTCGCTCAATGGAACGATGGCAATCAGCAGAATCCGCGCACCATCACCGTGAACCAGGACAGCAACTTCACTGCATATTTCGCTCCAAATCTATATAGCATCAATGCTGCGAGCAACAGCACCGTTATGGGCAGCGTGAGCGGTGGCGGAAGCTATACCTACCTGCACAATATGTCGCTGACAGCGACGCCGGCTTTTGGCTATCACTTCGTGCAGTGGAACGACCAAGTAACCGACAACCCGCGTACTATCACCGTGACACGCGACTCGGCTTTCACCGCCCAGTTTGCCGCTAACAGTTACGCTATAACTGCTGAGTCCAACGACCCCACGATGGGCAGCACTTACGGCAGCGGCTCATACAACTTCAATACCTCAGCAACACTGACGGCGGTGGCGGAATACGGCTACCACTTCACGCAGTGGAGCGACGGCGTAACGGACAACCCACGCACCATCACAGTACAAAATGCCGCCACCTACACGGCGCAGTTCGAAATCAACAGCTACATTCTCACCGTACAGAGCAGCAATCCTGCCATAGGTACTACCAGTGGCGGCGGCAGCTACAACTACCTGACGCCAGTCAACATCACGGCCAACCCCAACGCGGGCTACCACTTCACCCAGTGGAGCGACGGCAACACCGACAACCCACGCCTTGTAAGCGTCACGCAAAACGCCACTTATACGGCCCAGTTTGCCATCAACAGCTATGCTGTCAGCGTGCAGAGCAGCAACACGAATATGGGCAGCGTCTCTGGTAGCGGCACCTATAACCACAACAGCACTGCCACCCTGACGGCAACGGCCTACTACGGCTACCACTTCGTGCAGTGGCAGGACGGCAACACGCAGAATCCGCGCAACGTGGTCGTCACCGACTCGACACTGTACACAGCGGAATTCACCTACAACAGCTACCTCGTCACCGCCAACAGCAGCAACGTCACCCTTGGCAGCGCCACAGGTGGCGGCTCGTACAATTACTTGAGCCAGGTAGCGCTGACGGCAGTGCCGGTACCACATTACCACTTCACAATGTGGAACGACAGCATCGAGGACAACCCAAGGACTATCACCGTCACACGCGATACGCTCTTTACTGCCCACTTCGCCATCGACCGCCACACTGTGGCTATGCACACCGCCGATGCAACGCAAGGTTCAGTGAGCAGCAGCGACACCGTGGATTACAACACGGCAGTATGGATTACCGCCACAGCCAACTATGGCTACCACTTCACGCAGTGGAACGACGGCAACACGCAGAACCCACGTCGTGTGGTGGTGCTACAGGATACCGCCTTCACCGCTTTGTTTGCTCCTAACCAATATACCGCCACCTGTGCCGTAAACGACAATACGAGAGGCTCGGTGACGACAACTGGTGGAAACTATAACTACCTTACACAACTTACCTTCACGGCTGTTCCCAATACTGATTATCACTTTCTCCGTTGGAGCAACGGCAGCACAGACAACCCCATTACCTTCACGCTGACCAAAGACACCGTACTGACGGCCATATTGGTTGGTCTCACGGCCAATGTCAACGATAATACGATGGGAACGGTGTCACACACCAAGCCATCCAACTTGGTAGAAGTGGTAACTGCCACTCCGAACTATGGCTATCATTTCGTACAATGGAACGACGGCAATACCGACAACCCCCGCACGATAAACCTGACGGGCGACACCTCTGTAACAGCCAACTTTGCCATAAACCAGTATCTTTTGACGGTGGAGAGCAACGACAATGCACTGGGCACAGTGACTGGCAGCGGCGAATACAACTACCTGTCGCAAGTGACCATCAGTGCCACAGCCGCTACGCATAGCCACTTCACCCAGTGGAGCGACGGCAACACTACCAATCCGCGTCTCATCACACTGACCAGCGACACCTCCTTCACGGCCATCTTCGAAACCGACCCACAGTACCAAATTACAGTCGTGGCCAACGACAGTTTCTTTGGCACCGTGAGCGGCAGCGGCACCTACTATCAGGGCGAGACGGCTACCATCACGGCTACCGCCAACGAGCACTACTACTTCTCTCAATGGAGTGATGGCGTTAGCACCAATCCGAGGATGGTGACGGTGACAGGCGACGCGACCTATACCGCCGTCTTCGAGCCGGTGATGTACACCGTCACGGTTGTGGCCAACGACTACACGATGGGCCAAGTGGCAGGCAGCGGCAGCTATGCCTATGGCAGCACGGCTACAATCGAGGCTCGCGCCTTCGGCGGCTACCGCTTCGCGGGCTGGAGCGACGGCGACACCACAGCAAAGCGCACTATCACCGTAATCGACGACATCAGCCTTACAGCCACATTCGCACCCAATGTTGGCATCAGCGATGTAGTAAAGCCCGACTACAACGTATATGTGCAATACGGTCATATCATAGTAGAGGGTGTAGACAAGGAAAGGGTGAGGATATTCGACATTACAGGTCGTCCATATTCCCACGAAGACCATCTTCCTGCGGGTGTCTATCTGGTAAGAATAGATAATAGCGTAACGAGAAAAGTCGTCGTATTGTAATTGTTGTTTTTGGAGAAAGGAGCAAAAAATGAAATGGTTGGGACAGACTCTCACTTGCGTCTGCATTCTATTAACTTTTCACTCGTCACTATTTGCTACTGCAAATGCGCAGACACCGCAAGAGGAATATGAAGCTTGGAAACGTCAGGCACAGGGCAACTATAACCGATACCGACAACAAACCATCGACGACTACCAGACGTTTCGCAAGAAGGCCAACGAGGAGTACGCCGAGTTCGTGAAAGGGGCGTGGGCTAAGGTGCGCCCGCAGCCACCTCGTCAAGCTCCTGAAGAACCCAAGCCTCCACAGCCGCTAATGGCTCCACATGATAAGCCTGTGCCACCGACACCATTGCCATTCAAGGAGATGCCACCCTCGCCGAAGCCAACGCCAGTGCCCGACGTACCGATACCAGAACCGGCGGTTCCCGTGGAGAGAAACATCACGCTGCATTATTTCGGCACAAAGTTGCAGGTGCGCGAATATGGAGGAGAGCCTATCCGACTGTCGACGTTGGAAACAGAGAATATCGCGAAGGCTTGGAACCAACTGTCGGATGGATCAAGCGATGCACTGCTTGCCGACTGTCTGAAAACAAAACAAACCCTCTCGCTCAGCGACTGGGGTTACCTGATGCTTCTGCAACAGGTGGCCAACGCCATTGCCAAAGGCAACGAAGCCGTCCTGCTGGAACATTGGTTACTGGCCCAGTCAGGCTATAGTTCGCGTATGGCGGTGTCGGGCAAAGGGGCGCTACAGGTGTGGATGCCTTTTGATGTGCCAGTGTACGACCATCCATACATAGTGCTCGACACAAGCGTTTTCTTCCTCGTCACCGAAAACATAACAGGCGACGATGAACTGCGTGTTCTCGACCACGCCTTTCCGGGCGAAAACATAGCTTGCCTACGGATGCGACAACGGCCCATTTTGGAACAGAAAGACTGTCGCCAACGGACACTGACATCGAAGGCCTACAATTCGATGTCGTTTTCCGTGACTGTGAACAAGAACCTTATAGACTACTACAACTGCTATCCGCACGTGTCGGGCTGCTGGGACATCTATGCCAACGCCTCACTGAGCGACGGCGTGAAACGACAACTCTATCCGTTACTGCGGAAGCAGCTGAACGGCCTGGGCGATAAGGCGAAGGTGGAACGCATCCTGAACTGGGTGCAGACGGCCTTTGAATACAAGACCGACGAAGAACAGTTCGGAGGCGAGCGCTCGCTCTTTGCCGACGAGTCACTTTTCTACCCTTACTGCGACTGCGAGGACCGTAGCATCCTGTTCAGCATACTGGTACGCGATTTGGTGGGGCTGGAAGTAGTACTGCTGCATTTCCCCGGACATCTGGCCACAGCAGTAAAATTCAAAGCCAACGTCGACGGCGACTACCTCGATCTCGACGACGGCCGCTACATAGTCTGCGACCCCACCTACATCAACGCGCCTGTCGGAATGGCAATGCCCGAATGCAAGCAACAGCAAGCGATAGTTTTTGAACTCAGAAAACCATAAAACTCACTAACAGCAATTACCAGCAAAAAGTTTCGCATGGCAGAATGGCTGACAATACGGCACTTCGTACGAAAACGAATATGTAAACAATTATTATTATAGTTGCAAGGCTAAACCGATACATTTAGCTGATTTACAATTTGCAATACACTTCATTCGTTCGTTCTACGTGGCATTGTTGCAACATAAAAGAAGAAACTTTTGCACATGAAACTTCTTTCATTGGATTTTTTCGCGTAATTTTGCAAACCATGAAAGAACTTATCAAAAGACGTATTCTACTATCAATCTGCATACTGGCATTATTCTCATCCTGCCGGCAGGAGTCGCTGCCCGAAGGGGTGATGGACACCGCCACGCTGACCGCATTTCTGACGGAAGCGCATCTGATAGAGGGCTATGCGGAAGCCACACGTCTTGAAAACGCCGCGCAATCCTCCCTCGATGTGAACGCCGCCTACGACTCGCTCTTCCGCAAATACCATATCACCGTCGAAAACTACGAGCAAAGCCTCGACTATTATATCGTGCGTCCCCAGCTGATGCAGGACATCTACAACCGCGTCATGCAACGCACCGGCGCCATCAAGGAGCAATACCCCAACGCCGTTGCTTACAGACCACGAATCGAACCCCCGAAACGTACCGATTCGATAAGGGATTCCTCGTCCGACCGTCGAAGCACGGAGCCGTCAACTTCATCCACGGCCAATTAACCTCTTCTCCCAAAAAACAAACAGCATCATGTTAGTCAAGACATACGGCAGTGCCATCTACGGCGTCAGCGCCATCACCATCACCATCGAAGTGAGCGTCGAGAAAGGTGTCAACTTCATGCTCGTCGGACTTCCCGACAACGCCGTGAAAGAAAGCCAGCAGCGCATCCAGTCGGCGCTGAACCAATGCGAGCACCACATCCCTCAACGCCGCGTCGTCATCAATATGGCTCCGGCCGACATCCGAAAAGAAGGCTCCGCCTACGATCTGCCGCTGGCCATTGGCATCATCGCCGCCGACGGACAGATGCGCAGCGACGACTTGGAGAAGTATGTCATCATGGGCGAATTGGGACTCGACGGCACCTTGCGCCCCGTCAAAGGCGCCCTGCCGATGGCCATCGAAGCACGCAAACGCAAATACAAAGGTATTATCCTTCCCAAAGACAATGCGCGCGAAGCAGCCATCGTCAACAATCTGGAGGTCTACGGCGCCGAAAACATCAAACAGGTCATCGATTTCCTCAACGGCACCGGAACCATTGAACAGACCATTGTCGACACCCGTGCGGAATTTGCACGCAGCCTGGACCAATACGAATTCGACTTTGCCGACGTCAAGGGACAAGAAGAAATCAAACGTGCGCTTGAAATCGCAGCAGCCGGCGGGCACAATGTCATCCTCATAGGCCCTCCGGGTAGCGGCAAGACTATGCTGGCAAAACGACTGCCCTCCATCCTGCCGCCGCTCAGCCTTGAAGAGTCGCTCGAAACGACACAGATTCACAGCGTGGCCGGCAAGATGCGCAAAGAGGACTCGCTCATCGCCGTCCGTCCCTTCCGCGCTCCTCACCACACCGTGTCGGATGTCGCCCTCGTCGGCGGCGGCGCAAACCCCCAACCGGGCGAAATCAGCCTCGCCCACAACGGGGTACTCTTCCTCGACGAACTGCCCGAATTCAAACGCAGCGTGCTCGAAGTGCTGCGCCAACCCATGGAGGAACGCCGCGTAACCATCAGCCGCGCCAAGATGACGACAGAATACCCCGCCGCGTTCATGCTCGTGGCGGCCATGAACCCCTGTCCCTGCGGCTACTACAACCACCCCACCATCGAATGTACCTGCAACCCCGGCGCGGTGAACAAATACCTCAACAAAATCAGCGGTCCCTTACTCGACCGCATCGACCTGCATATCGAGGTCACGCCGCTGCCCCACTCCGCCCTGGCCGAGAAAAAACTCGGAGAACCCAGCGCCGTCATCCGCCAGCGTGTCATCGCTGCCCGCAAGATTCAAGAAGAGCGATATAAAGACTACAAGGGCATCCACTGCAACGCCCAAATGAACCAAAAGCTGTTCCGCCAGTGGTGCGACATTGATACCGACTGCCAGAACCTGATGAAAGCCGCCATGGATCGCCTCGGCCTCAGCGCCCGTGCCTACGACCGCATCCTCAAGGTGGCGCGCACCATTGCCGACCTCGACGCCAGCGAACACATCAACGTCACCCACCTCAGCGAAGCAATCAACTACCGCAGCCTCGACCGCGACTCCTGGGGCAAATAAAAGATAAAAATCACCTTTGTTAACCCCATCTGATGGCAACCACAATGAGTACCGCTGGATTTATAGCGTATGCTCATGGCTTTAAAGATGATTACCGATTTATCCGTTTCAGACTCATAAAATAACTCTATTTATTTAAAGGACACCTGAAACCAATCAACAAAAGTACATATATAAAATACTATATATCAAAACTATAAACACAATCACAAAAGTTATAAAAGAAAAAAATTTGGTCAATCGAAAAAAAGATTGTACTTTTGCAAAACTTTTTGAAGACAAAAAGGTCGTTTGGCCGAGGGGTTAGGCACAGGTCTGCAAAACCTGCTACTCCGGTTCAAATCCGGAAGCGACCTCCAACAACAGGAAGACTTGACGCGAAAGCGCCAAGTCTTTTTTTATCGGCAGATGAAAAAAAATGTGTACATTTGCAAAAAATTTCGCGATGCACAAAATTATCCGCATACTGCTTCCCGCCTTGCTTTGCCTGCTGGCAGCCAGCTGCAGCCAACCGGCCGCCGAGGTCGACGGATGGCAACGTTCGAAAGCCGACCGCTTGAACAAACTGGCCTTCCAACGCAGGTACTACAACGCTGAAGGAAGCGAACGCTACGCCCGTCAAGCACTGCAGTTCATCAACGACAGCCTGCCCAACTACGACAACGGCCGACTGCGGGCGTGGAACAATATCGCCACCAGCTTCTGCTTCAGAGCCATGCACGACTCCGCCATCGCCTACGTCGACTCGGTGCTGGCCTACAACGGACGCTGCTCGAACCGCGAAGTGGAACAGACACTGGCGCAACTGGTCAAGGCCAAACTGCTGCAACGCAATTGCGACATCGCGGGCTCTTACCAGATTCTGTACAATATTGAGAACTCCGGACTGCTGGAAGGCAACGAGGGCGGCATGCTCTACAACCTGGCCCGCAGCGAATTCTACATCACCACCACAACGCTCAACTACCACTACCGCAGCAAGTCGCAATACCAGCAGGCCGAACTGCTCACCGAAATGGAACAGCGACGCGACAAACTGCGCTGCGACTACGCCGAAGACATGTCGTTCAACTACGCGCTGGCCTACGGCTACTACTCCCTCTGCAGCGACACCGCCATGCAAGGCCGCTACCTGGGCAAAGCGCTCCACTACTGCGCCGAGAACCTGCACCTGCTGGGCGACAGCAACCGCTTCAACACCTACCACTTGGGCGACACCTACCAGCTGCTGGGATTCATGCTGTGGTCGCGCCACATGAAAGCCTCATCGTGGCTCGACAACGCCGTCGCCCTCGACAGCATCTGCCGCTACGTCTACAACACCTTCGGTTTCGACATCGCCTCGGAAGCGGACACCACCTTCGCATTCCTGCGCGAAGCCACCTCCCTTTTCTTCCTCCACGACGACCCTTACCAGCGACTGGGCGCCATCGTGTCGACCGGCCGCTACTGCATGGTGCGGGGCGACACCGCCACAGCTCGCAACTACTTCTACGAGGCACTTATCGACAGCACCATGCTGGGCATCGCGCCCAAATTTGAAGCCATGCTCTACGAGGGCTTCCTCACCGCCGGATGCGCCGAAAACCTGAACGAGGTGGCCCAATGGACCCGCCACGAAATCGAACTGCTCAACTATATCAAACAGAACGAACGGGCTGATTTCATGCTGCAATTGGAACTCTCCAAGACGCGACGCGACAGCCGGCTCTTCATGATCTTCTCGGTGGTGCTGGCGGTGCTCTCGCTCGGTCTTGTGGTCACCCTCGTGCTGCTACGCCGCCGCACCAAGGCGCTGCAACGCGAGACCACAAAACTGCAACAGGCCAAACAACAGGACATCGAACGCATCGCCAACGTGGAGACCTGCCTCTCGGTGCTGCGACACGACATCACCCCCTTCATCTCCTACCTGCAAAACGACAAGCTGCCCGACGAACTCAAACACGACGTGACCAACCAGCTCATCCGCACCTTCGAAAACATCAAGAACTGGACCAACCTGTCGATCCCCAGCGGCCTGCAGTTCCGCGCCACCATCGTGCATCTGCAAGAACTCTTCGACCGGGTGTCGGCGAGCATCAACAACTTCCGCGGCGACGCACTCTCCATCCACTTCGTGTCCACCTCGCTGTCCGCCCACGGCGACAACCAGTTGCTCGAAATCATGCTACGCAACCTGGTGAACAACGCCATCCAATACACCGCACAAGGCAGCATCAGCGTGTCGGCACGCCCATGGGCCGACGACGACCACTTCGTTCAGGTCTCCATCGCCGACACCGGCTGCGGCATGTCAGCCGACGAGCTGGAGAACCTGTTCCGCACCGACAAGAAGCTGAAAACGGCCCCCACCGCCGACCACACCACCGACAACGGACTCAACATCCAGTACGGCACAGGTTTCGGACTCATCCTTTGCCGCTACATCATCAAAAAACACGACGACAACACCCGTCGCGGCTGCCGCATCTGGGCCGAAAGCGAACCCGGCAAGGGCTCCACTTTCCACTTCCTGGTGGAACGCGGCAACGCCACTCAAAACGCATAAAAATTAGATAGTATATAACCATACAAAAACGCCAAAACCCATGTCCGACCAGATAACCGTGATGATTGTCGACGACGAACCGCTCATCCGCAAAGCCATCAAATATGAACTCAACGAGCGCCACGAACGCGTGGACTGCCGCACGAACGACGACGGCGAAGTACAATCGAAAGAGGTCGTCGTGCTCGACACCTTCGCCAGCGGACCCCAACTCTTTGCCGCACTCAACAATCCGCTGCAACAGCGCCCCGACTACCTGCTCGTCGACATGGAGTTCCAAGGCGAACCCACCGGCGGCATCTTCATCACCGAACGCATTCGCCGCCAGTACAAAAACAGCGAGGACGGCGACATCAAAATCATCATCCTCTCAGGCCGCTTCGACAACCCCCTGCCCAGTGAAACCAACCGGCAGCAAAGGGTCAAAGAAATAGGTAGCGTGGTCTTCGAAGCCCTCCACAAGGGAGCCAACGCCTTCGTCAGCAAAAACGCCACGGGCGGTTTCTCCATCGAAAACATCCTCCACGCCATCGCCTGTCTGGAACGTGGCGAACAGTACTATTTCAACTACCCCGTCATGCTCACCCTCAAAGAGGCCGCCGAATGCTATATCGAACAGGAGCGCCACGAAACGGTCGACGCCAGCATCAGCGACGAGGAACGCGAAATACTGCTGCTCGAAGCCGCCGGATGCACCGCTCAGGAAATCGCCATGCGCCTCACCCAATGGAACGAGAGCGACAAGTCCATCCAGGAGAAACAGAAAGAGCTGTCGCGCAAATTCAACATCGTCAACAAGTCGGGCGCCCGCATCGCCAAAGCGCTCCAACACCACATCATCAGCGCCGACCAAATCCATTACCTGAAACGCTGACACTCTCCACTTCTCAGCCTTTTTTTGAGGGGACCTCGACACAATAATAGCCCCCTAACAACGTTACTCCTCACAACCAAAAATAAAAAAACACAACTCTCAACAACCCCCACACCATGCGTTACGAAGTTGATTTCCTCGTCATCGGTTCCGGCATTGCGGGACTCAGTTTCGCCCTCAAAGTGGCCCCCTACGGCAAAGTATGCATCCTCACCAAAGGCGACGCCTCGGAAGGCTCCACAAAATACGCCCAAGGTGGCATCGCCGCCGTCATGTACGACACCGACAGTTTCGACAAGCACATCGCCGACACCCTCGTAGCCGGTGACGGCATCTGCGACCGCGAAGTCGTCGAAATGACCATCCGCGAAGCCCCCGAACGCATCCAAGAACTGGTGCAGTACGGCGTCAACTTCGACATGGGTAGCGGCGGCCGCTTCGACCTGCACCGCGAAGGCGGACACTCCGAATTTCGCATACTCCACCATAAGGACAACACCGGAGCCGAAATAGAACGCGGCCTGCTGCAGGCCATCCACGACCACCCTAACATCGAACTGAAGGAGAACCAGTTCGCCATCGATCTCATCACCCAGCACCACCTCGGCCAACGCGTCACCAAACACACCCCCGACATCGACTGCTACGGCGTCTATGCACTCAACTGCAAAACCAACGAAATCGACACCTACCTGGCCAAAGTGACACTGCTGGCCACCGGCGGCATGGGCAACGTCTACACCACCACCACCACACCCATCATCTCCACCGGTGACGGCGTAGCTATGGTGCACCGCGCTCGTGGCGTATTGAAGGACCTCGAATTCATGCAGTTCCACCCCACCAGCCTCTACAACCCCACCGAAAAACCCGCCTTCCTCATCACCGAGGCCATGCGCGGCGCCGGTGCCATCCTCAAAGACCGCAACGGCAAGGAATTCATGCAGAAATACGACAAACGCCTCTCATTGGCGCCCCGCGACATCGTGGCACGCGCCATCGACAACGAGATGAAGCAGGCGGGCGTCGAATACCTCTACCTCGACGCCCGCGGCATCGGCAAGGAGGAGCTCATCAACGGATTCCCCACCATCTATGCAAAATGCCTCGAGGTGGGCATCAACATCACCAAGGAGATGATTCCCGTCCGTCCCGCCGCCCACTACCAGTGCGGAGGCATCAAAGTCGACAAGCGCGGACAATCGAGCATCCACCACCTCTACGCCGCCGGCGAATGTTCATGCACCGGTCTGCATGGCGGCAACCGACTGGCCAGCAACTCGCTGCTCGAAGCCGCCGTCTACGCCCACAATGCGGCTATGGATGCCATCGAGAAAATCAAAACAACCTCCATCTGCCAGCAGGTGCCCGATTGGAATGCCGAAGGCATGGTGCTCAACGAGGAAATGATCCTCATCACTCAAACCAAGAAAGAGTTGCAGGAAATCATGACCAACTATGTGGGTATCGTCCGCAGCGACCTGCGTCTGCGACGCGCTTTCGACCGCCTCAACCTCATCTTCCGCGAAACGGAGGAACTCTACAACCGCAGCGTCCTTACCGAAGAACTCTCCGAACTGCGCAACCTCATTGCCTGCGCCTACCTCATCATCAAACAGGCTATGGCTCGCCGCGAAAACGTCGGTCTGCACTATTCCATCGACTTGGTCTGACAAAATATATTTGAATAATAGGATATGAGATTTCACCTTCTGGTGGAATCTCTTTTTTTTTACCACACACTCTTCGCTCCTTTCAGCCCGTCCACTCCCCATTCGGCCTGCACCCACACTATCAGCCTTTGCATGTCGCCAAAACGTCATCCAAACTGCCGATTGTAAAATATACATCGCTTGCGACATATATTAATAAAAGTTAAATATCAAATATTTACTTTGTATATTAGAAATAATTTGTATTTTTGCATCGTGTACGATATAATTAATTAATCAGATAAAACATTCAAATCATGGACTTTACAACAACATTGAAGACATCACAGATGATTGTGAACGAACTGACCACTGGCGCTTACGTGCACAAAATGCAAGGACTGCTTTTCAAATCGCAGGGGTTCGACAAATTAGGTCAGAAATACCTGGACCACTACGCCGAAGAGATGGAATGGGTCGAAAAGTATGCCAACCGGATGATGGATTTGGGTTACGTACCCGAGGTCGATATCACCAAAAAATGCCATCTGATTGAGGACGCTAAAGCCTATATCGAAGCTGACCTCGCCATTCAGCGCGAAGGTGTCGAAAATCTCTACAAACTGATGCCCGCTCTGGCCAACGACCCGACCACCTACGACATCACCAAGGCCTATCTGGCCGACGAAGAGGAGGACCTCTACTGGAGCGAAGAGCAACTGGACCTCATAGCCAAAATCGGCATGCAGAACTGGTTGATGAGACAAATGTAAGCATCTACGCCACAAACTGTTGTCCAACAGCCAAAACAGTAAAGGACAACCGTCCGAATGACCGCCCAACAACTCTTTTGCATAAAAGCATCGAAAAAAAGAACTCACATGGGGCTGCAAGCAAGTATCGTACCCTACAATGCCGTCCCCTCACAAAAAATAGAATATGAACATTTACGACTTCAAAGCCATTGCCAGCAATGGCAAAGAGATAGACTTCAAAGAATTTGAAGGCAAAGTGCTGCTCATCGTCAATACCGCCAGCAAGTGTGGATTCACACCGCAGTTCGACGGACTCGAGAAACTCAACGAGCAATATCGCGATAAGGGACTTGTCATCATCGGTTTCCCCTGCAACCAGTTCGCCGAGCAGGATCCGGGTAGCGACGGTGAAATTCAGGAATTCTGCCGCGTCAATTATGGCGTCACATTCCAAATCATGAAGAAAATTGATGTCAACGGTCCCGAAGCACACCCCATCTTCGAATATCTGAAAGCACAAGCACCCAGCGAAGAGGTGAAAGGGCTCAAGGCAAAAGCTGCCACCGCCCTCTTCAGCAAGATTAGCAAATCTGTCGAGAAAGAAAGCGACATCAAATGGAATTTCACCAAATTCCTCATCTCGCGCGACGGCAACACCATCAAACGCTACGCCCCCACCACCGAACCGTCAAAATTTGAAAACGACATTGTGACCGAACTGGACAAATGTACCAACAACTGAAACTGGATAATCAGCTCTGCTTCAAACTCTACACCGCATCGAGACTGGTCACGCAAGCCTACCACCCGCTGCTGCATCCGCTGGGCATCACCTATCCTCAATACCTGGTGCTGATGGTGCTGTGGGAGCAAGACAATCGGATGGTGAGCGAAATTGCCGAGCGACTGCTGCTCGACACTAACACCGTCACGCCGCTGTTGCAACGCATGGAGCGTGACGGACTGGTGGTTCGCACCAAAGGGGCCGTCGACGGACGTCAGCGTATGGTGTCGCTCACCAAACGGGGCCGTCAGCTGGAAGAGCAGGCCAAAGAAGTGCCCCACTGCATGTCAGCTCAATGGAAACTGCCGGACATGGACGAAGAAAAATTTATCGAATTCGCCAAAACGCTCGACAGCATGATAGCGTTGATGCAACGCTGAAAGGTATCAATAAAAGGAACACGATAGGCACAGGCTTTTATTCCAAGGCCTGTGCCAGTCGTTCCAGGGCCTCGGTCAGCATGGCGCGCGGGCAGCCCAAATTCAGACGGAAGCAGCAACGAAAGGCCTCACCGCCAAAGGTGGTCCCATCGTTTAGCGCCAACCGAGCCTTGTTGACGATGCGGTCGGCCAGGTCGTCATGTGTCATTCCATAAGCCGAAAAATCCAGCCATGCCAGATAGGAGGCTTCCGGTAGCAAAACAGAGACCCGAGGCATATGCTCGGAAAGAAAGGTGCGAAGCGCAGCAACATTCGCGGCAAGATAGTCCACCATCTGGCGACGCCACTCCTCTCCCTGGCTGAAGGCGGCTTCAGCGCCGACAAAGGCAAAGATATTGCCACCGGCTACGCCCATGCCGTCCAGCCATCCGAAGAAACGACGGCGCAACGCAGGGTCGGCCACATAACAGGTCGAACTGCCCAATCCGGCGATATTGAACGTTTTGCTGGGCGCCATAAATGTCAATGAATGGCGACGGGCCGCTTCGCTCACCGTGCTGTAGCTCACATGGCTATGACCTGGCAAGGTCATATCGGCATGAATCTCGTCCGAAACCACCGTCAGTCCATGCCGATCGCAGATGTCGGCCACCCGCGCTAGCACTTCGGCTCCCCACACCGTTCCAGCTGGATTGTGGGGGTTGGAAAGAATCAGCATCTTGCATCGGGCGGCGCGACGCTCAAAATCGCTAAAGTCGATGGCAAACCGGCCATCCTTGACAAGTAGCGGACTGCATTCCACTTGCCGGCCGCAGGCCGTAGGCAGATTGAGGAACGGCGGATAGACCGGCGTGGTCACCAGCACCTTGTCGCCCGGCTGGGTCAGCGACAGCAGCGCATAGGCGATACCCGCAACTATACCCGGAATAAAATGCAATTCCGACGACTCGGCATCAATGGCATAATGAGTCTGCAGCCACTGTCGCAACGCGTCGGTATACGCCGCCGGGACGGTGGCATACCCCAGCACCTCGTGGTTGCAGCGATTCCGGAGGGCATCCATCACAAAATCAGGCGAACGGAAATCCATGTCTGCCACCCACATAGGCAGCAGATCGTCACGCCCATAGAGCGTCTTCATCAGGTCATATTTCACACAATCCGTACCCCGACGTTGAATCGGGCGGTCAAAATCATATTTCTTCATGATGCAATTTCAATTTGAGAGACAAAACAATGATGCCTATTTGGCAGTCCAACAACAGATAACTGCAAAAAAAGAAAAATATTGCGCCATATAAACAACTAAAAAAGAGCATCCTAAACCATAAGCCCGTATTTTGGACGCTTTTTCGGCGCAGTTTTTTCGGAATAATTGAAAAAATATGCGTAAATTTGCAAGTTTTAAATCAAAAAATGCCAAAAAACACATTTTTTTAGCATTCAGCAATTTAAGAAACAAAACTATTATTAACAATTAAAATATAAAGCATTATGTCATTACTGTCAACCTTATTGGAAATGTCCGCCGAAGCGGCAAAATTTGTTGGAGTACTTGGCGCCGGTATCGGTGCCGGTCTGGCCGCCATCGGAGCCGGTCTGGGCATCGGTAAGATCGGTCAGGGTGCCATGGAAGGCATCGCCCGCCAGCCCGAAGCAGCGGGCACCATCCGCACCACCATGATTATCGCCGCCGCCCTCGTCGAAGGTGTCGCCTTCTTCGCAGTGGTCATCTGCCTCCTGGCAGTGCTCTAAAGAAAACGGCAGAAACACGGCATGATGCCGTGAGCGATGGGCTCCGGCATCACGCCGTTTTCAAGACCTCAGAACAACGCAATCAAACGAAGAACAATACTGACGTCGGCCCCTTTCAAGGACTCCGGCCGATGCCTCAAACCAGTCATAAACAACCATGAACAACCCCTTAGTCAGTCCCGGATTAGGTGTCATCGTATGGATGCTTGTATCCTTCGGCATTTTGGTCTTCATCCTGATGAAATGGGGATGGCCCGCCATCCTCAAGGCACTCAATGAACGCGAAAAAGCCATCAGCGACGCCCTTAACGTCGCCGAAAAAACCAAAGCCGAGATGTCGAACCTGAAAGCACAGAACGAAGAGCTGCTCAAACAGGCCAAACAGGAACGCGACGAAATACTGCGCAACGCCCGCGCCACCAGCGACCAAATCGTGGAAGACGCCCGCATCAAAGCCACCGCCGAAGCCGACCGTATCGTCGAAAACGCCCGCGAGAACATCAACTACGAGAAACTCAAGGCCATGCACGACCTGAAAAACCAAATCGCCAACCTCTCCATCGAGATTGCCGAAAAACTCCTCCAGGCCGAACTCTCCGACAAGCAGAAAGCCAACGACTTTATCAAGCAGGAGATCGACAAAGCCCATCTCAACTAAGTCCGCCCTCCCCCACAACGCTGCCGTCCTATCAACCGACGGACAGCACCGACGGACCAATCATCAACATCCAACCCCATTCTTGCAAAGTGGAAGACTACAGAATCAACATCAATTACGCCAAAGCGCTCTTCCTGGTCGCCGCCGAGACAGGCCAACTCGAACCCGTCAATGCCGACATTCGACTGGTGCGCCAGGTGTGCATCGAGAACCATATCCTCAATGTGGTGATGGCCAATCCGGTGATACGCGAAGACAAGAAGGTGGCCATTCTCAACGACCTCTACGCCGAAAGGGTATGCCGGGTCACCAGCCTCTTCCTCACCTTCGTCGTCAAAAAACGCCGCGCCATCAACCTCAAAGGCATCGCCGACGCCTTCATCGACCTATACCGCAGCAACCATAATATCGTACTCTCCAAGCTGGTCACCGCCGTCGACCCCGACAGCGCCACCTTGGACGCCGTACGCCAGGCGGTGGGCGAACACACCCACATGGAAGTGGAACTGGAACACACGGTCGACCCCTCCATCCTGGGCGGCTTCAGCGTCAGCTTCAACAACAACATGTATGACGCCCGGCTCTCCTCTCAGATGGCCAAACTGCGTAAAGAATTCAGCAAAAACGTCTACGAAAGCAAACTCTAGCCGCAAGCCTCATCCGCCCAAGGCTTCCATTCATTCAGTAATCATACAATCACAACGATATGTCAGAAATTAAACCTGCCGAAGTATCGGCGATATTGAAGAAACAACTCGCAGATGTCAATCTCGACGTGGCACTCGAGGAAGTGGGCACCGTGCTAACCGTCGGCGACGGTATCGCACGCGTCTACGGACTCAACAATGCCCAGTCCGGCGAGCTTGTCGAATTCGCAACCGGAGAGCAGGGCATTGTCCAGAACCTTGAAGAGGACAACGTGGGCATCGTGATGCTCGCCGAGTCGAACACCATCAACGAGGGCGACACGGTGAAACGCACCAAACGCATTGCCTCGGTGAAGGTGGGCGAAAGCCTGGTGGGTCGTGTCATCAACACCATCGGCGAACCCATCGACGGCAAGGGCCCCATCGAAGGCGAACTCTTCGACATGCCCATCGAGCGCAAAGCCCCCGGTGTCATCTTCCGCCAGCCGGTGGAACAGCCCCTGCAGACCGGCATCAAAGCCATCGACTCGATGATCCCCATCGGACGCGGCCAGCGCGAGCTCATCATCGGCGACCGCCAGACCGGCAAGACCGCCATCGCCATCGACACCATCATCAACCAGAAGAACTTCTACGATGCCGGCGATCCCGTCTATTGCATCTATGTGGCCTGCGGACAGAAAGGCTCCACGGTGGCCAATCTGGTGAAGAATCTGGAAGAGAAAGGCGCCATGGCCTACACCATCGTGGTCGCTGCCACCGCCTCAGACCCCGCCGCCATGCAGTTCTACGCACCCTTCGCTGGTGCCGCCATCGGCGAATACTTCCGCGACACGGGCCGCAACGCCCTCGTCATCTACGACGACCTCAGCAAGCAGGCTGTCGCCTACCGCGAAGTCTCGCTGCTGCTCCGCCGCCCGCCGGGACGTGAGGCTTACCCAGGCGATGTCTTCTATCTCCACTCGCGCTTGCTGGAACGTGCCGCACGCATCATCCAGAGCGATGAGATCGCTCGTCAGATGAACGACCTGCCGGCATCATTGAAAGACAAGGTCAAGGGAGGCGGATCGCTGACAGCACTGCCCATCATCGAGACTCAGGCTGGCGACGTGTCGGCCTATATCCCCACCAACGTCATCTCCATCACCGACGGTCAGATATTCCTCGAGACCAACCTCTTCAACTCGGGTGTGCGTCCGGCCATCAACGTGGGAATCTCAGTGTCGCGCGTCGGCGGCAAGGCACAAATCAAGTCAATGAAGAAAATCGCCGGCACCTTGAAACTCGACCAGGCCCAGTACCGCGAGCTGGAAGCATTCTCCAAGTTCGGATCCGACCTCGACGCCGCCACCAAGGCTGTGCTCGACAAGGGTGAACGAAACGTGGAAATCCTGAAGCAGCCGCAGTATACCCCCATGCCTGTCGAAGAACAGGTGGCCATCATTTTCTGCGGCACCAACGGACTCATCCAAAAGGTGCCCGTCAACAAGGTGCGCAACTTCGAGACCGAGTATCTCTTCTTCCTCCGTCAAAACCATGCATCCCTGCTGGCCAACCTCAAAGCCGGCAAGTTGCTCGACGAAGACCTTGCCACCATGCGCAAGGTGGCAGCCGACCTGAGTGCCAAATATTCCAAATAATGCTGACAGCTGAAGACTGGAGCCACCAGTCTTCAGCCGTCATTAATTCAAACTGAACCCTAATGGCCAACCTTAAAGAAGTCCGTACCCGCATCGCCTCGGTGAGCAGCACACAGCAGATCACCTCCGCCATGAAGATGGTCTCCGCTGCCAAATTCCGCAGGGCACAAAATGCCATAATGGGCATGCGTCCCTATGCAGCCATGCTCAACGAAATCATCAGCGACATCGATGTCGAAGACGGAGTGCAGACCCCCTACCACGAAATGCGACAGCCCCAAAGTGTACTGCTGGTGGTGGTGACCTCCAACAAAGGGCTGTGCGGAGCCTTCAACGCCAACGTTATCAAAGAGGCCTCCGCTCGCATGGAGCACTACAGAAAGCAGGGATGCACCACACTCCGAATGGTCACGCTTGGCAAACGAGGCTCCGAATTTTTCTCCAAACAGCAAGGGCTGGTGGCCGCTAGCCACGACGACCTGCTGGACAATCCCACGTTCGACAGCATCTCCGCCCTTTGCGACCAACTGATGGAGGCCTTCTGCAACAAGGAGTACGACTGCATTGAAATCATCTACAACCAGTTTAAAAATTCGCTAACCCAAATTCTGTCGGCCGAGCAATTCCTCCCCGTAGCCCCTAAGGCCAACGGCGGGGGCACATCGCAAACACGCAACGACTATATCTACGAACCCGACAAGCAGCGTATACTGCAAGAGATGATTCCGCTGACACTGCGTTCGCAGTTCTACCGCGTCGTCCTCGATTCGCTCGCCGCCGAACACGGCGCCCGCATGACCGCCATGCAGAAAGCCACCGACAACGCCACCGAGCTGCTCAAAGAGCTTCGTCTCAGCTATAACAAGGCTCGTCAGGCCGCCATCACCAACGAAATCATCGAAATTGTCAGCGGCTCCGAAGCCCTTAAAGGATAAAAAAACACTAACCTTAACACTAACCTTAACTGGCACAAACTGGTTAAGGTTATTTAATTTAAACAACAATGCAAGAAAAGAAAAACAGTTTGCCTTGGGTGGCGATAATCACCATGTTCTTCATGTTCGCCATGATATCGTTCGTTACCAACATGGCTGCGCCTTTTGGCAATATCTGGAAAAACAACTACGAGTGGTCGGGCATGCTCGGCAACCTGATGAACTTTCTGGCCTACCTCATCATGGGCATTCCCGCCGGAAAACTGATGAGCCGCATCGGCTATAAAAAGACCGCTTTAATTGCCCTTGCCGTCGGTTTTGTCGGCATGCTTATCCAGTACCTGTCCAGCCTTGTCGGTGCCGACGTGACCACGTTCAGCGTCAAGGGTCAGCCTGTAATGCTCAATTTTGTCATCTACCTGCTGGGCGCTTTCGTTTGCGGGTTCTGCGTCTGCATGCTCAACACCGTTGTCAACCCCATGCTTAACCTGCTTGGCGGCGGCGGCAATCGTGGCAACCAGCTGATACAGACCGGCGGCACGCTCAATTCCCTCACCGGCACACTGACACCACTGCTGGTGGGTGCCATGATTGGACAGGTCACTTCAACCACGGCCATGAGCGATGTGGCACCGCTGCTATTCATTGCCATGGGTGTCTTCGTTCTGGCCTTTGTCATCATCTGCTTTGTGGCAATCCCCGAACCAAGAAGAATGGATGCTGCAGCCGAGAAACAGACAACCGCATTGGAAAACGGAAAGAAATACTCCGCTTGGAGCTTCCGCCATCTGGTACTCGGCGTGGTGGCCATATTCTTCTACGTGGGTCTGGAAGTCGGCATCCCCGGCGAACTGAATTTCTACCTTACCGACGACCCGATGTGCGGTGCCGCCATTGGCGGAGCCGTTGCAGCCATATACTGGTTGCTAATGATGGTAGGACGCGCCGTAAGCGCCACCATCAGCGGCAAAGTCTCAACACGTGCGCAACTTGTGTTCGTCTCATGTCTGGCCATTGTACTCGTCATTGTAGCCATAATGGTGCCCGACAACGTGCGTGTTTCCATGCCTGGATACAGTGTCGCCGACGGCTTCGCAATGTTCCAAGTACCCATCAGCGCCCTTTTCCTGGTGCTATGCGGTCTTTGCACTTCGCTGATGTGGGGTGGCATCTTCAACCTCTCGGTTGAAGGTCTAGGCAAATATACAGAACAGGCCAGCGGCATCTTTATGATGATGGTGGTCGGCGGCGGTGTGATGCCGCTCATTCAGAACGCCATTGCCGGAAGCATCGGCTATATGGCCAGCTACTGGCTTATTGTCGCCATGCTTGCCTACATCCTTTTCTATGCTTTGGTAGGATCAAAGAATGTCAACAAAGATATCCCGACCGAATAATCCCCTCCAACACAAACAGCAAACGGGCCATCCTGATTTGATTAGGATGGCCCGTTTGTTTTATGGGTTTTTCACCGTAAGATTCTCTGTAGCGGGGCATGCCCGTCTTGTAGGCTGCTTCAAGAAAAACAGGCGAACTACCGCCCCACCACTAGCTTCTGGGCTCTGCTGAATGTCGGGGTGGAGACTTTGACAATGTACATTCCGGGAACGAGACCCTCAATATCGGTCGTTTGGTCCGAGACGGAGAACTGTCTGACGAGCAGGCCTCCCATGTCATATACTTGTAACACGGCGACATCGCTCAACCCGGGAAGTGTCACCCGCACCTTGCCTTTAGCAGGATTGGGACTTAGCAGTACTTCAAACTCCGACGGCGACACCTCCTCGATACCCACGCCGTCCCAGGTGAAACGACCTTCAATCATCCAGCTGAACAACGAAGAGGCGTTCAGCGAATGAAGGTCCTCGCCGGCAAGCAGACCGTTGGGATTGCCCCCGTAGATGGAGAAAACTCCCGGTGTGTCGACATCGGTGCACTTGAGCACAATCCATAGCGACTCGGTACCGTCGACGGCAACCGGCTGGCTCAGATGGTGGGTGTAGAAAGTATAAGCATAGTCTAGACTGTCGAAGAAGGTGGCTTGATAGGCAACTGCCTCGGGATGGTCAGTGCCTGTATAGACCGTGAGGGTATGCGTGCCCGCCTTGCGACCCATAAAGACGACATCAGAAAGCAGCTGATGGTTGCGGAGTGAAGCTGCAGGCAACTTGATACCCCATATTGTGTCGGAACCCAAGCCCGGTGTGACGTTGGAGGCTCGGTTCATGGAATTGTCGCAAGTGAAGTAACGCATGGTGTCGCATCTCATGGGGGCAAATTGGGCGGTGAAACTGACTTCTCCGCCAGTGGCGACGGTGACACGGGGGTTGTACTTGCAGCCGTCGCTCCACTGCACAAAACGGGTCCACTCGTTGGTGGCGGTGGCAAGCATCGTGATGGTGTCGCCAAAGGAATAGCTGCCACTGCCGGTCACGATACCGTCGGCAGCACTGGCGCCACGGATGCCCTCCACCGTAGCGTTCACCGTAGTCTGTCCCACGGTGTCCCATCCGTTATAGGGCTCGATACCTATGGTGGCTGTGGCGAAAAGGTTGAAATTGTAATCGTTCGGGTTGAGGTTGGTGATACGGAAATCGCCATCGGCGTTACCGCCCCAACCCCAGTTAAGATGGTAAAGGCCGTAGGTGTTGTATCCGTCAATGACGAAGGCGTGTCCCGCCTGCTTCTCGTCATAACCCGCATAGAGGATCGGACGACCATTGTTGAGCTCATTTTTCATCAAAGCTTTCCATTCATCAGTGGTGTAATCAATACAGAAAGCGGTCCATACATAGGGACTGTACTTGAAATTGTATTTGAAAGCATTCTCCGACGAGGGCTCGCCACCATATCCGTAGCTGGCGGTCTTTCCACCACTACCATTGGCGCTATAGTCCATGCTGACGGCCACTCCGATGTGGTAAATCAGGGTGGCGACAGCGTTAATCTGCGCATCGCTACTATTGGCATTGAGGGCTGTGGGCATGCTGTCCCATTGGTAATCGACATTGTAGTCGGCACTCAACTCGCCCAACCGCCGGTGGGTGTAGGTACAGTTGCCATAACCGGTGGCAGGGTGGTTGAAAAATTTCATTATCTGCGCAGTGGCGGTGGCGGTGCAACCGCACACGGCACGTCCATGGTTGGCGCTGTCGTAGGGACACAAAGCATTGTAATAGGGACTCTGGTTCCACGTGGTAGTGAGAAACGGACCCACAGTGGCTTTGACTGCTGGGGGAACTTCACCTGAAAGCAAACTTTTCCACTGTCTTTGTGCTTCGGTGCAGGATTTGGCATGGTTGCGGTTATGTTGTATTTCCAGCTCATAACCATGCAACCAGGCCCGCACATGATCCGGCAATGCAGCAGGATCGAACGGGTTGTTCAACGAATAACCAAGAATAGGATCGGTGTTGTCGTCGGCCGACACCAGCACAAATCCACGTCCGCCATTGAAGGTGAATGTGTAGAACTCGGCGAACGGCGTGGAGGCACTGATGTCCACCATATCCTCCTTGCCGGCATTGTAACCTGCAGACTGCAGGAAGGTCTGGGCTGCCTTGCGTGCCGACTGCACATCGACAGGGGCAGAAGTCGCAGATTGCATGCCGAACAGCAACATAACGAGGAGAAAGATGGAGGGAAGCTTTGAAATTGGAAAAGCGAAAATCGACAATCGGGATGCTTCGCCTCGGGGCTGGTTTTGGTGTTTACAGATTATCATAAGTCAAATTGAATTAAAAAATCACGAATGGTTATTACGGATTCCTAACGGGTGACGACGAGTTTGAGGAGCGTGGCGGCATCGGGGGTGGCGACACGAAGAAGATAAACTCCGGGTGCGACGCCGTCCAACGAGAGCGACAGGGGCGACGACGGCACATCCCACTGACGAAGCACACGTCCGTCGAGACTCAACAGCTGCAGACTGCGCACCGCAGCACCTGCTGTCCATTCGACAACCGCGCGGTCGGAGGCGGGATTGGGGTACAGGGTTAGCCCCAGGGCGTCGGCATGCTGAATGGCGGCTGCTTTCTGGAACAGGGCCACAAAATTGCTGTCGGCTTCGACCACGACGGCACGCGGATTGCTCTGGTCGCCATCGCGCCAGCCAACAAACTGATAGCCTTCCGCAGGGGTAGCCTCGAGCCATGCCGTATCGTGCCAAGCATAGGTACCCGCCCCGGTGACGCTGCCACCATCGGCAGGTTCGGAGGTGACTGTGAACTCGAATGTCTCGACCGCATAGACAGCTCGTATGGTGGCCGACGCGGTGGTCAGCCAGCTCAGATGGTAAGTCAGCTGCTCGTCATCGAGTGCCTCCATCTGGTTACGGCAGTCGGCACCATTGATATAGAAATGCTCCAAAAGATTGTGCGGCTGGAGGGTGATATAGATATGAAGTTCGCTGCTGTCGTCGACCGTCAGCTGCTGACCGCAAAGGGAAGCATCGCCTTGAGGCACCGTGTCGAGACGACCGGTGCCTGTGCCCTCGCAGAGGAACTGGAGGGTGTGGCGCGGACGCACACGTACCTGAAGGGTGTCGGTGACAGAGTGGTTGCCGGCAGTGGCAGTGCAACAGACCTGGTAAATGCCCGGCAGCGACCAGCTGAGGGCGACACTGTTACCGGTGGCGGTGGCGGGAGTGGCTCCCGGCATCTGCCATTGGAAGGGCGACTGGGAAACGCCGGTGGCGGTATAGCTGTGCGACTGGCCCACGAGGACTTCGGTGGGGCCGCTGACCGACACCTCCGGCTGGATGTCGGACTGGGAAAAGATGGCCCGAATCATCCAACTGTAGTCCCACGTGGCGCTGATACTGTTGAGCGAGGAGGACCAGAGAAGAGCATCGCTGTTGCCACTGTTGTAGGTCATAGCGGCAGGATAATTGACATCGCTGCAAACAAAGACAATCCACAACGGCTGGGTGCCACTGACCGACACGGGAGTGGAGAGCGTGAAGGTGTTCCAGCTGTCGGACTGGGCTTCACCGATGGTGTAGGTCTCTGTGTATTCCAAACCCGAAGAATAGGTGCTACCCACATGGACACGCAGTGTATAGGTGCCTGGAGTGGCGACATAGAGCTGCACCTTCTCCAAATCGTGGTTGGGCGTGAGCACAGATGCGGGGAACTTGACGCCCCATCGGCGAGTGCTGAGCGTGGAACCGCCCAGACTGGTCTGATGATAGTTCCCGGTACAGTAGGACAACGTGTCGCCCGAAAGGGCCTCGAAAACGGCAGTAAAGGACAGATTGCCACCAGTGGCGATGAACTGGCGTGGATTGACTTTGGAACCGTCGCTCCAACGGTTGAAACGGCAACCGCTGGATGCGGTGGCCCTGAGCGTGACGGTATCGCCAAACTGATAGGTGGCGCCACCTGTGACCGACCCCAAACTGTTGTCGTTGGCAACGACCGTCACCACCGAAGTGGCGCTGGTGCTGAAGGCATTGTTGGGACGGATTCCGATGACAGCGGCATTGGAAAGGTTGTAGCTGTGCGAAGAGTTGCCGCCCGTGCCGCCAGCTGCGGGGTTCAGGCTGCCGATGGCATAATAGCCGTCGCAATAGCCTCCCCATCCCCAGTTGACATGGAACTGGCTGCTGTTGTTATAGCCGTCGAGGACAAAGGCATGTCCGCCTGAAGTGTCGTGACCCGAATAGAGCACCGGACGGTTGCTGTCAAGCTCGGTCTTGAGCATCTGAATCCACTGCGCATCGCTCCAGTCGGCACGTCTCACGCTATGAAGGTCCGGACTGTATTTGAAAAAATTCTTCAAGGCATTCTCTGCCGAATAGTCGTCAAGATCGCTTCCAACTGTGGCGGCACCCGACGAATTCTTATGATAGTTCATCTCGACAGCAACACCCACATGGAATATCAGCGTCGCAACAGCATTAAGCTGGGTGGACGTGCTGTAAGCATTAAGACTGTTGGGCATATTGGTCCAGTTGTAGGTGGTGGCTCCAAAATTGGCACTGACCGTTCCACAATTGGTAGTGCTATAACTATGCGAACCGTAACCGGTGGTCGGATAGTTCCAATATTTCATAATCTGGGCAGTGGCGGTGGCAGTGCAACCGGTGACGCTGCGGCCGTTCTGAACATTGTCGTACGGGCAGAGATTGTTGTAGTAGGGGCTTTGGTTCCAGGTGGTGGACAGGAGGGGCGCCACAGTTGACTTGCAACTGCGCATTTGAGGCTTGCTGCCGTTGTCGTGGACCTTGCAGAAGGCTATCTGGCTTTCGTAGTCCGCCAGCCAATCCATGATGTGGGCAGGCATGCGGTCGATACGGAACGCATTGTCGGTGGAATAGGCCAGAATGGGCAACACACAGTCGTCGGCCGAAACGAGGATGAAGCCTTCGTTGTCCTCCCGGGCAGCGGATGTGGTGAAGGTGAAGACATAGAATTCTCGGAAAGGCGTGGTGGACGTGATGTCGGTAAATTCGACGACACTGCAACCTTTGCCGTTCAGAAATTCGGAAGCGATGGCACGGGCACGCGCGTTATCAACAGGGTGGGCCCACAGCACAATAGTCATGGTCAGTGCCACCAGAAGCGAAAGTAATTGTTTCATAGCAGTCTGCATTTGAACAAAATAGTATTATATTAATAATTAATTCATTATATGGCGGACAATCAAAGCCGTTGCCGCGTGATTGAGACTGCAAAACTACGTATTTTTTTGGATTGGCGCAAGTTTTACAATTTTTGCGCCTTTTTGACGTTACAAGCATAAAGAACTCAAACAACCCACCATCCAATGAACAGAGAACAGGATCATCTGAAAGCGCTGGGTCACAAGACCGAATACAGCACCGACTACGCACCCGAAGTGCTGGAGACCTTCGAAAACCGCCACACGGAAAACGACTACTGGGTGGAATTCCTCTGCCCGGAATTCACTTCGCTGTGTCCCATCACAGGCCAGCCCGACTTTGCCGAAATCATCATCCGCTACATTCCCGACCGCCGCATGGTGGAGAGCAAGAGTCTGAAACTGTACCTTTTCTCGTTCCGCGACCATGGCGACTTCCACGAGGATTGTGTAAACATCATCATGAAGGACCTCATCAAACTGATGGAGCCTCGCTATATCGAGGTCATCGGCAACTTCACGCCCAGAGGGGGAATCGCCATCCATCCCTTTGCCAACTACGGGGCTCCTGGCACCAGTTACGAACAGCTGGCACATCACAGGCTATGGAACTACAACCCCGCGTGCGGCAACACACCTGCCTAAACAGGTAGTTACAAACTACTGCAAAGCATGCATATCTCTTTTGGCCAGTCTTGTGATTGAAAACTGTCAGAAAAGCGCTTTGACCACCATCACGATGGCGAAGATGGCATAGGCCAACTTGAGACCCGTCCCGGTCAGGAAACCCAAGAAGGCTCCCCAAGCGGCTTTCAGGGCTTCGTGGAACTCCTTACCGCCTATCAGTTCTCCCACCAAAGCTCCCGCAAAGGGCCAGAACACCACACCTAGCAGCCCTTGCGGACCAAAGGGCAATCCTACAATAGAGATCACCAGTCCGATATTGCAACCCCGCACGCCCGCTTTGCTGCCTCCATGCCGCTTGGTGAAATACGAGGGCACAATATAGTCCATTACAGTGATGACCACCGCTACTGCCGCTGTGGACACCAGAAAAAGTGTGGTGAAGTCGACTCCTGCGGTCAGATGGAGCAACAGCAGGCCTGCCCAACTGAAGGGGGGACCCGCCAAGCCTGGCACCACCGACCCCACCACTCCGATGACCACCAGAAGAATGGCCAAAACAATTAGCACGGTATTCATCATCTTTTCTTTTTTTGGTTGCATTCGTTCTCGGCAGAGAGGCGGTCGTCTACCATGCGCTGCATATACTGCTGGACGATGGCTTTGATCCGCCGTTCGGCACCCTTAGGCGCCTGCAAAAGGGTCTGGCGGGTGTAGGGATCGTTGCGCAGGTCGTAGACGCCCACAACGGACTGGCCGTCAAACTGCACCAGGGTGTCGCGCTGGGTGAACTGGTAGACACCATTGGCGTAGTTGATGGTCCATGTATCCTCGGGCGGAGTCTGCAACAGGTCGTTGCCAAAGGCCACGAAGGGTTTGCGATAGTTGAGAATGTGGAGCAGGGTGGGCAGGACGTCAATTTGCTGAGCCGTACCAGGCATGACGCCAGTGGGTAACTCACCCGAGGGGTCGTAGATGAAGATAGGCACACGGTAGGCGCCCATGGCGGTACGGTAAAGGTCGTGATTGGACTTGTTGGTATGGTCGGCCGAGAAGACGAAAATGGTGTTTTTGAACCACGGTTGCTGGCTGGCCGACTCGAAAAAGCGACGCAGGGCATGGTCGGTGTAACGGATACACTTGTGGATGGGCAGCGCCTCCTCGGGATAAATGCTGCTGTAGTTTTCGGGGATATGGAAAGGATGGTGCGAGGTGGCGGTGAATACGGCCGTGAGGAAAGGTTCCGGCAAGTCGTTCATCTTGTCGACATAGTATTGCAGGAAGGGTTCGTCCCAAATGGCCCAGGTGCCGTCAAAATCGGCAGCGCCGCCGTAGCGCGGATCGGCCTCATATTCGGTGCGTCCGTAGTAGGTCTGGAAACCCACGGTGCGCGCAAACGATTCGAAATTCATCGAGCCGTTGGTGGCGCCGTGGAAGAAGGCCGACGTGTAGCCTTCACGGTTCAGCAGGGTGGCAACACCATCCAACTTGTTGAGCGAATATCCGGAAAAGAAGAAAGGCTCGACAAACATGGGTATGCCGGCCAGCAGCGCCGGCGTGGCATCGATACTCTTGCGACCGTTGGCGAAGGTGTTCTGCCAAGTCAGCGACTGGCCTATCAGCGAGTCGAGGAAGGGGGTGTAGCCCGTATAACCGGGTTCCAGATCCTTATTGTGGAATCCGAAATACTCCTGACCGAAACTTTCGACAATCAGTATCACGACATTCTTCTTGTGCATAGTGCTGTCGGCGTCTGAAAGCGGCAGGTGGAGCGGGGTGTAGAGGCGCTCCATCTCATCGTCAGGCATATAGTGGGGGTCTTTGTAAGTGGTCTTGCCAAGAGTGCGAATCAGGGTGTAGGGGGTGTTGAGCACAATATTGTATTCTTCAGGACGGTTCACATACTGGTTGGCATAGCTGATGGAGAGGGGACGGAACATGAGGCCGCCACGAATGCCCACCACAGTGGCGGCCAACAGCAAAAGGCACATCAGACTGCTGAGACCATAGTAACGCCAGGCGCCGCCCTGACGGCTATCGGTGACGGGATGCTCGACATCGGCAGGCTTGCCAATGCGCACATAGCAGAACCACAGCAGGGCAATCAGCAAGGCGCCCACAAGCACCAGATACCAGTGGTTAATGAGCTCGGTGAAGAAGATGGTTCCCAAATTGCCGTCATTGCTGAATTCGCGGAAGAAGGTATTGGTGGTGCGACGGCCGGTGTATTGCGAATAGACCGAGTCGCTGAGGTTGATCACCACCGCCAGGCTGTTCACCACCACGAAAATCCATCTGCACATTGTCTGCCACCAGTCTCGATCACGCACCTTCAGGGGCAGGAACATCAACAGGGCGTAAAGGATGTTGGTATAGCAGATGGCGGCCGTGTCGAACCGCAATCCGCCGGCAAAGAGCCGCCACAGCGACAGGTCGTTCCAACCATCGGCATAAAGGTTCCAGTTCTCCCACACAAAGGCCACGCGGCAGATGAAATAGACCAAGTAGACCAACAGAATGTTGCACAACGCTGCCAAGGGGCTGGCATATTTTCCGTATCGTATCTTCATTGTTGTTCGTTTAAAATGGGAATAACGTAGCGACATTCGAAATTAGTATGTCTCCCGTGCAATACTTTTTTACCACTAGCATCGACGCTTAAAACAAAAAAAATGTATTTTTGCATCCCCAAACCGACAGCTTTTCGGCCATCCAACAACGACAAAAGACAATGAATATCATTCATATTGACAGCATCGACCATCCCGAACTGGTGCCTTATGCGCACCTCACCGAAGCGCAGCTGCGCAACCGCCTGGAGCCCCAGAAGGGCATTTTTATTGCCGAAAGCTTGAAAGTGATCCGCATCGCCCTTGACCACGGGCACCGGCCTCTTTCATTCCTCTCGGAAGAGAAGCATCTGGACCAGGTGGAAGCCTTGCTAGGGGCACTCCCCCACCCTGAGGCAGAACGCATTCCCGTCTACACAGCCACACGAGAGACACTGGCATCACTAACGGGCTACGAGCTGACCCGTGGTGTGCTGGCCGCCATGCGGCGCCCCCTGCTGCCCGAACCCGAAGCCATCTGCACGGGCAAACGTCGCATTGCGGTGATGGACAATGTGGTTAACTCGACCAATACTGGTGCCATCTTCCGCGCCGCCACCGCCTTGGGTATCGACGCCTTGCTGCTCACCCCCACCTGCAGCGACCCGCTGAATCGTCGAAGCGTACGCGTCAGCATGGGTACCATTTTCCAAATGCCTTGGACATATCTGACCCCTGGCGACTGGCCCACAAAGGCCATCGACCGGCTTCACAACCTGGGGTTCCACACCGTGGCATTGGCACTGACAGACAAGGCCATTCCCATCGACCACCCGAAACTGCAACATTGTGAGCGCCTGGCTATCGTGATGGGCACCGAAGGCGACGGACTGACAGACGAAGTCATCGAGAGCTGCGACGATGCCGTCATCATTCCAATGCAAAACGGGGTCGACTCGCTCAACGTCGCCGCAGCAGCATCAGTCGCCTTTTGGCAACTGCGCTAGTACCCAAAAGCCCATAAGGTCCCTAAATTTTTGAAAGTGAGGGGAGGGCTGCAGAAGCAATCATCCGTTTATCCAAAAAAAGGAGTGGGGCTGTCACACACGACAGCCCCACTCCTTTTTGGACAAAGTCAGGCAAAAGCCTGCTATTTTTATCTCTTATTTGACAATCGTCATCTCTTCAATAAGGTTCTTGGCACCGGCATACTTGTCGATAACCCAGAGGAAGTAACGGCTGTCAAGGCAGATGCAGCGCTGCAGGTTCTCTTCGAAATCGATGTCGCCCGACATGGCTTCGCTGTTGCCGTCAAATGCCAGACCGATGAGATTGCCTTCGGCATCCAACACAGGGCTACCGCTGTTGCCGCCGGTGATGTCGTTGTTGGTGACAAAGCAGGTGACCAGTTCGCCCTTGCTGTTGGCATAGGGACCGAAATCCTTATTGTTGTAGAGCGTCTTCAGACGTTCGGGAACCATAAACTCGCTGCTGGTGGGATCTTCTTTCTCCATGACGCCCTTCAGTGTGGTGTAGAAGCTATAGGAGACAGCATCCCTGGGATCATAGGCCTTCACGTTGCCGTAGGTCAGACGAATAGTCGAATTGGCGTCGGGGCTCATCAGTTTGCGATTTTTGTTGATCTGCAGAATACCGTCGGTGAAGTCACGGATGCCGCGCTCTAAGCCGTCGCTCGACTCTTTCGAGACCTTGCTGTTGACCTCAACATATTTTTCGTAGATTTCCTCACCGGCAAGGTAGATGGGGTCTTTCTCCAGACGTTTCATGTCGGGTTTCTCCAGGAATTTCTTACAGCTCTCGTAGGTGCCGAAAGCCGATTTTTTGAAGAGGTCTTCCACATACTTGGTGAAGTCGCCCTTATATTTCTTATCAGCATTGATCAGGAATTCAGGCATGTACTGCATCTCCATGTGCTGGTAGACATACTGGAACAAGGCGGCCATGAGACGTTTCTCGGTGTCGGGATTGTAGTCCTTGTAGAACTCAGCGCAGTCAGCCTGCAGTTCGGCGATAATCTGATCTTTTACATCAGCATGACGGGGGTCATTGGCCAAAGCCAGCGTACGTCCCAAACGGAAGGAATGCCACGGGAGTTCGGGGCCGGAGATAAGACCCTCGACAATATAGGTACTGGCAGCCTTGTAGGGTGCACGGTCGGCATAGCCCTTCTTAATGAGCGACAATGCATTGGCATACTTCGGGTTTTTACCCTGTGCCCAAGCGATGTATTCCTGTTCCACCTCGCGCTTCACGCCCATGGTGTTCAGGTTCTTGAGGGCCTTGTTCTGCTCGTTGCTGTACTTCCAGTAGTTGGAGCAGCTAGCATACTTCGAGGCGTATTTGATCTTGGTTTCCTGGCTAGCAGCCATCTCTTCGCGAAGGATGTTGATTTTGACAGTGCGGATCTCGTAGCGAAGTTTGTTGGTGATATTCATCGTCTCTTCCAAACCATAGGAGGTCAGGAAGTGGTCGGTGGTGCCGGGGAAACCCATCACCATGGCGAAGTCGCCGTCCTTCAGTTCGCGGTTGCTGACCGGCAGGAAGTGCTTCGGCTTGAGGGGAATATTGTTCTCGGAATATTCGGCGGGGTTACCGTCGGGGCCAGTGTAGATGCGGAACATGGAGAAGTCGCAGGTGTGGCGCGGCCACGACCAGTTGTCGGTGTCGCCACCAAATTTGCCCATCGACGACGGAGGTGCACCCACCAGACGGACATCTTTATAGATGACGTGGACAAAGAGGAAGTACTGGTTGCCATTGAACATCGGCTTGACCTGAGCATCATAGATGGTACCTTCGACGGCTTTCTTGGCGATGCGGTCGCACACCTCTTTGACGGCACGTGCACGTTCCGATTCGCTCATGTCATCGGAGAGAGCCGATTTCACCTGGTCCGTGACGTCTTCCATACGAACCAGGATGGAGGCGGTAAGACCGGGGTTGGGCAGCTCCTGGTCCTTGGAATAAGCCCAGAAGCCATCGCGCAGGTAGTCGTGCGCCACGGTGGAATGTTCCTGCAGTTTGCCATAACCGCAGTGGTGGTTGGTCGACATCAGACCCTGGTCGGAGATGATCTCGCCGGTGCAGAAATGCCAGAAGGGACTGCCTTCATTGCCCAGTCCGACAATGGCATCCTTGATGCAGTTCTGGTTAACACTATAGATTTCCTCAGGAGTGAGTTTGAAACCGGCTTTCTGCATGTCGGCATAATTCTTGCCCAGCAGTGAGAGAAGCCACATACCCTCGTCGGCTTTGACCACACCGGGAAGCGCAATCAGCAGTGCAAGGGCCATTACAATGGATTTGATTTTCATTTTGTATATGTATTTAGTTAGTAATTTATTGACAAACATTATTTTATACTATAACATAAAGAAACAATGCGTCTGCAAATCTACAAAATTTAACGCATTTTTCCTTTCTTTCAGCCAAAAAAGTTCTCTTTTCTCACATTCCAAACGCTCCATCGCCACAAATCCGATTTCCCATCCTCACCCTCCCTTGAAAAAAAACTTATCAACAGGTTCCATCGGCTTCCAATTTTTTCCAGCGACTTCATAACGGCTCATCTGGCAGCAAATACAAAAGTTTATTTTATTGATTTTCATAATAATACAACATAATTTTAAATCATTGAAACCTTATTGTTTTTTTTACGTTAAATGGAAGTGAAAGTATTTTAAATGGAACTTTTCAACAATCTATGGAAATTGTAGGTTATTTTTGGAAAAAATGTTGTATTTTTACACTTTGAAACAATTTAGGCAATAATGTCGTTACTACTTGGTATAGAGTACTGTAAGCTTGACACGAACGGTCGCTTCAAGTTCCCAATTGCGCTAAAACGCCAATTGGAGAGCTCGGACTGCCGTTTTGTCATCCGTCCCAGCATCTATGCCGAGTGTTTGGAACTCTGGCCCTACGATTGCTTTGAAGCGGAAATAGCACAACTCCAAAAAGAACTCAACCCCTACGCCATCGAAGACCGCAAACTGCTGCGCAAACTGAGCGCAGGCAATGTTGTCGAAATGGACTCCAATGACCGAATCGTCATCCCCAACGAACAGCGCGACCGCATCAAGAAGTCTAAAGACCTGGTTCTACAGTCGACCGGCAAATTCATCGAAATTTGGGACTACGACACCTATCGCCGCATGAACGAGGAGGAGACCGACTTGGTAGCCCGCATCGACAAACGTTTGGGTCACAACAACCCCCAACCCGCCGAGTAACTCGATGGGCTTCACGCCCATCCATCCAAGCCGCATCCGTCCCGTTCTGAATTGTGACTATTCAGAAACGTAACGCTGCACGATGAACCCAACTGTTGAAACCCCGAACCCCGCGCCCACCGCTTACCACCTGCCGGTGATGCTCGAGCCTTGTCTGGACGGTCTGAACATCCGCCCCGACGGCATCTATGTGGACGTCACCTTCGGCGGCGGCGGTCACTCCAGAGCCATATTGCAGCGACTGGGCGACGAAGGTCGCCTCTACGCATTCGACCAAGATGCCGACGCGCTGGCAAACAGCATCGACGACCCACGGTTCACCCTCATCAACGAAAACTTCAAACATTTGCGCAACTTCCTGCGTCTCTATGGCGTGCGACGCATCGACGGACTGCTGGCCGACTTGGGGGTCTCCTCCCACCAGTTCGACGTTGCCGAACGTGGCTTCTCCACCCGCTTCGACGGCCCGCTCGATCTGCGCATGGACCGCCGCAGCGGCACCACCGCCGCCGATCTGGTGAACAACGCCGACGAACCGGAACTGGCCCGCCTGCTCTCACTCTACGGCGAGCTGCCCAACGCCGGCGCATTGGCTCACGCCATCGTCTCAGCCCGCAGCCAAGCGCCCATCGACACCACCTCGGCACTGCGCGAGGCTGTAAGCCGCCACCTGCCACGCAACCGCGAAAACAAATTTCTGGCCATGATTTTCCAGGCGCTCCGCATCGAGGTGAACGGCGAACTGGAGGCACTGCGCCAATTGCTGCAACAAGCCACCGATCTGCTCGTCCCCGGCGGCCGCATCTGCGTGATGGCCTACCACTCCATCGAAGACCGCCTGGTGAAGAACTACTTCAGGGCGGGCAACTTCGAAGGCACCATTGAGAAAGACTTCTTCGGCAACCCCCTGGCACCGCTGGCACCCGTCAACCGCAAACCCATCACGGCAACGGACGACGAACTGGCACATAACAACAGGGCCCGCAGCGCCAAACTGCGCATCGCCGAAAAGAGAGACAACAACGAGACAACACATCAGACCATATAAACCACATATCCATCATGGGCAAAAAAACGGACAACAAGAAAAACAGAATAGCTTCGGTGCTGGGCGGCGACATGCTGAAGTCGCGCACCGTGCTGCAGCAGATTCCGCTGCTGCTGCTTATTCTGTTATTCTGCCTGGTGATGGTTGCCATCCGCTACCGCGTGGAACACCTCAACAAAGAAAAGAGCCGGCTGGAAAAACAGGCCAGCTACCTGCGCGAGCAACGGGTACAAATGCAGAAACAATACCAGGAGTCCATCCGTATCTCACGTATCGACCGCGACCTCGACACCATCGGTGTGGGACTTGTGGCCGGACCTCCTTACGAAATCAGAATTATTGTAAAAGAATAAATATTACATATTATCATAATGAAACGCGACCACACATCGCCCCGTGCGAAAATGATACTTCTCTACCTAATCCTGGTGCTGGGATTCGGCTTGGCCATCCTATGGTCCAGCATCAAGGTAATATGGGTGGATGGCAACATGTGGCGCAAAAAGGCCGAAACACGCACCATGAACTACATAGAGCAGCCAGCCCACCGCGGCGACATCTACTCGTCGGACGGCAAGATTCTGGCTACTACGGTGCCCGAATGCGACCTCTATCTGGATTTCAGCATACGGCCGCTGAAGGACAAGAACGGTGTGGTTCTCAAAGACAAGCATGGAGACACTATCCTCTTCACCCCTATCCACGACACCAACTACACCAAATACCTCGACTCAGTCTGCTTCATCCTTCACGAGGCCTTCCCCGACTCGTCGGTCAGCGCATTCCGCAACAAGATCGACAAGGAACGTAAAAAGACCAAACGCGGCGGTTGCATCCGCATCGCCACCCATGTCCCCTATTCCGACTGGGACCGCATCTGCAAATATCCCGGATGGTCTAAGGGCGTGGTGAAATATGTCGGTGGTCAGTCGGTCATCCACAACAAGCGCTTCCATACCTACGGCAACATGGGCGAATGCGTCATCGGGTTCCCCCGCGGCGAACGCAAAGGATACACAGGTCTGGAAGGCTACTACGACTCCATACTGCGTGGACAGGATGGTCTCATCCTCTGCCGACGACTGACACGCGGCTCGTGGATTCCCGTCAGCCGCAACACCAACATCAGCGCTTCCGAAAGCGACAAGGTGGTCACAGACTCCATCCCCGGCCATCCCGTGGTGGACGGCCTGGATATCGTGGCAACCATCGACACACGCCTCCAAGACATAGCCCACTACTCGCTCGACAAGACCCTGCGCAAGCTGGGCGGCACGGCCGGATGCGCCATCCTCATCGAGGTGGAGACAGGCAATGTACTGGTTTGCTCCAGCCTGGTGCTCGACACCATGGGCAACTACATCGAATCGCCCAACCGCAACGTGGCACTCTCCGACCTCTACGAACCGGGGTCCATCTTTAAACCGGTGTTGCTCACTGCCATGTACAACGACCCGACGGTGACGCTCGACACCGCCATGCCTCTGCCCGTGGGAAGCAAACATTTCACCGCCGACAGTAAGGAAGTCATCGACCATGGCCTGCCCAACGACACCTACCCGCTGTGGAAGGCGGTGGCCGTCTCATCGAATGTGGCCTTCTGCCAACTGGCTTGGGACAATTACAGAGATCGCCGCGACAGCCTGCTGAACCAGGTGAAGCGCATCTTCCCCTACGACAACATCAACGTCGACTTGCGCGGCCCCGAAAACAAGAGCCGCATCACCCGCTTGCGCTACAACAACGACTTCCTGCGTTTCTGCTACGGCTACACCAGCTCGGTGTCGCCACTTCGAATGGCCACATTCTACAACGCTTTGGCCAACAAGGGTCGCATGGTGAAGCCTCGCTTCTGCCGCGCCGTGATACGCAACGGCAAGGAGGAGGCTCTGCCTATAAGCGTCATCAACGAACATATCTGTTCGCCCGAAACGGCCGAAACACTGCGCGACCTGCTTGTGGGCGTGGTGGAAGGCGGCACCGGCGACAACATCAAGAACAACACCTACACCATTGCCGGCAAGACGGGTACAGCCGAGACAGCACCCGGCGCCCCCACCAGCAATGCCACTTTCGTTGGTTTCTTCCCGGCCGACAAACCGAAATACACCTGCCTGGTCCTGTTGCGCGACGTGAGCCGCTTCGGACGCGACGCCGCTCCTGTGTTCCTCGAAATAGCCGACTGCGTGGTGTCGCTCGACAAGGAGCTGGACTGCCGCCCCACCGTCAAAAAACTGGCCGAACTACGTCAGAAAAAAAGAGCCAACACCCAGCACTACCTGCTGCCTACCATCAGCAAAGCACCTCAAACCGATGTGCGAAGGGTCCACAAACGGCTGGGTCTGAACTACAGCAATATCACCCATCAGACACTCTGGTGCACCTTCCGCGATGCCGTCGACAGCATCGACCAACCGGCCGCCTACATCGACTACCATGTGCCCGTCAACCAGGTGCCCAATTGCTACGGGATGACCATCAAGGACGCCTTGCTGCTCTGTAGAAGCGTGGGATTGGATGTCACCTTCGAAGGCTTCGGGAAAGTCTACTCTCAGGAACCTCGAGGCAGAACCCCCATCACCCAGGGCACCAAAGTACACCTGAAACTGAAAAGCCACTAAACAACAAATCGCAATAGAAAGAACACAACAACAAAGAAACAATATAATAATGAAACTATATAAAATCATAGAAGGAATCGACTGCAGCATCTGGTCCGAAGGAATCGAACGTGACCGCAAGGTTCTGGAAACCGTCGAAATAGCATCGATAGCCTTCGATTCGCGCAAGGTGCAGCAAGGCACCCTCTTCGTGGCTCAGAAAGGGACCCATGTCGATGGGCATGCCTTCATTGCCGATGCCATCAACCTGGGCGCGACAGCCATCATCTGCCAGGAGCTGCCCACCGAACAGTCCGCAGGTGTGCTCTTCTTGCAAGTGAGCAACGCCGACTGCGCACTGGGCATTGCTGCAAGCAACTTCTACGGCAACCCCAGCCGCCATATGAAACTGGTGGGCATCACCGGCACCAACGGCAAGACCACCACGGTCACCATGCTCCACCGACTGTTTCGCGCTTTGGGACACCACACCGGACTCTTCTCCACCATCGTGAACCGTATCGATGAACAGGAGTTCCCCGCCACTCACACCACCCCCGACGCCATCGCCCTCAACGAACTGATGGCTCAAATGGTGGAACAGGGTTGCGAATACTGTTTCATGGAGGTGAGTTCGCACTCCATCGTCCAAAACCGCATCGCCGGACTGCACTTCGCAGGCGCCATCTTCAGCAACATCACCCATGACCACCTGGACTTCCACAAGACCATGGCCAACTACATTGCGGCCAAAAAAGCGCTCTTCGACCAACTGACACCCGACGCATTTGCACTGACCAACATCGACGACAAGAACGGTATGGTGATGGTGCAGAACTGCCCGGCCCACATCCACACCTACAGTCTGCAGACCATGGCCGATTTCCGATCCAAAGTCATCGAAAGCACCATCCATGGGCAACAGATAGCTTTGAACTGCAGTCTGGAAGGACGCAGCTTTAACAAGGAATTCTGGACCCCCTTGGTGGGTCGTTTCAATGCCTACAACATCACAGCCATTGTGGCAGCCGCGCTACTCTGCGGTGCCGACCCCGACGAAACTCTGCGTCTGGCTTCCGCCCTCCATGCAGCTCCAGGACGCTTCCAGTACTTCCACTCCAAAGGTGTCACCGCCATCGTCGACTACGCCCACACCCCCGATGCACTGAAGAATGTCATCGACACCATCAACGAGGTGCGGCAGTCACAGCAGAGCCTTATTACCGTGGTGGGCTGCGGCGGCGACCGCGACCCGCTGAAACGCCCCATCATGGCGCGCATCGCAGCCGAAGGATCCGACCATCTTATCCTGACATCCGACAATCCGCGCACCGAAGACCCTGACACCATCCTCGACGCCATGGAACAGGGACTGTCGCCCGAACAACGTTCCAACACCGTCCGTATCACCGACCGTCGGCAGGCCATCAAAACCGCCACCCTCATCGCACACGAGGGCGACATCATACTGGTGGCGGGCAAAGGTCACGAAACCTATCAGGAAATCAATGGCGTTCGACATCATTTCGACGACACCGAAGAACTGAAAAAACTGCTCTAAACCTCAAACCGACATCTGCCTTTCAAAAAAAAACACCATTCAATAACATACAACCACACACAACAAAGACATGCTATACTACTTCTTCACTTGGCTCGACAAAGCATTCAATTTCCCCGGAGCGGGTGTATTCCAGTACATCTCGTTCCGTGCGGCCATGTCGGTGATCACCTCGCTGATCATCATGCTCATCTTCGGAAAGCCTTTCATCAAATGGCTGCGCCGCAAACAAATCGGCGAACTGGTCCGCGACCTCAACTTGGAAGGACAGAAGGAGAAAGAGGGCACCCCCACCATGGGCGGACTGCTGATTCTGGCTGCCATCATCATCCCCACACTGCTCTTCGCCAAGCTGGACAATATCTATGTGCTCATCATGCTGGGCACCACCATCTGGTTGGGACTCCTGGGATTTCTTGACGACTACATCAAGGTGTTCCGCAAAAACAAAGAGGGTCTGAAAGGCAAATACAAAATCATCGGCCAGGTGATTCTCGGACTAGCCGTAGGTTTGCTCATCATGTACCACCCGGACATCACCATCAAGGAGAAACAGTCGGTGGAGAGCTATGTGGCCACCCATAATGTCAACATCAACGACAACTACAATCGCGCCAAGACGGAGTTCTCGAAAGATCCCGTAAAATCAACCAAGACCACCATCCCCTTCGTCAAGAACAACGAACTTGACTATGCGAAAATCATCACCTGGATGGGCGACTGGGCCAAGCACTGGGTATGGCTGCTCTATGTGATCATCGTTATCTTCGTGGTCACAGCCACCTCCAACGCCGCCAACCTGACCGACGGCATCGACGGACTGGCCACCGGCACATCGGCCATCATCGGCTCGACACTGGCCATCCTGGCTTGGGTGTCGGGCAACATCATCTTCTCCAACTACCTGAACATCATGTTCCTGCCAAACATCGGCGAATTAGCAATCTTCATCACTGCCTTTGTCGGTGCCACCTTGGGCTTCCTTTGGTACAACACGCATCCTGCCGAAATCTTCATGGGCGACACCGGATCTCTTCCCTTGGGGGGTATCATCGCTGTCTTCGCACTGCTCATCCGCAAAGAGCTGCTCATCCCCATCCTGTGCGGAATCTTCGTCATCGAGGATATTTCGGTGCTCATGCAGACCACCTACTTCAAATACACGCGCAAAAAGTATGGCGAAGGACGGCGCATCTTCCTCATGGCTCCGCTCCACCACCACTATCAAAAGAAAGGCATCAAAGAAGAGAAAATCGTCATCCGATTCTATCTGATAGGCATCGTGCTGGCCATCATCAGCATCGTGACACTGAAACTGAGATAAAAAAACAAACCATATATACCGAAACAAAAAAAATCTTTGAAATATGTTCGAATCGTTAGCAACACAAGGACGTGAAAAAATCCACACCGGTTTGGCCGGAATCGACAGCGCAAAACTGAAAAAACTGCGCAACAGCCAATTGAAAGAATGCTTCAACCTGATTGATGAGATGCGCCACAAACTGGAATTCGTGGCCCGCATCAAAGGCATCTCCTTCGTCGACGACGCTGCCAGCCGCAGCACCCTCTCCACCTGGTACGCCCTCGAAACCATCGAAGGCGATGTGGTCTGGATTGCAAATGGCGCCATCAACAGCCCCAACATGGCAGCCAACTTCAAACGGCTCCGCACCCTCGTGGAGAAAAAAGTCAAGATGATCGTCACCGTAGGCGACTGCACCCTCTATCAGACAGTGTTTGGCGACCTGGTCAGCCAGATTGTCCCAACCGCCACCATCGGCGAGGCTGTCAACAAAGCCTTCTACAGCCACATGGAGAATGTGAAGATTCTCTTCTCGCCGGCTGTCGAAAACGGTGTATCCTACGACGAGCAAGGCGACACCTTCAAGCACGAAGTCAACGAACTCTAATCCCCCTGTCGTTCCACCGCTACAACAACCGTCTATCATGGCCAAGAACAGCATACCTCTCCACCGCAAACTGCTCAACCCCTTCAAGGGGGATATGGCTATTTGGGTCATATTCATCTGTCTGGCCATCATCTCGCTGATTGCCGTCTACAGCTCTATCGGCTACACCGCCATCATCACCCACAGCACACCCGAAAGGGCCTTCATCAAACATCTGGCCTTTGTGGCGACAACATTTGTGGTGGTGATAGCGCTCTCCAACATCAACTACCGTCGCTATGCCTCGCTCTCCTGGTTCGGCTATCTGCTATCGGTCGGACTGCTGGTCGCCGTGATGGTGTTGGGCCACAAGGAGAGCACCCCGGGCTCGGGCACCAACCGTTGGATCTACCTGCCCGTCATCAACCAATTCCAACCCTCCGAACTGGCCAAAATCATCATCATTGTCTATCTGGCACGTCTGTTGGCACTGGAAAAAGAGACCCTTCACGAATGGAAGACCTTCCGCAACGTGCTGATACCCGTATTCATCGTCACCGGCCTCATCCTGCCCGACAACCTTTCAACAGCTCTCATCATCGGCATCGTCTGCTTCGCCATGCTGAGACTGGCACCCATCAATGTGGGCTACTGGCGCAAAACAATTCTGGTACTGGCCATCCTCGGAACGCTGGGCATTCTGGTCGGCGCCAAGATGGACTTCGGCCCGTTGGCTCGCTCGTCAACATGGACCAGCCGCATCGACAACTGGTTGCACTTCGACGAGGACGAACTGACACAGGAATCAATGGCCCGCATGGCGGTTGCTTCGGGCAAATTCATGGGGGTGGGCATCGGTTCTACAGTGCAGGCCCGTCTGATGACACAAGCCCACAACGACCTTATCTACGCCATCATTATGGAAGAGTCGGGCATGCTGGGCGGCATACTGGTGTTTCTGCTCTACGCCTTCCTCTACCTGCGTTGCATCCGCATCGCTTGGCAGTGCAGGGGCACCTTTGGCAGCATGACGGTGGCAGGTCTGGGAACGCTGATATTCCTGCAGGCAGCCATCCACATGGGCGTTTCGGTAGGAGCACTGCCCGTCACAGGACAGACGCTGCCCTTCGTCAGCTCGGGCGGCACCGCCTACCTCTGCATGGGCTTGGCGTTGGGCATCATCCAATCGGTGGCACACGACGTGAACCAAACTGCGGGAGCCAATCGTAAAACCACGTCAGGAGAAAACAACGGACCCGACACCAAAGAGGAAAACGACCTGATCGAAGAACAAGAACGGCTTACAATGAAAATCAAAGAAATAGAAGAATAAGAAAGCTAACGAGAACGAACAATACCACGAATAGAACAACATAATAACGACCCAAAAACAACATCATGAAAGTAATCATAAGCGGAGGCGGGACTGGAGGACACATTTTCCCCGCCATAGCCATAGCCAACGCTGTCAAACAGCAGCACCCCGATGCCGATATCCTCTTTGTCGGCGCCGAAGGTCGTATGGAGATGGAAAAAGTGCCCGCTGCCGGATACCCCATCAAGGCTTTGCCCATCGTCGGTCTGCAACGGCGGCTGACCTTGAAGAACTTGGCCCTCCCGTTCAAGATGATCAAAAGCCAACGATTGGTGAAAAAAATCCTGTTGGACTTCCAACCCGACATAGTGGTCGGAGTGGGCGGCTATGCCAGCGCCCCCACCCTCAAAATGGCTGCCCGTCTGGGCTTCCCCACCTTGTTGCAGGAGCAGAACTCGTTCCCCGGCCTGACCAACAAGATGCTGGCAAAGAAAGCTCGCACCATCTGTGTAGCCTACGAAGGCATGGAACGCTTTTTCCCCGCCGAAAAGATTGTCGTCACCGGCAATCCGGTCCGTTCGGTAATCGAAGAGATGGACATTCCGCAGCAGGAAGGACAGGAATACTTCATGCTGAGCGACCATCGCCCGACGGTGCTCTCTGTTGGCGGTAGTCTCGGCGCCCGCTCCATCAACAAAATGATTATCGACCATTTGGACTTCTTCAAGCAGAACGACATCCAGATCATCTGGCAAACAGGCAAGTGGATGTATGAAGAGGCCATCCAGCGTGTTAAGGATGCCGAAGCCGAACCTTGGGTCAAAGTGCACCAGTTCATCAGCCGAATGGAAATGGCCTATGCCGCTGCCGATGTGGTCATCTCGCGCGCCGGAGCCATCGCCATCTCCGAACTCTGCGCTTCGGCCAAGCCGGTCATCCTCATCCCCTCACCCAATGTGGCAGAAGACCACCAGACCAAAAACGCAATGGCGCTGGTCAACAAAGGCGCCGCACTGATGGTTTCCGACCACGACTGTCACGAAAAAGGGCTGCCCCTGCTGAAAGAACTTCTCGACGACAAGCAACGTCAGGCCACGATGAAGACCAACATTCACCAAATGTCGCATCGCAACGCCGCCGCCCATATCGTGAAAGAGATGGAGAAACTGTTGTAAACCTTATCCTGAATACTGACAATAAGCATACACCCCAATGAAATACTACTTTTTAGGCATCGGAGGCATAGGAATGAGCGCGTTGGCGCGATTCTTCAAGCAGAGCGGACATAGCGTGAGCGGATACGACCGTACGGAGAGTCCTCTCACGCAGCAACTGCATGCCGAAGGCATCGATATACACTACGACGACAACCCCGAGCGCATTCCGGACGACATCGACCTGGTGATCTACACCCCCGCAGTCCCCATAGAGACGCTCGAATTCCAACACCTGCTGCAGAGCGGCATCCCCATGAAGAAACGGTCGCAGGTACTCGGCGAACTGACACGCGGCAAACGTTGCATCGCCGTCGCCGGTTCGCACGGCAAGACCACCACGTCGGCCATGATTGCCTATCTGCTCAGCAAGACCGACATCGGTTGCAGCGCATTTCTGGGCGGCATCGCCAAAAACTTCGACAGCAACCTGCTGGTGAACAACGACAGTGAATATGTGGTTGTCGAAGCCGACGAATACGACCGCTCCTTCCTCCAACTCCACCCCTACTATTCTGTCATCACCGCCACCGACCCCGACCATCTGGACATCTACGGCACCCACGAAAAACTGATAGAAGCTTTCGAACAATACGCCAACCAGACCAATAGCAAGGGGGCCATATTCCTGAAAGAAGGCCTCTCGGCCAACCATGGACACCACCATGACGACGAGCACGAGGGTCACGAAGACCACGAAAACGAGCACAACCACGACGAAGCGCACGGACACCTGCTGCACATCGGCGAAGAAATCAAGCAGTACAGCTACTCCGCCCGATCCATCGAACCCGACTACTACGCCATCAATGTGCGAAACTATAACGGCAACATTTTCTTCGACCTCCGCACCCCCGAAAAAGTGATCTACGACCTTCAGCTCACCGCATCATGTCTCTACAATGTGGAGAATGCCGTTGCCGCTGCCGCCGTGGCGCTCCACTGCGGACTCGACGAGTACCAGCTGCGCTACGGATTGAAGACCTTCGCCGGCATCCGTCGTCGCTTCGATGTGCGTATCCACGAAAAAGAACTCGTCTACATCGACGACTACGCCCACCATCCCAAAGAGATCAGCGCCACTATCGAATCCATCAAATACCTCTACCCAGGCAAACGAGTGGTGGGCATCTTCCAGCCCCATCTCTACACCCGCACACGCGATTTGGCCGACCAGTTCGCCGAAGCGCTCCAACCGCTCGACGAAATCATCCTCATGCCTATCTACCCCGCACGCGAACGTCCCATTCCTGGTGTCGCTTCAGGGATGATTCTCCGCAAAATCGACTCCATGAACAAATACCTCTGCAGCCGCGACCAAGTGGCAGACCTCGTCATCGCGCTCTGTCCCGACGTGGTCGTCACAATGGGTGCCGGCGATATTGACCGGCTGGTGCCCGAACTCGAAGCCCGCCTCCGCGAAAATCTGTCCGACCAATAACAGCTGCAACCAAAAACATCACAAATCGCATACCAACAACAATCGTACCATACAAGATGTATGATGATCTTTAGCAACAAAGTCCTATCAACATAAAACAAATCGACAAAAAGTGTCCTCAAAAATACGCAACATATTAATAGTGGTTCTGTTAGTCGTCATTGTGGTCGTTGTCCACCTAATACGACGCAACGCCACCATGCGCGGGCTCGAATGCAATGTCACCACAACGGGGGCCACCTTGCTCACATCCGCCGAAGTGGACAGCCTGATCCATGTCCACTACCCGCTGTTCGATCAGACCAAAGTGAAGGACATTGACAAGGATGGCATCAAAAGCGCACTGGAGAAGAACCCCTACATCGACCAAGCGACCGTTGAAGTGACCTCCGGCGGCAAAGTGCTGGTGGACGTGATCCAACACACTCCGGTGGTACGCATGTTCTACCAAGGCAACGAGTTCTACCTTTCGCGCGAGGGCACCTGCATGCCACTGGCGCCACAGCACTACTGCAACATCATGGTCGGCAACAGCGACTTCAAAGAGGCTCCTGTAAAAAAACTCAGCTCGCTGCAACTCACCGACACCTCCAACCACCAGCGGCCGCAAGGGCTACAAAAAATATGGACACTTTCCTCGTTCCTCTTCGACAATCCGAAATATGGCGATGTCTTTGACCAAGTCTATCTCGACGAAAAAGGCGACCTCTATCTGGTACCCAAAGTCAGTTCACTCTACATCCAAGTGGGCGACACCACCCACTTGCAAACCAAATTCGAAAACCTGTGGGCTTTCTTCGACCAAGGCATCAACCAGGTAGGATGGGACGCCTACAGCGCCATCAGCCTCAAGTACAAAGGACAAGTCGTCTGCACATGGGCAGAATGAGCCACCACAAAAGCCGAAAAGACATCCAACATATCGACACATAACAAGCATCAATCACTCCACGAATAAAAAAGAAAAAAACAATAACACCCAATCACCATGGAACACAAAGAAAATGACATCATCGTCGGATTAGACATCGGAACCACCAAGATTGCCTGCTTCATCGGCAAGCGGGGCGAAAACGGCAAAGTCATCATTCTCGGCTATGGCAAATGCCCGTCGACAGGTGTGGCGCGTGGCGTCGTGAAGAACATCAAGAGCACCTCCGAATCCATCTCCAAAGCCGTCGAGGAAGCCTCTGAAAAAGCCGGTATCACCGTCCGCGAGGTCTACGTCGGCATCGCCGGTCAGCACATCAAGAGTACCCAGAGCATGGGCAGCATCGTCATCCCCAACGAGCACCAATTCATCGAACAGGAAGATGTAAACCGCCTCATCGACGAACAGCGGAACATCCTCCTCGGACCCGGTGAGGAAATCATCCACATCTTTCCCCAGAACTATGTCGTCGACGGTGAGGAATTGAGCCCCGATGTCGACCCGGTAGGCGTGGCCGGCAAGCAGCTCAAATCCAACTTCCACATCGTCACCGGCAACACCATGAACCTGCTGAACATCCACAGCAGCGTCGAACGTGCCGGACTCGTCATCAAGGGCGTGGTGCTGGAGCCCATCGCCTCAGCACTTGCCGTGCTCGATAACGCCGACAAAGATGCAGGCGTCGCGCTGGTCGACATCGGCGGCGGCACCACCGACATCGCCATCTTCCACGAAGGCATCATCCGTCACACTTCGGTGCTCGCTCTGGCTGGCAATGCCATCACCTTCGATGTCAAGGAAGGCTGCAAGATTCTCAAAAATCAGGCCGAGACACTCAAGACACGGTTCGGCAGCTGCCTCCCGCAGAATGTCAGCGAAAACGACATCATCTCCATCCCTGGCATCCGCAACCAGCAGGCCCGCGAAATCAGCATGCGCACCCTCGCTGGCATCATCAAGGCCCGCACGGTGACCATCCTCGAACAGGTAGATTACGAAATCAAACAATCTCACCTCGACAAGCACCTCATCGCAGGCATCGTCCTCACCGGCGGCGGTGCACAGTTGCGCCACATCAAGGAACTCACCGAATTCACCACCGGCATCGACACCCGCATCGGACTGCCCAACGAGCACCTCGACAAATCGAGCGACCCCGAACTCTCCAACACCATGTATGCCACCGGTATCGGCCTCGTGCTCTACGGTCTTGAACACGAAGAGGACCTGGAACGCGAAAACACCGACATTCCGAACGAAGAACCCGAAGCCGAAGCAGCCCAGGAGCAGACCTACACCATGCCCCCCGTCTTCGACCAGATGCCTCCCATGCCCGATGAAACCGTCTTCGCACGCTACAACGAAGCAGAACAACCTCAGACTTCCAGCGTCGACTTTGAACAGGTGAGCGGCAAGGACAAGAAGGGTGAGAAAAAGAGCAAACGCAACAAGAGTTTCGGCAAAGGATTCACCAACGCCATCGAAGCCTACTTCAACAAGGTGTTCAACGACAGCACCATCAAGAACGAAGGCGAAGAGTGAAACCGTTTCGAGTGCCATTCAACTCTTAAAGCACTTCCGTATAGAACAGATCAACAAAAATACACTAACATCCAACGAATCTCACCCATTGCCTGCGAGTCAAAATGACGAAAGTTTATAACTATGTTGAAAACAAATGACCCCGCCTATTTGCCAAAACTCTAGAATTCACTACTTTTACAAAAGATTTATACACTCGCAGTCAGTATATAAACAATTCAAAGACAATAACCTGCACAGAAATAAGCACAATGGAAGATAGTACAAATTTAATCAATATGGATTTCAATCCCACCAATGAGACCTTGAACAGCCTCGGCAGCTCCACTATGGAATTCGAACCCGTTCGCGAGCAGCCGGCCAAAATCAAAGTCATCGGCGTCGGTGGCGGCGGTGGCAATGCAGTGAACCACATGTTCCGACAGGGCATCCACGGTGTCGACTTCATCGTCTGCAACACCGATGCGAAGGCTCTCAGCGCCAGCCCTGTGCCCAACAAGATAGAACTGGGCAAACTCGGTGCCGGCAACGTCCCCGAACGCGCCCGCAAAGCCGCCCTTGACCACAAGGACGAAATCCGTGAGGCTATCTCCAACGACACCCAGATGCTCTTCATCACCGCCGGTATGGGCGGCGGCACCGGCACCGGTGCAGCTCCCGTCATCGCCGAAATAGCCAAGAGCATCGAGCTGGACGACGAAATGGTGCCCCATATCCTGGTGGTGGCCATCGTCACCATGCCATTCACCTTCGAAGGCAAGGTGCGTCGCGCCCAAGCGCTCGCTGGCATCGAAGAGCTCCGCAAACATGTCGACGCCATCCTTATCATCAACAACGACAAACTGCGCGACCTCTGTGGCAATCTTCCTTTCAACATGGCCTTCAGCCAGGCCGACGATGTCCTCCTCACTGCAGCCAAAGGCATCGCCGAAATCATTACTGTGTCAGGTTACGTCAACATCGACTTCCGCGATGTCAACACCGTCATGGAAAATAGCGGTACCGCCCTCATGGGTGCAGGCGAAGGTCGTGGCGACGACCGCGCCCGTCAGGCCATCGAAAGCGCTACCACCTCTGTATTGCTCAACGACAACGACATCCGTGGCGCCAAGAACATTCTGCTTTATTTCTCCTACTCCCCCACTCACCAGATTACCATGGACGAAATCGGCGAGGTTACCGACTATCTCACCGATCTCATCGGCAACAACGAAGCCAACATCATCTGGGGTAACTCGGAGGACGACAGCCTCAATGACGAACTGCGCATAACCCTCATCGCCACTGGTTTCGAACAGCGTCCCGGTCAGCGCATCATCACACTGCCCAAGGATTCGCAGGAGCCCGCTCCCGCCACCAAAGAGACCCCCGCTCCCGTCGAAGACGAAGCCAAAGTCGCTGCCCCTGCAGCAAACGCTGAGCAGCCCTCTGCACAGGTCGTAACAGCCGAAGTCGTCACCGAAGCTGTGCGCCAGGCCACTCCCGCCGACGATCCCTTCACTCCGCCAGCCAACACAGCCCAACGTCGCACCTTCGTGCTCGACTCCCCCGCTGAAGAAGAACTCGAAGAAGTTGAAGCCGAAATGCAGGCTGCCCCCGCTCCCCAGCAGGCAGTCTCCGGCAACACCTATCTCGACGAAATCCGCGTAATGCCACGCGAACGCAAACAAGAGCCCAATCAGGCTTGGCAGCAGCAACCCGCACCCGAACCGGTGCCCGAACCGGCAATGAGCAACAACGATCCATTTGCTGCGCTCGACAACACCGTTCCCGCTAGCCCATTCGCTTCCGTCCAGACCATCGAGGAGAAAGAACAGATGGCCGACCAACACCTCGCCAATGCCCTTACGCCTAACGACGAGAACAGCGACCTCTCCTGCAAGTCAAAAGCAGAACGCATCCGTCGCATGAACGAGCTCCTTCACAACAACCCCAACGGCCCTCGCATGATTGAAGAGATGACCACGGAGCAATTGGGCGGAGAAGCCTACTACGACGTCAACCACTCTGCCATGAGCGATGCCAACCGCACCGTCATCAACGCGGACGGCACCATCACCCGCGGCATGAGTTTCCTCAACGACCTCCCCGATTAATTTCGCTGAAAATACATCTTTGAAATATCTATACATAAAGAGCCAGTCGATTGACTGGCTCTTGTTTTTTGTAGATATATCAGAATATGTGACGTAATGGACAAAATTAATGGTCAAACTAACACAGAAGCGCGATTTTATCGTTACTTTGACAGAATCAAAGATCATGAATAAAAAAGACGCGGAATAAATCCGCGTCATAAAGGAAACGCTATTTTGCGAAACGGAAGCAGTGTTCGGGGTTTTTCTAAGCCTTTTGTTTATTTCGTTTTTCAAAAACCCCAGAGCTTCGTCGGTGGGGATTTTGCTCTTGGCGCAAACTCACGAAGATGACTCTTGCCTGACTGGTGGGGTCTGCGTCGGCGGGGAGTTGTTTCGGTGATTGCTTTTTCAGCCGCCGAAGTCGTCGAAGCGGATGTTTTCGCGCTCAACGCCAAGGTTCTCAAGCATGGCGGTAACAGCCTTCGACATGGGGCCGGGACCGCACATGTAGTACTCGATATCCTCGGGGGCGGGATGATTCTTGAGGTAGGTATCGTACATCACATTGTGGACGAATCCTGCGGTGTAAGGCACACCTGCAGCATCGGCTGCGGGGTCGGGACGGTCCAAGGCCAAATGGAAATGGAAATTGGGGAAATCCTTTTCCAGCTGGTGGAAATCGTCCAGATAGAAGACCTCGTTCAATGCACGGGCACCATAGAAATAATGCAACGGACGCGTTGTGCAATGCAACGTGCGCGTCATGTGCATAATCTGCGCACGCAGCGGAGCCATACCGGCACCACCGCCGATCCAAATCATCTCTTGTGCCTGCGCACGGAGCGGTACCGACTGCTGGTCGCCTCCCTCGACGATGGCATTTGCCTCTTTTTCTATCACGTCAAGATTGTTGATGTGGAAATCGCCATAGGGGCCTGACATGACCACTTTGTCGCCAGGTCGCAGCGAGAAAATATACGATGAAGCAATACCCGGATTGACCGGCATAAAGCCGCTACGGTCGGGTTTGAAAGGAGGTGTGGCGATACGCACGGTGAGCATGAACACGTCGCCTTCATCGGGATAGTTGGCCATAGAGTAGGCGCGCACTGTGGGCTCCGTGTTCGAGCAATGGAGATCGAACATGTGGTTTTTCTCCCAAGCAGGCAGGTATTCGTCGCCAATCAGACTGCGGTCAAAGCTGTTGTAGTCCAACTCGAACGTAGGAATCTTGATTTGGGCATAGCTTCCGGGCGAGAAATTCATGTGTTCGCCGGCAGGCAGCTGAACCTTGAATTCTTTGATGAAAGTGGCCACATTGCGGTTCGATATAACGGTACATTCGTACTCTTTGATGCTCAGGATGCTCTCGGGGACAGCGATACTCATGTCCTCCTTCACCTTGGTCTGGCAGCCCAGACGCCATCCCTGCTGAATCTCCTTGCGGGTGAAAAAGCCCACCTCGGTAGGAAGGATGCTGCCACCCCCCTTCAGCACACGGCAGCGGCACTGTCCGCACGAACCCTTGCCGCCACAGGCGGAAGGCAGGTGAATCTGCTGTTCGGCCAAAGTGGAAATCAGCGAGCCACCCGTGGGAACGGTGAGTTTCTTGTCGTCGTTAACGGTGATGGTGACATTGCCCTGCGGTATCAATTTGGCGCGGAGCAACAACAACAGCACGACAAGGATAAGTATGACAGTCAAAAAAATGACCAATGAAGCAATGATTGTTTGTGTCATGGAAGTTGATAATTGTGAATTGGCAATTGAAATTTTACTTTAACAACAACATCGTGAATCATCCAAACCCAGATGTTAAAGTTTTATTCCCATAAACGACATGAAGGCAATGCCCATCAGACCGGTGATGATAAAGGTGATGCCCACCCCTTTCAGCGCCGGCGGAATGGCCGAATAGCGAAGTTTTTCGCGGATGGCGGCAATGCCAACAATGGCCAGCAGCCAACCGATACCGCTACCCAGTGCGAAACAGGTGACCTCACCAATATTGGCATAGGCGCGCTGCTGCATGAAGAGCGAACCGCCCAGCACGGCACAGTTCACAGCGATAAGGGGCAGGAAGATGCCCAAAGCGTTGTACAGCGCCGGCGAGAACTTCTCGACCACCATCTCAACCATCTGCACAATGGCCGCAATGACAGCAATGAAAAGGATGAGGCTCAGAAAACTAAGGTCAACATCGGCCAGTTTGGGCGAGATCCATGCCAATGCGCCAGGCTGCAGAAGGTATTTGTCGATAAGATAGTTGACCGGCACAGTGATGAGCAACACAAAAGTGACCGCCACGCCCAAGCCAAACGAGGTCTTCACCGTCTTCGACACAGCCAGATAACTGCACATGCCCAAGAAGAAAGCGAAAATCATATTGTCGATGAAGATCGACTTGATAAATATATTGAAATATTCCACTTTTTGAATCGAAAATTGAATGTTTACAATTGAAATTTATAGAGCCATACGGATGGGGTTGCGGTTATTCGCAGAGGTCTTTGTTGCGGGTGCGCTGAATCCAGATGATGACGCCGACCAGGATAAGCGCCATGGGGGCCATAATGATGAAGCCGTTGTTCTCGTATCCGATATTGTAGAGTCCCAACTTCTCGAACACCGGATAGCCCCACAAGGTGCCGCGTCCGAAGAGTTCACGCACAAAACCCAGGATGACAAGAATGATGCCATAGCCTAATCCGTTGCCGATGCCATCGAGGAATGCGGGCCACGGACGGTTGCTCATGGCAAAGGCCTCCAGACGGCCCATCACAATACAGTTGGTGATAATGAGCCCCACGTAGACCGACAGCTGCTTGCTGACATCGTAGACGAAAGCCATCAGCACCTGGTTGACCAAGATGACCAATGCCGAGACAACGACCAGCTGGACGATGATGCGGATGCGCGGCGGGATGCTTCTGCGCATCAACGAGATGATAAGGTTCGACAGCGCCACGACTACGGTGACCGACAGGGCCATGACCACGGCGGGTTTCAGTTGCGCCGTCACCGCCAAACAGGAACAGATGCCCAGCACCTGGACGGTGATAGGGTTGTTCTTTCCCAGCGGATTGGTTATTAGTTTTTTGTGATTACTGTTCATTGTCTGCCTCCTTTCGTTGGGCGTTAATGTATTCCTGATAGCGTTGCAACTCGTCGGCCAGCATAGCGCTGACGCCGTTGCTTGTCATGGTGCCGCCGCTGATGGCATCCACCTGGTGGGGATTGGCGGCGTCGGCATGCTTCATCACCGCCACCGACACCACACGCCCAGCATCGTCGAGTATCTTCTTGCCGATGAACTGGCTGCAGAATGCCTCCGAAGTGATTTCGGCACCGAGACCGGGCGTTTCGCTATCGTGGCTGAAGGTGATGCCGACAATGGTGTTGAAATCGTCGGCCAATGCCACATTGGCATAGACCTTACCCCACAAGCCGTTGCCGACGGTGGGGATGACATAACCACGACTGCCGTCCTTCTCGTAGAGGTAGAGTTTGAGCGGCGCTTCGCCTTCGGTAGCGACGTCCAACTCATCTGTGAAATATTGGCGATAGACGCTTTCCACGCCGTCGCGTTCAGCCTTCACGCCGATGGTTGCCAGCAACTGCTGCATCTGCTCGTTGCGCACATTGGCCTGCTGACGGGACTTCAATCCGGTAGCGACAGCGGTGAGCAGCAATGCCACCACGGCAGCCAATCCAAGTGCATAGAGCAACATATATTTGTTAGAGAACTGTCTCATAGTGCGACCCTCCTTTCTGCTGCAGCCCAGCGTTTTTTGCGGCGGTTGCGGTTGGAAGCCACCACACAGTGGTCAATAAGCGGCGCAAAGCAGTTCATCAGCAGGATGGCCAGCATCATGCCCTCAGGATAGGCCGGATTGAGCACTCGCAGCAGCACAGCGAAAGCACCGATAAGGAAACCATAGATCCACTTGCCCTTGTTGGTCTGGGCAGCAGTGACGGGGTCGGTGGCCATGAAGACACAACCGAACATGAAACCGCCCATAAGGAAGTGGTAGTAGAAGGGCAACTGCATGTAAGCGTTGGCACCGATGGCATTGAAGAGCAGCCCCATAAGGCCGCCGCCCAGAACCACGCTCAGCATGATGCGCCAGCTGGCCACACCAGTGAACAGCAGAATGGCAGCACCCAGAAGGATGGCGATGACGGAGGTCTCACCGATGCTGCCAGGGATGGTGCCCACAAACATGTCAAGAGCGGAAAACTGGGGGTTGAACGCCGCCATGTCGCTTCCAGCGGAGAGCACGCCCAGCGGCGTGGCACCGCTGACGGCATCGCCGACAAAGTGGAAAGGTGCGGCAATCCATACACTGTCGCCCGACATGTGGGCCGGGTAGCTGAAGAACAGGAAAGCGCGCGCCACCAAGGCAGGATTAAGGAAATTGTAACCACTGCCGCCAAAGACCTCCTTGCCAATGACCACGGCAAAGGCCACGGCCAATGCCAGCTGCCACAAGGGGACGGTGACGGGGACAATCATCGCAATGATGATACCCGTTCCGATGAAGCCCTCGCTGACCTGCTCATGGCGTATCTCGGCGAAGAGGAACTCGATGGAGAGTCCGACGACATAAGACACCACAATGATGGGCAGCATGCGCAACAATCCGAACCAGAACTGGTAGCCGAAGCTCCAGTCGAGGTGGTAGGCCGCTGCCGTCTGATGGCCGATATTCCACATGCCGAAGAGCAGTGCGGGGAGCAGCGCGATGACGACGGTGATGATGGTTCTTTTGAGGTCGACGGCGTCGCGGATATGGCTGCCACGATAGGGGGCACCCACCTTGCCGCCGGTGACCGTATTGGGCGTAAAGGCGAACGTTTCGAACGCCTCGAACGTGGACTCCAGTTTCTGGAACCGGCCACCCTTGCTGAATTGGGGTTTTATCTTGTCAATATAATCTCTTATTTTCATGCGTCAGCCCTCCTTTCTGATCTTTTCCAGCGCGTTGCGGACAATGGACTGGATTTCGGTTTTCGATGTGTCTGCAAATTCGCACAAGGCCAGGTCTTCGGGTTCCACCTCGTAGATGCCCAGTTCCTCCATCAGTTCGATGTCGCCCACCACACAGGCTTTGATGAGTTGCATGGGATAGATGTCGAGCGGTGTCAGCTTCTCGAATTGGCCTGTGACAAAAAGCGGGCGCTTGTCGCCATGACGGCCGGTGTCGAACTGCCATTTGGCATGGCATGCCGCCGACTTGCATTTGTTGAAGAAACCGCTCAAGAAGGTATGCGAGAAACTGTACTTTCTGAAATTGGGGCGTAACCAACCCATGAAGTCGTAGTAGTTGCCTTCGGGCAGGATGCATACCTTGCTGACCCCGGCACCGAGGAAACCTGCCGGCAGCGACGTCTCGCTGTCGACCGCCATAGAGGCCGACAAACCACTGAGGATGTCGCCACAAATGCAGCGATGCTCGACCGCTTTGCCATCGGCCGACTGCGAAAGCAGCTGCGGAATGAACGACAATGGGGCACCCGCCAGAAGACGGTAGTACTGCGGCTGGACAACCGACGGTCCGCAGACAGCCACCACCCGATGGGGATCGTAGCCGCCACTGCGGAGCGAACGACCCAGTACAGCCACCTGCTGCGCTTCGAGGGTCCACACCCGCTCACCTTTATTGATAGGATCGATGCAGGCGATGTGGGTACCGACAAGACCTGCCGGATGAGGGCCATCAAAGAAATGAACCTCGGCACCCTTGACATGTGCTAGCCACGAATTGCGCTGACGGTCGTGAAGCGACAAATGGACCTTTCCGGCAAGGAGCTTCAACGCGTCGAGCCCCTTCTGGAAGTCTTCCTCGCTCTCTTTCAATACAAAATCATAGTCCACCGCAAGCGGCGACGAGTCGAATGCCGAGATGAAAAGCGCCTTAGGCCTGTCGGTGAGCGCGGGCACCACACCGAAGGGGCGTTGGCGCAGGAGGGTCCATAGGCCATGGACCGACATCCATTGGGCCAAGCTGTCGGCCGTAGCCGACGACAAGTCGAAGGGGGTGTTGTCGAGAGCGGTGAGGTTGCCATCGGAAGCGACGACAACCGCTTGAAGCGCACGACGTTCGCCACGGACGATGCGCTGCACCGTTCCGCTGACTGGCGACACAAAAAGAGCCGCCTCGTTATTCTTGTCGACAAACAAGGGGGAGCCCACCTTGACGCTGTCGCCTTCAGCGACAAGCATCCGCGGACTGACACCCACGCAGTCGGACGGAGTGACGGCGTAGTAGGAGGCATGGTCGGCAACAGCCACCTGCAGGGCTGCCGTACCCGGCACCCGTATATCAAGGCCCTTACCGATTTTTATTGTCCCATTTCCAATCATAAATTGCATTTTTTTCTAAAAAAACGAAATTCCTCCGACCCGGTGGCAACAGCATAACTGACGATTATCCATGTCATAATCCCCTCAGGCCGGACGGATTATCATTTTGCAAAGATATATAATTATTTCGTCCCCTCAAAAAAAGACCTTTGCTCTGACGTCACAATCGCTGCGTCGCCAGAGCAAAAGACTTATGGAGGCTGACCGGCATCAGAGCGTGATGTCGACAGGCTTCAGCATATTTTCAGGCAGAAGGATGCGATCCAGCTGTTCCTTGGTCAACAGACCATGTTCGAGAACCAGTTCGTAGACGCCGCGGCCCGTTTCGCTAGCCTCTTTGGCAATCTTAGTACTCTGCTTGTAACCGATGATGGGGTTGAGCATGGTGACGATGCCGATGCTGTGTTCGACCAGCTGGCGGCAGCGTTCCTCGTTGGCGCGGATGCCATCGATGCAAAGGGTGCGCAGGGTGTCGAGACCATTCTCGAGCAGATGGATGCTCTCGAAGAGGGTGTAGGCTATAACAGGTTCCATGACATTGAGCTCCAACTGGCCGTTGTCGCTGGCGAAGCTGATGGTCATATCGTTACCGATAACCTTATAGCAGACCTGGTTCATCACCTCGGGAATGACGGGGTTGACCTTGCCCGGCATGATGCTGCTGCCCGGCTGGCGCTCCGGCAGATGAATCTCGTTGAGACCGCAGCGGGGACCGCTGGAGAGGAGGCGCAGGTCGTTGCACATCTTATTGATCTTGATGGCCAGACGTTTCATTGCGGAGCTGTACTGGATCATGCAGCTGGTGGCGCTGGTGGCTTCAATCAGGTTGTCGGCCAAACTGATATTCCAACCGGTGATTTTGCGGAGAGCTTTGATACAAGCGTCGCTATAGCCCGGTTTGGAGCAGATGCCGGTACCGATGGCGGTGGCGCCCATGTTGACGATGAGGAACTCGTCGGCAGCGTTGCGCAGGTTGTGGAGTTCGCCACGGAGAGCAGCGGCGAAACCGCCGAAAGTCTGACCCAAAGTCATGGGGACAGCGTCCTGAAGCTGGGTACGGCCCATCTTGATGACCTTAGCAAACTCCTGGCTCTTCTTGTCGAGCGACTCGATCATGCGTTCCAAGCGCGGCATGAACTCGAGATGTTCGAGGCACATGGCCATGTGGATGGCACAAGGATAGGCGTCGTTGGTGCTCTGGCTGGCGTTGACCACATCGTTGGGCGAGCAGAACTGGTATTCGCCCTTCTTATGGCCCATGCGTTCCAGAGCCAAGTTGGCGATCACTTCGTTAGCGGCCATATTGGTGCTGGTGCCGGCACCGCCCTGAATCATGTCGATGGGGAACTGGTCGTGGAAACGTCCGTCGAGCAATTGGTCACAAGCCCAGATGATGGCTTCACCCTGTTCGGGGGTAATCATACCCACCTCAACGTTGGCCATGGCAGCAGCCTTCTTGGTGATGGCCATACCACGGATGAAATTGTGGTAGTTGCTCAGCAGCTGACCGCTAATGTGGAAGTTTTCGATAGCGCGTGTAGTTTGTACGCCGTAAAAAGCATCTGCCGGCACGTCGTGGGTACCCAGCAGGTCACTTTCGGTACGATATTTCATATTTTCCATTTGTTAATTTTTTAATTATTTTTCTTTATATCAATCAAATAAACAACAATTCTTTGTTAGAATGCATTTGCAAATTTACTAATTAAATTGAAAACAGAAAGGAAATCGATAAAAAAATATCAATTTATTTTTTAAAGCGGCTGGAAAGCTCATGAGACAATGCCGCAAGCGAAGCAGCCAGATTCTCATTTTTGACCAATATACCCTGCGGGACATCGATATGGGTGGGGGCAAAATTCCAAATGGCCTTGACCCCTGCTGCCACTAGCGCATTGCACACCTCCTGTGCCGCTGACGAAGGCACGGCGATGATGCCGATATTGATGCGGACCCGCTTGACGAAGGCATCCAGATTCTCAATCGGGAGCACCGGTTTCCCGCTGATACGCAGGCCGTGAAGCGCCACGTCACTGTCGAATCCCGCCACGATGCTGAGTCCGTAGTTATCAAATCCTTGATAATGGAGCAAGGTGCGACCCAAGCCGCCGACACCCACCAGCACTGCCTCGGTCACATTGTCGTAACCCAGGAAACGTTTCATGTCTTCCATCAATGGGAGGATCTCGAAGCCCAACTTCGGGCGTCCGGGGCTCGACGCCACCCCCGCCAAGTCCTTGCGGACCAGCACGGGATTGAGCGACAGGCTCTGTGCGATGGTGGTCGAGGAGACAAAACGCTCTCCCTGACGCATTTTTTCCTGCAGATAACAATAATACACTGGCAGCCTACCCAAAGTGGAATTCATGATTACCAGTGTATTGGATTTATTTTCCATTGTCTTCGATGCTTTTTTATCGATTGCAAAAATACATAAATTTTCGGATTGAGCAACTTTTGTTATTTTTGCAAATCTGTCCGGAGATGCCAAAAGCCACCAGTTCACTGACAATCATTACAATAAACAAAATATAATAATATAATGTAAATCATAAAAAGGCACAAACCGGCACAAAAAGGAGAATAAAATGCAAGAACAACATAGAACTGTAAGCCGCCGACAGACCATTATCGGCACCATTTGTGGCATCGGTGCGGCCATTTGCTACGGGACCAACCCTCTCGGTGCACAACTGTACAAGGAGGGGATGACACCGTCGAGTGTCCTCTTTTGGCGGTTCGGCCTGGCCTGGCTTATCATTGCCATCGTGATGCTGTTCCGCAAGGAGTCGCTGCGTGTCAGCGCCAAGGAGTTCGGCGTGGTCACCGCGCTGGGACTGCTCTTCATGGCCTCGTCGCTGACGCTCTACATGAGCTTCTCTATGATGGATGTCGGTGTGGCCTCCACCATCCTTTTTGTCTATCCGGTGATGACTGCCGCCATCATGTCGTTATTCTTCAAAGAGAAACTGACCATGGTCACCGTAGCCTCTATCGTGCTTTCGTTTGTCGGTGTCATGCTGCTCTATTGGCGAGGAAACGGCGTGACTCTGTCTACTTTGGGTGTGATTCTGGTGCTGCTCTCAGCGCTGACATATTCGGTCTACATCATCGTGGTGGACCGCAGCAAGATCCAGATGTCGTCATTCAAAATCAATTTCTACGTACTCATCTACTGCACGTTGGGCAACGTGGCCTACTCGTTATGCATGGGTCAGCCCATCGCTATGCCCGCCACGGCCTCCAGCTGGTTCTACGTCGGGTGGCTCGCCGTGGTGCCAGCCATCATGGCGCTGGTGATGATGGTCTATGCCGCCAAATATATCGGATCGACCCCAACGGCCATCATGGGTGCCCTGGAGCCACTCACCGCTGTACTGATAGGCATTTTCCTGTTCGGCGAGTCGTTCACCGCCCGCCTCGCCGTCGGCATACTGCTAATTTTCAGTTCAGTAATACTTATTGTAATAAGAAACCATAAACCAAAACAATAAACAGAGACAATAGTCGTTAATTATTAATACATTTTGAATTAGAACCAACACATATAATGTCACACCTAGCACTCCTGTTGCTGTTCCTCTTTGGTGCCATGAGCATCTCGTTTCTCTGCTCCATATTGGAGTCGGTACTGATGTCCACACCTCTTTCTTACATCACCATGAGGGAAGATGCCGGTTACAAACCCGCCAGCCGCTTCAAGGAATACAAAACCGACAACGGTCGCCCTATCGCAGCCATTCTGTCACTGAACACCATAGCCAACACCATCGGTGCCGCCGGCGTCGGCGCACAGGCCGCCACCTTCGGCGGCAACTGGTTCGGCATTGTTTCGGCACTCACCACTGTGCTGATTCTCATCTTCTCTGAGATCATACCGAAAACCATCGGCACCAGCCACTGGAAACGCCTCATGGGATTCACGGCACGCACTATCCGCGTACTGATAGTCATCATGTACCCCTTTGTGCTGCTCATTGGACTCATCACCAGGCTCTTTTCGCGCAACGACGACGAAGCCACTGTCAGCCGCGAAGAGGTCGCCGCCATGGCCGATGTGGGCGAGGACGAAGGCGTGCTCGACGAGGATGAGAACAAAATCATCCAAAATGTCATCAAGCTGGACGATGTGAAGGCCTACGACGTGATGACCCCCCACAGCGTCGCCGCCGTGGCCCCCGAATCCATGACGCTGAAAGAATTCTACAAAGAGGAGGAATACAGTCATTTCAGCCGTATACCCGTCTATGCCGACGATCCCGAATACATCACCGGATACATCCTTCGCAGCGACGCCCTCGAGGACCTTGCCGAGGACAAATTCAACAAACGGCTGAAGGACATCAAACGCGACATCCCGCTGTTCAACGAGGAACAGTCGGTCAGCGAGATATGGGATTCGCTGCTCAAACACAAAGAGCAGATTGCCATCATCATCGACGAATACGGCGGTTTCCAAGGCATCATCACCCTCGAGGACATCATCGAGACCATCTTCGGCCTCGAGATTATCGACGAGAACGACGAGGTGACCGACATGCAACAGTATGCCCGCGAACGCTGGCAGCAGCGACAGCGCCGCTTCAAGAGCATCCGCTTGCCCGAAGAGAGTCCCGAGCGGAAAGCCGAAAACGGAAAACATACGGTGGACAACGGCGAGGAAAAAACAGAGAACGCCTAAAACGCCACAGCCATGAGCCTCGAGAGCTACTACCAGAAACATCCGGAACTGAACGAGCAGAATTCGCCAAAGGAAGAAAAGCCTTCCGTTTCGGAACCCGACTCCTTGAAGCCACCCAAAGCGCAAGTTCGACGGCGCGGATGGTGGCCTCTGGCCATAGTGCTCCTTTTCCTGATTCTGCTGGGGGTGACCTGTCCTTCGCAAGCCGACCACGAGCGGGCACTCAAGAAAGCTATCAGAGAGCAGATAGACGACACTATCGACAAGGACAACAAACTGGTGTCCACACTTGAATTCTTTTTGGCAGACGGACTGATTGGTCTCTATACTTCGGACGCTCTCCATGTAGAGAAATATCTTGTTTTCAGCATCGGTAAACTACAGACACCTGAGGGTGAGTCCAAAACCGTGACCATAGGCATACTCAGCCATGTATTTACACTAATAGAACCTGAAAGCGACACGCAATGAATATAGCAGCACTTGTTTCGGGCGGGGTGGACAGCTCCGTCGTGGTACACCTTCTGAAGGAGCAAGGGTACAATCCCGACATCTTCTATATCCGCATCGGCATGGAGGATGAGGAGGGATACATTGACTGTCCGGCCGAAGAGGACATCGAGATCACCACCTACATCGCCAAAAAATACGGCTGCCGCTTTGAGGAGGTGAACCTGCACAAGGAATACTGGGACAACGTGGTGCGCTACACTATCGAGTCGGTGAAGCAAGGGCTGACGCCCAATCCCGACGTGATGTGCAACAAACTCATCAAATTCGGCGCCTTCGACGATCGGTGTGGCAAGGACTACGACCGCATCGCCACAGGGCATTATGCCACCACGCATGTCGCCGACGGCACCACCTTCCTCAGCACCGCCAAAGACCCGCTGAAAGACCAGACCGACTTCCTCACCCAGCTCACCTATCCCCAAATCGCCAAGACCCTGTTCCCCATTGGGCACCTGATGAAAAGCGAAGTCCGCGACATAGCCCACAACGCCAAGCTGCCCTCGGCCGACCGCAAGGACAGCCAAGGCATCTGTTTTTTGGGTAAAATCAACTACAACGACTTCCTTCGCCGCTACCTGGGCGAGAAAGAGGGCAAAATTGTCGAGCTCGAAACCGGCAAGGTTCTGGGCTCCCACAAGGGCTACTGGTTCCACACCATCGGCCAGCGAAAAGGTCTTTTCCTCAGTGGCGGCCCATGGTTTGTGGTAAAGAAAGACATTGAAGAGAATGTGCTATATGTCAGCCAAGGCTACACCCCCGAGGCGCAATATGGGAAAGAGATCAACCTGCTGGGGTTCCACTACCTTAGCGCCGACCTGTGGGGCGATTTCGACAGCATGGAGGTGCTGTTCAAGATACGACACACACCAGATTTTGCCCACGGCCGACTGTCACAAGTCGACGACCCCGTCTACGGCCGCATCTACCACCTCAGCAGCGACACCAAAATACAAGGCATTGCTGCCGGCCAATACGCCACCATCTACGATTGCCGAAGCATCGAAGGCACCGACTACGACACCCATCTGGTCGCCGCCACTGGGATGATAGTTTGAAGCACTGGACAAGATGTTGTTACCATATATAATAAACAACTCGTTTTTTTACATAAAAGGCACATTTGTATAACAGTTAATCATGAAGAGATTAATCCTATTTCTATTGGCTTTAGTTCCCAACGTTTTTTTGTTGGCACAAACAACTCCCTATTCTTATTCAAGTATTAAGGATGCTCTAGGAAAAACAGTTTATATCACTACTGACCTGAAGTCTGATATAAGACACACATTGGCCTCTTATACTTACATCGAAAAAAAACCTGGGAAATACAAGAAATGTAAAGTTGTCACCACATCCTATTATGGACTATTCGAAGGCGTTAAAGAATTGCCAAACTTTTTTTACGGTGTATACTATAAAGTTATTGATGAAATAATTATTGAGGGCGAGTCATATATTCGATTCCAACAAGATTCTAATGGGGAAAGTGTCTTTTTCGCAATTCCCAAACGGAGGATTGAAGAACATATCATGAACGGACCAATGCTCCAATTGGATAGGATAACGGCAGAGGCCAATCGTATAGGACAAATGTATTCGTATGCGAGTCTAGATGAGACGACTCATGCATTTTATAAAATTGGATATGCGATGAGTGCGTCCGAGAAAAAACAATTGGTGGAAATAAAAAGCGTAGATTTTTCCAAATCCATCGATGGAAAAAAATATGCTAAGTTTAAAATGCTAGGGTATACAATCTGTGATAAATATGAGACTCCATTTCTAATTACTGCGAAAATTGGCAATTCTGAGGGTCTTATACAATATGGTATCTTGCAAGAAATGATTAAAGACAAGGCATTGTTGACCCAACGAGAATTAGATAGCATTGAACGAGTTGTTTTTGTAAACGACAGTCTTGATGAAGTCAGAGACCATGGAGTTTTTCTTGGGATATCAAGAGGAGATACAGTCGCTTTGTACTGCTGTTCAGGTTCTACTTTCAGGGAAACGTTTATTGGCTATAGCAATGGAGTTATTACAAGTTATAGCAAATATGATGTTTCTTTTATTGACAAAAAAGATGAGTCTTATTTGAAACGCAGGCAAGAAAAAGGCATAGAAATTCGAAAAGAAGCTGCCAGACAATACGATAGCATCATGGTACAAAGAAAAGAAGCAGAACGAATACGTAAAGAAGAAGAAGCTCGATTGGAAGAAGAACGCACAATTCAATTTATAGATAGTACAATATTGGTGTGTAAGAAAAAACAAATTTTTATTTGGAAACAGGAATATGCCTATGGTGACTATGGAAAATTTGGCTTAGAGTGGAATTTCTTTAACTGTTATAATAAGGTAATCAAATATATCGAATTGACAATAAAGCCATACAATCAAGTCAATGATATACAAAGAGATGATTTCGGAAGAAAAGAGGCAAAAGCCAAATGTATAGGGCCAATAGAATCCGGAGATTTAGCAACCTTTACGTTTGACGAACTTTTTTGGGATGACAACGACCTGATTAACAAATTGAAAGTTTCATATATAAAAATCACCTTCATGGACAATACTACAAAAGTGTTCTCGGGGATAGAAAATGTTAATAAGCACCGTTTGGCATTTTGAAAAACCGTGGAGGCTGTTTGTGAAAGCCCAAATGCTTTCTATGGACTCTAGCGATATGTCTTGGGTGATGACGAAACCCTGGCGTAAATGGTCGCCGCCACTGGGATGATAGTATAAGGAGAAAGAATATTATTTTTCGAGGAGCGTCATGTCTTTTGTCACGGTGGCGGCACCGTCATACCAATGACCGTCGCCGCCCTGCAAGGGGACATCCTTAAAGGAGACACGAAGTGTGGTATCGGCATAGAGGCCATTTTCCGTGCTGTCGATATCCTGGAAAGAGAGTTCGAACTCGGCATTTTCGTATGGGAAATTACTGGTTTCCACTTCATATTTGCCCTGACTGTCGGTGAACGCCTCCTCCCAATCGAAACTTACTTTTATGCCCTCAATAGGAGTGCCCTGCTCATTGGTGACAGTGCCCTTGACCTGATAGCGCGCCCATGGTGTGCCGTACTCTTCGACCATATAGTCGCACGACATGTTGATGCCCATCACAGCGGCCAATGAAGCATACAACCAGCTCTTGAACTTCAGATATTTTATTTTCATAACTGTTTTAGGTTATTTTGAGGGGAATGGTCCCCGTCTGGTCAATAATTCTTGTGCGGAAGGTTCAGATAGTCATCGAAAAGCGCCAGACAAGCGTCGCGGTCCATTTGAATCAGGAAATCGCCCAATTCCTTTCGTCCGGCGAAGATGTCGTTGAAATAGTCATCGCGAAAGCCGATGAGGGCATTGTCCTTGATGGTGCAACCATAATAGACGCGACGGATATTGGCCCATAGACAGGCGCAGAGACACATGTGACAAGGTTCGCCGGTGGTGTAGATATCGCAGCCACTCAAGTCGTGGCTACGCAAGCGGGCGCAGGCGTCGCGAATGGCCTCCACCTCGCCATGGGCCGTAGGGTCGTGATGGCCCAGCACACGGTTGTGGCCGCGGCCTATCACCACACCATCGCGCACAACGACAGCGCCAAAGGGACCTCCGTCGCCGGCCATGATACCCTTGCGCGCCTCGTTGATGGCCATCTGCATATAGTTGTCAATTGCCATAGTCATATCCTATTGTTCATCCGACAGAGGCCTTCAGTTTCTCAGCGTTTTCAGCCAATTGAAGTGCTTCGATGCACTCTTCGATATCGCCATCCATGAATGCCGGCAGGTTGTGCATGGACCAGCCGATGCGGTGGTCGGTGACACGGCTCTGGGGGTAGTTGTAGGTGCGCACTTTCTCGCTGCGGTCGCCGGTAGCCACCATCGTCTTACGCTTGGAGGACATCTCTTCCATATATTTGTTGTACTCACGCTCGTAGAGGCGGGTACGGAGCACGACGATAGCCTTTTCCTTGTTTTTGATTTGCGACTTCTGGTCCTGACAGCTGACCACAATACCTGTAGGGATATGCGTCAAACGGACAGCCGAGTAGGTAGTGTTCACACACTGACCGCCAGGGCCGCTGGCACAGAAAGTGTCGATGCGCACATCGGACATATTGAGCTCCACGTCAAACTCCTCAGCCTCGGGCAGCACCACGACACCCGCGGCGGAAGTATGGACACGTCCCTGGGTTTCGGTGGCCGGCACACGTTGCACGCGGTGCACGCCGCTTTCGTATTTCAGCATGCCATAGACTTTTTCGCCGCTGACGTTAAAGGTGATATCCTTGTAGCCGCCGGCGGTGCCCTCATTGTAGTCCACAATGTCGACCTTCCAACCCTTCTTCTCACAATAGCGGCTGTACATGCGGAAAAGGTCGCCTGCAAAGAGGCAAGCCTCGTCGCCTCCCGTGCCGCCACGTATTTCGACGACAGCATTCTTTGAATCCTGCGGGTCGGCCGGAATCAACATAATGCGTATCTCCTCTTCCATCTGCTCCTTGCGGGACTGGTCGGAGGCCAGTTCCTCCTTGGCCATCTCGCGCAGTTCCTCGTCCTTTTCAGTGGAAAGCAGCTCTTTGCATTCGGCGATGCTGTCGAGGAGCGCCTTGTAGTCGTGGTAGGCCTTCACCACAGGCTGCAGGTCTTTGTAGTCTTTGCTCAACTTCACATAGCGCTTCATGTCGGAGGTGATTTCCGGGTCGTTCATCTGTGCCTCAATCTCACGGTAGCGGTCGTATATGGCTTCTAATTTATCTAACATAGTCGAAATAAATACAATATAAAAAAATATGACAAGCGAATGAAAATGCAAAGTTACACAAAAACATGCGATGGTGAAAAAAAACGTTCAAAAAACAGTCCTTCTTCGTTTCTTCACGAAGGTGCTGCTGCCGGACTTTTCAGCACCAGGCAGTCGCAACAGATAGCGTCCGGACGAAAGTCGTCGCAAATTGCCCCCAGTCCGAAGACTATGTATCGTGGTACGCATCAACCAGCGACCCGTCACATCGCAAACAGCAGTCCGACATAGCTCCGAATGCCACATGATCATCGACTGTTCTCCTCCCGTCGGGTTAGACGGCAAACCGAATGACGGTATCTCCACATCCAAACCAATTCGCATCAACAGGCCTATTGCCCAGATTGGGGAAAACGGAACAAATATCCTGTTACATTGTTCACTCCTAATCTTATTAGCGTCGAATCAAACGCCAAAACGCCCTCGGAACAACACTCATTTCAAGTTTGAAGAATTTCTGTAAGAGTTTTTTTTCTATGCAGTCGATGGCGATTGCTTTCCTGTCGCCCTGTCCGAAAAGGCGGCACCCGAGCCCGAGGTTGAAGCCGACCCAGTCGAAATCTCTGGGAAAACCCGAACGGTAGGTTTTTTCGCAGTAATACCCGTAGATTTCGAGCTGAGTGAAGTTCACCTTCCTTAGCAGCAGAGCGAACATAAGGAGCGTGTTGGTCAAAAAGTTCTTGAATGCCTTGTTGATGTCTGGAACGGCCTTTAAAGCCCTCAGGCAGACGGCTGAAAACTGGTTGAGCGGGCTGAAAAATGCGGTGTTTTTGTGCTTACTTGAAAACATCTACAAAAGTACTCATTTTCAGCATCTTGACCAAATTTTAAAAGTTAGAAATATATAAATAAAATATTAAAAATCAATTTTGTAAACTAAAAATTACCGAAGTATTGTGTTTAGAAAGTTTTCGAAATTATCATATCACATAACAATTTGAGAAACAATAACATCAACAGCAACATTAACATCAAATAAAAAAAAATTTAATGGAAGCCTGACCAACTTATTTTTTTTATATTTGCAAATGATATCCGATGATACTACACATATCAAATCAGCATCAAATAACTTAATTTTCAATATAATAAAAATTTTTTAAGAAAATGAAAAAGAAACACATTTTATCTTTACACTAATGTTTACTCATTTGCTGTTTATCCTATGGACAGCATAGTTCTATTTACGATAGCTGGACCGGTGCCGATGGCGACCATTTTAAGATAGCCCTGACCAATTACTATTTTGCAACAGCCACCCTTTGTAACAATCCATACCGAAATCCTGGGCCATTTCCAATAATAGACTATAATGCCTATCGTATCCACATCGGAATTTATAAACTAACATACAATTCAGGACTATACGTACCACAAATAATCAACTCAGCAGAAATTAGAGATATTTTCTTCGCAAATGAAGTAAATTTATATGATTTCATATTCAATTCAAAACACAAGCAATTAGCCCTACTTCATTCAGCATACCTCAGTACCGAAGACACCGCAAGTCTTTTTTACGAATTTGACTACAATCTCACAAGTATTCGAGGGAACCAACATTACAATTATCTGTACGAGAACCACAAACAAATACAAGGGATATCAACTTACAATAACAAAAACAAATACATAATGAACGGACGCCCAGATGAATTCAGCCATTTAATGCATTATCATATGGAAACGCCATTAGACACTTCATATTGCGAACCAATGTCTTTTCCCAAGATGGAAAAAAAAGATTTTTTTGGTGACAAAAGTATAGAAGTACCCATTTTAGAACAAGGTGGCATCACATCAATAAAAATAATCGAATACAATTATCCGATCAATCATGATTTGATACAAGATTGTGAAGAATATTAATCTTTAAATTATATTATTATGAAAAAAGCATTTATTTTACTGACACTCATAATCTCGTTGGGATTGCAGGCACAACAGCTACACCAACTTAATCCTGAAGAGAGGGAACCCACGTTTTACTATTGGGATACCACCTGGTGGGATCACTATTTGCTGAATTATTCTTTCCTAAGCAATAACGAATGTAAGGAACTGGACTTCCGCTCCTTGTTTCAAAATGCACCCTGCAAATGTGAACGTGCACGTCCATGCTACACAGACTCCACGCTACGTATAATAGGTGTGGCTGCACCTGTGTGCTATACTATTCCCCCAAATTGTCAGGACACCTCAATTGCAAACATGGTGCCCGAATACTTTAACCTCTATACGGTGGGCGACTCTGGAGAGATGGTCCTACAGGCCTCTGCACAATGGAACAACCAAACCCCGCGTTACGATATGTGTGTGGCCTCGTATTGCAGCTATTACGGCTCTGTTGACTCTTCTGCAGTCACCCGTGAGTATTATCCGGTTTATGAAGCTTATTTCGACAATCCTGTAGAAGTGGAGGGATTATTCTATGTCAGCGGCACCGCTAATAACAATTATCGGGAAGGCGAATGGACAACACAAGAGATGCATTGGGGCGACACCATAATTATCAATAAAATACGAACAACCTGGTATCCCCACCCTTCTGTGAACTACATTTTAACCATTTATAATGGCAGCAGCCAAGGCAACTCAATTATCGCGCCCCACTTCTACTATCTGATGCGCAGGTACACCTTTATAGACGAGTGGAATGAGACACCGATAGTTCCAGGTATCATCGCTGACACCATTTGGCAACCTCTCTATTTTAACATACCTGAATTTAGCAACATGTTTCCCATTTTTGACACCTCGACATCCGCTACGGTCCTCGCGCCCGATTCCTGTCCCACTCCCACAGAACTGCGAATGGAGCCTCTGGGACATAACGGCTATCTGTTCTCCTGGGACGGTAACGGTGCCAACAAATGGGAGTTCTCCATCACCAACGACAGCCTGCCCAACGCTGACAGTATGAGTCTTCTCAATATAGCCTTTGCCACCGTTGACGAACTCGACAGCAACCAGTGGTACACCGTACGCGTACGGGCTGTATGCGACAGCAACAACATCAGCGACTGGAGCGAACCGCTTCGTTTCTATGTCGGAAACACCACCCCTGATCTTCCTGTCGCCATGCCCAGTCTGGTGGAGCAATACACCTCTGTGATGCCCAACCCTGCACAAGACAGGGTCACCATCTCCTCTTCTTTCCAGGTCAACACTATTGAAATCTATTCGCTTGAAGGCAAGCTGATGCGACGCCAATCGCCCCACAGCATTTCCACAATGGTGACCTTGACCGACCTGCCCGCCGGCATCTACATGCTACGCATTGTCACCTCGGGCGGCACCATCTTTAAAAAGCTGGTGATAAAATGACAGACTGTTTTCCTGTATCGATTGCCTTGAACAGTAAATGGGACAAGGTAGCAGAAAGGCTTAGTGTGAAGTAGCAATAGGAGTACGGCTGTGCGAGGCTTTTTCAATTTTAATGAGATTGCACCGGACGGCGCCGTTGAAATATGAGGCCGAATCGACAATGCCGGGGAAACGAGGCAGGTCTGGCATTGGGTTTGTCTCAATGTCCGACAGCCGGATGTAGGCATCTATGCTGTCGCCATCCAAGGCATCGTGATAGCGATAATGGGCCGTGGAATCGTCACGGCCTACCAGATGCCAAAGGTCTTCCGAACGGGAGGCTCGAGCCGACTTGTCGCTTACAGCCAAAAGCCCCTCGCGGGCAGCGGGAAGCAGGAGGCGTCTGTCGCCGAAATCGAGGTAACGATAAGGGCGCAGCATGACCCGAGGCGAAGCATCGATACGGGTGGCAGCTGCCTTACGGTTGAAGGTATAGACATGACAGTAGCTTGTGTCGGGGCAACGGGGAAAATCGTTGTTTCGGGTGACGATGCGATAGGTGAACAGCAGCGGCTGCGAGGGCTGTCCATCGTAGTAGAATCGCGTTTGTGGAATAGAGAATGGAGCATCGGCTACAGTCTCCCCTTTGGGGGGTGCAGACTTGACCACCTCTGTCACATGATGGTGGAAACGGCGCAGCGGCTGTAAGCTGACGCTATTAAAACCATAGTATTCAGGACATTCCAAAGCGTCTGCCGAGGGAACAAGCACAAACTGACGACGGCCGTCGACAAGAGTACGATTGACCCAGAAGGGCAGATAGGCCGCATGGTAGATGGAGGTACGTCCGCCCGACTTGCGCAGTTCCAATTCGACCATGATGCCCCCGTCGGTGCCCGTTTTGCTGCGCTGGTTGGAGATGAAATTGCCCAAAGAATAGACCACCAGCCTGTTGTAGGGCGACAAGGACTGCGGCTGGCCGGTAGCGATATCCTGCACCACATGGGGATGGGAGCCAATGACGGCATGGCACCCGTTGTCGAAGAGCCATTGAGCCAGCGACTGCTGATCGCTGTTGTGGCGGTGCTGGTATTCGACACCCCAATGGACAAGAACAATGACAAAATCAGCTTTCTGACGTCGAGCCTCCAAGAGGTCGCGACGTATGATGGTGGTATCAATCAAATTGACCACATTGGGTTGGCGGACTTTGATACCATTGGTGCCATAGGTATAGCACAGCAGGGCCAGACGTATGCCTTGGCGGTCGATAATCAAAGGATGCTGTTCGGCACGGTCGCGCACATTCTTGTAGGTGCCCAGATGCAGGAGGTGGAGGGAGTCGAGGACATCGATGGTCCGTTCCAGTCCGCGGCGGCCTCTGTCCAAGCAATGGTTGTTGGCGGTGGTGAAGATGTCGAATCCCGCCTCACGAGCCGCCGCCGCAAAGGCATCGGGTGCAGAGAAGCAGGGATAGCCTGTATAGGGTTTCCCTCCCAAAGCCACCTCCAGATTGGCGATGGCAATGTCGGCACTGCGGATGTAATCCTTCACATAGCGGAAGGAGTAACGGTAGTCGTACGAGCCATCCTTGAGGCGAGCACCGTCGTGGATGGGCACATGGCCCATCAAGTCGCCAGCAAAGATAAGGCGCAACGTAGTGTCGGACACCTGCGCGACAGCACTGTTTGCCACGAACAGCAAAATGAGCACCAGACAGCGACAGACAACAGCACGCAGCGGTAAGAGAATGGTCATGCCAATGTTATTTTGGGGTTTCTGAGTTTGATTGTTTTTTTTTGGGGGGGGGCTTCATTGCCTTATTTCTTGAGGAATGGAACCTTGCGGAGCAGGGCGTCGATACCGTCGGAGATGTGGATGCGACAGAGGAACAGCAGCGTCAGCGTCAACATGACAGCAGACCGCAACAGGGCATCGGTCATCAACGCCATCATCGGTTTGAGCGAACCGAAAAGCGGCGTCACCAACCACGACCACAAATAGTTGGCGCCAAACAGGACCAGCAGCAGCGCCAGCACCACCAGATGTTTGCCGCTAAACACACTGACTTTCATGCTGCGCCACAAAAACCCCAACAAGAGGATAAAATAGAGCAGGTAGGAAAACAACGTGGCGCAGGCGGATCCATTGATACTCCACAAGGGTATGAGCTTGTTGTTGAACCAGATGGCCGAGGCTGTCAGCACAGCGATAAAAAGAAGCGAAAAGGGGTAGCGCTTCGAATAGTTGAGGATATCGGTGCCGATGGAGAGCGACGAATTGACGATTTTGGCCAAGCCCAAGAAGAAGACCACGCCCATGCCGCCCACATACTCGTCGCCGTGGGGGATGACAGCGAAGAGCGGTTCGAGGTTGATCCAGATGAAAAAGAAGATAAGGGCGCTGACCAGAAACTGGTGGAGCGACACCTGGCGTCCCAAACGGTTCACCTCCTGCCAGTCGCCGTCGCGAACCGCCTGCGACACCATGGGTCGGGATATGGCACCCAAGGAACGATAAGGCACCTCGACGATATTGGCGATATAGAAAGCGATGGTATAGACACCCGTAAGCGCCAATCCGGTCTTGGCGCCAAGAAAGAGGGAATTGATGAGCGGGATATTGCCTGCCAACACCGTGGCGGTCATAAAAAGGGTGTAGAGCGCCATTTCCTTGAGCCGCTGGCGGTTGATGAAGGACCAATCGATGCGGAACGAGATTTTGCCCAGCGATAGAAGATAGCCGAAATTGATGAGCATGGCCACCGCATAGCTGAGGCAGAAAAGCAACACAAAGAGGTCGAGCGAGATGACCCCATAACCGTAAAGCAGGTAGCAGACCAGATTGAAGAGCCGGATGCCCACTTCACGTACCAGACGCGGAACGGTGATGCGCAGCAGCACGCTGGCATTGGTCTCGAAGACGGTCAGATAGAGCGCAAAGAAGGTCAGCGGAAGCAACAGGTAGGCATAGTCGGCAATGAGGGGCGACTTTAGCGAATAGGTGTCGACAATGTCCTGTTTGAAGATGAAGAAGCAGAGGGCGAAGAGCATGAACCCCACCATAGGGATGAGGACGGACCAGCCGAAGATGCCATGGTTCTTGCCGTCGTCAGACTTGAAGAAGGGGAAGAAGCGGATGATGGAGGCATTGGTGCCCAGCTGGGCCAACCCTGAGAAGAGCATCGCCGCATCGACCATGACACGGGTGAGGCCGATTTCCTCCTGTGTGAGGCAATGGGTCAACACAAAGAAAGTGGTGAAGAATCCAATCGCCACCCCCAGGTAGTTGGCCAAGGCCCCTTTGATGCTCTGTCGTGCTATTACGCCCATTTTCTGACTGTTGTTAGGGAGTTTGTTGATATGATCCGGACGGATATGTTTGACTTGAATTGTATTTAATTATCCTATTATTAACAGTTTATTTGTTTTTCATTTGGTTGTAGAATTCCACTGCCACATCGGCGTAGTTGAAACGCACGCCATGGCGGGGGAACTGTTTTTTTGACATGCACGAAGCCACGCGCCCGGGTGAACTGTCGATACCGGCATTGTAGAGGGTGGCCCAGTAGCGCAACTTGGCCTCGTCATCCTTAAAACGAGAGGAAGCCGTTTTTTGTTTCACTATATCGACAAAAGCCGCCAGATAACGCACCTGCCAGTTGAGGTTGCACAGCCGGTCCAAACGGTCGTGCCGTTGGCGACGCCCGTCGGGGTCATCTTCTTTCGAATAGCTGATAAGCAACTGAGCATGGCGTTTCAGCAGCTCCTTGTCGGCACCGACTAGCGCTTCGATGCGTGCGGCAAAACTGGGTTTCATCTGGAAATAGCCGATGCTGTAGTCGCCTTGGGCATGGAGGATGTAGACCAATGCCATGGCCTTGAACTGGGCTATGTCCTCCAACTGCGAATACTGGCTCACCTCGGGTGACACGATGGCGCAAGCGAGAAGCGTCTCGTTGTCGGAAAGCGTCAGGCGCAGCGAGTCGCAGCACTCCGGATGCTCTCGCCAGAAATCCATAGCCGTCTGCGCCTTGTGGGGATAGGTGCCAAAGTAAGTGTTCAGCAACAGCAGCGATGCAAGCAGCAGCTTCATTTGCCCAAAGGATAGGAATACTGGACCAGTTTGTTGCCCTCGTTGACCATCCAGACGAAGGCATTGGACTCAAAATCGTAGAAAGCGTTGAAGGGAGCGCTGTCGCCATAGCGGCGTCCGTCGATCATCACGAAGTCCTTATCCCACGACGAGACGAAGAGATGGTTGCCCGTGCGGTCCTTGAGGCGGAATCCATACCACTCTTCCTCCTGACCCAGACTGTTGGTCTGGGTGAAGGATGTTGCAGCGTCATCCCAAAAAGACGGCGAACGGCGCATCATGGTCCCTCTAGAACGGATTTTATGAGCCATAAAATCGAAATTCTCATATTCCTGCAGCACCCTGACGTCGCCGTCGGCGATGTAGAGGTACATTTCGGAGCAGTTGTCATCTTTCTTCAGGTCGATTTCGTAGTAGCAAGTGCCGTCGTCGAAAAGGAACAGTTTGGTTTCATAGCGATGGTCCAACTGGGAGCCCCACGGCATGGGAATATTGTAGTTGTGTCCGTCGATGGTCAGCTGGTAGCCGTCGGACGACAGTTCGGCCCAATGCTTGCCGTTGGCGCTACGGAACTCGCGCCGGCCCTCGCTGCGCTTGTAGATATAGCCGTCGTGGTCGTGGACGTAAAAGTCGCCGTTCTCATCTTTCTTGAACACGAACTTGTTGGATTCGAAATCAAAGCGGTTGTCGTTCTGCATCGAACTGCCAACATAGTAATACGGGCCATATAAACCCTTGGGCGTTTTGATATACGACTTGTCGTAAGAGTAGTAGTGTTGGACACATTGGTTGTAATCGTTCAAGTCGACATAGACAAATTCGCCCGCATCATCCTTGCGCTCACCGTTCCACACAAAGGTGATGCGATCATTGAGCGTATCGCGCACAAAACAGGCCCACTTGCCGTTCTGAAGCCTGTTGGAGCCGATGAACTCGTTGTAATGCAACACCTCACGTTCGTTCATCACAAACAGCACCTTACGTATCGGCTTATTGCCCTGCAGGTTTTGGCATTCGGCACGCAGCCCCATCAGCAAAATGGTCGCAAACAAAAGAAAAACAGCTTTTTGTTTCATGAATTCACTTTTTAATACATTTGCAAATATACGTTTTTTTTGATTTTTGCGCCAAGACGCTGTAAAAGAAAAGGTCCGGAAGCGTTTCCGGACCTTAAGATAGAGTTTGGGGCGCCACGGCTTGGCATGCGCCCTATAGTCGCAAAAGCATTAGCGTTTGGTGGAAATGATCAGGAAGTCGGTGGTAGACCAGAACTTGTTGACATCCTTGATGACCAGTTTGCGGGCCAACTTGCTGTCGCTTTCGTCGTAGACGATTTCGTAGGAATCCTTGGGGTGATTCGAGATGAGACGGGCCTTGCGCAGGTTGATGTCGATGCTGGTCACCTTGTTGCGGTCGATGAGTTTGAAGTTCTTAGCATTGACGTTGCTGGTGGCATGCTGCTGTTTGAAGATCAGGCCGCCCTCTTTGTTGACGATGCCCTTCTCCTTCAGTTCGTCGTAGGTACCCACCACGTAGTAGGCTCTGTGCGACTGGTCGGCAAGGTATTCCATCTCTTCGTTCTGACGGGCAATGGTGTTGTCCTTGTCAAGATTCGACTGTTTCAGTTCGCTGACATTGGCGGAGAGCTTCTGGATGGTGGCCTTGTTGATGGTCAGCTCGTCCATGAGGTTGTTGATTTGGGCTTCCTGCTCAGCCATACGGGTGTTGAGCGACTCGATAAAGGTCTGCAGCTTGTTGTTTTCACTCTTGAGGTTGGCAATCTGTCCGTTCAGATTGGCAATCTTCTGCTTGTTCTGCTGCATCATGTTCTCGATAACAGCCAGCTGGTCGGTGATTTGGCCTTTCACCTCGGCGTTTTTCTCAGGGTTCTGCTGGCGGAGCGTGGAGATTTGGCTGTAACGCGACGAAATCTCGGTCAGGTTGTTTTCAATGTCGCTGAGCACATCGAAAAGGGCATCGATTTCAGCATCTTTCTGGCTGATCACCGTCTGCAGCGAATCGGTGTATTCGTTGTTTTTGGAATCGTCGCTCGCACATGAGGCGAAAAAGAGTGGCAACACGGCCAGTCCAATAACAAAAAGTTTTTTCATAATTGTGTTTATTTAAATGTTGTCCTATAATCTGCAATAACACCACAACAGCATAGCAAACAATTTGTTACGAGAAACAAACCCAATCCTTTGCACCCATTGCGGACAATGCAAAGGTACACAATAATATCAAACCATGACAAAAAGTTCGCAAACTTCCCACCATTTTTTTCTCCAACGGTAGGGTTGCCCTCCCCTGCCGTCCGCAGGTCAATGACGCACAATCTTTTGGCGGAAAGCGTCGCCAGCAAACCCGACCCAATGCTGCTCCTTCGGCTGCCCCGACGCCACCATGGAACAAAATAAATTTCTTTTTTATGTACCTGCATCCAAGTTTTTTTGTATCTTTGCCCCCTGCAACCGCATTGTCCGGAGGCCTAAAAACGCTCCGAACAATATGGTTTATAGTCACATATACGAAAATAATAAATAATTAATTATAGTAAAACATGAAGATTTACCAGACCTCAGACATCCGTAACATTGCCCTCGTAGGCGGTGCCAAATCGGGAAAAACCACCATGGCAGAAGCCATGGCCTTCAACGGTGGCCTCATCAATCGCCGCGGAACCGTTGATGGAAAGAACACCATCAGTGACTATCGTGAAATAGAGCTCGACCGCAAATACTCTGTTGAGACCACTCTTATGTACACCGAATTCGGTGGCAAGAAGATCAACATTCTTGACGTTCCCGGTTTCGCCGACTACCAGGGAGAGCTGGATGCAGCCCTCAATGTTGTCGAAGCTGCTGTCGTAGTTGTCAACGCCCAAAGCGGTGTCGAGGTGGGCACTGAAATCGCCAACCGCTATGCCGCCAAGCTGGACACCCCGATGATTTTTGTCGTCAACCATCTCGATGCCGAGAAGGCCAACTTTGACGAAAGCGTCAACCAGCTGAAGGATTTCTTCGGTTCGAAATGCACCGTCCTGCAGTTCCCCGTCAACCAAGGCCTGGGATTCAACCAAGTGATCGATATCGTTGCCAACAAGATGTTCACCTTCAACGGTGACAAGATGGAAGCCGCCGACATCCCCGCTGCCTACGCCGACCGCGCCGAAGAGATGCGCATGGCCCTCGTCGAGGAAGCTGCTGCCGCCGACGATGCACTCATGGAGAAATATTTTGAGAACGGTGACCTGACCCCCGAAGAGCTGACCAAAGCCCTGAAGCTGGCCATCGACAAACGCGACCTCTTCCCCATCCTCTGCACCAGCGCCAAGGAGAACATGGGCGTGGCCCGTCTGCTCGAATTCATCTGCCAGAATGTCCCCGCCCCCAACGAGGTGGCCGAGAGCAAAAAGACCAAAGACGGCAAAGAGCTCAAGAACGACAACGCCAACCCCACCGTCGCCTTCGCCTTCAAGAGCGCCAAGGACAAGAACCTGGGCGAAATCACCTACCTGCGTCTGTACGACGGCGAACTGGCCGAGAGCCAGGATGTTGTCAACGCTTGCAACCAGAGCAAGGAGCGCGTCAGCCAGGTGCTCGTGTGCAGCGGCAAAGACCGTCAACGTGTCGAGAAAGCCTGCGCCGGCGATATCGTCTGCACCATCAAGCTGAAAGATGTCAAAATCAACCATACTCTTACCACTCCGAAGAACGCTGACGACGCCGTATGCGAAATCGAGTTCCCGACTCCTATCTACACTGTCGCCGTCAAAGCCGCCAACAGCAACGACGACGAAAAGGTAGGCGCCGCCCTGAAGGACATCACCACCTACGACCGCAGCCTCTCGCTCGAAAACAGCCGCGAACTGCGTCAGGTCATCCTGGGCTGCCAGGGTGAGCTGCACCTCAACACCATCAAATGGTACTTCGACAACCAGTACAAGCTGGCCGTCAACTTCACCGCTCCCAACATCCCCTACCGCGAGACCATCACCAAGAGCGCTGAGGCCATGTACCGTCACAAGAAACAGTCGGGTGGTTCCGGCCAATTCGGCGAGGTCCACATGCTCATCGAGCCCTACTTCGACGGCATGCCCAACCAGACCAAATACCCCATCCGCGACACCCAGGAGTATCCGCTGGAATGGGGCGGCAAGCTGGTCTTCAACAACTGTATTGTCGGTGGTAGCATCGACGCACGCTTCATGCCCGCCATCCTCAAGGGTATCATGGAGAAGATGGAGCAAGGTCCTCTGACCGGTAGCTACGCCCGCGACATCGTCGTGAACATCTACGATGGTAAAATGCACCCCGTGGACAGCAACGAAACCGCTTTCAAAATTGCCGGTCGTACCGCATTCCGCGAGGCCTTCAAACTGGCCAACCCGAAAATCAAGGAGCCTATCTACGACATCGCCGTCACCGTCCCGACCGAGAGCCAGGGTGGCGTGATGACCGACCTGCAAGGCCGTCGTGCCATGGTGCTGGGTATGGATGCCGAAGGCAAATACACCACCCTCCGCGCCAAAGCTCCTTTGGCTGAGATGAACCGTTACTGCACCGCTCTGAGCTCCCTCACCAGCGGCCGTGGTACCTTCACCATGACCTTCAGCGGTTACGAACTCGTCCCCAGCGACGTCCAGCAGGCCCTCCTCAAAGCCTACGAAGAAGCCGCCGCAGAGGAAGAGTAGTCATCAGCTTCATTCCAAATGCAAAGCGGAGCCATCACGGCTCCGCTTTTTCTATGCCATTGCATCTCATACCATAGTAAAAAGCATTCTCATTGTTATTGATTAGATTGTACTGGCATATAAACACCCAACTCAACACAATGTGTACCATCAGTATCAGGTGTGACAATGCCATTAGGCAGGATATCTACAGCTACATCACAATAATACTCACCAAATTCAAAACCATCTTTCTTTGTTTTGCGCATACAATTGGCACAATACGGAATCTTTACATCATACTTTCTCATTTAATTAGTTTTTTGATTAATAATATCTACGTTACGTCAACTGACGCACAAAGATATATTATATACTTGAAATGAGAATAAAAGAAATAGTGTTTTAACAAGATTTAATGATAAACGGCCAATTTCCGTTTACAATGCCTTTTCAATTTCGGAAGCATCTTTGTCGGAAATAATGCTTTGCATTTGAGCTTCTCCATCATAAAAATATACCACCTTGTCGTAAATACCAAGGCCGTCTATCCGTATAAACTGTAGTTTCTTAGAATCAAACTCTCCACGAATTTTCAGCCTGTTATTGCATCTGAACGAGGTTTGTGTTTCACGTTTTACATCTTCTCTTTTAACACACACTCCACCTTGGAGAGAACCTGCGGGCTTTACTATTTCGTTACCTTGTTTATATGTGATGTCCTTGGAATGGTTGTAAACAATGGAATTAATTTCATACCAAAACCATTCCATCTTCTTGGAGCCATCTTCCATTGTTACGTCGGCCTCAACCGTTTTCCCCTCAATGGTTATTACAACATCTTTTATTGGTTCAATTTGTTCCGCAACATCTTCCATATTTTGTGGAACATCTTGAAGTTTACCCGTGCTTCCTACTGGGTTGTTTGATGGTTCATTTTCTTTAGGAGACTTAAATAAATCCATTGCTTTAGCCCAAAGACCACCAACAATCACAATTGCGACAATGACCAAAACAATTATTCCAATTATCTTCAAACCGCTGATAGCATTATCAACACCACCATAAGCATCGCTACCCTCATAGTAGTCGTACTGTGTTTGGGCCAACAACGGTACGGCTGTTAGCAGAGAGACCATAAGTACAGTCAATCGTTTCATGTTTATTGTCTATTGCTACTTTCGTTCATCAACGCCATCAGCCGTGGACAGCCTTTCACTTGGTCATTGAACATCCACGGAGCTAAACTTATTATTTCTATGGGTTTGTCTTTAGCATAGTACTGTATTATCATCACAGTGGATTGATTTAACAGGTAAAGAATATCTTCGGTGGGAATAATCATTCGTAGCAACCCCGCAGAGTAATCGGAGGAATCAACATAAACCGTCTCGGCATTCAACACCCCAATAATTGAGTCGTTTCCATCCGTGAAAAAGCATTGCAGGCTATCGATGGTTGTGTCAATATAATTGGCAACAATGAGTTCGGACACTTTCAGTTTTCCACCATTACTAACTGCTACATTCAGCGTTACAAAACGTTCGATGGCATCGTATGACCGTTCAAAACTTGAAGTCGACATAACGTCTTGTTCGAGGCTGTCGCTACAAAGCGATATGTTCCATGTGTTCTCCAATCCCATAATCAAATTGTCAAGAGAGCATCCACATTCGCTTTTGCGCTCATCATAAAGGAGGTTTCTATGCCATAGGTTTTGCACGGTTGCACGCATCAACTGCACAAACTCAAAATGATGGTTGTATTTTATTTGGCTTTTCAAAGTGTCAATTAAATTACACATGGATTCACAATATGAGTCGATTGCTGCGTTTGTGTCGGCAGCCAATCGGTAGAAGTCCTCCACTTGGTTTATTATCGCGATGTCGCGAGGATGATTCAAACGGAACACCTGACTATAAGTTTCACGAAGGAAATCCGGCCACCAAATTTCCTCTTCTTCTTTTGGCTTACTATTGGAGCCACATGCAGAGAGCAGCAATGTCCCTAAAATGACGAACAATATTTTTCTCATCTTCAGATTCTTTTATATTAAAAAAAACGCCAAATCCCCGAAAATATTGCCCCTGAATACAATAAAATCCATTACATATGTATCATAACAATAAAACTTCCATTGTTTCGTTATTACATTCAAATAAAGCACTATGGCAATAGAGGTTTCTCATATCAACGAGTCGGAGTATAACGAAATACTGCAACAGGCTGTTGCAGTTTTTGACAGCGCACGTGTAACAGCGGCCAAAAGTTTTAGTACAATATCAAATATGGCATACTGGAGCATGGGGAAACTGCTTAACGAGCGGAAACTGGAAGGTAAATACGGTGACGGTGTGGTAAATAGGCTTTCCGTCGACCTTAAACAGCACTTCCCCAATATGGGTACATCGCCTCGTAACCTATGGGACATGAAACGTTTCTATGAACGTTTTTGCCGCAGTGACGAAAAACTGCGACAGGCTGTCGCAGTTTTGCCTTGGGGACACATACTCAGGCTGATGAGTAAGTTTGACAAGGACGATGATGCAATTCTATACTATGCCACCGAGGCCGTAGCCAAAGGATGGAACCGCGACCTTCTATTGAACGCCATAAAGATGCAGATGCACCTGACCCATCAGCCGACAGCCCTCAGCAACAACTTCGCTACAGCCCTGCCCTCTTCACAAGCGATGTATGCCAATGAGGTGTTCCGCAGCGGATATAATCTCGGCTTCCTTGGGGTCACAGAGCCTGTTGCTGAACTGGAACTGGAGCGTCGCCTGGTGGAAAAGGTGAAACTGTTCCTGCTTGAACTGGGCAAAGGGTTCACTTTCATGGGCGACCAGTATACCATTGAGTACAATGGCAAGGAAAGTCGCATCGACATGCTTTTCTACCACCGTGGGTTACGCTGCCTAGTAGCTTTTGAACTGAAGATTGGAAAGTTCTTGCCAGAATATGCCGGCAAAATGAACTACTACCTGTCTGTCCTTGACCGCACAGAGCGACAAGAGGGAGAGAATCCGTCCATCGGCATTATCCTATGTGCCGAAAAAGACAATGTGGATGTGGAACTTGCACTCGAAGGTGTGACAAAACCCATCGGGGTTGCCGACTATCACCTGTTAATCCCCAAAGCCGAACTGCAAAAGGTGGTAGCTGACGAAATCGCTTTGTACGAGAAAGAACGTATAACAGAAGGAAATTGACAAGCCGACATCGTCGAAGGACTGCCGAAGGATCGCCGAAGGGTCATGATACTAATTATTGAGAATGTACGTCTTGCATTGTCACAAAAGCACAATTCTGCTTTTTGTCTTGCGCTGAAAAAAGTTGACACAATAGTCAACAAAAATAATGGAGAACACAAGAATTAAGAAACGGAGAAAGCCCAAAACGCTGACACAGGAAGAACGGATGGAGGTGGTGAAACGACACTATCTGGAAGGAAGAAGTCAAGCGAGCCTGTCAAGGGAATACGGGGTGGCGGAGTCAGTGGTGTCAAGAATTATCAGTAACTTTGCAGCGGAAAACGACAAGAGTGCGCTGCTTATGGGGAAACATACAACAAACAGTCTCTCAGAAGAGAACAAGGCGCTACGCAAGGAAGTCCTGGAGCTGAAAAAGCGGCTCTACGACGAGACGATGCGTGCGGATTTCTACGACACGATGATAGACGTGGCGGAGGAGATGTTCAATATTGAGATAAGAAAAAAAGCCGGCACCGGACAGTCGAAAGGCTGCACGAAGACGAAGTGAGGCGGTATCCCGTCAATCGTCTATGTGCACTGGCCGGTGTGACAAGACAGGCCTTTTACAAGCGGGACGAGGAGGCTTTGCTGGCGCGTCTCGCCGTGGAGCAGTTTGTGGTACAGTATGTGCTGGAAGTGAGGAGGAAAGACCCGAAGATAGGGATGGACAAGCTGTGGAGGATGTACAGCGGGAAGTTCCCCGCGGAATACCGCGTTGGACGCGACGTGTTCCGCAGCATCCTGCACGAGCGCGGGCTGAACCTGCGCCGCCGTCCCCGAGCGACCCGCACGACGGATTCGCGCCACAACCTGCCGACCTACCCCAACCTCGTCAAGAGCGTAATTCCCATGCGGCCCAATCACATCTGGGTCAGTGACATCACCTACATCGAGACACAAGACTCCGACTCGCCTACGGGCTATCGATTCGTGTTCCTGACCATCGTTATGGACGCCTACAGCAAGCGCATTCTGGGCTGGTACGTGGCCCCAACGCTGGAGGCCGCCTACAGCATCAAGGCACTGGAGATGGCCATAAAGACCCTGCCCGAAGGCTTTTCAGACACCCTTATCCACCACTCCGACCGCGGCACTCAATACGCCAGTGCAGGATATATCAAAGTACTCAACGCCAACCATATTATACCAAGCATGACCGAGGACGGCAACCCGAAGGACAACGCGATGGCCGAGCGTATCAACAGCACCGTCAAGAACGAACTGCTGCACGGAAAGACATTTACAAGCATAAGGCAAGTCACTGATGCCGTGCGCAAGGCGGTGAAGTTCTACAACGAAGAGCGTCCGCACAGCAGCATCGGCATGCTCACCCCTGACCAGGCCCACCGGACGGAGGGAAAACTAAAGAAACACTGGCACTCGTACCGCGACGATGCCATAGAAGAACTGCAAAAAGCAGCTGTATGATGAAAAAGTTGTATATTTGTCTCGGCAAACCAAAGCGACGGCGACAGTACCGGAGCAAACAACCGCGTTTGTTTTCAAATCATTGGGGCATCGAGCCCAAATGATTTGAGGCAAACCAAAAGCTCTGGATCTTGAACAGAGTAAACCGTTTTCAGTCGCTAACACGGGCGGCTGACAACAAAAAACAGTCGATAATTATTAACTCGTCAACTGAATCCAGTCGCAGGACGCAAAAGTGACAACCTAAATCAGCAAATCACATTTTGTTGATTATTAATAACTTGCAACCATTCCAAAGAAGGCACAAAGAACCCACATAGAAGGCACAAAGAATCCTTGTATGGATGTGCAATAAACGGAGGATTGCGCCGTTGTTTTACCGAAAATATAAGCTCCTATGAGATTCTTGAAATGGCTGGGGTTTGACCCCGAAAAGCACAGCGTCAGGACGGAGATTCTCGCCGGGCTGCTCTTGTCGTCCTCTGTCAGACATATTTGTCACCCACAGACTCAAGTCTGGTGTCCGTGAGATAATTGAAATGCCAAATACAGATAGAAGAACGCCTCGGGATTGGACTTCTTTAATTTGTTGAGTTTTGTGTACTCATAGTCGGTAAATAGCCGATCTGTCATCCTCTCCAATTGCCGATTGTGTACATTTTGCTTTATTTGACAGTGCAAAGATACGCATATTTTGGGGAACAACAATGAGTTCATTCTCAAAATTAAAAAATGGACGTAGGCATGATTTAAGAATAAATGCGAATAGCTATTAAAAAAAGTTTGTTTTCTTACGACTCTGTTGCACCATAAAAAGTAGACACGGAAGGGCGGAAAAAAAACATTTACGAATGCAGAATGGAGATTTTTTCTTATCTTTGCACCGTGAAGTTTAATCC
>CADBDA010000009.1 GCA_902793295.1 uncultured Bacteroidota bacterium
TTCCTGCTGAGCCAACAGCTTGCCCGAGAACTCCTCGATGACGTCGCTCCCTGGCTGACCGGCATATTCGATAAAGGCATCGTGTTTCTCGGCCGTGCCCTCGGTGAGCGGCTGGAACCAGTGGGTGTAATGCGTGGCACCCATATCCAGTGCCCAGTTCTTCATACCTACAGCCACATTGTTGGCCATTTCGCGGTTGAACGGAGCCCCGTTGTCGAGCACATCGCAGAAAGCCCTGTAGGTCTCTGCCGAGAGGTAGCGTGCCATTTGTTTTCGTCCGAAGATGTGGCTGCCGTAATAATCGGAAACCATACCGGCAGGAGGCTGGACGGCAACCGCCTTCTTGGCGAAGGCCTCCTGCAACACTTTAAATCTAAGATTACTCATTGTTTGTAAATGATGGTTATATGATATTGTGATATTATTTTCCAAGTACGGCAGGCAATAAAAAAAATATTTAACGGAACGACAATAATAATATTGTGTCTCGCACAAAAAAAATGGCGCCGTGGATTCAACCACCAAGTGCAATATTGTTGAAACCAGCTCACCAAGCTGTACAAGGCCTTTCTGTTGGCTTCCTTTTTGTAGTTAAGAAGGTTGGTTAACTTTGTGTGACAACACTATTATTTGTTTGGCATTCTTTTCTTCTTAGACTCCTTCTTGCCGTGGGTCTGCTGGGCTTCCATCTCGGTACGCCCAATGCGCCAGGTGAGTCCGAAGCTGATGTAGCGGCTCTCGGTGGTCGATTCGCTAACGGAGGGGTTGTAGGGATTGAGGCTGCTGCCGCCGGTGCGGACGGTGCCGAACACATCGGCCACGTTGAGGAACAGCGACAGTCGACGGTCGAAGAGGTCTTCGCCAAGAGCGAAGTGAAGGTGTGGGAATGCCGCAACTGCGGCCATATCGTGGTCGGCACCAAGGCTCCCGAGGTCTGCCCCGTCTGCAACCACCCGCAGGCCTACTTCGAAATCAACAAGCAGAATTATTGATAACGGTTAAAGGTTAAAGTTTAACGTTTAGCTTCGCTGACAATGCTATGGCTCGGGATAGAAAGCGAGCTTTCTCTCCTCTCGCCTTGCGCAATGTTAAAGAAAGCTGACGCAGTTCTTTTAAAGCAGCGAGGCCCGCGACGGAACGTCGCGGGCCTCGCCCATTTGTTGTCGGCAGCGCTGAATGCGCTCCGGCGGGGGCGTCCATTTGCCCGTCATCTTCGAATAACGTTTTCTGTAATTAGCCATAATTATCTCCTTTTTTATTTGGTTTGTAAACAATTGGTTTTCAGCATCACTTTTACCCATCCCGTGACGTGCCTTTACATCAGGGTGTCATGTGCCATTACATCAGCTTTGATGTACCCTTACATCAGGGTGCCACGTAAAGGCACATCAGCCGCGGTGTACAGGCTTGTCGGAGGTCTTGATAGTGTTTTCTAGTATATACCTCGTGTCATTTACCGCAGCCAGTTGTGCTTCGGCCTTGGTCTTCAGAATAACTCCGTCGTCAACTACGTGTTTTTCTCCGTCTATCCGATAATAATAGCCCCACGATTTCCCTTTATCTGATGGCGGAATTGTTCCAAAACTCATATTGTAATCAGCGAGAACCAAATCGTAGGATTCTATCAAGTCCCTCCGCCCTTTACCATATAGTTTCTCAATCAGATTAGGGCAAGCCTTTACTAATTCTAAAAGTTCTTTATTTGCGCAATTGTCCTTCATATATCCTAGTTAATTGCCTTGCCATTCACGTAGTCTTCTAACGTCTCATATATTTTATCCTTTTCAAAATCGAAGATTGCTGACATATTGCCTGTGGCTTGCCATTGAACATAATCTTCTTTTAGGTTATTGTCGTGATATATATGATATGTTTCATACTTGTATGTGTCGTGCATTTCTTTCAAAGCGTCGGCAATCTGTTTCCGAGAGAGTTTTCCTTTGTGCGACAAAGCGATGGATGTTCCAATCCTTGCGTCAATGATTTTGAACTCAACACCCGCAAACTCAACTGAATTTCCAATACCTACGGTTTTCTTTATTCTGCTGTCAAGGTTTCCTTTGAAGGTGGATTGTTTCCCGCTGTTCACATCTTCAACAACGAGTTGGTTGAAGTCCCAACTTGAGACATCATTTACGTTGCCATCAAAGTACTGAATAAAGATTTTGTAAACATACTCCTGTCCGTTGCTTTTGAACTTCTGCATCACCTGGTAGCGATTGGTCACCATTGTGTTTTCAAGTACCACATCTCTCTCGAAATTACAGTCGTTTGAGAAGCTGCGTTTAACAAAAGCGCGTGCAATCTCCGGAGCCGCATCCTTCGGGGAAGAATAACTAGGCGTTGACGATTCCGACGAAGTGCTGGCAAAATCGTCAGAAGATTGCTGATAGTTGTTGTTGCACGCTACGAATGCAACTAAAATCGGGATAAGGTAAATCAATCTTTTCATTTTATTTGTGTTTAAAAGTTAATAGTCGTTCCAATAGATAGACCATTGTCGCCATTGAAGGCGAGTTGTCCCATCAAAAATATATCAATATATTTCCATAGCCTATAGGATCCTTTGACATACATACCTAACGAGAATGGATGCTCGTAATCGCTCTCCCACATATCAGAATCCCCTCCAATCCCGTACCCGTAACTATGATACTTATAGTATCTTTTATGATGTCCATAGTTCATATCCGTAAATGCACCGACAGAAATGTAAGAATTTAGAAAGTAACCAAGATAAAGAGAAAAATCGGTTCCTGATAATACGTCATAAGTTTTATAGTGAGTGGAAGGATGACCCGGTTCGTGAGCTGTCTCCCAATCTTCAATTACAGTCTCATTGTATTTCCCTAAATCAAATCCACATCCCAGCTCAAAATTTAATACACCCAACCACCAAGCCCAGCCTTTTGTACAGCCTTCGACGTGAGCTATCATATGACTAAATCCAAAAGACCATTCCATCTCGTTATATTTCTTTGGCGAAATAAACTTGTTTTGTGCAGACATAGTAAGTGCCAAACTGCATATAACCAAAAGGAGTATTGTTTTCTTCATAACAAATAGTTTTAGATATTACAAAACCCTCTCACCCCGCCGCAAGTTTGCGGCAGAGAGAGGCAAATGAATTAAAAACAAAGAGAGATTGCAACGCACAAAGGCTCCTCTGCGCGAGCCACAGGCTCTTGCACCCCGTACGATTACCTGTGCAATTCGTGGGGGGGTAGAAATCAGCGAGTTATAGGTATTGCAAATCATACACCATATCTGTTACGCTTCAATAACGCCCAACCCTAGATTATATTGTTCGCAGAAAAAGAACGTTTTCGATAAGCCGAGCGCAGAGGGCAAATCACGCAGTGTTTGTACTATGCCGAGGCGAGAAAACGACGGTTGCGAAGAAACCAACTATTTCGGCATCAACAAACCAAAACGACAAAAGCCGAGGCCGGTTGCTGGCCTCGGCTTTCGGTTTACATTCATTCAGCCTTCAGCCATTTCTTAAACATCATACATTCTTGCAGGAAGGTATCCCGACTCACTATAGTGTGTTTATGCTTGCGGTAGAGTTGCTTCAAGGCAGCATCGACATCGGTTCTCATCTGCTCCAGTCGATAGGGTGCCGCGTGATAGATGGCAATGGACTCATCCTGCGACTCAACGCTGTGGATATCAGAAATAGGCAACTTTTTCTCTGCACGCTCCATCATCGTCTTGTAGTAGGCAATTTGCTCCTCGTAGCCACGTCCGCGGCTTTTGAGAAACTGCAGTTTGATGTACTCGTTCAGGCTTTCGCTCAGGGCGTAGTCGCGGTACTCGAAGAAGATGCCGTCGCCCCACCATTGGTGCGCCACCTCGTGAGGAATCCACGAAAAGTCGGGTATCATCGTGTAAACATCATAGAAATAGTGTCCAAAGATAATCATATCGCGCAGCGACTGACACATCACAAACTGCGGGTCGCCAATCTCCACGATGTTCATCGGCTTTGAAGACAAGGAATCGCCGAAGAAGGTGCAGTAGAAGTTGTAGGAATCTACGAACTCGCGGTAATAGGCATCGGGATACTGTGTGGTATCGCTCGCGAGGCGGTAGAAATGGAAGGGACGAATGGGCGAATCAATCACCTTGCAAGTGTATTTATCCTTCGGCAGGAGGACGAGGTGTATGTCGAACGAGGGAAGCCATTCTGTGCCGCCAAGGATGTAATAGTCGTCTGCCTTGATGTGTACCTGCGCCGTCAGCAGCTCGCCATTGCGGTGTGGGTACCAGTTGCCCTCGCGTCGCAAAACAATGGCACCATCGGCTGTGCGGTAATCGGCAAGCGGCAAGGAATAGGCGGTATCGACCTTGATGGGTTGTCCCGTATAGGTTTCGTAGGGGATGAGATAAAAACCTGACACCCGCAGCGTGTCGCCCTCGATACGGAGGTTGAGGCTGTATTGCCTGTAGTCGACGAGCGAGGGGTGGATATAGAAATCGGCCATATCCAGATGTGGAAGATAATCCCCAATGGGTTCCATATCCATACTTCGTCGACGTTCGTTCAGATGCTCAATATCCTCGATAATGTAGAGCCCTGTCAGACCATCACGGGTAAGCCCCTGAGTTCCGTATATTTGAGGTTTGCCCTGATGGTCAAGGTCACGGTCGGTCATATAGGCAATCCAACTGGGAATAAAGTCGCCGCTGTCGGCGGCAGCCTGCGCCTGCTCCAGAAACCAATGCAGGTACTCGGGCGGCGAGTGCTGCGATATCAGGGCAGCATAGTCGCAGCATTTGTAGCCCAATTTGGACAGCGTCGGGAATCCGCGTTCGGCAATAAGTTGTTCAAGTGCAATGAGATTGGCCGAATCCACCTTGTGGATGATTCTCCACGCCGAAACCTTGTCCATATCACTTTTAAGCAGATGACGCGCCTCCTGGTCGGCTTGGAACATCGCCTCTATGCGTGAGTAGAACAGGGTGTCGTAGATGCTCTCACGCCTGTCGCGGTCAATCAAATAGCCGAGCCATTCAGGGTCATAGTCGCCACTGTCGGCGGCTTTGGCCTGCTCCAGATACCAATGGAGAAACTCTAGTGGCTGGTACAAAGCTATCGCTGAGGCATATTTGACGCAATAGTAGCCCACCTTGCTATATGTTGGGAAACCTCGTTCGGCAATCAGCTGCTTCAACTCATTCAGATTAGCAGAATCAACCATACGAATGGCATTCCGCACCGAATCTTGGTTGTTGTTCTGCATCTGCCGTGCTGCATTATTGGCTCTGTTCATCACCAGCAGGCGATTCTGATAGACGGTGTCCTGATAGCCACGGGGCGCAACGATGGCCACAATGTCGTTCCAGTAATCGAGCGTGTCGGCCTGTTGACTTCTTGTCCAGTCGTCCAGGTAGCGCATATCGCAGCACTTGTTTTGCGCCAGACGGAACATCAAGGCCTTTTCCGACTCGCTGTCATGCACAAAGTCATGCGACAAGGCATAGTAATAGTAGAGGGCTTCGAAATCACTTATCCCATACAGCGAGTCCATCGTATGGAAAGCCTTATGTGCCCCAATATAGTCCTGCCCTTTAAGCAAGTTGTAGGCGGTTGCCGACAACTCCTTATATGTAGGGGTCTGTGCCGAGGTAGTGACTGCAAAAAACAGGAGCACCGAGCTTATAATCAAGGTTTTCTTCATTGTTGTTTATCTTTTTGGTTAGACATTGTTATCATTTGCTGCAGTTCCTCGACGGTGAAGCTGCGGAAGAGGTACTTGTAGCCGATTTCCAGAGGGATGTCGGGCAGTACTCCGTGGGGACCGGTGGTGCCAATGTGGCGGAACTGCTTGTCGGAGCAGTAGAATGTCAGGCCTGAGTTGGGCAGGCTGATAGAGTTGTGCCTGGTAAAGGTGGTGGTGAGGCCGCCCGTCTCTTCCCCTATCACCAGCCCCAGTCGGTACTGCTTGGCCAGGTTGGCAAGAAGGATGGCAGCGGAGTAGGTGAACTGCGACTGGATGAAGTACAGCTTGCCGCCGTACAAGGGGTGCTTGGGGGTGAATGACATTTTTACACGCTTCTCTTCCGGATTCGCGATGGTACCCATCTCGGTGTCCGTCATGTCCATGGCCGCCACGGTGTCGGGAAGGCCGTCGAGATGGCAAAGGAAGCGCTTGCAGAAAGCGTCGTTGCCTCCGCCGTTGTGCGAAATGTCCACAAACAGATGGTTGATGCCATAGTGGTTGACAGAGTCGATGCAGGCCGCCACAACGGAATCGAACTGCGGGAACTTATCGTTAGGACCGCAAGAGTTGAATTCAAACAAGGCAATGCCCTGTTCGGGGAAGATGCTGAAATGCCAGGGGCAATCGCGAACTCCTTCCCCTCCAATTTCTCCCACATCACCAACTTGAACAAGCCAAGTGTAGAGGGCCCTTCTGTCCAACAAGACGGTGTTTTCGCCGTCGGTAGTTCGATAGAGAAACTCCATCTGTGAGCTGTATCCGTTAAAAGCTTGATAGAACCAGTAGAGTGAACGTAAAATGACATTGTTGATATGAGCCTCGCTTTCATGGCTAACATAAGGTATGATGGAATCGATGATTTCTGCCGAGGGGTGTTCATTGATGGCGAGAATTTCACAGCCCTGCAAGCTGTCGGGCATCGCTTCGTAAGCACTGAAAAATAATTTATTGTTACGGTATTGTACGATGCTTTTGGGTGGGAAAGCTATCATCCCCGCAGGCATCGGTGGTATTGTCGGCCAGCCAACATGCGTATGGCCGTCGAAGTGCTGGTTCCATCGGGCGATGATGCGCCAGAAATCCAGTTGCGTCATCGGATGGTCGAGCCGCGCCAGCGTCTGTTGCTTCAGCTCGTTGTAGCGTTCCTCGCCGAGCGACCATGTCGAGTTCGGGTGGACGCGCTCGTACTGCTCCATCATATAGTTGAAGTCCTCCCGCATCTGTGACGGAGTGAGCGTGTCCTGCGCTGAAGCGACACTCATCGATAACACGAATAATAGCAATGTGTTTATTTTCTTCATGTCGTTATTTCTTTTCGTCTATTTGGCTGACGGCAGACAGACTGCGCGGCGGCGCTCGTTGATGGTCTTCGGTTTGGCTGTACGGATATGCTTGTCGGTTGTCGGCCGAGCCGACGGCACACCAGCGGCAAGGGTGCCGTACCAGTCTTTGCCGTAGAGGCGATAGTAGGTGCGGTCGTAGAGCGAGGCGTAGTCTTCGGCATGGAGGTTGCCACGCTCCACTTCGCGCCAAAGGAGGGCGAAGAACGGTTCATAGTCGCGTTTGGTCAGTTCGTCGGTCATCTTCTGCAGCGAAGGATAGGCGTGGTTCCAGGCATCGAGTTCGTAGCGGTGGTAGTTCTTACCGCTGCGAAGCAGGGCCTCGAAGTCGGCGCGGCTGGCGAGGGCGGCAGTGAGCACGGCGTCGTCCTCGTGGTTGAGGTAGCGCAGGTACTCGTCGCGCAAGTTGGCGTAATCGGCCCGCAGGGGCACAGTGAGCGTGTCGGGCAGCGAGTCGAGCCAAGCGTCCGGCTCGTAGCCGCAGAGTACCATGCGCTCCAGCACCTCATAATGGCTGATGTAGCAGTATTGGTTCCCTACGCACTCGCTGTGCAGAAGGCATTCTAGGTAGTGCTTGAGGTCGCGCACAAAGGGGTAGTGGTTCGAGAACCGTGAGCAGAAGATGGGAATTGCTGCGCAGTAATCGCCTGCAGTTTTGTAAGCCACTGCATCCGTCACACCCTCCTGTTTATCTATGGGCAGAAGCGAGAACTGGTCGCCGAGGTAATAGTATCGCACATAGTCGTCGCCGATCTCTGTGAGTGGGTTGTCGCTGTCCAGCATTCCATCTTCGGCGGAGGATGTCAGATAACCTTCGATATAGTCCTCGAGCGGCGACATAAGCATTTGTTCGCGTCGCAAGTTGACGTTCTTGATGTCGGCGACAGGGCATTGCCACACGGTGCGGTTGTTCTCGCTGGTGGAAGAGAACTGCGTGCCGTAGAGTTGAGGCAGACCGCGCGCTGTGCGCAGCCGGTCTTCAAGGTAGGCCAGATTTGACGGGTCGGCGTTGGTGTCAGCCACCGCTCGACGCATCTGCTTGACGTAGCCGTACTGAAACCATGGGTGCGCATGCTGTGCGATGAGCCAGGCGTCGGCAGAGCCATAGGAGCAGACACGCTCCCATGTGGGGAAGCCCAGGGTGGCGATCAGCCACTTCAGCTTCACCAAATTGGCCGAGTCCACCTCATGCATCCTGCGTCCGAGCGAATCTTCATCGGCAGGCGTGAGCGAGGGGTTGTGGAAAGCACGGCGCACAGCTTGGTCTTCCTGTTGCATCTGGTGGAGGGTTTCGGCATAGCTGTAGTCCTTCCTGCTGTGGACGGCCTGCTGGATGGAGTCCAGTTCCGGCCACCAGTCGCAGTCCTTCAAAAACTTGTATTGGTCTACGTAGTAGAACACCAGCGGGTTCCACCCTTTCCACCGCACCACGCGGGAAGCCAGCTGCTTGAATGTCGCCGTGTCGCCGCACTGCAGGGCGGCCTCCATGTAGTTCATTTCCATGCGGCGCACAGGGATGTACCCATCGAAGGTGGAATCCATTCGCGCATATAGTTCCATCTTCTCGCAAGGCGTCATGTCAGCACGTGACTGCTTGCAGATGTCCAAATATGCCTTCCATTGTTCCGACTGGGCGTTGACGACAAACGAGGACACAACAAGTGCCGTCAGCAGTATGATTCTCTTGTTTGCCTTTAGATCTTGAATTTTCATAGTTCAATCACAGAATCGCAGTAATGAGATTTTTATTCTATAAGTGGCTTTTGAAGGGGTAAAAGTAGCAAAACTATCCGTTAAAAAAAGTTAATTAGAACTGGATCAGCTGACCTAATGCACTTTAAAAGAAGCAAGAAGCCGCTAAAAACACCATAACGTCACAATAACGGAAACACACTAAGACCATCTGTTGTCCGTTTTAAAAGCGGACAACAAGCGGACAACAACCATGCTGCACGTGCTACTGCGCACAGACAACACCGCTCACTCCGGCAACAAGGCAAGCAAAAACAAACAGCTTAAATAGAATACTCCTGCCGAAACTCATAACTACAGACGGCCTTCCACCACCTGCCAGTCGACCAGCTGCCACAAGGCGGAAAGGTAATCGGCGCGGCGGTTCTGGTAGTCGAGGTAATAGGCGTGTTCCCACACATCAAAAGTCAGCAGGGGCGTGAAGCCCATGGTGACTGGATTTTCGGCATTCTTCTGCTGTGTGATGACCAATTTGGCGTCTTTGTCGACCGAGAGCCACACCCAGCCGCTGCCGAAGAGCGTGGCGCCCTTCTGTTCGAACTCTTTCTTGAAAGCCTCGACGCCGCCGAAGTCGCGTTCCAGCAAGGCTACGAACTTGTCGCTCATGGCGCGCGGCGAGGTGGAGAACTGCTCAAAATACATGGTGTGGTTCAGCACCTGACCGGCGTTGTTGAAGATACCGCCTTCGCTGCGGCGCACCACTTCGGCCAACGAAAGGCCTTCCATGCCGCTGCCCGGCAGCATCTTGTTGAGGTTGTCCACATAGGCCTTCAGGTGTTTGCCATGGTGGAACGAGAGGGTCTGTTGGCTTATCACATCGCCCAGTGCCTCGTAGGGCAGGCGCATCATTTCAAATTGGCCGTTGACCGGCATGATGTCTTTCATTGTTCTTGGTATTTATTGTTTAATAAAATGATTCTGAAGCATTCTTTTCCTCGCTTTCGAAAATGCAAAATTACGAATAATTCCCCAAATGACAAAATACCGTTCAAAAACGGAAGCAAAAAAACGAGCGGAAGGTGTTATTGGGACAGGGCTATTGCCATCCGACGGCAGTCGGCAGGGTCCTACTAGGGTCCTAACAGGGTCCTACATGAGTCCTACAAAAGGCATACTATGGGGGCACACAATAAAAAACGGCGGCTCGCGTTACCTAACGGAAAAAAATCCCTCACCGACCCATGCTCATATCCATCCTCACTATACTGACCCTGCTGCTGATACTGTTCCGAGTGCTGAGAGGCGAGAGTTTCGGCGCCATCCGCAAAGAAATCAAGGAACTGAAGGCGAAAGAGGTGCCACACTATTTTTTGAAATCGCTCAAGATAGTATTCACCTTCAAGGGTCCGGGGTTCAAAAACAAGAAGCATGCCGACCCGGTGGAGCCGGAATGAAGCGCCAGCTGACAAGCGTCGCCCGAAGGGCTACACCTCCTTGTTCTCGTAATGTGCCATGAGGCGGAAATACCAAACCAGCAACGCCGCCGATACCGCCATGCCTGCCATCGAAAACAGCAAAATGGCGAGCCGGAAATTGCCGCTGCAGATGCCCACAACCACCGCAACGACACGCAGCAGCAACAGCACCAAGTAAAAACCAAATTCCGTGCGCTGGCGTCCGAAGACGCTGCTCATGAACATGAGCGACGACGAGGTCAGCATCACATACACCCAAGGCAACAGACAGCGCAAATAGTAGCCGCTGTCGGCCCAGCGTCCGCCGAACAGGAAACCCAGAAGGCTGTCACCCCAGAAGAAGGCGGCGACAAACAGCGGCAGCGCCACAATATTCACATATTTGAAGAACCGGACAATATCGGCCCTGATGGTCTGATGGGCACGTACTTTCTCGGCCACGCGCACATACATGAGCCGCTCGAAGGCGCTGTTGAACACATTCACCGGCCGGAAGGTGCAGGTCAGCGCCAACGCGAACAGCCCCACCTCGGCCTTGTCGAAATAGAGTGCCAGCCACAGGAAGGGCAGGTTGTAGGAGAAGCTGTTGATGAGGTCCTTGGGCATGGTGAACAGCGGGAAGTTGCGAAACTTGCGTCCGGCGGCACGACGCTCTTCGGCGGTGGTGTCGGAGGGCAGCGCCAGCCGACGTCGGCACAGCAGCAGATTGATGTTGGCCGCCGCCCGTCCCAGCACGGTGCCCAACGACAATCCCAGCGAGTGCCAAGCCGTCGTCGCCAACCGGGGCAGACCCAGCAGCACCTTGGCCAGCACACCGCAGGTGGCACCCGTCACCTCGGACAGGGCGATTTGCCGAAAGCGACGGAAGCGGTTGATAAGGGCCGTATAGACACGCGAAGTGCCGCAGAAGAAGACCATCGGCGCGATGAGCAGCGAGAAGGAATAGTTGAACACCGAGAAGGGGAAAAGGAAATAGCACACCAGGCTCACCGTGAGCAGCAGGAGCGACACCGCCGTGTTGATGCGTAGCGCCAGCCGGCTTACCGCTGCAGCTTCGCGGTCGTTGTCGGCCACCACAACAGCCATCTCATATTTGAAGGTCGACACGATGATCAGCACATCGATGTAGGAGTAGAAGATATTGTACAGGCCGAAGTCCTCGGGGGTGTAGAGACGGGTCAGCACCAAGTAGGCCGCAAAGGCGATGCCCTGCGCCCACGCATTGCCGCCCACCAAGGCCATTCCGTCCTTGACAAAACGCGACTTGAATATGTCCCATTTTCCGCCCATCGGTCCTTTCAGTATTGGTTTGTGACGTTCGTTTTAGAGTTCGCCATTGTATTTTCGTATCACCCATTCGGCAGCCAGCAGCAGCATGAGCAGCACAAAGATCCACGGCAGGTTGAGCATGTCGCTGTAGCGGGTTTCGCAATAGATGACGGTCTTCAGATCGTCGCGTTCCTTGAGCATCTGGGCGATGCGTTCCACATCGTGAGCCTCCACCATGGCGCCGCCCGTAGCGTCGGAGAGGGTGGACAGCAGCGAGTGGTCGGCCACCAGCTGCAGGGCCTCCAAGTGCAGATTCTCGACCAGGAAGGTGCCGTTGGCGTCGTAGCGTTTGCCGTTGAAAAGGGTTGTGGCGCTGTATTGGTACGACCCCGGAGGCAGCAGTCCCAGATTGAGGCTGTAGCCGCCGGCGGTGCGGTTGAAGAGGTAGCGCTTGGCGCCCTCGGGGTTGTCGTCAGCGCCGTTGGATTGGCGTCTGAGGGTCAGTTCCACGTCGGGCGTGTTCACCATCTCGTAGTTGTCGTTGTAGAGCTGGGCCTCCATGGTCACCGGCTCCGTCTCGCTCACCACGTGCGGCACAGTGACGTGGAAGCGGTTCTTGTTGACCCGCATCGAAGTGAAGACCACCAATTTGTCGACCAATTCGTCGAAGTGGGCGAACGACTGGTTGTTCTGGTAGTCGGACAGCCTCCATCGCCACAGGCCTTCGCCAGCCACAAAGGCATAGCGGCGTTCGCCCTGCTGCGCCACCGCCACCAGGGGCAGGCCCGAATTGACGGCGCCCAATTTGGCGGTGACCAGTTTCTGGGCGTTGCCGCCCAAGCGATAGTCGCCGAAAGGCGAGAGCAGCGGCGGGAAATGTTCCAACTGCTGACGGGTGTCGTCGGTCAGCGTGAAAAAGGTGAAGTCGCTGTTGGTCAAAGCGCCCACCTCGTTGGTGCGGTCGATACGCGCGTGCACTTCCAATCCGACATGCAGGGCGTTCAGGCGGGCCAGGTCACTCTGTCCGCCCAACACGAAGAGGGCGGGCGTGCCCTCTTTCAGCAGCGCCGCGACGTCGATGTTCGATTCGGCCACTTTCGAGGGCAGCTGATGCAGGATCAGCAAGTCGTAGTCCTTCACAGCCCCTTTGAAGTCGCGTGCGGCGAAGGTCTCCACCTCGTAGTTCTGGTTCTGTTCCACGGCGCGACGCAAGGCGCCCACGTCGGGATGGGGGCTGCCATAGATGATGGCTATCTTCTGGTGGCCGTCGATGACCTCCACCGGCACCACCCTACGGTTGTTGTGGGTGGTTTGTTCGCCGCTCAGCGGGGCAATCTCCACCACGTAGTTGTGAAGACCAGCGCGGTCGGCGTCGAGCACGAGACTCTCGGTCGTGGAGAAGCGGTTGTTGTCGAAGACAATCTGTTTGGAGAAGAGCTTGCGTCCGTCGCGGCTCACGGTGAGCAGGGAGTGCTCGCCTCCCAGCCGGTTGGCGTTCACGGTGACCTCCATGGGAAAATTGTTGCCCAGATAGGCTATGCGGTTGGTGCGCACGCCGGCCACGCTGGCGTCGCGACGCTGCGTGGTGTCACCCATGGCCACCGTATAGACGGGGAAGGTGAGCGACGAGGCGGCATTCAAGGGGTTCATGCCTTTGTTGTAGATGCCGTCGCCGGTCATCACCAGGGCACCCACGTTGCGGTGGTAGTAGCGCTCGCCGATGGTTTGCAGCAGCTGCGCCATGTCGGTTGACTTTTCGCCAAACAGGGGCTGCCCTTCCGCCTCGTCGGCGGACGTGACTTCGGTACCGTAGCGGTAGCGAACCACCTCGTAGTCGCCGGCCAAAGCGTCGGCCAGACGCTGCAGCGACTGCTGGAAGTCGCCATGGTAGTAGGCCGAATCGGGGCTATAGTCGGGCGATTTGCTGTTGTCTTCGGCCAGGATGACGATGGGGCGCTCCTTGCGGTTGTTTTCGCGGCGCACCAGCGGCGACAGGAAAAGGAAGGCGATGGCCGCCACCGAAAGGGTGCGCAAGGCGAAAAGCAATGCCGTCAGCCCGCGTCCGAAAGGGGGTTCCTGCTTGCGCCGTCGCAACAGGTAGAGCACCGCAGCATAGGCCACACCTAGCAGCAGGCACAGCAACATAAAATACCAAGGGTAATCTATAATGAGTTTCACGTCGTTGTCCGATTAGTTGTTTTTACCGATTGTCCAAGTAACTCCATTTGTCGCTTTTTATTGTACCGTTCAGCAACTTCTGACACGACGGGGTGAAGAAAAAAGACCGCTTCCGGCCCGTTCCCCGACGGCACAGCGGAAGCACGAAGGCTCCCCATGGGCCACATTTTTGTCCCATGTCAAATTTTTTGTGTACATTTGCAAAAAAAATTAAGACATACATTTATGAAGAAACTGACCCTGCTGCTCCTCATGGCAGCCATGACAATCAACGCTTTGGCCGATGAAGGCATGTGGATTCCCATGCTTTTGGGCCGCAACGAAGCCGACATGCAAAAGGCCGGCATGCACATCTCGGCCAAGGATATCTACGACATCAACAACGCCTGCCTGAAGGATGCCATCATCCTCTTCAACCAGGGCTGCACGGGCGAGTACGTCAGCGACGAGGGCCTCTTCCTCACCAACCACCACTGCGGCTACTCCTACATCACCATGCACAGCACCGTCGACCACGACTATCTCACCAACGGCTTCTGGGCCATGGACCGCAGCCAGGAGATACCCTGCCCCGGTCTTACCGCCACAAGGCTGGTTCGCATGGAGGATGTCACCACACAGGTGCTGCAGGGCATCGACCCCTCGACGGCTGAAAGCGAACGCGCCGCCATCATCGAATCGAACATCAAGAAAATCACCCTCCGCGCCACCGAAGGCACCCACTACAAGGCCATCATCAAGCCTTTCTACTACGGCAACCAGTACTTTATGTACATCAACGAGGTCTTCACCGACGTGCGCCTCGTGGGTGCTCCCCCATCGAACATCGGCAAATTCGGCGGCGACACCGACAACTGGATGTGGCCCCGCCACACGGGCGACTTCTCCATGTTCCGCGTCTATGCCGACAAGGACAACAAACCGGCCCCCTACAGCGCCGACAACAAGCCCTACAAGCCCCTCAAACACCTCGACATCTCGCTCGACGGCGTCAAAGAGGGCGACTTCACCTTCGTCTTCGGCTATCCCGGCACCACCCAGCGCTACGTGACAAGCGACGCCGTCGACCTGGCCGCCAACATCGACAACCCCATCCGCATCCAGCTCCGCACCATCCGTCTCAACCACTACAACAAGGCCATGAACCAAAGCCCCGCACAACGACTCCGCTATGCCTCACGCGTGGCCAGCATCGCCAACGGATGGAAGAAATGGCAGGGCGAAACCCAAGGCATCAACCGCCTGAAAGGCGTGGAACAAAAACGCGACTTCGAGAAACGCTTCCAGGCATGGGCCAACGACAAACCGCAATACTACAACGTGCTGCCCCAGCTCAAAAAAGCCTACAACGTACTGCGTCCCATCGAGGTGGAACTGACCTACTTCAACGAGGCCGTCTTCGCCAGCGACTTCATGAACCGCGCCTACGAGTGCTGGAAACTCTCCAACGAGGAGGATATCGTCAAACGCAACGCCGCTGTCGACAAACTGAAGAGCTCACTGGACAAATACTTCGACGACTTCGGCAAACACGCACCGGTCGACCGCGCCATCTTCATCGAGACCTACATGGTCATGTGGAAAGCCGGCTATGCCCCCTATCTGGGCATCAACACCCTGGATCCCGCCAGCATCGAGAAGAAACTGGGCAAGATTTTCGACGAATCAATACTCAACAATAAGGCCAAGATGCAGAAATTCCTCGACAGTTACAACGCCAAAAGCAGCGCAAAACTGAAAAAAGACCCCGCCGTCGACCTCTTTGACCAGGCCTACCGTCTGGCCTACGACCCCCAGAAAATCGCCACCTACCGCCGCAACAACCAGGACATCCAACGACTGATGCGCCTCTATGTCAAAGGCATGATGGAGATGCAACCCGACGTCAACTTCTTCCCCGACGCCAACCTGACGCTGCGCGTGGCCTACGGCCATGTCGAGGGCTTCCGCCCCAAGGACGGTGTCTACTACAAACCCTACAGCACCCTGCAGGGCATCATGGAAAAGGAAAATCCTGACATCTACGACTATGTGGTCGAACCGAAGCTGAAACAACTATACAACACCAAAGACTATGGCCGCTACGGCACCCCCGACAAGGAAATGCCGGTGGGCTTCATCGCCACCAACCACACCACCGGCGGCAACAGCGGCAGCCCCGTGCTCAATGCCGACGGACAGCTGATCGGACTCAACTTCGACCGCTGCTGGGAAGGCACCATGAGCGACCTCCTCTTCGACCCGGACTACTGTCGCAACATCTGTCTCGACATTCGCTACTGCCTCTTCATCATCGACAAATTCGCCGGCGCCCGCCATCTGATCAACGAGATGACCCTCGTGGGCGGCAACAAATAATACCACCCCTCCCAATCCGTCCATCACAACATCAAACATATCGACAAAAACTATGACACGTAAATCCACTTTGGCAGCTTTTGCCGTCCTGCTGCTCGCCACCGCATGCAAGCAGACACCCCAAACCAATATGGCCTATCGCCCGCTGGGCAACACGGGCCTGTCCGTCAGCGAAATCAGCATCGGCTGCGGCGGATTCGAAAAATTGGATTCGGCAGGTTCCATCGCCCTGATGGATATGGCCCTCGACAGCGGCATGAACTACATTGACATCTACGACGCCAACCCCAAAACCCGCTCCAATATCGGCGCCGCACTCCAAGGCCGACGCGACAAGATGATCATCCAAGGCCACATCGGCACCATCTGGGCCGACGGCCAGCACAAGCGCACACGCGACCTCGACTCCACACGCATGGGCTTCGAGGACCTGCTGAACCGCTTGGGCACCGACCATATCGAAGTGGGCATGATCCACATCACCGACAGCCCCGAGGAATGGAACGAACTGCAGGGCAGCCCCTTCCTCGACTATGTTTTCCAACTCAAGAAAGAGGGCAAAATCAAACATATCGGCGTCAGCAGCCACAACGCCGAAGTGGCCCTCATGGCTGCCAAAAGCGGCTGGATAGAGGTCATCATGTTCAGCCTCAACCCCGCCTTCGACCGTCTGAAGGGTGGCACCATCCCCTGGGACAAGGGCGCCTTCGACAACCTGCAGGCCGGCATCGACCCCGTCCGCGTGGAATTCTATGACTACTGCGCCACCCACCATATCGGCGTGACCGTTATGAAGACCTTCGGCGGCGGCGGACGTCTGCTCGACGCCAAGACCTCGCAACTCGGCGTGGCCTTCACCCCCGAACAATGCATCGCCTACTGCCTCGCCAAACCCTGCATCTCCACCTGCATCCTGGGCGTCGACAACCTCGACGAGCTGCGCACCGACCTCCACTGGCTGCGCGCCACCGATGCCGAAAAGGACTACTCAGCAGCCATGCAGCCCTCCACCAACCAGACCGACGGCCAATGCACCTACTGCAACCACTGCTCGCCCTGTCCACAGGGTATCCCAATCGCACGTGTCAACGAACTGCTTGACAAGGCTGAACACGACGGTATGACTCCCGAACTGCAAGCCCGCTACGACTCGCTGCCCCACCACGCCTCCGAATGCACCCACTGCGGCAGCTGCATGACGCGTTGCCCCTTCGGTGTCGACGTGCCGGCACACATGGACAAAGCAGCCAAAGTGTTTGGAAAATAACACTACACCATAAAACGGAAAAAGTGGACACGCCCCGCCGTCGTCCACTTTTTTCGTTCTGGCACAACGCTTTTTCTTTTGCATAATAGGATTTATTTTGTATTTTTGTCGCTTGAACGCACGCGCCGTTATCTCTTTAAATGTTTGTATAACTGTGCGTTATAATGCTTTTTTGATACAATATTAAAGTCAAATAACAATGAAAAAAATTCTTATTGTCGGTGCCGGTGGACAGATTGGTTCTGAACTGACACGTAATTTGAGAGACATCTATGGTGACAACAATGTAGTGTGCAGCGACTTGCGTCCGCTCAAGGGCGACCCCTACGAACGCGGTCCCGTCGAGCGCATCGACTCCACCCAAATCATGCAGATCGCCACGGCCGTCAAGCAGTACAATATCGACACCATCTACAACCTGGCAGCTATCCTCAGCGCCACCGCCGAACTCAACCCCATGCTGGGTTGGAACGTAGGCATCGGCTCGCTGGTCAACTGCCTTGAGGTGGCCCGCCTCTTCGGCTGCGCCGTCTTCACCCCCTCCAGCATCGGCGCCTTCGGCCCCTCCACGCCGCACGACAACACTCCGCAGGACACCATCCAGCGTCCTAACACCATCTACGGCGTCACCAAAGTGACTGGCGAGTTGCTGAGCGACTACTACTTCACCCGCTTCGGCGTCGACACCCGCAGCGTCCGCTTCCCGGGCCTCATCAGCTACCAGACCCTTCCCGGCGGCGGCACCACCGACTACGCCGTCGAGATCTATTACGCTGCTGTCAAGGGCGAAAAATTCGTCTGCCCCCTGAAGAAAGGCACCTATATGGACATGATGTACATGCCCGACGCTCAGAAAGCCATGATCGACATCATGGAAGCTGACCCCACCAAGCTGGTTCACCGCAACAGCTTCAACGTCACCTCTATGAGCTTCGACCCCGAAATCATCTACAACGCCATCAAAAAACGCTATCCGACCTTCGAGATGGTGTACGAACCGGAACCCATCAAGCAGGCCATCGCCGACAGCTGGCCCAACAAGATGGACGACAGCTGCGCCCGCAACGAATGGGGATGGAATCCCCAGTACGACCTGGAGCGCATGACCGACGACATGATCCTCAACCTCAAGAAGAAACTGCTTTAAGAACAATGCCGCCGCTGGTGGCCTGTCGCCACAATAACAGTAAGGGCGTTCCCCATTCGGGAAACGCCCTTATTCTTTTGGGGTATTTCAGCCTCGTGTTATCGGTTCTTGACACGTATGATATTAAGATTCATACGGATGAGACTCCACACGCTGACACCGATGCTGACATAGCGCGGCCAGTTGGGGTCTCTCACCGCCTGGCGTTTGCGACGCTTGTCGGGCTCCACATAGACGATGTCGTTGTTGTGCAGGTAGTAGTAGGGCGAATCCAGCATTTCCCGCTTGGTCAGGTCGATCTCGCCCAGCGTCTGAACACCATTCTCGGTGCGCACCACGGTCAGATTGTTGCGCTGGCCATAGTCGGTCAGGTCGCCACAAATGGCCAAAGCCTCCAAAACGGTGAGACGGGTTCCGGCGACATGGATCTGCTGAGGGTTGCGCACCTCGCCGACAACGGTCACCCTGAAGTTCATCAGCCGACAACTCACCTGCGGGTCATTCACATAGCCCTCCCCTTTCAGGCGCTGCTCGATATAGCGGCACAGGCTGTCGTGTGTAATTCCCGCCACCATTATCTCGCCAAAGACAGGGAAATTGATTGTGCCTCGTTCCGTGACGAAATAGCCCGTCACCTCGGTGGTGGTCTTCTGCGACTCGCTTATGACATTGTTCTTCGACTGGTCCACAACCGCACGTTGGGTGTTGTCCAGATATTCCAGCGAGTTGCTCTCCATAACCACCTTATGCGTCTCCTGGTTGAAAGGGATAACGCTTTGGGGTGTCAAGCTCGACACGTGGATATATATCTGGTCTCCCGGCAGAATGGTCGTTGCATATTGTTCCATAATGGCCACCGCCGTGTCCCGCTGGGCATCGCTCAGGTAGGCCACTTCGTGGCTGCGACACGAACATGCAGCCAGCGCCGCAACGATCATGAGAAGGATTCTGTTTATCTTAGTCATCTGTCATTCCGATTGTTACCACAAAGTGAATCCATGCCACAAAGTGGTTTATTCCGACTGCAAAAATACACAAAAAATTTATAATGGCATAATTGGAAAAAAATCTTATCTTTGCACTTTAAAAACATTTGTAAAAAATACGATAAAACAAAACTAACATCATGAGAATCAGTAAAATTTTTGCAGCCGCATTGTTGCTGGCCCTCACAGTGGGCGGCACATCAAAAGCCTGCACCAATTTCCTTTTCACCAAAGGCGCCACCAAGGACGGCTCGACGATGATCACCTACGCCGCCGACAGCCATGTGCTCTATGGTGAACTTTACTATCGCCGTGCTGCCAGCTATCCGGCCGGCGCCATGTTCCAGGTGGTCGATTGGGACTCGGGCAAACCCCTCATCAAGATTCCCCAAGTGGCACAGACCTACAGCGTGGTGGGCAACATCAACGAATACCAGCTGGCCATCGGCGAGACCACCTATGGCGGCCGCGAGGAACTGGCCAACGAGATTGACGGCGGTATCGACTACGGCTCGCTCATCTACCTCACCCTGCAGCGCGCCCGCAATGCCCGCGAGGCCATCCAGGTGCTCGCCGGCTTCCTCTCGCAATATCCCTACCACAGCGAAGGCGAGAGCTTCAGCATCTGCGACCCCAACGAGGTGTGGATTTTCGAACTTATCGGCAAACGTCCCGGACTGGCCAAAGCCGACCTTTCGAAGAAACTGAAATATAAATACACCGACGGTGCCGTATGGGTGGCCCGCCGCATCCCCGACGGCTATGTCAGCGGCCACGCCAACCAGGCCCGCATCACCCAGTTCCCCCAGGAACCCAAGAAATTCGCCAAAGCCAAAGGTAAAGGCCTCCACACCGCCATCAGCAGCGCCCACCTCGACTACCTCTTCGAGCCCGAAGTGGAATGCGTCTACAGCAGCGATGTCATCACCTTCGCCCGTGCCTGCGGCTGGTACGACGGCACCGATGCCGACTTCAGCTTCACCGACACTTATGCTCCTCTCACCTTCAGCGGCATCCGCGCCTGCGACGCACGCGTCTACGCCATGTTCCGCCGCGTCAACGCCAGCATGAAGAAATACGAGAAATACGCCATGGGCGACGCCACTGCCGAACGCATGCCCCTGTGGATCAAACCCGACCACAAAGTTGACGTGAAGGAGGTTATGGACCTCATGCGCGACCACTACGAGGGTACCGCTATGGATATGACCCAGGATGTGGGTGCCGGTCCCTTCGCCTGCCCCTACCGTTGGCGCCCCATGAACTGGGAACTCGACGGCAAGAAATACATCCACGAGCGCGCCACATCGACCCAGCAGACCGGCTTCAGCTTCGTGGCCCAGTGCCGCAGCTGGCTGCCCCGCAAGGTGGGTGGCATCATCTGGTTCGGTGTCGACGACACCTACTCCACCGTCTACTGCCCCATGTACTGCGGCATCACCGACATCCCCGTCTGCTTCCGCGAAGGCAACGGTGACATGCTGACCTATAGCGCCACCTCCGCCTTCTGGCTCTTCAACCGCGTCACCAACTTCGTCTACAGCCGCTACAAAGACATGATCGTCGACCTGCAGAAAGTGCAGACCGACCTTGAAGAGGGCTTCATCACCGACGTCGAGAAATTCGACAACCGCGTGAAGGACGCCACCGACAAAGAGGTAACCACCCTGCTCAACGACTTCAGCGGCCGCCAAGCCAAGAAAATGATGGACGAATGGACCAAACTGGACCAGTACCTCCTTGTGAAATACATCGACGGTAACATCAAGAAAGAGGAAAACGGCAAATTCAAACGCACCGAATTCGGCGGTTGCGCCATGCCCAACATGCCCCAATACCCCCAGTGGTTCTATCGCCAAATCGTCAAAGACCACGGCAACATCATCGAGGAGAAATAACACCTTATTGACAAACTTTTAAAAGGGTCGGTTTGCAAAGACCGACCCTTTTTTAAACATTACCTATATGAGAAAGATCACTCTGATTTCCTTAGCCTTACTTATGCTGCCTGTCGTGGCGGCAAATGCCTGCACCAACTTCATCTGCAGCCGTGGTGCCAGCGCCGACGGCTCGACGATGATCACCTATGCTGCCGACAGCCATACGCGCTACGGACAGCTGCGCTACCACAGGGGCGGCGACCACCAGCCGGGCGAAACGGTGCGGCTCTACAACTACGGCAGCCTGAAATTCCAGATCGAGATTCCCCAGGCGGCACACACCTACAATGTGGTGGGATTCATCAACGAATGCCAGCTGGCCATCGGCGAGACCACATGGGGCGGCATCAGCCCGCTCGACAAAGGAAACGCCGAGGGCATCGACTACGGCAATCTTATCTACCTGGCCCTGCAACGTGCCAAGAACTGCCGCGAGGCCATCAAGGTCATGGCCGAACTGGTCGAAACCTACGGCTACGCTGACGGTGGCGAGAGCTTCTCGCTGGCCGATCCCAACGAGGTGTGGATTTTCGAAATCACCAGCAAAGGTGGCGAGAAAGGCGCCGTATGGGTGGCCCGCCGCGTGCCCGACGGTTATGTCTGCGGCCACGCCAACCAGGCTCGCATCACCACCTTCCCGCAGGAGGTGAAGAAATCGCACAAGAGCATCAGCAGCAAGAACCTGAAACACATCTTCGACCCTGAAGTGGAATGCGTCTACGCTGCCGATGTCGTTGCTTTCGCCAAAAAGAACGGCTGGGCGGTCTACGCTGTGCAGACCAAGAACAGCGACGCCGACTTCAGCTTTGCCGACACCTACAACCCTCTTACCTTCAGCGGTCTGCGTGCCTGCGAAGCCCGCGTCTATGCCATGTTCAACCGCGTGAACGGCAATATGCGCCGATACGAGGCCTTCGCCATGGGCGACAAACAGGCCGAACGACTGCCGCTGTGGATCAGACCCGACCACAAACTGACGGTGCACGACGTGATGGAACTGATGCGCGACCACTTTGAAGGAACCCCGATGGATATGAGCCAAGATGTGGGAGGCGGTCCTTTCCATTGCCCCTACCGCTGGCGCCCCATGGACTTCGAGGTGAATGGCAAGAAATACGTCCACGAACGCGCCATCTCGACACAACAGACCGGCTTCAGCTTTGTGGCCCAGTGCCGCGGTTGGCTGCCCAACAAGCTGGGCGGCATCATCTGGTTTGGCGTCGACGACACCTACTCCACCGTCTATTGCCCCATGTTCTGCGGTCTGACCCAAGTGCCCGAATGCTTCGAAGAAGGCAACGGTAGCATGGCCCAATACTCCGAGTCATCGGCCTTCTGGCTCTTCAACCGCGTGAGCAACTTCTGCTATCTGCGCTACGACAGCATGATTGTCGACGTGCGCCAGGTGCAGGGCCAATTGGAACAGGACTTTATCGACATCGTGGAACGCGTGAGCAAAGAATATGAGAACTACGACGACAGCCGACTGGTGGCCTCGCTCAACAAAACCAGCAACCGGTGCGCCGACCAGATGATGCGCCGCTGGCGCGAACTGGACCACCTGCTGCTGCTCAAATACATGGACGGCAACATCAAGAAGGTGGAAAACGGGAAAATCAAGACCACCCCAACCGGTGTCGTCACCGGGCTCAAGCAACCGCCCTATCCGCAGTGGTTCTACAAACAGATTGTCAACGACCACGGCACCGTGATCGAAGTGAAGGAATAGCGAGATTACGGCTTGAATTATAACAAGGTGAGCATTCCTCTCGACGAGGGATGCTTTTTTTTTGCTTTTTGTAGTTAATGAATCCTTTTTTACGTTATTACCCTTGTTAAGGGTTTTGCCTCGAAACCGCTTTCGCCACCAACTGCCGTTCACTCTGAGCCCCTACCATAGCATTCAAGGCCCTTAAAATTCTGCATTGATTTACAATTAATTGTTCAATAATATGCAAAAAAGAATTATTACTTTCCTTAGCGCGGTCTGCATGCTGTGCTTTTCGCTCTCCTTGCAGGCTCAGGACTGGCGTGCCACCACTCCCTACCAGTATGGCTTCGATAACGCCACCGAAAACGCCATCTGGATGCTGATTAGCAGCAACGACACAACAGCGCACAACAAATGGTACATCGGCTCTGCCGTCGACAATGGCACCTTCGGCAACAATGCCCTCTTCATCAGTGCCGACTCAGGTAGCACGCACAGCTACGATACCGCTGTCGCTTCATCGGCTGTCGCCTACCGCGACTTTCATCTCTTAGCTGGCGAATACATCATCGAGTACGACTGGAAGAGCATGGGCGAGAACCGCAGCGACTACCTGATGGTGGCGCTCATCCCTGACACCATCGCCCTCTCCCTCACCGAGAACGCTCTCCCCAGGGGTTTCTCCTCAATGACACTTCCTCAAGGATGCATCAGCCTGAGCGGCACAGACTTCAATATGGGACTGACCGGTGCCTCCGTCTGGAATCATCAGATGCAACACTTCATGGTGCCTTCGGAAGGCAACTATAGGCTGGCCTTCTTCTGGGTCAACGATGAGAACAGCGGTGACAACCCGCCGGCAGCAGTGGACAACATCGATTTCAGAACGGTCACCTGCTTCCAACCGACCAACCTCACCGCCACTCAGGATGTCCACTCCATCACCCTGAACTGGACATCGGCAGGTAGCGAAAGCGCCTGGGTCATTGATGGCAACGACACCACCTATCTGGCCAACACCACCAGCTTCACCATCAACAACCTGACCCCCAGAACGGTCTACACCTTCAGCGTCCGCGCCATTTGCAGCGCCGGCGACACCAGTTTTGGCGCCTCCATCACGACAGGCACGGGTGTGGAAATTCCCTATTTCGAAGACTTTGAGAATATGGACGTGGCATCGTACGGCGGCATTCCGCTGTGGAGCTACATTCTGACAGGCGACTCGGCCCACAGCACTTCGGAATACGCACCGCAACTGTCGGGTTCCTCGCAATCAGGCAACCACAGCCTGCAACTGCGTGGCTTCGGCTACACCATCCTGCCCATCGTGGACCAACCGGCCGACACGCTCCAACTGTCATTCACACATAGTGCCAACATCGCCAGCAGCATGCTCGAAGTGGGTGTCATGGAAGGCAGCACGTTTGTACCGCTGGACACCATCAGCAACACCACGGGCAGCAGAGAGCGGATCGTCTATCTGATGAACTATACGGGCACCAGCCGTAGCATCGCTTTCCGCAACTCCAGCACCAGCCCCACGGCTCAAAGCGCTACCCACTACATCGACAACCTGCGGGTCGATTACCTGCCCAGCTGCTTCCCCGTAGCCTCCACCTCGGTGGCGGCCGACTCAGTCAGCGCCATCATCAGCTGGACACCCCAGTTCGACGCCACCAGCTGGTATGTCGAAGTGCTTGACGAGGAAGGTACGGTTGTCAACGACACCCTCTGCACCACGCCCTCCGTCACTTTCTCCTCCTTGCAGCCCAACAGCGCCTTCGGCTATCGGGTGCGCAGCTACTGCGCCGAGGGTGACACCAGCACCGCCCTGGGCGGCAGCTTCCGCACCCTGTGCGTCGCCGTGCCCAACAGCGAACTGCCCTACACCTACAGCTTCGAGGCCGGCGACAGCCGCGGCTACTGCTGGAAAGGTTACAGCAACAGCTTCTTCACCCCATCCGAAAGCTACAGCGCTTCCCACTCGGGCAACTACGGCCTATCGTTTAACAGCACTGCCGACAACTACAGCTACATGGTGCTGCCCCTATTCGAAGCACCCGTCAACGCACTGATGGTCAGCCTCTACATGGGCGCTTCCAGAAACAGTGTCGACGGACAGATGATTATCGGTGTGATGGACGACCCCGCCGACTTCAGCACCTTCACCGGCGTCGACACCGTCCACAGCAACGGCACCACCATGCAATTATACGAACTGCCCCTCACCAACTACACCGGAACGGGTCGCAACATCGCCATTCTCTGCGACTCGGGCGCCGTGCACAATTTCTTCATCGACGATGTGACCGTCGAACCCACCCCCACGTGCAGCAAGGTGCACGACCTTGAAGTGCCCATCGTCACCGCCGGTGCCGCACTGGCTCGCTGGTCCAACGGCCGCATTGGCGACTATACCGGTGCTCATATCGAATACCGCGACACGCTGAGCGAAAGCTGGCTGTCGGTCAACACCAACGGCTTGGAACAGCTCATCACCAACATGAACCACAACCTTTGCTACGAAATACGCGTGGCTGCCATGTGTTCGGGCAACAACATGTCGCAATACGTCAACACCTTCATCACCACCGCCATGACCACATGCAACGAGATTGACTCGCTCACCACTTGGAACGATACCTTGAGCGGCTTCTCCTCCTCCAGCCACTACGAAATACCCGTCCACAACTGGTACAACTACTCCTTCACCGAACAACTCTTCACCGTCGGCGAACTGGACACCGCCGGCTCGGTCAGCGCCATCGATTTCTTCTACGACGACACCCTCCATTCCATGACGGCCAAAGACAGCTGCCTCATCTACATGGGCATCAGCGACGGCAACAGCATCAACGCTCGCAACTTCATCGACCCCTCGCAGATGACACTCGTCTACAGCGGTCCCCTCAACTGCACCTACGGTTGGAACACTTTCGCCTTCAACCAAGGCTTCTTCAACTATGACGGACGTCACAATTTGGTGGTGGCCGTGGTCGACAACTCGGGCGAAAGCCACGACCAGACCTACCGCTTCCGCTGCCACAACGCTTCGGGCAAAGCCATCACACTCTACAGCGACGAACACTCGTTCGACAACTATATTCTGATGGATTATCAGGAACTGAACTACCGCAACGACATGGTGCTACATTTCGCCGAATGCGGCAACGAAAGCGAATGTTTCCCGCCCATGATCTTTGTCGAGTCCATCGGCGTCGACAGCATCAGCGTGTCGCTCATCCCCGGCGCCTACGAAACCGGCTGGACGCTATACGCTCAGGAAATGGGCAACTCCATGCACTATGTCGGCAGCACCAGCCAACACCATTACACCTTCCATGGCCTGAACCCCTCCACCACCTACACGCTCCGCATCTTGGGCGAATGCGAGGACTCGATGTACAGCGACGTGACTGTCACCACCCGCTGCCTGGCCCAGCCGGCTCCCTTCTATGAAGACTTCGGCGGATGGCCCCTCTCGGCATCGCCCATCGTACCCCCATGCTGGTACAAATACTACTCCAACGGTGAAAACGTGCCCTACGTGAGCTCCTATCGGTCGCGAGGCGACGGCAAGGCACTCTTCCTCTACTCAGCCGCTTCGTCCTACAGCTTCGTGGCCCTGCCCGAAATGCAGCCCTCCGTCGACTCGCTGCAGCTGAACTTCTGGGTCTACCGCGAAAACAACGGGGGCAACAACAACTATCCCCACAGCGTCGTGGTCGGCGTTATGGCCGATGTGAATGACATCGAGAGTTTCGTTGTCATCGACACCGTGACCCCCGACGTGGCCAACGTGTGGCAATACGTGGAGCTGCCTCTCAACAGCTTCATGGACGACAGCACCCTGTCCGACGACCAGAAAGCCGCCTTGCGCCATGGTCGCATCACACTGCTCTCGCCCGACAGCACCTACAACTACCCGTATATCGACGACATCGAAATCGACTACATCCCCCGTTGCGCCCGCCCAACCGGCCTGGTCCACCTCAGCTATCCAGCTTCCGACACCATGCTCATCGGCTGGGACTTCATGAGCGACAACCTGGGCTATTTTGTCAGCGACGGCACCCACCAATACTTCACCACCGCAAACACCTTCTACCTGCCCAACCTTAACGGCAGCATGATGTACGACATCTCGGTGCGCCAGTATTGCGGCGAGATGGACAACAACCATCTGATCGTTTGGAGCGACACCAGCGATGCCATCACAGCCTCCTTCCGCACCAATTGCGGCGCCATCACCAAGACGCCTTGGATTGAGGGATTCGAAGGCGTTAATCCGCGCTGGTATTTCGACTCGGTCTTCTCCACCTGCTGGACCCGCATCAGCGACTCGGTGACCTACTTCGGCGTCCCCTACGTTTCGGACGACAACGACTATAACGGCGATATCCACACTGGCTACCGCGGCATTGCGTGGGATGCCATGACCAGCAGCATGTACGGCGACCGCCAGTACATCATCACCCCGCCCATCGACACCGACTCGCTGCCCATCAACAGCCTGCAGGTCAAATTCTGGGCCCGTTCGAAGAGCAACCTGACCACTCCTCGCTTTACAGTCGGCGTCATGAGCGACCGCAACGACACCAACAGCTTTGTGGCTGTCGAAACAGTCACCATACCCGGCATCACCGAATGGAGAGAATACACCGTCTATCTGAACAACTACGTGGGCAACGGCTCCTACATCGCCTTCAAAGTCGACCGTCCACAATCCTCATGGTCGGCCAGCATTGACGACATCGTTATCGGCAGAATGCCCAACTGCCCGCCGGTAAGCAACATCACCGCCGTCGATATCGACACCGCTCTCATCCGTCTGACCTGGACCGAGAACGGCACTGCCACCGCATGGGATGTGGAATACGGGCCGCAAGGCTTCACTCCCGGAAACGGCACGTTTGCCTACGTCACCTCGCTGCCCTTCACGGCATCGGCACTGACATCAAACACCACCTACGAATTCCGTATCAAACCGGCCTGCACCGAAGATATCAATCCTGTCGTGGTGGCCTTCACCACTGTCGGCGGTTACCTCACCGTGCCCTTCTACTGCGACTTCACCGACGAGGGCATCAACAGCCTGTGGGAATTCTCCAATGGCACCAACGTCAATGCATGGTATATCGGAACCGCCACCGGCAACGGCGACAGCAATGCACTCTACATCTCGAACGACAACGGCGTGAACCACATCTACAACCCCGATTCCACCTGCGTCAGCTTTGCCTATGTCAACCTGCTCATCCCCGACACCGGTTACTATTATTACAGCTATGACTGGAAATGCCGCGGACAGGCCAACATTGCCTTCGACTACATGCGTGCCGCCATTGTCCCCATCAGCGTCGACGTCGAGGCGGGCGAGGAGACTCCTACCGGATTCAGCATCACCAACCTCCCGCAAGGATGGATTGCCATCGACAACGGAAGCATGCTCAACGAAAGCATCGATTGGACCAACCAAACCGACGAGTTCCATATCGACCATCCGGGTTTCTACCGCATGATGTTCGTCTGGGTCAACGACCGCCATTCCATGGGCCATCAGCCTCCCGCCGCAATCGACAACATCGTTGTGCGTCGCAACTCCTGCCTCACCCCGGTCGATTTGGGATGCGAGGTGTTCAGCGACAGCGTCTTCTTCTACTGGAACTCCAATGGCGACAATACCCATTGGCTGGTCAGCGTCGGCGACAGCACCTTCATGACCGACCACCCCTTCACGCCCATCAGCGGCTTGCTGCCCAACCAGGACTATACACTCAGCGTCCGCACCTTCTGCTTCCCCAACGACACCAGCCTTGCAGCCACTCTTGCCATCCATACCGACTGCTACCCCATTGCGGTCCCCTACTACGAGAATTTCGACAACATCACCACTTCCACAACAGCCGTAACGGGTGTACTGATGCCCTGCTGGAACTACATTCCCTCCTATAGCTACGACGACGGCTCCCTGTCGGTCAACGCTGTCAAACCCACCATCTTCTATAATTCCTCCATCGCCAGCAGCGGCAACTACAGCCTGCGTTTCCGAGGCATCGGTTACGTCACCCTTCCGCCCGTCGACATGCCCTTGAACCGCATCAAAGTCAACCTCACACATTTCACCAACGCCTCGGATGCCACCTTGGAAATCGGTGTGATGGATGATGGTGTCTTCATCCCCATGGGCTCTATCAGCGATCAGGAGGGAAGCCATGTCAGCCACACCTTCCCCTTTACCAACTACAACGGTAACAGCCGCACCATTGCCTTCTACAATATTGACCCCGATCCGCAAGGCTTCTTCCAACAGAGCATTCAATTCATCGACGACCTCTCCATCGAGGAACTGCCCATCTGCATGCCTGTCTCCAATATCCACAGCAGCTACAGCTCCACCACCGAGATACTGCTCGACTGGACCGACGTCACCCCGTCGGCCGGCTGGCGCATCGAGTATGGACCCATCGGTTTCACCCAGGGCACCGGCACCATGGCCTACACCACCTATCACCCGTTCAATATCGGCGGTCTCGACACGCTGTCCGGCTACGACTTCTACGTGCGCCCGGTGTGCAGCAGCACCGACAGCGCCGACTGGACTGGTCCTGTGAGCCTCTACACGTCGCTCTGCGACTCGTCGTTCACCGTCTCTACCGGCAACGCCACGGGTACCACCTATTATGCACCCGTCAACAACCTGTACGAATACGGCCTGACCGAGGTCATCATCACCTCCCAGGAACTCACCGGCATCGGCGACATCGAAAAGATAGGTTTCTACTACAACCACAGCGTTCCCATGACCGGCAAAGACAGCGTCAAGATGTATCTGCAGCCCACCACCGTCTCGTCATTCCAGACCAACTCCGCCATCATTCCACTCGATGAAAACGGTGTCCTCGTCTACTCGGGCAGTCTGAACTGCAGCCAAGGCTGGAACTACTTCACACTCGATAATCCCTACACCTGGAACGGCGCCACCAACCTGGTGCTGATCATCGATGACAACTCCTTCGCCGCCAACACCACCCAGCACACCTTCAGCACAGCGCCCAGCTCGGGATACAAAACCATCTGCTACTACTCGGCCGACTACAACATCAATCCGGCCAACCCCAGCCAGTATATCGTCTTCAAGAGCCGCTTCGCTCAACGTCCGGTGCTGCAACTGGTTTCCTGCGGTGTCGAGCCGTGCCCCAAACCCTTCAACCTCCACACCACCACAGTCAGCCAAAACAGCGCTACCGTGGTCTGGAGTGGCAATGGCTCGGAGTTCGAAGTGACCTACAAGGAAGATGCTGCCGATGTGTGGAACAGCATCCAAACGGTCACCACCACCGGACTCAACGGCAGTCTGACATTGACGGGCCTGGACGAAAACACCACCTACAGCTACCGCATCCGCCAGGTCTGCTCTGAAGGACTGCAGTCCGACTGGGTCTACAGCACCTTCACCACCACATTCAGCCCCTGCCCCGCCCCCACAGGCATCAGCGTGAGCGACATCAACTACACGAGCGCCGCTGTCGACTGGAGCTGCGAGAATGAAAACGCCGTTTGGAAGCTACATGTCTGGAGCGGTGCCCTCGACACCGTCTATCAGGCGGCCTCCCATCCCTTCACCCTCACGGGTCTCCTGGCCGGCATCCACTACAAGATGCAGATCGCCACACTATGCAACGCCAGCGGCAACCTCTCACAATGGAGCGACACCATTGCCTTCACCACCACCGTTTGCGACAGCGTCAGCAATGTCCAGGTGAACACCATCACCTCCTCCACAGCCAGTGTCAGCTGGCAAAGCACCGGTGCAGCCAGCTACACCATCGACTACGGCCCCGCGGGCTTCTTGGAAGGATTCGGCACCCAAGTGGACAATATCTCTGGCACCTCATTCACCATCTCCGACCTGACACCCGAAACGGCATACGACGTCTATGTGCGTGCCCAGTGTGCAGCGGGAGCCTACAGCACGTGGAGTCACCGCGTCACCTTCACCACCTCGCAACAGGGCATTAACTTGGCCGATGGCATGCAGGTGACCATCTATCCTAACCCGACGTCGACTCATACCACCATAGCGCTGAACGGCATCACCGGCAAAGTCAGCTTACAGATTGTGGACCTCGGCGGACGTATTGTCTTCAGCGAGCAGGTGACCTGCCAGGAAGACTGCACCAAGCGTTTGGATGTTAGCGGTCTGGCACCCGGAGCCTACTTTGTACACATAGCAGGACCCGATGTGAACAATGTCCAACGACTGATTGTGAAATAAGGACAAGCCATCGGAGCGGAATGGTGCCTCCGATGGTTTTGCATCATCCAATCAAAACGGGCCTCTGACCATTGTCGGAGGCCCGTTTGTTATTGGGTGGATTGGACCGGAAGATGCGGAAGGCGGAACGTCGCGCACCGCTACCAGAGCCACGATTTCAGACGGCGGGCGCGCGAACGCGACAGGGTGAAGTAGTTGCTGTCGATGCGTAGATGGCGGCAGTTGGAACTGACATAGACAATGTAGCGGACACCCTCGTCGTCGTAAAGGAAGAGCTCATAGGCCGGTTCAAAAGCCGTGTGGCCATACTTGGCTTGCGCCAGCAGGGGTAGCACCTCGTCGCGGTCCAACTGTTCCTGGTCCTCTTCGCCTGCCAGCGCATAGGCGACATCGACAATGATATAGCATTCGTAAAGGTCTTCAAACCGGGGTTTCCGTTTGGACATCGACAACGGCTGCTCGTATGCTTTCAGATGGGGTGCCGCCGGTGCGAACGTGCCTTTTGCGGTGGTTGCCGGAGCAACAGGACCCTCCACAGCCTCATGCGTTTCAGAACGTACCGGGCATGTCACCGCAGCCACGAACAGCAGCACCACGAAGGATGACTTTAGGCCCAGCGACTTGTGCAGATGTCCGAACAAAGTGCTCATTGCTGCGGTTCCTCACGTTTTTGTCCGGCCAGCAGACCGCAGGCAGCCATGATATCTTCACCACGCGAGGTGCGGATGGTACAGGTGACACCATGGTTTTCCAGATAGTCACGGAAAGTGGTCATGGCATGTTCGTCGGCACAACGATAGGGGACGTCGGGCGATGCGTGGAAACGTATCAGATTGACCCGGCAATGCAGTCCGCGAGTCACTTTCACCAACTCGGCGGCATGGTTCAAATCGTCGTTGACACCCTTGAACATGGTATATTCGAACGAGATGCGGCGTTGGCCGTACCAGTTGTACTGCTTCAGCAGGTCGATGACACCGGCGATGGGATAGGCCTTCTGCATGGGCATCATTTCGGCCCGCTCGTTGGGGAAGGCATTGTGCAGGCTGACGGCCACATGGCATTGGGTCTCGTCCAGCAGACGTTTGAGCATGGGGGTGATGCCCACCGTCGACACAGTGAGACGATGGGGACTCCATCCCAAACCCCAATCGGCAGTCAGCGCCTCGAGGGTCTGCTTGATGGCGTCGAAATTGTCCAACGGCTCGCCCATGCCCATAAAGACGATATTGGTCAGAAGGGAGCTCTCTTCGATAGAGAATATCTGGTTCAGTATGTCGGCGGCGGTTAGGTTGCCATGGAAGCCCTGCTGTCCGGTGACACAAAAGCGGCAACCCATCTTGCAGCCCCGTTGGCACGAAACGCAGAGCGTGGCCCGATCGTCGGCGGGGATGTATACTGCCTCCACGTATTTCGATTGGTGATTCTGGCTGTCCGTATCTTGTATTTCGAAGAGGTACTTCTTGGTGCCGTCGACCGACTGCTGGCAGTCGACCGCAGCGCTACGACCCACGACGGCAATCTCGTTAAGCCGCGCACGGATTTTGAGCGACAGGTTGGTCATGGAGTCGAAATTGTCGACCCGCTTGTTGTACATCCAGTCGCAGAGCTGCTTGGCAGTGAATTTGGGGAAGCCCTCTTTCAGGCAGAGGTCCTGCAGCTGGCTTAGCGAAAGTCCTAGAAGGGTGGTCATGAGTCTTGACTTTTAAGTGTTAGTTGTTGTTGCTTGCCTGTCGCCACACGGTTCCGACACAATGCCTGTCCGCCTTGAAAGGTAGTTGGATACGCACATGTTGTCGGCTTTGTTCAGACGCGGAATCTTTAGCTCCCGCCTGCATTGGGAATGACGGTTCGTGGCGATTGTTTTTTTGCGGATTACCATACCATGTTGGTCGGCTCGCTGGCGGTGGTGGCTTCGCCGGATTCCTCAAGGATCTCCTGCTGGTAGACGCTCTCGTCCCACATGAGTTCCTCATCGGAGATGTTGGGTCTGCTGAAGTCGCCACGGTAGAAGTTGAGGTGCTTGTCATCGTAGATACCGCGCATGTAATGGCCGAAAATAGGCAAGGCCATGCGGGCACCCTGTCCGTACTGCATGCTGCGGAAGTGGATGGATCGCAGTTCGCCGCCGGTCCAGACGACGGTGGTCAGCTTGGGGGTGATGCCCACAAACCAGCAATCGGAGTTGTTCTGCGTAGTACCTGTTTTGCCCGCCATGGGATAGGAAAGTCTGAACTGCGAGCCACGCAGGCGCGAGCCTGTACCGCTATCAACTACACCTTTCATCATCTGGATCATCATCCAAGCGATACGGGGGCTGATGGCCTCCCGACGTTCGGGGGTGAACGATTCCAGCACCTTGCCCTTGTTGTCCTCAATGCGGGTGATGAAGATGGGCTGCACATATTCGCCCTGGTTGGCAAAGGTGGACATGGCGCCGGTCATCTCGTACACCGTTATTTCGGCAGCGCCCACACAAATGGCGGGAACCGGGTCAATAGGACTGGTCACTCCCATTTTGCGAGCAATGTCGATGACCATATTAGGACCATTGCTGCCACCCGCTTTCATAAGGTAGGCCGACACCCAGTTGACCGAGTTGGCTAACGCCCACTTGAGGGTGACCATCTCGCCCTCGCGGGCGTGACCGGAATTGCGGGGACACCAGTTGCCGATGCATACCTCGGTGTTGGGCACCAAGGTGTAGGGATTCATATCCAGATCCTGAAGCGCCATGGTATAGACAAAGGGTTTGAAGGTGGAACCCACCTGACGACGGCTCTGCATCACGTTGTCGTATTTGAAGTGCCGATAATTGATACCACCCACATAGGCCTTCACGTGACCCGTACCTGTTTCGACCGACATGAGGCCTGCATTGAGGAACTTCTTGACATAGAGCAACGAATCCCATGGGGTCATCACGGTATCGCGTTGGCCGTTCCAAGAGAAGACGCTCATGCGCACCTTGTCCTCCTTGAAGTGGCGTTTGATTTCGCTTTCCGACATGCCATCCTGTCTCATCTGGTAATAGCGGTCGGAGGCTTTCATGGCCTGCGTCAGGAAGAATTCCTCCTGTTCTTTGGACAGATGGTTGAAGGGGTCGCCGCCACGGCGTTCCAGCTCCTTGAAGAAGGCCGGCTGGATCACCTCGCGCATGTGCTTTTCGACAGCCTTCTCGGCATAGATCTGCATACGCGAGTCGATGGTGGTGTAGATGCGCAGGCCGTCTTTGTGGACGTCGTAGTAGTTGCCGTCGGGTTTCTTATGGCTGGAGCACCAGTCCTTCATATAGTTGCGAACATATTCGCGCAGATAGGGGGCGGTGCCGTCGTTGTGGCTGATGGGATGGTAATGGGCCATGTTGATGGGCTTGGCCTTGAATTGCTCAAAGTCCTCGTCGCTCAGATATTTCTCGCCGGTCACGGGGTCGCTGTAGCTGTTCATCTGCTGCAGGACGACATTGCGGCGGCGCAGCGAATTGTCGGGATTGAGCACCGGGCTGTAGCTGGTGGGGGCCTTCAGCAGACCCACCAGTACGGCGGCCTCGTCGACGGTGAGCTCGTAGGGCGCCTTGTCGAAAAAGGTGTGGGCGGCGGTCTCGATGCCGTAGGCATTGCTGCCGAAATCGACGGTGTTCAGGTACATGGCCAAAATCTCCTCTTTGGAGTAGTTGTGCTCCAACTTCACGGCCACAATCCACTCCTTGAATTTGGAATAGACGAGGCCCAGCTTGCTCTTACGCTCTCGCGGAAAGAGGTTCTTGGCCAACTGTTGGGTGATGGTGCTGCCACCACCGCTGCTGCTGTGTCGTCCGACGAGGGTCTTGAAGAATACGCGGCCCAAACTGCGTGCGTCGATACCGGCATGGTCGTAGAAACGCACATCCTCGGTGGCGACAAGCGCATGGATCAGGTTCATGTTCTTACCGCCATTGGTGATCTCGGCATAGGTGAGGTTGGAACGGTTCTCGATACCGATATAGCCCAGCAGGACGCCATCTTCTGACCACACCTCGGAGGCTTGGTTGGAATGGGGGTTTTCAAGCTCCTCAAACGAAGGCATAAAGCCCAGCCATCCCTGCGACAGCATGGTGAAGAAAAGAATGAGACCCACCCAAAAGGAGGCAAACACGATCCATACGATACGGATGCCACGCTTGCCGTTGCTTTGGTCCGAAGGTTTTTTCTTGTTATTCTTATATTGTGCCATGAAGGTGATGTGTGTTTTTTTGAATGGTGAATGGTGTTATTTTTTCTGTTGTTATGCTTGCTGCCGATGGTGGTTCGGGTGGTGTTGAAGCCGGTTCACAACGCTCGTTTACCTTTTTCGTGTAAGGATGGTCGATGACCGGTCGTTACGCGGACGGTCGTCCGCAAAAAAGAGCATCCGACGCCCTCCCCTCTTCGGCGTGGCGATTCACAACGGCTTCTTACTTGTGTTCGATATGGAGGCCCACATCTTTCACACCGCGAAGCAGGGTGTCGCGCATGGCGTGGCGCAACACGAACTGGTAGCTGCCTCTCTCGGGGAAACGGAAGTAGCAGAAGGGGTAGCGTCCGTCGACGTAGCGGCCCTGTTCCCTGCCCATCCATTTGCCGTCGGGTGCAGCCAGCTGGAACTCGATATTGGTGTCCACCGCCACGTCGCCATTGGGGTAGACAGTGGAGAGGAAGAAGTAGATATTGGAATAGGGATAGTCGTTGCGGACACGCACATCGAGGCAGCACAGGTAGGTCTGAGCGGTGTCGTCCACATCGATGTTATAGACGAGTTTGTCGTCCATATTCCAACCCTGCTCGTCGACACGGCAGGTCTCGTCGTAGAAGACTTTGCTGTCGCAGGCGGCAAAGACCAGCAGTCCGATCAACAGGGCGATGAGGGTGTGAGTTTTCATTGATATGTCGTTATGTTTGATGTTGCTATAGATGGTGAGGGGTTGCGGAATGATGATGCTTGTTGCGGTCGCTCCGACTGCCCCCTTGGGAGGGTTTATTCGCGGCGACGGCGACGGTTGTCGTGACGATGCTCTTCGGAGTTGTTGCGACGGGGTTCGCGATTGTCAGCCTCGGGGCGGTTGTCGGTGCTCCCCTCGGGACGTGGGGTACGGTTCTTGGGTCCGTTTGGACGCGGACGGCCGTTGTTGCGCTGACCCTCACGGGGCTCACGGTTGTCCCTAGGTTCACGGTTGTCGCGGGGTTCTCTAGACTCTCTGTTGTCGCGGGGCTCCTTTCCTTCGCGGGGCTCCTTTCCTTCGCGGGGTTCGCGATGGCGGTCGCGGTTGTTGTTGCGGTCGCGTCCGGGACGACGGTTGTCGCGCTGGGGTTCCTGCTGGCTGTCGCTGCTGCTGTTGCTGCTGTCGTCGGCAAGCATTCGGATCTCGCGCTCGAAATCGGCGTCGTTCGACTCCTGTGCCAATGCCGCTGTCGACATCAGTTCCTCCTGGTAGTCCTCAAGTTTCTCAGGGTACTGCTGCTGATGGTTCATCTCTATCAGCTTCTTGACGTTCTCGGCGGTGATGGCATAAAGTTCGCTCTCGCCTTCGTAGGCATACCACATGATGCCGCGGAAGACGTCGGTCTTTTTGTAAAGTGCCAGTCCTTTCTGGAATCGGATGGGGGTGCCGGCCGGCGGGAATTTTTTGAGGGCGTCGACATAGACCTCATACTCGAAATTCAGACAGCACTTCAGTTTGCCGCACTGTCCGGCCAGCTTCTGCGGGTTGGGGAGGATCTGTTGGGTTTTGGCCACACTGGTGGTGACCGACTTGAAATTGGTGAGCCAGGTGCTGCAGCACAATTCGCGGCCGCAGGTGCCGATGCCACCCACCTTGCCTGCCTCCTGACGCACACCGATCTGCTTCATCTCGATGCGCACATGGAACTGGTCGGCCAGCACCTTGATCAGGTTGCGGAAGTCGACACGGTCGTCGGCGGTGTAGTAGAAGATGGCCTTCGAGCGGTCGCCCTGGTACTCGACGTCGTTCACCTTCATCACCAATCCCAACTCTTCGGCTATGTGGCGTGTTTTCTTCAGCGTGTTGTTCTCCTCCTTGATGGCCTCGGCCCAGCGCTCGATGTCGCTTTCCTTGGCGCGGCGGAAGAGTTTTTTGATGGTTTCCGATTCGGGGTTGACCTTCTTTTTCAGCATCTGTATGCGGCACACTTCGCCGGTCAGGCTGACAATGCCCACATCGTGTCCGGGTATGCCCTCAACGGCCACAATATCGCCGTCGGTGACGTCGATGCCGTCGGGCAGCCGGTAGAAGTCCTTACGGTTGTTCTTGAAGCGCACCTCCACACAGTCGAAATGCTTCTCGGCAGGACGACGGATGCCTTTCATCCAGTTGCAGGAACCCACCTTGCAGCAGCTGCGCAGCTCGATTTCGCTGAGGGGCACATAGGCCGACGGACAGTGGTTGCAGCCGCGCGAAAGGTAGAGCGGCTCCTTGTAGTCCACCTTCGGCAGTGTGGGGTCGGGTTCAAGGTAGGGATCCATAGCGTTCTCGGCAGGGGCCGCATCGGCGGCGGGCTGTGCCTCGTCGCTGTCAGTGGTGGTATGGTGGCTGGAGGCGTTGAGACCTCGCTTGATACGCTCCTCTTTACGGCTGCGTATGAAGGCCTCCATCTCCTCGGCCGATACCACGTCGTCGTCGGTCTCCGGCATCTGGGGCTGCTGGTTCTCGCTGTCGGGCAGCGGTGTTGACGTTTGAGGATCTTTAATCTCTTTACTATCTTTGGACTCTTTGTTCATTGTTGTTGATTTGATTTTGACGATTGGGGGCGCATAGGGCCCCGGGGTTACCCGTGGGGAGCGGTCAACGTTTTTTCAGTTGTCGGCTGATGGCGAATGAGAGCTCCATCAGGGCTATTTTGGAATAAGCATTGCGTTCTATGGCGTAGATGGCATCGTTGAAAGCCTTGTCCAGGCCTTCAATGTTGCGCTCGGTGATCATGGTGGGGAAAGAGCTGTTGAACTTGGCGTCGCCGAAGTCTATCTGCATGGGCAGACCCGCATTGTTGCGGAGAAAGCACTGCCGGAGCGACTCCTGGGCATAGAGCAGGAACTGCTTCTGCTGTTCGCGTCCGTAGGCGGCCAGCGTGTCGACCCATGTGGAGAGTGATAGCATGTTGAGTTTGAAGAGCTGCCGCATCCATGTGACGTAGAGTTGGGCAAACTGCTCGACGCTCTCCTTGCGCAGCAGCACCTCGCCGGCCCACTGGCCGCCACCGGCTGTGCTGTGGGGCACCCGCACCAGCTGGGTGCGCGAGATGATGGTGCTCAACATGCGGTCGCTTCGTTCAACGACCAGGACAATCAGCGTATTCGGTGCCGGTTCCTCCAGATTTTTGAGGATTTTGTTGGCCATCGAAAGGTTCATTTTCTCGGCCATCCATACGATGACCACCTTGAAGGACGACTCGTAGGATTTGAGACCCAGCACGCGCACCATGTTGTCGGCGTCTTTTTCGCGAATCTGGCCCTGCTTGTTCTCCACAGCAAGAAAATCGTACCAGTCGTCCAGCGATCCGCATTGCTGGGTTTGGAGCAGAAAATCGCGAAATTCCGTCTGGAATTCGGCCGACGACGGGGAGCTTTTGACGCTGCTGGTAGTGGTGGTCGGGAAGAAGAAGTGGAGGTCAGGATGGGTCAGTTGCTGGTATTTTTTGCAGCTGGGACATTCGCCGCAGCTGTCAGCTCGGAGGCCGTCAGGACCCGGTTGGGCGTAATGTGTCCGATGCTGGCAGTTGAGATATTGTGCATAGGCGATAGCCAACGCCAGCGAGCCCGATGCCGTGTTGCCAAGGAACATCTGGGCATGGCTAACACGTCCCGAATCAATTATTTCGGTAAGCTGATTTGCTATAACAGACTGGCCTTTAATATCTTTAAACTGCATAATACGCGTAAATTAATCTACAAAGATACGAAAGTTGGGAGATATGCAAAAATTTTTTTCGCCTGCAGAGCATACGAAGCAACCGAGCCTGTGGCTCTTGGACGACAGCACCGAACGAGCGCAGCAAGCCACCCTCCACGATGATGGCTCCACGTAGAAGCGCTTAGCCAATCCGTCAACGGTGGAGAAACCATCGCTATGCTTTTACCACTCACACCATCGACAAACACATGTATTTCATTATCTTACATCTCAACCAACACACCCGAATTGCGCTCTCCAATCACCAATTTTGGCGATGTCGCCAACCAAATTTGCCTATTTCTCGGTAAAAGCGGGTCGGCGCAAGCATGGTATTTTTGCACTCAGAAATACAAACGAATTTTTTGCCATTTTCTGGTTTAAATAATTGGTTGTTATTTAGTTTTATGAATTAATAATGGAAATGGGCATCTCGAGGGATGCCCATTTTTTTCTCCTCCCCTCTCCTGCTCGACAATAAGAAGCGTCCTTTTCCGTTATTTTTACACTACCATTTTCACACTTGGCAACATAAATAATAAAATACCAACCCCATGCAGAATATCGCAAAAATCACCAACGACCTTATCTATGTCGGTGCCAGCGACCGCCGACTGGCGCTCTTCGAAAATACCTATCCCATCCCCCGCGGTGTGTCCTACAACAGCTACCTGCTGCTGGACGCGAAAACCGTTCTCTTCGACACCACCGACGCCAGCGTGGCACCGCAGTTTTTCGAGAACGTGGTCGCCGCCCTCAACGGTCGCGGGCTCGACTATGTGGTGGTGCATCACATGGAACCCGACCATGCGGCATCTCTCATGGACCTCTTGCTGCGCTACCCTGACGCCACTGTGGTCACCACCGCCAAAGCCGCCCAGATGATGGAACAGTTCTTCGGCTCCAAACCGACCAACATCCAGCTCGTCAAAGAGGGCGACACCCTCAGCACTGGCGCACATACGCTGGTCTTCACAATGGCGCCCATGGTACACTGGCCCGAGGTGATGATGACCTACGACAGCACCTCCAAGACGCTCTTCTCCGCCGACGCCTTCGGCACCTTCGGGGCCCTGAGCGGCAATATCTTTGCCGACCAGATGGACTTCGATGGCGAATGGCTCGACGATGCCCGCCGCTATTTCACCAATATCGTGGGCAAATATGGCCAGCCTGTACAGGCGGTGCTCAAGAAGGCCGCCGCACTCGACATCCAGACGATCTGCCCGCTGCACGGACCTGTGTGGCGAGAAAACCTTGGATGGTTTATTGGCAAGCACGACGTGTGGAGCCGCTACGAACCCGAAGACAAGGGCGTGGTGATCATCTACGGCAGCATCTACGGCCACACCGAAGCCGCAGCCCTGCGCATGGGCGCCCTGCTGGCCGAACGTGGCGTGAAAAACATCAAGGCCTACGACGCCAGCCACACCCACGTCAGCAACCTGATCGGCGAATGCTGGCGCGCCAGCCACATCGTCCTGGCCTGCAGCACCTACAACAACGGCATCTTCACACCCGTCGAAAACCTCCTGCACGACCTCAAGGCCCACTGCCTCCAAAATCGCACCTGGGCCCTCATCGAGAACGGATCCTGGGCTCCGCAGAGCGGCAAGCTGATGCGCGCCATGATTGAGGAGATGAAAGACATGACTGTGCTCGGCGACACCCTTACCCTCAAAAGCGCCATGAAACCCGAGCAGGAGAAAGAACTCGCCGAACTGGCCGACCTGATTGTTGCTAACCTTAAATTCGAATTATAACTATGGACAAACTAAGCAACGACGCTATCACCAAAATAGGCTACGGCCTCTATGTGCTCATTGCCCGCGAGGGCGAGAAGGACAACGGCTGCATCGTCAATGTGGTGGCACAACTCACCTCGTCGCCCATGCAGATGATGATATCGGTCAACAAGCAGAACCTGACGCACGACATGATTCTGCGCACGGGCCGTTTCAATGTCTGCTGCCTCACCGAACACACACCGATGAAGGTGTTCCAGCACTTCGGCTTCCAGAGCGGCCGCGACGTCAACAAGTTCGAGGGCTGCGATGTGGAGATGCGCTCCAGCAACGGACTGCTTTACCTGCCCAAATACACCAACGCCTACCTCTCGGGCCAGATAAACTATGCCAAGGACCTGGGCACCCACACCCTCTTCATCGCCGACATCACCGAGGCCGTGCACCTGAGCGACGACCCCTCGCTGACCTACGCCTACTACCAAGAGCATATCAAGCCCAAGCCTGTGTCTGCCGCCCAGCCGTCATCGGGCGGCAAGAAGAAATGGGTCTGCGAGGTATGCGGCTACGTCTACGAGGGCGACGAGCTCCCCGCCGACTTCATCTGCCCCTGGTGCAAGCACCCCGCCAGCGACTTCAAGCTAATGGAATAGTCATTATTGCCTCTTCTAAAAGTCAATTATTGCTGTGTTTTGATATAAAATAGATACAATTTTTGTGTAAAATCGGCTTTTGTTTATGACAATTTTGTATATTTGCAGCGCGATTCAACGATAAAATAATATGGATAAGCTGCTGCAACGATATAGAAACCAGCTTGATAATACCAGTGTTGGTTTTGTTAGATACCCTCAAAACGCCATTCAATGGGGTGCTCGACTGAACGCAATCCTCGGCGCACGAGGAGTTGGTAAGACAACTTTAATCTTTCAACACATCAAACTTTCGGGGCAGCGCGACACATCGTTAGTCGTCTTCGCCGACGACATCTATTTTGCAAATCATTCTTTGCTTGATTTGGCTGATGCTTTCTACAAAGATGGTGGAAAGTATCTGTACATCGACGAAGTGCATAAATATGCCAATTGGTCAACAGAAATCAAGAACATCTATGATCAGATTCCACAACTGAATATCGTATACACAGGTTCATCCATCCTTGATTTAGAGAAAGGCGGTGCCGACCTCTCCCGTCGGCAGTTGAAGAATTATATGTATGGCATGTCGTTTCGCGAGTGGCTGCAAATGGTAAAGGGTATTGATGTTCCGGTGCTGTCTTTCGAACAGATACTTGCTGGCAAAATACAATTCCCCTATGACCAGCATCGTCCGTTGCTTTTGTTCAAAGAGTATTTACAGAATGGGTACTACCCTTTCTGTATTGAGGATAATTACCTTGAGCGACTGAACGCGGTGATTGACCAGACCCTCGAGACCGACATACCACAATTTGCAGGGCTAAGTGTGGGTGTTATGCGCAAACTGAAGAAGTTGATGCAAATTATTTCACAAATCTCACCATTCAAACCCAACTATAGCGACCTGGCACGAGACCTGACAATCAATCGCGGCGACCTGAAAGATTATCTGTACTATTTAGAGAAATCGGGTCTTATTCAATGTCTTTACGCGCCAGACAAAGGTATGAGCCTTCTGGCTAAAATGGAGAAGATTTATCTTGATAACCCCAACCTGATGTATGCGCTTGGAGGCAGGTTGGTTGATACAGGTAATCTGCGCGAAACATTCTTTTACAACCAAATGCGCGTCCGTAATGAAGTTCGTGGTTCCGAGGTGTCCGATTTCACCATCGGGGATTACACATTCGAAGTCGGAGGCAGGAAAAAGACTCGTCGACAGATTTCCGACATACCGAATGGCTATGTGGTTAAAGACGACATTGAGTATGCCTATAAGAACACCATTCCCCTTTGGGCTTTTGGCCTAAACTATTAAAATAATGGCTATATTTGGTGAACCCTCACCCGTTATGCCAATAGGATACAAAAAAATGAAGAAAGAGCAGTTATTCTTCATTTTTTTTGCACCTTGAGTAAGATTTGGGTAAAAATCACGTCTTATATTATAGATGGAGCAACATAGCAGACAGCGATACGAGGACTACAAGTCCTTTATGCGGCGACACCAGAAAACGGTGTGGCGCGTCTGCTACGACTTTGCCCGTGGCGACATACCCCGCTGCGAGGATATGGTGCAGGAGGTGTGGATTATGCTCTGGCTCAAGTTCGACACGATGAAGGGTCAGTCGGAGTGGCAGCAGAGAGTATGGGTGCGGAGGGTGACACGCAGCGTTCTGGTCGACCTCTACCGAAAGAAACATCCTGACTTGGAACCCGTCACCGAAGAGATGACAGCGTCTGTCGCCACCGAAGAGAGCGATGTCGCCGAGCGGATTGACGACCTCTTTTCCGTCCTCACCCCCGACGAGCAACGCCTGATGCGTATGCGACTTGAAGGCTACTCGGCCGAGGAGATAGCTGCCGGGCTTAAAATAGAATCTAACGCTGTATATCAACGTGTAAACCGAATAATGAATAAACTGAGACAATATGCAACAAGACTATAAAACCGAGATGCGGGCGATGACTGAAGGCCTTGCCGAATGGTGCCACCGACGGGAACGCCGCCAGCGGGCCACACGCACCCTCATCGGCGCCGCCGTACTGGTCGCCGCCATTACGGTGACAGCGGTGGCACTCCTCGTCCCGCCGAGCACCGACACCTTCGTCAGCGGCAACCCACAATGCTGCGCCGTAGAAGCCTGTGATAGAATAACCTTAATACTTGCAAAGATATGAAACGACCTATTACAACAATCATTTTAGTGTTGGCCGTCGCAACGGCGGTTGGCGTTGTCGTGTGGCGGCACGTGCTACCCATGCGTCGTGTCAGTGACCTCTACCGCCATTACGAGCATGCCGACGGCATAGCCGCCAGCTACATCCACAACTACCACGTAAACGACACCATCACCCTCGACGTCACCCTCCTCGAAGCTACTACCGACAGCGCCTGGCAGGCACTCTGTTCCGACTTCGCCATCACCAACATTGTCGATACCATAAAACAAATCGCCCCTGACGTCGTCTTCTCCCGTTTGGTCAACCGTCACGATTACTCACAAGTCGCCTTCGGCGACTCCCCCGACGCCGAGATCCTTGCCATCTCATGCGACACCAAGACATTCTCCATCTTCCATATCCATGACACAACCGAGATACATGCAGTCTTTTGGCACAATTACCACAACATCGACAAATAAACCAACAAGGGCAGCAAATAAAAACCTTTCCTCAATCTGTAAGATTTGACCCGTTTTTGGTGTATTGTATTTGTAGAAGAATAACAATTAAAACATATAACAATGAAACGTACAAAAACACTCATTGCATTCCTCGCGGTGCTGGCATTTGCAGCAAATATGCACGGCCAATCTGTCTACGACTTTTCTGCCGCCGCACCGACCGGGCAGACGCTCTACTACAAAATCAGCGACTCGGCACAGGTCAGCGTGGTCAACCCGCGCACCAACAACAGCGACAGCAACTATGTCGCCGGCGACCTGGTCATCCCCGAAACGGTATCCTATTGCGGAACCACCTACACGGTGACCAGCCTCTCGACCCACAACTTTATGATGGGCACTTTCTACAACTGCAAGACCCTGACGTCGGTCTATGTGCCCAACAGCGTGAAAACAATGGGCGAATACGTCTTCGGCTATTGCCCGTCGCTCGTCTCCGTCCACCTGCCCGACAGCATAACGTCCATTCCCAGTATGGCATTCGAAGACTGCACCAGCCTGCCGTCAATCACCATCGGCCGGTGCGTCAGGAACATCTTCTCCGACGCATTCCTTCACTGCTACGCAATCTCGGAGCTGCATCTGCTTGCCAGCGTCGCACCCACGGTCGGCTATCGTGCCCTGTGGAACATCCCCGACACGGCGAGGGTCTACATCCCCTGTGGCAGCACCTCGTCATACGCGGCCGTGCCGGAATGGAACAACCATTTCTCCGCTTTCATCGAAGAACCTGCATTTGTGCTGGAAGTGTCGGTCGACGATGAAACGCACGGAAGTGCCGAGATTGTCAGCCATCCCACTTGCGACAACCCGCAGGCTGTGCTGCTTGCCACAGCCAACGAAGGCTACCGCTTCGAGGGGTGGGGCATCACCCCCGGCTACCAGAACATTGTCACCGACAACCCGCTCACCGTCACGGTGTCGGACGATATGGCCATCGTGGCCTATTTCGCCGCCGACAGCACCGGAATGCGCGAATACCAGTCCTACTTCGGACAAGAGACCACGGTGTGGAACGCTGTGGGGGCCTACTACGACTGCCCCTGGGAAAACTACGTGATACGCATTGCTGGCGACACGGTGATAGACCAGCAGCACTACAAAAAAGCCGAGTATTCGAGTGTTTACTGGCAAGGCGGATATGAGGAGCTGCGCGTGCCGGAATACGATTTGCTGCTGCGCGAAGAGCGCACCACGGGACGTCTCTGGGGACGCTATGCCGACGAGGATGAGGACTATCTGATTGCCGATATGTCGCTAAACATTGGCGATACATTTTATATGCGTAACGGATATGGCACCATCGCCCACATCGTCCAAGACACCGCTACGGTTGATTCACGCCGCATCATCGTTTTGAGCGACAACACCTACTATGGCGAACCCCTGCGATTTGTAGAAGGCATCGGGTGCACCGATATGGGCTATCTGAGAAACGGTTTTTCGCTTGGCGGCCCTCTTGTATGCTGCCACAAGGACGGCGAACTGGTGTATCACAATCCGCTGCCCGGCTTCCCCGAGGACGACTGCATCATCCGCGCTGTCGGCATCGATGAGGTGCCGGCCGACGCTGTCAGGGTCTATTCCCGCGGAGGCGATATCGTTGTCGAAGGTGCCGACGGCGAGAGCGTCCGCATCTACGACATCACCGGCCGCAACGTCCGCAACGAGGCATTGCACACGGGAGTTTATATTGTGAAAGTCGGCGACCGTCCAGCACGAAAAGTCGTAGTAATGAAATAGTAAACCATCAAATACATAATCAATATGACACACCACATCATCAAATCCCTCGCCGCCCTCGCCTTGGGTGCTGAAGGGCAAAAGGGGACAGGTTATTTTTGCCCTTTCTGATAGGGGTAGTTTATACTATTTGTCATAACGCGTTCGGATTTGTTTTGTGGTTAGTCCGGTATGGCTTACAACCTGTCGGACCGAAGCCCCGGCATCGAGGACAGCCCTGACGGCCATATCCTGCACGTCGCGCGGCAGCAGCTGAAATTCGGAAATATTCATTGTCATCAGGCACCAGGCATAGATTGTACAGTTATGTCGTTGGCAGGAGTCGCCGACATCATTTTTTGCGAATGGAAGGGAACTTAAAATGCGAATGAAACGGTTGTAATCCTCTTCGTCGTCGAAGATGTTCTGGCGATTGATGCCTCGCATCATCACGTGGTAAATGCCGAATTCCGATTTTGTCCTTGCTTGTCGAGGCGTACAGAAGATGGGTTATGTCTTTGAGAGACTTTTTTGACAAGGGATTTGAAGAGATAACGGCGAATATGTCGTTTTGTTGTTGCTTTCTTCACACATCTCCGACAAAATATCTATGCAGGGGCAAAAATGACCTGTCCCCTTTTGCCTCAAAATGATATAAATCAATATTTAGCAAAAAAACGAAGAATCCGAAGCAACAATTTTGCCATTTTTTGTTACTATATATACAAAAGGGGGAAATTATATCAATTTTAAACTCATCATCATTATAAATTTAATATTTATCAACATGAAAACACCATTACATTTAAGAATTATTATCAGTCTGGCCTTTCTTGCGTTGCCTGGCACGCTTTTCGCAATGCGTCACACACCGTCGGATGTCGACGACACCATCCCTGCCGAACCCCGTTGCGACAAGTACTATTACACCAAATGGTTCGACGACTGCCCGAACTGGCGACCCAATGGGGTTTGGGACAGCTGTTTCTGCTTTAAGTATGAGTTTGGCAGATTGTTTTCGGGCGAGCTTGCCAAATGGGAATATGCCCACAATAGGCGTATGAAAGTAAAAGGCTTGGCGGCTATGGTGAATGCCTACACTCCGCCAACGGTCGACGGTGCCCCAGGGAATCTGAAAAACCCCGAATATATGTATATATACCAGATGACGGAGACCGGCCGGACTATTCAGGGAATTGATGTCGAAGTCCGGCTTCAACTGCTCGACTCGGTGAGGTGGGACACGGCCACGGCACGCGTTATGGAGTTCCGTCAAGGATGGAACGACGAGTTTGTCCAGTACTGTTATATATATGAGGCTTATTTTGAGCAACCAGTGTGGGTAGACTCCGATTTCTACATCGTCGGCTCTATGAATACACCTAACAGCAATGGGATGGTATCAACATTTTACGTCGATGTTATGGACAACGGTCAATATATGTTAGCAGACAAATATGGCTGCAACGCTAGTGATTATTATTTTTTGTATGGTACCGCTGGACCAACATATCAGCAGCAGTATAGCTGTCATCTTCCAGGCAGGCCATACGCCTTTTGGGATTTTCAAATCGGTCCTATGTTCAACTACTGGATTAGCGACTGGCCATTGAGCCCAGTGGGATACTACCTTGTCATTGTGGACAAATGGGACCTCAATGCCGTGCCCAACGAGGTCGGTTGGGGCGAGGTGTTTGGCGGCGGACGCTTCCCCGACGAGAGCGACGACACCATTACGGCCATTGCCAATCCCGGCTTTGCCTTCGTTTCGTGGAACGACGGCAGCACCGAAAACCCGAGGGTCATTCATCTGATGGGCGACACAACCTTCACCGCCATCTTCCAAAACACCCAGCAGTTCAATCTGCAGGTCACAACGTCTGACGATGCGATGGGTACCGTCAGCGGCGGCGGTACGTACTATGCCTCGGATGTAACCATTACCGCAACCCCCAACGCTGGTCACAGATTTAACTACTGGAACAGCGGCGACGGCTCGACAGTAATTGCCACCAATCCTTTAACGGTCCATCTCGTCAGCGACACCGCCTTTGTCGCCGTCTTTGAGGATGTCAGCAATCAGACGTTCAACCTGCAAGTCTCGTCAGCAAATGCTTCGATGGGCTCCGTCACCGGCGGCGGCAGCTACCCCGGCGGCACCAGCCACACCATCACCGCAGTACCCACAGAGAATAGATTTGGCTTCACGCATTGGAGCACAGCCACTGGCGACAGCCTGACCGACAATCCCCTCACTTTATACCTCACCCGCGACACCGCCTTTGTGGCCCACTTTGTCGAGTTGCCGCAGTATTACTTGGTGGCGGCAAGCAACAACGAAGCTTGGGGTACAGCCACTGGCACAGGTATGTACTATGAGGGCCAGCAGGCCACACTGACAGCCGTTCCCGCCGAAAACTACGTATTCGAAGGCTGGACTGACGGCAATGAGGAATCGCCCCGCATCGTCACCGTCACACAGGACACGGTGTTCGAAGCCATTTTCGCAGTCGACCCGACAATAGGCATCAATCAGGCCGCCACACTGGAGTTCTCCGTCTCACCCAACCCCACAACGGGACGGCTGGCAGTGCAGCTGAACCAGCAGGAACCGTATGAGCTGACAATCTACGACGTAAACGGCAAGGCCGTAATGACCAGAAAGAATGACAATCAAGTATGCGACATCGACCTCAGCGTGCTTGCTGCAGGACAATACCTCCTCGTGGTACGCACCAAAGACAAATACGGGGTTAAGACGATTGTCAAGAAGTAGCCGCTCAATAATAAATTTGCCAACGCAAAAAAAGCTATTTTAACCGAGAGCACCAAGTTTTTGGTGCTCTTTTTTGCTTCACTTGTACAGGAATTTAGGTCGTCTCTTTTTCGCTCCGCTGAAAAAGAAAGATTGTTTGTGTATCATTTTGGCATCCTGAAACGATATTATAGTAAAACAAACACCCGAAAACGCATTGACCGCAGAGGAATATAATGAAGCCGTGGATTTGTGGGCCGACGATGTCTACCGTTTTGCCCTGAGTTGCTGTCGCGACAGCGACCGCAGCCGCGACGCTGTGCAGGAGGCTTTCGCCCGACTCTGGGAGATGCGCGACCGGATAGACCAAAAGCGATGCAAGGGCTTCCTGATAATGGTGACGCAGAACAAGTTGCGCGACGATTACCGACACGAGCAGATAGTCGCCGCCTCGCAAGAGGCACTAAGCCAGAATCGGGAGACGGAGACCAATCCTGCACACGACATCGACCTGCGCGACGCCCTCGACAAGGCGATGGCCCAGCTGAGCGAACAGCAGCGCACCATCCTGACGCTGCACGACTTGGAAGGCTACAGATACGACGTAATTGCATCGATGATGAAGATGAACTACCGGCAGGTGCAGGTTGGCGCCTTCCGAGCCAGATTAAAAATGAAAGAGATATTAACAAAATTAGGTTACGATGGTAAACAATGAAGGCATAGAACTGATGCTGTTCCAACTGAAGGAAGGGCTGCTGAGCGACGAGGAGGCACGCAAGGCGACGCTGTTCCTGCAGCAGCACCCCGAATGGCAAGAGGTGGCTGACCTTTACGACCCAATGCTAAAGGCTCCCTCCTACCCTGCCGCCGGATTTCCGAACAAGGAGAGCCTGCACAAAACACTGACAAAGACCGCAACAGCATCGTCAAGAGCCATCGCATTGCGTCGGCTTTCCATAGCAGCCTCCATCCTCGTCGCGGTCGCCATAGTCGCCTGGATATTGTTGATTCCGAATGCAAAGGAAAATGGCACCACTATCGTTGCCGAGAATCGGCAAAACAAGAATACCGATTATTTTTCGCAGAAAACAAGTCCCAGTGGTTTACACGAAGACGAAATGAGTGCAGCATCTGAAGGTCGCCAGAGTTCCTTGCAGTCGACAGCAACCAAAACCCCAGCTATGTCTGCACAGCAAGAAAAGCGCAACGCACCTGCCGAGCAAGCACCTGCCGAACAGATGCCTGCCGAGCAAGTGCCGACCATAAAAGTAACCATAACCGACAAACTGATAGCCTATCTCGACGACGCAGGACCAGACATTCCGGAAACGCCATCTATCAACATTACTGACAAACTGATAGCCTATCTGCCAGCCGACACACCGGCCACAGCACCTGCCGAGAGTGCCCCACGGCCCAAGTGGACATACGTTATAGAAGACCTGTGGAACGGGGTGCAACTGGCTTACACCGAACGCCAAAACGAAATAATCGACATATTCACAAATAAAAACTGAAACTTATGAAAAACATCCGTTTTTGCCTACCGCTGTTCATTGCACTGGTTTGCAGCACAGGCGCAATGGCCCAGAAGAACCAGACAACCAACGTCAGAATAGCCACACAGAGCGAGAATGTCGAGATACTGCGACAGACCATCAGCCGCCCAATAACCCGCCTGCAGGTCAAAGGGACCAGTTCTGTCGTACTGATCTATGACAGCACAAATTATATTGACGTGGTTTACAATCCAGAAATGAGCGAGCCCATCGAAGACGGCTCGGTGAGCATCAAGGGCACCACGCTGACCATCGACGACAAGACGGGCGAAGCCGTATACAAAGTGCACCTGAAGGAAGCCGAGCTGCAACTCATCAATCACGACCGCAAAGCCAACATCGTCTACAGCGACTATAGCGATTTGAGAGACAGCACCTATTCCGACTACTCGACTTACGACCAAATCAGCACCGCCAACCTGGCCACCCAGCAGGCGCTGGAATCGGCACGCCAGGCCCTGAAGGAGTCGCGCGAACAGCTGAAACAGGCACGCGAACAACTAAAAACCGTGAATGCTGGCGAAATCGTCACCGACACGTTCTTTGTCGGTGTTGAGGATTCGGACTTTTTCGACAACGGAATCATCGAAGTTGTCGTTGACGAAGAAGGCACCGACGCAACGGACTTCCACACCTCGCGGCGCGGGTCACGGACCATCCACGCCAACTACTACGACTGGGACGAGCGCCTGAGCGCAGCCCTCTTGGGCGGTTTCGTCAACTGGGGCGACCAGTGGTACAACGGGCTCTCGAAGCTGGACGGCGACTACAACCTCAAGACGTCATTCTCATCCTGGCAAGTCGATGTACAGTATTCAGTCGTTATGACCCGTCATTTCAATCTCAGCCTCGGCGTCGGCTACGAGTCGGACGTGTTCCGCTTCACCACCCCCTTAGTCGAATGCTCGCCTGCTGGCATTTTTTACGACGCTGTGCAACAGGACTATGCCGGCTACGACAACTTCATCCTGCAAAACATCGCCTTCGACGGCACCCGAGAGGACGACTGGTCGTCGAAGCTGGTGACGCGCTACATCAGCATTCCTGTCGGCATCGGCTTCCGCAGCAACGATTTCCACATAGAATTTACGGCACTGCCGGCGCTGGCCATCAACACGCGCCACACAGGCCTGAAGCAAGTGCTCGACAGCCGCAACGTCGACGCCCGAAAAGTTGAAGACATCTCCAAGCACCTGAGTCCCTACAAACTGGACCTTCGCGCCGAAGTGCGCTACCAATGGTTCGGAATCTACGCCCAAGTTGCCACAATGCCACTATTCGACGGCACTGGCGTCCCTGATATCTATCCTTTCAAACTGGGATTCCTATTAAAATTCAATATCGACTAGGGAGTTAAGGGGAGTTAGGGGACAAAAGTATTCTGTATATGAAGTTAATGTTAAAATATTAAAACTATGAAAATAACGACATTATTTCTTTCTATTGTTTTGCTGGCCACAACCTGCAGCTGCCAGACTAACGTCGAAAGCCGCATAGAGCGGTGGGCAGACGACATCGAAAAATGGGCAGAGGATTTCGAAGACAGTATGGAGGACTTCGCCGACAGTATGGAGGAACTGGCCGAGAACGCAGGCAGCGACTCAACACTAGTCATCTACAACCAGGGTGGCGTGGAGACCTACTACAAATGGCAGAGCAATGGCAACAACAGCCGCATTCGCATCAGCAAAAACGACCGCTACTTGACACGCAAATTCGACATCGAGGCCTTCAAAGGCATTGATGTCAACTACGGTTTCCAAGTGGTGATGTGCGACACCGTCGACAAAGTGGTCGTCCGCATCAACGAAAAGCTCGACAAACACCTTAACATTCGGTTAAACAAAGGAATACTGACAGTCAAACTCGACAAAATCAATGGTATCACCTTCGATGATGACGCAAAATGCGGCTATATCTATCTGCCTTACAACACGAAACTCTGCAGCATATCGCTCAGCGGCACATCGACGTTCTACACCGAACTGCCACTCAGGGTTCCTTCTTTCAACATCGACCTGAGTGGCGCCACAGCGTGCACGATGAAGAAAAGCGTGGTTTGCAATGCATTGGATGTCGAACTGTCGGGCCGTTCGCAATGTCACGGCATTTTCGCTGCCAGAAGTGCCTCGGTCGATATGAGCGGTGTCACCCACTTTGCCGGAGCCATCAAAGCCACCGACACCGAGTTGGACCTCAGCGGAACATCTAGCCTACAAGCGAAAATCAACACATCCACTCTGGAAACCGACCTCAGCGGAGCAAGCAGCATAAGTCTGTCCGGCAAAGCCACCAGAATGGAGATAAGCCTCAGCGGCACAAGCAGACTTGATTGCGGCTCGCTGGAGGCAAACACCATCAGCGGCGATATGAGCGGTGCCAGCAACGCCAACATCGGCACAAGCCAGACCATAGCTGTCGACCTAACCGGCAGAAGCGCGTTCACCTATTCCGGCTCGGCCGACATCTCGCGCTCCACAACATCAAGCCTGGCCACCATCAACAGCAAACGCAAATAATAAAAAGATCACATATCAGATTATTGATCTGTTTATTATTAGTCACGAAAGGCGGTTTGTCGTCGTTGAGCCAAATGTCATCTCAGTCGTTCTTCATCGTACTGATTGCCGCATAGAGACGGTCGGACAGCCGTTGGCGGTCGCGGCGGGTATCGCCACTGGCTTCGTAGGCCACAGGAGGATTGATGCACATAGTATGCCGCTTGCGGTTGATATATATGGGGACAAAGAGCAAATTTTGTTTGGTGTGCTCGAAATACATCTGTCCTATGTGCGCAAATCCGCTGTAGAATGAGCGCAACGTGCCTGCTTCGTCGTGCTCGCGGACAAAGTTCCCATCAAAGGCAGTCCGAGGATGTTCGGGAAAAATCAGCAGATTGCTACCATCGATAAGTGCGTTGAGACTCTGCTTCAGTGTCTCCATCACATGGCGCGACCCGCCTTTAATAACAGGGATAGGATTGAAATCGTTGAGTATCTTGATCACCGTATCGGTGGTTTTGCGCAGCACCCGCTCACGCCTCCGATGGTTGAAGCGGCGCAGGAATTTGTGGAAATCCGCAAGAAAGACCTCGGCATGATTGCCAAGAACTACGGCTACGTCTATGTGGCGCATGAGCGGAACTGCCAGTGGCCGTTTCGCTATGGGCGCCAGCCAGGCCCAGTACTTCTGCCGAAGGCTGCGAACACCGCTGAAATCAAAATCAAACAAAGTGAGCAACGTCATCAAGGAGGCTTTTATTCTCCGTTCCCTTCGGTCACTATCGAAAGTCCACTGGACTTTCTTCACATACCACGGCCCGTCGCTCTCTCCTCGCCTTAATCCGAAAAGTGGGGACTTTTCGGGGCTCGGCTCACAGGTCCACTGGACCTGCTCGTATGCTACGCCCCTGCAATCAGCCGAAGGTCGCGTGGTTTGCCGCCGTCATCCCCATTCACCCCATTCCGCCCATTAGACCCATTAGACCCATTGTTCCGTATGCTGCAATAATTATTGCAGCCAAAAACCGAGTTGTCCGGTGTCCGGGGCATCAGCCCCACCAAAAAAATCTCCGTCCATTATATTGACAATCACCCTATTCCGAAAAAATCTCAAAAAAATATCACCATTCATGTTGTGATTCAGCTTCTCACAGCGTCTAATATGTCGTAATAAGACCAAACAGCAATCGTTTTATAATTACTATGGAGTTAGACCAAAAAACTTTCAAAGAACTGATATACCGACAACGGGATTTGATTTGGCGGGTGTGCAGCAGCTACAGGCTGAGTGCTGCGTGGACGACTGAGGACGCATTCCACGAGGTGCTGTGCAACCTGTGGCGGGGCTATGAGTCTTTCGACCGGCGCAGTTCGGAGAGCACTTGGGTGTACCGCATAGCAATCAACACGATGAACTCGCTGGCACGGAAAATGGGAAATCAGTCGACGGAACCGCCGCCAGAGGGACACGACCCCGGTTACCGCGACGATGACTACCGCGACCTGGTGGAACTGATTGAAGCCACGCCGGAACCCGACCGTACCATCATCAAGGCTCACGCTCAAGGCTACGGCTACAAAGATATAGCCAAGATTACGGGGCTGAGCATCGCGGCGGTGAGCATGCGATTGACCCGCGCCCTCCGCAAATAACGCAAACTATATAACCAGAAATAACGATGAGAGATTTTGACAAGCAATTGGAACGATACGGCGACGAGTTGAAGAGTGCCCGCTGCCCTTACAGCGATGTGGAACTGGACAGGGAAATCCGCAACGTGGTGTGGAACGAGAAGATTATCCCGAACAAACCGCAAGCAAGACATCCTCACACTAGGTGGCTCTGGTCTTCTGTAGCTGCTGCCGCCTGCCTCGCGGCTGTGCTGATACCTTTGAATATGCCTATCCGAGCCAATGGCAGCATCGCCTCGGTGGACGTCGACGGCGAGCATCTCTACTTCGCCTGCAACAATGGCTGCTCGCCCGAAGGCACCTTGGAAACCTTTAAAACCATGATAAAATGAAACGACTGATACTCCCATTTTTGCTGCTCCTGCTGGCCGCCTGTCAACGCGAAGCCGACCTGCCTGAGGCTACCTCGGCGGCGAAGGAGGTCTATTTGCAATACGCCGACCGCAAGGACATGACGGTGGCCATGATCGGCGACTATCAAGGCTACAACGCCGTCATGCTTCAGGCGCAGAATGCTGAGGGCTGGCTGCGCCTGTGCGAGGAATTTGGTGTCGGCAAGCATGTGGACGCCTCTGCACTGGATTCCACTAGGGTGTCGAGTTTAACAGTCAGCCACGTCAAAAGCCACGAAGGAAGCGACCTCCAGGAGCTGAAAGATCTGCTAGGTGACGACAGTGTAATCGTTAAAAACATACTGAGAAGCGCACCTGTCAATATACGGATAGACACTTCCTTATCCTTTGTCCGTCGCGAACATTGGGACAATGGTGTTCGTCAGTATTCCACGGTTTCCTTTGGTACTGATGTTTCGCACGGCGACAGCGCCCTGATGCAGCGTACCATCCTTCACGGCCACACCGGCCACATCGTCCGCGACGACAGCGACGCACTCACACTCTGGCTTTTCTTCTACAGCAATGAGGACGAAATGAACCAAATACTTAATACGATAACACAATGAAACGATTTGCATTTATCCTGGCGGCCCTTCTGCTCTTTGCCGCTTGTACCAAAGAAGAGCCCCAACCCCAGTCCCAACCCACAGCCACCGTCTCGCTTGCCGGCACCTCGTGGATCGGGGGCTTCGACGGCGATTTCCAGGGCTATCCACACACCTTCACCTGGCGCTTCGACTTCCTCACCGACAGCACTGGCGAGTACCACCTCGACTGTGTTCTCGCCGCCCACCCACAGCCTTCGCAAGAGGGACCGTTCCGCTACACTTTTGACGGCTCCGACGGCATCGTCACGCCCGATGGACACAACCCTATTTCATTCGTATACAACTTAGCTTCGCAAACCATTAGCATGGAAATCATTATGCAAGTCAGCAGCGGCAGCATGTCGACGACCCTCGGTGGTACCACAGTCTTCCGCCCTCTCGGTCAGGAGATTCCAGCTTTCCCCGTGAACACAAGCTGGACGGCCGAGCAGCAACTGCCCTCGGGCGACACGCTGATGCCCGTGCATTGGGGGCTCGACTTCTGGGAATACGGCTGGGGTGGTCAAGTGAATTACTGCGCAGGGTAGACCTGTGCGGGTGTCTCGCTCTTCTGGCGCTACGACAGCGCGGCCCACTCCGGCACCATCGCTATCAACGGCACCCAGCACCCCTTCATCTACGACCCCGCCACCGATATCCTCACCCTCGAATACACCACCGAGGTCTATGGCACCACCGTCCCCATCGGCGGCACACTGCAATTCTGCCGCTCCAACGAACCCGACAGCAATACTGCGCGGAAAGTTGTAGTAATGAAATAGTAAACCATCAAATACATAATCAATATGACACACCACATCATCAAAACCCTCGCCGTCATCGCTATGGGCGCAATGCTGCTCGACCAGTCTGCCTCGAAGGTCTGCAACCCCGATGGAAAATGCAATTAATGGTTAAGGTCGGCAATCGCCCAGTGCGGAAAATGGTGGTGATAAAATAGCAGTCACTTCAAAGCGCAAAAACATAAGTCATGCTCGTGATTCATACATAATCATGAGCATGATTTTTTATAGATACTTAGGCATATTGGATATAAAGATTTCAAGTGTATTTGATGTGACTGTCAAGAAGGCACATAGTGGTATGCCGTCGGCTTTGCCGACAACCCACGAAGAAGGAGTGAATAAAGGAACCTGTCGGCCGTTCGCTGCTCATCGGCATATTCTTTTGCAAAATATTTTTTGCCATATAAGAAAATAGTCGTATCTTTGCAGTCAGAAAAGAGTCATGGTCACTATGAGCAATGCAGACATAAAGATATCGCTTAGCGAATACTTCAAAGACAAGCCGGTAAACAAAGTTTGGCTATTTGGATCCTTTGCGCGTGGTGAAGAAAATGCTGAAAGTGACGTGGACTTGATGGTGGATTTGGACCACACGCAACCTGTCGGTCTTAAATTCTTTGGCATGTGGAACGACCTTGAGCGTCTGCTTGGCCGCGAGGTTGACTTGGTGACGGAAGACGGCCTTGCCGACTATGCCCGTGAGAGTTACAATAAAGACAGAATACTTGTGTATGAGAGAGCCCATTAGAGATCGGGAACGATTGCAGCATATAATCGAGGCTGCCGACACCATAATGGAACACACGAAAGGAGTCTCTTTTGAAACGTTCCTCTCTGATAAGTTGCTTTATGGCGCATTGATATATTATACGATGGTCATTGGTGAGGCGGGATACAAACTGAGCCGTGAATTTACTGAGGGGTACAACGATACCCCTTGGTCAGACATTGCGGGTATGCGCCACCATATTGTGCATGGTTACTATAAAGTCGACAATCGTGTTGTATGGAACATTATTACTAACGATATACCGGCACTGCGTGTTCGCGTACAGAAGTATCTTGATGAGATTGACTGGGCGAAATGGGAAATTCAGCATAAACAATATTAAAATACTATTAACTTTTAAAAACCAAAACAAATGGAAAAGTATGTTTGCAACGTATGCGGGTATGAGTATGACCCCGCAAAAGGCGACCCCGAGAACGGCATTGCCCCCGGCACCAAGTTCGAAGACCTGCCCACCGATTGGGTGTGCCCGCTCTGCTCTGTAGATAAATCTCACTTCGAGAAGCAATAAAATGATTGCATTATTGTTTGATTGCGTATGCAGATTGCGCGATCAAACACCAACACGATCACACGTAAAATTTCAATATTATGCTTAACAAAAAAGTTTCCGACCTGCTCAACGAGCAAATCAACAAAGAGTTATATTCCGCCTACCTTTACCTGGAAATGAACAACTACTTCGACAAACGCGGCCTCAACGGCTTCGCCAACTGGTACATGATCCAGGCCCAGGAAGAACGCGACCACGCCATGCTGATCTACAAGTACATGCAAAACAACGACTGTCCCATAAAGCTGAACGCCATCGCTCAACCTGACAAGGTCTTCAAGAAAGACATGGACGTCCTGAAAGCCGGCTTGGAACATGAGGAATATGTCACCGCCTCCATCCACACCATCTATGACGCTGCCTACAAGGTGAAGGACTTCCGCACCATGCAGTTCCTCGACTGGTTCGTCAAAGAACAGGGCGAAGAGGAAACCAACGCTCGCGACCTGATCACCAAGATGGAACTCTTCGGCAGCGACGCCAAGAGCCTCTACATGCTCAACCAGGAACTGGCGGCCCGCACCTATAGCGCCCCCAGCCTGGTGCTCGACTAAAAGGCACAAGACACCGAATCAAAATGTGTGTGTGACCAATCACACACACATTTTTTTATACTGATCTATGGAAAATACCGTGAGCAACGAACACTTTGAGGTCGTCTACAAGACCACCGTCAGCATAATACTTCTGGAATTGATGCGCATTGGCTTTATCGCCCTGTTGGGATATGTTGTATTTATAGTTGATGTGCTTTGGGTACAGATAATATCTGGGTTTATGATAGTGGCACTGGCCGTGGATTGCCTGAAGATATTGAAACACACAAAGGACCGCATTACCGTCACTCCGCACAGCCTTGTCCTCACCAATCTTTACACCAAAACCAAGCACGGGAAATGGCATACCACAAAAACTGTCGATATCCTTTGGAGCATAATTGCAGACATTGCCCCCAATTTGGAAGTTTTTAATTCCGCAGGCAGTTTCGTTCCACATAAAACAACATTAGTCAGATTGCGCAACGGGACACTCTATTGTATCGAAGACGACTACTACGACGTCATCTTCCTGACACGCAAACTCAAAGCGTTCTGGAAGGAATTCGGCAAAAAAAAGTGATTCCTAAAAAATTTATTTCTTCATTTCATAAATTATTAGTATCTTTGTATCCTGAATTCAAACGAATTTATTAATCCTTAAAAAGCTAAAAACCAATTATGAGCAAAAAATTTATCTGCCCCGTTTGCGGATATGTCTACGAAGGCGACGAAATGCCTGAAAAATGCCCCATCTGCGGCAAACAAATGCAGGAAGTGAAAGAGGACATCAAGACTTGGGCTGCCGAGCATATCGTCGGCGTCGCCAAGGATGCCCCCGAGGACATCAAGGCTGACCTGCGTATGAACTTTGAAGGCGAGTGCAAAGAGGTCGGTATGTACCTCGCAATGGCCCGCGTGGCTCATCGCGAAGGCTATCCCGAAATCGGTCTCTACTGGGAAAAGGCCGCTTGGGAAGAGGCTGAACATGCCGCCAAGTTCGCCGAACTGCTGGGCGAAGTGCTGACCGACAGCACCAAGCAGAACCTCAAGATGCGCGTCGACGCCGAATACGGTGCCACCGCCGGCAAGACCGACCTGGCCAAACGCGCCAAAGCCCTCAACCTCGACGCCATCCACGACACTGTCCACGAAATGGCCCGCGACGAGGCTCGCCACGGCAAAGCGCTCGAAGGCCTGCTGAACCGCTACTTCAACAACTAAGAGTAGTTCCGCCTTCGGATCGGAAAGCGGCTCCTGTCGTCTTCCGAACTACAAACAAAAAAATCAGGGTACCCGATTGAAGTGACCCCAAAAAGTTGGACGGATTAATAAAATCAGTTAATTTGTCTGCAGAAATGAGTTCGGTATTGTACCGGACTCATTTTTAGTTTCAGTTTGATGCGTTTGTTGTTGTAGTAGTCGATATAGTCGGCCAGTTGACGCTTGAAATCGTCCATGCTGTCGAATCGGTTGACATAAAGCAGTTCGTTCTTCATCAGGCCGAAGAAGTTCTCCATGACGGAGTTGTCGAGACAGTTGCCCTTGCGGGACATGCTCTGCAAAATGCCTTTGTCCTTCAGCATGTGTTGGTACTGGGTGTGCTGGTAGTGCCATCCCTGGTCGGAGTGCAGCAGCAGCCCCTTGAGGTTCTTTTCCCTGCGGAATGCCTTGCGCAGCATGTCGGTGACCATCTTCAGGTTGGGGCTGTCGGATATGGTGTAGCTGACCACCTCGCCGTTGAAGAGATCCAGTATCGGCGAGAGGTAGCATTTGTTGTCGCCGATGGTGATCTGCGACACGTCGGTAGCCCATTTCTCCTTTGGGGCATCGGCTGTGAAGTTGCGTTGCAGCACGTTGGGGACGATGCGTCCCACTTCTCCCTTGTAGGAGTGGTAGGCGCGTCTTTTCCGGACCCCTTTCAGCCCCATCTCCTTCATCAGTTTCTGCACGGTCTTGTGGTTCATGTGTATCCCTTCCTCTTCGAGAGCCATGGTTATGCGGCGGTATCCGTAGCGTCCGCGGTTGGCCTGGTATATGCGGCTTATCGCCTTGCGCGTCTCCCCGTACTTGTCACTGCGTTCCTTCACGCCGTAGTAGTACGTGGACCTTGCCATCCCCTTGATGTCCAGCATCAAGTCCAGCTTGTATTCCGGCCTCAGCGACTGGATGGCTTGCGCCCACTCCCTTCTTCCCGGGCGATGCGCTCTGCCACCAAGGCCTGCACTTTTTTTAGCAATGCGTTCTCCGTCCGCAGGCGCTCGTTCTCCGCCCGCAGCTTCTCCAGTTCCGTCTCCGGCTCTTTCTTCCTTGGTCGTCCCATGTCTTTTGGCGGTCTTCCTTTCCGCTTCCTCTCCAGCAATGCCGCGTAGCCCCTCTCCCTTACGGCTTTGGCCCACTTGCTCACCACACTCTGCGACACCCTGTATCGGGAGCTTACGATGTGCAAAGGTACGCCTTTTTCCTGATATGCAAAAACAATTTCTCTTTTCTCCTCAAAACTCCACTCGTGATACGGCTGTTTTTCCAGCCCTTTCTTACCGTACAGCTTGTACCGTTCCACCCATTCGTAGATGCAGTAGTCTTTTATGCCTAACTCTTTGGATACCAGTTTTACACTCTTGCCCGCAAGGCATCTTCTTACTGCCTCCTCTCGCTCTTTTACACTGTGTCTTTTTCTCATAATAAAACCCCGAAAGTTTTTTGTCCAACTTTCGGGGTTCATTACAGATCGGATACCCTGATTTTTTATTGCTCCTCGTTAAAGGAGTCTGTGGTTAGCGGATGACAACCACGCGCTTGGTTTCCACACCAGCCACCTTGACCAGGTAAACACCGTTGGCGGGAACGGCATAGACCTCGGTGGTGTTGGCCGAAAGGGTGTGGTGGAGCATACGACCGTTGATGTCGAAGAGGTAAACCTCACGACCTTCGGCTCCATTCAGCACAACCTGTCCGTCCTTGCTGTATGCGTAGACATTGACCTCTTCCACGTCTTCAATACCGACATTAGCGGCAAAGTTGACGGTGACAGTCATGGTTAGACCAAGCATCTCTTCATCTACTTCAAGAGATTCGGTAGTGAAACTGAGATCGGTGAAGGTGGTGTCAAACATGGTGAATCCCATCATGGAGATGGTGATATCGACACTTACGAAATGATAGCGTTCATTCGGTGTCACGGTGAAGTTGATCACGTCGCCGGCATTGTAGGTATGGGTGCCGGGAGCGGGGGTCATCGTACCCATCGTGGAATCGTTGACAGCGGTGACAAGGGTGAAGGGTTCTTCAACAGCGCCCTCGGCAAAGACAGCCATGAGGGTGATGTCGCGTGTGACGTTGAAGCTGTAGGGGTTCGTCGTGACAACAGAACCATCATCAACAACCCACTGCACGAAGTGGTAACCATCTTCGGCAAGGGCAATGGCGGTGAAGGTTTCGCCTGCAGCAACTGTGGTGCTGCCCCCAGGAATCACATCGCCCATCTCGCTATCGGAGGTCATCAGGGTCACAGTGTACTGAGTGGGCTGCTCGGAGGAGACCTGGAAAATGGCCGTAATGGCTAACGTGGCGCCATAGTCGACAATGTCCTGCGGCAAGGTGCCGAAACTTATCGGATTGCTGAATTCTTCATCGTTGTTATAGATGGTGTCTGCTTGGACAACACTACCGTTCATAAGGATTCCTAAGACCCATGCGCTGAGTTCGTAACCGGTGTTGGCGATGGCTTCTGCCTGAATCATGCTGCCGACATAGGTGGTATAGGTGCCGGGAGCAGGGTTGGTGGTACCCATCGTGGCATCGTTGACAGCATAAGTGATAGTGGTGCTGTCGGGATTGCCAGCCTCAAACAGGGCCGTCAGCGTCATGCTGCCATAGTTCATGAGCAGGTCGGCGGGAATATAAGCCGAAACATACTGATCGCCAAGGGTGTCGGGATCTTCACCGCTAACGATCATTTCCCAACCGACAAAATGGTAACCGCTGTTAGCGATAGCGCTGAAAAATACGGTGTCGCCCGAAAGGTACTGGTAGGTGCCGGGAGCGGGGTTAGTGGTACCCATAGTGGCATCATTGACGGCAAAGGTGACAGTCAGCGTGTCGGGGTCGGGTGCTACGTATGCACCTTGGAAAATCTCTATGTCATCGATGGCCAAGAAGTCAGCATCATAGCTGTCATAGTGGTGGAATGCGATGTAGACACTCTGTCCGGCATAGTTGGAGAGGTCAACCTCTTCACGGGTCCAGTCATCGTTGGCTGCAGTGGGCAGGATGTTGAAGAGCTGGGTGGTGAAGCTGGCTGTGTCGGATGTGGTGGTGGAAATGCGCACCTCGTATTTGTCTTCAGGATAAGAACCGTTGACACGGAACCACCAGCTGAGCTTCAGCGAGTCGGTCGTCGTGGGAAGCACGATTTGCGGCGATACGAGCCATGCATTGGCATGTACAGCGCCAGCGTTGTAGGAAACGGAGGCAGCCATACCCAATCCGCTGTGGGCGGCAATGTTGGCATTGTTGATGATGCTGCTCCAGGGGAAACCGTCAGCGCTGCCGTTGACAGTGGTCCAGCAGCCCAGACCGTTCTCAAAGCCTTCTGCATAGGGCAGTGTGGTGACATTATCACATTCGGTCATTGCAACGACGGTGCCCATCGAAGAAGAATCTTCGCTGGAGCAGATGGCGATCACACCAAAGGTGTAGGAGGTGCCGGCGGTAAGTCCGGTGAAGGTGTAGTTGTTGGCAGTCACACCGGCCTGGACAAGGGTCTGACCGTTGTAGACGTCAAAACTCGTAGCGTTGCTGGTCCAGCTGATGGTGGCAGTGGTAGTCGTTGTAGCACCAAGCGTGACAGCGGGGGTCAGACAGCTCGGGCAGGCATCGGTGAGGGTGAAGAAGACGGCGCCGCTGGTGTAGCCGGTCACATCGTCGGTAGTGAAAGCCTGAACGCCGGCTCCATCAAGGATGGTGAAGGCTACGTCTTCGTCATAGTCGCCTCCCATATTCACCCAAGTGAAGGTGACAGGAGTGCCGCTGCAAACGGTGACATTGAATGTCTCGCTGGAACCATTGACAGTCAGCTGGGCAATCGAAGTGCCGTCCTGAATAACGTTGATATAAGAACCGTCCCAACCATCATAGTAGGCATCGGTGGCATTGATGGTCACCGTGCAGGAATTGGTGCAGGCAGTGCGGGCAGCGATACTGACGGTGTCGGAAGTCGAGGTACCGCAGTCGGCCACAACACCGAAGGTGTAGTTGGTGGCTTCGGTGAGACCGTTGATGGTCACATAGTTGTCGGTGGTGGTGGCAACGCTGGCGCCAGTGGTCATATTGATCACACTGTAGCTGTTGGCGGTGCCAGTCCAGCTGAGGCTGACGCTCGTGGTGCTTGCGCTGTCGACAGTAAGGGCGGCGACAGGTGCGCAATAGTCACCTTCCATAGCGGTGACGACAACGCTGTCAACCCATGCATAATAGCTGTAGTTGCCATAGTAGTGGACAGCCAGCTGGGTGGCGGTGGCAGGAATCACAAAAGTCTGGCTCTGCCAGTCGTTTTGGCCGCTGGTGGTGTAAGCTGTGGGATCCCAAATGGTATCGGTAGCGGTGATGTAGCCGAAGTAGAGGTTGTCGCTGCTGCCATAGGTGGCATAAACAACGCTGACACTAAGGTTGGTGGCAGAGGCGTCGACATCAAGCGTCGGTGAATAGCCGTACTGGTCGTAGTTGCTGGCATAGCTGTAGGAGCTGAAACGCATCGTCTCACGTCCGTTCAAAGTAACAAAACCAGCACCATTGCTGCCTCCCATATTGGCGTTATCGCCAACGATGGTCCAGCAGCTGCGGGTACCACTGGTGGATTCGAAAGTCTCAGTGTAGGGCAGTTCAACGGCCGTGCAGCTCGTAGTGAAGCTGATGGAGGTAATGATGCTCTCATTGTCGCCACAATCGGCAGTAACACCATAGGTGTAAGCCGTCATGGGGTTAAGGTTGGTCAACGTGACAGTAGTGTCGCTCACATTTTCTGCAAAGGTGGTGTCGGTAGCGGTAATGACATAAACATTGTAGCTGCTGGCAGTACCTTCCCAGTTCAAGGTGGCGCCGTCGGTGGTGACATCGCTCACGGTCAGGTTGGAGGCAGGATAGCAGATGCTACCGGTGCTTTCCTCAATCAGAATATTGTCGATGTGCAGGTTGTTGTCGCCGCCACTCTGGGTCGACTGGGCATAGAAGGCAACGCGGACCGTATCGCCGGCATAGTTGCTCAGGTCAACATACTGGGGCACATAGGTGGTGCCGGCAATGCCGCTCAGGCTGATGTTGGAGGCAACACTCCAACTCTGACCACCATCGGTGGTGACAAGCACCTTGAATGCCTGGCTGCTGTTGTTCTCAAAACCGCTGGCAGCACCTGTACCACTATAGGCAGTGAAGACAGCATCGAACGACAACAGGGGCGAAGAAGCGCTTCCAAGGTCAATCTCAGGGGTGATGATCCATTTGGTGCAGGAGGAACCGTAGATATTCACACGGTAATGACCGGCTTCGATTCCGTTGCTCAGCGAACTTGAATGAGTCCAAACATTGTTATTGGTCATGTTAACGCTCGTATCTTCTGCATAGAGGACATTGGCACCACGCCAGCAGGGATCGTCAGTCAACGAGGCGTTGAAGTTCTCACTGAACGGCAGGCTGTAGGGGGCGCAGGAGGTACGGAAAGAAACTGTACGCAAAGCGCTCTCATCGCTTCCGCAGTTGGCCGCTACGCCAAAAGTGTACTGCGTGTTCGGGTCAAGTGCGTAAAGGTCGGCAGTGGTGTCCGTTGCATACTCGTACACGGTGGTGTCGCTCATATCATAGATCGTATAACCGTCGGCATCGCCAATCCACGAAATCGTGGCTCCATTGGAAGTGACATTGCTCACCACAAGACCGGTCACAGGAGGACATGCGGGAATCTCTTCAACAAGCACATTGTCGATGTGCAGGTTGTTGTCGCCGCCGCTGACGGTGGATTCACCATAGAAAGCAATCTTGATAGAGTCGCCCAGATAGGCGTTGAGGTTGATCACGAAATTCTGGAAGCTGCTGTAGGGAAGTGCAGTGAGGTCGTAGTCGGCCACACCAGCCGTCACGCTGTCAGCAATCATCCATTTGGTGGCATTGGCAGCACTCCAAGTCTGGCCGTTGTCGGTAGAGATGATGACCATGAACTTGTCATCGGCAACATTGGAGACATTGGCCGGGTTCGAGCCACTGTAGGCAGTGAAAGCCAAATCGAAGCTCAATTGTGCCGAAGTGGCATTGGTCAGGTCAATTGTTGGGGTGACCAGCCACTTGTAGCACGATGTGCCATAGATGTTAACACGTGCATGGCTGTTGGTCAGACCGTTGTTGCTTCCGAAGTTCCATCCATAAGTGGCGGAACTTGGTGCTGTACCAGCAAACGCCTGGTCAACAAGACCCGTGTACATTGTCCAGCCTGTTGGAGCTGAGGAGCCGCTGAAAGTTTCCTCGAAAGGAAGACTTTGGGCATTCGATGCAAACGGCAAAAGCATAAGCGCCGCAAGCATCATTGTACGTAAAAAGTTTTGCATGTTGTTTTAATTGAAGTTAATAATAAGTTGATTAATAAATTTGTAGTAATTATTTGATTTGAGAAAATTGTTGCAAAAATACGCCAAATTGTTGACATTTCAACACTTTTTATAATATTTAACGATATTATTGACGAACGCCCCCTTTCGCCCAACACAAAGATATGTGCTGACATTCTCCCCCAAAAATGGAAAACCAAGAGTCCTAAAACCCTCAATGACCCAAAAGAAAAAAGCCTCCCTACGGAGGCTTCGCGATTCTGGTGACCCTGCTGCGATTCGAACGCAGGACCTACTGCTTAGAAGGCAGTTGCTCTATCCAGCTGAGCTACGGGGCCATCATTATTTTGTCGGGACGCCCAGATTCGAACTGGGGGTCTCCTGCTCCCAAAGCAGGCGCGATAACCGGACTACGCTACATCCCGTGGATGTTCATAAAAAAAACGCCTCTTTCTGGGGGGCGTTTTTGCGGAGAAGGGGGGATTCGAACCCCCGGTACCCTAATCGAGTACGACAGTTTAGCAAACTGTTGGTTTCAGCCACTCACCCACCTCTCCGTAGCTGTATGATTTCTGTTGTCACAGACCCTTGTCTATGGAAGCATCGGCTTCGAAATCGGCTGCAAAAGTACAAACATTTTTTCAACCAGCAAAATTTTTTTTGCCTTTCATCGATCGATATCCGAAAAACAACCTATTTTTGCATTGATTTCAAGATGTTTATATCATAATCCACAATCTCATCTCCTTCACCTCCTCCCCGCTTCCATCATCAGCTTTTCACCCTGTTTTACGACACCAAAAAGGCTTTTTCCGACCGCTATATGATCCCTTTTTCACACCCCAAACCGGACGTTCATTTTGCCGGTTGCATAGAACATAGCCTCTCGTGATGATAAAAAGGGAGGGCGGCTTGCGTTGGCAAGCCGCCCTCCAAAATGATGTGATTCGTCGTTAGTCTGTCACTTTCTCACTTCTACCGTTCCGTCATTTGCTCTTGCCTTGGTTGGCAACACTCTGCATCTTGGCAGCAATGACTTCCGGGTCACCGAGAAATTCGTCGCTGACCAGCTTCATCTGGTCGTCGAACGTGAAGACGTATGGAACAGCCGTAGGGATGTTGAACTTGATAATCTCCTCGTTGCTCATGCCGCGCAGCTCCTTGACAATGCCTCTCAGGCTGTTGCCATGGGCCACAACGAGCACCGTATCGTATTTGTCGAACGAGGGCAGGATTACCTCCTTATAGTACGGCATCAGACGGGCGATGGTGTCCTTGAGCGACTCTGTCAGCGGTATCTCGCTGTCGGAGAGTTCCGCATAGCGCGGATCCATACGGGGGCTGCGCTCGTCGTGCATGTCGAGGGCAGGGGGCTGCACATCGAAGCTGCGACGCCACAGCAGCACCTGGTCGTCACCATATTTCTTGGCCGTGTCGGCCTTGTTCAGTCCCTGGATGGCACCGTAGCTCTTCTCGTTCAGCCGCCAACTTTTCTCGACGGGCAGATAGTCCATATCCATGGCTTCGAGCACCTGGTTGAGGGTGCGCACGGCACGTTTCAGATAGGAGGTGAAGCAGAACTGCGGACGGTAGCCTTCGGCTTTCAGCAGCTTGCCGGCCTCATAGGCCTCCTTGCGACCCGTCTCGGTAAGGTCGACATCGGTCCAGCCGGTAAAAAGATTCAATTTATTCCACTCGCTTTCGCCGTGGCGAACTAAAATCAATTGTTTCATGAGTTTCTATTTGGTTTTGTCAGTTTGGGAATGTTTCAGGATGATGGTCTCATCCTTCTTTAGTATGGGTTTGGAGTTGAAGATACCTTTGTAAGCCAGAATGCACATGATCACTCCGAGGAGGATGAACGGAATGCTGAGCCACTGTCCCATGTCGAGTGTCATGCCCTTCTCGAAATCCACCTGCTCTTCCTTCACAAACTCCACCAGGAACCGCACGCCGAACAGCGCTATCAGCCACCATCCGAACATGGCTCCGGAACGCAGTTTGCCGTCTTTCTTCAGGTAGACCAGATAACAGACGATGAATATCAGGAAATAGCTGAGCGACTCGTAGAGCTGCGTCGGATGCTTGGCCACCTGCTCGCCGTTGCGCTCGAAGATGAAGCCCCAGGGCATATCGGTGGCCACACCGTAAATCTCAGAGTTGAAGAGGTTGCCCAAACGGATGAAGGCTCCGCCCAAGGCAATGACGATCACCATGCGATCCACAATCCATACGGGATTCATACGGTACTTGCGGAAATACAGCCACATGGCCAGCAGAATACCGATGGCCGCACCATGGCTGGCCAAGCCTTCGTATCCGGTGAAATGCCAACCGTTGGCGTCGTGACCAAAGGGAAGGAAGATTTCAATCCAGTGGCTGCCTGTCAGGTAATAGTCGGGCTGGTAGAAAAGGCAGTGGCCCAATCGGGCGCCCACCAGCACCGCAACAAACATATAGATAAGCAGAGACTCCAGATACTTGTCGTCGACATGCTCCCGCTTGAACATGCGCGACACGATGATGTAGCCCAACAGGAATGCAAACAAAAAACCCAACGAGTACCACCTCACACCGAAGGAGCCGATGTGGAAGATGACAGGGTCTACATTCCAGATGATATCGTTTAGTGACATGGATGAAGATTACTGGTTACAAGGTTACTACTTCGCGTAGTTGACGGCTCTGGTTTCGCGGATGACGGTGACCTTGATTTGGCCGGGATAGGTCATCTCGCTCTGAATCTGACGCGAGAGGTCGTAGCTGAGCTTGTTGGCTTCGATATCGTTGATCTTGTCGGCACCGACAATGACGCGCAGCTCGCGACCCGCCTGGATAGCATAGGTCTTGACCACGCCAGGATAGGTCATAGCCATCTCTTCCAGCTTGTTGAGGCGGTTGATGTAGGCCTCCACTACCTCGCGACGGGCACCGGGACGGGCACCGCTGATGGCGTCGCACACCTGGATGATGGGAGCGATAAGGCTGGTCATCTCCGTCTCGTCGTGGTGAGCGCCGATAGCGTTGCACACATCGGGATGTTCTTTGTATTTCTCAGCCAACTTCATACCGAGGATGGCATGCGGCAGGTCGGGTTCGTTTTCAGGCACCTTGCCGATATCGTGCAGCAGACCGGCACGTTTGGCCAACTTGGGGTTCAGACCCAGCTCAGAGGCCATCGTGGCAGCCAGGTTGGCCACCTCGCGGCTGTGCTGCAACAGGTTCTGGCCATAAGAGGAACGGTATTTCATGCGGCCCACCATGCGCATCAGCTCATGATTCATATTGAGGATACCCAAGTCGATACAGGTGCGCTTGCCCACCTCGACTATCTCCTGTTCAATCTGCTTGCGGGTTTTGGCGACCACCTCCTCGATACGGGCCGGATGAATACGGCCGTCGGTGACCAGTTTGTGGAGCGACAAGCGGGCAATTTCGCGGCGTATGGGGTCGAAACCGGACAGAATGATGGCGTCGGGCGAATCGTCGATGATCACCTCCACGCCTGTGAGCGACTCAAGGGTGCGGATGTTGCGACCCTCACGACCGATGATACGGCCCTTGACCTCTTCATTCTCAAGGTTGAAGACACTGACGGTATTCTCGATGGCGTGCTCGGTGGCGGTGCGCTGAATGGACTGGATGACGATTTTCTTGGCCTGCTCGTTGGCGGTCATCTTGGCCTCTTCCACGATGTCCATAATGGCATTCGACGCCTCCGCTTTGGCCTCGTCGGTCATCATGTCGACCAGCTGCTGTTTGGCCTCGTCGGCCGTCATATTGGCGATATGTTCGAGTTTTTCAATGCTTTGTTTGTAGATTTTTTCAGCCTCGGCTTTGCGTTTGTTGAGCACCTCGATCTGTCCGTTGAGGTTCTCGCTGGCGACCTTCAGCTCGTTGCTTTTCTTCTGCAGGTCCTCCACCTTCTGGGCCAAAACCTGCTCACGCTGTTTGAGCTTCTGCTCCGACGACTGCAGCTTGCTGTTCCTTTCGTTGACCTGCTTGTCGTACTCGCTCTTCATCTGGAGGTATTTCTCCTTGGCCTGCAGTATCTTGTCCTTCTTGATAACTTCGCCTTTCTCTTCGGCGTCCTTGAGCACCTGCTGACTCTTTTTCAGCAGCTTGTTTCGCAGAACTGACGTGGTGGCGGCGATTCCGGCGCCGGCTCCCACGACCAATCCAATGACAATCATTAATATGTTCATTTGCTTTTTAAAAATTTTTAGTAGGAACAGCTTGTCGGGGCTCTTGCAAAAAAACCTGCACCGTCACCCTCCGAGAGTTATGGTAAACTCTGAAAAGAAAGGATTTGAGTGCCGGGTGTCTCAGCCATACAACCTACCCACCCATGAGCCAACTCGGTTTGTAAATGGTGTTGAGTTTACAAACTGTTTCGGGTTGGGTGCAGGTTTTGCTCCAGAAGAGAGTCTATCTCTGTCAGTTTCTCTATCAGTTCAGTATCTTTATATTTCAAACTGTCGTTTAGTTTAATCAGCTCTGTCACTTGCGTCAGCGCCACCATGGCCAGAAGGTCCTGGTTGTCGCGCTGTCCGTACTGTTTCTTGAAGATGCGGGCTTGGGCATCGATGAACGCAGCGGCATTGCGCAGGAAGGTCTCATCGCTGGCAGCGATAGAGAGCTTGTAGTCTCGTTCCAAAATCTTTACTGTTACCGATACGTTTTCCATCTGAATGTGTTAGTCCACATGCGTCAACTGCGACAGACTTTTGTCAATATTCCGGATCAACTGATTGATCTTGAGTTTTATTTCTGCTGAATCGCCCTTTTGCACAAGCGTATTCCTGAGTTTTACGATTTGTGTTTCTTCTATGAGGTTATTTATCTGTGTTTTTTGACTGTTAATGACTTCTGTTAGTTCTTCGGATTTTTCTGTCAATTCCATGACCTGCGCCTTCAGCCGATTGTTCTCGTCAATCAACTGTCTCACCTTGAAGTCTATGCCGCTCAGCGTGGTCTCGTAATCGAACATATATATCCCTTTGCTTCAAAACGTTATGACCGCTTTAGGCGCACCGGACCTTGTCATCCGGACGTTTGGCAGCTTAACATTTTTTTACTTTTTTAGCGGATGCAAAGTTACAAACTTTTTTTATAAGTCAAATAAAATTTTATGTAATTATTCAACTGGCACCCGTTAATTTGTTGATATATCGTTATTTGATGTTAAGTTTGTGACCCATTCGTTCCTGCTTGGTCTTCAAGTACTTCTCATTGTACTTGTTGGGTTCGATAACAATTGGAATGGTTTCGACAATCTCTATACCATAGCCTTCCAAGCCGCTGCGTTTGACGGGGTTGTTGGTGAGCAGACGCATCTTCTTGACGCCGAGGTCGCGAAGCATTTGGGCTCCGATGCCGTAGTCGCGCTCGTCGGCCTTGAAGCCGAGCTTGAGGTTGGCGTCGACGGTGTCGAAACCCTGTTCCTGCAGGTGATAGGCTTTCAGTTTGTTGACCAACCCGATGCCGCGTCCTTCCTGGCTCATGTAGAGAATCAGGCCCTTGCCCTCTTTCTCCACCATTTCCATGGCACGGTGCAGCTGGTGGCCGCAGTCGCACTTGCACGAACCGAAGATGTCGCCGGTGGCGCAACTGGAATGGACACGCACCAGGAGCGGTTCGTCCTCGCTCCACTCGCCTTTCTTGAGCGCCAGATGGGTGGCCCCATTGTCAAGCTGCGTGTAGGCGATGAGCTTGAAATTGCCCCATTCGGTGGGAAGGAAGACCTCTTCCTCCTTGCGAATCATGGTTTCGTGGGCAATGCGATAGGAAATCAGGTCCTTGATGGTGACAATCTTCAGGTCGAAGCGTTTGGCCACCTCCTGCAGCTGCGGCATGCGGGCCATGGTGCCGTCGTCGTTGATGATCTCGATGAGGGCGGCGACAGGGGTCAGCCCCGCCAGACGGGCCAGGTCGACAGCGGCCTCGGTATGGCCGGCGCGGACCAGCACACCGCCGTTGCGGGCACGCAGCGGGTTGACATGTCCGGGACGACCCAGGTCTTCGGCCTTGGTGTTGTCGTCAGCCAACGCCTTGATGGTCATTGCACGGTCATGCATGCTCACTCCGGTGGTGCATCCGTTGCCCAGCAGGTCGACGGTCACTGTGAAGGGGGTTCCCAACAACGAGGTGTTGTCGTGAACCTGCATGTCCAGATTGAGCTTGTGGCAACGATCCTCGGTGACAGGGGTGCAAAGCACACCACGACCGTTTTTGAGCATGAAATTCACCTTCTCGGGCGTTATTTTTTCGGCTGCAATGATAAAATCTCCTTCGTTTTCACGGTCTTCGTCATCGACAACGATAACGAATTTGCCTTCCTTAAAGTCAGCTATAGCTTCTTCTATTGTATTGAGTTTAAATTCCATAAAGAGTAAATATATATATATATTGGAAAGTTTCAAATATGCAAAATTACAAAAAAAGTCGAATTATTGCATTTTTGTTTGAAAAAGAGCCTGATGGAGGGAGGGGCGATTTCAGAACACGATGGTGACCGGCACCACGAATGCCTTGCCCGTCGGCAAGGGCGAATCGTCGCGAAGCCGACGAAAGAGATAATGCGACAGCAGGGCGGAACCGGCACCCACCAGGGCCCCGGTGAGCACATCGGTCGGATAATGGACCCCCAGGTAGAGCCGCGAGAAACCCACGCCGGCAGCCCACAGCATGGCCGGAGCCACAACATACCACTTGGGGTAGCAGAGACTGACCGATGTGGCTACGGCAAAGGAGAGCGACGTGTGGCCCGACGGAAACGAGAATCCCCGTGGGGTGCGCACCGGCTGCAGGTCGTCGGGGTAGGCCAGAAACGGTCGCGGTCGGCGAACCGTCAGTTTGAGCCCTTCGGTGACACCGCAGGCAAAGAGGAACGCGAGCCCGGTCTCGGCTCCGCTACGAATCAGGTCATTATTGTCGGCCATCCATCCCGAAGCCAGCAGCGACACCGGAACCGCCGGCGCTAACACAAGGCTGTTGGATGTCCATGTGAACACACCGTCGAGAGCGGGTGTGCGTTGCTGCTGCAACGAGCAGAGCATGTTGTAGTCTGCACCCTGACCCCTCAGGGGCATCAGTGGCGCCAACAGAAGCAGCAGCGCCAGATAACAACGGCTTAGATGCTTTATGGTTTGCATATCGGTGAATCGGGATGAGACTGCAAAAGTACGATTTTTCCCCGACACGGCACACCGAATCTGTTTTTTTTCTATTTTTGCAGCATCATGACAGGATATATCAACATCATACACGCAACAGAGAATAATCTGAAAAACATCTCTTTGCGCATTCCAAAAGGCAAGATAACCGTATTCACCGGCGTATCGGGTTCAGGCAAATCGTCGCTTTGTCTGGACACCTTGGCAGCCGAAAGCCGCAGGGAACTGAACGAGACATTCCCCAGTTTTGTGCAGCAGTACCTGCCCAAATACGGACGCCCACATGTGGAGCGCATCGAAAACCTGCCGGTGACCATCCTGATAGACCAGAAAAAACCCGCCAACAACGCCCGCTCCACAGTGGCCACCTACACCGACGTCTACGCCCTGCTGCGACTGCTCTTTTCGCGCGTTGGCGAACCCTTTGTCGGCTACAGCGACACCTTCTCGTTCAACCACCCTTCGGGCAGCTGCCCACGCTGCGAGGGACTGGGCGAAGTGACCGAACTGGACATCCACAAGCTGGTGGACTTCGACAAGTGCCTCAACGACGAAGACGTCATCCACTTCCCCACGTTCACCACCGGTGCCTGGCGCTGGAAACGCTACGCCTACAGCGGCCTCTTCGACCTGGACAAGAAAATCAGGGACTACACGAAAGAGGAGCTGGACCTGTTTCTCTATTCGCCCCAGACACGGCTGAAAAACCCGCCCTCCAACTGGCCCAAAAGCGCCAAATTCGAAGGCCTCTACCCCCGCATGTACCGCAGCATCATCACCACCAAAGAGGGCAAACGCCAACAGAAAGTGTTGGACCGCATGGTCAGCACCCACGAATGTCCCGATTGCCATGGCACCCGTCTCAACGAGCGTGTGCGCAGCTGCAAAATCGACGGCAAAAACCTGGCCGACGTGGTGGCCATGCCCATCGACGACGCACTGCGCTTCGTCCAATCCATAAGCCACCCGCTGGCAGTCGACATACAGCGCGAACTGGGCAAAAGGCTACAGGCCCTCTGCGACATCGGACTGGGCTACCTGACCCTGAGCCGCGGCACGGGCACCCTGAGCGGCGGCGAAGCACAACGCATCAAGATAGCCAAATATATCAATTCCGCCCTGACCGACATGGTCTATGTGCTCGACGAACCCAGCGTGGGACTGCATCCTCAAGACATCAGCCGCCTGAAAGAGTCGCTCTGCCACCTGCGCGACCACGGCAACACCGTACTCATCGTGGAACACCACCGCGAAATCATCGCCATGGCCGACCACATCGTCGACATGGGCCCCGGCGCAGGAAGCAACGGCGGCAACATCACCTTCGAAGGCTCCTTCGACCAACTGCAGCACTCCGACACCACCACGGGACGCATGCTGCGCCACCAACCCACATTCAAAGACACCGTGCGACAACCCTCCGGATGGTTTCACATGGAACATGCCGTGCGCCACAATCTCAAAGACCTGTCTGTCAGTATCCCGCAAGGCGTCATGACCGTCATCGCCGGTGTGGCCGGATCGGGCAAGAGCTCGCTGATGGAGCAGTTCATGGAGCAGCTGCAGACGTCAGACCATGGGAAGCTGCAGCACGAGCCCATCTTCATCGGACAGAAAAACATCGGTGTCAACCTGCGCTCCACCCCAGCCACCTATCTCGACATCAGCGACACCATCCGTCGCCTATTTGCCCGCGAAAACCACGTCAGCGCCAACCTCTTTTCGTTCAACAGCCTGGGTGCCTGCCCCGCATGCAAAGGCAAAGGCATCATTGTGAGCGATATGGCCTACATGGAAAGCATCGAGACCACCTGCGAACAATGCCACGGACGACGCTACAACGACGAGGCACTGCGCTACCGCTATCGGGGTTTGAACATCGCCGACGTCATGTCGCTCCCGGTCGACGACGCCAGAACCTTCTTCGCCGGCCAGCCCTTCGAAGCCCAGCTGAAGGCCCTCGCCCAAGTGGGACTCGGCTACCTCCATCTGGACCAGAGCATGTCGACCCTCAGCGGTGGCGAACTGCAACGGGTGAAACTGGCCGACAACCTGCACCGTAAAGGCGAACTGTACATCATCGACGAACCCACCGACGGACTGCATCTGGACGACATCCAGCGGCTGATGCGGCTGTTCGACGAAATGACCGACGCCGACAACACACTGATCCTCATCGAACACAGCGTCGACGTGATGAAACATGCCGACTGGCTGATAGAACTGGGACCCGGCGGTGGCGAAAGCGGCGGACAGCTGCTCTTTGCCGGCAAGCCCGCCGACATCTGCCACGCGACAGCTTCGGTCACCAGACCCTATCTCGAGGAAAAAGCATTGCCGTAGTGGCATATCCTTCTTTTTCCACGGAATGACGTATGTTTTGATTTCTGATGGATCACCCCGCAACCTATAGATCTGTATTCTAACAGCGTTTTCGTTGGCGATCCAAACCGATGGCATTTGCGCTTCATTCACACCAGCGAATTCAGTAATCCGAAAATGAATGCATCATTCGCATAGAACCCACCAAGAAGGCATAAAGTGCTTAGGCTGGTAAGCGTGATAAGCGAAGGGAGCGCCAGTATTGACGCTCCCTTCGCTGTTGGAAAATCCTTTGAGGTAGGTCCTGTTGTATCAGGAACTATCGGTTAGATGCACGTATCAGATTCAATATGCGCTGCGCCCACGCCTCGTCGCCAGCGATTTGGTAGCGGTAGTTACCATCGGGGTCGGCGGTGAAGCTGACCTTGTTGTTGCTGAAGCTTAAATGCCCGCGGGGCGAAAGGGCTATCAGGCTTTCGCCCTCAATCTCCTGTAGCGGGAGCATGGGGTCCCACATGCGCTGTTCCGTGTTGCAGTCGAACCGCAGATATATCTGTTTGATCGGATGGATGTCGGTCCAGTCGATGTCGCTGATCACCTGTTCGGGTGCATATTCCACCATATTGCCTGGCGCACTGGGCGAGATAATGACGTCGACGTCGTCGGGCCACAGCTGCAGCAGGGTGCTTGCCGCATCGGGATGCATCATCATGTTATATCCGGGACTGACCTCAAGCTCGTTGCCGGGCTCCAGCTTGGTGGTCATGAAGTAGAGCCGTTTCACCTTGCGGCGCACCAGCTCCACGCCTGTCAGCGGCGAATACTGGTCGGCTCCGGAAGTGAGGAGGTTAGCTATCGTCGAAGCGATGCCCGTGAGCATGATGGTGACGCTGCCGTCGGGAGCATTGGCCAGCAGTTGGCGGTAGAGGACATAGCCGTCGGGGAGCGACGAATAGTCGCTATAGGTTCGAGCGAACATCAGGGTGCCGCTGGTGTCGGTGGCATTAACGATGGGGGTATAGTTGATGTAACCGAAGCGCTCGTGGGTGCCGTTGCGTTCCAGCCCGATAGGCAGCGTCGGGAATCCGTAGTAGTTGTTCATCAGGTCGGCGACGGCGGCATTGGTGTCGCCCATGCGGTCCACCACCACACCCAGCAGATTGCAGCGACCCTGCGAGGCATAGCGATAGAGCAGCTGCATGGCGAAAAGGTCGTCGGTCGAACTGGCGATGTCGGTGTCGAGGATAATCTGCGGTACCGCCGGCTGCTGTGGTTCCGGAGTCAGTTCCTCCTCGCTGCAGGCAAACATCAAGAATGCCACCAAAGCAAGGAATATAAAGGTCTTCGTATGATTAATAACCACGATTTTTGGGGTTGTTTGGATTTGCAAAAATACTATTTTTCTCCGGTATTGAAGATTCTTTTTTTATTGGACTACAAGTTTCTTGACGACAGCTGCTTCAGGGGTGGTTACTCTGACCAAGTAAGCAGTGCAAATATACATCTTTTTTTCTGAACAAAAATATTTGACACTTCTCTCTCCTTCTCACCCGAATCGTCGGCCCGACAATCAAATCACTCGGCAGATTTGTGCCATTTCCAAAAAAATGCTACCTTTGCATTCACTAAACCGCATGTAGATGTGCCACAACTTGATATAAGACAACACTTTCCCCTCTCTTTAGCGTGGGGAAAGGTTTTCAGTTGCGGATATCAGCTGCAGCCTAGTACAACGATGACACTCACATCCTGTTTTAACCAAACAATCCCTATATACCGATGAAGAAAAGATTCAACCCCATCAAGGACAAAAGCAGCGAGATTATCGAGTACCTCATGTCGTCGCCCGATATGCCCGACGATGAAGGTCTGCGTTTCAAACTGCGCCTCTCGATAGAAGAGGCTGTGGAAAACGTGGTACGCTATGCCTACGAGGGCGGCATCGGTTGGCTCGAGGCGGGCACCAGTCTGGACCACGACCGCCTGAGCCTCACCATCGAACTGCGCGACGCGGGCGTCCCCTTCAACCCGCTGGCTCAAGATGACCCCGATATCACCCTCGGCGCCCAAGAACGCGAAATCGGCGGCCTGGGCATCTTCCTCTGCAAGAAAATGATGGACAGCATCAACTACCGCTACGAAAACGGCAACAACGTGCTGACCATGACCAAACAAATCAAGAACTGACCTTTCGCCTCACACATTTCTTCTAGAACAGAAAAACAGCCAATACAACCATGGATATTCAAATCAAAAACGATAACGGAAAAATAATGGTGACCCTCGACGGACGCCTCGACACGAGCAATGCCGACAAATTCCAAGAGGATATCGCCCCCCTGATGGAAGGCGACAAACCGGACATCGACATCGACTGCACCAACATGGAATACACCTCGTCGCAGGGGCTGCGCATCTTCCTCATGCTGCAGAAGAGCGTCATGGCCCGCAGCGGCAAGATGGTGATGCGCAACATGAACCCCCAAGTGAAAGAGGTGTTCGACATCACCGGCTTCTCCAACATCATCACCATCATCTGACCCCCCCTACCCTATGAAGCTCGACATGCACGGGGAGATGATCCTCGACGAATACCGCGAACGACTGCCCATCTACGAAAAAATTCGGTCGACAGTGAACGACCGGCTGCGCCAATGCCTGAATGAAAACGGACTGGTGGTGGCCGCCCTGGAAAGCCGCATCAAAACAGAGAAAAGCCTGACCGGCAAACTGGAACTGAAAGGCTACAAATACCGCACCGTCGAGGACATCACCGACATCGTGGGGGTGCGTATCGTCACCTTCTTCAGCGACGAGGTGGACATCATCTCGGCACTGGTCGAAAAACTCTTCGACATCGACTGGGACAACTCGGTGGACAAACGCAAAAAGCTGGAAATAGACCGCTTCGGATACATGTCGCTCCATTACATCTGCCGCCTGCCCGAAGCCTTGTGCGACGACCCCTCGCTGACCCGCATCCGCTTTGAACTGCAGATGCGTAGCGCCCTGCAGCATGTGTGGGCCAACATGCAGCACGACACGGGCTACAAAACCGACGTGGAAATCCCCGTCGAACACCAACGCAGCCTGAACCGCCTGGCAGGCATTCTGGAATTGGCCGACGAACAATTCAGCCGCATACGCAAGGAAATCAACGACTACCGCCGCAACGTGCAATCACTTGTGGCCAGCGGCAACTTCGACGAGGTGCCCCTCAACGGCGACACCTTCCGCAGCTACTGCGAATTGCGGCCTTTCAAACGTCTGGCCGACAAAATCGCCACCATCAATCAGGCCGAACTGTACGAGGACAGCCCCATGCCCTACTACAACGTGTTGGTGCACATGGGCATGAAGACCATCGGCGATATCGAACGCATGCGCTTGGAAAACAGCGACAGCGCCTACCAACTGGCATTGATCCAACTGGCGGGCACCGGATTGGACATCATCGCCTACTCGGTAACCCTGCAGAACCTGTGCATCGTGACCATACTGAAACAGGGATTCGGCGAAGCCGGCCTCGTCAGAATGTTCGCCGCCCTTTACGGCGAAAGCAACTACAACGAGCAACGCGCCCACCGCATCTACGAACAGGCCCAGAAAATCAACCTTGTCTGACAACAAAGGCATAGCGCGGTGCTGCCGCCGCGGCGGTAGCACCGCACATCAATAATATAAAATCTCCTTTTTTATTTGTGCTCCTTGTAGTAATTGAGACCCAAACGCACGTTCTCAATGACCGCATTGGACGAGTAGGTGGCTCCTGCCACGACATCCACCTGCGCTGCAAGTGCCTCATCAACGGTCTTGCCATTCCACTGCTCCAACAGTCCTCCATCCTTCATGCGCTTGAAGAATCCGGGCGTTTCGCTGTTCTCCAAGGCTTCCACCTTGGTCACCTTGTCTTTCTGCACCGTTATCAGCAGCGGCGTGGGGCCGTTGTAGCCCTTCACCTCCTGCGACAAGGTGGTGGTATTGATGGTATAGACGCCTTTTTTCTTGCTCATGACGCCATCGCCGCTGGCGCAGCCTATCAGGGCCACCGCCACGACAACCAGCGCACCGCTCAACATTGAATGTACTGCTCTTTTCATTGGTCAAATGATTTGTTATTTTCTTTTTATTCTTTTCATGAGATAACGCAAAACCGTTGCATTTATTGTACATCAGGCTCCGTCGACAGTAAATATGGACTGCCCGACGGCACCGCAGGCCCGTCATCGTCGGACGATGAATGCGCAACTAACAGCTTATAAAATTGCATCTTACGAAATATGGTGAAAAATATGGCAGCCGAAAGCGGACGGATTGGAAAATATATCGTATTTTTGCACTCGAAAAAAAAGGTGCAACACCTATTCAACTTACAGAAACACGGGGTATTAGCTCAGTTGGTAGAGCGCTTGGTTCGCAATCAAAAGGTCACCGGTTCGACTCCGGTATACTCCACAAGCAAAACAGCCGACACATTTGTGCCGGCTGTTATGCTTGAATAGGCTGTCGGACGCTTGTCCGACAAGTCACTTGGCCTCGTGGGTTTGGTAAACCAACGTCACGCCCTGACCCTCCACCGTGATGGTGAACTGCTCGCCAAGGGCTTCGTTGAGGGTGGCTTCCCACAATCCCTGCAACTTACGGCCCTGCAGCGGATAGCGCAGCCCCTCGCTGGTGAGCCGCACGTCGGACGAAAGGGCGAACAGGGAGACCTGCTGCCGCGCAAAAGAGGTGAAGACAGTGGTCTCCACAATGGGCGTGAAGATGCCATAATCCGTATACATACGCACCATGACGGGCTTACCGTCGGCATTCTTCATGTCCACATACTGTGCCAACAGGCTGATATTGCCCAGCGTGTGGTCTTCGCGCAGTCCTGTGGCGCCGAGTATGATCATCCGCTCCACGCCTAACGACAGGGTGTGCTTCACCGCCTTGGTAAGGTCGTTGGTGTCCTGGTCGGTATACTCCTTAACGAAGGTGGTGTTGGGCAATAGCGGCCTGTTGACATCGGTCGACTGAGAGTCGCCGTCGCCGACGACATAGATCTGCGGCAGATGCGACGAATGCGAAAACAGTCCGCTCGCCACCAACTTGTCGTATGCCCCATCGCAGCACACCAGCAAGGGCATCTGCAACATGGCCTGCAACGCCTCGTTGCGCTTGGGAAACTGGCCGTTGGCCAGCACTATGGCTTTGTTCATTTCTTTTTGATTTTCTATTTCGATCTACGATACCATGAGTATATGCCCAGAATGCAGAACACCTCATACACAACATACAACACCGCCGACGCATAGTTGCCGCTAAGCCAAAAGAGCACCACCATGATGGGTTCCACTATCAGCCAGCAGAACCACTGCTGCCACCATTTCTGTGCCACCATCCACATGCCGACAATCGACAGCGCCGACGAGAATCCGTCGAGCATCGGGTACTGGCTTTCGCCCAAATGGCGCAACAGCCACCACATGAAGCACGTGAGCAGCACAACCGAAAGCAGCAGCCACGGCACGTAGCGCCGTGGGCAGGAGCCTATGGGGCGTTCCGTCTTGTCCTTGCTCTGTATCAGTCCCCGCCACACAAGAATGCCGTAAATGGACATGATGAAATTGTAGATGCAGATGCTGCCGTTGGCGTAGTAGCCCGAGCTGAAGTCGATGTAGATGTAGAAAGCCGACATCAGCAGGCACAAGGGCCAGAACCACCGGCCTGCCCTATATTCGCTGACGACATAGAACAGGCCGATGATGGCACCAATGAGGTCGATAACTGATATCTGAAATCCGAAGATGGAAATCATATCAATGTCATTCGCTTATATCGTTGTTGGTTAGAAGCGGTAGATTACACGGGCCATGAAGTTGCGTCCCGGCTGCTGCAGGTAACCGACGCTGTGGTTATAGTACTGTGCAGTAGTACTGCTCCTGTCGTCAACCCAGTCGCCGACCCATGCTCCGAGGCGATACTGATGGTCCAGCAAGTTGTTGACCTGCAGTTGCAGTTCCAGCACATTGCTGCCCTTGAGGTGCCAGGCGTACGAGGCGCGAAGACCCAACAGGAAATAGGGGTCGATAGCATAGACTTCACGGCCGGTGTTGTCGATGTACTGTTTGCCAACATATTTGCCTAGAATCTGCAATTTGGCATTCCGAATAGGCTCAACCGTTAAGATGGCACTTCCGATAACAGAGGGTGAGAAAGAGAGCGGGGTGTTCTCGGTCACCAACAAGGAAGTCCAAGAGGTATCTGTACCGCTGACAATCATGTTGATGCTGTCGCCGTCATCAAATTTGGCGTAAGTAAAATCCAGCACTTGGTTCATGCTCAGGGTGAGGTTGGCATCGAAACGCAACCAGTCGGTGATTTTGACACCTCCAGAAATTTCCATGCCGATTCGGTAGCTCTTGTCCACGTTTTCCATCAGCGCATAACCGCTGCTGCTAATGTCGCCGGAAGGGGTCAACTGGTCCTTGTAGAGCATTGCATAACCATTGAGGCTCAGATTCCACCGGGGTTTCTGCACCTGATAACCCAACTCGATGTCGAGCATGTGTTCGGCCTTGATGGTATCGCCATTGCCTATGGCGTCCTTGATGTCGGCACGACGCGGCTCGCGGTTGCTCAGTCCGGCGACGAAATAGAGACGCTGGTTGTCGGCAAGACGGTAATTGAGACCGACCTTCGGGTTGAAGAAAAAGTAATTCTCATCGAAATCCATATTGAAGAGGTCGTCGGCAAATCCATATACCTGATAGTTTATCAAGCGGAATTGGAGATCGGCGTAAGCGTTGAACTTTTCACTGAAATCGTACGTGCCTTTTGCATAGAGGGTATTGTCTATCTTATCGCCATAGTTCCGATACCATTCGATGGGGCTTCCGATGTTGGTGTCGCGGCACCAGTCAACCGTGCCGAAATGAGCACCCTTGTATACAAGGAAATTGTCACCGAAGGATAACGAAGAGCGCGCCCCTTTGCGATTCAGGTTCGCATTGAACGTGTAGGCATTGTTGTCCATGTTTTTCTTTGTAATGAAATCGCTATTTCCAGCAAAAGAAAAACCATATTTCGAATATTTCTTATCCTCCTTGTACTGCTCGTAAAAACCATCACCATGGGTGTAGTCGGCAGCGGCGCTAACACTCCATATGTCGTTGATAATATGGGTGACGTAGAGTTGATAGTGCTGTTGCCAATAATTATCGGTTTCGTCGGGATAATAGAAAGTCCTTCCGTCGAAATGGAACATACCGGCGTCGTTGTAGGTCGGATCGGCATCGAGGTCATCGGCAGAAGCCCCGTTCCATGTTATTCCGGAACGTTGCTGACCGACGATAGCAAGAAGTTTCACGATGGTGTTCTCGCCATACCAAGAGATATTGCCAAAGAAGGACTGTTGTTCGGTTTGGCCTCCGCGCAAGAAACCATCGCTGTTGAGGCCGCTGGCTGCGAAATCGAACGACAAGCCGCTGCGCATAATACCCGTACCGGCAGAAATGCTATACTGACGCGTAGACCAACTGCCCATACCAAGATCCACCTCGCCATAAGGCTTGCTTGAGGCATTGAGGGTCTGCATGTTGATGGCTGCTCCGAAAGCCGGGCTACCACCCGTGGATGCGCCAATTCCTCGCTGAATCTGAAGGCTTTGCGCCATCCCTCCCAAATTGGGGATATTGTACCAGAACACCTCCTGACTCTCAGCATCGTTCAACGTGATACCATTGATGTTCACATTGATACGGCTTCCGTCAACGCCACGAATACGTAACGCCGTAGCACCCACACTGCCGTTTTCGCCACTGGCCACCACCGAGGGCTGTGTTTCAAGCATGAACGGCAAAGCCACATTGGCTTTCGAATCATGCAACTCGTTTTTACCCACCGTCGTAGTGGTAAGGGGCGTCTTGTTGTCGGCCCGCGAACTGGAGACAATGACTCTCTCCAAATGGATTCGTTGGCTGTTTCTGACACTGTCAGTCGTTTGAGCCGTCAATGTGTTTGTTACTGCTCCGAAAAGCATGGTGGTGCAGAGCATCTTGCTCCATACACCCACCCCTGTCAGTCGCATCCCGCGACCCGCAGTCATTCTGTTGTGTTTTTTCATGTTTTTTCCTCCGCCGGTATTATCCGGATCAGGTTCCAAGGGTCTGTTCTCAGCCCTGCCGACGGGTGTCGGCTGGTTGGGCACCCCCTTTGAAAGTTAGTTAATAATTATGAATTGAATTTTGGGTTAATAATTGTTTGCTTTGGTCGTTGCATGACTGGTCATGCGGTCAAACGGCCGGGACGCATGGAGCACCGCAGCATTCCAAACGTCCCGACAGTATGTATTGGTTTAGCGTTTGTAGGACACGTAGAAACGGTCGGCAGTTGAATAGAGCATCTTCTCCACTTTCTCGCCTTTCTCCTTGCCGCAGGCGTCTTTCTCGCGCACCATCTCGAACATGGAGCCGCCATTCACATTGATAATCTGCGAAACGTAGAACTGGTCGTCCACATGGACTTTCTTGCCGTGCATACCCACCTTGTAGGTGATATAGTTGCCGAAGGTGACCGGTGAGGTCTCGGCGGTGAACGATGTGCCAGCCGATTTGCCCCTGCGCGGAGTGTCAGTAACACCGCAGAGTTCCATCATCGAGGTGACGATATGGTATTCGGAGACATACTTGGTGGCATGGGGGGGCACCACAACCACGCGGCGCTCAACCGACGAGGTGGCCTTGGTGGAGGTGGAACTGGCGCTGGACGAGATGTCGGTCGATTTCTTGCCCTTCTCACGCTTGGAGCTGGAGACGGTCTGCGACTTGGTCTGGGTCCATTCGCGGCTTTGGTAGTAGTCGTATGCCGTACCGTTGAGGGTGAAGAAGCATTCGGCAAGGTCGACATAGATGATGGAATCGGTCTTGTTGGTCACCCAAAAGCCGGCATCGCCTTCTTGTGCAAAGAAGCTGTGACGCACAATGCAGTTGGCATCTTCGTGGGTAAGGTAACCATGCTTCATCTGGCAGTTGTCCGCGTTGACAGGCAACGTCTGGTACACTTGGTAATAGACCTTCTTGGAACAGGAGGACAACAGGCATCCTGCCACGGCGACAATCAGAAAGATAGTACTGAATTTTTTCATAATCTGAATCTTATAAAAGTTAAACCTTCAATGAATTGTTTGTTGAAATGGATTTATTAAACGTCTCGTCATCAATTGACCCGCTGGTAATACTTGAGCCAGAGTTCGGGCACCTCGTTGTGCTGCGCCTGTTCGTAGTCGGCATAGGTGCATGGCACCAGCAGGTGGCGCTGGTACTGCTCCTGCTGTTCGCCGTTGTAGGGCACCTCCATCCACCAGCGGTCGCTTTTCTTACTCTTGTAGAAAGAAATCTCCAGGTCGCCGTCGTTCAAGCCGACCATGAAGTGCTTGTAGTTGTGTTTGTCGCGATGGGGAAAATCGGCCTGGCGCAGGTAGAAGCCCTCGATGAAATACCACAGGGCATGGGCAATCATGTGGGCCGTCTGGCCGCGCATGTCGTAAAGCGGGTTGTATTCGTAGAAACCGATGGAGGTGAGCTTGTCACTCATGCCGGCAAAACGTGCCAGACGACAGAGCTCCTCGCCATAGAAACCGTGCGGCGAACCGTGCGACTGCCCGGGGGCGTCGGAGAGGCGGACGGCATTGATGTCGACCGACACCATGTCGGCTGAACGCACCAGTGTCTCGGCACGCACCATGTCGGCCTGGATGGCTCCCAGACGGTAGGCGTCGAAGTGCAGCTCGTCCATCAGATCCACCATCGGCTTGCCGGTGAAATAGGTCTGATAGCCGATATTGGCGAAGTTGAACAGGTAGTTGGGCTGTTGTGCGATGATGTGGCTCATCCAGTTGCGCGAAGTGAGCGGCGAGGCGTCATTGCCCAAGTCGATAGTGGCGTCGATGCTGGCAATATTCACCACACGCCCCAACACCTCATAGGCCTTATAGTTGGCAAACGACAGCTGCTGTCCGCCACCCAGGATGATAACCGTCATGTTGCGTTCCAGCAATTTGTATACCACCTCAGTTACAGCATATTGTGTGTCCTCCTCGGTGTCGCCGGCAGTCATGTTACCCAAATCAACCATTTGAAGGGATTCATGCGGCAGCGCCAAGCGGTAGAGGAAACGGCGTATCTCGTCGGGACCGTCCTTGCAGCCTGCATTGTCGACGGATCCGCGGTCGTCGCAAACGCCAAACAAGGCCAATTGTACATTCTCCAACCCCGGAAAATCGTCTTTTTGATGATAAATCCGTGTGACCGAACCGATGTTTGGTGTGAATTCATCCTCGTGGTAGGCGATTTTATCCAGACTAACAGGCTGAAAATATGTACTTAACTCCATATTTATACTATTTTTTGAAAGTGTAAAGATACATAAAATATTTTAAAAACCGTTAAATGTTGATTGAAGGTTTTTTATTCTGGAAACGGACGACCCTTTCATGTTGATGTCCCCCAATCGGTAAGTGTAGCTCTCGTACTGCGATGTGTTCTGGTCGCCGCGCGAGGTGATATACCCTTTGTCGTTATAGCCGTAGGTGAGCGTGGCGTACTGGTCGCCGACGGTGTATGTGTCAACACTCGTTTTTTTCCGCATATCGCTGGTCTGAATTTTGGGGAGTATTACTCACCAGTGTTGATACTTTATATGTAGCAATATCTGGTATAGGTTGGCCTCGCGCTATTATTTGTTTTACTGTATTACGATGGACTAAAGGTAGAATGCCAAATACCATTTCTTCTATATCCCTAGGGGGATAAACAAAACCTGGCATACATATTCCCTCCGGTAAATTGATCTCGTACGTCACTTCTTTAACGGTTGTCCATACATTCCAATTGCTATCGATGGGAAT
>CADBDA010000010.1 GCA_902793295.1 uncultured Bacteroidota bacterium
ATGAAGATGCCTCAGATCAGCTTCGAATCGGACATGCACGACTTCGGTCAGCTCATGGCCGGCGAAAACATCAGCTACAGCTTCAAGTTCACCAACACCGGCAATGCCGACCTCGTCATCAGCGGCTGCGACGCCTCGTGCGGATGCACCGTGGCCGACTTCCCCCACGAGCGCATCGCCCCCGGCAAGTCGAACTACATCACCGTCTCCTTCAAGTCGCAGGGCATGAGCGGCCAGCAGGTGAAAGAGGTCACCGTCTTCTCCAACACCCAGCCGGCATCAACCAAACTGCGCATCATGGCTCAGGTGAGATAACAAAACGCCAATTCATTTATTAACCATACCCGTCCCATCAGCCCTCTGCACGGCGGGGACCGGAAAAAAAAACAAAAAACACACAAGATGAACATCCTCTACATCCTTCTCCAAACGCCCGCACAGGGCCAACCCGCAGGTGGCGGCATGAGCGGCCTGCTGATGATCATTATGCTTTTCGTGGTCATGTGGCTTCTCATGATCCGTCCACAGCGCAAAAAAGCTAAAGAAGACGCACAGATGCGCGAACAGCTGAAGAAAGGCGACCGCGTCGTTCTGGCTGGCGGCATCTACGGCAAAATCCACGCCGTCAACGACACCACCGTCGAAGTGGACATCGCCAACAACACCATCGTCACCGTCGAGAAGAACTTCATCCAGGCTGTCACCTCGGGCAACGACCAAATCGAAGCCAAATAACACCTCCCCTTCTCTGACCGGAGAAACAATCAACTGCGTGTCCCGCCACCAAAAACCGTCATGCATCTCAAATCCGACCAAGGTCTGCGCCAACGTCTCTGGCACTACCGGGCGTTCTTCTTCACGCTCATCGTCATATCGTTGATATGGCTCATATCCAACATGTCCGAGCAGAAGGCCTATCGCGAGACCTATCCGCTCCGCTTCACCGGATTCGACAGCGTGCGCTATGCCACCACCCTGGCCGACACCGTCGTCACACTCGACATCACAAGCAACGGTTTCCGCGCGCTGCAGCGCAGCCTGGCCACACGTCGCACCATCGAGATCAACGTGGCGTCCAAATTGGGCAAAGGCAACAGCGATGGCTACGAGTTGACCATCTCCACCAACGAGTTCAGCGAGGTCTTCACCTCGCAGGTCGACATGCGGGGCGTCGAATCCCTTGCGCCTGTTCAGCAGTCGCTGGCGCTCCGTCTGGCCCTCCGCGAACGCAAAGCTTTCGTGCCCGACATCGAAAAGGTACGGTTCCAGTTTGAGGGCATGACCGGAATCTTCGGCACACCCACCGTCAAACCCGACACCATCTGGCTCTACGGCAGCCGTGCCTCTTTGGACCAGATTGACCACATCGAGGCGCAACCGCAAACCATCGGGGGCATCATGAAGAGCGGCACCTTCGAGGTGAAGCTCGACCCCGTGTGGAAAAAGTTCTCCGACGTGCGCCCGTCGGCCACCAAGCTTTCGGTCTTCCTGCCGGTGCAACGCTATGTGCAGCGCACCGTGGCCGTCCCGCTCCGCATCGTCAACAGCGACAATGTGAAACGCATCCACCTCTACCCCAACCAGGTCTCTGTCAGCTTCATGGTTCCTCAGTCGGAATACAACAAATACACTGCCAGCGATTTCTCTGTCAATGTCACCATCGACAGCGACTCGTTGTCCAGCCTGCATCCCGTCGTCACTGCCTTCCCGGCCAACGTCCGCATCCTGTCGGTGTCGCCCGAGGAGGTTCAATACATTATTATCAAATGAAACTCGTAGGACTCACCGGTGGCATCGGTTGCGGCAAAACGACCGTCCTCAACGCCTTCCGCGCGCTGGGGGTTCCTTGTTTTGTGGCCGACAGCCATGCCGCTTCCTATTATGACGACCCTGCCTTTGTGCAGCGCGTGGCCGACCTGCTGGGTCCGTCGGTGCTTACCGCCGACGGTCAGGCCGACAAGCGTCGCATCGCCGACATCGTCTTTGCCAACCCCGAGGCACTGCAGCAACTCAACGCGCTTATCCATCCGCGGGTGATGGACGACTTCCACCGCTGGGCACAACAGCAGCTCAGCCCTTACGTCATCCTCGAATCCGCCATCCTCTACGAATACGGACTCCACCACCACATGGACTGCATGATTGCTGTCTATCTGGACCAGGAGGAACGCCTGCGACGGCTGCAGCTCCGCGACCACGCCTCGCGCCAACAGCTGCTGGCCCGCATGCACAACCAGCTCAGCGCCGAATCCAAAATGGATCGCGCCGACTATGTCATCCTGAACTACGAGGGCAACCCGCGCCAACGCCAAGTGGCCTATATCGACCACCTCATCCGTCGTCCCTAGCATCCTTTACGTCGCACATCAAACCCATCATTCATCATGTACCAAATCCAGAAAAAAGAGTTCCTCACCCCCGCCACCGTCCTCATGGAGGTCGAAGCACCCTGGATCGCCCAATGCGGCCGTCCCGGTCAGTTCCTCATCGTCATCCCCGACGCCCACGGCGAACGTGTTCCCTTGACCATCTGCGACATTGATCACGAACTGGGCATCGTCACCATCGTCTTCCAGATTGTGGGCGAATCGACCCAAAAACTGGCCGACATGGCTCAGGGCGACAGCCTCTTCACCATCGTCGGACCGCTAGGTCGTCCGGCCGAGGTGATCAGCCTCTTCGAGAAGAACCCCAACCTGCGCATCCTATTCGTCGCAGGTGGCGTCGGCACCGCTCCGGTCTATCCGCAGGCCAAGTGGGCCTACCGCTTCGGTCTCTATTCCGACATCATCGTCGGCGCCCGCAGCAAGGACTTCATCTTCTTCGAGGACCGCATGCGCTCCGTCTGCCAGAACCTCCACATCATGACCGACGACGGCAGCTACGGCGAGAAGGGTCTGGTGACCGACAAAATCAAGCAGCTCATCGAGTCAGGCATCCATTACGACTGCTGCGTGGCCATCGGTCCGCTGCCCATGATGAAATTCGTCTCGCTGCTCACCAAGCAGTACAACCTGCCGACCATCGTGTCGCTCAATTCCATGATGGTCGACGGCACGGGCATGTGCGGCGCCTGCCGTGTCACCGTGGGCGACAAGGTGCAGTTCACCTGCGTCGACGGCCCCGAATTCGACGGCCATCTGGTCAACTTCGACGAGGCCATGAGCCGACTGGCCCGTCCCGACGCCCGCAAATACCGCATCGCCACCAGCGAAGGCGGCCACCGTTGCAATCTGGCCGACGCGGTCGACGAAGCCATCAATGCGGCCGAAAAACCTCAGCGCCAACAACCGGCCGAGCAGGAACCCGACCGTCGCATACTCAATTTCGACGAAGTATCCTACGGCTTCAACGACCGTCAGGCTGTGGTCGAAGCCTCCCGTTGCCTCAACTGCAAACGCCCGCTCTGCGTCACCCAGTGCCCCGTGGGCATCAACATCCCGGCATTCATCGCCGCCGTCAAGGAGGGTCGTAACGACGAGGCGGGTCGCATCATCGCCATGGATTCCACCCTTCCGGCGGTCTGCGGACGTGTCTGCCCGCAAGAGACCCAGTGCGAGGGTGCCTGCATCCTCGGCCACAAAAGCCAACCCATCGCCATCGGTGCTCTGGAACGCTACGTGGCCGACTGGAACCGCGAACATGCACCCAGCCAGCAAGTGGAAGAACGCCAACCTGCCCCCGATGCCATCAAGGTGGCCATCATCGGCAGCGGCCCCTCGGGTCTGGCATGCGCCGGCGACTTGGCCAAGGCGGGATTCGACGTCACCATCTTCGAGGCGCTCCACCATGCCGGTGGCGTGCTGGTATACGGCATCCCCGAATTCCGACTGCCCAAACAGCGTGTGGTGGCTCCCGAAATTGAGAACCTCAAACGACTGGGCGTCAAAATTTTCACCAACGTCATCGTGGGCAAGTCCGTCACCGTCGACGACCTCTTCGAGCATCAGGGCTTCCAGGCGGTCTACATCGCTTCGGGCGCCGGACTGCCAAAGTTCATGGGCATCCCCGGCGAAACGTTGGTGGGTGTGCTCTCCGCCAACGAACTGCTTACCCGCACCAACCTCATGCATGGCTACGACAGCCAGTACGACACCCCCATCCTTCTGGGCCGCAAAGTGGCCGTGGTGGGCGGCGGCAATGTGGCCATGGATGCGGCGCGTACCGCTCGCCGCTTGGGGTGTGAGGTCACCGTCATCTACCGTCGCGGCGAAGAGGACATGCCCGCCCGCAAAGAGGAGGTGCACCACGCCAAACAGGAGGGCATCCAGTTCTGCTTCCAGTGCAACCCCGAGGCCATCATCGACGACGGCAAAGGCAATGTGGCGGGCGTGCGCTTGGTACGTATGGCCATGGGCGAACCCGATGCCAGCGGTCGTCGCCGCTTCTCGGCTATCCCCGACAGCCAGTTCGAACTGGAACTGGACAATGTGATCATCGCCCTCGGCACCTCGCCCAACCCGCTCATCAAGAGCACCACGCCGGGCCTCGACACCGAGTCGTGGGGCGGTATCAAGACCGACGACGAAGGACGCACCTCGCGTCGCATGGTCTTCGCCGGAGGCGACGCTGTCAGCGGTGCCGCCACCGTCATCCTGGCCATGGGCGCCGGCCGTCAAGCTGCCAAAGCCATCATCAACTCCTTCAAAAAATAGTATCCAACAGGCTTTTGGCCGTCAATACCTATCCCAACGAATCGTTTGCTGTCCTTCCGGATAACAAACGATTCGTTTTTTTTCATTCACTGCCCATAGAAACCATTCTCAAAGTTTCGGCAGCCCACAGAACCGACACATCGGGTGCTTGCCCTCAATGGGACCATCATAGCAGCAGCCAGCCAATTCATTGGCTGGCTGCATCAGTCGTACATATTTCTTTGCGCGAAGAGTGTCCGTCGCCCTTTCACAGACAGGCGGTGCGTTTGGGTTCGGAGCCGGACTATTTCGACAGCGGGGTGGATGCGCCCCTTTTCTCACGGTCGTGGAGTTCGGCGGTGGCGGTGAAGAAGGCGTCGCCGCTCGAATTGAGGGCGGTTTCGACAGAATCCTGCACCACGCCGATGATGAATCCGATGGCCACAGCCTGCATGGCCACGTCGTTGCCGATGCCGAAGAAGGAGCAGGCCATGGGGATAAGCAGCAGACTGCCGCCGGCCACGCCCGAGGCGCCACAGGCGCCGAGGGTGGCAATCACACCCAAGAAGAGCGCCGAGGCAAAGGAGACGTCGACACCCAGCGTGTAGGCCACCGCCAACGAAAAGACCGTGATGGTCACTGCGGCACCATCCATATTGATGGTCGCTCCCAGCGGAATGCTCACGGAATAGAAATCTTCATCAAGACCCAATTTCTTGCACAAGGCCATATTGATGGGGATATTGGCGGCCGACGAACGGGTGAAGAAGGCCTGCAGTCCGCTCTCCTTCAAGCAGGTCAACAGCAGCGGATAGGGATTGCGACGCAACAGGACAAAGGCGATGAGCGGATTGAACACCAAGGTGTTGACAAGCATGCAGCCCACAAGGAGCAGCAGCAGGTGGCCGTAGGTGGTAAATACCGAGAGACCGTTCTCGCTGACGGTGGTAAACACCAGACCCAGAATACCGAACGGGGCAAATTGGATGACCCACTTCACCACGCGCGACACAACGTCGCTCAGGTCGTGAACCACCTGAACCGTTGATTTCGAAGCAGTGGTTTTCAGCGCAATGCCGAGAATGATGCTCCAGAAGAGGATGGCTATATAGTTGGCATTGGCCACCGCCGCCACAGGGTTGCCCACCATGCCGGTCAGCAGATTGGTGAACACCTCGGAGAGCGAACCGGCCGCCTCGCCGACAACCACATCGCTCACATCGCCCAGCTGCAGCTTCACAGGGAAGAGGAAACTGCCCACAACGGCACATACCGCCGCAATGAAAGTGCTCAGCAGGTAGATGGACACCAGCGCCGAAAAACGGCGACCCAGTCCCTTGCCGGCCTTGGCAATGGACGAGATGACCAACACCGCCACCAACACCGGGGCAATGCCCTTCAGTGCGCTGACAAATATTTTGCCTAGAATGCCGATGCCGCTCCATCCGGGCAGCACGATGCCCAGCAGGGCACCGACAACAAGGCCGATAAAGATTCGGAGCATCAGGCTCACCGATGTGTATTTGTTCAGTATTTGTTTTGCTATATTCATGACCTGTAGACGTTTGCGGCCGAAGCCAATACTATTTGTTGGTTATTTGGATTCACAAAGCAAAAAAAGGAAGCCGGTATTGGGCTTCCTTATGTGGTGGTCCCTCTTGGGTTCGAACCAAGGACCCGCTGATTATGAGTCAGCTGCTCTAACCAACTGAGCTAAGGGACCGCTACCGGCATCACGGGTTCTGATGGCGAAAAGGCACCGCCCGAGCGTCGATTTCGAGGTGCAAAAGTACAAACATTTTGTGACATGGACAAAAAAAAATGCCTATCGGCCAAAGCAGGCTGTCTAACTGCTTTATTTTCATAAAAAACATCCGACCACAAAAATTGTTTTTTTTTCGCTCAAAAAAACACCGATTGAGAATTATTTTGTAATTTTGCACTTTCAAACGATACGATTTTCTATGGGACGAATCATGGCAATTGATTATGGCATAAAGCGTACGGGGCTCGCCGTCACCGACGAACTTCAGCTCATTGCTACGCCTCTGACCACTGTCGACACCCCAAAACTGGCCGACTACCTCACCGACTATTGCCGTCGCGAGCAGGTCGAACGCTTTGTGGTGGGCGAGGCAAAGCACATGGACAACACCCCATCGGAATCGGCACGCTACATCGAGCCCTTCGTCGCTTCGCTGGGACAGCTGTTCCCCGACATCCCCGTGTCGCGCATCGACGAACGCTTCACTTCCAAAATCGCATTCCAATCCATGATAGACGGCGGCCTGCGCAAGAAACAGCGCCAGAACAAAGGCCTCATCGACACCGTTAGCGCCGTACTCATCCTGCAGAATTTCATGCAGCTGCAGGAAAATACCCGCCGCAACGGATAAACAATAGAAACAACAACAAACAACCCTATAACACTCCATAAAAAAATGACACTCCCCATTGTAGGCTACGGCGACCCCATTCTGCGCAAGGAGTCACAACCCATCACCAAAGACTACCCCGAACTGAAACAGCTCATTGCCGATATGTTCGAAACCATGTATGCCGCCGACGGCGTCGGTCTGGCAGCACCCCAAATCGACCGCTCCATCCAGCTGGTGGTCATCGGCTTCCGCCCCTACGACGAGAAGACCGACACCTACGGCCCCGAAGACGAGCGCCACGTGCTCATCAACCCCGAAATCCTTGAGGAGCGCGGCAAGAAGGAATATTTCAACGAAGGCTGCCTCAGCATCCCCGACATCCACGAAGATGTGCTCCGCCCCGACACCATCCTCCTCCACTGGTTCGACGAGGACTTTCAGGAACATACCGAAGAAATCACCGGCATGTTCGCCCGCGTCGCACAGCACGAAATCGACCACCTGCACGGCAAGGTCTTCACCGACCGTCTCAGCCCGCTGCGCAAGACCATGATCAAACGCCGCCTCAACGACGTCATGTCCGGCAAAGTGGCCACGCGCTACCGCATGAAAAGAAAGAAATAAATACTTATTATATCAATCCTCAAAGAACCATAATATATCATGAGAAAAGTCACTTCACTGCTCTGTGTCATCGCCATGCTGATGGCCGTCAGCTGCAAGCATGCACCCAAAGAAATGAGCCGCGACGAACTCTTCGCGACCATCGATTCCATCGAAAAGCCGCTGATGCAGGACGCCCAGCTGCAAGCCGTCGACTCCGTTCAGGGCCGCCAACTGGTGGATCTCTATGTCCGCTTTGCCGATGCCTTCCCCGAAGACTCGCTGACTCCGGCCTACCTGCACCGCGCCGCTCAAGTGTGCAACGGCATGGGCCAGTTCGACGATATGGCCAACTACTACGACCGCGTCATCGACAACTATGGCGACTACCAGCACCTCGACGAGTGCTACTATGAGAAAGGCATCGCCCTCGACAACGCCGGCCGCAAAGATGCCGCCCGCGACGCCTACCAACAGTTCCTCGACAACTATCCCGACCACTTCCTGACCGAGGATATCCGCCGTGCCATGTCGCTCCTCGACATGTCAGACGAACTGCTCATCGAATACATCAAGAACAACGCGCAGCAAAACCAATAACACATCGGTCAGTCTGCCATCAAGCGTTCTGCAGCAGCAACCCCAGCTGCGCATCAACGACAGAAAAAAAGGTGTCCACGTGGACACCTTTTCTTGTTTTCCAATCACGACAACAAGGCCGCTAGTCTGTGCCGCTGTAGCCACAATCTGCGAACAGGGAACCTTCTCGCGCCTTACGTCATGAAACGACGCAACATGCGGACTATTTCGCCTTGGCCAGGGCGGCACCGGCATTCCAGGCGCGACCCACCTGCTCTCCAGTGACGAGGTAGCCGTTCTGGAACTGGTCGAAGATGAGGGCGTTGAGCTTCATCGGATCCACCTTGCCATTCTCGCTGAGGACGCTTTCCTCGGCGGCGACATTGACAATCTTGCCCACGATGCAGTACATCGTCTCGGTATCCACCACTTCGGCCAACTCGCACTCCATCGCCACGGGGAACTCGTCGATGACAGGGGCGTTGACGCGGCTGCTGCGGACGGCGTGGTAGCCCGTGCGCTCAAACTTGTCAGGGGTCTTGTTGCCGGTGGCAATGCCGAAATAGTCGGCCACGTCCATATGGTCACGGTCGGCAATACTGACGGTGAAGGCTTTCGTCTTCAGTATGTTCTGTGTGGTCTTGTGGCCTTCGCCGATGAAGAGGGCTATTTTGTCCATATCGCAGATCATGCCCCAGGCGGCATTCATCACGTTCACACGGCCACTCTCATCATAGGCAGCCACCATCAAAACCGGCATCGGGTAAACAGCCGGCACAACTCCAAGATCTTTTTTCATTGCAGTAAATGTATTATGATGTTATTATAATGTATCTATATATATAAACGCCCCGTCTCCGAAAAAATTGTGTGGAGCCAATATTCCCGCTCCTTGTGCAGCCGCTGATGCACCAAGCACCGTGGCCGGTCATCCAGACGACCAGTGCCACGGCCTTCAGACGCGAAGTAAATAGGGAAAATGTGCGGAACCGTTGCGACCAAACAGGCCGCCAAATGTCGTCAGACGCCGCTATTCGGGATAATACTCTGAAAATGAATGATCGTTGTAGAGCACAACGACTTTGACAATCTTTTTCCTCCTGAGATTTTGATTTTCGGGTACAACTGCCGACGCCATTCCGTTCAGGCGATTCTCGTCGACATAAGATTGCCGCCCATTGTCGGTATGCATCGGCGAGGGTGTTTGCACCGACGACTCGACAGCAGGAGTGGAGCCGACGGTTGTCGATCCCACAACCGAGGGGGCCGCAACCGCAGAGGACGATTGTGCCGATGGAGCAGAATTGCCCGAAGGGTTGGAGTTGACCGATGGAGTAGGTGCCGCCATCTGCCCACCGACAGCCTGGACCGTCTCGGCTACAGGGGTTGCCGGCGGAACGGTGGGCATTACGCCCGCATTAGGCACCGGACCGGACACAACCGATTCCCCACCAACGCCTTGCGCCGCTACGGGGACATTCGAAGCCACACCAGGGAGATAAGCCTCAATCATTTTCGCCGGACCATCCGTCTCGATTGCTTGCGGGGCATCTGCCGTTGGAGGTACGTCGGCAAACAGCGTGCCCTCCATATTGCTGAAAAGATCAGGCTGTACTGCTGCCGCCTGCACCGGTCTTGTAGCGCCAGACGTGGGTTGCGATGGCATCGATGCAGGTGCCGGAGCCGCCGTCGGTGCACCAGCAGGCGCTGCTGCTTGAGGTGACGTAGCAGTCGACGCAGCATTGCCCGACGATGCGGGGACAGCAACGATTGACGGAGCATACATCTCACCCTCTCCAAAGGTCAGCCATTTGATGTCAATCTCCGGATAACGGTTGATGACCTTCTTCACAAAATCCAAACTGGGACGATTACGACCCGACATAATATGCGACATACCGGAAGGCTGGATTCCGATCTCTTCTGCAAACTGTCTTGCCGTGATATTTTTGGCCTTTAAAATGAGATTTATCCTGTCAATCATAAATTTATAATTATAAATGTAATTTCTTTCGATTTACAAAAATACACATTCTTTTTGAAACAATTGTAAATAATTGCATTTTTACTTTTGTAATCATATTTCAGCCAAAAGAACTAATTGAAGTTATTAATTTTATTTAATTGTTTTATAATATATTAATTAGTTATAAACATGCCAAATGTTAATTTTTCGACAAATCTCAAAAATATTAAATTATCACTTTAATAAAAACATTTTTTATGTATTATATCAACGTTTTAAGTATTATATAAAACTATACAATTGAACAATGGTCGCATTTACAGAAATTTCTCTGAAACATTTGTAAAATTCACATTTGTTTACATATATATCCACATTTACATTTGTATATACAATTGTATATTTACTTTTGTAAATTTACAAATTTCACGCCTATTTATTTATCGCAATTCTGGATATACGAAATCCTGTCGGAATGCATTTGAGGCGCTTAGAAGGCAAATTTTGGAAGTAGAAAAAACACTGTTTTTTTATCATTTTTTTTACTGCCGACATACACTAATCAAAAAAACTGCGTTATGGAGAGAAATAAAATTGAATAACAATATAAAATAATAAGAAAATGAAAAAAGGAATTGCAACGCTCCTTCTCGTGATGGTCTTCGCCATGATTGGTGTCTCTTGCTCGCACAAGACCTGTCCCGCCTACCGCGGTTCGGTATCCGAAGTTGTCGTCAACGAGTAATGACCATCCGACGTGCAGCCGTCGGGGCGACATCTCCCCTACCCTGCATCATCATTATAAAAAGAGTACCCCGAAGGTACTCTTTTTTTTTATGGCTCGCGAGAATCGCCTGTTCAAGACAGAATCCTTACCCCGATCGTTACAGGCAATTCTCATCGACGAATATTTTTCACCCAATCCCCACCCCGTCCCAATAAAAAAGAAACCATCGACCCAAGCCCAACCAACCAAAATGCAAAACTCCCCACATCCCACATCCCTCATCCCTCATCCCTCATCCCTCATCCCTCATCCCTCATCCCTCATCCCTCATCCCTCATCCCTCATCCCTCATCCATCATCCCTCATCCATCATCCATCATCCATCATCCATCATCCATCATCCATCATCCATCTCCCATCTTCCATCTTCCATCTTCCATCTTCCATCATCCGCAGAACAAATCCAACAATCAAAAATGGGAAACCGAAAATGCCTCCGAGCTTCTTTAAATCGAGGCATAAAAAAAGCGGGACTGGATTCAGTCCCGCTTAAAAGGTGAATGGTTGTCAGCGACTACAATCAGAGAGCGATCTTTTCGTTGACAATCTTGAGGATTTCAGCCTCTTCCTTGATGGCAGCGGCTTCGATGGCGGCAGCCTTGGCGAGGATGTCATTCTTGAAAGCCTCGTCTTTCAGGCTGCTGGCGTTGATCTTCACATTCAGATGGGCACCCATCACGGCGCTACGAGCGGCAAGGGCTCCCACACCACCGTCGGTGACGCTGGCCGGATTGCCCCACTCCACCATGGCACGGCACACCTCGAAAGCCTCCATGGACTTCTGCATGGTGTGGAACGGCACCTCGGTGGCAAACTTGGTGGCCTCCTGGATGGCAGCGCTGCGGGCAGCCTTCTCCTCGTCGGTCTTCTTGGGCAGACCGAAGGCATTCATAATCTTGTTGAAAGCGTTGGTGTCCTCGTCGACCAGATGCAGCAGTTCGTTCTTAATTTGCTGACCGTGGACAGCCACGTCGCTGAATTTCTCCCATTCGTCGTCGTAGGCAGCCTTACCGCCGGTGAGGTTGGCGACCATGGTGCCAAGCGAAGCAGCCAGGGCACCCATATAGGCGCTGACCGATCCGCCGCCGGGAGCGGGACTTTCGGAAGCCGTCTCCTCGCAGAAACCGGTGCAAGTCAGGTCGACAAGCTTCTTCGTGCTGTTGTCCTCAATCAGGAATTCAATGACTTTCTCCTTGGGGTTGAAGGGTTTCAGGTCGTCGAGCCCCATCGATTTGATGGCGATCTTCATAATCTCGTCCTCGCTGACGCCGAGCGAACGTTTCTGTTTGGCCAGGTAGTATTTACCAGCGTCAATCAGAACGCTCTTGGGAATAAGGCCGACAATTTCGCAGCCGGTCACACGCACACCGCGGTTGGCGGCGCAGCGGCACACCTCGTCGAAGCAGAGGTGGACCGGGGCCACCTTGATGGAGGTGATGTTCATGGAGACCTGTGCAATGCCGTAGTCTTCAATGTACCAACCGATTGCCTTGGTGCCTTTCAGCGTGCCGGGAATCATGATGGTCTTGCCGTTCTCGTCCTTCATCGGCTTGCCCGAGGGCTTGCCGCCTTCGCGCTGGGGACGGCCCTTTTCACGGACGTCAAAAGCGATGGCATTGGCGCGACGGGTCGATATGGTGTTCAGGTTGTAGTTGATGGCCACCAGGAAATCGCGGGCACCCACCTGGGTGGCGCCAGTCTGAGCCACATGGTCGTTCCATGCGTTGGGACCATAGTCGGGTTTCCACTGTTCGCTGCCCAGACGGGTCGACAGCGACTCGTATTCGCCCGTGCGGCAGTAAGCCAGATTGCGGCGTTCGGGCAGTTTGGCGGCGTTTTCGTAGCAGTAGATGGGAATCTGGAGCTCGTTACCGATACGCTCAGCCAACTTGTGGGCGTAGACCACGGTCTCTTCCATGCTGATGTTGCTCACCGGGATGAGGGGGCAGACATCGGTGGCACCCTGACGGGGGTGGGCACCATGGTGCTGGCGCATGTCGATGAGTTCGGCAGCCTTCTTGACCACGCGGTAGGCGGCTTCGCAAGCCTGTTCCGGCTCACCCACAAAGGTGATGACCGTACGGTTGGTGGTGGCACCCGGATCGACGTCCAGCAGTTTCACACCCTCCACCTTTTCGATTTCGGCGGTAACCTGGTTGATGATATTCATGTCGCGTCCTTCAGAGATATTCGGAACGCATTCAATTAATTGTTTCATCGTTATCTTATTTATTTATAGTATTCTATATTAAAAAACAAATTTCAAATGAATTACAAAGATAATTGTTTTTTTTGAATCATAGGCAATGCAATTTGTCAACACACCAAAACAACAATACAAAGCATTGTATTTCAACTGAAAACTTAAAAATACTACAAAAAGATACTACATCAACAAAAAATGTTGATATTATTTTTAACATTTCTATTGCACGTATGTATTTTTTTTGTAGTTTTGCAGACATCAAAGATTGCAACCCAACCTAAATCACACCCCCTTCAACTATCTATTCTTGCAACAGTTGCGCTGCGGCTGTTGACTTTCAACCATGAGCCAAAAACCGACAAGACAATGGACATCATCTTCGATTATACCGATGCCTCGACGACGGAGGACCAACCGTCGAAAGCCCATGCCGACACCGATACGGCCGACCATGCCGCCATGCCGGTGCAGCCCGACGACGACATCCCCCTGACGGCTCGCAACAGCAGCGACTATCAAGAGATGACCGATGTGATGTTCCGTATCATCCGCAATCATGAGGCGGAGATTGTCCGGCTCAACAAGATCATCTCCGAGCAATCGACGACCATCAGCGAGATGTTCAACAGTAACACCCGGTTGAAGAGCGACTTGCAGCACGCCCGCGAGCAGAAGCTGCAAGACGAACAGCGTCTGGAGCAGATGCAAACCGAGATGCAGCAGCTCAAAGCCCAGCTGCAGCAGCTTCAGAAGGAGCAGCCCTTCCCCACCGGCGCCACCGCCATGCCGCCCGCCGACAACATCCTCATTCAGCGCACCCTCGGCGCCATTCACGAAGAATACCTTCGCAACCAGCCGCCTGTCAACGACAGCCTGGCGCTCCAGGCCGCCAGACTGCCCGTCCAAGCACGCGCCACCTCCGTCAGCCGCCAGCACCGTCAGAAGGCGAAACCGCTCGACTGGGATTATTTCGACGAGCTGATACAGCGCGACAACAAGATGTCCGAATTCAACAACGACCGCGCCAAGATGTTCTTCAACGCGCTCCACATCAACAACATCATCGACGAGCACTTCCATCTTCGCCGCAACATCACCAACAATGTGGCCTGCTTCATCGAGAAGGAGCTCCACCAGCGCATCCCCACCGTCGTCAAGTGGGAAATCTTCGACCACCTCTTCGACCGCAAAGCCGTGCGCACCTACGAAGGCAAAATCATGAAGCCCTCCGACCGCAACATGTGCAAGTCCATCAAGGAGTTCTTAGACCAGGTCGAATTGGCGGCCAGCCAAGAAGCCAATGACTGAGGCCTCGAAATTGCCCCCCCGACCTCACCCCTTACCGCAGCCTCTTCAGGCACCCCCTGCACCGCTCACAGCACCCCCAAAAAAACATCATTTTCAAGCATTTTTCCACCCTGCTTTTTTTGTAGCCCGGCGTAGCCTGGCATACTACATACAAAAAAACAGACTACAGCAGCCATTTTTTTTCCAACGCGCTCTCCCCTACTCCTTTCCGAGGGCGACATCCCCTTTGGGGCCATGTAGATTATCTGTAGCAAAGATGCAGCAAACGCTGTAGCAAACCGCAGCCATCGCACTGTCTTCCATTCGATTGCACAAACATTCCAACATTTTTTACAACCGTTTACAACTTTTTCCTGTTCGTTGGCGATTTCGTTAATTTGCATCGTCTTTCAAAAGGAAAGGAAGCGCAAACGGTGACACCCAAGCAGGTCCGGGGGAACGATTCCCGCCGGGATGCGTACGGCCCGACAGCTCGACAACCCGAACCGGCAGACAGCAGATCCGCCACCACTTCCGGACCCCAACGCAAAGACAAAGAAGTAAAAATATTTAATAACATTAAAAAAGAAAGGAAAAATTATCATGGCAACAATCAAACAAGGAGCCCTCGGCGGCTTCTCAGGAAAAGTAGGTCCCATCACCGGTTCCTCGTGGAAAGGCAAAGCAGTCATCAAGGCACGCCCCCTCAGCGTCAACGACCCCAACACCGTTCTGCAACAGCAAATCCGCGCCAAGTTCAAACTCATCACTCAGTTCTTCTCCGTCATCTACGCCTTCATCTTCCTCGGATTCAAGAAGCAGGCCGTTGACATCACCGAGATGAACGCCGCCATCAAGACCAACTTCGCCGATGGCTTCACCGGCACCTTCCCTACCTACAGCCTCAACTACTCCAAACTGCTGGTGGCCAAGGGCAATGTGGACAACCCCTACAACCCCTCCGCCCAGGTGCAAGGCACCGACCTCAGCATCAGCTGGACCGACAACTCCGGCATCGGCAACGCCCTCGAGACCGACAAGGTGATGTTCCTCGCCTACAACACCGTCAAGAAGCAGGCCGTCGTCGTCACCGACGCCGCCGACCGCTCCACACGCCAAGCCTCCTACTCTCTGCCCACCGCATGGGTGAGCGACTCCATCGAGGTCTACCTGGCAGTGCGCCGTGCCGAGGGCGAGGACACCAGCACCTCGCTCTACTTGGGCAGCTTCAACCTCTAAACTCCCTACCAATGCCCCTTCTGGGCGAAAGTGGCGGCCACAGCGCCGCCACTTTTTTTTTGCCATCCTGTCCGCCCCGCAAGCCGCACGGTCCTACCCGCCAACGGCAAAAAGCAGACCGCAGTATCGCCCCTCAAGGAGCAGATTTTCAAACCCATAATCACAAACCTTAAAACAATTCAAATCACCATGACACCCTCCATGAATCTTATGGCCCTGGCGCGTGCCTACGACCTGACCACGCCCCCTGCCGCCGACCGCAAACAGCTACTTCAGCAGCAAGAGCAGTTCCTGTCGCTGGTCAAACCCCTCATCCCGTTTGTCGAACCCCTTGTCGGTCGAAAGTCCAAGCGCGGCCACGACGGGCAATTCCCCTTCGACGCGCTGCTCAGCGTGGCGCTCGACCTGGGCATCGACGCCTTCCTCGCCTCGCCCCTCTTTTCAGTGCTGGGCGACGGCGTATCCAAAAGCGAAGTGCTTTCCGCCTTCTACGCGACGCCGGTCAATCACGGGCAGCTGCGACCCGAACTGGAAGACCAACTGCGCCAATACCGAATCGTCAAACTCCACGACGACATCCCCTCGCGCCGACATTTCGAAGCCCGGCTTTACACAGGCATCTGCCATTTCGCCATCGCCCCCTTCCTAGGCCCCGACAAAAAGAAATGCCTCGGACCCGTAGTGCTCCACCCCCTCTTCCTGTTCAAGTAAACCCAACCCAAGCCCCACAACCAAAGGAAACGAAGCCGCTTTCACACAAAGCCCCTTCGTTTCCTTTTTTATCACCCAAACACAGTGCTGTCCACTAAAAATCAGTGAAAGTTCTTTGAAATTATTGTGAGTTAATTATTTGTAGAGATTTTTCGAGCGCGACGATTTGAATTTGTATCTTTGCAGGATAATCCCTGCATATGAATCAAGACAAATACGTTTTTGCTCAATTGGTTGAATTCCTGAATAACGACAAGTTCCGTCGTATCGTCACAAAATACGATGGCGACCGCTATGTGAAGCACTTCACCTGCTGGAACCAGTTGCTGGTGATGATGTTCGGACAATTGACCAATCGCGAGAGCTTGCGTGATTTGATTGTCATCGTCGAGGCTCACCGCAGCAAGTGCTACCATCTCGGCTTTGGCAAGCATGTCTCCAAGAGCAATCTCGCGAAAGCCAACCAGAACCGCGACTGCCGCATCTTCGAGGAGTTTGCCTACTTCCTTGTGGCGGAAGCCAGAAGCAAGCAGATTACGGACATCTTCAAACTCGGTGGCAGTGTTTATGCTTTTGATTCAACGACCATCGACCTGTGTCTATCCGTGTTTTGGTGGGCCAAGTTCCGCAAGCATAAGGGTGGCATCAAGATACACACCCTCTATGACATCGAGACGCAGGTGCCGGCATTCTTCCATATCACCGAAGCGTCAGTCAACGATGTCCGTACAATGGATGAGCTTGCATACGAGCCTGGTGCATACTACATCTTCGACCGAGGTTACAACGATTTCTGCCGTCTTCATAGAATCACCTGCACTGACTCCTACTTTGTCGTGAGAGCCAAGAAGAATCTGCAGTACAGGGCTGTAAAATGGAGACGGAGACTTCCTAAAGACGTGCTGTCAGACGCCACTATCAATTTGACGGGTTACTATCCGAGCAAACACTATCCTGAGCCATTACGGCTTGTACGTTTCTGGGATGCCGAACAGGGCAGGGAATTCTCTTTCCTAACGAATGCCTTTCATCTCTCTTCTTTGCAGGTGGCGGAACTCTACAAGAACCGCTGGCATGTGGAACTCTTCTTCAAATGGTTGAAACAACATTTGAAAATCAAGAAATTCTGGGGCACCACTGAAAACGCAGTGCGCATCCAAATCTATTCGGCCATCTGCGCATACTGCCTTGTGGCAATCGTCCAACACAATCTGCAGCTGAAACGAAGCACCTATGAGGTGTTGCAGATACTCGGAGTTTCACTGACAGACAAAACTCCGCTTTACGATCTCTTCAACAATAATCAACTCAACGATTTCAAAGAACTCAACTATTCTAATGGGCAGTTTTTATTAAACTTTTAAAATGTTAAATTTTTAGTGGACACTAATGATTGGAAATATAAAAAAACAGGAACATAAAGCAGAACGTTTTCGTGATGACTATTCCGAACGGGCATGCCCGGCTGCGGGTTGGTCATGGAACAATCCTAACCAGACTACGTTATTTTACAAAAAATGACCTTCAAGACTGCGTTATTTTACAAAAAACAACCTTCCTAATTGCGTTATTTTACAAAATTGTGTCAACTGTGGTGTCACAACCAGTCCAATACAGTAGGGGGAATCCTAAAAATTGCCTGTTTTATGCCAACCCTCTGTTGTCATTAACGAACGGCAATCCAGGTGGGCTGCATTTCTTCATTCGGGACTTTGCTTTGTCAACTCAGGGCTTTTTCGGGGTGGGGATATAATAATCTTTGGGAATTTGCGTTAGATTGGAAAATCGAAATCAAGAACAGCAAATTCAGAATCAGGAACAATAACAAGTAACATAACAGAACGTTTTCGTGATGCCTATTCCGAGCGGGCATGCCCGGTTGACTAGAGCTCATGGAACGGTCCTAAAAAACTGCCATTATGAATAGAAAAGTATGTTATTCCATTTCGTTGGTGCTTTTGATGGTGGCATGCGGGGTGCTCCCGAATGCGGCTTTTGCACAGAAAACCAAAACACAAAAGCATGTCGTGGTGCCGGAAGGCTATAGCGGCGAAGACAGCATTGCCTATATCGAGAACGCCACCGTGCTGAGCCCCATCTCGGCAAAGGATCTGCTGGAGCTGTCCGAGGTCCACTCCGTGCAGGGCTACCTGTTCAATCTTAACAACTCCGAAATGGCCGAGAACTACCCGGAATATCGCAACGACTACTTTGCCAACCATCGCGACTCGGCGGCTTTGCGACTGGCCAACCGCTTCATGCGCATGGCCGAATTGGTGAACCTGAACGGCAACGCCGACGACAAACTGCAGTGGGCTATCGCTGTCAACAAGGCGCTTAAAGACCTGCGGGCCGAGGCTCCCATGGTGAAACGCGACTCGGCTATCTACGAGATTAGCCGTGTGATGGAAAAATTCTCTTCGCTGAGCCAGATGGAGATGAACTTCATGAGCTACGTGATCGCCACCATCGAACACTACCTCACCATCGAGGCCTATCGGAAATGGATCGACGAGGCGCCCGACAACCTGAAGGATCTGGTCCATGAGGAGTACGCCGCTTGGGTCGATCTGAACAAAGCCCGCTTCGAATTGTGGAGAGATGTGTCGTACCGTATGGAATGGTACAGCATGAAACCGATGGAGATAGAGGCCTACTACAGCCTGCTGTCGGAAAACCGCCGCGCCGAACTGGCAACGGAACGCGACATCATCAAGAATGCCAAGGTGTACAAGCAGAAAGGCTTCACGGTGAACTCCGCCCAATGGGAGTCTTGGATCGCCAAAAGCTCGGTTCCGGAGGACAAAGAGACGCTTATCGAAATGGATATGGCCAACTATCTGCCGAGCGACAGCTTGGTGGCGGAACGCGTGAAGGCGCTGCGGTCCTCGTTCTCACGCTGGCTGAAAGCCCGCCAGCAGATAACGGCAGCATTGCCCAAAGCACAAGGCAGATCGTACGATTTCATGACGGCGGACATCCACTGCCGCATGATCGGCAAGCTGAAGGACATCTTCCCGTTCGAAGAGTTCTGACGGAACCTTCCCTTTGCCCAATCTGATCAAACGCCCGCCTCCGAAGCCATCCGTTTGGGCGGCTCGGGGAGAAAAGGGTGTTGAAAGACCGATAAAAGATTCATCGCAGACAATTTTCGTCTGACAATGAATCTTTTATTCTTTTTCGGCAGCGCCGTTACTGTCGGTTTCCTTCATGTATTCCTGCGCGTAGGCCACATAGTGCGCGGCATTGTCGGTCTGTCCGGGTCGGGTGGGCTTGATGTACTTGGCCGGAACGCCTCCCCAAATCTGATGGGGCGGGATGCGGGTGCCTTGAAGCACCAGGGCTCCAGCGGCAACAATGGCGCCCTCCCCTACCTCGCAGTCGTCGAGAAGGGTGGCGCCCATGCCGATAAGGGCTCCGTCGTGAATGGTACAGGCATGGACGGTGACATTGTGGCCTATGGTGACATCGCTGCCGATATGGGTGGGGCCGGTGTCGTGAGTGACATGAATGCACGAGCCGTCCTGCACATTGGTGCGGTCACCGATGGTGATGGGCGCCACATCGCCGCGCACAACAGCATTGAACCATACGGAACACTGGTCGCCCAGCGTCACATCGCCGACAAGGGTGGCGTTTTCGCTGAAATAGCAGTCTTTGCCCCAACGGGGGGAACGGCCTTTATAGGATTTGATTAGTGACACTTTATCAGATTATATAATTGAATGATGGAAGGAATGGGTTTTCGTTTGCTTACGTTTCATGTTGAAATGTCGCCATGAAGGAACCTACATCTCGAATCTCGCGGTGAATCCGCCACCGGGAGCCATGTGGACGGTGAGAGTTCGGGTGGTCACCGGAAGGGTGGAGTGACGGTAGTCGGTGCCTTTTCGGTGGGCATTGGCGCCGTCGGCGAAGAGTTCGATGTCGCCGGATGGCTGGCCCAACTGGCTGAGGTCGATATCAATGTCGCGGGCAGTCCAGTTGGTGATGCCGCCCAGATACCAGACATTGCCTTTGCGGCGGGCGGTGACGATGTACTCTCCCACCCTGCCCTGCAGCACTCGGGTCTCGTCCCACACCGTGGGAATGGCGGCGACAAATCGGGTGTAGTAGGGCTCGGCCTCATAGTTGGTGGGGGAATCACAGAGCATGTTGAGCGGCGATTCGAGGACGATATAGAGTGCCAACTGGTGGCAACGGGTTCCTTGGCTCATGGGTTCGCTCCATAGGGGTGCGTAACAGCCGCGGGCGGCATTGTGCATGGCTCCTTGAGTGTAGTCCATGGGGCCGGCGGTCTGGCGGATGAAGGGCAGCTCGACATCGTACTGCACCTGGTTCCACGTGGCGGGGGCCCACTTGAGCTGTTCCAGTCCGGCAACGCCCTCAAAGTTAAGGACATTGGGATAGGTGCGGGTCATTCCGGCGGGCTTGAAGGCGCCGTGGAAGTCGACCAGCAGGTGGTACTGGGCGCACATGGCGGCGGCGCGCCGATAGAAATCGGTGACCACCTGGTCGTCGCGGTCCATAAAGTCTATCTTGAATCCCTTGACCCCCATCTGGCTGTAGTGCCGGCAGACACGCTCCATGTCGCGGTCGAAGGCGTAATAGCCGGCCCAGAGGATGAGGCCCACTCCGCGCTGGCGGCCGTAGTCGACAAGCATGGGCAGGTCGATTTCGGGAACCACCTGCAGCAGGTCGGCCTGCATGTTGACAGCCCATCCTTCGTCAAGGATGACGTATTCGATGCCGTATCGCGCGGCGAAATCGATGTAGTGCTTGTAGGTGTCGTTGTTAATGCCTGCCTCGAAATCCACAGGGGCCGCATGGGTGCCGTCGGGCTGCATCACGTTGCCGATGTTCCAGCAGTTCCACCACTCCCAGGCCACCTTGCCGGGGCGTATCCAGCTGATATCGTCCACCCGCGAGGGTTCGCCGAGCAGATAGCTGAGGTTGTTCATGGCCAGCGCGGCATCGTCCTCGGCAACCATGGCGATGCGCCACGGGAAGTGTTTCTCCCTGTCCATGAGGGCGATATAATCTTCGCGTTCGCGCACCAGCAGCTGCAGGTTGTTGTGTCCGCCCTGTTCCACACGGCGCGGCACGGGCGCATGGCTGCCTTGCAACACGTTGCCCTCGGCGGTGGTGTGGAGATAGAGGCCCGGATAGTCGAGCAGGCTGGATTCGGTGATGCATACCTTCGGGGCGGGATGCGCTGACGACGAGTCGCTTGCGGTGCGCACCAGCAGCGGCAGGAAACAGAGCCGGCGGTTGTCGAGTTGCGACAGCGGCTTGGTGGTGTAGAGGTTTTCAAACGACGAATTGTACTGCTGTGCGTCGACCGTGCCGTTGCTGCCGAAGGGGCTGACGGCTTCGGGGCGGGCGGCTTCGAAATTGGTGACATAGGGCACCGTGGCGGTCCAGTCGTCGGCAAAGCGGTAGACGACCGTCTCATTGAGCACACGCCCAGGGGCCCCGTCCCAACAGTAGCGGTAGGCAACCCCCTCATCGTAGACTCGGAAGACAACCGAAATGCCCTCCTTAAAAATGAGTGTCAGCTCGTTGTAGTGGTCGCGCATGGTCGCCTGCCGGGTGAACGGCGACGCAACGGTGCGGTCCACCGTCTGGCGGGTGCTTTTGCGCAGCGTGAGCCGACATTGTTCGCGGTCCCCCTGGGTATAGCTGAGGTCGACCGGCGAAGGCAGCAGCAGCGGCTGTCCGTCGCAAACGAGGTCGTAGGTCAGCCGTTCGGTTCCGACGGTGATATGGGTGGTCAGCCGTCCGTCGGGCGAAGCGAGGGTGAATCGGCGTTCTTTGGCATGAGTCTGCACGCCCAGCAGCAGCATCAGCAGGGTCAGCAGAAGGATTTTCGGTAGGCGGTTGTTCATCGTTGTAGGGATTGGCATGATGGGATTCGGTCGGGTGGCCGCCCCAATGGCGGCAATCGGAAAGCCGGCACAAGAGGCGACAATCGGATGTCCAAATAACGCAAGTGCCATTTATTTCGTATTTTTGCATCCGACAAATACACACGATTATGCTACAGAAAGGAACCAAAGCCCCTTATTTTGAGGGTACTATAGAAACTGGCGAACGTGTCAGCCTGAACGACTATGCCGGCAAGAAACTGGTGCTCTATTTCTACCCCAAGGACAGCACCCCGGGGTGCACCGCCGAAGCCTGCAGCCTGCGCGACAACTACGAACGTTTTCTGGCTCAAGGCTACGAGGTGCTGGGCGTGAGCCGCGACAGCGGCGCCAGCCACCAGCGTTTCATCGAGAAATACCAGCTGCCCTTCCATCTGGTGGCCGACACGGACCTCACCATCCTGAAAGCCTACGAGGCCTGGGGCGAGAAGAAGATGTACGGCAAGGTGACGTTGGGAACCATCCGCACCACCTACGTCATCGACGAAAACGGCATCATCGTCGACGCCATCGGCAAAGTCAACACCAAAGCCCACGCCGATCAGATTCTCTGACCCCGATGGGGCCGAAGCCGACATGGTCTGACCTGTCCGCAAGTCCCCTAATCATCCCCCTAAAAAACATGGGATTCACTACCGAATCCCATGTTTTTTTGCCCCCTCTCCCCGTCGGTGCACATTCAAACATAAAAAAGAAACGGCGACCCGCATGGTCGCCGTTTCTCAATTAAAACTTTTATTATGTTTCAAGTCTCGTCTGTTGGTTGTTGTCTGTTATTGGAGTCCAATTGTTTGACTACAGACAAGCACTTGAGCACAGGCTGAACATCTCAGATGTTGCGATGGAAGTAGAGGGTGAAGGGAGTGGTATCATCACTGTTTTCTTCCGAAAGATCCATGTTGATGAGGATAGCGTCGGCATTGTAGTCGTAGGTGAAGGCGATCTGGAAGGTTTCGGGGGTGCCGTTGTCGTCGAAGCCGTCAGCGACGAGGTAGCCGGTCAGGGTCGAGGGGTCGTAGCTGTAAAGATAATCTTTACTCTGGATTTCCTGCATGCTGTATTCGCCGTTGCCCTGAACCATATCATAGCCGATCACATTTTCGGGGAAGCTGAGGTGGGCATAGGTCGAATCGAAATCGAGGCCGAACTGCATATCCAGAGGAATTGCCAGCGTGTCGCCGTCGATGTCAGCATAGATAGTGTCGATCGAATAGATCCAGCTGGTGCCAATCAGGTCAGAGACGCTCTTGACGCGCAGCTCAGAGTTGTTGTTGTTAGTGGAGATACCTTCTTCTTTGGAGCAAGCGGTGATTCCCAGTGCCAGAATTGCGATGGCAACGATTAAGATGTTTTTTTTCATTTTGAATAATAAGTTAATTTGTTAATAATTTATTTGATTGTTGTCTGAATTGTTTTCGTGTATAAGAACGGAGTTTGCGACCGAAAAACTACAGGGGGTTGCGATTTTTTTTCTTTTTTTTCATTTCGCGTTGCCAACCGCCTCGAAACAAAGATGATATAAAGCGTCGCCATTCTCGGTCCCATGGGTTTCGCGCGACAGAATCATGCTGCTTGACGTCAGCCAGTTGATGTTCCAGCATCCGCCACCGGCCGGCAGCAGGTCGCAGCAAAGGCCGTTGTCGTCCGAAATGGACCATGTGCCACTTGTGGTGGTCGTTCCGTCGGGGCTGGTGCGGACAAGGGTGACAGTCCCGTCGTCGTCGAAGGTGTAGATTTCAGCGCTGTTCTCCGCGGGGATGTAGAGAGTGGTATTGAGCATAGGGTCGCCGCAGCCGCTTTGCGAAACGGTCATGCTGGTGATCTTCCATGCGCCCACAAGGGCCCCTTCGCTCTGCGCCGAAAGGTCGAGCACCAACACCTCGTTTCCTTGGCGGTCAGTAACCACGTCCATTCTGCCGCAGATGGTCACCGTGTCGGGGTCCACCTCGCCACCACAGATGAGGGTGGAGCCTTCCTCGACAAGGATGAGGAGCGTGTCGTCGCTGATGCGGAGGGCGGGAACCATCATATCGTCGCTCAGTCCGTCGAAGGCGGGTGCGGGCACGCATTCCATAGTGCCTGTATAGCAGGTGCGCTCCAAGGCGACCTCGGGCATGGTGGCGTAGGCCGTCCCGTTCCAGGTGCCAGTGCGTTCGTCGTAGCTGATACTGACAGTTTTACCTTCGCGCTCCATGTGGCGCATCCATTCCTTGATCTCGTCGCGGCTGGTGGTGCTGATGGTGACGGCCTCCTTCATGAAGATGACCCCCTTCGTGCCGTTGGGATAGTCCGAAAGGTTGTAGAACTTCACGTTGTCGCCCATGGCGGCGCAATCCAAAAAGTGGTTCAGCAGCGCATCCCATTCGGCGTCGGTCGTCAGCGTCTGCCGGTTTTCGTCGCTACCGATGGCGTAGACTATCTGGCGGAGCTCGTCGGTTGCACCATTGCCGTTGTTGTCGTCCTTGCAAGCCGCAAAAAGCAGTACGGCTGTTAATAAGGAGAAGATGATTTTCTTGATATTCATTGTTTTTGTTATTCTATTGTAAACTATTTCCTTAATCTTTTGTTTCTTTCACATCGAGTGGCTTGTCGCCGAAGGATGCGGGCTAGTGCCTCTTTGCGTTTTTGCCCATTGTGGCGTTCAGCTGGTAGTCGATCAGAGCCTCATACTGCAACTCGTTGTCAATGCGGTAGATGCCGATAGTATGGCGTTTATGGGAGGCTATCACACGCAGCACGGGTTTGCCTGTCCACTTGACGCGTTGCACCGGATTGGTCGGCGATGCCAGCCAGCTCACCGACGTCTGCGTGCCTCTGATGTCGAATTCCACGCAGAGGCGTTGCCAGGCGGCATCGTCTTCTGCCTGCAGCATCACCACATCGACGCGGACGCTGTCGTTGAGCTTGAAGCCGTCCACCTCGCCCACCTTCAGGTCGCTCCGCTGGGCGTACTGCTTGTACAGGCTGCCCTGCGACATGGCGGCCACCGGCAACAGCAGCAGCATGAGGGTCAATAGGTGTTTTTTCAGTTGGGTCATGATTTGCGATTGATTATTGTAGAATGCTTTTCGTAGGGTTAAGGTTTTCGATGCGCACAAAGCCAGGATGGTCCAGGCCGGTGCCGATCAGGTTTTCCTTGTATGGTCTTTTCCTGATCATGTCTCCATCAGCAGGTCGCCGGCCAGGTCCACCCAGTACTGGTCGGCCATATCGGCGCGGTTGCAGTAGGCGGTGACGTAGCTTTCGTGCTGGGCGGGGGCTTCCGTCTGCGGACGGTGCAGCAGCGGCAGCGCAATGCCCACAGCCACTATCAGCGAGGCGGCCACTCCCATGTTGCGACGGCGGCGCGCCTGCCAACGGGGGTATTCGTCCCGCAGTTGTTGGGCGTAGTTCTCGGCTTCCGCCGCCTGCCACAGTCTTTCAAACTCTTGTTCGTTCATATCAGATAGTTTATATTTTATCAAATTGTTTTCTCAGTCTTTCTTTGATCCTCACCAGTCGCACGCTGACGTTTTTTTCCGTCATGTCCAACTGCTGCCCTATCTCCTCGTAGCTGTAGCCCTCCAGCTGCAGCTTCACGATGGTGCGGTCGGGCTCGTCCAGTAGCGCTATCTGTTCGTGCAGTTCGCTCAGCAGGCTCCTGTCCTCGGCCACCTCCTCGTAGTCGGCGGGCAGCTCCACGGTCTCACGGCTGCGGCGCAGGGTGTCGACAACCGCGTTGCGGGCTATCTTCCACACCAATGCCGCCTGTCCCACGCTGCGCGTCTCTTCCAGCACCTTCTCCCGCGCCCGCCACAGTGCCACCGTGGCATCCTGCAGCAGGTCATCCACATCCAGCCCTCGTCGGCCGTAGCGTCTGCACAGCGTGAACAGCAGTCCGCGATAGCGGTGTAGCAGTTCTTCAAATGGATCTTTTGACCTCACGATAATAGAAACGTATCTTTTCTCCAAAAAACTACAAACACCGAAAAAAATTGTTCCCGATACACACCTCGACACATTTTTTCATCGTCCGACCTCCGTCGGTGGATGTCCGCCCGCGCCTCGCGGAATGCCGTTTGCATCATGTCATTTTTTTTGCGTATCTTTGCAGATTCTTTTTATTAAGGATACATCATAATGAAACATCCCTATCATACTTTCAAAGAAAGCGTTAAGGCCATTACGCACTACTACATGCTGCTGGTTGACGAAACCAAAAGCCAGCGCCTCGTGGGCAGCACCAACGAATGGGTGCTCGACAACTACTACCTCATCAGCGAACAGGAGAAGGTCATGCGCGAAGAGCTCCGCGCCATCAGCCGCGGTTCCTGGCGCATCGGTTCGGATCGCCTACTCTTGATCACCCGGCTCATCGAGGGCTATCTGGAACGCTGCCACCACCAGGTCGACAAGGGTCTCCTGTTCCGCTACCTGTCACAAATCCAGCAGCAGCAGAAGGACTACCTGAGCTATCCCGAAGTCACCGCCCTCCTCCCGCTGATCAAGCTGGTGCTCATCCGCCAGCTGGCCGACCTCTGCCGTCAGCTCGAGCACGACAACGACTACCACTACCGCCCCACCGACAAGAGCCAGTCTGACATGGCCCAGCTCGACAAGGCGGCCCGCCAGAACCTGCTCATGATGAACATCTTCAATTCGCTGAAGAAGATGACCAAGCTGCCTATGGCGGAACTCATCGACGCGGTGAGCTTCTCCGAACGCATGCTCAAGGCCGAAAAGGCCGCCATGTACGACCGCATGCAGGACAAGACCAAGGAAGACTACCGCGCCCGCATCGTCCGCCTCATGAAACGGCCCCGCTCCAACAACCATGCAGCCTCCGAATACGAGTTCGTCAAGTCCCTTGTGGCGCAAGCCGACCAGCAGAACCAGCATCTGGGCTGGCTGCTCTTCCCGCCCAAGCGGTGGAACGCCCGCGCCCATTGCTATGTCGCCATCGTCCTCCTGGCTTCGGCCGCCATCTCGGCTCTCGTCGCCTTCGCCGCCTCCCATTTCGTCATCAATGCCGTCAGCATCGTCCTGGCAATCCTCCTCTGCATTCCCGTCAGCCAGATCGTCATCGACCTCTTCAACTGGCTGCTGTCCAAAATCCACCGCCCCCTCGGCACCTTCAAGCTGAAATTCAAGGATGGCATCGTCCCCGACGAATTCACCACCATGGTCATCATGCCTACCATCTTGAAGAACAAGCAGAAGACCATCGAACTGCTCGACCAGCTCGAGGTCTACTATCTCTCCAACATCAACCGCGGCAACGCCCCCGCCGCCAACCCGCAGGGCAGCGGCGCTCCCTTCAGCGCTCCGTTCAACAATATCTACTACACCCTCATAGGCGATGCCGCCAGCTACTCCCAACCCGACGCCCCGTGGGACGACGAGGTGGTTCAGGCGGGCCTGCAACGCGTGCGCGAACTCAACGAGAAGTACGGCGCGCCCATCTTCAACTTCGTCTATCGCCGCCGCGCCTGGAGCGAGGGCGAACAGACCTGGCTGGGTCTCGAACGCAAACGCGGGGCCATCCTCCATTTCAACGACCTGCTGCTCGGCGTCACCAGCCCCGAACAGCGCAACGAGCGCTTCCGCTGCGAGACTGTCAGCCAATGGCAGCAGTCGCAGTCGCGTCCCGTCCAGTTCGTCATCACCCTCGACACCGACACCGAACTGGTGCTCTACTCCGCCCAGAAGCTCATCGGTGCTATGGCCCACCCCCTCAACCGGGCCAAGCTCTCAGCCGACGGACGCCGCGTCGACCAGGGCTACGGCATCATGCAGCCGCGCGTCAACGTCGACGTCGAAGTCACCAACAAGAGCCGCTACGCCCAGCTCTTCGCCGGCCTGGGCGGTCTCGACGTATACACCACCGCCAGCTTCGAACTCTATCAGGACATCTTCAACGAGGGTTCCTTCTGCGGCAAGGGCATCTACGACCTGGCCGTCTTCCAGCAGGTGCTCAAGGGCACTTTCCCCGACAATCTGATCCTCAGCCACGACCTGCTCGAGGGATGCCACATCCGCTGCGGTCTCATCAACGATGTCGAACTCTTCGACGACAACCCATCCAACTATATCGACGACGCCAAACGCCACCACCGCTGGACCCGCGGCGACTGGCAGATCATCTCCTGGCTCTTCCCCCGCGTGCGCAACCAGCGCGGCCAGCGCGTCCCCAACCAGGTCAACGCCATCGGCCGGTGGAAGATCTTCGACAACCTGCGCCGCTCTGTCCTATCCCTCAGCGTCATGCTGCTCGTCTTCTTCGCCTACTGCCTTCCCCTCTCCCACATCGCTCCCGACTTCCACTCGCCCGCCTGGTTCCTGCTCGTCGCACTCCTCGTGGTCGCCAGCCCCATCGTCTTCTTCATCATCGCCCAGCTCACCAAGCTGCCCCGTCTCGGCCGGCGCTACAAGTACTACATGACCCTCCTCCGCGGTTTCCGCGTCATCGTCTACCGTTCCCTCGTCCAGTTCGCCCTCCTGCCCAAAGAGGCATGGATGTACACCGACGCCGCCATCCGCGCCTGCTGGCGCATGTGGGTCAGCAAGCACGACCTACTGGCTTGGATCACCAGCGACGAGGCCGCCAAAAGCACCAAAGGCACCTTGGGCGACTACCTGCTGAAATTCTGGTTCAACTACGTGGCCGCCGCCGCACTCGCCCTCGTCGCCGTCTACGGATTCCTCCATCGCGACGTCACCAGTGTCGGTAACACCCTGGCGCTCGTCGCCGCACTCGTCGCCGCCCTCACTTGGGTGGCCGCGCCTTTCGTCATGTACCGCCTAGGACGTCGCTTCGACATCGACAAGAAAAGCCTCGACAAAAAGGAGACCGACGAGGTGCGCCAACTGGCACGCGACACCTGGCACTTCTTCGACTCCCTGCTGACCGAGGAACACAACTACCTCATCCCCGACAACTACCAGGTGGGCCGCGAACCCCTCACCGACTACAAGACCTCACCCACCAACATCGGCTACTCCCTCACCGCCATCATCGCCGCCGACAAGCTCCAGTTCATCTCCCACCGCGAGGCCCTCAACCGCCTCTCCAAAATCATCCTCACCGTCTCACGCCTTTCCAAGTGGAACGGTCACCTCTTCAACTGGTACGACATCTCCTCACTCAAACCGCTCCCCAATTTCTTCATCAGCACCTGCGACTCGGGCAACTTCCTCGCCTGCCTCTTCGCCGTCAGGGGCTGGCTCCAGCAGCTGCAGTCGCAGCTTGCCGCCGAAGAGTCAGCCGACCCCGCCGTCGACGACATCCTCGCCGACACCGCCGTCCGCGTCCAGCTCCTCATCGACCAGACCGATTTCTCCAAGCTCTACAACCCCGAACTCGACGTCTTCAGCATCGGCTACGACACCGTCAGCCACTCACTCCTCCCCTACCACTACAACAACTTCGCCTCCGAAGCACGTCTCACCAGCTACCTCTCCATCGCACAAGGCGCCGCCCCCTACAAGCATTGGTTCTGCCTCGACAAGACCCTCGTCCAGTACAAGGGCTACAAAGGCGTCGCCTCGTGGTACGGCACCATGTTCGAATACTTCATGCCCCTCATCTTCCTCCCCACCTACCGCCACACCCTCATGGACGAGACCTACAGCTTCGCCATCCGCGCTCAAAAGGCTTTCATCCGCAACTCCAAATTCCCCGGACGTAACTCCAAAACCATCCCCTGGGGCATCTCCGAGACAGCATACAACGAACTCGATGACGCCCAGAACTACAAGTACCACGCCTTCGGCGTCCCCTACCTCAAATTCCAAAACACCACCCCCGACCGCATCGTCCTCTCACCCTACAGCTCCCTCCTGGCCATCTCCATCGACGACCGCGCCGTCTTCGACAACCTGCAACGCTTCAAGGCGATGGACATGTACGACGAATACGGTCTCTTCGAAAGCTTCGACGAGGAGGACCATGTGCCCGTCAAAGCGCACTATGCCCACCATCAGGGCATGATTCTGGCATCGCTCACCAACTACCTGTGCGACAACTGCCTGCAGCAATACTTCATGCACGACCCCGCCATGCGCAGCATGGACACCCTGCTCAAGGAAAAATCACAGGTGAAACCCTATATCGACCTCAAGGTGACCCAGTACAAACGCTACCAATACAGCAAGGTACAGACCGAGAGCGACGCACGCGACTTCGACACCATCGCCAATGTGCCCGAAATCGGCGTCATCAGCAACGGTCTCTACACCGTGCTGGCCAACGACCGCGGCAGCGGTTTCTCGCGCTACAAAGGCATCATGCTGGGCCGCTACCGCAAAATCAGCGCCGACCACTACGGCTCCTTCCTCTACATCCGCGACCTGCGCACCGACCACCTGTGGTGCAACACCTACGCCCCGCTCGACGTGATGCCCGAAAGCTACCATGTCAGCTTTGCCAGCGACAAAATCAGCTATTTGCGCGTCGACAACGGCATCGAGACCAAGACCGAAATCACCGTCCTCAAAGACCGCAGTGCCGAAGTGCGTCGCATCACCTTCACCAACAACAGCAATCAGGACACCGACCTTGAAATCACCACCTACGGCGAAGTGGTGCTGGCCCCCTCGGCCGAGGACGAGAACCACCGCGTTTTTGCCGGCATGAAGATTCTGTCGGAATACGACGCCACCAACGAAGCCCTCCTCTTCAACCGTCCGGGAACGAACAACACCCGATACCACATGATTCACAAACTATGGGTGGCCGACGACAGCGACAAGCCTCGCCACAACGGCGACGACGCCAAATGGCAGCAGGAGTCGCGACTGGTGGAATACGAAACCTCGCGCCTCAAATTCCTCGGCCGCGGTGGCAGTCTGCGCCATGCCGACATCATCGAGAGCCGCCGCACCCTGACGGGTACCGTGGGCACCACCCTCGACCCCATCATGTCCATGCGCCGTCGCCTCCACCTCGAACGGGGCAAGAGCGTCGAAGCCTACATACTGACCGGCTTCGCCAAATCGCGCGACCAGCTGCTGCAACTGACCACCCAATACCAGCGCTCCGTCGACATCGAACATGCCTTCAAGACCGCCTCGGTGTTCAACAACATGCGCACCAGCATGTCGCTTCTCAAAGGCTCCCAGATGCGGCTCTACAACAGCATATCGAAATACATGGCCCAAACCGCCACTCTCGGCAACAGCCGCAATGCCATCATTTCGCGCAACACCCTTTCGCAGAGCGGCTTGTGGCGCTTCGGCATCAGCGGCGACCTGGCCATCCTCCTCATGGAAATCGACCGCATGGAGCGCTCCGGCTATTCGAAAGAGATGCTCCGTGCCTTCGAATATTTCAAAGTCCATGGACTGCAGCTCGACCTTGTCTTCATCAACGATGTGGAGGGCAACGAGCACGACAGCCTCACCCACTTCATCCGCAACATGGCCAACACCGAACACCTGTGGACCACCCACAGCGATGCCGGTAAGGTCTATGTGCTTGACGGCCACGACCTGAGCGACGCCGAACGCATTTTGCTCCACACCGTGGCTCGCCTCTCCTTCAACACCAGCGACGGCGCCACTATCGAAGAACAGCTCCACCGGCTGGAAGAGGCCAACCAGCACTACCAGGACAAGATAGAATACCCCGTGTTGCGCCCCAAACGCACCTTCCGTGTATGGAGCGACCTGAAATTCTACAACCAGTACGGCGGTTTCGACGCCGACGGCCGCGACTATGTGGTGACCAACACCAACACCCCCATGCCGTGGGTCAATGTGATTGCCAACGACGGCAGCCGCTGCGGCGGCGCCTTCGGGTGCGTGGTCAGCTCCACCATGGCGGGTTTCACCTTCGCCCACAACGCACAGCAGTTCAAACTCACCGGATGGAGCAACGACATCGTTCGCGACAACGCCAGCGAGATGCTGCTCATCGACAAGCAGCAGTTTGTGCCCGCCACGGCACGCCACGGTCAAGGCTATTCCGCTTTCGACGCCGAATACGACAACATGAAAGTCGACGTGCGACTCTTCGTCGCCACCGACCGCATGGAGAAATACTACCAGATTCGCGTGGCCAACAAGAGCGACGCCCCGTTGAAGGTGCAGCTCGATATGGTCTACAAGCTGGTCCTCGGCATGTGCGAAGAGCAGACCGCCCGTTACCTCTATTCCGACTACGACCGCGAACACAACTGCGTCACGGTGCGCAATGTCTACCACCCGCTCTACCACGACCAGCTGGTATGCCTCACCGCCACCGAACCGCTCAGCGACGTCAATCTGGACTATCCCAACCGCAAGCGGCTAGGCATCACCCTCGACATTCCCGCCGGCGCCTCGAAGGAGGTGGCCTACATCATCTCTGTCGCCAAGATGGGAGCCGAAAGACAGCCCACCACCTCGTTGCAGCAAATCTATGCCGCCTTCGACCAGGTGACCCGCTACTGGGACGACAAGCTGGGCCACATCCAGGTCGAGACGCCCGACACCAGCCTCAACTATATGCTGAACCGCTGGTATCTTTACCAGGTCTACGCCTCGCGACTCTACGCCCGCGCCGGTTTCTACCAGGTGGGCGGTGCCACCGGCTTCCGCGACCAGCTGCAAGACGTGATGAGCGTGCTCTACAGCGATCCGCTCTACGCCCGCCGACAGATTCTGGACCACGCCGCCCACCAGTTTGCCGAGGGCGACGTGCTGCACTGGTGGCATGAAGCCAAACCCAGCCCCAATGCCGACAGCCAGGAGGAGGCCGCCAAGCGCGCCCAAAGCCTCGGTGCCCGCACCACATTCAGCGACGACTACCTGTGGCTCATCTTCGTCACCTACCAGTACATCGCGGTGACAGGCGACAGCGCCATCCTCGACGTCATGGTGCCCTTCTGCCAAGCCGACCAGCTGACACCTGGCGAGGCTGAACGCGGCATGCACTACCTTGCCGACACCTCATTCATCAACGATCCCGAGAGTCGCAACCCGCAGTTCGATTACGCCACGCTTTATGAACACCTGCGTCGTGCCATCAACCGCGCCATGTCGCGCACCGGTGTCCACGGACTGCCACTGATGGGCTGCGGCGACTGGAACGACGGCATGTCGGCCGTCGGCGTCGAAGGCAAGGGCGAAAGCGTATGGGTGGCCTTCTTCCTGGCCGACCTGCTGCCCAAAATGGAGCGTCTCACCCAGATGGTTCCCGGTGCCGACCTGGCCTACTGCGCCGAACTGGCAGCCCACCGCAAAAAGCTGGTCGACGCCATCCAGCGCTCGGCATGGGACGGTGCATGGTTCCTGCGCGCTTACTACGACAACGGCGACCCGATGGGCAGCCGCAACAACACCGAATGCCAGATTGACCTTATCAGCCAGGCATGGAGCATACTGACCGACGTAGCCACTCCGGAACAGAAGATCAGCGTGATGCGCGAGACGGACAACCGCCTCGTCAACCGCGAACACGAGATCATCCAGTTGCTCACCCCTGCCTTCCAGCAGTCGCAGCCGTCGCCGGGCTACATCATGAACTATCCCGTCGGCGTTCGCGAGAACGGCGGCCAGTACACCCACGGAGCCATGTGGTACATCATGGCGCAGCTGAAGGAGGGACGCTACGATATGGCCTACTTCCTCTACTCGCTCATCAACCCCATCCACCGCACACAAACCCTCGCCGACGTGCTGAAATACAAGGTCGAACCCTACTGCATCGCCGCCGACATCTACAGCAACCCGCAACATCCGGGTCGCGGTGGTTGGACATGGTACACAGGTTCGGCATCGTGGGCCTACAAGACTGGTATCGAAAATATTCTGGGTTTCCACAAGGAGGGCGACACCGTCACCTTCTCACCGCAGGTGCCCACCGAATGGCAGCAGTTCTCCATCCGCTACCGTTTCGGTTCCAGCACCTACCGCTTCCACTTCCATCGCAGCGGTTCCGACGCACCCAAGCCGGTCTCCATCACGCTGGTCGACGACGGTCAGGATCACGATGTGCGACTCGAGGCGTGAGATTCGACGGTTGCTGTGACTGAATAGCCAATTGTTGACATCATTATTGTGTAATTCTTAATATCTTTTTTGACGTGACTTCGTTTCGCATCTTCTTGACAATCGTTCTGACCCTTCTCGCACAGCCTGCCGCCTGGGCGTGCACCAACCTCATTGTAGGCAAAAAAGCATCGAAGGACGGCAGCGTCATGTGCACCTACAATTGCGACGGCTTCGGTTTTTCGGGCTCACTGTTCTACAGTCCTGCAGGGCGCCACACACCCGGCGAGCTGATCGCCATCCACGGCTGGGGTCCCTCGCACGAAGGACAGTTTGTCAAACAGGTGGAATACACCTACAATGTCGTCGGCCTGATGAACGAGCACCAGGTCACCATCGTCGAGACCACTTTCGACGGACGTCTTGAAATGCAGAACCACGACGGGCTGCTCGACTATTTCAGCCTGATGCGGCTGGCCTTGCAGCGGTCGGCGACGGCTCGCGAAGCCGTCAAATGCATGGCCGAGCTGGTGGCGGAATACGGCTACAACAGCAGCGGCGAGAGCATCACCGTCTGCGACCCGAATGAGGCTTGGATCATGGAAATCATCGGCAAGGGTCCCGACCGCAAGGGTGCCGTATGGGTGGCGCTGCGCATCCCCGACGACTGCATCTGCGCCCACGCCAACCTGAGCCGCATTCGCCAGTTCCCGCTGGAGAAGCGCAAGGCGAAGAAAGGAGAGCGTAAAGCCATCAGCAGCAGGAACCTGCGCTATATAAATGATGCCGAGGTGGAATGCGTCTATGCCGAAGATGTGATTTCGCTGGCACGCGAAAAGGGCTTCTTCAGCGGACGCGACGAGGAGTTCTCGTTCCGCGACGCCTACTGCCCGATCGACTTTGAGAATGTGCGCTATGCCGACGCCCGCGTGTGGAGTTTCTTCCGCCATCACAGCGACGATATGGACCAGTACCTGCCCTACATCAACGGCGATTTCGACAAGTGCGACCACCTGCCGCTGTGGATCAAGCCCAAAGAAAAACTCAGCCTGCGCGATGTGCAGCAAGACATGCGCGACCACTTTGAAGGGACCCCGCTGGACATGACCGCCGACATGACCGCCGGCCCATGGGGCATGCCCATCCGTCCGCTGCCGATGCACTTCAAAGACAAAGATGGCAACGACTATTACCGCGAACGCCCCATAGCCACACAGCAGAGCGGCTTCACGATGACCTGCCAGATGCGCAGCTGGCTGCCCGACGACGTGGGCGGCGTCACATGGTTCAACTGCGACGACGCCGATATGGTGGCCTACGTGCCGCTGTACTGCTGCATCACACAGGTGCCCGACCCGTTCCGACAGGAGAACAACCCTCGCAACGAATTCAGCTTCGAGTCGGCCTTCTGGATGAACAACTGGGTGGCCAATATGGTCTACCCGCGCTATTCGATGATGATCGGCGACCTGCGCCAGGCACAGCGCGAACTGGAGGACTACTACTTTGCCGACCAAGACAGCGTTGAGGCTGCCATCAAGACAATGACACCCGCCGACCGCAAGGACTATCTGAACCGGAAAAGCATCGCCTATGCCAAACGGATGATGACACGATGGGACCAGCTGGCCAAATACCTCATCGTCAAATACAACGACCAAGTGGTACGAAAGGTTGACGACAAAGGAAACTTCCAGCGCTGGGGCTACGAAACGCCCGGCTATGGACAGCCTTTCATTGACGCCATCGGCACCGCCACAGGCGAAAGATACCGCCTGAAAAAAGTCATCGAACGAAGGGAACGGTAACGGTCAAACCAAATGGCCGTTAGCAGAATAGCTGCCAAACGAATAGCTGCCAAACGAATAACAAAAAAAGGCTCCATTGCGATGGAGTCTTTTTTATATCTGTGGTATCGGAGCGATGCCTGTCGGAATGACGAAGGCAGCAAACAAAACCTCTATGACCTACGCCGTCAACAAGCCACCTCGTTGAGCAGACCTGTTTCGGAGTCGATGATGAAGCCACGCACGATGACATCGTTCGGCACGAGGGGATGTGTGCGGATGGTTTGTACCGTGGTGCGGACCGACTCCTCGGTATCCTTGAAGCCTTCCAACCAGTGGTTGAGGTCGATGCCACATTTACGGATGGTGTCGAGAGTGTGGTCGGTGATACCTCTAGCCCGCATCTGGTCGTGGAAGTGGTCGAAGCTCATGTGGCAGGCGCCGCAATGGGAGTGCGCCACCACCATTATATTGTCCACGCCGAGTTCGTAGATGGCCACGATCAGGCTGCGGATGGCGGAGTCGAAGGGAGTGATGACCAAGCCTCCGGCATTCTTGATGATCTTGGCATCGCCGTTGCGCAACCCGAGGGCGGCAGGAAGCAGCTCGGTGAGGCGTGTGTCCATGCAGGACAGCACGGCAAGTTTTTTGTCGGGGTACTTGTCGGTGACGTATCGTTCGTAGCCCCGCTCGGCCACAAACTGCTTGTTGTACTCCAGTATCTTGTCTATCATAAGGAAAAGGGTGTTTAGTGGAGGTTCACACCGATGATGTGCATGAATTCCTCGCGTGTTTTGGGGTCCTTCATGAAGGCACCGGTGAAGTCGGAGGTGGTGGTGACGGAGTTCTGCTTCTGGACACCTCGCATCGACATGCACATGTGCTGCGCTTCGATGACAACGGCAACGCCCAGCGGCTGGAGGGTGTTCTGTATGCAGTCCTTGATCTGCTTGGTGAGCCGCTCCTGTACCTGCAGGCGACGGGCATAGGCGTCAACCACACGCGGAATCTTGGAAAGGCCGACGATGGTGCCGTTGGGGATATAGGCCACGTGGGCCTTGCCGACGAAGGGCACCATGTGGTGTTCGCACAGCGAGTAGAGCTCGATGTCCTTGACGACAACCATCTGGCGATAGTCCTCGTGGAACATGGCAGAACGGAGTATCTCTTCGGGGTCAAGGTCGTAGCCCGAAGTGAAGAAAAGCATGGCCTTGGCGATGCGTTCGGGGCTCTTCAGGAGCCCTTCGCGCGAGGGGTCCTCGCCCAAAAGGCGGATGATTTCTTTGTAGTGCGTACCCAGTTCGGCCACGCAGGCTTCGTCGTACTTGTCTATTTTGAGGTAACCTTTTTCCATTGTTTGATTGTTGATTTATTTATTTTGATATCCCCTTCCGGGGCCTGTCTTTATTTTCTCCCGCTTGTGGCGGTAATCAGTTTTTGGACATGATAATTCCCCATTCACTTCGGCTCACTCCACTTGGAGCAGAAGTCCCTTGAGGTATTCGCCCTCGGGGTGGAAGATGCTGACGGGGTGGTCGACGGCATGGGGCAGCTGACGGACAATGCGCACGCGACGGCGGGCATTGGCGGCGGCGGTGAAGACCATGGTCTGGAAGTCGTCCTTCGACACCGCTTGCGAACAGCTGAAGGTCATAAGGAAACCGCCGCTTTGCAGCTGCTCGATGGCACGCTGGTTGATGGCGCGGTAGCCGCGCAGGCCTTGTTGCAGCGAGCGGTGGTTCTTGGCAAAGGCGGGGGGGTCGAGGATGATGAAGTCGAAGCGGTTGTCGACAGAAGCCATATAGGGGAGCGCATCGGCCACCACACCGCGGTGGTTGGCCTCGGTCCCGAAATTGAGTTGCACATTGCGGTTGCAGCACTCGATGGCGCGCTTGGAGATGTCGACCGTCTCCACATAGGCGGCGCCGCCGCGCAACGCAGCAAGCGAGAAGCCGCCGGTGTATCCGAAACAGTTGAGCAGACGGCGGTTGCGGGCCAGCGTCTGGACCAGGTGACGGTTCTCGCGCTGGTCGATGAAGAAACCGGTCTTCTGCCCTTCAAAGAAATTGACAATGAGCCGGATGCCATTTTCAAGCACCTCGTGTTCGTCCAGTTCGTCGCCCCAAACAAAGCGGTCGTCGACGTGCGAAACGTCAGAACGATCGTGCAATTTGCGGGCGGGCAGCGTGGCGCTACTCTTGTCGAACACGGAGCGGATGCCGTAAGGGGCAAGCAATTCGGCAAAGAGGCGGGCGAACAAGGGGAATTGGCGGTGCATGCCCTCGCTATGCGCTTGCAGCACAAGCACGCCGTTGTACCAGTCGGCCACCAGTCCGGGCAGTCCGTCGCCCTCGGCATGGACTAGGCGGAAGACATTGGTGGCGCTGTCGGCGAAGAGCCCCAAGCTGGCACGGTAGTCGACCGCCGACTGGAGCCGCCGGCGGAAAAAGTCGTCGTCGACCTCAGGACTGTCGAAAGAGAGGATCTTGCAGATGATGCTTTCGGGCTGGTAGTGGCCTGTGGCCAACCAGTGGCCGCCGGCGTCGCAGACATCCACGAGGTCGCCCTCTGCTGGCGTCCCCTCAACGCGGCGAACGGCACCCGAAAAAAGCCAGGGATGGCGGCGAAGGAGCGACTTCTCCTTGCCCGGTGCGAGAATGAGCTGGGGGCGGTTCATTGTTTGAGCGCTATGATGGTCTGTTGGGGATCAGGCGATTTGAACACGGCGCTGCCGGCCACGAGGACATCGGCACCGGCCTCGACCAGCTGGTGGGCGTTGTCGGTGGTGACGCCGCCGTCGACCTCGATGAGACAGTGGGGGTTCTTGCGGTCAAGGAGCGCACGCAGCTGACGCACCTTCTCAAAGGTGTTGTCAATAAACTTCTGTCCGCCGAAACCGGGGTTGACCGACATGAGGAGCACCAAGTCGCAGATCTGGACCGTGTCCTCGAGCAGCGAAACCGGCGAGTGGGGGTTGAGCACCACGCCGGCCTTGAGACCCGCATCCTTGATGGCGTGGAGCGTGCGGTCCAGATGGGTGCACGCCTCGTAGTGGACGGTGATGATGTCGGCACCGGCATCACGGAAATCGTTGATATAGCGGCCGGGGTCCATAATCATCAGATGGACGTCGAGGGGTTTGCGGGCATGTTTTTTGATATGTTTGACAATGGGTTGACCGAAACTGATATTGGGCACGAAAATGCCGTCCATGACATCCACATGCAGCCAGTCGCACTGGCTTTGGTTGAGCATTTCGATGTCGCGCTGCAGATTGCCGAAATCGGCAGAGAGCAATGATGGAGAGATGAGAGGCAGTTTGGACATTTTTATTTCTATTTTTGTGGTTTGAAATCCCCCTTCAGGGGGCTTTTTCATGTTATCTCCCGCCAGCAGCGGCAATCTGTCGATCTATACTTTGGGTGCAGGGGGAGTTAGGCAACGATAAAAAATAAGCTGTTACTTTATTGGTTACAATTTGATTTTCTCGAAGTTGCGACCGTAGACGCCCTGAGTTTTGGAGACAGAGACAAAAGCGTTGTCGTCGATACGGTGGATAACCTGCATGACGTTGGGCTTGTCGGTTTTGTGGGCCATAACGATCAGCACCTTCTGAGGCTGGTGGGAGAAGCCACCTTCACCGTCGAGGAGGGTCACTCCGCGACCGATTTCACGGGTGATGGCGTCACCAATTTCCTTGTTGCGGGACGAGAAGACCATGATCTGATAGGACTGCTTGTTGCCGTCAAGGACCATGTCGAGCACATAGGTCATGGTGACCATGACGATGTAACCGTAGACGACATTGGTGATTTCGTGGGAGACGAAGTAGGAGCTGCCGATGATGAAGATATCCAGGTACATGATCACCTTGCCCGGCGAGATGTTGTAGAACTTGGAGAGGATGAGGGCGATGATGTCGGTGCCGCCGCTGTTGCCGCCCATGGAGAAGGTGAGGCCGATGCCGCCGCCGCAGAGAGCGCCGCCGATGATGGCGCACATGAAGGGGTCAAAGGCCATCGAGCCCTCCTTGAGGAAAAGTCGCTCGACATGCAGACCCTGCTGCCACAAGATGAAGAAGAGCGACGACATGACGATGCCATAAATGGTGTTGGCCCCGAACTTGGAGCCCAGCACCTTGAAGCCGATGGCCAGCAGGATGCCGTTGATGATGAAATTGAGCACACCGATAGGCAGAGGGATGCCCGCGGCGATGTTCAGCACCGACGAGATACCGCTGACGCCGCCACCGACGATTTCGGCCGGAAGCATGAATGCCGACCAGGCGAAGGTGTAGACAGCGATGCCAAAGGTGATGACGACATAAGAAAGAATGAGTTTGGATTTTTTTTGAAAGATATGCATGATGATGATAATTATGCTATTTGTTGACGATATTTATCCCAATTGATGACGAATTATGTTCTGGCGGAAAGCTATTTTTGAAAGTAAAAAAATATATTTTGATTATTGAATCTCAGGTGAAGTCAACTCTTTTTTTTTGGAATAGTCGCGGGCGCCAAAAATGGACGATCCGATACGGACAAGGGTGGCCCCCTCATGGATGGCGATAGGATAGTCGCCGCTCATGCCCATGGAGAGTTCGCAAAATTCGGGGCGACCAGCGAAGAGTGACGATTTCAGCTGGTCAAAGATCTCCTTCAGTCGGCGGAATTCGCCGCGCACCTGATCCTTGTCGTCGGTCTGGGTGGCCATACCCATCACACCACAGATGCGCACATGCGGCAACGGCAGCGTCACCTGCTGCAGCTGCGGCAGCTCGTCGATGGTGAATCCGAATTTGGTGGACTCCTGCGCCACATGGAATTGCAACAGCACATCGACCACCCGATCCACCTTGGCGGCAGCATGTTCGACAGCCAGCAGATGCTCGACCGAGTCTACTCCATGAATCATCGACACAAAAGAGATGTAGTATTTCAGCTGCTTGGGTTGCAGATGTCCGATGAAATGCCACTGGACATCATCTGGCATAAGCGGCTGTTTGTCTCGCAATTCGGTGGCATAATTCTCACCGAAGAGTCGCTGTCCGGCATCGTAGGCTTCGCGGAGCATCTCGACAGGCTTGGTCTTGGAGACCGCAATGAGCCTGACCGACGGGGGCAACGTGCGCGTGATTTGTTCTATTTGTTCTTTTATCATTTATCTATGTATTTAATATTTTATAACGCACACCATGCGTTAATATTTTTCACGACACAATATTTTTTAGCGGAAAGCGTTTAAAAATTTGTTTTTTGAAATCCGGAATCCAAGTACAAGTTTGGATTTCGAATTTCGGGAAGTCAATCCACTTGAAGCAGGAGCCCTTTCGGGTAGAACCAACAACACTCACGACATGATAGTCTGCATAGCCGAAAAGCCCAGTGTGGCAAGAGACATAGCGAAAGTGCTGGGTGCCAACAGCGCCCACGACGGATACATGGAAGGCAACGGATACCAGGTGACCTGGACCTACGGCCATCTGTGCACCCTCAAGGAACCGCACGACTACAGCGAGATGTGGAAACCCTGGTCGCTGAGCCGACTGCCCATAATACCCCAACGTTTTGGCATCAAGCTGATTGACAACAAGACCTACGAGAAGCAATTCCACATCATCGAAGGGTTAATGCAAAAGGCCGACGGAATCGTCAACTGCGGCGATGCCGGCCAGGAGGGCGAACTGATACAGCGGTGGGTGATGCAGAAGGCGGCGGCAAAATGTCCGGTGCAGCGCCTATGGATCTCGTCGCTGACCGAGCAGTCGATCCGCGAAGGCTTCCAAACGCTGAAGCCCCAGGACGACTATCAGTCGCTGTACGAAGCCGGACTTTGCAGAGCCATAGGCGACTGGCTGCTAGGCATGAACGCCACCCGGCTCTACACCCTCAAATACCGCACCGAGCGCGGACAGGTGCTGAGCATCGGAAGGGTGCAGACCCCCACCCTGGCGCTGATCGTCAACCGGCACCAAGAGATACAGAACTTCACCCCCGAGCAGTACTGGGTGCTTTCCACCATCTATCGCGACACCCTCTTCACCTTGCAGGGCGACAGCGACGAGGAAACCGACGAACCAGCCGCCGACAGCGGGGAACGTAAGCCCGAAAAAAAGCTGCGCGGTCGCATCACCGACGCCGAAGAGGGCAAACGGGCACTGGCCGCCATCGAAGGACGCGAATTTGAGGTGACCGGAATAGGCCGCAAAAGCGGCAACGAAAGCGCCCCCCGCCTTTTCGACCTCACCAGCCTGCAGGTGGAATGCAACAAAAAGTTCAGTTTCTCGGCCGACGAGACACTGAAATACATTCAAAGCCTTTACGAGAAGAAACTGACCACCTATCCGCGTGTCGACACCACCTTCCTGAGCGAGGACATCTACCCCAAATGTCCCACCATTCTCCGCGGACTGCTGCCCTATGCCACCCTGACAGCACCGCTGCTGGCCAAAACACTGCCCAAAAGCAAGAAGGTGTTCGACAACAGCAAGGTGACCGACCACCACGCCATCATCCCCACAGGCGTGAACCCCAGCAACGGCGACCTCACCCTGAACGAGAAACGGGTGTTCGACCTGGTGGCCCGTCACTTCATTGCCGTCTTCTATCCCGACTGCAAGGTGGCCACCACCACGGTGACCGGCAAGGTGGAATGTGAGCCCGAACCCGGCAAGAAGCGGGGCGAGAAGCTGCAATTCAAGGCCACCGGCAAACAGATAACCGACCCCGGATGGAGGGTCTGCTTCGGCAAATGGGTCGAAACCGACGGCAGCTGGCACCCCGAGAAGAAGAACAACGGCGAGGAGGAGGATGAGAAAAAAGAGGATGTGAAGATGCTGCCCGCCTTCGTCAAAGGGGAACACGGGCCCCACACCCCCACCCTGTCCGAGAAATGGACCACACCCCCCAAACCCTACACCGAGGCCACCCTGCTGCGCGCCATGGAGACCGCCGGACGCTTTGTGGATAACGACGAACTGCGCGACGCACTGAAAGAGAACGGCATAGGACGTCCGTCGACCCGTGCAGCCATCATCGAGACCCTCTTCAAGCGCGGCTACATCCGCAAAGCCCGCAAGGCGCTCTACCCCACCGAGACTGGCATCAGCCTGATCGGCATCATTCACGAAGAGCTGCTGAAAAGCGCCGAACTGACGGGCCAATGGGAGAAAAAGCTGCGCGAAATAGAAGCGCACAAATACGACGCCCGACAATTCATTGAAGAATTGAAGCAGATGGTGACACAGATTGTGGCCGAGGTGATGCGCGACAACAGCAGCCGCATTGCCGCAACGGCGACAACAACTGCTGCATCCCCTTCACCAAAAGAGCAGGATTCCTCTGCAAAAGAACAGACCACCTCAACAAAGGAACAGGCCTCTTCGAATTGACCTCACAGATTTTGCCCGAAGCGATGCTTCTCCAATGTCAGGTTGTGACGACTGACACTGACAGCCAACAGGCTGCTGCACCCTTTTCCTCCGACCATAAAAAAAAGGTGCTGTCCAAGCCATTCGGACAGCACCTTAATATGCAGTCAATTATTCATCAAACCATCTGGAGGTAGTTGACTTCCTGCTGGGTCAGTTCGCGGACATGACCACGCGGCAGGTCCTTCTTGGTCAGACCGGCAAAGACCACGCGGTCAAGCTTGACGACCTGATAGCCGAGACTTTCGAAGATGCGGCGAACGATGCGGTTCTTGCCCGAATGGAGCGCCACACCGACCACACGGCGGTCGCGGCCACCATCCTGATACTGCACATCGTCGACAGCAATGGGACCATCCTCAAGTTCGAGTCCGTCGACCATACGCTGCATGTCGGCATGGGTGACAGGCTTGTCACACTCGACCTGATAGATCTTATAGACATTGGAAGACGGGTGGGTCAGTTTGCGGGCCATAGCGCCGTCGTTGGTGAAAAGAAGCAGGCCTGTGGTATTGCGGTCAAGACGTCCCACAGGATAGATGCGTTCCTTGCAGCAGTCCTGGACGAGCAGCATGACGGTATGACGGTCGTGAGGATCGTCGAGGGTGGTGATGTAGCCCTTCGGTTTGTTGAGAAGGAAATAGCGTTTGGGTTCGCTGTGGAGCACTTCGCCACCATAGGAGACCACATCGCCCTCCTTGACTTTGTAGCCGAGGGTGGTGACCACCTGACCGTTGACGGAGACAGCGCCCGCCTGGATCAACTTGTCGGCATCGCGACGCGAGCAGATGCCCGCGTTGGAGATGTACTTGTTGAGACGGGTGGTGCCGTCAAGTTTCTGTTCAGGAGGAGCCTGACGATGCTTGCGACGGTTGATCTTGTTTTGAATGATATCTTCAGAGCCTTTCATCTTATTGATTTTAAATGGTGTTTTTCGTTTTTTAGGATGCTGTTGACGAGGATTGTCGAAAGACCTGGAGCCATTGCGGCCAGCGTGGTTGGAACCAGCCCCATCGGAGTCCATGTAATTGTTGTCGTTGCTGTATCGGACGACGGATTTGGAGTCGTTGTTCTTAATGCGAGGACGTCTGTTTTTAAAGTTTTCCTGTCGAGGAGTTTTTTCTTCTTCCATAACTATAAAGAGTTGTAGTTTTGAGGCAATTGCCGTGTCTGAGCGCTTGCCGGTTTAGTAAGGGGATTGATGTTTATTAGTATTGTAAGTTTTGAATCTTGCAGTATTGAATTAGAAAAAGATGTGAATGAACGAGAGGGTGCTAGCCTCCGAAATGGAGCACATAGGGCCCCTTGTTTTCGAGCGCTTGGGTGTCGAGGACCTGCGCCACCTCCTTCGCCATGAGGAGAAAGACTTGCAAGTCGTTGTGGCGCAGCCAATTGATAGCATCGATATCTTCACGACAAGCCAATGCGAACATCAGGTTGCAGCGATGGGTAGCCTTGCCAATCCAGAGCCGGGCCTTGTCTTCGCCATCGATGGCGTTGGAGAGGATGGCGAGCCATGCGAAATCGTGCTCGAAGAGCCATTTCATGGCATCGACATCGCCCCGTATGGCATTGGAGAAAGCGGCCAGTTCGGGATAGCCGTTGTCGAGCAGCCAACGGAAGAAGTCCTTGCGGCCGGCGATGCTCTTCAACAACGCTAACAGAATTTTGATGTCGTATTTCTCGAGGCCCATCACTGGAAAAGGTTACTGAATCGGTTTGAGTTTTTTGGTTGGTTTGTCTTCGTTATCGATTAAGATAGCGTTAGTGTTCGTCCCTTCCGCCCGACTACTGTCTGATTTTGGCGTTGAGTTGGGTTTCGAAGTTCTTCTGCAGTTTGGACATCACCTGATCGATCTGCTTGTCGTTGAGTGTCTTGTCGGGATCTTGAAGGATGAAGCTGACAGCATACGACTTGAATCCGTCGGCAATACCTTTGCCTTCATAGACATCGAACAGCGACACACGACGCAGCAGTTTCTTCTCGGTGTTGCGCGCCACCGCTTCGATTTGGGCGAAGGTGACGGAGCTGTCGAGAACCAGCGCCAAGTCGCGACGCACCTCGGGGAACTTGGGAATGTCGGTGTAGGTGACATCCTTTGTGGGGACGCTCTTGAGCAGCAGATCCCAGTCGATATCGGCGAAGAAGACCTCCTGCTTGCAGTCCATGGCCTGGAGCACCGGACGGGCGATGCGACCCACAACGGCCAACTGCTTCTTGCTGTCCTTGAACTGGTAGGCAAGTCCTTCGGCAAGGAAATGCTCGGACGAAGGGACCTCCACCAAGCGTCCCATGGGGATGCGCATGCGACGCAAGATGTTGAGCAGATATGCTTTGGCATCGAAGAAATCGACCTTCAGGCTCTTGGCACGCCAAGTTTCGGGATGGACAGCACCCGTCAGGAAGAGTGACAGATGCTGTGTTTCGGTGTAACGTTTGGTTACGGACGCTTCAGTCGAATCGTCAAGGGTGTCGTTTTTGACGTAGCTGCGACCGAACTCATAGATTTTCTGGTCGAAAATCTTATGATTCATATTATATACGATGCATTCGAGGCCACCATAGAGTAACGTCTGGCGCATGACATTCAACTCCTTCGACAGCGGATTGAGGATGGCGACGCAGTGGGATGCCGGGAAGTCGTCGTTGTTATCGTAATAGCCGCTTTTGGTCAGCGAGTTGTTCATGATCTCGTTGAAACCGTTGTTGGTCAGATAGTCACAGACCACATTCTTAAGACGCTGCGGGTTGGGTTTGACACCATAAGCCAGGCAGCTGTTGAGACGTTCGTCGAAATCGATGTTATTGTAGCCGTAGATGCGCATAATTTCCTCGACGACATCGCATTCGCGATAGACGTCCACCTTACAGGTGGGTATGCGCAGACGCATGCCCTCGTTATCCTCGCTGGCAATGTCGATGTCGAGCGAGGTGAGCGCCGTGCGGATTGCATCGTGGGGGATCTCCTTGCCGATAAGATCGGTCATACGCTGGAAGTTGACATCGACCACAGCCTTTTCGATAGGCTTGGGATAGAGGTCGACAATGTCACCACAGATATCGCCACCGGCCAGCTGACGCACCAGGAATGCGGCACGACGAAGGGCCCAAAGGGTGATGTTGGGGTCGCAACCACGCTCGTAGCGGAAGGAAGCGTCGGTCTTGAGCGTGTGACGTTTGGATGTCTTACGGATGCTGACAGGATTGAAGTAGGCGCTCTCGATGAAGATGTTGCGGGTCTGCATGGTAACGCCCGACTTCTCACCGCCAAAGACACCGGCGATGCACATGGGCTGGGGGCCGTTGCCACTGCCGGCATTGCAAATCATAAGGTCGCGGGCATCGAGTTTGCGTTCCACGCCGTCGAGAGTGACGAAGGGGGTGTCCTGAGGCAGACGGCGCACCACCACCTGGTTGCCCTCGATCATATCGGCATCGAAAGCATGAAGCGGCTGGCCCACTTCCATCAGAACGAAATTGGTGATATCGACAATATTATTGATGGGGCGCAAACCGACGGTGCGCAGTTTGTCCTTAAGCCAATCGGGCGATTCCTGAACCTTGACGTTGCGGATGGTCAGACCGCTGTAACGCGGGCAGAGGTCAGGTTCTTCGACAGTGACGCTGACAGGCTGAGCGCCATTGACAGCAGGGTGCTGGTTGACGCTGAGCGAATTATCGACCTCGGGCCACTGGATGGAGAGCTGTTCGCCACCGAGGTTGCGCGTATTGAGGACAGCCACCACATCGCGAGCCACGCCAATGTGGGAGGTGGCGTCGGAGCGGTTGGCAGTGATAGCGACTTCGAGGGTGTAATCATCCTTGACATTAAAATAGTCGCGGGCAGGCATACCCACCGGAGCGTCGGGAGGAAGGACCATAATGCCATCGTGGTCGGCACCCAACTGGAGTTCGTCGGCAGCGCAGAGCATGCCTTCGCTGACAGCACCACGCAGTTTGCCTTTCTTGATTTCGTGAAATTCGGTGTCGGAGGTCCAAATTTTGGTGCCGATTTGGGCACAAACCACTTTCTGACCGGCGGCCACATTAGGAGCGCCGCAGACGATGTGGAGGGGTTCGGGGGCACCCACATCGACCGTGGTGAGATGCAGATGGTCCGAATCGGGATGCGGTTCGCAAGTGAGCACCTGGGCTATCACCACGTGTTCCAACCCACCTTTGATGGTTTCCACCTTATCGACGCCCTCTATCTCGAGACCCGAGAAAGTCAACAGGTCGTCCAGTTCGTGTGGATCCAAAGTGGTCTTCACATAATCTTTCAACCAATTATATGATATTTTCATTGTATGATATATTGATGTTTATTCGTTCATTATTTGTTTTCTTGTTGTCTCTTTTCCATATTGGTCCGAAGTGGAGCGTGGAGACGGTGTGGCCTTACGCCCACGGGAGCAGACCTCATAGCGACTTCACCGCACGCGCCCTGTAGTAGGGCGAAGTGTTGGATTTGAAGTAGCAACGCACCCCCTCGGGGCCACAGGCATAGACGTGACTTTGGGAGCAAGGGGTTGCCGTCCAGTAGAAGGTGTGGCCGGTGAGAAATTCAGGTTGCTTGTGGTTGCGGAGACAGATGTTGATGAGGGAGCGGTACTTGCGCGCCAACGTCATCTGGTCTTTTGAAGGGAGCGACCACCCCTGACCCAACGAGGAAGCCCAGAGGATTGCCGAATCGGAAGCGAGGTTGGAAGCCTCATCGAGCGAAAGAATCAAGGTGGCGTTGCCCTCAGCATCGGCCTGAAGGACAATGCCCTTATCACCCTTGCTGCTGTAATAGTCGCCCGGGGCGTAGCTGCTGGAGCAGCCGGTAAGAATCAAGGCACTAACGGCCAAGCATAACATCCATTTCATATTGGTCAAAGTCAGTAATACCCTCACTCTCTTGATTGTCGATGCTGTCGATAAGGAAGCTGTCGTCGTCGTCGGCAAGCCCTAACGTGTCGGGTGCGGGAAGAGGGGTACGTTCAAAGAGTTTGTATTGTTGTGTCGGGAGGCTCATCTGCTTGAAGTAGCTATCGCCCGACGGAGTTTCGGGTTGCGCGTACATCGAGAGGAGATGTTCATGGGAATCGATGGTGTCGAAGGTGACGTTCTTGTAGCGGTAGAAATATTCGGCCACTTCGTCGGCGCTCATCACCTCATCGGTGACAGAGATCACCTCGCCATGTGAGAGGTAAGGGAGGATCTGTCGCATATCGTTAAGCAGCACCTGGTTGCTGTTGATTTTATTCAGGCTGTTGATATTGAGCAGCAGTCCCGATCCAAAAAGTATCACCGCCATAGCGGCCAGCACGCGTTTGGCTGTTTTGTTGATGCGTTCCAGCCAGTCTTCAATCAGGTTATACAGCAGGCAGGCCATAGCGATGGCGAAGAACGGAAGTGTCGGAACGATATAGAAGTCCTGTTGCTTGAGGCCCAACATGATAGGCAAAATACCCGAGACACCAACTGCCAGGAAGAACCATCCCTGACGGGAGCGTTCGATCTGTTCGGCGGTGAGTTTTTTGGTGTGACGCCAAAAGAAAAGATAGCGGTAGAAGGGACGGCTTTTGAGGCGGATGATACAGATGATAGCGGTGAGCAGCAGCGGGATGAACCCCTGCAGCAGCAGCACATAGAGAATGTAGAAATGGGAGGTCACCGTCTGCACATGCAGCACACCACCGATAAGCTGGTGGTGCAAGTAGTTGTAGAGATGGTGGTAGATGTCGGGTGACACCAGGATGGCGACAAATATGGTAACCATCCAAATGACCAGAATGACTCCCGTGGAGAAAACGGGGAACAGAATACGTTCGCGACGCACAATAATCCAGTAGAGAAAGGGGAAGAAGATGGGAAACAAGCCGGCAAACCCTTTGACCAGGAAAGCCAATTCCATCATCAGCGCCGCCAACACCACCCAAGCAGTGCGGCTGAGCCGATAGGGGCCTGTCTTCTTGCCCAATGCCAGACGGGTCTGGCTGATGAACGACGCACGACCCGCTTTGAGAAGGAAAACCACAGAGAGCAGAACAAACATGGTCATGGTGCTCTCCAACAGGTTGTTGGTGGCCGACCACGACACGATGGGGATGGTGATCCAGCACATCAATGGCAGCCATCCCACCCGGCGCGACTGCCCAAGGAGGGTCCAAATCCATATCATCAAAGCGGCGATGATGAAGTAGGTCAGCACCGAATAGATCTTTTCCGCCATGAACGACGAAGAGCCGAAGATGCGGTACCAGACACTCTCAATCCAATAGCCCAGCGGCATATAGTTGGAACGGTCGGGATTGCCCGGAGCGGACAACGACGGCAACCAGAAATCCTCAAAGCCCTCAGACATACGTTGTGCGACCACCGCATTGTCCATGCCGACATGCGAAAGGCCTTCGGACAGGAAGTTGCCCGAAATGAAGAGGAGGAATGCTCCGACGACGATGAAATAGAGACTCGTTTGGCGTTGCATGTTATTGAATTGTTTAGGTGTGGCTTATGGTTAACTGACTATGGGCGATGCTGCTTGGGAGCCAGCAAGACAATTCAACCCTTGATTTTGGCCCAGCTGTCCTTGAGGGTGCAGGAGCGGTTGAAGACCAAATGGTCGGCCGTGCTGTCGGGGTCGGTGCAGAAGTAGCCCAATCGTTCGAACTGGAAACGATGGGGAGCCGCCACGCCGTTTTCCTGGCAGGGGGTAGCCACATCGTCCTTGAGCGCAGGTTCCAGTTTGCAATGTTGGAGCACATGCAGCGAATCGGGGTTGAGGTTGTCGAGGAATGTTTTGCCTTCGGGAGCCTCGTCGGGGGACTCGACAGCAAAGAGACGGTCGAAGAGCCGCACCTCGGCATCGAGGGCGTGGGCTGCCGACACCCAATGGATGGTACCTTTCACCTTGCGGCCGTCGGGGGCATCGCCGCCGCGGGTGGCCGGATCGTAGGTGCAATGGATGCAGGTGATGTTGCCCTCGGCATCTTTCTCGACACTCTGGCAGGTGACGAAGTAGGCGTAGCGGAGACGCACCTCGGTACCCGGGGAGAGGCGGAAGTATTTCTTGGGCGGATTTTCCATGAAGTCGTCACGCTCGATATAGAGTTCGCGGCCAAAGGGCACCTGACGGGTACCGTCTTCAGGATTTTCGGGGTTGTTGACAGCCGTCAGCATCTCGGTCTGACCTTCCGGATAGTTGTCGATGACCACCTTGACAGGGTCGAGGACTGCCATGCGACGCGGCGCCACCTTGTTCAGATGTTCGCGGAGCGAAAATTCCAGAAGGGAGTAGCTGATGATGTTGTCTCGTTTGGCCACGCCGATGCGTTCGCAGAAGCTGCGGATGGCCTCGGGGGTGTAACCGCGGCGACGGAAGCCGCAGATGGTAGGCATGCGCGGGTCGTCCCATCCGCTGACATAATGTTCCTTGACCAGCTGGAGCAGCTTGCGCTTCGACATGACTGTGTAGTCGATGTTGAGGCGGGCGAACTCGTACTGATGGCTGGGGAAGATGCCCAGTTGCTGGATGAACCAGTCGTAGAGCGGGCGATGGATGTCGAATTCGAGGGTGCAGATGGAATGGGTGATATTTTCGATGGAGTCGCTCTGTCCGTGGGCGTAGTCGTACATGGGATAGATGCACCATTTGTCGCCCGTGCGGTGGTGATGGGCATGCAGGATGCGATACATGATGGGGTCGCGGAACTGCATATTGGGATGCGCCATGTCGATTTTGGCGCGGAGCACCTTGCTGCCATCGGGGAACTCGCCAGCCTTCATACGACGGAAGAGGTCGAGGTTCTCCTGCGGTGAGCGGTCGCGATAGGGGCTGTTCTTGCCGGGGACTGTCACAGTGCCACGATTCTGGCGAATTTCGTCGAGCGTCTGGTCGTCGACATAGGCCAAACCGCGCTCAATGAGTTGGCAAGCCCACTCGTAGAGCTGGTCAAAATAGTCGGAAGCATAATGGACACCGGCCCATTCGAACCCCAGCCAGCGGATGTCGTTCTGGATAGAGTCCACATATTCGGTATCCTCCTTCACCGGGTTGGTGTCGTCGAAGCGCAGATTGGTCTTGCCGCCATACTTTTTGGCCAGACCGAAATTGAGGCAGATAGACTTGGCATGACCGATGTGGAGATAACCGTTGGGCTCGGGGGGAAAACGCGTAAGAATAGATTTGTAGGTACCGTCGTTGAGACCTTGTTCAATGATTTCCTCAAGGAAATTGAGCTGTTTTTCGTTGTTTTCTTCCATTATATTAATCTATAAAAATGACAGATGCTATGGCAAAGCATCCTGATTTATAAACAATTGACTTTTATCAACATGATTATACGAATTTACAAAAATACATTTTTTTTTCCATTCCACAAAAAATATGTACTTTTGCACCTTGAAAAAAACGTATTTCCCATGAAAAAAAGATTCGTCAAATGTTTTGTAATTGCTGCCACTTGCCTCTCTTTGTCGGCATGCGACCTTCTGCAAGGTCTGGGCGACCAAGTGGCCGGTCTGGCCAATCTGGCCAACTGTGAATACAGCCTGAAGAATGTTACCGGGCTCACCATCGGCGGTGTGAACGTCAAGAAAATCACCAACGGAAACATCACCGCTGCCGATGTGGTGAACCTCACCAACGCGTTGTTGTCCAAAAAAGTACCCATGGCCATGAATGTCAATATCGACGTCAAGAACCCCACAGACAAAAACGCCGCCATGACGGCCATGGACTGGATTCTCGACATCGACGGCAGCCAGTTTGCCCAGGGCAACAGCACCAAGAATTACACCATCACCAAGATGAAGACCACCACCGTTCCGCTGGGTGTCAACACCGACCTCTACAGCATGTTCAGCAAGGATGGTCTGGGCTCGCTGAAAAATTTTGTCAGCAGCTTCAAGAGCGACGGCACCTCGTCGAAGGTAGGCCTGCGCATCAAGCCCTCGCTCAATGTGGGCGGCATGCAGGTGCCCATGCCGAACTACATCAAGGTGGAAAAGAAAACTGGCAACAACGGCTGACACAACGCCACATCTCACACAACGAAGAAGCGGAGCCCCCGATTGGGAACTCCGCTTCTTTGTTTTATCGCCACTGGCAAGGTGACATCGAAGGGCATCAGAAGCCCATGCCGAAGAGCTGCCAGTATTTTTTTTCGAGCTGACGCCAGGCGTAGGTGGCATCGTCGTAGACACGGAAGGTGTAGTCGTTGAGCATATTGGCGATCTGCTGTTTGGGATCGTAGTCTTCCGACTCACGGCCTTTCTGGGCCTTGACATTCTGTTCCAGTTCACCCATGCCTTGAAAGGCCTTCTGCTCCAGTTCCAGGACATTTTTCATCATCTCGTCCTTGGTACGCTGCCAAGCGACGGTGGCGAGCTTGTTGGCCTTGCGGAATTGCCAGAGGACCGCATTTTCATTGTATTGCTTCTGTCCGCAGATGTCGTAGGCTTTCGGCAGACGAGTGCTGCCGCTGAAGATAGGCACACGGGGGCTCTGTCCGGGGTTGTCGACCGATACCCAGCAGACGCCACCCACCTCGTCGGGAAGCCAGTCACGCAACTGGGCCACAAAAGAATAGGAGCACCAAGCCACGCTGACGGTGCGACGAAATTCGACAGTGCCCGGTTTCAGGTAGTTCAGCGTGTTCTGCATATTGCCACCCATCCAAGGGTTGGCAAGCGGGCTGATGACGGTGTCGTACTTCACCGTTCCGTCTTTCTGCTTGATGGAACGGACCATCTGCACGTTGCGGCACATGTCGAGGTCGGAACCCTCGTAGGTGGAGCGAAGCAGCTGCATCACATCCTCCACGTCCACATTCTGGTCGGGAGCCACCGAGAAAGGCAACTCGCTCATATCCATCGACAGTCCCAACGAAGGAGCCAATGAATTGAGGATAAAGAACTCGCGTTCGCGGAAATTCTTACCATTGGCATACGAGGCGTTGAAAGCTTTCCAGAAGACAAACTCCTCCTTGCCGTCCCAGAGGTTGTACTTGCGTGCCACCCGCTCGATGTTGTCGGAGCACATGAAATAGTTGGGATTGTTGCGCTGCAGCCGTCCAATGCGGGGAATATTGGCGCTGACAGCCACGTGGTGGTCGGGCACACGCTGTGCAGCCCACACGCCGCCAATCTTGTCGGGACCTTCGCCCAAAATCTCCATCTGCCACACCTCATTTTTGTCTGCAATGGTGATGCATTCGCCGCCGTCGCCATAGCCGTACTTTTGGATCAGTTCGCCGATGAGACGAATGGCATCGCGGGCATTGTCGCAACGCATCAGCGCCACACGTTCCAGCTCCTCGATGGTGAACATACCCTTTTCGTTGACCAGCGTGTCGGGGCCGCCAAAGGTGGTTTCGCCAATGGCCAGTTGTTTCTCATTCAGGCACGGGTAAGCCGTATTGAGATAAGCGTAAGTGTGAGCCACTTGAGGGATGGTACCCATGACGCGCACACCCGTGGTGTCGTCACGATGGGCGGTATGCATGGTGCCTCTGAGGACCGTGTGGACAGCCCCCTGACGATAGTTGCGGGCCGGCTCCATGTTCATCCACGTACGGTAACGGCCGTCGCAGGTGTGCGAAGTGATGACAGAACCATCGGTCGAAGCGCGCTTGCCCACCATGATGGAGGTGCACGACTGTCCGTCGACCAGCTGGGAATTGAACGCATCCGACTGCGCATTTGCCACAAGGGCGACAGCCATGATGCTCAGAAAGATATATAACTTTTTCATACAGAATTGGAATAAATTATTAACACTAAAGTAATTCTTTCAGTAAAACTGTTTTTCGGTTTCCGGGGGACTATCAGCGGGCATTTTCGGCGATAAGCCGGAAGCAGGTAGCCCCCGTTTCGATGATGTCATCGGGGAAATCATAGTCGGGGTGGTGAAGTTCCACGTGGTCCTCGCCGCTACCGATGCCGAAAAAGACCCCTTTGATATTCTTCAAATATTCGCCGAAATCCTCCGACCAAGGGAAAGGTTCAACACGTTCGATGACATTGAACGAGGTTTTGAGGCACTCCTCCAGGTCCTTCCTCAAGCCGTCCACCCCACAGGTCAGCGGGAATGTCTCGCGCAACTCACGTCCGGTTTTGAGGCCATAGCGTCCGGCGATATCTGCAACCACCTTGTCGCACATGTCCAAAAAAGGATCCAGTTCGCTCGCAGACCGGATGGTAAACATCAGTCTTCCCTCGCCAGCTGATGTCCCGAAGGCCTCCCCTCCTATCTCGCATCCCACCAAGGTAATCATCTGTTGCGGGGTGCTCATTTGGGAGAACTTCTGAATGATTTCAGCGGCAGCCAGTCCGGGGTTGATGCCCTTTTCGGGAGTGGAGGCATGGGTGGGTCTGCCGATGAGACGATAGACAACACCCGTAGACGCCATAGCAAACGTTCCCGGGCAGACGACAACAGACCCTTTGGGATATCCCGGCAGATTGTGTAGGCCGTAGATGGCATGGACATTCAACTGTTGGAGAATGCCCGACTCGAAGATTTTGCGGGCACCGTGTCCCGTTTCCTCCTCGGGTTGGAAAATGAGGACCACATTGTTAGGCATATCGTGTGTCGCCACATATTCTGCAAAGCGCAGCAAAATGGTTGTATGTCCGTCATGACCACAGCGGTGTCCGATAGGGAGTGCATCGGTATCGCAACGGAATGCGACAGTCAATCCCGAATGGCTGTGTTTTTGCCAATAGGCAACCACGCCGAAGCCACCCACATGAGTGAACAGCCGGGTAGGTTTCAGACGCTGCATTTCGCTGACGATCAAATCATGGGCATATTGTTCACATCCAGACACATCGGGATGGGCATGCAGTTCGCGACGGATTGCGATGTAATGGTCCAAATCGCGAGCGTTCTCCTGGGCAATTTTCATCACACAGTCCTTATAATGCCGGCCTCTTTCTTCAAAATTTTTGTACCTGTCGTAGCTGGAGGCGGCCGGTGAAAGCAGGCAGATATGCCCCGACTCAGTGTTCTCGGCCGCAAAACGTACGGCGGCATCCATATCATAGTGTTCGTCAAGCTGACACAACAATTGCCGCGGTATTTGCAAGGCGCCTTCCAACTCCAGTTGGCGTTTGATTTCCTGTCCGGCGCTGCCAAAGAGAACGATGTTTTTCACCTCTTGACCCAAGGGATTGCGACTGAGGAAAACGGCCAACGGCTGATAGTCGATACCCCGGTTGAAGCCGCCCAAGATAAGTGTTTGCACCTCCTTAAGCGCTTCGACGGCCTCGATGGTCGCCTGCGGGATGGTGGAGATGGAGTCGTTGAAATAAGTCACGTTGCCCGTCACGGCCACATGTTCCAGTCGGTGTTCCAATCCCTTGAAATTGGCTATGGCATCGACAAAAGCATTCGTATCGCAATAGCCACTGGTGGCCTTTTTCGCTGCAATGATATTGCGTATGTTGTGGTCACCGACCAAGGGGATGCGGACAGCTTCCAGTTCGCTGAGGGCGTCGCTCATGCTGCCATCATAATGGTAGGGTTGCAGCTTGCCCTTAAATTCACCCTGATGGCGCGCCACCGCCGCCACCAAGTCTTCGTTGTCACGACAGTAAAAGCACACATCGCCTTCGCGCTGACGCAGCGCCATATTCATCTTGGCCTCCTGATAGTCGCGATAGGAATGATAGTGGTCGAGATGTTCCTCAAAAAGATTGAGGATGACACCCGTATGGGGTGCACGGCGTATGTGCTCCAACTGATGGCACGACAACTCAGCAACCACCAGGCTGCTGTTGTCCAACTGCGGTATGATATCGAACAGCGGGACACCGATATTTCCAGCCAGATAAGGACGATAGTCCTTCGACCGTTTCAGTATTTCATATATTAAAGTAGATGTGGTGCTTTTCCCTTTGGTGCCGGTGACACCAATGGTGATGTCGCCATATACCTGCAAAAAGATATCGGCCTGCGAAGAAATGATCTCCGGACGGCAATGGCCTTCCAAAACAAAAGACGGAATGCCAGGCGACTTGATAATCAAATCGTACTGATTGCTGTCGAGTGCAGCAAGCAGTTCGTCATTGTTGTGCACCACATCAAAATCGCGACATGGGAAAAGGCGCTGCAGCAACAAGTGGCTGCTTTTGCCCTCCCGTCCATAGCCTGCAATCAGAATTTCCTTATCCTTCAACAGGTTGAACAATTCGCGATAGCGGAACAACTGCTCGGTGGTGCTGCCGTCGCGGAGCACAGCTGTCAGGCGGCGCAAATCGTCGGCGGGCAGGTTGTGACCGTCGAACAACGAATCGAGCGGTGTAAGTGCCGGTTGCGGCACATAGTCGGCAAGCAATTCCGGGCGACGGTCACCATACCATTTGGCCAACGTCATCGACAAGGCGCTATTCACCTCGCTGACAGTGCCCACACATTCAAACGGCTTGGTTTCGGCATGGCCTGTCAGTTGGTTGAATTCCAACTCCAAACTGCTGTCGTCGAGCATATTCTTTCCGAAAATGGCTTGTAGACGTTCGGGGGCGATGAAAGGCGACAGGATGATGTAGGCGAACAAACACTTGGCGCAATGGCCGCACCACACATCCGTCTTGCTGCCCACATTGCAGCTCTTGAATACAGGAAAATACTTGTCGAAACGGGCAAATAGCATCGCAATTTGCAACTCGCTGAGCGGACGCAGGAAACTGTAGTAGTTGAATTCAGGCGACAAAAATTCCGCCACATAGCTGCGGAAATCATTCTCGAATTCGAGGCTTTTGGAATACTGGTGGTTCACGTTGCTGCCCACCACCGTACTCTCGTTGGCGCTGTTTTCATTGGACAGGGCGATATTGGGGCGTTTGCCAGTCAACGCCGAAGCCAACAGGGTATAGAACGCCAGCATGGCGCTGAAAGGTGTGTGACCGTTGAGAGCCCCCTGCTTGTTGAGGTCGAGCAGCAACGGATGGATGGTTCGTTTGATGACCAGCACCTCGTCCATGGTATAGCCCGCCTGTGCGACACACTCGGTGGTGGCACCGCGAGGATTCATGATAAGTGGCAGCGGGCGTTCGTCGGCGCTCAGCAGTTCGAGAGTGACCACCGAGTCCTTGCCCCCACCGATAGGGACAATATGGCTGCCCACCGCACCGGCCGACGAACTGGCAGAAGCAAACAGCGGTTCGGCAATAGGCGCCGTGAAATGCTCGCCCTCGCAGCGGAACTGGAGAAAGACGTCGATTGTCGCACTAATATTATTGGTGTAGAAAAACTCACCAAGACCGTTAAAATAAAGCTTGCGCCAGAACGCCAGCTGACGGTCGGTCAGTCGGAAAGGCTTCACCACAACCGTCGGCGGGCAGTAGGCCTTCCAATAGCTGATCAGCTCAATCATGCCGATATGAAACACCAAAGTGTCGAGTGTCGGCTTGGAGAGCCCATGGAAATTCAGGAAGCTACGATTGGGGATGAATGCCGTAGGTTCGAAGGCCAGACGGTCGTTCAGACGGAAACAAAAAGAGATGTGCAGTCCGTCAGACTGCACATCGTAATGGTAATTTTCGTAGATGAACTCAGGGAACATCATACGATATGTGTTATAATTTCTCTGCTTTGACACTTTCTGAAGGGTGTTTGACAGGAATAAGCAGAAAGACTTTTTAGTTCAGGCGGAACGAAGTCTTTCCAATTTCGTAGCCGTTGGCATAGAGGGTCACCCAATAGAGACCCGGAGCCATTTCAACCGATTCGCCCTTGCGCCAAAGCATGGAGATGGCGCGGCCATAGCCGGTGAATTCGATATCCTGTTTGGTAGTGTACTGCATGGGGGTGCCGTTGTAATCGAACGAATAGTTCTCGGCAGCACCATTGCAAAGCACGCGGTTGTTGGCAGTGGTGATACGGGCATAGATGGTGATGGAACCCGGATCGATGACATTGTTGTCGAGCAGACGGCAATCGATGCGGACCACCTGAACCTGAGAAGCCTTCTCGGTCGGTTTCACCACATTGCCGGTTTTGACGCTCTTGCCGGGCGTCACTTTGAGGTCGGAGGTGACCAGCACCGAGGCCAGTTTCACCTTCTGCTGCAGACGCTCGTTTTCAGCAAACAAGTCGGCGCTGGAAGCCACCTTGTTCTTCAGGTCGGCATTTTCGCTCTTCAGCTGTTCGTTCTCAGCGCGCAGATGTTCGATTTCGGCCAGATAGCTGTCGCAGAGAGCCTGCAGTTCAGCCAATTTCTGGTTCACGTTACCCTTGGTGGGCTGCTGCTGTTGTTGCTGGTTTTTGGATGCCTCAGAACGGGCGGCAGCGAGATCGGCATCACGCTGTTTCAATTCCTTCTCCAGACGAGCGATTTCAGCACGCTGTTTTTCAACCTGCTCCGAGAGTTGGGCCACAGTAGCGGCGTTGGCATCGGAATTGGTGCTCTTTGATTTCAGAGCAATATTCTCATCGTTCAAATCGTCGACACGTTGCTGCATATCGGCAACACGTTTCTGCAGTGCGTCGATATTGGCTTGGAGGGCGTTTTTGTCGCTCTCACATTTTTGGGAGAGCGCCTCATGCGATTTTACCAGTTCGTCGCGCTGGGCACGCAGGGCAGCCTCTTTGGTAGTCAGCGCAGCCAATTCGGAACGAAGCTGTTGTTCGGTGGCGTTGCCGGCGGCGTTACCGCTTTGCAGGCTCTTGACCGTTGCCGTCTGGGCGGCCAGGTCCGACTGGCATTTTTCCAAATCGGCACGGGTGCTCTGCAGGTTGGCTGTGATTTCTTTCACATCGTTCTGGTACTGGGTGTTCTGTTTGCGGCATTCGTTGAGTTGGGCTGTCATGCTGGTCAGCTCTTTGCGAGCGGCTTTCAGTTCTTCGCTATCCTTGTTCGAACCCGACGAGCTCTTTTGCAAGGTGGCCACATCGCTCTTCAAAGCCTTAATCTGTTTGTTGAGGTCTGCAATCTGGTTTTTGTAACCGCCGATCTGGCCGTTGAGTTCCTTCACCCGGCTTTCATAGCTCTGTTTGACAGCGTCGCAATTGCTCGAGGTGTTGCTTTTCTGAGTTTTTTTCAAGCGGTTGGTCTCGTCACGCAGATTTTTGATCTGTTTTTCCTGATCGCTGATTTGCTTATTCAGCTGAGCGATCTGGTTTTTGTATTGGGCGCTGTTGTCTTTGCCATTGTCCTTGGACGTTGACTGCAGCTTCTTGATTTGCTGTGACTGTTGGTCAATCTGCTTTTGGAGGGCTTTGATTTTGTTCTCCTTGTCGCGAATGTCGCGCTGCTGCTGATCGATAGTCTTCTGGTCAGTCTTATTTGCCACCGTATTCTTGGCAGGCGCCTTACCATTCAACTGATCGATAAGGCTCTGAATCTCGGCTGCTTGAGCCGTAATAGCACTGTCGCGCGAAGCCATCTGTTGGTCATACTCCGCATTCTGGGCCTTTACATTGTGGTAAAGCCGCATGGTGGAGTCCAGTTGTTTCTGCAAATCTGCAATATCTTTGTTGCTCATAGTGGACGGGCTGTCGCTGCATGACTGGAACAATCCAGCTGTCAGAAGGGCAGCACAAGCAACTAATAATGAACGTTTTGTTGTAAAAAAAGCCATATACCTACTTATTTTGTTTTGTCGTTTATAAATAATGTTTTATTTTTGCAAAATGAATTGCAAAATTACAACTTATTTTTTTATTGGAATCAGAATTTTTCAACTTTGCGAATTGAATCAAACATAATACACAGATTTATAAAAAAATGCAGCCGCATTCTGCTGTTGATAACATTTTTTTTCGGCAGCGGAACACTTCATGCGCAAACGACTGACGAAACGGCCAATTCTTCGCGCGCAGACCAATCGTCGTCCTACCTGCCTTGCGGGAACGCCTTCCCTACCCCATCCGACTTCCGACGATGGTCGCTCCTAATGGGAGGCGGTGCCGGCTATGGGGTCTTCCGCGACATGGGCACCGCCCCTATCCGATTCGGAGGGCCTGCACTGTACAACGAGGTGGGTGTTCGACACGAACGCATTCGATGGCTGTTCCGATTTGACATCACCACGGCAGTCGGCTTCTACGAAAATGCGCCCGCACCCCAATGGAACTTTACCACTTTCGACATCAGCAACACCATTCGAATCAGCGCTTTACGACGTATATTTGCCCACTTTTTCACGCGCGAATGGATCGGATTGGGGCTTAACAACTTCCTTGACGTGACCGTCAACACCAACTACGAAAATGCTGCCGCAGGCATCAGTGAATTCATAGGACCCGAATTGTTTTTTAGAGCAACGCAGCAAATAGGCATCAGCAATTGGTACATCCATCTTGAACTGGGTGTGATGCCAGTGGCTGCCGTGCTTCGCCCGGGCTATGCCTATATCGACAACTATACAGCCTCGCAGCCGGTACTCGGCGCCTTATTCGACGACTACCAGTGGCACGCCAAACCCCTTGCCGCCCTATCGTCCGAAATCGGCATCAGCTATACCTTGATGAACGACAACAAATTGGAATTGAACTACAAATGGGATTACCACAGCAGCGGACACAGCGGCTATTGGCGATTCGACCATGCCATGCATACGTTACAATTCAACTTCCTTTTCAATCTGAAACACAAGAATCACTATGAGAAGCATCAAGATTAGCCTATTGGCCGTCCTATTATCACTATATGCAGGCAGTTGCGAGAAGTTGCTGATGCCCTCTGATGCTGAAGCTTCGGCCACAGCCACCTTCGACTACCTCTGGCAGCAGGTCGACGAGCGCTATTCCCTGTTCGACGTGAAAGCGGTGGACTGGCAGCAGATGTACGACAGCCTGCGTCCGCAGGTGTACGATGGCATGTCGGGCGACAGCCTCTTCGCTGTCATGCGCAAGCTGCTCAACAGCCTCGACGACGGACATGTCAACCTGTGGGGCAACAACGACGTGGCCAGCAGCGAAGCCATTTTCCTCAGTCGATACACCATCAAGAATTTCGACGCTAACACCATAGCCGTCACCTATCTGCGTCCCGACCACCACACCACAGGAGGCATGGTCTACAACAGCATCGACAGCGGACGGGTGCTCTACATACGCTATGCCTCATTCTCCAACAGCGCGCAGACCAGCCAGTTGGAGACCATCTTGAGACGCTATCCCGATGTGAAAGGAGTCGTGTTCGACATCCGTCAGAACGGCGGTGGCGAGATCCAGAACGAATGGAACCTGATGGCGCTGCTTCCCAGCCAAGGGCAGCTGCTGTACCACACGCAGATGAAAGCTGGTGCCGCTCACGATGAATTTACGGTCCCCACTCCCGTCCACGCACCGTCCAACGGCAACCACACCCCGTTCAACAAACCCTTTGTGCTGCTTACCGACCGCGGATGCTACAGCGCCGCATCGAGTTTCGCACTCTGCCTTAAAAGTTATTCCAACGTCACCGTCATGGGCGACACCACCGCCGGAGGCCTGGCCATTCCAGCCGGCGGCGCACTACCCAACGGCTGGTATTACCGTTTCGGCGTCAGCAGAACCATCGCCCCCGACGGAGTGAACTACGAGAACGGAGTGCCACCCGACCAGGTGGTCATGCTGGACCCCAATGCCACCGCGCTGCATCGGGACAACATCATCGACAGCGCATGCCATTATATCAACCAAACTGAAACAGACAAATAAAACAACTGATACATGATAACCGACTTTCTGATTCGGGCAAGCTACCCCAACTATTTCATGGTGAAGAAATACGCCGACCAAGGCCGCGAAATCTTCAACCGCAACATCGAAGACAAAGACAACGTTCTGAAAGGCAACAAACCCGGAACGGTGATATACAAACTGGAAGGCGACGACAAGCCGCACGAATTCCCTCCGCGCTGGTACGACATGTACTACCTGATGCGTCAGCGCGGCGAACGACAGCGCCATTATCTGGAAATGCTGCTACAGGAGCGTTTCGGCGATGCCATGTGCGATGAACGTATGGCCGCAGGACACCAGCCTCAGAAAATAGCCGAACTGGAAACGACGCGCGAAGACTTCCGTACCGAATGCCAACACTATGTGGCCGAACACCCTCTGCAAAACAGCGAAGAGCTGATCACCACCCTGGTGGAAGGCGATTTCACTGACGAACAGATCAGTTACAAGGGTCGCATGCTGCTGGATCTGACACGCAACTGCTACCCCGTTCCGGACTTCTGCATCCTCACAGCGAAGGCTTTCCAACAGCCCGAGAGACTGGAGACCCTGCTTGAGACCGCCATCAAGAATCTGGAGACCATGACGCTGTACCATCTGGGAAGCGAGAAAAGCCCGTTGGTGTTTGCCATTCGCTGCGCCATGCCGCAATACATACCCGGACTGATGCCCACGCTGCTCAACATCGGAGTGACACGCAACGCATACGCCGGACTGCGCAAACACCATGTGGAAGGAATGGCCAACAGAGTGTACCTCAGCACACTGCACACCATCTGCGAAATGCTCTCCATCGAGAAGCACTACGACAGGAACGACATCGAGCTGACGGCCGACGAACAAGTGAACCGCATCAAGGCCATGGAACATGCCATCGTCGAAGCACGCGCAGACGGCGAGCGGCTGCTGACCGATGCCCACTACCAAGCCCTCAAACTGGTGGAATATGTGCGCGAATTCTACATCGACAACCAGGATCTCATCCTCACCTTCATGCAAGGCAAGCAAGCCTACCCGTCGCTCATCCTGCAACGCATGGTATGGACCATCGGAAACGAGCAGTCGTACCCCGGCGTTCTCTACAGCCATCACAGCCGCACCGGTAAAGGCCGTCAGATAGAGAGTTACCGCAACATCTTCGGCGAAGAGATCATGACGGGCGACGTCACCTCAATCGACATCTCCTATAACGACCGTCGCGAAATCAAGGAAGAGTACCCGGCCGTATTCCATTTCGACCCGCTACTGGAATCGCTTGAGCAACGGCACAAATCGCCTGTCACCATCGAATTTGCCGTCGAGACACGTCCCCGCAAGGTGAGCCTCTTTGCCGTATTGCAGCTCAACAAATCGGAGATGACCGGCCGTGCCGCGCTCATCTCGTCGATCGACATGCTGGAACGTGGCGTGATAGAGGAGCACGATGTCACCGAACTCATCAAACCCTACCATCTGCGACAGATTGTGAGCAATTCCATCGACGACCGATCGATGGCTCAACTCGATTTCTTTGGCAAAGGCCTCAGCGTGCTGCCACGCACCGCCATCACCGCCACCCTCTGTTTTTCGGCACAACAGGCGCAGGAACTGAAGAAGAACGGCACCTCCGTTTGCCTGTGCCAGGAACGCTTTGTGCCCGAAGACACCATCACGCTCGGCGAACTCGACGCCATTCTCAGCATGACACCCGCCGCCATCCATGTCGTTACCGCCTGCCGCGGCTACGGCATCCCCGCCCTGATGGACCTGCAGAACTACGGCATCCGGAAAGAAGGCAACAGCCTGGTCAACAATCAAGGACTGGTTATCAACGAACTGGACAAAATCACCATCAGCAGCAAACACCAGACCATCTACAAAGGCGTCGCCGACTTCAAACCGGCACGCTTCACCAAATACATCAATGGCGAAGATGTGAAACTGGAACCCAACGAGGTGGAATTCTTCGAAGACATGAAGAACGCCTATCGCCACTACCAGGCGATAGTCACCTCCGACAAGGCATCGTTCATCACCGACGTCAACAAGCTGGCCCGACTGATACGCTGCGAACTGCAAGACAAACCCATGACAGCCAAAGAGGTGGTTAACAACTGGTACGAAGACAATGCCGAACTCTATGTCAAGCAAGTGCTGGAAAGCAAGATGGGCGACCACTTGGACCAGTCGCGTGTCTTCAACCTGCTCAGCAACGACCGCAAAGTGGACTTCTTCCGCAGAGCTGCCGACGCCTGCATCTCACGCGGGCTCAGCGGACTCAAGGCCGGAGCCTTCATGCTGGGACGTTTTGTGGCACGCCCACTGCCCACACGCATCTGGAACATGCTCAACAACCGCAATGTCGCCTTCCTCCTCAACGAGTATGTGCTCTACGAGAAGTACCTGCATGTGCTGGAAGAAGTCGGCGAAATCAAGTTGGCCCGCGCCCATTCCAAAATCGAGACAGAAGGTATCGACAACATGGTTATCAACAACTTCGACCTCTACAATTTTGTCACCCTGCTCGATTCCACCCACGACTGGGAACAAGTGGCCCAAGAGCTGGAGCACATAGAGCATCAGGACAACACCCATCTGCTCGTCGAGAAATTGAGCCGGCCCCTAGGCGAAATATTCGATCTCAGCAAATCGTGGGTGCAATTCGAAATCGAAGAGAAGCGCAAAATCCATTAGTCTGCCCCCCTATTCCTATTGAAATTCAAAAAATTGGCATAAAAAACAGCAATCCACTGCACACAGAAAAACAATTTTTATATAGGAAAACCATAAAAATCAGCTTTTTTTTGTATTTTTGCAGTTTGTAAACTCTGTAAAGAATATGAAAAAAATAGTATTTTTTCTCTTTGCCTTCAGCGCATTGCTAACTGTTGCACAAAACAATAGCAGTCTGGAAACCCGCGCGCTTATCCAACATCTGAAGACAGCCAAAAAAGGCGGTCAAATGTCAAAAATATTCCTTGACAAGTATCCCATCCAACAGAGCCGTCAAGGAGCCACCATCGGCGTGATGGCCAAAGTTGACAACAGCTTTAACGCCTCCTCAGTCGAAAGATACGGCATCAAGATCAGTTCGCGAGTGAGCGACATTGTGTGCATGCATGTGCCACTGAATCAGCTGGAACAGCTGGAGCACATTGCCGGCATCACCTATTACAGTGTGGCCCACCATGTGGCACCCATGATGGACAAGACCCGTCTGGACACTCGCACCGACAGCGTGCAGGCCGGACTCGGTGTGCCCTTGCCCTTCAACGGCGAAGGGGTTCTTATCGGCATCACCGACTGGGGGTTCGACTATACGCACCCCAACATCAACCACAAGAACAATCCCCGCATTGTGGCCGCTTGGGACCAATTCAAGTTGTCGGGTCCCGCCCCCGCCGGTTTTGACTACGGCACCGTATATGTAGGCGACTCCGCCGTCCGTGCCGCTCAGGGCGACACCTCCAACCTCTACGGCTACGGCACCCATGGCACCCATGTGGCTGGAATATGTGGCGGCAACGGCAAGAACGGGAAATATATAGGTCAAGCCCCGGGAGCCAAGTTCCTGCTGGGTACGTGGTATCTGGACGAAGTGCACTGGCTGGACCAGGTGGCATGGATGAAAAGTGTGGCCCAAGCCGAAAACAAACGACTGGTCATCAACAGCAGCTGGGGCATGTACACCTTCAGCACCCTGGACGGCACCTCGCTGCTCAGCCAGAGTCTGAACGCCTATGCCGACTCGGGCATAGTCTTCGTCACAAGCGCAGGCAACAACGGCGACGCCCGCTTCCACCTGCAGCGCACCTTCAACGGCAGCGACACCATGCGTTCGATTGCCACCTATATGAGCTCCGGCATCGGACAAGGACTGTTTTTCTGGGGCGACAACGAAGGTCCCAACCAATTCAAAGTCGGCTTTGCCCTGGTAAGAAGCAACAATATCTCCCAAATCACCTATGCCCCCCTCTATGCGACCGAGGACAACATCACCCTGCTGGACACATTCATCGTGGTGGACAACGACACCATCCACTACGACGTGATGACCGAAGCCGCCAACCCCCTCGACGGACGCTCGCACGCTGTGCTCAATGTGGAACGCAACAACCGTTATAAGGTGATGATGGTATGCACCGCAGACAGTGGTGTGCATGTCCATGCCTGGAATGTGGGCAACGTACGTAACAACGCAGGCAATACCGGCAACGACTTTGCCAGTCAGAATGTTTACGGCTGCGAGAACGGTGACTACGAATACGGCATTGGGGAACCCGCTTGCGCCGAGAAGACCCTCTCGATTGCAGCCCACAGCGCCGACCACTACTACCGCGACACCATCTACCAGACAGGCAACATTGCCGGCTTCTCCAGCTACGGCCCCACCCTTGACGGACGCCAGAAACCCGAAGTATCGGCTCCCGGCGTATTGGTCGTCTCTTCCATCTCCTCGTGGACCGACAACATTAGCAGCTATGAAGTGGTCACATCGACATTCAGCAGCGGACGCAACTACATTTGGAGCACAATGAGCGGCACCTCGATGTCCTCGCCCGCCGTGACCGGCATTGTAGCCCTTATGCTTCAGGCCAATCCCAACCTCACTTTCGAACAAATCCGTGAGATACTGACCTCCACTGCACGCAACGACGACCGTACCGGAATGCTGCACGCCAACGACAGCGTCAGTCCCCGTTGGGGCTACGGTAAAGTCGACGCCCTGCGCGCCGTCAATGCCGCCTACGACCGTCTCGGCATCGAAGAAGCCATCACCCATCAGCCCCAGCTGGTGGTGTTTCCCAACCCCACCGCCAACCGCATCACGGTTCGTACCGGCAGCAACCGTCCCGAGACGATGGAAATCTTCTCCATCGACGGACGTCGCATGAGCCAGTCTACCATCACCGCCGAAGCCACGGTCGACATAAGCATGTGGGACGCAGGCGTGTATTTTATCCGCATCCATGACCGTACCGGTGTCAGGACTGCAAAAGTGGTTAAAAACTGAGGATGCTGAGATTATTCAAATACAACTCTCTAGGTCAGATACTGATCATACTGCTGACGGCTGCCGCGCTGTGGAGCAAGGCCTTTGTTGACCCCATAGCACCCCAAGCCAGCCAGTGCTTTGCACCGCTCTACGACTTGGTTTATGGCTGGTTGTCAGGCTCGCCACGGCTGGATACCGCCCTAGCCTTGCTGCTGGTTCTGGTCGAAGGCGTGTGGCTCAATGTGCTGCTGTACAACCACAAGGTGGTGGCGTCGAACAGTTTCCTGCCCACCTACCTCTACCTGCTAGCCATGAGCTGGAATCCCAGCACAATGACCCTCACCCCTATCCTGTTTGTCAACTTGGCGGTGCTGCTGGCCTGCAACCAGTTGCTCACACACGGTTCCACCACATTGGAAGTGGAGAACAACTTCAACGCTTCTTTCTGCATTGGATTGGCGGCGCTGTTCTATCTGCCCGCCCTGAGCCACATCGTCCCCCTGCTGCTGGTATTCGTCTACTACAAGCTGTACCGTTGGCGCCATATCGCTATCAGCTTCTTCGGACTCATCGCACCGCTCATCATTCTTTTCACCTACGCCTTTCTCGACGACAAACTCTCCTACTGGCTCATACTGATCGGCTTTGACCTAGTCAACGTCCACATCCGTTGGGACTTCATCTCTGTACCCAACACAATACTTGGACTGGCCCTTATGCTTCTTTTGCTGGTCAGCCTGATGTCGCAGATCGGCTCGCGCGACAAAGTCACCGCCCAGCGAATCAACACAGGCGTCATGGCCTTGCCATTGGTCGCCGTCGTCATCATGTCGCTCTACGGCAAACTCATTCCCATCGACACGCAAATGATGGCCATCCCCTTCGGAACCCTTGCCACCGCCTTCATCCTCATCGATCGCAAACGCAAATGGATCAACGAAACCATCATTTGGCTACTGATACTATGCACCGCACTGAGCGTTTGGATTGCCAACTGATTCCAACAACCAAAATAGAAATAGTAAAACGACCGTCATCAATATGTTAGAAGCCTCATATACGCCCGATCTCATAGAAGCAGGATGCGACGAAGCAGGACGCGGATGTCTTGCCGGGCCCGTCTATGCGGCCTCGGTCATATTGCCTCGCGGATACAGCAACGAACTGCTCAACGACTCCAAACAGCTGACCGAAAAACAGCGCTACACGCTCCGCGAACAGATAGAACACGACGCCACAGCATGGGCTGTAGCGGCAGTCGACAACAACGAGATAGACCAGACCAACATACTGCGGGCCTCATTCCATGCCATGAACCTGGCCGTCAAACAGCTGAAGACCGCGCCCCAGATGTTGCTCATCGACGGCAACCGTTTCTACAACGAAACCGACCTGCCTTTCGAGTGCATCGTGAAAGGCGACGGCAAATACATGTCCATTGCAGCCGCATCCATTCTGGCCAAAACCTACAGAGACGACTACATGAAGGAGCAGCACCTACACTACCCACAATACGGATGGGATCAGAACAAAGGCTATCCCACACCCAAACACTACGCCGCCATCGAGCAGTACGGGACCACCCCTCTGCATCGCAAAAGCTACAAGCTGAACCGCCAGACCGAACTTCAATTTTAGATAATCGCAATAAAAAAGAGTATATATGTTTGAGTTTTTCTTTAAAAAGTACCAACAAAGGCAATTACGGAATCTCATGGAGCGTCAGCGCGACAAACGCATTGACAACTGGGAGCAAATCAAAACCATCGGAATCATCTTCACCGTGGGCGATGCCGAACGATGGAGCCTCATCCACCGTTTCATTTCCGCCCAGGAAAGCCAAGGGAAGACCATCTCATTGATCGGATTCCACCCCGACAAATACGAAATCAACTACATCTTCTCGCACACCCGGACCACTATCTGCCACGAGAAGGAAGATTTCAATTATATGGGGCTGCCCAAGGAAGGCGTTGTCGACACCTTCACCCAACAGCACTACGACCTCATCATCGACACCACCGAGCAGCCCAACTTCTTCGGGAAATACATCACCGCCCTCACCGACGCCAATCTCAAGGTGGGCTACAGCAACAGCCAGGCGGAACACGACGAGGGCAACATGGAAATGTACGACCTCGCCATACAAGGCAATGACGTGATGGATTTCAAGGACTATATAGAACAGATTGTCAAATACCTGACCATGATCCACAAAGCGAACAGCGACAGCTGAAAAGTCGCCAACGCACCAGAACCTTAGCACACAAGAAAAAACTCAAACAGTCATTTACAACATCCAAACGAATACATAACGCATTAAAAATATGGCAAAAAACATTTTTTCAGGAACCGGCGTTGCATTGATAACGCCATTCAGAAAGCAGGAAACCATAGACTTCAGCAAACTGGAGGAACTGATAGACCATGTCATCAATTCGGGCGTGGACTATATAGTGGCGCTGGGCACCACCAGCGAAGCCGCCACCATGAGCGACAGCGAACGTGCGGCGCTCTGCCAATTCATCATCGAGACCGTCAACGGCCGCAAACCCATCGTTTTGGGTATGGGCGGAAACAATACACGTGCTGTCACCGACGCCATCAGCCAGACCAACTTTGACGGTATCAGCGGCATCCTTTCAGTGTGTCCCTATTACAACAAGCCGCAACAGCGGGGACTTATTCAGCACTTCAAAAATATTGCCGACGTGTCGCCCGTGCCGGTGATACTCTACAATGTGCCCGGACGCACCTCGTGCAACATGAGTGCCGAGACCACCCTCCAACTGGCCGAGGAATGCCCCAACATCGTCGGCATCAAGGAGGCTTCGGGCAACATGTCGCAGGTGATGGAGATACTGCGTTGCAAACCCGCAAATTTCAGTGTCATTTCGGGCGACGACGCCCTGACGCTGCCCATGATGTCGTTAGGTGTCTGTGGCGTCATCTCGGTGATGGCCAACGCCTTGCCGAAAGAGATGAGCGACATGGTACACTATGCACTGAAGGGCGACTTCAAAAAAGCGCTGCCGCTCCACAACCGCATGCTGCCGCTGATGAACGCCATCTTCGAAGAGGGCAATCCCGGCGGCATCAAAGCGCTTCTCGAAATAGAAGGTCGCATCAACAACCAGCTGCGCCTTCCGCTGAGCAAGGTGTCGAAAACGCTATACAACAAGATGTCGACACTCTACAATGAGGCCTTCCCCTCCAAATAAGCCATCAGTACGCATCCCTCCACGCTACGACAACAATGGAACTGATTGAACGTCTACGCAACCTGTTTGCCAACGACCTCTACGCCACCCGTCAGACCGGCATCGTCATCGAGCAGGTGACCGACGAAGAGGTCGTGTGCTGCATCGCGCTGCAGCAACACCACCGCAATGCCAAAGGCGCTGTGATGGGCGGCGTGCTCTTCACGTTGGCCGACTATGCATTTGCCGTGGCCGTCCATGTCGACACGGTGAAGGAAACGGACCCGCACCATGACGTACAGCTGCACTGGGTCACCTCGTCATCGACCATCCATTACCTTGCCGCAGCCAAAGGCGACCGACTGACAGCCACCACCCACTGCATCAAAAAAGGTCGACTGCAGGCAGTCTTCCAAATCTCCATAACTGACGCATTGGGCACCCCAATCGCCCTAGTGACCACCACAGGAACCAATACACTACATTGACTAGATGAATCTTCAGGAAATAGAAAGACATATCGCCCTACCCCTTCAGCGCTTCCACGAGGCATGTGACAAGATGATTGACAGCGAAGTGCCGATTATCCGTAGCATCAACCGTCATCTGATTTCCCACAACGGGAAACAGCTGCGGCCGCTACTCACGCTTCTCTCAGCCTGCTGCTGCGGCTTCCCCCTCCATGCCGAAGCCGACCACCCACTCTTTGCTGTCAGTGCAGCCATTGAAACGCTTCACAATGCGACACTCATCCACGACGATGTGGTCGACGAATCGGACACCCGACGAGGACAGCCTACCGTCAACAAACAATGGAGCAACAAGATTGCCGTGCTGGTGGGCGACTACTACCTGGCACAGGTGATGCTGACCATCAACGCTGCCAACAAACCAGAGGTGACACAGATCATCAACCGTACGGTTATCGACATGACCGAGGGCGAACTGTTGCAACAAGAATGCTGCGGCCACTACGACATCGGTGAAGAGACCTATAACAGCATCATCCGCAAAAAAACCGCCTGTTTCATGGCCGCATGCTGCGAAACCGGGGCCATCTTTGCCACCGACGACGAAGCCATTCGTCATGCCGCTCGAGACTTTGGCGAACATATCGGCATGGCCTTCCAACTGCGCGACGACCTGCGCGACTACCTGCCCACCGCCGTCACCGGAAAGCCCCAAGGCAACGACCTGCGCGAACACAAAGCCACCCTGCCGCTCATCCTGGCCATGCGTCATGCCGACTCGCATACGAAAAAAGAGATTTCCTCGTTATTGGGTCAAACTCATCTGGATGACAGCGACATCGACCGTCTCACAACCATGATAGCCACCCCGGCCATGATGGATGTGGCACGCCAACACTTGAATGCCGAATTGGAAAAGGCACGCCAAAGCGCCCGACAACTACCCGACAACGGCTACCGCGACGACCTGATGCAACTGATCCTGATGTTGCAAGAATAAGCAGCAAAGAAATACTAATATTAAAACAAGCACCTATCGGCCACTATTTTATATATATTATACATTAATAATAGATCCTTAACAGCAAACAATTACGAAAATCAAACAAAAAAACATAACACCATGAAAAGAATCATCCTTTCCATTGCAGCCATGATGTGCATCACCCTTGGCATGGCACAAAACGCAAAAATGCCCGACAACATCAACCTGAAATCGTTGGACGGCAAGACCGTACAATCGTCTGTCATCCAGAATTACGGAGGTGTTGTCATTCTAAGTTTCTGGGCCACATGGTGCAAGCCCTGCAACACCGAACTCGACGCCATCAAGGAAGTCTACGAAGACTGGCAGGAAGAGACCGGAGTGAAGTTGGTTGCCATCTCGATTGACGATTCCCGTTCCGCAGCCCGTGTCAAACCTTGGGTGGACGGCAAAGACTGGCCCTACGAGGTCTATCTGGACCAGAACAAAGACCTGGCCCGTGCCATGAATGTGGGCGCCGATGTCCCCTACACATTCATCATCAACGCCGAAGGTGAGATAGTGTGGCAGCACAAAGGCTACCAGCCTGGCAGCGAAGAGGAGTTGTTTGAACAAGTGAAAGCAGCCCTCAAGTAGTCATCGTAGAAACCAACACCGAAGCAAGATCATGAAATTTAGACATACCTTATTGCTGGCAGCCCTGACCATGGCCGGCGGTGCCTCTGTCATGGCACAAGGACTGCTGGGCGGACAAGTGACCGGCAACATTCAGTTGGACGGCCAGATTTCGCGCCGCGACACCGTCATCGGCTCCGAAGACGTGCCGCAGAAACTGCTCTCCAATGCCCGTGCCGACATACTCTACACCAATGGCAATTTCAGCGCCGGACTGCGCTATGAAGGCTACCTGGGCCCCATGCTGGGTTTCCGTCCCGACTATGAAGGACAAGGCATAGCCAATTATTTTGTAAGTTATAAGACCCAGAATTTTGCCGTCACCGCCGGACACTTCTACGAGCAGTTCGGCAACGGCATGACCCTTCGTGCCTACGAAGACCGCTATCTGGGCATCGACAACGCCCTGCGCGGCATCGATGTGATGTACCGTCCTTTCAGAGGCATCATCTTGAAAGGGGTCATCGGACAGCAGCGCTATTTCTGGGAATCGCGCGGACTGGTTCGCGGTGTTGACGCCGAGGTGAGCCTCAACGAATTGGTCGCCGCGTGGAACGAGGGCAAGACCCGCGTCACACTGGGCGGTTCGTTCGTCAGCAAATACGAGGACAACAGCGAGGTGATACTAGCCGACGTGAGCGGATTCAAACTCAACCTGCCCCGCAATGTGGCCACCAGTGCCGTACGGCTGGATTTGGCCCACGGCGGATTCGGACTCCAGGCCGAATATGCCCACAAAAGTCAGGACCCCAACGACCTGAACGATTACATCTATCGTGAAGGCGACGTGCTTTGGCTCAGTGCCAGCTATTCCAAGAAAGGACTCAGTGCCAACATCCAAGCCAAACGAGTGGACAATATGGGCTTCCGGTCGGTACGCACCGAGGCCTACAAGGAAATGCTCTACATCAACTACACCCCCGCCATCTCGAAACAGCACACCTATGCCTTCTTGAGCATGTACCCCTATGCCACCCAGAGCATGGGCGAAATGGGAGTGCAGGGCGACTTCATGTACAAATTCAAGAAAGAGACCCTGTTGGGCGGCAAATATGGCACCGACATTCACCTCAACGCCTCGCTCATCAAAGGTCTGGACACCACACGCATCGGCGGCCGTGGAACCGACGGCTACACCTCGACCTTCTTCGGCACAGGCGACACCTACTATGGCGATGTGAGTGTGGAAGTCTCCAAAAAACTGAGCAGCAAGGTGAAATTTGCCGCCACCTACGGTTATGTCGTGTTCAACCCCATCATTGAAGGCCATGCCGGCGACATCCATCACAACCATGTGGTGGTAGGCGACCTGACCTGGAAAATCAACAAGAAGAACAGCATTCGCTTTGAAGCCGAATGGATGGGCAGTGACAGCAAATACGATGCCGCCGTCGACGACAAACGCTGCGGCGACTGGATCATGGGATTGGTGGAATACAACTTCACCAGTGCCTGGTTTGTGTCGGTCAGCGACCAGTACGCCTACAAAGACGGTGTGGGCAACTACTACAACGTTTCGATGGGCTACACCAAAGGCGCCACCCGTCTGCAGGTGGGCTACGGCAAACAGCGCGAAGGCATCATCTGCATCGGTGGCGTGTGTCGCAACGTGCCTGCAAGCAACGGACTGACATTCAGTTTAACAACATCATTTTAAGGAGACTCATCAATGAAAAAATTATACAAAACCCTGATGGCAATTGTTGCCTGCGCCATGGTCATGGTTTCATGCGACAAGATAGAAGAGGACAACTACCTGATCTTTTCCGGAGCTGCAGGCCAATGGTTTGACGGCGAAGGCGTTGCTGACCACAGCCAGCGTGCCATCATTGAGAAATACACCGGTGTGCGTTGCATCAACTGTCCCGACGCCGACCAGATCATCACCGCCGCTGTGGCACAGTACAACGGATCGCTGATTGCCGTATCCATCCACGACAGCAGCGTGTTCACCCGTCCCTATGGTAGCGACGCCGACCTGCGTTGTGCCGACGGCGACATCTGGAGCCACTATTTCGGTGTGTTCGATGCCGGACAATATCCTTCCGCCATCATCAACCGCACAAAAGTCGGGTCCAACTGGGATCTGTTCACCCCCACCAGCGGTGTCAACGAGCGCGTGGACAACATCATCAACGGCGATGCCGACGTGGCTGTGGCCGTTGCCGCTGAGCTGCAGAACGACGCCATCGACATCACCGTTAATTTGGAAATGTTGCAGCAAGTCAACGACGAGCTGACGCTCACCCTCCTGCTCATGGAAGACGGTATTGTCACCATACAAGCCAACCATGAAGGCAAGGACAGCAACTACGTGCAGAACCATGTGCTCCGCGATGTCATCACCGACGTGTGGGGCGCCGACGTGGACTGCAACGGTGCTGCCGGACAGAAACGTGTAGCCCGATTCAGCTACACAACGTTCCGCGAAGACTGGAATCTTGAAAAAAGCCATATCGTAGCCGTCATCGGCAAGAAGGGAACCCGCGAAATACTCAATGTGGCCGAATGTGAGATAGACTAATGCAATGAACAAAAAGATATTGCAACTGGCGTTGCCCAACATCATCACGAACATCACCGTTCCGCTGTTGGGCATGGTGGACACCGCAATTGTGGGACACCTGAGCGAGTCGCATATCGGAGCCATAACCATCGGCACACAGATTTTCAACCTTATCTACTGGAACTTCGGTTTCCTGCGCATGGGTACCAGTGGATTCGCGGCACAAGCCTACGGTGCGCGCCGCCTCGACGAGGCGGTGCGCGTCTTTTTACGGGCATTCGCCATTGCCCTGGCCATCGCTGTCACGCTCCTGCTGTTGCAGTATCCCATTGCGTTGCTCTCAAAAGCCATCTTCAACGGAAGCAATGCCGTACTGGAAATGGCCATCAGCTATTTCTTTGTACGCATTTGGGCAGCCCCCGCCACCTTGGGGCTATATGCAGTGAAGGGATGGTTCATAGGCATGCAGAACAGCCGCCTGCCGATGTGGATAGCCATCATCATCAATGTGGTCAATATCGTCTGCAGTCTGGTCTTTGTGCTGGGGTTCCACTGGGACATTCGAGGTGTGGCGCTGGGCACCGTCATTGCCCAATACAGCGGATTGGCCATAGGGCTCTATTTTCTGGTGTTCCGCTATGGCAAATTATTCCGCCGTCACCTCTCGCCCACTTTCATACGCAAGACCCTGCAATGGCATGCCATGCGGCAGTTCTTCAAAGTGAACGGCGACATTTTCCTTCGCACCGTTTGTCTGGCAGCAGTCTTCACCTTCATCACTTCGGAATCTGGCCGAATCAGCGACCAAGTGCTGGCTGTCGACGCCTTGCTCATGCAGTTCTTCATGCTTTTCAGCTACATCATGGACGGTTTTGCCTATGCCGGCGAATCGCTCGTAGGCCGCTACATAGGTGCCCACAATAGGCAGTCGCTGGTACAGGCGGTACGCCACCTGCTGCTGTGGGGACTTGCTATAACCCTCTTTTTTACCGGCCTTTATGCGTTGTGGGGCGACGAATTCCTGCTGATATTTAGCGACAAGAAAAACGTCATCGACGCCACCCGCCCCTATCTTTTCTGGGTACTCATCATCCCCGTCTGCGGTTTTTCCGCCTTCCTGTTCGACGGCATCTTCGTGGGAGCCACAGCATCGCGCACCATGCGCAACTCCATGTTCATTGCCACAATGGCCTTTTTCGGCATCTACTATGGTATCTGCCATATACAAGACATTTCGACCGATTACGAACGCAACAACACACTTTGGACTGCCTTTATGGTCTATCTGGCCGCCCGCGGCATAGGGCAAGCCCTGCGGCTACGCCCTGATGTTTACAACAAAGCTTAATGCTTTTAGCACCCCAAAGGTTAGATACAGAGAAGTGGGTGGGATAGGCATTCCATTGATTTCCAAAAATCGAGATTCCCGAAGTCTACATTCTTAGCAAATGAAGTAATTTTTATTCAGAAATTTGCTTTTATCAAAAATATATTATATATTTGCAAAAATCAGTGAAATCTTTTTTTGCAATAAACACCTAAATCACAACAACTAACACAATTTTACAATGAAAAAAAAACTACTCCATGCATTTTTACTTGTCATGATATTGACGCCAGCTTTAACAGAGAATGCAGAAGCGCAGAATCGAATCACTGAGGTGAAGTATTCTGACAAGATACAGAAAACCATTGTCCGAGAATACATTTACCCAGCCACTGTCAGTTATATAGAAACGGTTGACTCCCATTTTTTTGCCTATGCCGACGAAAGCATGACGGTGATGAATGCGACTATCGACCAAAGCATCTATGTACTGGATTTTGTCATACATGACTCGAGAGTATACTTCTGCGGATACCAAACAGGACAAACCGCACGTGGGATATGGGGATGGTTTGAAATCTCATCATTTATAAACGGCAGTGTAGATTACTACATATATGACGATTTCAAATGCGATCCTCTATTTGTGGACACGCTTTACAGTTTGGCCGTACACGAAGAAAATTCCGAATTCCATATAGCCGTCACGGGGGCCAATACCGACGGAGCGGCGAAACGTCGGTGGTGCTTGATAGACATCACCGGCCGACAAGGATTTTCGACGGGATGGCAGTATGAGATGGGGATTCCTTTCGGGAACAATACTGTGTATGACCGGCTGACCCATGTGTGTGTGACTGATAACTACGTGGTAGCAGCAGGTACAAAGGAGACTGCCTATGCCAGCGAAAGCTACAGGATACACGACAGGACAAACATGTTTGGCGGAGGAATAGAAAACCATTTCTACCTATATCCTCCACATAATAACGGTTATTGGCACGACAGCCTCAGGTTTGTCATGACTCCTGTCACTGGTGATATGATTGCCGTGGCAAATAAAGCGTATTCTTATGCTATGAATTCAATCTTAGTCAATGTGTACGATATGGCCTTAACGGTTGGAGCGATGGGAATCTCTCCCGTGTATACACTAAATGTACAAAATATAAATGCTATTGATGGATTTAGACTTCGAGATATACGATACAGCACATCCCAATCCGAACTGCATCTGTTACTTTCGGGAACCCAACTGCCCACGAATCAAACAGGAAGCATCCTTGCCGAGATTCCTTTACCGCCGACTCCCCCTATGAATTTTTACCAGATAGACAACTGCATATTGTTGTCCTTGGACAATTATAACAGTCAGAACACCTCTTTAGCTTTGGGTTATGACTATGTGACTCCGTCAAAATTGAATTATTTTACGAAGACGTTGCTTTCCAATACCCAATGTGCAAATCTTGGTCCTTTCTTATATGTTTCAGATGGTTACTCGTCCAAATATGAATGGTCTCCGTATACCGTCTGCAGAGAGAAGTTCGACTGCAAAATAATACACGGCGATGTATTGGCTCCGAAGGTGAATAACATCAATTGCACTTCCAGATAATATTATAGGAATCAACCTTAAAACATAAAGAACATGAAACGATTGGCATATATAATAGAGATTGTTTTTGTTGTGGCAAGTTTCGCGGCACAGGCACAGCACCAGTATTATTATCGTGTGGGTGATACCATACGCGGGAGGGACACCATCTACCACTACCAGTGGTGGAGCGAACAGTGGCTATCTGACCCTTATGACTACGTTCCGCTTTGTTTTGGAATTAATACCGGTCATGGTATTGTGCTGCGATATTGTTACACCGAACAGCCATTGAAAATAGTCGGGATTGCATCTTCGTGTACGGCTGCTCCCCTTTTCTGGTATGCCTATGATAATCCATCTTTATTAAACGAAGCGCCACAATTTACAGAATATTTTGAGATTTATGATGCAGATACGGGCCGTAATTCCTTTCCT
>CADBDA010000011.1 GCA_902793295.1 uncultured Bacteroidota bacterium
ACATTATACTTTATCACCTTGACAGTTGTCGATTGAATTGATTATAATGTATTGAGAATGACGAAAGCAGAACAGAAAACGGATTAGAAATCCTTATAGTAAGATGTGTCGGATTGCAAATCCGCCACAACGAAGGTTTCCGCTTCCACCGCGGATTCACCGGCCACGAGCACTACGACGAGTTTGGTGTCATCAACGTGAACGCCCGTCTCTACGACCCTGTATTGGGACGCTTCTTCAGCCCCGCCCCGCAGGTGTAGAGCCCTTTCTCAACACAGGGCTTCAACCGCTATTCCTATTGCGGGAACAATCCGGTGATGTACAGCGATCCCGATGGGGATTATTTTATTATTGACTCATGGATTTTGGGTCTTATTCATGGTTTCTTCAGTACAGGAGGCAATCGTTGGCAGACTGCCTGAGTTCCAATAAGAAACGCAACTTTTTGAGAGAAAACGCAAGCTGGAAAAGAATTTTTTTCCAGCAAAGGAAGAGAAAAATATCCTCTCCCTTTACGTAGACGGAAAAAAGTTGTATCTTTGTAACTCTTAAAATTCAAGGATTTAATAACAACAAATTGAAAACGATATGGTTACAAAATTGGAACAACTGCTTGATTTGGTAAAAACCAAAGGCAAGAAAAGATTGGTGGCGGCTTACGCCAATGATTCTCACACTATCGGTGCCGTAAGTTTGGCTATCGACAAGGGTATTGTCGACGGTACGCTGGTGGGTGACATCGAAACCATCAAGAAAGTTTGCGCCGAGGAAGGTATCAACCCCGACAAGTTCAAACTGGTTCAAGAGGCCGACGACAACAAGGCTGGCGCCAAGGCTGTCGAACTGATCAATGCTGGCGAGGCCGACTTCCTGATGAAGGGTCTTCTGAGTACCGACAAATATATGCGCGCCATCCTCAATAAGGAAAAGGGTCTGATGCCAGGCAAGAAAAACGATATGCTGACCCATATCGCTGTGTTCCAGGTGCCCGCCTACCACAAACTGCTCGTTTGCTCTGACGTGGCCATTATCCCCGAACCCGATTTCAAACAGAAACAGGCCATGCTGAACTACATCATCAGCACAGCCAAGAGTCTCGAAATCGCCAAACCGAAAGTCGCCGTCATCGCCGCCACCGAACAGGTAAGCGTCGGCATGCGCGCTTGCGCCGAAGGTGCTTGGCTGGGCATGATGAGCCAGCGTGGCATGATCAAGGGCGCTATCGTCGACGGTCCGCTGTCGCTCGACTGCGCTGTCGACAAGGAAAGCGCTCAGACCAAGAAGCTGACCAGCGAAGTGGCTGCCGACGCCGACGGTCTCCTGTTCCCCAACATCGAAACGGGTAACGTCTTCTATAAGGCTTGCACCAAGTTCGCCGGCGCTGAACTGGCTTGCATGGTGGTCGGCGCCAAGGTGCCCTGCGTGCTCACCAGCCGCGGCGACAGCGTCAACTCCAAGCTCTACAGCATTGCATTGGCTGCTCTGAACACCAAGTAAATTCTTCGCATCAAGCGATTATCATCAAATGGAAGGGTGCCGGTTTCGTCGCGAAATCCACCCTTCTTTTTTACCCCTCCCCCTCAAGAAACCCCCTCCCCGTACTCAATAAACTATCCCGACTAGAGAGACTATCCCGACTAGAAAGACTAGACCCCCAATAATTATTTTAACGAAACGCTCAATATGGACAAATATTTTGAAGGATTGAAAAATGTGGCCATCACGGTGTGCGATGTGGATGGCAATATTCTGGACATGAACCAGCATTCGGCCGATGTCAACAGCCATGGTAAGAAAATTGTGGGCTACAACCTGATGAACTGCCATCCCGAACCGGCCAAGACCAAACTGAAAGGCTTGCTGGAACACCAGCAGCTGAATGCTTACACCATCGAGAAAACGCTCGACGACGGCTCAAAGGTGAAAAAACTCATCTATCAGACCCCCTGGTTTGAAGAAAACGGCGCCTTTGGCGGTCTGATCGAATATTCGATCGAGATTCCATTTGAAATGCCTCATTACGTGCGGCAGCCTAAAAAGAAGGAAGAATAAGAAACGATAATAATTTGTAGATAATTAGCTTTTAGATATATGATGAAACGACTGGCTCTGACAGCTGTGATGGTGATGTGCGCCATCGGCGCCTTCGCCCAGAAGGGTACTATTTCGGGAACGGTAATCGACCAAAAGACATCGGCGGGTGTGGAATATGCCTCGGTGGTGCTGCTCAATCCTGTGGATTCGAGCCTTGTGCCGGGTGTCGGTGCCATGACTTCTTCCAAGGGGGCCTTCACCTTTTCGGCTCCCTACGGCAGCTACCTGCTGCGTGTCACCTTCATGGGCTACGCCTCCTATATTTTGCCCCAACGGGTGACACTGTCGCAAAAACAGCCTGTCGCTCAGGTTGGTAAGGTGGTTATCACACCAGCTTCGGCCGCGCTCGATGCCGTAGTGGTCAGCGCCGAACGGACCATGGTGGAGTACCAGCTGGACAAGCGCGTGGTCAACGTGGACAAGAATATCGTGGCTAGCGGCGGCACGGCTACCGACGTGCTGCAGAATGTGCCCAGTGTGGCCATCGACAACGACGGCAACGTGAGCCTGCGCGGCTCCACCAACGTCAAGGTGCTCATCAACGGCCGCCCCTACGAACTGGTGGGCAACGACTTGGAGAGCCTGCTGGAACAGACGCCGGCTTCGAGCGTGGAGAGCGTGGAGGTCATCACCAACCCGTCGGCCAAATACGACCCGGAGGGCATGTCGGGCATCATCAATATCAAACTGAAAGATAAGGCTTCGGCGGCTATGGGCCTCAACGGCATGGTGTCGCTCAATGCGGGCATGCCGCTGGCGTTCCTCCGTTCGGACTACCCCGACGATATGGACCGCATCATCCCCACGGCCATGGCTACGGTCAACTTGAATTACACCACCGAGAAGTACAACATCTTCTTCAATGCCGATGGCGGCCGTCGCAGCCGTGGCCATATCGGACATAGCAACATCGAGCGTCTGCGCAACGGCGTCGCCTGGTCGCACGACACCAACGACCAGTACAGTGTGGGCGGCAATACGATGGGTAGCATGAAAATCGGTGGCGAATACTTCTTCAACGAACATAACAGCCTGCTGGCTTCCTATCAGCTGCGTGGCGGCAACCGCCATCGGTCGAGCGACATGTATTCGACCGACCTGCTCAACAACGGACTGCTCAACTATCACCAGACGGGCGTCAGCGACAACCGCAACATTAACCATAGCTTCAATGTGCACTACACGCACAAATTCAACAAGCCGGACCAGGAACTGACGGCCGACGCCACCTTCAGCACTCGTCGTGTGCATGGCGAAGGGCTCCAGGAACAGCTCTACAACATGAGCCCCGCCAACGACAGCTCGACCATCTGGGGCCATTACTACAAACGCGAGTCGGAATCGCACAACAAGCACAACGCCCTCAATTTGCAGCTGAACTACGCGCATCCTTTCGATAACGGCTGGAAGTTGGAGACGGGCTACGAGGGCCGCATGGACTGGCCGGACCAGGATGCGGTATACTATCGCAGCGATTTCGATACCGCCCATCAGTTGAACCGCTACTACGACGGCTCCTCGTCCACCCATTTCAACTACACCCAGCAGGTGCACGCGGTCTATGCCACCTATGGCGGCAAACTGACCGACCGGCTCTCCCTGCAGGCGGGTCTGCGCGGCGAATTTGCGCTGACCGACGGCACCGACCTGAACCATCCCGACACAAAGGTGAACAAGGAATACTGGCAGCTGTATCCGACTTTGCACATCTCGTATGAAATCAACAAGATGCAGAGCTTCCAGCTGAGCTACAGCCGTCGCGTGCACCGCCCCCACATGTGGGACCTGAACCCCTATATGGATGTCCGCGAGGGTCAGGAATTGGGCTTCGGCAACCCTAATCTGGATCCGGAATTCACCAACGCCTTCGAATTGTCCTACAACTTGGGATTCAACAAGGTGAACATCTTCACTTCGGCTTATTTCCGCCAAACCAACAACATGCTGACCCGTTACGGATTTGTGTGGGATTCGCTAAGCGCGGCCCACTACGCTTCGTGGGAGCCTTACAACAGCGAGTACGACGGCTACTGGGCGTCGACATCGCAGAATCTGAACCGCGGTCTGAACTATGGTCTGGAATTCATCGTCGACTGGCAGGTGGCCAAGTGGTGGAAGCTGAACGTCAGCATCAACCTCTACGAGAACCGTATCGAGGGTACGGAACTGCTCGACAACAAAAGCACCGAGGCGTTCCAGGCTAGCGGTAAATTCAGCTCCTATATGATGCTGCCGCACGATTGGACAGTCCAGTTCTCCGGCCAATACTGGGCGCCGTGGCTCGACTTGCAGACCGAGATGTACGCCAGCTACTGGTTCGATTTGGCTGTCAAGAAGGATGTGCTCCAGAAACGTGGCACCATCAACCTGCGTGTGGGCGACCTTTTCTGCACCGGCGGCTGGGGCCACGAGACTTTCACCGAACAGCTCAGCCGTGTGTCGCGTTCCAAACGCCTCTCACCGACGGTCACCATCGGTTTCTCCTATAAAATCAACAATGGCTTGAGACAACAACAGCGTCCCGATGGCCCGGTCATCGAGGAGGAGGTTGAAAGCGAAGGCGGCAGCTATTGATCTGATGGCTTCTCGAGGCGACATATTCGATCCGGTGCGCCGCCGACGGGTGGCGCTCACACCCGAGGAGTGGGTGCGCCAACAGACCATCGCGCTCCTGCACGACCGCATGGGCTATCCCTACGAACTGATGCAGGTGGAGGGGGCCATCTCCCTCAACGGCCTCACCAAGCGGTGCGATATCGTGGTCTACGACGCGCAGGTGCGCCCTCGCATGATTGTGGAGTGCAAGCGTGAGGAGGTGCCGCTGACCCAGCGGGTGGCCGATCAGGCCAGCCGTTACAATCTGGTGCTTGGGGTGCCCTATCTGCTGCTCACCAACGGACAGATGCAGTGTTGTCTGCATGTCGAGGATGGGGCATTGCGCAGCGTGGCGCTGCCTTCATGGCAGGAACTGAATGCCGGGGGGTGAGGCGTTCGGGCTAGTCGGCTCGAGGGCTGCTGGCAAGATAATTTTGATAGGCTTCCAATAGGGCTTGCGGTTCGGCATCCATGGCGGGAAAACTGATGTGCGCCCGCTGGTAGTAGCCGATACGGTCGGAAAGTTGTCGGCTGATGAACTGCCGACGTTGCTCGTCGTCCATCCCTTTCAACGACGGTCGCCCCTTGCGGGCTCGCGCTATGCGCTGCAGTATCTGCTCCAGGCTCATCTGAAGGTAGATGGCTATGCCGTGGTCGAGGATGAACTGCATGTTGTCGCCATGACAGGCGGCTCCGCCACCGGTGGCAATGACCACATCGTCCAGGTCGGCGGTGCTGTGCAGCATCTGTTGCTCGATGATGCGGAAGGCGGGTTCCCCATAGCGGCTGAAGAACATGTTGATGGTGGTGTGGTATTTGATTTCGATGCCTTTGTCGGTGTCGAAAAAGCGGTAGCCGAGCAGTCGCGCCAGCTCGCGACCCATGGTCGTCTTGCCACTATAGCTGTATCCTACAAGATAGATGCGCATGGGGTCAGGATTTGACTAGGGTCCAGGTCTGTTCGACGCTGTTGCCGACGGCGTCGGTAACGACGAATGTCACTTTGTTGTTGCCTTTCTTGAGTGTGCTTGCCGACGCGGTGAGGGTGGCGGTTTTGCCGTCGTGCTCGGCAAGCACCCATTCGCCGTTGATGTAGCAGTGGTAGGCCACCACTCCGGTGAGGTTGTCGCCTATCTTGACGACAAGGGTCGATGCGCTATGCCGTTTGCCGTTGCCGAAATTGACGGGCGTCACACTGGGGGCCACGGTGTCCAACCGGACGGCAAAGCTGCCGAACGAACGGGTCGACGCCGTCAGCCGGTCGCCATCGATAGTGGTGGTGCAGGCGCTGGTGCTCTTGCCGTTGATGCAGACAATGGTGAGCTTGGATCGTAGCGATGCCGGCACTTTCTCGGGAATGGGGATGCCGACATTGAAACTCTGGTGCGGCGGCAGGGGGTGCCGCTTGAGCGACAGCGTGTAGCGCTGCGACAGTCGGGCGGCATCGGTGCTCTGCGTGAAAAGCACTTCGTCGTTCTCATAGACGGTGTAGGGCTGCATGACGACAGTGAATCCGTCTCGACTGAAGGTGTAGGGCTTGAAATAGATGATGGGGTCGCCTTGCGCCTGTATGTTTCTCAGACTGTCTTTGGTCTCGTCGGGCAGTGGCAGCGAGCGGACATAGAAGGTGCGCTTGGTGATGTTGCCTTTGTAGTCGCTGACTTGGTATTCAAGTCGATGGATGCCGTTGTCGTCAAACTGCAGGTAGCCGTTGTCGCGGTAGGCTGCGCTCCAGTGGTTGCGGTTGCCTCGCAGGTGGCGGGTGACGATGTAGTAGTTGCGGTTGCGCTGGTACTGCGGATAGTCGATGATGGCGTTGATGGCGCGTGTCTCTTCGAACATGAACGACGGCACCTGGTAGCGGTGGAACAGCTCGCCGTCGACATACAGCTCTATCTTCTCCACGCCATTCTTGCTGGATGAGCCTTGTTCCATGCGGTCGTAGGTGTAGATGCCGGTGTAGAAGCGGCCGGCAATGGCGATAGTGTCTTGCCTGTTGGATGTTTTGCTGTTCTTCTTTGGCTGGTTGAGGAACCATTCGGCATTCTTGCCGTTGATGGTCGTGCTGCTGTTGGCGGGGTAGATCTTGATGTTGTCGATGGTCGGCGCGATGGGGTCGCTGTAGCGGATGCCGAAGTAGAGGGGGTTGATGGCTTGGTCGTTGGAGGCGTAGCGGATGTCGTAGTGCAGGTGGGGCCCGCTGGAACCTCCGGTGTTGCCGGTGAGGGCCACCAGCTGGCCTTGTTTGACTTTGATGGAGTCTTTGGGCAGGTCGATGTCGAATGCGTAGACATGGTGGTCGTACTGGTAGTTGTGTACGAATTGTGCTATCTCTCCGCAGAAGGCGCTGAGGTGCATATAGACGGTGCGGTAACCGTTAGGATGGGTGATATACAGTATCTTGCCGCCTCCCCATGCCGAGATGTTGATACGCGACACGTAGCCGTCGGCAGGGGCGTAGACCTTTTCGCCTTCTTTGCCACCGGTGCGCAGATCGAGCCCGGAGTGGAAATGGTTGGGGCGTATCTCAGCAAAGTCGCCGGCCAACGAGACGGGCAGTTGGAGGGGGTGCTTGAAATAGTCGGTGGGGAATGTCTGCTGCTGCGCCTGAAGGGTCGTGACGGCACATAGCATGAGGATTGTCAGCGTCGCAAGGGGTCGTATGGGGCGTATGGTCATGGGCGTTTTGTCTTGTTTTGGTTCAGTGGTGTGGCTTGTTTTGGTGGGCTGGGCTCAGAGGGCCATCAGTTCGCTGGCGGTCTGCAGTGCTGCGGTGGTCGGCGGCTCGGCCGAGAGCATCACGGCAATTTCGTGTCGGCGTTCGTCGTCGTTGAGGGCACGGATGTTCGATGCGGTCTGGGTGTCGTCGGTTTCCTTGTAGACTTTGTAGTGCTGGTTGGCACGGGCGGCAATCTGGGGCAGGTGGGTGATGGCTATCACCTGCATGGTTTGTGACATGCGCTGCATGATGCGGCCCACTTTGACCGACACGTCACCCGATATGCCGCTGTCAATCTCGTCGAAGATGATGGTGGGCAGCAGTACGGCGCGTGCGGTGAGTGCCTTGATGGTCAGCATCAGCCGCGACATTTCGCCGCCGGAGGCCACTTTCGAGAGTGGCTGCAACTGGCCGCCTTTGTTGGCGTTGAAGAGCAGGGTGACTTTGTCGTTGCCGAGGGGGCCGTAGTGCTCGCTGCTTTCCACGTGGGCTTTGAGGGTGGCGTTACCCATGCCCAAATCGGCCAGCAGGGGCGCGGCTTCCTGCTCCAATCGGATGGCGGCTTCGTGGCGCGACTGGCTGAGTCGGCTGCCTTTATGCTGCACCTCGACAAAGGCTTTGTCGACGGCTTCCATGACTTGCTGTATGCGTTGCCCTACGTTGTCGACGTCGTTCAGCTTCTGGTCCAGCTGCTGCTGCAGTTCGAGCAACTGTCCGATGGTGTCGACATTGTGCTTCTTTTGAAGCCTGTAGATGAGGTCCAGCCGTTCGTCGACCGCCTCTTGGCGTTCGGGCGAATAGGTGATGTCTTCGTTCAGCGACTCGACGGTCGATATGATGTCGCGCAGCTCGATGATGGTGGAGTCCATCCGTTCGTGCAACGATTTGATTTCGGGATGGCAGTCGCTGATTTTGTGCATGAGCGACAGACAGTAGTTGAGTTGCTGCAGGACAGCGTTCTCCTCGCCGTCGCAGCATTGCACGACTTGCGAAAGGGCTTGCTTGATATTCTCGGCGTTGGCCAGCAGCGTGGATTCCTGCTCGAGCGTCTCCTGTTCGCCGTCGCTGAGGTTGGCTTGGGACAATTCGTCGAAAAGAAACTTGTTGTAGTCGTAGTCTTTGCGTTGCTGCTGCTCCTGGGCGGTGAGTTGCTCGAGCTCGCGTTTCAGTCGGCTGTAGTCGTCGTACGACTGCCGATAGTCGGCCAGCAGCTGCTTGTTGTCGGCCAGGCTGTCGAGCAGCGCGATTTGGAAATCGCTGTCGGCCAGCAGCAGGGTGGCGTGTTGGGAATGGATGTCGATGATGTCGGTTCCCAACGCTCGCAGGAAGGCTACCGACACAGGGGTGTCGTTGACAAAGGCGCGCGATTTGCCGCCAGGCAGCAGCTCGCGACGTATGATGGTCAGGTCGTCGTAGTCGACGTCGTTCTCTTCAAAGAGGGGTTGCAACTGAAGCTGTTGCAGGTCGAACTGGGCTTCAACGATGCATTTCTTGTCGGGATTGGAGAGTACCTTGCTGTCGGCTCGTTGGCCCAGCAGCAGTGCCAGGGCGCCCAGCAGGATGGACTTGCCGGCTCCGGTTTCGCCGGTGATGGCGACAAAACCGGGATGGAAGTCAATGTCGCTTTGGCGTATCAGCGCGTAGTTTTCTATATGCAGGTGGCGGAGCATCTTGTTGTCTTACTGTGTGCGGGGTTTGTGTTTTGGTTCTGTGTGTGGGCTCAGTCGAGCATGGGCGCAATGCGTCGGAGGGCGGCAATGAGGATGTCGACTTCCTCGCGTGTGTTGTAGACGGCGAAGGAGGCGCGCACGGTGCCGGGAATGCCATAACGGTCCATGATGGGCTGCGTGCAGTGGTGGCCGGTGCGGACCGCTATGCCCAGCTTGTCGAGCAGGGTGCCCACATCGTAGGGATGGGCGTTGCCAAGAAGGAACGAGATGACGGAGGTCTTGTGGGGCGCGGTGCCGAAGATTCTGATGTTGTCGAATTCAAGCAGTTGGCGTGTGGCGTAGTCGGTCAGCTCCTGCTCTTGTCGGGCAATGGTGTCGATGCCGGTCTGCTGCATGAAGTCGATGGCGGCCTGCAACCCCAGCACGTCGCCCACCGAGGGGGTGCCGGCTTCGAATTTGAAGGGCAGCTCGTTGTAGGTGGTACGCTCGAAGGTGACATCCTTGATCATCTCGCCGCCGCCTTGGTAGGGGGGCATCTCTTCCAGCCATTTCTCGCGTCCGTACATGACGCCGACGCCCATGGGAGCATACATCTTGTGGCCTGAAAAGCAGTAGAAGTCGCAGTCCAGCGCCTGCACATCCACCGCCATGTGCGATATGGCTTGGGCGCCGTCGACAAGTACGGGCACCTGGTGGCTGTGGGCTATGCGGACAATGTCGGCAATGGGGTTGATGGTTCCCAGGGTGTTGCTGACGTGGTTTACAGCTACAATACGGGTGCGTTCGTTGATGAGCTGCTCGAGGGCGACAAGGTCGAGTACGCCTTCGTCGCTGAAGGGGATGACGCGCAGATGGGCGCCGTGCCGTTCGCAGGCCAGCTGCCAGGGGACGATGTTGCTGTGGTGTTCCATGGCGGAGACTATCACCTCGTCGCCTTCTCCGATGTATCGCTGGGCGAAAGAGGAGGCTACCAGATTGATGCTTTCCGTCGTGCCACGGGTGAAGACGATTTCGTTGGATTGGCGGGCGTTGATGAGTCGCTGCACGGCCTTGCGGGTGTTTTCATAGGCTTCGGTGGCCTGGGCGGCCAGATAATGGGCGCCACGGTGTATGTTGCTGTTGAGCGTTGTGTAGTAGCGGCACAGTGCGTCGACGACCGACTGGGGCTTCTGTGTGGTGGCTGCGTTGTCGAAATAAACCAGCGGCTTGTTGTAGACGGTCTGGTTCAGCAGAGGAAATTGTGATCGGATGTCCATGATTGGGTGGTTGGTTGGCGATGGGTGGCAGTGGGCGGTTGGTGTCAGAGTTGCTTGTATTTGACAAACATCACCACGAGGTAGACTATCAGCAACAGCAATACGATGTAGAAGGCCCAGCTGCATCCTGCCTTGGGCAGCGGACGGTCCTTGCGTAGCATGAGCCGCTTCCAGTCTATTTTGTTCTCGTCGCTCATCGGGGGGTCGTGGTTAGGGGTTAGGCTTGCTGTTTTTTCCGCTTGCGGACAATGGCGCGGACAATGTAGAAGCACACCACGACGACAAAGATGACAATGATGACCTTCGACAGCAGTCCGCTGTATTTGTAGATGAATGCCATACCGCCGGCTTTGGCTGCCATATAGCCCAGCAGTCCGAGAATGGTGTTCCAAATGCCGGCGCCGATGAAGGTGTAGAGGCTGAAGACCCAGAAGTTCATCCGCGACAGTCCGGCGGGAATGGAGATGAGCTGCCGGATGACGGGAATCAGTCGTCCGACAAGTGTGCTGACCACGCCGTGCTCGTTGAAGTAATGCTCGGCGCGCTCCATCTTCTCCGACGACAGTGAGAGGGCATGGCCCAACTTGCTGTCGGCAAACTTGTAGATGATGGGGCGGCCCAGCCACAACGAGAGGAAGTAGTTGATGTATGCACCCAGCAGGGCTCCCAGCGTGCCGATCAGCACAATGAGCCATATCTTCATATCGCTGCGTCCGTCGGGTTCGGCGGCAACGAGGGCTGCGGGGGGTATGACGATTTCGGAAGGGAAGGGGATGAAGGAGCTCTCAAGCGTCATCAGAGCGCCCACCAGGGTGTAGTCCATGTTGTCGATGTATTTGTCGACCACCCAGCCTACCCATCCGTGGTAGTGTGCTTTGGCATCTTCCAGTCCGTCGTTGTCGCTGTTGGCTGTGGCTGGCTGCGGCGTGGTTGCAGTGAGGTCGGCAACGGCTTCGTCGTCGTTCATCTCTTGGGCGATGAAGTCGGTCTCGGTGGCTTCAAAGGCGGCCACCAGCGAGTCGTCGTTTTGGGCCTTGAGGGGCAGCGCCATCAAGGCCAGAAGGCAGAAAAGAATCAGTTTCTGTCGGGTTCTCATGGGTCAAAGGAATGTGTTATTGTTTGTTTTCTATGTAATTCTCGGTTTCGTGGCGATGGGAGAGGATGATGTTCATCACATCGATGTCGTAGCCCAGTTCGGGACAGTATTCCAGAAGCTCGTTTTCACCTTCGGCGCTGTCGTAGATGCAGGCGCGCACGGCGTTGAAGAGCATGTTGCGCATGCCACAGTGCAGGTAGCAGAGGGCCAGCCGTTTGTTGAATTCCAGCACCATCTCGCAGTCGGGCAGCCCGCGGGTGAGGGCGTCGATGGCCATCTCGTATTTCTGCTGCATGATGAGGTAGTCGGCATAGGCCAGCCATCCCTCTTCAAAGTCGGTGAAATAGGGCTGGGCGCATTCGAACATCTGGTCGGCCTTGGCCAGGTCGCCGCTGTCGGCGTAGATGAGCGCCAGGGTGGTCATGTACAGTGGTGATTCCATGTCGATTTTCAACGCCTTTTGGGCGCATTCGATGGCCGAGGTGTAGGAGCGTGTCATGCTGTAGGAAAGCGAAAGGGCATGCCATGCTTCTGCATAGTAGGGGTCCTCCTGCAGCGCTTTGTGGTAGTAGATGTTGGCGGTGACGGGGTTGTTGATGGTCCGGAAGATTTCGGCAATGCGGAAGTAGACATAGGCTTTGTCGGGGGCATGCTCGATGGCGTCGTGGAGTGTGGCGACTGCCTGCTGGTAGTCTTCCATGTAGTCGTAGCACACCGACAACTGGATGTAGGCGGTGTAGAAGGTGCTGTCGATGGCGATGGCATATTGGTAGGCGTCGACGGCTTTCTCGTAAAGTGACACGGTGAGGTAGGCGTCGCCCAGACAGTACCAGCCCACCTTGGAATAGGGATGCTGTTCGACAAAGTGCGAGAAGAATTGTATCCAACGATCGGTGGCGTTGTCGTCGTCGTAGCAGTTGGCCAGCTCGTAGAGCGAATGCTCGTCGTCGGGGTTCTCTCGTAGGGCGCGACGGTAGTAGTTGCGGGCTTCGCTGAGCTGGTTCATCTTCACATATTCGTCGGCAATATTGCTGTAGGTGGTGCCCAGTTCGTAGCCGTCGGTAGCGGCTTTGTGAAAGTATTGAATGGCTTTGCGCGGCTGTTCCAATGCGCTGTATATCACCCCGTGGGCGTAAAGCACATCGGTGTTGTCGGGTTCCATCTGCTCCAGTTGCTTCAGCAGCGCGTGTGCTTCTTTGTAGCGCTCCTTGAAGCAGAGCAGGTGTACACGACGCAGACGTATCTCGTTCGAGGTGGGGAATAGCGTCTCGCCATAGCGGACGGACTTCTCCAGCATCTCGCCGTCGGCTGTTTCCAGATAGAAGTCTATGATGGCTTCCAACTGGTCGACATCGTAGTAGCGACTGTCGCCGCGGCTCTGCATGGCTTCAAAGTCCAGTACCAGCTCCTTGACTTCCTTGTGATAGTTTTTGAATCGGTCTGTATTCATTGGCTGCCTGTACAATACAATAACTTTCACCAACTTACATAGTGTATGCGTGGTGAATGTCGATTACAAAGATACGATTATTTTGGAAGTGGTTATAATATAGTAACCTATATTTATAAAATGTTTTATCAACAGCAGCTATTCGCGGCACAGGGCTTCGACGGCCAGGGCGTAGCCCTCCAGACCGAGTCCGCAGATCATGCCCCTGCAGGCGGAACTGATGAAGGAATGGTGGCGGTAGTCCTCGCGTGCGAAGATGTTGGACAGATGGACCTCGATGGCTGGGGCGGTGACGGCAAGCAAGGCGTCGCGCAAGGCTACCGAGGTGTGGCTGTAGCCACCGCAGTTGACAATGATGCCGTCAGCGGTGAAGCCTACCTGCTGTATGCGGTCGATGAGTTCACCTTCAATGTTGCTCTGGTAGTAGCCCAGCTCGATGTCGGGGAACCGCTGGCGGAGACACGCTATCCATTCGTCCATGCGCTGGGTGCCATAGTGTTGGGGTTCGCGTATGCCGGTAAGGTTCAGGTTGGGGCCGTTGATGATCTCTATCCTTTTCATTGTCGTTGTGTCTTGGGTGGCTGTTTCAGCGACTGCAAAAGTACACAAAAGTTTTTGTTCGGGAAAATATTTGTTGCATGTCGCTGTCCGGCTGAAAGATATAAAAAAAGCGGCTCCGAATTCGGAACCGCTTTTCTTGTTTGACGTATGTCTTCGTTGCAGGGATTAGATGATACCCTGAGCGAGCATAGCCTTGGCAACACGCATGAAACCGGCGATGTTGGCACCCTTCACATAGTTGATGGTACCGTCGGCCTGCTTGCCGTATTCAACGCACATGTCATAGATGTCGTTCATGATCTTGTGCAGTTTCTGGTCGACTTCAGGAGCGGTCCAGTTGATGTGACCAGCGTTCTGGCAGATTTCGAGGCCAGAGGTGGCAACACCACCAGCGTTGACAGCCTTACCGGGGCCGAAGGGGATCTTGGCACCCTGGATGGCAGCGATAGCGCCGGGCTGGCAGCCCATGTTGGAAACTTCAGCAACATACTTCACGCCGTTAGCGATAAGTTCTTTGGCATCCTCTTCAGCCATTTCGTTCTGGAAGGCGCAGGGGCAAGCGATGTCGCACTTGACAGTCCAAGCTTTCTTACCAGCGGTGAATTTGGCTTTGCCGGGGAATTTGTCGGCCATATCCTGAACCTTGTTGCGGTTGGAGGCGCGCATTACGAGCATGTAGTCAATCATCTCTTTGGTGATGCCGTCAGCGATTTCGCAGACGCCGTCGGGACCGGAGATAGCAACAACCTTGGCACCGAGTTCGGTAGCCTTGATGGCAGCACCCCAAGCCACGTTGCCGAAGCCGGAGAGGGCGATACGTTTGCCTTCCATCTTGTCACCTTTCTCTTTCACCATGCGCTCGACATAGTAGATAGCACCGAAACCGGTAGCTTCGGGACGGATCAGAGAACCACCCCAGCCGTAGCTCTTGCCAGTGAGGGCACCAGTGGAGTGCTCGCGGGCGATTTTCTTGTAAGCACCATAGAGGTAGCCAATTTCGCGGCCGCCAACGCCTACGTCACCAGCGGGGCTGTCCTGATCGGGACCGATGTTGCGCCACAGCTCATACATGAAGGCCTGGCAGAAACGCATGATTTCTTCGTCGGTCTTTCCAACGGGATCGAAATCAGCACCACCCTTACCACCGCCGAGAGGCAGGTTGGTCAGGCTGTTCTTGAAGATCTGCTCGAAACCTAAGAATTTCAACATGGAAACGTTCACCTTGGGGTGGAAACGGAGACCGCCTTTGTATGCACCGAGAGCGGCATTGTACTGCACACGGTAGCCGAGGTTGGTCTGGACTTCACCGTTGCGGTCAACCCAGGTCACGCGGAAAGTGAAGATACGATCGGGCTCAACAAGACGCTCGACGATCTTAGCTTTTTCGAATTCAGGATGCTGGTTGTAGACTTCTTCGATTGACTCGAGGACTTCGCGAACGGCCTGCAAGTACTCGTTTTCACCCGGATGCTTGGCTTCCAGGTTGGCAATAATTTGTTTAACTTCCATGATATTTAATAATTTATATTAAAATTTGTTTTTGGATTGAGAAAACAAATGTACTACATTTTATTGAAACGAAAAAATTTTTTTCCATTTATTTTACTGCTCACTTGTTATAGCACTGATGCACAAAGTCGGAGAGCCGCCGTTTGACGTATTCGCGATCTTCCATGAACGACATGTGGGCCACGTCGTCCAGCAGCAGCACCTCGCTGCGATGGGGAAGCATGGCCTGCGACAGGCCTACTTCGACGGGAATGCGTTTGTCGTTTTTGCCATAGACAAACAGCACAGGGACGTCCAGATTGGCCAGCAGCGGCACACGCGAGGTGCGCACCTTCATGCCGCGTTGGGCTGCCAGAATGCCTTCTTCTCGCGTCTCCAGGCATTGGTCGCGCAACTCCATGATGTCTTGTGCCAGGTATTCGCGCTTGCTCTCGTCAAAGAGGTTGGTGATGAAATCGACAATGAATCCGGCGCGGTTTTGATGCACCTGCCGGCAGACGTCGTCGCGTCGGCTACGGGTCTCCGCACTGTCGGCCATGGCGTGCGAATGGAGCAGCGCGAAGCCTTTGAGCATGAATCTGTAGCGGTCGGCAAAGGCTAGTGCGACATAGCCGCCCATGGAGTGTCCGCACATGACGCATTGCTCCACACCACAGGCGTCGAGAACCGCTTTGACGGCGTTGGCCATAAAGTCCATCGTGTGGACCTCGGAATAGGTGGCGCTGTAGCCGTGTCCGGGCAGGTCGATGGTGATGACGCGCAGATGGCGCATGTACGACAGTGTGAACGAACTCCACACGTCTAGGCATTGCAGGAACCCGTGCAGCAGCACCACGGTCTCAGAATGTTCGCGACCGTCGTCGCGGTAGTGTATCTCGCGACCCTCGAACAGTATCGTCTTGTGTTTCTCCATGGCAGTAAGTTTTTGTTACGGAACAGTTTCCGAAATCGGGTACAAAATTACTGGCTTTTTTTGGATGGAAACAAGCTGACGCGAAAAAGAAATCCGCAACGAATTGTTGATAAGTCCCAAAAAATCAGAATTCACGGAAATAAACCGTCACGCCGCTGCTGGCGGTGCCGCGCTTGGTTTGGCTGTTGCCGAAGCCGGAAATGGCAACGCGGTCTGCTTCTATTCCTTTGGAAATCAATCTGTTTTTTATCTCTTTGCCTTGTGCTTGCGAACGCTTGAAACAGGTGGCGTCGTCGGTGCCGTCCACATGGATGAGGAATTCGACGGCCAGGGCGCTGTTGCGTTGCAGAAAATCGGCCAGATGGTCTATTTCGGCTAGGGCATAGGGCGTCAGGGTGCTGCCGTCGTCTGCAAAATCGATGCAGGGAAGGGCCATCGGTTTGTCGGATGCGGTCAATTCCAGCAGTTGTGCGGCTTCGTAGGCGACAGGTTCAATCTGTTGGGTCTTGCCGGGCGTGAAGCGGATGCCGGGCATGTAGAGCCCTGCACACTGCGCCAGCAGGATGTATTGCTTGTTGCTGTAGAACGATGATTTCCACACGCCTTGCTGCTCCACATTCTGACGCTCGACAATCTTCTTTTGTCTGGCCATGTCGTAGAGGTCGAAGGTGTAGCCCACAGCCGTGCTTTTGACGTTGATGGTCTTGAATTGGTTGTTGATGGTGTGAATGGCAGCAACTTGGAAACTTCCGTAATGTCCTTTGGCATTGGAACAGAGGGTCAGGTGCTTGCCGTCGGCGTCGAGCACGGCGGAGTATTCGTTGAATCCGGTATTGGTCTCCTTGCCGTAGTTGGTGGGTTTGGCCCAGTGCACCCAGTCGTTCACGTCGTCGCGAGTGGTGTAGTAGAGGTCGCCATAGCCGAGACCGCCGCGTCCGTCGGTGATGAAATAGAGCGTCTTCAGGTCGCTGCTGATGCTGGGGCTGCATTCCATGTATTGGCTGTTGACATGGAATCCCAGGTTGACGGGTTCGCCCCATCCCTTGGCGGTCAGCGGTACGAAGTAGATGTCGGATGCCAGAGCCGTGTCGCCGTGGAATTTGCTGCGGGAGAGCTGCATGTTGTATCCGCCGGGACGGTCTGATGCCAGCAGCATGCCGCTGCTGTCGGGCAGCATGTAGGCGTCGTAGTCGTTGTATGGGCTGTTGACGGGTTCGGGCAGCTGTAGTGCGGTCCATACGTCATCGTGCAGTTCGGCCATCAGTATGTTGCCGTTTTGTCCCAGCAGCATTTTGCGGCCGCCGTCGTAGAAGCTGTAGATGTGGAGCCCCCGATTCTCCAGATTCGTGAATCGGGCCTTGCCGATGGCGCGCCACTGTCCGCCTTTTTTGTTGTCGACAAATTGTGCCACATAGATGACGTCGGCGCCCTCGCTGAGGCGATGGTAGTAGAGGTGGCGTCCGTCTGGATGGCGCACGGGGTGCATCATGTCGTAGACGGGAACAACCATAGTGGTGGGGGTGAGCCTTTTGTCTTCGGGAGCGCTGACAATGGATTTCAGCTCCGCGACCTCGTCTACGCAATAGTTGCCGAAACTGATGTCGAATTTGTTGATACGCTCGGGAATCTTGCTCCAGCTGCGCGAGGCGATGAGTTGCTGCATGGTGCGCTGCAGGGCCACAAACGATATCTTTTTCCCAGTGAGGTAGAGTATTTTCGTCTTCCATGCGCCGAAATCCTCTTCGCGGAAGGGCATGTTGACATCGTATTGGTCGCGCCGGTCGGCAGCGGCCAGGTCGTCTTCCACGGCGGTGCGGTAGGGGAAATCGGGATGTACTTCAATGAAGTGCTCGATGGGGGCGCGGTTGCCTTCCTCGGTATACCATTTGTAGTACTGCAAGTAGATGTCGTTGTATTTCACATCCAACGGGAATTCTTCCATGTAAATCTTCAGGGCGCGGATGTCGCGTTCCTCGGTGATCATGGCGCGAAGACGTTCCATGGCTTTGTCGGCCAAAGCGTTGTCGGGATTGTCGATGGCAAAGTCGGCATATTCGCGCGGCGTGGTGAGGGCGTTGAATTCCTGTAGCAGTATCTCGTCCATCTTGTTGAGGACCAGGGTGTACTCGTCGCTTCCGGAATAGCGGTTCAGGAAGTCGTGATAGGCTTTGGGTGTGGGGGCTATTTGTAGTTGGTGGTAGGCGATGGCGCTTTTCTTGGCGGTGGCTGTGCGTTGCACTGCGGGGACGTCCAGAAAGCCGTCCAGCAGCGTGTCCACCTGCCCTTCGCGTTGGGCTGTGGCGATGCGTTCCGACGCCAGTCGGCTCATCTCTCGCTCGGCGGCTTCGCTTTCCAATGTGGAGGGATAGTTGGTGTAAATTTCCTTATAGGCGGCCATGGTGTTGGTGCGCTGTGCCTGCAGGTAGCGCGAATGGACCTGTCGGCCTTCCACCAGTCGCATCACCGTGGGGTCGTCCTTGAATGCTGTGGTATAGCTTTCCAGCACGGCGTCGCTGATCATCGCTTCACTCGAGAGCTCTTGTACTACAAGGGCGACAATCGCTTTCTTCTGCTCCCGTACCGTGGCCAGTGTGATCTTTTGCTTGATGAGGCGGTTCACCTCCTTGAACATGCTGCGGTCTTCGATGATGGTGATGTACTGCTTCTCGGCAAAGGTGATGTACTTCATCGCCTGCGCATAGTTGCGCTGGGGGTTGAGCGTGTCGCAGAAGAAATCGGCCAAAGCCACGTTGTGGGCCACGTTGTCGGGGTCCTTGACGTACTGCTTGTAGCGTTGCGTATAGAGTTTCGAATAGTAGGCGTTGTCTTTCGTCTCGTCGTCCTGGGCTGTTGCAGGCTGTGCACCTAGCAGCAGTGCCAGCAGCAGCACCGGCCAGGACAGGCGCGAAACGTGCTTTGCGGTTGTTGCTGACATGATGCAATCAGTTTGCTTTGATGGAGTTGAGTATCGAGAGGAACATCTCGTCGAATTCGTCATAGGTGTCTAGCAGGGTCTCCAGTCGTATCTCTATCATGGTGTTCTTCTCCTTTATGTAGACCATACGGAATTCGTAGTCTTTCTTGTCGCTGGGACTGGTGTATGCACCCAAGTAACCCATACTGCCGTCGTCGTAGGTGTATTCGTCAAGCGACTGGAAGGGCTGCGTCAGCGAACGCTGGTAGATCAGGTCGTATATGCTGCCGGTGAAGTGCTTGCGGACGTAGATGCGCATGTAGGGTAGCGTGGTGTCGCCCGTCGAACTGACCACATAGTGGCCCGAATAGCAGTACAGGTATACGTTGGTGTTCTTGTCCACGGTGGTCGTCTCCAGATAGCGCCAGTCGTTGTTCGGGAATGTGAAGCTGTACGAGGTGCCGGGAATTTTGATTTGGGCCGAAGCCAGACAACTGAGGGTCAGAAGAAGCGTCAGTATAAGTGTCTTTTGTATTTTCATCTTGTGGCGATTTTTTTCAGGATAACGTCTTTTGTCGAATTTTATTGTAGAAGTCCACCAGCCTTTGCGTCAGCGCTTTGTTGCTGTAGTCCTCGTCCACGAGGCGGTAGGCGTTGTCGGCTATGCGGTTGCGCAGCTCGGGGTCCGACAGGCAGCGCTTTATTTGGTCGACAAACTGCGTCGGCGTGTCGGCAATCAGCAGGTGCTCGCCGTCGGTGTATCGTATGCCTTCAGCGCCGGTGTGCGTGGTGATGACCACTTTGCGCTGCGACATGGCTTCGATGATTTTCACCCGGATGCCGCTTCCGGCCAATAGGGGCACCACGTTGAGCTGCTTGGAGGCAATGAAGTAGGCCGCGTCTGGCACTTCGCCTACAACCACCACGTTCTCGCTCTGCAGCTGCATCAGGTCATCGGGCATCTTGCGCCCGGCCAGATAGAGCTTCACCTGAGGAAGCTCGTTGTGGATGAGCGGCCACACCTCTTTCAGAAACCAGCGCACGCCCTCTTCGTTAGGACGCCAGTCCATCGAGCCGATGTGGAACAGCGAGTAGGGCTCTTCGCACACATCGGCTATGGTTTCGGGAACGATGCCGAAGGGTATGTCGGTGATGGGTCGGCGGCAGCCTTCTTTTTTCAAGCACTCGGCATCGTTGGCGGTGATGCAGGCAACGCCGTCAAAGTCGTTCACCCGCTCCAGTTCGTAGACGCGCAGCGCCAGCGCCAGCTTCTTCAGGTACCATCGCTTCAGCGGTCTGCGCGTGCCCTTGGCAATCTGTTGCCAGATGTGGTGCTCCACATTGTGGGCTCGCAAAACGATGACGGCAGCGCTGTACTTTCGTATGGTGGGTAGATAGGGCGCCAGAAAGATGCTCTCCATGTGCACAACGTCAAACTCCTCGTGTTGCAGTATCTCGGTCAGCTTCTCTCGGAAGTCGGTGCTGATGTAACGCTTCACATGGTACGACTCGCCGCAAAGCAGCGCCACGGCGGCCTGAAACGGATGGATGCTCAGGTCTATGTGCACCGACTCCATGTGCGTCTGCTGCCAGTAGCTGTCGGGGATGGCCTCGTGCCTGACGGGGTGCTTGTCGCTGCTCACGGTGAGCACCTTCACACTGTGGCCTGCCGCCAGCAGCCCCTGGGTGACGCTGTCCATGGCCAGCGTGCCGCCGTCAACGGGCGGGTAGGGGGGCTTGATGCACAATTGCAGTATCTTCATGGCTGACGCTTATATGGAGTGGTGGGCAGCGGGGTTTATTCTTCAGGCAGCGCCTTGAATCCGTAACCCATAATCTCCGAACTCTCTATCACGTTGACAAAGGCGTTGGGGTCCAGCTGGCGCAGGTTGGATTTCAGTTTCACCAGGTCGCCACGGTCGAGGGTCACATAAATCATCTTGCGCTCATGGCCTTGATACAGACCCTGTCCCGGGAAGCAGGTGCCGCCGCGTTTCAGGTCGTTCAGTATGTAGTTCTTCACCTCGTCAATGTGCTCGGTGATGATGAAGCAGGTCTTGTAGCTGCTTACGCCCTCGACAACCAGGTCGATGATCTTGCTTTCGATGAAGATCAGGATGATGGAGTAGATGGGCAGGCGGATGTCGCCAAAGGCCACAAAGGTGGTCAGCGAAATGCAGCTGTCAACAATCAGCACCAGCACGCCAAGCGAAATCTTGGTGTATTTGTGGATGATCATCGAAATGATGTCGCTGCCGCCGGAGGTTGCGCCGGCACGGAAAATCAGACCGATGGCCACGCCGTAAATCAGACCTGCCACCACGGTGTTCAGGAAGAAGTCGGGGAGGAAGTATTTCTCTATGGCGTTGTCGCCCGAACCGATGGTGTAGGACAGGAAGCCGGTGAGACCCTCGCTGGCGTCGTAAAGTCCCTCATGAATCACGGGAGCATAGCCCCAAGTGCTTTCCAGCACATAGGTGAATAAGGGTATCAGTATCACCGAAGTGACAGTCTTGATACCGAAACGGGGACCCAGTATCCATGTGCCGATAATCATCAGCGGGATGTCCATACAGATACCGGCAACCGATATCTTCCAATCCCACAGCGCGTGGAACACGTTGGCCAGACCGTACACACCGCCAGGAGCCAGACGGTAGGGGTTCACAAACATCACATCGCCCACAGCAAACAGCAAGCTGCCCAAGGCAACCAAGGCGTAGGCTATAATCTCATCTTTTACACTGACTTTCTTCATGTCTTTTCTTTGCTATTGTATTTGTTATTAATTATTTATCTTTGTTTTTCGGCTTTCAAACGAATTGCAAAATTACTAAAATAGAGCGGATTGACAAATTTTTTGTCCTTCAACTACGCAATATTTTCTCTGCTCCCACGTTTCAAACTCATCTGGCAAACAACCAAGAGCAATCCCGACAGGATCAAACAGTTCAACGCATCAATATAAAACAACCATTCATCAAACCTCCCATGAAATTCCTACGTATCCCCATCTTTCTCACAACGCTTGCCCTTCTCTGCTCCTGCAGCAGTGACCTCTACTACGCCAACAGTTTCCTGTCCAAGTTCCGCAAGGGCAAGGACAGTGCTGTCGAACAAATCTATGTCTCCTTGCCCAAGGAAGTTATCCATACCAACAGCTCTCTGAATAGCGTCGCCGGATTCTCCCTGATGAGCGAGCAGCAGCAGGATTCCGTCATCGCGTCGCTTACGGCCATTCTCGACAAGGTCGACGACAGCCTTTTCCTTGACCAGTTCAACAAGGCTTTCCTCTTCACGCTGAGCCGCACCCGCATCCCGATTGTCCTTGTCGGAGATCCTTCCCAGCTGCCTGTCGCCGACGACAGCCATTTCACTATCGATGTCGCCCAAATCGAAGCCGAGGAATACCTGCAGCCCACACGTAGCGATTTCCGAACCAAGAAGGGTATGTACTATGCTTATGACTACAATTTGCGGCATTTCGCCACCCATGTCTGGCTCCGCTTGGATGCACGCGACAGCAACGATGTCCTGTACTTCAAGAACGACGAAATTGCTGAGGATTTTCAAGGAACGGTCAAATCCATCAAGGACGGCAAGGCCACTATGCAGACCCAGTTCCATCGCATCGATGTCAACGACGCCTACCGCATGGCCCGCAGGCTCGGCTCGGCTTGTGCCACCCTCTATGTCGAAAAGCTCCTCGCCGAGTATGTCTGCCGTGCCAAGGGAACTAACGAGTCCTATTTTTATTACAACCCCGGCTACAATGCCATCGAGGAGGTGATCCCATACGACGAAGGCATCAAACAAAGTTTCGAGAAAATGTGACGTGACTACTCTCGTTTGCCCTCGCTTGACCTGCATGGTTGTGGGATTGCGTGATTGATCGGACCGTTTTTTTACCGTTATTTTTGGACTTTGGTCGATGCATTTCACTTTGGATGTGTCTTGGATCGATGTGCCCTTTTACCTATAAACTTTAAGGTTGATAACTCCAAGTGCGTCTGTATGTCCGCTCCCCAACCATACGACGAATGCAAAAACAACAGCTCCTTTGATGGGATTTCTCCTTCGCATTTGTCGGATGAAACCATAAAAAAGCGGCGACCTGATGGCCGCCGCTACACATATAAATGATAATAAAACCAACCGTAGTTAATGCCGGTCCTTACGCTGCCTTACGTGTGGCAGCGGTCAGGGATCGGTGTGTCAATGACGCACCACGATTTTCTCCACTTCTTCATTCACGCGCAGCATGTAGATGCCGTTGGGCAGATGGGAGGTGGCAATCTGGATGGTGCTGCCATTGGCGATGACGCTGCTGACGACTTCGCGTCCCGTCATGTCGTAAAGTCTGACACTGGCGGCATCTGCAGCGCCTGTATACACAACATTGATGTTGTCCACAGCGGGGTTGGGGTAGGCGCGGAATTGGGCCGTTTCTCTGTCGTCAATGCCCGTGGTGGCTTGGTTCAGCACGCCGATGCCGTCCAGGTCAAAGCCGGCGCTGTGGCTGATGGTGGGGAAGGGATCGTTGATGATGTGTCCGAAGGCGTCATAGGTGCCGTATTGGGGGTCGATGCTGCCCACCACGTCAATGACGCGGATGTGGGTGATGTTGTCTATGTCGACATTGGTGCTGTCGCGCAGCTCTTCCAGGTCGAACGGGGTGCCGTATCCGACACGGTATTTGCCGGCCAGATTGTTGATGAAGGTGGGGTCGACAGGACCATTGCCGCCAATCTGGACCTCGGTCTGCGTGAGCGACGTGGCAGGGAAGCGGACAAAGTTGACGCCGTCAGAACTGACTTCCACAAAGGCAAGCTCCAGGAAGCTGTCGCTGAACGAATTTTCGAATACGGCGAAATCATAGCCGTCACCGTTTTTGATGGGGTGGGCAAAGGTCAGCGTGGCACTGCCGCCATCGCCGAGGCTCACCACGTCGGTGGTGCTGGTGCTGGCGGCTCCGATGGCTTCGTTCTCTGTGCCGAAGGTCACTGAGGTTGCGTCGGGGTCGGAGAGGTTCTGCGATCCGCGAACAATGGTGCATCCTGTGGCCCAAGCCTTGATGCGGGAGTCGTTGTAGGCTATGGCGCTGCTGCCTTCTGTTCCTGCGGCGCCACAGAAGGGCCCTATTTCAGGTGTGGTGCTGGGAACGCTGACGGGGTAGATGGCATAAGGCCACACATTGGTGTAGTCCCAGTAGCTCCAGTCGGCTATCCAGGTGCTGTCGGTGACAACAGCCACACTGAGGTCGCCCCATTTGTAGAAGTCGCCGTCGTGCAGCATGTCGCTCATGCCCATACCGGCAACATGGTTCAGCAGGCTCCACCAGTAGTTGTCGGGGGTCACGCCGAGGGTGTCGTTGTCGGTGATGAAATTGATGTCGGAGATAAAGCCTTGATTGAGGATGTAGCTGAAGCGGGGGTCGGCGGCGGCGATGTCGTCCATCATCGTGGCGACAGAAACGCTCTCGCCGTTGAAATGATAGCCCCAGGCCAGTGCGGTGTCGGCCCAGTTGATGGCCATAACAACCTCGTTGCTGCCTTCGCCTACCCAGTAGAGGATGTCGGCAGCGGCGAATGATGCGTCAGTAATTGGGGGAACGCTTACGGGGTGGATGGTGTAGGGCCATACATTGGTGTAGTCCCAGTAGCTCCAGTCGGCCACCCAGGTGCTGTCGGTGACAACGGCCACGCTGAGGTCGCCCCATTTGTAGAAGTCGCCGTCATGCAGCATGTCGCTCATGCCCATACTGGCAACGTGGTTCAGCAGGCTCCACCAGTAGTTGCCGGGGGTCACGCCGAGGGTGTCGTTGTCGGTGATGAAGTTGATGTCGGAAAGGAAGCCTCCATTGAGTGAATAGCTGAAACGGAAGTCGGCGGCGGCGATGTCGTCCATCATCGTTGCGACAGAAACGCTTTCGCCGTTGAAGCGGTAGCCCCAAGCCAATGCGGTGTCGGCCCAGTTGACGGCCATGACAACCTCGTTGCTGCCTTCGCCTACCCAGTAAAGGACATCGTCGGCATCAATCGTGGCGTCCTCGGGGGTGTCGTCGCTGCTGCCGTTGGGATCTGTGGCGGCAATGGCGGTGGTCAGCGACCAAGAGCAGCTTTCGCTCGCTTCGATGACATCATTGTTTGCCACAGGGCAGTTGGGCCATGCGTAGGCGCCCCAATCGCCATTCTGGTAGTAGCACCACCATCCGATGTCGTCGGGATTGGGTTGCAGGTTCAGGGTTCCGTCATTGTATGCCATGCTGTTCATCAGGCTGCCGCTTATGGAGTATGAGAAGCGGCTGTCGTGTGCCACGATGCTGTCAAGCAGTCCTGTAGCAGTGGTCGATCCGTTCCAATGCACGCCCCAAGCAAGTGCCGTCGGGGTGGCGTTGTCGTCCCAGCCGATGATGACAATGGCTGAATTGCTGCCGGTTCCGACCCAGTACTGGATGTCGGATGCGGAAAAAGTGATTGTTTTGGCTCCATTTACGCCCTTGGCGCCATGAAGCGCATTGTTGCTTGCCTGCTGTGCGGCCGCTCCGCCGACAAGCATCAGTGTAAGACTAAGTGCTAATACTTTTTTTAGCATAGTGTGAAACTATTTAATTTTGTTGCCTCCATTGCTGAAGACAAGGGTTAATAAATAGCTTTCTGCAAAAAAAATCGGGAAACGGAACTGCACAAATCAAGACAGCCTTTTGCCAGGCGGCGCCTGCGTTGTTTCCTGCTTTTTCCTCGAAAGCGTTAAAAACACGATTTGGCAGGTCTTCTGACTTCGTTCCCCGTTGTCGCTGCCTTCCCATGTGACTATGGCGTCACACAGTGGCTTTGGTCGGACTGCGGTTTGTGGAACTTACAGCAGCGGGACTGTTCAGGATTTTCACCTGATTCCCTTTTGATGCTAATGACATGTGCCCTAATTTGTTAAAATGGGTATGGACGCATGTTTTTCGCAACCAAATCGAGTGCAAAGGTACATAATAATTCGGAATTACCAACGGAATGATGAAAAAAACATCGCTACGAATGAGTGAAGGGGGCGTTGTTGGCCTTTGGCCATTGGTTGCCACTTGGAGGATGGGTCACCATTCCATGGGGCACGCCTCGTTTCTACAGAGTGTCAGATAATATATTGTATTTCTTTCATGGCGCGGGTGATTTGCGCTCCGTCGGCAGTGGTGAGTTCCAGATGGCCGTAGCGGTCCACGCCGCCGATGGTGGCCTGTGTTGGTTTGCCATCAATGATATAGGTGGCTTTCTGCCCCATACGAAACAGCTGATCCAGATAGTGTTGGCGGATAAGAGTCGGTGCGCTTTGTAGGGTTTCGTAAGCCTTCTGTATGTTGTCCAAAAGGCGGTGAAGCACCACGTCGGTGTCAAAGGTTTGACGGGTCAGTAGTTTCAGCGATGTCGGGTTGGGCACCCAATCTGGGAAATGGGTCTGGTTGACATTCAGCCCGACGCCGCAGATGGCATACGACAGCTGCTCACCGTGTATCTGGCTGCTGGTCAGTATGCCGCAAATCTTCTTGCTGCCGACGTAGATGTCGTTGGGCCATTTGATGTGCACCTGCTGTGGGACTACAGTCTCCGCCACGGTGTCGGCTACGGCCACGGCCAGCATCATGGTCAGTTGGTACTGGTCGGCGGCTGCCAGAAAGAGGGGCTTCAGCACCAGGCTGAAGGTGAGGTTGGCACCGGGCTCGCTGGTCCACACGTTGCCTTGTTGCCCGATGCCGGCTGTCTGGCTACGGGCACATATAACAGTAAACTCCTCAACCTTTTCGGGGTCGAGGAGTTTGCAGTATTTGTTCGTCGATTCGAGTGTGTCGAAGTAACGGATGTCCATTGCAGAGGGGGTGTCTTTTTACACCGTCATGATCTCTTTTTCTTTGGCAGCAAAAACCTTGTCGCACTCGGCAATGAATTTGTCGGTGATGTCTTGAATTTCTTTCTCCACTTGTTTCACTTCGTCTTCGGGTACAGACTTGTCTTTGAGCTTTTTGACTTTGTCCATGACGTTGCGGCGGGCGTTACGGATGTTCACCTTGCTGTTCTCCACTTCGCTCTTGGCGGCTTTGCTCAGTTCTTTACGGCGCTCTTCAGTCAGCGGCGGCACCACAATACGTAGTATGTCGCCTTCGTGGCGCGGCGTGAATCCCAAGTTGGCGTCGAGGATGGCTTTGTTGATGGCGCCGATGATGGATTTGTCCCAAGGCTGGATGATGATGTTGCGGGCGTCGGGTGTGCTGATGTTGGCAGCCTGGCTGAGTTCGGTGGGGGTGCCATAATAGTCTATTTTGACACCGTCGAGCATGCCGGGATTGGCTTTGCCGGCACGAATCTTGGCCAGTTCCTTCTCAAGGAAGTTGATGGCGCTTTGCATACTTTGTTTAGCTTCGTCAATGCAAGCTTTCGATAGATCGTTCATGGTCTGTTGGTAATTATTGATTATTTTGATTTTTTTCGGGAATGGCAGGAGGAGCTCTATTTCACTTCCGTACCTATGGGCTCGCCGCTGACAACTTTCAGCAGGTTGCCGGGTTTGTTCATGTCGAACACGTAGATGGGCAGCTTGTTCTCCTCGCACAGTGCGAAGGCGGTAAGGTCCATAATCTTCAGCTTTTTGCTGAGGGCTTCTTGGAAGGTGAGGCTCTGGTATTTGGTGGCGGTGGGGTCCTTTTCGGGGTCGGCGGTGTAGACGCCGTCCACACGGGTGCCTTTCAAAATGGCATCGGCCTGTATCTCCACGGCGCGGAGTGCCGAGGCTGTGTCGGTGGTGAAGAAGGGGTTGCCGCTGCCGCCTCCGATGATGACAACTTTGCCTTCTTTCATGGCTTCAATGGCACGCCGACGGCTCATCTCCTTGCATATCGGCTCAATGGCCAAACCGCTGAGCAGCTCGGTGCGCATGCCTTGCTTTTCGAGCTCGGCTTGCAGCGCCATGCTGTTGATGAGTGTGGCCAACATGCCCATGTAGTCGCCCTGAACACGGTCCATGCCTTGGGCGGCACCACTGAGCCCTCTGAAGATGTTGCCACCACCGATGACGATGGCCACTTCCACATGGCTGTCAATGGCTTGTTTGATGTCTTTGGCATACTGTTCCAGCATTTCGGGCGAAATGCCGTAGCTCTGCGAACCCATCAGCGATTCGCCGCTCAATTTCAGGAGGACTCGATTGTATTTCATGGTGTATAGTGTGTTATATTTCTCTATAAGTAGTTGATTGCTATTTTGTTTTGTACGTAGCTACTTTTCGTTTTCAAACAACGAAGATAAAGAAAAAAATGGAATTGCAAAAGATTTTTCGCTTTTTGACGCTTCTTTCGTTCCATCGTGGGCCGTTTTTTACTGTTTGATGGTCGGGTTATACGTCACCTGCGGCGGCTAGCGAGGCTACGCTGATACTGACGCCTTCGACGGTCAGTAGCTGTTTGGCGCAGGCTTCGGTGGTGGCACCGGTGGTGAGCACGTCGTCAATCAGCAGCAGGTGTTTCCCCTTGAGCCGCTCGGGGTGGCTGATGGCGAAGACATCTTCCATGTTCTTCAGTCGCTGCTGTCGGTTCTTGCGGGTTTGCGACGGGGTGTGGTGGGTGCGAATCAGATTGCCTTGCTCAATGGGGTGGGGGAAGGTCTGTGCAATGCCTTGGCAGAGCAGTAGGCTTTGGTTGTATCCTCGTTTCCGTTCCTTGCGGGGATGCAGCGGTACGGGTACCAGCAGGTCGACATCGTCAAAGCGGCCGCTCTCCGCCAGTCGCAGCCCCAGTTGGCGTCCCATGGCGACGGCTAAGGGTTCGTTGCCTCGATATTTGATTTGGTGCAGCAGCGTCTGCACTTCGTTGCCGCGTCGGAAAAGCAACAGGGAGGTGGCGGCAACAATGGGTATGCGCCCCATTAGGCGTTGTTCCACATAGTTTTCTTCGCCTATCGCGTTGTAGGCTTCGGGCAGATGCAGCAGACAGCGGCTGCAGATGTGGCGCTCGCCGCCCACCAGCAGTTCGCCGCAGATGCTACAGCATCGCGGAAAGAAGAGTCCGATCAGGTCGCGGAAGGGGTTCACACTGTTTGGGGCTTGAAGAAGAGACAACTGTCGCCGTAGCTGAGAAAACGGAAGTCGTGCTCTAGCGCATAGCGGTAACAGGATTTCCATTGGTCACCTATCAGTGCCGACACCAGTAGCAACAGGGTGCTCTTGGGTTGGTGGAAGTTGGTAATCAATCCGTTGATGACATGGTATTCGTAGCCGGGTGCAATCAGTAACTGGGTGTCGCCGTCAAGCAGGGTGGTCTGCTGCTGCTCCATCCATCGGATCACATTGTTGTAGGCGGTGGCGGTGTCGACGCTGCGGTCGGCCAGTTCGTAGGGGTCCCACTGCTTGATGTGCATGGCCTCGAGGTGGGGGTTGTCCTGTAGTTTGACACCGAACCAGTAGACCGACTCCAGTGTGCGTACCGTGGTGGTGCCTACAGGTATGATGGGGTGGCCTAAATGGTCTATGATATGGTGCAGGTTGTCGATGCTTATCTGCACCTTTTCCACATGCATCTCGTGTTCGCCGATGGTGGCGGTGGTTACGGGCTTGAAGGTGCCTGCACCGACATGCAGGGTGATGTATTCTGTCTTGATACCTTGGTCGGCAAGACGGCCGAGCAGCGTTTCGGTGAAGTGAAGACCTGCTGTGGGTGCCGCCACTGAGCCTTCATGCTCGGCATAAACGGTTTGGTAGCGTTCTTTGTCGCCTTCTTCCGCCTCGCGGTGCAGGTAGGGTGGCAATGGTATCACTCCGGCGTGGTCAATCAGCTCGGCAAATGTGATCTCGCCTGTCCAGTCTAGGTCCACCAGCCAGGCGTTGCCTCGGGATTCGCGTCGCGTGGCGGTGAGTGTCAACTGCTTGCCGCCGATAGTGATGTCGCGACTCAAAGGACCTTCCTTCCATTTTTTGTTGTTGCCCACAAAGCAGAGCCATGTGCCGCGCCGGCGGGCTTCAAAGGCCTTCGAGACGGCTTCCTGCCAGGGTTCCAGACAGAAAATCTCGATGACGGAGCCAGTGGGTTTGCGGAAAAAGAGTCGCGCATGGATGACTTTGGTGTTGTTGAAGAGCAACATGGCGTCGGGGGGCAGCAGTTCGGGCAGATGGAAAAACTGCGATTCGCTGATGGCTCCGTTCCGGTATACCAGTAGTTTGGAGTGGTCGCGCTTGTCCAATGGGAATTTGGCTATGCGTTCGTCGGGTAGCGGATAGTCGTAGTCGGCTATCGATATGTCACGAGGATTAAGCATCTTGACGTTTGCTGGTGAGGATGGAGAGGAGTATGTACCAAAGAATGATAAATGAAAGGCTGAGCCAGATGGCGTTTGTGAGGAGGCATATCGCGACAATGACGGCGCATACTATCAGAAAGAAATATTGTGTGGCGTTGCTTGCCCACGACATGTCCTTGAAGTTGAACTTTAACGAGAACATGGGCACTTCACTCACCATTAGGATGCCGGTGACCAACGACACGGCGACAAGTATGACGGCGATGGCCGTATGGTCGCCAATCAGGATGCTGTCGTTGCAGCAGGACATGCGCCATGCGAGGGCTATGCCCACCCAGATGAGGGCGTTGGCCGGCACGGGAAGACCGAGGAAACTGTGACTCTGGCGGTCGTCGATGTTGAATTTGGCCAGGCGGTAGGCGGCAAAGAGTGGTGTGAGAAGGGCCAGATACTTCAGCCATGTCAGTTCGGTCAGCTGTGCCAGAAGGACGTATAGGATCAGACCTGGCGCTACGCCGCTGGTGACAACGTCGGCCAGCGAGTCGAGCTCTTTGCCTATGGGCGAGACCACGCCGAGCAGTCGTGCCGCCATGCCATCAAAGAAGTCAAAGAAAATGCCCAAGCAGATGAACAGGGCTGCGATGTGCAACGTCTCCTCATAGGCGAAAATACAAGAAAACACTCCGCAAAGCAGGTTGCAGAGTGTTATGAGGTTTGGTATTTGCCGTTTCATTTTCAGGCTTCGCTTACCAGAGTTTCACGATCAGTTTGAATTCCTCGTCGTCCCAATAGGCTTTGAATTCGACGTCGACAGCGGCGCGTTCCTTATAGTTGTATTGTTCGTCGCACGACATTTTGAGATTCTTGAGGCAGTTGACCTTGTCGCCCAAACGTGCGTAGGCAACGGCGCGGAGGTAGTAGACGTCGGCGTTCTGATCCAGGCAGCAGTCGAGCGTGCGGATGCTGTTGCTGGTTTCGCCGTTCATGAGTTGGGCGAATGCCAGATTGTAGCTGCAGGTGCTACCTTTCAGTTGCTTTTCTGCCTCCTTGTAGTTGCCTTTCTTGAGGTTGAGGATGGGGAGATTGGTTTCGGCGTCGGTGCTGCCTTGACGCTCAGCTTCCTCGAAGTAGTATTTGGCGAGGGCGTAGTCTTTCTGTGCCAGACAGAGCAGACCGGTGTTGTTGAGCACGTCGGGGTTGTGGGGGTTCAGCTGGCGGGCCATGTTGAGGTAGCGTTCGGCCTCGGCAAAGTCGCCCAGGTAGAAGGCCACGGCGCCGGCGTTGTTCCATCCTGCCCATTCGGAACTGTAGTTCTCGGTTGCCCACTTGTAGTATTTCAATTTGGTGTCGTAGTTGTAATTGATATAGGCGGCATACATCAGTTCGTCGAAGGTCAGCTTGGCGGGGTTGAGCGAGGCTTGTTTGGCCAGTTCAGGGTCAGTCTTGCGAGCTTCGGAGTAGTAGAGCGCGATCTGGGCACGACGCAGGTTGGGGAAAATATGCGTGTTCAGCTGGGTGTAAGTCTCGGCCATGTTTTTGATCATCTGCTCACGTTTGATGAGGTTCTGCTGGGTCTCGACGATGTTGACGATGGCGTGTTTGTCTTGAATGTCGGATTCTTCCACCATGATGATGAAGTGTACCCAGTCTTCGCCGGCAGCACGGGTCGAAACGACAATCTGTTTCTGCAGTTCGTACTTGTAGTGGTCGATTTCGTAGTTGGGCACGTTGGCGCGCTGGGCCATGGTGCGGAGCACTTCGTCGAGCACGCGTTTGATTTGCACGGTGGCTACCTCGGCGCGGTTCTTGGAGACACCCACGTTGTTGGTCTCTTCACCTTCAGGCGAAGCCCAACCGGTGATGGTGATCTGTTTCGGCAGGCCGTTCTCCAACATGATGTCCTTCAACTGGTCCAGCTGGGCTTTGGAATTGAAGATCCGGTTCATCTGGAAGTTCCAATCGAGTGTGGATTGGCCGTTGGGGAAGTAGATGTCAGCGGTCTCAATGACGCCTTGGGTTTTGTTGTAGTTGATGGGGGAGATGGAAATGTTGCCGCGGATGTTGACCCATGTCGACGTGGTGTTGACACCATCAGAAATCAGCACAGTGGGGAATGTCTTGGTGGAGTATTGGATTTCGTCGGGGAATTTGGCCTCGTCGTCGGTGGTGGAGGCCTTGTAGCCTACGGGCGCCAGGGTGACGCGACCGGTCTCCATGCCGGGTTTGAAGTCGAGCTCGTCGGTATAGGTGAATCGTCCGCCGTTCTCATAGTTGATGGTGATGCCTTCACCATTGACGTTTTCGCCTTTCAGGGTGATGGGCTCCAGTGGAATGGATCCCCCTTCCCATGTGAAGACCGGTTGGACGAAAACGGCGCAGTTCTTGGCAAAATATTTCTCCGGTATGGAACCGACGAATTTGACCACCACTTTGTCGTCGCGGGTCTCTACGGGGTTGGGCGTGGCTTGGTAGCGAACTTTCTTGCTGTCGGATTTCATTTTTGACAAACCGTTGCAGCCTACCAGCAGCAGTGACATGAGGACGAGCGTAAAAATCGATTTTTTCATAAAACGAGTGACTTTTTTACAGTTGAAAAGCAGACTTTACAATCTATTTTATTTTATATTATTATCACATTTATAGCATCATACACTTGTCTCTCAATGCCTATGGGCGTTGGGAAACAAGGTCTGAACGAAAATGCAAATTTACATATTATTTTTGAAAATCATGATTTTCTTGCATTTTTTTTTGTTCGCTTTGGCGTTTTGCTTTTGTCGGGATGGCACGATCGGGTGAAGGGACAATAGGCGCAGCTTTTGTTTGCCGATTTGGGTTTGGCGACGAAAGGTGTGTTGGGGTCAAGCATTTCAGATAGGAGCGATTTTAGCATCAACTCGAACTTGTCAATGTCGGAATGGTCCAACAGCAGCTTCCCGTTCCATGAAGCGGGGAGGAAGTCGGCCCGCAGTTGCTGCAGGGGGAAGATGCCCGACGAAAAGGGCTTTTCATAGTGAAACGAACGGCAGAAGAGCCATGCGTAGGTCATCACCTGGAACCATTTGTCCGATACGTCGCGGAAATCGACCCCCTCGCAGTCGACGTGCAGTTCTTTCTTGTCGACAGCGCCCGATTTGTAGTCGGCCACCCGCAAGTGTCCTTCTACGGTGTCGATACGGTCGGCAGTGCCTTTGATGGTGACTGTTTCGTTGATGCCGAAATCGTTGAGGACTAATGGTATGGCCATCTCGTGTTCGGTCATTTCAATGTGGATGGTGTGGCCCTTTTCCAAGTATTGTATCTCCTTCTCCAGAAAACGGCGTATCTGTGTCTTGGCCACCTCGAGGTAGAGGTGGTTCTTGCCTTCGCTGCTGCGTTTTTTTAGGGCGTTGGACTTGTATTTCTCGTCGGTGACGGCATCCAGCTGCTCCAGTGCCGTGCGGAGGGTTTGTTCCCGTATCTGGCGGTCAGTGTCCAGATTGTATATCTCGCACAAGCAGTCGTGGATGAAGGTGCCCAGCTCGTTCGACTCAAGGTCTTCGGATACTGTTTCTTGTTCGCGGGCGCCCATCACATCTTGCAGGAAAAAGAGCATCGGGCAGCTGCGGTAGCGGTTCAGCGCCGAGGGCGAGAATCCTGTGGCAGCCATGTCGTGCAGCCGCTGAAGGATGTCGGGTCCCTTGGGGGCAGTGCTGACTGTTGGAATGGTGGGCAGACGTTGTATGGTCGAGACGGTCTCCTCGTCGATGACGATGTTGGGGTAGCGCAGCGCCAGTTCGTTCTTCAGCTGCATAATGAAGCGGCTTGGTTCGCCCTTGCCCATACCGCCCGACTCGGAGCTGTAGAGCAGCCATGCCTCGTCGGTGCGTTGCAGCATGCGGTAAAAATGGTAGGAGTAGACGGCCTCTTTCTCTTTGAAGGTGGGCAACTGATAGGCTTCGTTCTTCTTTAGAGCGTAAGGAATTAGTGAGTTGTCGTTCTTTCCCGATGGCAAGATGCCTTCGTTGACCGAGAGCATGATGATGCGGTCGAAGTCCAAACTGCGTGTTTCCAGAACGCCCAGCAGCTGCAGACCTGTCACCGGTTGTCCGATGAACGAGATGGAACGCCGTTGCGCCATGCGGTCGTAGACTTTCTGGAGTGTGCTGATGCTGCCAATGAATTGGTGCTCTGTTTGTAACTTTCTGAAGTAGTCGACAATCTGCATCAGACAGGCGAGGGATTCTTGTTCTTTGGTGTTGTCTTCCAGCGCGTTGTTGTTGACCAGAATGGAGGCGGTTTGTCGCAGTATGTCGAAGACCTCCATGATGGTGGGGGTGCTGCTTTGGAAAAGGTGGTTGGCGCGGTCGTCGTGGAGGATGCCCGACATCAGCTCGCGGGCTTCGTCGGGACTGAGGTAGATGATTTTCCCATCGTTCAACGTTTTGGTTATTTGACTATGCAAATCGCTGCATCCAAGTGCTTTGGAAAATATTTGGCATGAGCAGATTGTGGTCAGGTCGTTGTGGTGGAAGCGGCCGTTTTTGCTGCTGTAGTTGTAGAGCGAAAGGATGGCAGAAGCTAGTTTGTGCGTTTCGGAATAGGTGTAGGGGTACCCCATGGTCACATTGGCCTTGTCGACCTTTTCTGGCAGCGCGTTCAGCATGGGCAACAGCAGATGCTCGTCGGCAAGCACCACTGCGGTCTTCTCGAGGGCGGTTTCGGGGGATTTTGGGTCGTTTGTGGTTTCTTCTTTTTCCGCTGTTTCGATGATGGATTCCAGCAGGTGTCCGGCCTTGACGGTTTGCAGGACGTTCTCGGGACAGTTGACGATGTGTATATGCTTCTTTTTCTCGGCGAAATGCGCTTCAAAGGGTCCGATGCCTGCAAAGGTCTTGGCGTGCTTTCTTAGAAAGAGTCCTGCCTCTTGGTGTTCGTCGTTGAAGTAGTAGTCGTCGCCGTCAACCAACAGGTGTCCCTGCCCTTCGCCGATGAAATGTTTGATGATGGTCTTTTCACTGGTCGACAGGGCGTTGAATCCGACGAAGTATACTTGTTTCTCATGAATGTTTGGGGCTAAAGTGGCAATGTTTTCAGCCACGTGGCGATAGGCCATCCCCATGTAAGCGCGTCCTTGCAGGGTCAACGTCTGCCGCAGTTGGCTATAGTAATCGTACAGCGAGTTGAAGAAGGCCAGATATTTTTCTTGGAAGGGGGTGAGGTTGTCACCGGTGTCGGGTTCCCATTCGCCCAGCCGCTTGTGTTCCTTCAGGGTGTTGAAGAGGCTGCGGGCGTCGACCATGTAGAGGTCGATCTCGGAGAAGTCGCCCAGCATCATCATGCCGAAAGACATGAACTCCTCAAAGGTTTGGAATCTTCGGTCGGGACCCTCTTTTTGGCAGTGAATGTCGTAGAGTTCGAAGAGCATCAACTCCTGTGGTGCGATTTGCAACATGCCCAGTTCGTTGATCAGGTCGTCGATGCCGATGATGCGTGGCAGGAAGAATGGCCTGGAGTCCATGCCGATGAGTTCTTCGGTGAGGAAACGTCCCGCACGACGGTTGTTGAACACCACCAACACCTCGTCCATGTGGCCGTGGTGACGGTTCCATAGGTGTTGTGCTATTTGGTGTAGAAAAGAGTCCATAACTGATGTGGCGAATGTTTTTGTTTGTAAAACAGCATTTTATAATTTGTTCAAGTGCATAAAGTCGGAGGCTTTGGCGAGTGTTTCCGGTTTGCCGACATCCAGCCATTGCGATGGATTGTGTTCGAAGGTGCGGATGGGATGCGATGACGCCAGCTTCAGATACTCAGGCATGATGGGGTAGGGGTGGTCGGCGTTGGGAAGGAGGTCGAGCAGCTCCTTCTGCACGAGGGCGATGCCGCTGAAGGCCAACGGGTGTGTGTCGCTTTTGGGCGTCGAGGCCCATCGGTAGCTGTCGGTGCTTACCTGATGCCATCCGTGCAGGCTCCCGTCGGAACCTACCAACAGTTGGCGGTCGGTGGTGCGCCGGCTGGCCGCCAGCGTAGCCCAGCTGCCGGCTGCATCATGCTGTTGTCGCAGGGCGCAGAGGTCTATGGTGGAGAGGATGTCGACGTTGTACACCAGCAGGCTTTCGCCGCGAAGCAGGGTGGAGGCTTTCTTCAGGGCACCACCGGTGTCGAGCAGCAGGTCGCTTTCGTCAGATATCTCGATGTCGGCATCCCAGGGGCGGCTGGCAATGAAGTCCTTCACCATCGGGGCGAAGTGGTGCACATTGACGATGATATGGTCGTGCCCCGTCCGGATGAGGTGTTGGAGGTTTATTTCCAGCAGGGTCCGATGGCCGATAGCCACAAGGGCTTTGGGCCGGTCGTCGGTCAGCGGGCGGAGTCGGGTGCCCAATCCAGCGGCGAGAAGAAGCGCTTCCATGGTTGTCGTTTTTTTTAGTCGTGATAACGTCGAAAAGCGATTGAAATTGTTTGATTTTTTTGAAATTATTTGGCGTGGTAACTTATTTTTTTGTAACTTTGCATTTCGATTCTTTCCGTTGTGTATGCGGCGGATAGATAAAATGTATTGATACATAAAGGTTTGAGAAAAATATTAAATTAGTCATATTATAAAAATAATTCAAAATGCAGATGAAGACCAAGCTCCTATTGCCTGCCGCAGCGTTGTTGTTGATGCTTACCGCATGTGGCCCCGAGCGTGAAATTGCCTATGTGAAGGATGCCACCCGAGATTCTTCGATGACCCTTGCCGGTGAATTTTCCAAGGGCATTCAGGCTAACGATATTCTCTACATCTACGTAGAGAGCCAGACACCGTTAGCCACCGTCTCTTTCAATCAGGAAACCAACAAGTCGGCCGTGAGTGCCACGGGGGCTGTCATCAACCCCGGTTCGTCCAATGTACAGGGTTACCTGGTGAACCAGGACGGATACATCACCTTCCCGGTGTTGGGCAAATTGAAGGTGCTGGGTCTGACCCACGCCGAGCTGGCCAAGCAGTTGGAAGACCGGCTGGTGGCTGAAGGCCATGTGACAGATCCTGTCGTCACAGTGAAACTGATGAATTTCCGCGTCTGCGTATTGGGCGATGTGGCCCGTCCCGGCCAACTCGTGGTGCAGGGCGAACGTCTTACCATCTTTGAGGCTCTGAGTATGGTCGGCGACTTGACCATCTACGGCCAGCGCGAAAATGTGACCGTCATCCGCGAGGAGAACGGCCAGCGTGTCATCGGCACCCTCGACTTGACCAAGCAGGATGTGTTCAATTCCCCCTACTACTATCTGCACCAGAACGACGTGGTCTATGTGGAACCTAACGGCCGCAAGAAACGCAACGCCGACTACGACCCGATGATTATGACCTACATCTCTACGGGCCTGTCTGTGTTGTCGACCTTCGCTTCGATGTTCTACTACTACACCCTGTCCAAACACTACAGCAAGTAACATTAAAAAACAACTATTACTCCCGACGTAGAAAAATAAAGCACTTATGGATAATACTCAAGTCACAAATCAACAACAAAACCCGTCTCAGGAAAATGAGAGCGCCATCTCGTTGCGGGACATCGTATTTATCGTACTCAACAATTGGTACTGGTTTGTCATCTCGGTGATCCTCGCCCTTGTGGTCACGGCATTTGTCTACAAGTCGAAACCGAAGGCTTTCACCGATAACGCCACGATATTGCTTCGCGACGACAACAACGGCAAGGTGGGCAACCGCCAGAATATGGACGCCATCTTCGCCAATATGGGATTCGACAACAGCTCGCTGTCGCTCGAAAACGAAATCTATATCATCAAGTCGACGCCGCTCCTGATGAAAACCGCCGGCCGTCTGGGCATGGATAGCTGGTGCAGCCGCAACTCCCCCTTCCGCAAAATTTCGTACTATAAGGACCGTCCAATGAGCCTCAAAATGTTCAATATGCAGGTGGACAGCGTCCAGTTGGCCCTCTCGCTCGAGGTGACTCCCCGCGACAAGGACAACTACGAATACCGCATCATTTCATTCAACGGCAACAAGGTGAGGGGCGATAAGAATACCGCTTCCTTCAACCAGATTGTAAAGGTGAACGAATACTGCAGCTTCGCTATCGAGAAAACCGAGAATTTTGGTGGTCGCGACATCGATGTCACCTTCGATATGGGCTATTCGCCGCTCTACAACGTGGCCAAGAGCATGCAGCATCGTCTCAATGTGTCTCGTGTCGACAAGATCGCTTCCATCATCTCCATCTCCTTCACCGATGCCAATGCCAACCGCACCCGCGAGGTGGTCGACACCCTCATCGCTGTCTACAATGAGGATGTCATCAACGACAAGAATATGGTGGCCCAAAAGACCGAGCAGTTCATCGACGACCGTATCGCTCTTATCTATAACGAGCTGAGTGCCGTCGACGCTCGCGTGGAGTCTTTGCAGAAAAGCTCCAATGTGCCTGATGTGGCTTCGGCCAGCGGTACCATCCTCCAAACCGGCATGCGCTACAACGATGAGGTGGTGAGCCTGGAGGCCGAAAAGAATATGATCATTTACATCAAGGACTACGTCGAAGACCACAGCCACGACACCGAACTGATTCCGTCACTGATCATCAGCGATGCCGGCGTGCAGAACTTGATCAATGTCTACAACCAGCAGCTGCTCAGCTACCAGAAGCTGATTCAGGGTGCCGGTGCCAACAACCCCATCGCGAAAAACACGCTTCAGGAACTCACCTCCACTCGCGAAGCTATCCATTCATCGGTGCTCAACTTGTTGAATAGTGTCAACATGAAACTTCAGAAAGCCCGCCAGCAGGAACAGCGCTCGCAGCGTCAGATCAGCAACCTGCCTACTCAGAACAAGGCGGTCAACGAAGTGACTCGCGAACAGAAAATTAAGGAGGAACTATACCTCTACTTGCTCAGCAAACGTGAAGAGAACGCCATGAACTTGGCTGTCACTGTGGCTAACGCCAAGGTGGTTGAAAGCGCTGCCCAGGTGAAAGTGGGCCCCAGCCTGATGATGTTCGCCCTCGTGGGTCTTGTGCTGGGTCTGGCCATCCCCGCTCTGGTGATGTTCTGCATCTCGTTCTTCAACACCAAACTGCGTGGCAAACCCGATGTCGAGAAGGCATTGAGCATCCCCGTGCTGGGTGAGATACCTTCCAAACCCGAAAGCCGCGTAAAGGATGAAGTCATCGTCACCGCTACGGGTACCGACACCATTACCGAGGCATTCCGCATCTTGCATTCCAATATACCGTTCTTCCTCAACGATGCCGACAAGAAGGTGCTGCAGACCGTTTCGACTATGCCTGGCGAAGGTAAGTCGTTCGTCTCCATCAACCTGGCGCTTTCGTTGGCCTATACCGGCAAGAAGACCATTCTGGTCGACCTCGACTTGCGCAAACGCAGTACATCAAAGACCATCGACCGCCACAACAGAATGGGTGTCATCCATTACCTGCTGGGTAAGGAAGAGAGCGTGGAGAATGTGATCACCCACAGCGAGTCGTCAGAGAATCTGGACTACATCGTCTGCGAGAAGACACCGCCTAACGCTACCCAGCTGCTGATGAACGGCCGCTTTGAGAATTTGGTGAAGTATTTGCGCGAAAACTACGACTACGTCATCCTCGACACCACTCCTGCTCAAATTGTCGCCGACGCGGCCATCGTCAACCGCTACGCCGACTTGACCATGTACATTATGCGCGTGGGCAAGGTGAGCAAGGCCGCATTCCCCTTCATCCAGGAACTCAACGACAAGCAGAAGTTCAAGAATATGGCCATCGTGCTTACCGACATGCCGCTTATCAAGAAACGTTACGGCGGTTATGGTTACGGTTATGGCTACGGCTACGGTTACGGCTATGGTTACGGCTATGGTTACGGTTATGGCTACGGCTATGGCGACGACAGCGAAAACGAGAAAGAGAACAAAGAGAAGTAGCAAATCATGAAAGGTATCGTTTTGGCCGGTGGCTCCGGCACCCGTCTGTATCCTATCACCAAGGGGGTGAGCAAACAGTTGCTGCCCATCTACGACAAACCGATGGTCTACTATCCCATCTCGGCGTTGATGTTGGCTGGCATACGCGACATACTGATCATCTCGACCCCCTTCGACCTGCCTGCTTTCCGCAGGCTGCTGGGCGACGGTTCGGACTACGGTGTGCATTTCTCCTATGCTGAACAGCCGTCTCCCGATGGGTTGGCTCAGGCGTTCATCATCGGCGAGGAGTTCATTGGCGACGATTCCGTCTGCCTGGTCTTGGGCGACAATATTTTCCAGGGCAACGGCTTCTCGAAACTGCTTCGTGAGGCGGTGCGCGCTGCGGAAGAGGAGCAGAAAGCCACCGTTTTCGGTTATTGGGTTGCCGACCCGCAACGTTACGGCGTGGCCGAATTCGACCAGCAGGGCAATGTGCTGTCCATTGAAGAGAAGCCTCAACAACCCAAGTCCAACTATGCTGTCGTGGGACTTTATTTCTATCCCAACAAGGTGGTGCGCGTGGCCAAGCAGATCAAACCTTCGGCACGTGGCGAATTGGAGATTACCAGCGTCAATCAGGCTTTCTTGAATGATGGCGAACTGAAGGTGCAGCTGTTGGGCCGCGGATTTGCATGGCTCGACACTGGTACCCACGATTCGCTGTCTGAGGCGTCGACGTTTATCGAGGTCATCGAGAAACGCCAGGGCTTGAAGATCGCCTGTCTGGAAAGCATCGCCTACGAAAAGGGATGGATCAACGATGAGGAACTGCGGCGTATCGCCACCCCCATGGCCAAGAACCAGTACGGACAATACCTTCTCTCGCTGATAAAAGCATAATACACTTACTACTGCCCCCGCCATAACGTGTGCGGGAACTATTATTTAAAGAATACATTATTATAATGGAAATAAAGAAAACAGATATTGACGGTGTTTTGATTGTTGAACCGACCGTGTATGGTGACGCTCGGGGTTATTTCTTCGAGAGCTTCAACGAGCGCGAGTTCCTCTCCAAGACGGGTATGCAGGTGCATTTCGTTCAGGACAACGAGTCGCGTTCCTGCTACGGTGTGGTCAGAGGGCTCCATTTCCAGCGTCCCCCTTATGCCCAAAGCAAATTGGTGCGAGTCGTGGTGGGCGAGGTGCTGGACGTGGCCGTCGATATCCGCAAGGGTTCGCCTACTTATGGCCACTACGTGGCTGTCCGTCTGTCGGCCGAAAGCCATCGGCAGTTCTTTCTGCCCCAAGGCATGGCCCATGGCTTTTCTGTGTTGAGTGATGTTGCTGTTTTCCAGTATAAATGCGATCAGTTTTATGAGCCTTCGGCTGAGGATGCCATTGCTTGGGACGACCCCCAGCTGCATATCGACTGGCAGGTGCCTCACGACAAGGTCATCCTTTCCGAAAAGGACAAGCACCATACTTGTTTGAAAGATTTCGTCAGCCCCTTCAATTTCTGAGCCAATGAAAGTACTAGTCACCGGAGCCAATGGACAATTGGGTCGCCACATGCGACTGTTGGTGGAGGGGAATGCACCCGATGCTGTCGCGCCGTCTACGCAGCACGAATACCACTTTACCGACATCGAGGAACTGGACATCACCCGTCGTGATGCCGTCTTCAACTATGTGTTGCGTCAGGGCATCACCCTGGTGGTGAATTGCGCTGCCTATACCAATGTCGACCGGGCGGAAGAGGAAGAGTCCGTAGCTGACATGGTGAATCACCTTGCAGTACGTCATCTGGCTGATGCCATGAAGGTGAACGGCGGGACGCTTATTCATGTCTCGACAGATTATGTATTCGGAGGCGGCATGCACAATCGGCCGTGTGCCGAGGATGCTGCGGTGAATCCTACAGGTGCCTACGGACGTACCAAGCTGGCTGGCGAAAGGGCCATCGGCGAGGTGGGCTGTCACCATCTGATTCTGCGCACCGCATGGCTCTATAGCGAGTTTGGCAACAACTTTGTCAAGACCATGTTGCGCATCATGTCCCAGCGCGAATGCTGCCAGGTGGTCTTCGACCAGGTTGGCACCCCTACCTATGCAGGCGATTTGGCTCGCGCCATTTTCGATATTGTGGAGCACGAACGCTTCCGCGGCAACGAAGGTGTCTATCATTTTAGCAATGAGGGCGTTTGCAGCTGGTTCGACTTCGCCAAGGAGATCGCCCGTCAGTCGGGCATCACTTCGTGCAATATCGCACCCTGCCACAGCAATGAATTCCCCAGCAAGGTGGATCGTCCTCCGTTCTCGGTGCTCGACAAAAGCAAGTTCAAACGGACATTCGGAACGACAATTCCCTATTGGACCGATTCACTTGCCGTATGTCTCAGTAATTTACAACAAGATAATCAGACAACTCGATAACGAAACAAAGTAAAAATAAATTATTATGAATATCATCATCACTGGAGGCGCCGGATTCATCGGCACACATGTAGTACGTCTTTTTGTCAACAAATATCCGAACTACCACATTTTCAATGTCGACAAACTGACTTATGCGGGCAATCTTTCCAATTTGAAGGATATTGAAAACAAGCCGAACTATACTTTTGTCAAGGCCGATGTGTGTGATTTCGACACCATCTATGCGCTGATGCAACGTGAGAAGATCGACGGTGTCATCCATCTGGCCGCCGAAAGCCATGTGGACCGCAGCATCAAGGATCCTTTCACTTTTGCCCGTACCAATGTCTTGGGAACGCTGAGCATGCTTCAAGCAGCCAAATGCTATTGGGAATCGCTGCCTGAGAAGTTCGAGGGCAAACGCTTCTATCACATCTCCACCGACGAGGTGTATGGCGCTCTCGAAATGACCTGCCCTGAGGGTATCAAGCCTCCCTTCAGCACCAAGGCGTCGTCGGGCGAACACCATCTGGCCTATGGCGACAAGTTCTTCACCGAAGACCTGAAATACATGCCCCACAGCCCCTATTCGGCTTCCAAGGCTTCCAGCGACCACTTCGTGCGTGCTTTCCACGATACCTATGGCCTGCCTACTATCGTGACCAACTGCTCCAACAACTATGGTCCTTATCAGTTTCCTGAGAAACTGATTCCGCTGTTCATTAATAATATACGTCATCGCCGTCCGTTGCCTGTCTATGGTAAAGGTGAGAATGTGCGCGACTGGCTCTATGTTGAAGACCACGCCCGTGCCATCGACCTCATTTTCCACAAGGGCAAGATCGCCGATACCTACAACATCGGCGGATTCAACGAGTGGAAGAATATCGATATCATCAAGGTGCTTATCAACACGGTCGACCGTCTGCTGGGTCGTAAGGAGGGTGAGGACATGGATCTCATCACCTATGTCACCGACCGCGCCGGACATGACATGCGCTATGCTATCGACAGCAGCAAACTGCAGCGCGAATTGGGTTGGGAACCCAGCCTCCAGTTCGAAGAGGGTATCGAAAAAACCGTCCGTTGGTATCTTGACAATCAGGAATGGATGGACAATATCACCAGCGGCGACTACGAAAAGTATTACGAATCTATGTACGCCAACCGATAATCGCATCGTCTTTTCGCGATGCCACATGCTATGTCAATAGAATTGGTTTGTCTCATTGCGGCCTTGCTGCCCGTTTTACTGGTACCTTCCTTGATGCCATTGACGGTGTTCTTGGCACGGCGCAAACGCTTGACCGACGCTCCCAATGCCCGCAAGCTCCAAAGCGAGCCCGTGGCAGTGCTGGGTGGCATGGTTATTATTACGTCTATCAGTATTTCGCTGACTGTTACAAATGTATTCTATGACATCAACTCGCTCTTTCCATCATTGTGCATCATGATTGTTATGTTCGTCTTTGGTATGTTCGATGACCTTGTGGGTCTGAGTTGGACATTCAAATTCGGACTACAGATGATCATGGTGATGCTCTTGTTTTTCTGCGGCAGCTTCGGCTTCTATTCGTTCTATGGTCTTTTCGGATTGTATGATACGCCCTATTGGCTGTCATTCCTCTTGTCCGCTTTCTTCGGGTTACTGCTTATCAATGCGGTCAACTTCATCGATGGCATTGACGGTCTGGCCTCCAGTATGGGCGTGCTGATTGCCGGTGTGATGGCTTATTGGAATTATTACCATTCCTTTATGGTCTCCTCACTCCTCTCGATGATTGTCGGCTCGACGTTGTTGATGTTCTTTTTCTACAATGTCTTCTCTTCCAAGTATAAGATTTATATGGGCGATTCAGGCTCGCTGTTGCTTGGCTTGTTTGTCTACATCTCGGCCAATCCGGCGCCCTATAACACGCTGAACGACGAATTCCTTGTCGACCGCTATTTCATCTCATTCCTGCTGGCGTTGACCTCTGGCATAACGTTGGATTTGGTGCGTGTGGTGCTGACCCGTCTGCTTCGTGGACAGTCTCCCTTCCATCCCGACCGCAACCATCTGCATCATGTCTTCGTGGATTTGGGCATAAGCCATCTGATGGCCACACTCCACCTGTTGTTTCGTAGTGTGGTGATGCTGGTTGTGTGGTATGTCTCGGCAATATTTGAAATGCAGGTCACAATGCAGTTCTTCGTGGTGTTGATTTGCAGTGTGGTTCTGTTCTGGCTACCTTACATCAGAATTACCTTCTTGAAAGAACATTATCCGCTCCGCTATGTGCGCTTGTCGCACCGGTGGCAGCGTTGCAGCAAATGGCTGGATCCGTTTGCCAATCTGATGAGCCGCATACTCGACGGCCGTCGCAAAGTCAAAACGATAGGAGGTGGTCAATGAAGAATTTTGCCATCATCGGTGTGGGTGGCTACGTGGCGCCGCGCCACCTGAAAGCCATCAAGGAAACTGGCAACCGCTTGCTGTCGGCCTACGACCGCAGCGATAGCGTGGGCATCTTGGACAGCTATTTCAGTGATGCGGCGTTCTTCACTGAACAGGAACTCTTCGACCGCCACAACAGCTTGCTCAAGGAACGGGGTATGGCACTCGACTATGTGACAGTTTGCACTCCCAACTACCTGCACGACGCTCATACGCGCTATGGTTTGCGCCTGGGCGCCGATGTCATCTGCGAAAAGCCTGTCGTGCTCAATCCTTGGAACATCGATGCGCTCCAGAAGGTGGAACAGGAGACGGGCCACAAGGCTTACACAATCCTGCAGCTGCGCCTGCATCCTTCCGTACAGGCCTTGAAGACACTGGTAGACAACGGACCGGCGGACAAGGTGTACGATATCGACTTGACCTACATCACCTCTCGAGGCAACTGGTACTATGCCTCGTGGAAGGGCGATGTCCATAAAAGTGGCGGCATAGCCACCAATATCGGTGTCCATTTCTACGACATGCTCTGCTGGATATTCGGTCCGGTTCAGCACAGTGTGGTGCATGTGGCTTCGCACGATCGTGTGGCGGGTTTCATGGAACTGCCTAAGGCTCGTGTGCGCTATTTTCTGAGCATCAATGCCGACCATCTGCCCGAAACAGTGCGACAGCAGGGGCAGCGCACCTATCGCACCATTCTTGTCGATGGTGAGGAATATGCCTTCAGCCAGGGCTTCACCGAACTCCATACCAAGAGCTATGAGGAAATTTTGGTTGGCAAAGGGTTCTCTATCGGCGAGGCCCGTCAGTCCATCCAAGTGGTCCACGATATTCGCAACGCCACACCGGTCGGCTTGGTGGGCGACTACCATCCGCTGGCCCGCCAACCACTGACCCCTCATCCCTTCGGATGGAAAAACTGATTCTTGAACATTATCCAATAAATCATAATAAACCATAAATGACTCCCTACATTCATCCCAGCAGCTATGTCGACGACGATGTCGTGATTGGTGAAGACACCAAGGTGTGGCACTTCTGCCATATCCAGCAGGGTGCCCGTATCGGACGCCGCTGTTCGCTGGGACAGAATGTCAATGTGGGCAACAACGTGCATATCGGCAACGGTGTCCGTGTCCAGAACAATGTCTCCATCTACGAGGGCGTGGAACTGGAGGACAACGTCTTTTGCGGTCCTAGTTGTGTCTTCACCAATGTGCTTACGCCCAGGGCACATTTCCCTGTGCATGGCCAATATGAGCGGACACTGGTGCGCGAAGGGGCTTCGTTGGGCGCCAACAGCACCGTGGTCTGTGGCCATACCGTGGGCCGCTCGGCCATGGTGGCCGCCGGTGCGGTAGTGACTGCCGATGTGCCGGATTACGCTTTGGTGGCTGGCGTCCCCGCCCGACAGATTGGCTGGGTGTGCGAATGCGGACAGCGGTTAGACGACACCTTGCAATGTGCATGTGGCCGCCATTACCGACTCGACTCCAGCCGGCTGACCAAAATCGACAACAGCCAAAGCTGATCCTCACGAATACAAACGAAGAAAATAACGAAATAAAGATACCATACAACATGCAATTGCGAGACTTGAACAGACAGTATGAGGCCCTGAAAGGCGAACTGGACGAGGCAATGCTTCGTACAGCGGCTTCAGGTGCCTACATCATGGGCGAGGCTGTTGCCGAATTGGAGCAGCGTCTGGCCTGCTATGTGGGTGTCAAGCATTGCATCAGTTGTGCCAGTGGCACCGATGCGTTGCGTCTGGCGTTGATGGCTCTCGGCGTGGGACTAGGCGATGCGGTCTTTGTGCCCGATTTCACCTTTTTCGCCACTGCTGAGGCTGTGGCGCTGCAAGGGGCTACACCTATCATGGTGGATGTCGATGCCAATGACTTTAATATCAATCCCGACGATCTGCTGGCCAAATATCGCTATCTGACTGCACATAGCAGCTTGCGTCCGGTGGCTGTCATTGCTGTCGATTTGTTCGGCCGTCCAGCTGATTACGACAGGCTTCAGCCGCTCTGTCGTTCTTTGCAGCTGCATTTGGTCGAGGATGGGGCTCAGGGCTTTGGTGGCATGTTGCAACAGTCTCGTGCCTGCTCCTTCGGCGATATCGCCACCACGTCGTTCTTCCCTGCCAAGCCTTTGGGCTGTTATGGTGACGGCGGCGCGCTATTCACCGACAACGACGACTGGGCTGACAGGCTACGCTCACTGCGCGTCCACGGCAAAGGTACCGACAAGTACGACAATGTCCGTATCGGCCTCAATTCGCGACTCGACACCCTGCAGGCAGCAGTGCTGCGGGTCAAGTTGCGCCATTTCGACAACGAACTGAAGGCGGTGGACCGCATCGCCCGACGCTATAACGAACTGCTTCAGGGCAAAGCTATTTTGCCGACCCTCCCCGATGGCGTGAGCGCCTCGTGGGCCCAATACACCATTCAGGTCGAACAGCGCGATGCTTTACGCTCCAAGCTTCTGGAAGCTGGCATCCCCTCGGCCGTATATTATCCTCGAACCATGCAGCGCCAGTCGGCTTTCGCCGCCATCGGCCATCTGCAACAACCCTGCCCCGTGGCCGACAGGCTTACGGAAAGGGTACTTTCTCTCCCTATGCATCCTTATTTGACTGACGAAGAAATGGAACTGGTAGCCCGAACGATATGATGACTCTCGACGATATACGGATTTGTGTTGTAGGACTCGGCTATGTGGGCTTGCCACTGGCTCGTCTGTTTGCCACTCGCTACCCTACGGTGGGTTTCGACACCGACAGTCGTCGTGTGGCAATGCTCAACGAGGGGCATGACTCCACATTGGAGGTCGACGACGAGCTGCTGCAATCCGCACTCCGCGACCATGGAATGCGCTGCACCGACCGGTTGGACGATGTGGCCGACTGCAACATCTATGTCGTCACGGTTCCGACACCTGTCGATGCCAACAACCGTCCCGACTTGCAGCCGCTGCTTGCAGCATCTGGTATGGTGGGCAGCGTCTTGTGCAAAGGCAATCTGGTGATCTACGAGTCTACCGTCTATCCGGGTGTCACCGAAGAGGTGTGTGTGCCTGCTTTGGAGGCGGCGTCACAGTTGCATTTCAACAGTGATTTCTTTGTGGGTTACAGTCCTGAACGTGTCAACCCCGGCGACAAGCTGCACCGCGTGGAGAATATCTGTAAGGTGACTTCGGGTTCCACTCCCGAGACGGCCACGTTGGTCGACAGCCTATACGGCAGCGTGCTGACCCAGGGTACCCATAAGGCGCCCTCCATCCGCGTGGCGGAAGCATCGAAAATCATCGAGAATAGCCAGCGCGACGTCAACATTGCCTTTATGAACGAACTGGCCAAGATTTTCAATGCTATGGGCATCGATACGGGCGATGTGTTGGCCGCCGCTGCCACCAAGTGGAATTTCATCCCCATGAAGCCTGGCTTGGTGGGCGGACATTGCATCAGCGTCGATCCGTATTATCTGATTGCCCAGGCACAGGTGTACGGCGTCCTGCCTCGGGTGATGTCCAATGCCCGTCGGCTGAACGACGGCATGGGGGCCTATGTGGCCAACAGACTGGTGAAACTGATGAACCTCAAGGGGGTACGAGTCAAAGATGCTCGCATCTTGATTCTGGGGTTCGCCTTTAAAGAGAATTGTCCCGACATCCGCAACTCCAAGGTGGCGGATATCTACCACACTTTGCGCGAATACACCCCTCACATCACCGTTTGCGACCCGTGGGTTGATGCCGACGAGGTGCGTGCGGCCTGCGGTATAGAGGTGGTCGGCAGCCTGCCCGACGACGCCTCTTTCGACGCACTGATGCTGGCTGTGGCCCATCGTCAGTTCGCCTCGGTCGACGTGCGCCGCTTGGCACCCGAACCTGCCGTGGTCTACGACGTGAAGGGTCTGCTTCCTCGCGAGTGGGTCGACGAACGATTATAATATTGAATTAATTAATTGATATCTAAGATAAAATAAACGACTATGTTTCAGAAATTATTCTACAATCTGGTGAAAAGATACCGTCACTCAACGGTTCCCGGATGGATCATGTTGGCTTTCGATGTGATGTTGTTCATCGGGGCATTTGCCCTTTCTGAGCTGTTTTCATGGCGTTTTGAGAAAGCGATGACATGGAATGCTCTGATTACCAATTTCTGCATCAGCTTCGCGGTGATGTTGTTCTTTTTCATCCTTTTCAAGACCTATCGCAGCATTATCCGCCACATGGGCCTTAACGACATCTTCCGTGTCTTGCTGGCCTGCCTCTTCTCGGCTGTGGCTTGCATGGCGCTGAATTTCTTGAACAACAAGTTCAAAGTTGTCCCGACGGTTTCTAATGTGATTCCGTCTTACATGATGACCACCATGCTTTTCTCGATGATGGCGCTGCTGATGTTGCTGGAACGTTTCATGATACTGTATATCTACAACCAGTACTTCAAACGTCGCCGCCGCGAGGTGAATCTGGTCATCTATGGCGCCGGTGCCGCTGGTGTCATCGCCAACAACGCCCTCAAGCAGGATATCCACTTCGAATATAAGGTCCATGCGTTCATCGATGACGACCTGTCGAAGGTGAACCAGCAGCTGGACAGCGTCCCCGTCATGAGGGCTCGCGATGTGCTCAACCCGAAGTTTGTTGCTTCCAAGAATATCTCGCAGATTATCATTGCCATCCCCACCATCCGACTGATGCACAAACAGGCTATCACCAACCGTGCTCTTGATTTGGGCTTGACTGTCAAGGCGGTGCCTCATATCTCGAATTGGATGAACGGCACTTTCTCGGTCAACCAGATTCAGGACATCAAGATTGAGGACCTGCTGGAACGTGAGCCTATCAAGATCGACAATATCAACGTGGTGCGTGAGGTGCTCGACAAGACGGTGCTTGTCACTGGCGCCGCGGGTTCTATCGGTAGCGAGATTTGCCGCCAGCTGCTCCAGTACAAGCCGTCCAAGATCATCATGCTCGACCAGGCCGAGTCACCGCTCTACGACTTGCAGTTCGAATTGCGCAACAACGAGCCTTATAAGAAATCCATCGACGCCATGGAATTTGTCATTGCCAATGTGAAGGACCAGGCGCGCATGGAGGAGGTCTTCGAGATGTTCCGTCCCGATTTGGTCTATCATGCCGCTGCCTACAAGCATGTCCCCTTCATGGAGGAGAACCCCTACGAGGCTATCTATGTCAATGTCTTCGGCACGAAGAATGTGGCCGATTTGGCTATCAAGTATGGTGCCGAAAAGTTCGTCATGGTCTCCACCGACAAGGCGGTCAATCCCACCAATGTGATGGGCGCCACCAAGCGCATGGCTGAAATCTACATCCAGAGCCGTTCGACCGAGAAGACCCATTTCGTCACGACACGTTTCGGCAATGTACTGGGCTCCAACGGTAGCGTCATCCCGCTGTTCAAGAAACAGTTGGCTGCGGGCGGTCCGCTCACCGTCACCCACAAGGACATCATCCGCTACTTCATGACCATCCCCGAGGCTTGCAACTTGGTGCTCGAGGCTGGCGCTATGGGGCAGGGGGGCGACATCTTTGTCTTCGATATGGGCAAACCGGTCAAGATATATGACCTGGCCAAGAAGATGATTCAGCTCTCCGGTCTCAAAGGAATAGAAATCAAGGAAATCGGTCTGCGTCCGGGCGAAAAGCTCTACGAGGAGCTGCTGGCCACCAAGGAAAACAACATTCCGACCTATCACCCCAAAATCCTTCGTGCCGAGGTGCGCAAGTATCCTATTGAGGATATCGACATCGCTTATGCCGAACTGCAGGACATCATGTTCACGCTCGACGACCGTAAGATTGTGGCCAAGATGAAGGCCATCGTGCCCGAGTTTATCAGTAACAACAGTATCTACTGCGACCTCGACAAAAAACAGGACAAATAACAATCAAGTCCACTTCAACCAACTTGTATCGCAATGAAGACAGCTCTAATCACCGGTATCACGGGCCAGGATGGTTCTTTTCTGGCCGAATTCCTTCTGCAGAAAGGATATGAAGTCCACGGACTGATACGACGTTCGTCGTCGTTCAACACCGGACGTATCGAACACCTCTACCTCGACGAATGGGTGCGTGACATGCACCGCAAACGCTTGGTCAACCTGCACTATGCCGACATGACCGATTCCAGTTCGCTCATCCGCGTGCTGCAGGAGGTGCGTCCCGACGAGGTGTACAACCTGGCGGCGCAGAGCCATGTAAAGGTGAGCTTCGACGTGCCGGAATACACTGCCGAAGTCGACGCTGTCGGAACACTCCGACTGCTTGAGGCTGTACGCATCTTGGGCATGACCAAGAGCTGCCGTGTCTATCAGGCTTCCACCTCCGAACTCTTCGGCCTTGTGCAGCAGATTCCACAGACGGAGGAAACGCCCTTCTATCCGCGTTCCCCCTATGGCGTGGCCAAACAGTACGGCTTTTGGATTGTGAAGAACTACCGTGAGTCGTATGGCTTATATGCTGTCAATGGTATCCTGTTCAACCACGAGAGCGAGCGTCGTGGCGAGAATTTTGTCACCCGTAAGATTTCGCTGGCCGCCGCCCGTATCGCCATGGGCGTACAGGATTGTCTCTATCTGGGCAATCTGGATGCGCTGCGCGACTGGGGTTATGCCAAGGATTATATCGAATGCATGTGGCTGATGCTGCAACAGCCTGAGCCGGAAGACTATGTCATAGCCACTGGAGAAAACCATTCGGTGCGCGAATTTGTCACGTTGGCATTCCACTATGCGGGCATCGAACTCGAATGGCAGGGTCAGGGCATTGACGAAAAAGGTATTGACAAAAACACTGGCAGATTGCTGGTGGCGGTCGACCCTCGCTTCTTCCGTCCTGCCGAAGTGCAGCAGCTGCTGGGTGATCCTACCAAGGCACGTACGCGCTTGGGTTGGAACCCCCAAAAGACCAGCTTTGAGGATCTGGTCAGAATCATGGTTGAACACGATCTGTCTTCGCTTAAGAAATGAATCAGGACGCTAAAATATATGTCGCCGGACACCGTGGTCTGGTAGGATCGGCTATCTGCCGTGTGTTGCACGAACAGGGTTTCCATAACATCATCGGTCGCACCCATGCCGAATTGGATTTGTTGGATCCTGTCGCCACTCGCGATTTCTTCGACAGTGAGCGGCCCGAATATGTCGTGCTGGCAGCGGCCTTGGTGGGGGGCATTATGGCCAATTACACCTATCCGGCCGACTTCATTTATCAAAATCTCCAGATTCAGCAGAACGTCATTGGCGAATCGTTCCGACACGATGTCAAGAAGCTGCTCTTTTTGGGTAGCACCTGCATATATCCGCGAATGGCACCACAGCCTATCTCGGAGAGTGCTTTACTGACCTCATCGCTCGAGCCGACCAACGAACCTTATGCCTTAGCCAAAATAGCGGGTCTGAAGATGTGCGAGGCCTTCAACCGCCAATATGGAACCAACTACATCTCGGTAATGCCGACCAACTTGTATGGTCCCAACGATAATTTCGATCTGATGAATTCGCATGTGCTTCCAGCCATGGTGCGCAAAATCCATCTGGCGAAATGCGTCATGGATGGCGACGACAAGGCGCTGCTTTCCGATTTGGAACGTCATCCCGTGGAGGGCATCGCTCCCAGTGACGGCGCTGAAAGCGTCAAAAACGCGCTCGACAAACGGTTCAACATCCACAACGGATCCATCACCCTTTGGGGAACTGGTGAGCCTTTGCGTGAATTTCTTTGGAGCGAGGACATGGCCGACGCCTGTGTCTTTCTGCTGCATCGGGTCGACGCACGACAGTTGGCCGATATGGGCACCTCGTTCCTCAATGTCGGCACGGGTATCGAGCATACTATTGCGCAAGTGGCCCACATGGTGGCTGCCACCGTGGGGTACAAAGGCTCCATCCTTTTCGACGCCTCCAAACCCGACGGCACTCCCCGCAAACTGACCGACCCCTCACGGCTCCATGCCTTGGGCTGGCGCCACAAGGTGGAACTGGCAGACGGTATCAAACAACTCTATGATTGGTATCTGGCTGCAAACGAGAACGCTGGAAAATAATTTTGTGCGCATCAATGGCGACAACGTCATCGTTGTATGAAAACATAACGTGAAATAATTGATTGACCTATTGGACCATGGTGGTCCACACTTGACAAAATCCTGGGTGGGGCGGTACATGCGGCCCCACCTTTTTTTTGCCCATGGCAAAAGCATTATGGAAAAATAAAAACAATCATCTGCAATAATGGCGCTTTTTTTCCGTTAAAACATACGTCTTCGGACAATCGTCATGCTAGTGAAAAATCAAAAATAATCATATCATGTTCAAGAAAGAGACATACATAGCACGCCGTGAGCAACTGCGCAAAGACATAGGCCACGGTCTTATCGTCATGCCGGGCAACCACGAAGCTCCCTGCAACTACACCGACAATACCTATTGGTTCCGTCAGGACAGCACGTTCCTCTATTTCTTCGGCCTCCAGCGCGAAGATTTGGTGGGTGTCCTCGACTGCGACACCGGCAAGGACTACATCTTCGCCAACGACTACGATATCGACGATATCATCTGGACGGGTCCCCTGCCCAGCGTCAAGGAACTGGCTGCTTCGGTGGGCGTCGACAATAGCGGCGACCTGAAAGCACTGCAGACTCTCTGCACCAAGACCATCGGCGAGGCTCGCAAAATCCACTACTTGCCCCCCTATCGCGCCGACATCATTCGTCAAATCAGTGTCCTGTTGGGTATTGATTACGGTGCCGTCACCCGTTACGCTTCCATGGACCTCATCAAGGCTTGTGTGAAACAGCGCAGCATCAAGAGCCAGGAGGAAATCGACGAGATCGAGAAGGCCATTGCCACAGCCTACAACATGCACGTCGGCGCCATGCGTATGGCCATGCCTGGCCGGTACGAATACGAACTGGCGGGATTCATGGAAGGCGAAGCTTGGAAAGGCAACGGCCCTGTCAGCTTCCCCGTCATCATGACCATCCACGGCGAGACGCTTCACAACCACGGCCATAACAACAAACTGGTGGAAGGTCGCATGCTCGTCATGGACGCCGGTTGCGAAACGGCTATGAACTACTGCTCCGATATCACTCGTTCCGTGCCGGTGGGCGGTCGCTATAACGAACGCCAGAAGGCTATCTATCAGATTGTGCTCGATGCAAATATGGAGGCTATCCGTGTGACCCGTCCGGGCATCACCTACCAGGAGGTTCACACCGCTGCCAGCCGTGTGCTGGCCCAGGGCTACAAAGACCTCGGCATACTGCGTGGCAATGTCGACGACATCGTCGCCAACGGTGCCCACAGCCTCCTCATGCCTCACGGCCTCGGCCACATGATGGGTCTGGATGTCCACGACATGGAAAACTATGGTCAGATCAATGTCGGCTACGACGACGAAACTCGCCCCTCCGACCAATTTGGCTTGGGCAGCCTGCGCTGCGGTCGTCGTCTGCAATCGGGCTTCGTTCTCACCGACGAACCGGGCTGCTACTTCATCCCGGCACTCATCGACCAGTGGAAGGCCAATGGCACAAACAAGGACTTCATTAATTTCGACGAACTGGAGAAATGGAAAGACTTCGGCGGCATCCGCATCGAAGACGACATTCTCATCACCGATAACGGCTGTCGCGTGCTCGGCAAACCCATTCCGAAGACCATCGCCGAAATTGAAGCTACCATGAATTCGTGACGGCAGAACGAAGCAGATGCTGCTTCTGCTCTTAATATCAATCTGAAAGAACGTCCCACGGCATTGTCGGGGACGTTCTTTCTTTAGGGCAATGCCCGAATGGCGCCACCCTGCTGGCCAATCGCACTTCCCCACAAACCGTCCCCTTTCCAAAAAGATTTTACTTTTCAATCCCCAATTCTCAATTTATTAGTATCTTTGCATCCCCAATAAAAATAAAAAAGAGTTAAAAATGAATGCAAATAGCTATAAATTAAACCCGAACAGATTGGTCGCCTTCTTGCAGAAACCGGCCAGCCAATTCACTCGCGACGACATGATGCGCGTTATCGAGGAAATGGAAATCGAAATGGTGAAATTCCGCTACATGGCCCACGACGGACGCCTGAAAACACTGAATTTTGTCATTAACAGCTACGATCACATCCGCGATGTGCTCACCTCTGGCGAACGCGTCGACGGCTCCAGTCTCTTCCCCTTCCTTGAAGCCGGCAGCAGCGACCTCTACGTCATTCCACGCTTCCGCACCGCTTTCATTGACCCCTTCGCCGAAATCCCCACACTCGACATCCTCTGCAATTTCTATACCAAGGATGGTGAGCCTTTCGAGATGGCTCCCGAATATACGCTCCACAAGGCTGGTGAGTCTTTCCGCAAGGCTACTGGTGGTATGGAGTTCGAGGTGATGGGCGAACTGGAGTATTATGTCATCGCTGACAAGCAGGACGACTACCTGCCGGCCGACCAGCGCGGCTACCACGCTTCGATGCCGTTCTGCAAATTTGAGGACTTCCGCACCCATGCCATGAAGCTGATAGCTGAATGCGGTGGTCTCATCAAGTACGGCCACAGCGAGGTGGGTAACTTCACCGTTGGCGACACCATGTATGAACAGAACGAAATCGAGTTCCTGCCTACCACTCTGGAAGATGCGGCCGACCAGCTGGTCATTGCCAAGTGGATCATGCGTGAACTGGGCCACGAATACGGCATCACCGTCACCTTCGCTCCCAAAATCACTGTCGGTAAGGCTGGCAGCGGCATGCATATCCATACCCGCGTAAGCAAGGACGGTAAAAACATGTATGTCGGTGAGAACGGCCTGACCGAGGTGGCTCACAAGACCATTGCCGGCATCCTGAGTTTGGCGGGTTCGCTGACCGCTTTCGGCGACACCAACCCGACAAGTTACTTCCGTCTGGTGCCCCATCAGGAGGCTCCGACCAACATCTGCTGGGGCGACCGCAACCGTAGCGCCATGGTACGCGTACCGCTGGGTTGGACCAAGGGTAGCGGCAATATGATGGCGCACTGCAACCCCTTGGAACCTAAGGAAGAAGTGGATTTTAGCTACAAACAGACTATCGAGCTCCGCACCCCCGACGGCAGCGCCAACGTCTATCTGCTGCTGGCCGGTATGACCGTCGCCGCTCGCCATGGCTTCGAAATGGACAATGCTGTCCAGTATGCCAAGGATCGCTATGTCAGTGTCAACATCTTTGAGCATGAAGATGTGCTGAACCGCCTCGACACACTGCCCGACAGTTGCGCCGCAAGCGCTGATCTTCTGGAACGCGACCGCGCCCTCTACGAGGAACAGGGTGTCTTCGCTCCGCAACTGATCGACGGCATCATCAAGGATTTGCGTGCCTTCAACGACCGCAACCTGCGCGCCGAGATTGGCAACGATCCTGAGAAGACGCTGGAGCTGGTGAAGACTTTCATCCATTGTGGATAATGTTATGAAAACTATACAATAAGAACAGACATTCAACGTTATTGTATGGTCGACGTATGGTACAAAGGATTGAGGCACCCATGACACCCTTCGTGCCGTTCGATAAAAATAAACATAAACTCATTAACACATTAAAAACAGATTTAACATGAAAAAATTTTTCTTTTTTGCCATGATGGCAATTGCCACGCTCGGCCTGACCGCTTGTGGCGATGACAATGAAGACGCTAACGGACCGCTGGTGGGTACCCAGTGGCTTTACTCTGAAACGGTAACGGATGAAGATGAGGACGGCACATGGGTCTACACCACAGATGCTACACTCAAATTCAACGATGCCACCAATGGCTCGTTTGATGTTGTTATGTCGTACACTCTCAATGGCCAGAGTAACCCGTCTTACACTGATGTTGCACCGTTCACCTATACCTATGAAGGCACTGCCACCGAAGGTACGGGCAGCATAACTGTCGTGGACCAAGACGGAGAGAGTACAGCTGGTTTCACTGTCAGAGGCAATGAATTGGAAATGGTCATCGTCGATGATGAAACTGGTCAAGTGGAAGAGGCTATAGTCTTCACCAAAAAATAATTGCTGACCTCTAACAAAGATAAAGCTCCGGCTATGTTGCCGGGGCTTTTTTTGACGCAGAAATAATCGTACAATTAAATGGTTTTTAGACTGAACGACGATTCGGTGGGCTTCCCCGACCCGCGGCTCTCGGAAGCCGACGGCTTCCTGGCTTTCGGCGGTGACATGACACCCGAATGGCTGCTCAACGCCTACTACATGGGCATCTTTCCGTGGTACGACGACAAGGATGGGGTGCCTTTCTGGTATTCGCCCGACCCTCGTATGTTGCTCCGACCCTCGGAGTTTCGCTGTTCGAAAACGCTGCGTCGCCTGCTTCGCAGCGGCCGTATGGAGGTGCGTGTCGACACGGCATTCCGTCAGGTGATAGAGGGCTGCTCCCATGTGAAACGCGACGAGGCCTGTGGCGAGAGTTGGATTACATCCCATTTCATCGACGCCTATTGCGAATTGCACCGGCAGGGCTTCGCCCATTCGTTCGAGACCTACCTCGACGGACAACTGGTTGGCGGCCTTTACGGCGTCAGCTTGAGCGACTATTTCTGTGGAGAGTCGATGTTTCATTTGGTCGATAATGCTTCCAAAGTGGCCTTCGCTCGGATGGTGGAATTCTGCACCTTGCACAATTTCCGCTTCGTCGATGCTCAGATGTATACGCCTCACTTGGCTTCACTGGGCGCCAAGGAGGTGCCGCGCGATTCCTTTTTGGGTCTGTTGGCCGAACAGGACCTGCAGCGTACCTACCGCGGACAGTGGAAAAACAACAGCGTGGTGCTGCTGCTGGGCAGCAACGTGGGAGAGCGCGTGCCATTGCTGATGCGCGCGGTGGGTGAAGTGGCCAGTCGCATCGGCACGGTGTCGTGTGCATCGAGCCTCTACGAGACCGAACCGTGGGGCTTCGAGGCCGAACAGAACTTTTTGAATCAGGCTGTCGTGGTGGATACCAATTTGGAGGCCGACGAGGTGCTTCGCATTGCGTTGGATATTGAAAAAGAGCTGGGTAGGGTGCGACCCCAGGGGGCTGTAGGCTACGCTTCGCGCACCATGGATATCGACTTGATTTTCTACAACAGCACCATGATGGACAGCCCGCACCTGACACTGCCCCATCCGCGAATGCAGGACCGCCGTTTTGTTCTGGAACCTCTGGTGCAGATAATACCTGACTTTCGACACCCAAAAACGGGAAAAACCATGCGCCAATTGTTCGAAGAATGTACCGATTTGGGAGCTGTAAAACTCTATTTTTAATGTGTTAGATGATTGATTTTTAATATAAAGGAATTTTTATAGAAAAATATTTTTGCCATATCGGAAAAATGTAGTACTTTTGCACTCCATTTTGTGGAAAAATAAACAATTTTAAATTATTTATAATGTACGCAATAGTAGAAATCGCAGGAAAGCAATTCAAGGTCGCCCAAGATCAGAAGATCTTCGTCAACCGTCTTCAGAATGAGGAAGGTAGCGAGGTCTCTTTTGACACCGTGATGCTCAAGGACAATGATGGTAACGTAACTGTTGGTCAGCCCTATATCAATGGCGCCAGCGTCAAAGCTACCGTAGTGAAACATCTGAAAGGCAAGAAAGTGCTCGTCTTCAAGAAAATCCGCCGCAAAGGCTATCAGAAGATGAACGGCCATCGTGATTATCTGACCCAGATAAAAATCGATAGCATCAATTAATTTAGTTACTAACCTTTTAAAACGTATATATTATGGCTCATAAAAAAGGTGTCGGTAGTTCCAGTAACGGTCGTGAATCCGAAAGCAAACGTTTAGGTGTTAAGATTTTTGGCGGTCAGCAGTGCATCGCTGGCAACATTATCGTCCGTCAGCGTGGTACGGTCCACAATCCTGGCCAGAATGTTGGCATGGGTAAGGATCATACCCTCTTCGCTCTGTGCGACGGTGTGGTGAAATTCCACAAAGGCCGCGAAGACAGATCTTATGTCTCCGTTGTTCCTTGCGCTGAATAAGCACCTGACTGAAAACAGAAAAATGAAGGCATCCGATTGGATGCCTTTTTTTTATTTCTGCATGCGCAGGCTTTCGCCGTGTATCTTCTCGGTCAGCTCGCGTACAAATTCTTCATCAAGCCCTAGCTCGCGTGCTGCTTGCATTTGGCGGTCCAGCACTTGTTGCCATCGGTGGGGTTGGTAGATGGGCATGTTGTGGGCCTGCTTGATGGTGCCTATATCTTTTGATATCTTCATGCGTTGGCTGAGCAGCCGCAATATTTCGGCGTCGATGACATCGAGTTGTTCTCGCATGCGCTGCAGGTCGCTGGGACCGGTTTCCTTGTGGGTGCGTGGCTTCAGGTTGTCGAGCAGCGTGATCAGTTCGTTGGGCGTTATCTGTTGCTGGCTGTCAGTGAGGGCGCTGTCTGGTTCCGGGTGGCATTCGACAATCAGACCGTCGAAGTGTAGGTCGAGGGCCATCTGCGACAGGGGTGCCACCAGCTCGCGTCGTCCGCCAATATGGCTGGGGTCGCACAGCAGTGGCACTTCGGGCATGCGGCGTCGCAACTCAATGGGTATCTCCCACAGGGGATTGTTGCGGTAGCCGAAGTTGTTGTAGGTGGAAAAACCGCGGTGTATGGCGGCCAAGTCGTCTATGCCGGCTTGCTTCAGTCGCTCGAGGGCGCCAATCCACAGCGATATGTCGGGCGTGATGGGATTTTTGACCATCACGGCCAGATGGGTGCCGCGCATTGCTTCTGCCAGTTCGCCGACCAGGAAGGGGTTGACGCTGGTGCGTGCGCCTAGCCACACGGCATCAATGCCATACTGCACACATAGCGCTACGTGCTCGGGCCGTGCCACCTCACAGCAAAAGGGAAGGGGGGTGGCCATTTGCTGCCGGCACGCTGCTATCCATTGTAGGGCGGGCTCACCCATACCTTCAAATCCGCCTGGTCGGGTGCGGGGCTTCCACACCCCACAGCGTATCAGCCCTATCCGAGGGTCGGACTCGATGGACTTGACGACAGCGTTGAGCCGGTCGGGGCTTTCTACGCTGCACGGTCCTGCAATGATGAGTGGTTTGTCGCTGATAGATAGTAGCTTGCTCATGATGCGATGTCGTTGTTAACGGACGCAAAGTTACACAATTATTTTTGATGGTATGGCAATAAATCACGGCGATGCTCGTTTATTGATAAAAATATTTTGCAGTAGGATGTGATATTGGCGAGACTTGTGCGTTTGTTATATAGATGAACTTAACTTGTTGAACAATGAAAAGAATGACCATAAAGCTGGTACGCTTTCTTCTTCTGGGTATTGTCACAGTGATGGGCCTTTCCGCATGTAAGAAAGACCGCCCGCAGGTGATGTACGGAGTTCCAACATCGTCTTACCACACCATCGGTCAGGACCCGTCGTCACCGGACGCTCCGATTGCACCGCTGCAGGATGAATAGCTATCATCAGATGAAGATCAAATATTTGAAATTGAAGAATTGGCTGCTGCTGAGCGCCATGAGTCTGCTGGGTCTCGAGGCTTGCCATTGCCATAAGCAGGTGATTGATAATGACTCCAAAATACAGCCTGACCCGGGAATGGAACATGTGGCTGTGCCCATGTATGGTGTCCCGATGGATAATTTCCAGAATCGTGTGGTGCCCCCCGAATCGGACGGCATTGGCGAAGTGAAGGTGGAACAGCCACAACCCAACGACCCGCAGGTGACGGTCTATGGCGTCCCGACGGTGGACTTTGCTGTGAAGGGTAAAGTGTTGGACGGCAGGGGACGACCCGTCAAAGGGGCCCAAGTGGTGCTGGTAAACAGCGATATCGACCCTGAAAACTTGCCGACAAACGAGTATTGGCAGGAACGGCTCAAAGAGATTGCCGACACGACTGATGCTTTGGGCACTTTTGAGGTCAGAACCACCGACCGCCCATGGGAACAGGTGCGGGTGCTGGTGCGCGACGTCGATGGTAAGAAGAACGGCTGGTATCAGGATCAGTTGGTCGATGTCTCCTTTGGCGATCCGGTGCCGAACAAAGACAATGACGGTGGTCCGATGTCGAAATGGCGCCAGGGTGTGAAACATGCCGAAGTGACCGTGAAGCTGAAAAACAAAAAATGATGACGGACGTAGGAAGCCTGCGATGGAAGAAACGTTTGGCGTTGGGCCTTCATCGGCGCATCCGTCACAACGAGGCACAGCTGCACGAATTGCGCAACCTCTTTTGGGAGTGTACGCTGCGCTGCAATATGAATTGTCGTCATTGCGGCAGCGATTGCAAACAGGCTCCTGCGGTGGAGGATATGCCGGCTGCGGATTTCCTTAAGGCTATCGACGACATTACGCCGCACGTCGACCCGCATAAGACCTTCATCACCTTCACCGGCGGCGAGGCCTTGGTGCGTCAGGATATTGAGGAGGTGGGGCTCGAACTGTACCGGCGGGGGTTCCCGTGGGGCATGGTGACCAACGGACTGCTGCTCGACGAGGCGCGTCTCGACAGCCTGCTACGCAGTGGCATGCATTCCATCACCATATCGTTCGACGGATTCGAAGAGGATCATAACTGGATTCGACGTAACGAACTGAGTTTCCAACGGGCCGACAAGGCCATTAAGATGCTGGTCCGCACACCCGACTTGGTGTGGGATATTGTGACATGCGTCAATCCGCGCAATTATAGCCGCTTGGAGGAGTTCAAGGATTATTTGATTTCGATAGGTGTCACACGCTGGCGCTTGTTCTCTATTTTCCCAATGGGGCGTGCCGCCGACAACCCCGAGTTACAACTGAATGACGAGCAGTTCCGCGGACTCTTTGAATTTATCAAACGTACCCGCTCCGAGGGTCGCATCCATGCCAACTATGGCTGTGAGGGCTTCTTGGGTGCTTATGAGGGCGAGGTGCGCGACTACTATTTCCACTGCCGCGCCGGCATCAATGTGGCGTCGGTGCTGTGCGACGGTTCCATTTCGGGCTGCACCTCCATCCGCTCCAATTTCCATCAGGGCAATATCTACAAGGACAACCTGTGGGATGTGTGGCAAAACCGTTTCCAACAGTATCGCGACCACGGCTGGATGCGGGAACAGAAAACAGCCCGTGGGGAACGTAAAACACCGTGTGCCAACTGCGAGATGTGGCGCTTCTGCGAGGGCAGTGGTATGCACCTCTACGACGACAACGAAGAACTGCTGTTCTGCCACTATCGCCGCCTGAAAGGACTGCATTGACGTTGAAACCAACGATGGTGTAAACAGGCTGCAATGGCCCATGGTCAACGTTAAAGGTAACGTTGACATGGTAGTGTAAGTCTGCTTAATTCACAACAATTTCATCAGTAAACAGATAGCTTGGTTGCCCGGGGGCGGGATGCCAATGGGGCAGCGGACCTGGGTTGGGAACAACCACCCTGAGGTATCTGTAATCCGTCGCTCCGTCTGGGGTGCCGAGACTGATGGTATAGTGTTTCAGACGCATTCCCGTATCGCGTGGGTCCATGTGGAAGTGTTTGTCTGCCAGGAGGGCCCACTTCTTGCCGTCGTTTGAGGCATAGACTTTTATGGTGGTCGGTGAGAGAATCCAGTCGAAGGTGTTCTGCATGAAGCGCATGCTTACTTGGTGGATAGTTTTTGGGGCTCCGAAGTCGATGATGGCGTCGATGCTGTCGCCCCAATAGCCTTGCCAACGGCCATCGGCATAGGTGTCGCGGCTGCCCAGCTGTCCGTCGATAAGTCCTTCGGGACCACCGGCGCTGTATATGGTCTTGTAGTCGCTATATCGGGTCTGTAATTTTATCTTGGCGCTCATGGCCAGGTGGGAGAGAAGATACTGTTCGCTTACCAAGCCTTCGCCGTAATCGTTGTAGGCTATGGCTTTGATGGTGGCTGACCGCTCAAGTGGGAAGGGCCCCTCGTAGCGTGTCAACGAGCTGTCGGGCTCGCTGCCGTCAAGGGTGTAATAGATGGGGCGGTCATTGAAAAGTGTCCGCATTTCCACGATGTTTGCCTCTGAATTGGTATTTGCTCCATCTGCCACAAAAACAAATACATGTCGGTCCAAAGCCATCACTTCGCGTCCTAAATGGTCATAGCGGTCGCATATCACATCGCGCCCATAGCTACTGGCCTCCATGTCCCATAGCCGCAGGTATTCTCGTTTCAGGTTGTGCAGGTCTTGGAAGTAACGTTTCGCCAACTGGTCGACTTCGGTAGCTGTAGCTTGGTCGTTCTTATGAAGTAGTCGGTAGACCATCACGCGCAGACGGCTTTTCTCGCTGACGGTGAGGATGCGGTGGCAGGCGTAGGCAAAGTGGGGTAGGGCGGCGCTGTCTATGGTGGACAGCACGCTTCGCACTTTGTTGTCGACGCGCTGGCAACGTTCCAGTGTGGCCTCGTCGACGCTCTCAGGGTAAAAGTCAAGCAGTGGCTGCATCAAGGCGCTGGTGTTGAACCATTCGCCAACGTCGCTGTCGTGGTTCAGTGCACCAACGGCGTAAATCATGCCGGTATAGTTTTTGGGGGTCTGTGCGGGGAAGGCCCGTTCGGTGCCGCACTCCCAACCGTAGAGGAAATTGTCGACAAACCACTCGTTGTATATCTCGTTGAACAGGCGCTCTCGTTCTTTCAGCTCGGCTTCGGCCTTGACGGGGTCCGTCTCCGTCAGCGGATGCCAGGCCATCTCTGCCGCCCAGTACATGGCGTGCCAGCAGTCGCCGAAAAGACTCTCGCCGCTGTCGTCCCATGCCGTGTTCATCAGCCCGATGGCTCCGGCTTTGTGGCCGTCGCGTGCCAGATAGGCAATATTGCGTATGTAGTTGTCTACCTGCGGTGTGCTGCTCCAGTGGCTCACGCCGGGTGCCACCCAGAAGGGGTTGCCTTGCGCTTCATGCAGTTCTCTGAAGGGTTCTATCATGGCGGCGTAACTGTCCTGGGCGCCATAAGCCCACACGATGTAGTTCATGTCGCGTGGCAGTTGTTTCAGCATGGCGGGGTTCTTGGCCACTATGTCGCCCCACATCAGGACGTCGATGTCTTTGCCGGTGGAGTGCTGTTTGCGGTACTCTTCCTGCACCATGTCGTAGACTCGGTTGATGTGCTGGCAGTAGACCTCGTCGGCACCGTGCTGCTCGACGTAAGCTTTGGCGTGACCGCTGCCGAGACTTTCTGTTTCGTCGCAGTTGATGTTGAAGAACTGGGCTTTGGGGTATTGTTTCAACGTGTTGGCTATCTGGCTGCGCAAAAGGGTGTAGCTCTCTTCTTTCGACGGGTCGATGTTGAACGGACTGTCTTTTATGTTGTCGTAAAACGGTATCTTGAGGGTCTCTTCGAAATGGCCGAAACATTGCAGGTTGGCCATCAGCATCTGGTGGGTGTAGCGGCGGGGAAGGTCGTTTGGAGGCGCGATGTCGGGATAGTCCCTGTTATAGAGCGTATGTTCGGTGTAGTAGGTGTAGTAGTTCATCTTGACCCGTTGCGATAGCAGTAGATATTGTTCGTGTGCAAGTTGTGGGTTTGTGATGGGTCCTCGACTGATGTCGTCCATCCATCCGCGCCAGCGGTATGCGGGCCAGTCGGTCACGGTCATACAGGGTATGCTGTCGTGAAAGTGACCGCGCATCATGAACAGGGTCATCCCGGCCAGTTTCTGCCCTTCGTCGGACGTTGAGGTGATGATAATTCGGTCGGGTAGCACGTCGATGCGGTAGGCTTCTTGTTGGTTGGTGGCACCTGCTATCTTGTCGACGGTCCGGTAGTATTTTATTACTGGGCTTGTCTGACCGTTGGTCACTTGCTCTTGGTGCTGTTTTGGGAAACGTGCCACATAGGCCGAATCTTCTAAGTCGTTGTAATATGCTTGGCTGCCGATAATGCAAAGACCTTTGCCCAATACAACCTGCTGTGGCGTTGGAATAACGCCTATATTATAGTGCTCAGATTTCTGGGCGGCCTTTTCCGTCTGATGCTTCCCTCTCTTGGCTTTCCGCTCTCCGTTAGCGCCACTCTGTGCCCAGGTCGTCAGTGTGGTTGCCATCAGTATGATAATCAGTATCCGTTTCATGATTGTTCTCGTTAGACATTAAAGTGCAAAGGTACACATTTTTTTAGATTCGAAGTGTCCGCTTTTTTTTTGCAATGGTGAAAATCGGATGAAGTGGTTTCAGGTGATTCTGAAATAACGCGATAGTTCGAAAGGCGACAGTGCTTTAGAAAAGGTTGAGAACTCCTGCGATAACGAGGTAGCGGACAAGCTTTCCTATGAACATTAGCAAAGCGCTAATCCATGGATTCATCCGCAGAAGTCCCATGGCGATGGCGATAAGGTCGCCGACAAAAGGCAGCCAGGCGAAGAATGCCGCAAAATAACCATAACGCGAAACCTTTACGCGAATCTTCTCAAGTTTCCGACGGTCGACCTTGAGGTATTTCTCCAGCCATTCCCATTTGCAGAGCCAGCCTAGCAGGAAACTGACCATGCCGCCCAAAGTGTTGCCCAGCGATGCAATGATGACGACAGCCCATACGTTGTCATTGATCAGAAGGGCTGCAGCCAGCAGGGCCTCGGAAGAGAAGGGGATGATGGTGGCCGAGAGGGCGCAACCGAGAAAAAGGCCGAAGAGACCTAGACTTTCCAACATGGCGACTACTTATTGGGTGTTTTTGAAAGGGTGTTATTGGTTGCTGATGGTGGCATTGCTGAAATGGTTTGCGTTCTTTGGACGGTGGGTGGACCTGTAGGTGTTATGTTGTCCGGCGGACAGACCTTTTCGCTGTGGCTGTGTATGGGCTTTCGCTGCAGCCGGAATTATTGGGGAGCATGGGAAGATGTGCGGTGAATAGGGGTTAATATACTTTAAAACGCAGAATAACGAGTTATATTTTAACAGAGTGTACATTACTTCATCTATAGATTCAACCTCGAAGTGCAATTCCATTGTGCAAAGATAGTAAGTATTTTTGTTGCCATTTTCGAACGTCCGATAATGGTCCGTAGCAGGTCCTTTCTGTCAGGCTGTGTTCGGTGAAAAATAATTTTCCACTTTGGAGCCTTTTTAGTAACTTTGCACTGTGTTTCGACTGTTGGTGCCATTCCCAAATAGTTGATACTTAAACTAACAACAAAAATTAAATCGTTATCCAATCAGTAAATTCAAAATGAAAAAATTACGTTTTTTTATACATCTGTCATACGTTGCCATCATCTGTGGAACGTTGTTTGTTGCTTGCTGTTCTAAGTCAGAACCTGCCGCTCCGGTCAACCCTACCGATGACAGTAGCCAGTTTGTTAACATTTCCGACGTGGTGCCCGATGCCATTCTTGAAATTCGCTATTATGGCACCTACAATTTCGTTGGTTGTCGAATCGATGGCTATATGCAACCCACTGCCCTTGTCACCCGTCAGGCTGCCGACAGCCTGCGTGTGGTGAGCGACGACTTGATGGCGCAGGGCTATCGTCTGAAAATTTATGACGCCTATCGCCCCCAGAAAGCGGTGGATCACTTTGTCCGCTGGGCCGCCGATTTGGCCGATACGGCAATGAAGTCCTACTTTTATCCCGATCTCGACAAGAGCGTGCTCTTCGAGCAGGAGTACATCATGGAAAAAAGTGGTCATACGCGTGGATCGACGCTCGATTTGACACTCTTCGACATGCAGACTGAAAAGGAAGTCGACATGGGCGGCACCTTTGACTGGTTTGGCCCTGAAAGTCATCCCGACTTTTGCGGCAACCCCGAAACGGGCGTATACACGGGCGACAACTCCACTTCGCCTACTGGCCGCAGTATCACCCCTGAGCAGTTCGCCAACCGCATGATCCTTCGTCAAGCTATGCTGCGTCACGGTTTCAAACCCCTCGACAGCGAATGGTGGCATTTTACACTCAAAAACGAACCTTTCCCCAACACCTACTTCACCTTCCCCGTCCGTCAGCTCGAATGCAAATAACTTCTCTCCGCTCCGGCCTGGGGGTTACTAGTGTGAAAAAACGAATTTAGCAATGGGCAAGAAGACTGGCAATGATGTATTCAGCCCGATGCGGCGGTTCAAACAACAGATGACCGTTGAGGACTGTGTGGTACTGCTGCAGAGGGTGAAGCGTGGGGTGTTGGCGGTGCTGGGCGACGGTGGGTATCCGTATACGGTGCCGATGGATTTTGTCTACAACGATGGACACCTGTACTTCCATTGCGCCAAAGAGGGTCACAAACTGGATGCCATCCGTTCTTGCGACAAGGCGTCTTTCTGTGTGCTGGGCGAGGGAGTGAAGGAACCCGACAGCTGGTGGCTCCATTTCGAGAGCGTAGTGTGTTTCGGAAGAGTATATGTCGTTGAAGAGGCTTCACGAACCGATGCGCTGTTGCGTCTGCTGGGCGCCAAATACTTCCCTCAGGGCTACGACATGGAGGCAGATATGTCCAAAAATGCTCCTAACGCCCTTGTTTTGGACCTGCAGATTGAACACCTTAGCGGTAAACGGGTGAGAGAGAAGTGAATTCGCACTTCATCGAAGATACGGAAGAACCTTCTAGAACTATAAGTGAAGGTTGCAATAGCAACATTTCAAATCTTTTTGGCCAATCGCTTGATGTCTCTAGGGGCGATGGCAAATCGTGGGTAGCCGTCGCGTGCTAGCACCATCTGCGCGAGGGCCACTTCTCGCATGTTGTTGGCCATACCGAGTAGTCGTAGCAGGGGGTAGAAGGGGAGGAAGGCATATTGCATCGCCTGTATGTGCTGTTGGCCTTTGGCCCATTTCATGATGGCTGGCCGCAGACCGAAAGCGCGTTTGAAGCCTTTGGTTTGTATCTCTGCTTCCGTGGTGCTCTTCACTTGTTGCCAGAATTGTTTGCCCTTGGGTGTGGTGCCGGCTCCGCTCAGGTAGATGAAGGTCATCTGCTCCTTGTGTGGCATGATGTCGGCGAAATGGAGGGGGATTTTCTGGGAAATGAGGATGTATGCATCCTTGGGAGTGCCGACCGAAGTGATGCCGGCAATGAAAAACACGGCGTCGTAACCTTCGAAGTGAGTGTCGCCTTCCTGTAGCTGCATGAAGTCGGGAACCAGATATTCCTCCAATTTTTCGTGTTTGATGCCGATTGGTTTTCGACTGACAGAAAGCACTTTATCTACACCATCGGCTCTAAGCAATTCAAGTAGTGTCCCTTCGCCCACATATCCGGTGGCACCGGTCAATATGATCTTCATCGTCTGAGGTCCTTGAGGTTAAATGGCGTTGTCTTTCAGACAGTCCAAATAGCGGTGGATGGTTTCCTCAATGCCTAGATAAAGGGCGTCGCTGATGAGGGCGTGGCCGATGCTGACTTCGTCCACCCAGGGTATCTGCTGGCGGAAGTAGGCAAGATTCTCCAGCGAGAGGTCGTGACCGGCATTCAGTCCGAGTCCACAGTCGCGGGCAACCTTGGCGGCTTCGACAAATGGTTTTATTGCTGCTTCGCGATCCAAAGGATACTCACGGGCGTAGCTTTCGGTGTACAGTTCCACGCGGTCGGTGCCGGTCTTGGCTGCCATCTCTATCATCCGCGGGTTGGCGTCGATAAAAATGCTCACTCTGATGCTACAGGCCTTGAATTCCTTGACGACATCGCTCAGGTACTCTTGGTTTTTTACGGTGTCCCAGCCGGCGTTGCTGGTCAGCACACCTTCGGCGTCGGGCACCAGCGTCACCTGTGTGGGGCGTATCTCCTTGACAAGGTCGATGAAACTATATGGTTTGCTCTTCGAGATTCCTTTGGGATTGCCCTCAATATTGAACTCTGTGGTTACGATGGGCTTTATGTCGTACACGTCGGCGTAGCGGATATGCCGCTCGTCGGGACGCGGATGGACCGTGATGCCTTGTGCGCCAAAGCGCTCGCAGTCTATTGCAAATTGTTTGACATTAGGGGTGTTGCCGCCGCGCGCGTTGCGGATGGTGGCCACCTTGTTGATATTCACGCTGAGTTTTGTCATAAGTGTTTATATTGTTTTTTATTGTTTGTCTTTATAATATCCCGCCCAACCGCTGTTGTTGGGATTGCCTTTTTCGTATACAATGTCGATTGGGGAGTGTGGCTGCAACTGGTCCCACACTGAATCTGAGGGCGACTTGTAGCCATAGTAAAGCGAGTCGCCGACATAGAAGTAGTATTTGACCATTTTGAGATTGGATCTCCACCCACCTTTATATTTACGTTCCACTCGCGCTGTTGTCTCAACATAGTTATGTTTCAAGCGGTAGTCGTCAACAAAGTCTGGAATTAAGAGCCACAGCCAAATCGCCATAGGTATCCATAAGGGAGTCCACCTCAGAACCCCTTTGCCGATTTTCTTGAAATCGACTCGAGGCTTCCGCTTCAACTGCTTGCTCCGATCCGGGTAGACGGGCTTTCTGTTGACGTTGTGTGGCATAGGGCAACGGATAGTTTTTATTGACGTTTTTGGCGCTTGGGGTTGGCTGGAAACCAGCCTTTTGCAACGCGCTCCCGTTGCTTGAACAGCTCAAGGATGGACCAAAGGCTCGAGAATGCCACCACGCCCAGCAGGGTAGATGCTATGGCATTGGCAACGGCAAGCGAACCCGCGATGCAGATCAGCCCAAGCAGCAGAAACGCCCACCAGCACCCTGTGCCGAAATGGTACTCGGCTTTGATGACTAACGGATGAAAGACGCCGATACACAAGAATGTAGCGGCGCCTATTATCAGTCCTGTGAAGTTCATATCTTAAACTCCTTCTTTATGGCATCGACCATATCTAGTTTCTCCCAACCGAAGAACTGCACCTTCTTCTGCTGCGGTTTGCCGTTCTTGTACACCGTGACTTCGGCCTCGTAAGGGTCGCGGCCCATATGGCCGTAGGCTGCTGTGGGGCGGAAGATGGGGTTTTTCAGACCGAAACGTTCGACGATGGAGTAGGGGCGAAGGTCGAATAGTTTCTTGACGTGCTGGGCGATTTCGCCGTCGGTCATACCTACTTTCGAAGTGCCGTAGGTGTTGACATAGAGTCCTACGGGTTCGGCCACGCCGATGGCGTAGGCCACCTGCACAAGGACTTCGTCGCAAAGGCCTGCAGCCACAAGGTTTTTGGCGATATGGCGTGTGGCGTAGGCTGCCGAACGGTCCACCTTCGACGAGTCTTTGCCGCTGAAGGCTCCACCGCCGTGGGCACCGCGTCCACCATAGGTGTCTACGATGATTTTGCGACCCGTCAGGCCTGTGTCGCCATGGGGACCTCCAATGACAAACTTGCCGGTGGGGTTGACGTATAGCTTGTATGATTGTGCCTCATCCGGTTTGCCCTTAGTGGCCTTGAAAAGCTTCTGCGTCTCTTTGGGCAGTCGCTTGATGACTCGCGGCATCAGTATTTTTTCAATGTCGGTGCGGATGGTGTGCAGCATGGCTTCTTCTGCGTCAAACTCGTCGTGTTGTGTGCTGACGACAATGGTGTCGATACGCTCGGGTTTGCCGAGATCACTGTATTGCACAGTTACCTGGCTTTTGGCGTCGGGACGCAGATACTTCATCTGTTTGCCCTCGCGGCGTATCTTGCCGAGCTCAATCAGTATGATGTGGGCTAGCGTGATGGGAAGCGGCATCAGCTCTTCCGTCTCGCGGCAAGCGTAGCCGAACATCATACCTTGGTCGCCAGCTCCTTGGTCTTTCTTGGCCTTACGGCTCACTCCCATGTTGATGTCCTGGCTCTGCTCATGGATGGCACTGAGAACACCACAACTTTCGGCTTCGAATTTGTACTCGCCCTTGGTGTAGCCTATCTCGCGGATGACGTCACGTATCGTCGACTGCACATCGACATACCCGTCACAGGTCACCTCGCCGCTGACTACGGCAAGTCCTGTCGTCACCAGTGTCTCACATGCTACATGGCTCTCAGGATCATGACGAAGAAATTCGTCAAGCAAAGCATCTGAAATTTGATCGGCCACTTTGTCGGGATGGCCTTCGGAAACACTCTCTGAAGTGAAAAAATAACTCATTTTGTTACATTTTAGTTGTTTTATAATACGTTCTAAATGTAACAGATTTTGAAATGAAGTCGCAGTTGAACAACGCTTTAGCATTTTTTCAAGTGGTTGCAATCATTACAAATCTATCCACATTTGCGGTTGCAAAATTACAACTTTTTCTTCGAGTTGTTGTCATCTGATTTGTTTTTTTTTAATTTTGTTTCTCCTACAAAATGGTCTGCTATGAGTAAATTCTCGCTTTATTTGTTGGCATTCACGATTTTGCTGAGCTCTTGCAGCAGCGGCACGTCCTCTTCAAATGCTGGTCCGGTATCGTCGGACGATGAGCATCCTGCTTCTCCTTCGCAGGCTCCGAACGAGGATATTATACCCTCGGCCGACTCCGTCAGTTTGTCGGCTCAGGTCGCCAAACCTTACGAGGTGGCAGGCTTTGTACGCCTCACCGATGTGGTGCCGGATGTCATACTTGAAATGCGCTATTACACCACCTATAATTTCGTGGGGGCTAGAATCGACGGTTATGAGGCTCCGGTGGCACTCTGCACGCGCGAGGCTGCCGTGGCCCTTCAAAAGGCTTCCGCTCTTCTCCGCAAACAGGGCTACCGCATTAAGATTTTCGATGCTTACCGACCGCAAATGGCAGTCGATCACTTCATGCGTTGGGTTAAAGACTTGTCGGATACCGCTATGAAACCATTCTTCTATCCCGATATCCCTAAAAGTCAGATAATGCCCCAAATCTACCTGTCGCGCCATTCCGGCCATACGCGTGGCAGCACTTTTGACCTGACCTTGGTTGATGAATCTACCGGCCGCGAGGTTGACATGGGCGGTTCGTTCGACTTCCTTGGCGAACGTTCCCATTATACATATTTATATATTACCGACGAACAACGCAAAAATCGCCAATTGCTCCGCGATGCCATGACGGCCAGTGGCTTCCGCCCCCTTCCTCATGAATGGTGGCATTTCACGCTGCGCAACGAACCTTATCCGGATACCTATTTCGCTTTCCCTGTCCTGTAATGTGGTCAAAGTTGCTTGTACAGTCTTTCTAATCAGTAGTATAGATGTAAGTTACAGCATTTGATGTGATGTTTGAAAATTACATAATTAGTTGATTATTAGTCTGTAATTCTACTTTATTCATTTTTTGAAAAATTTTACTCCGAATTTCGGGGAAAATTCGTGTTTTAACACGTTTTTTCTAGTATTATGTAATGCTATGCTAAATTTTTTTTCGATTTTAATCATGTTGAAAATAATAGTTTTACATCCTAAATGAGAAAAAATATTCAAAAAAAATTTGGCAGTTTGAAAAAGAGTTGTACTTTTGCACCCGCTTTCGACAGGAAACGAGGACGGGACAGGAGAGAGGAAGCGCAAGGACATTGAAAAAGTTGA
>CADBDA010000012.1:0-12412 GCA_902793295.1 uncultured Bacteroidota bacterium
GAGATAGACTCGTCGTTCTATGATGGTCCGCCGCAGTATGTGTGTCCTGCAGTGGATAATCTGCACATTGGCAACCAGGAGGCCGGCAGCGTGGTGCTGCTGTGGAGCAGCCAGCCCGACCAGCTGCGCTGGGAGGTGAGTTACGGACCACAGGGCACACCGCCCGACAGCGGCACGGTGCAAATCGTCTCCATCCCCGCCATCATGATTTCCGGTTTGGACAGCTCCACACACTACTCCGCCTACATCCGCGCCGTATGCATGCACGACTCGCTTGTCTACAGCGATTGGAGCGAGCCGCTGGACATCTGCATCTGCGACACCGGCGGCACCAGCGCCATCGAAACGCCGTTGCTGGAGCAGCTGACCTACTCCTACGGCATGACGCGCGTGGAGGCCTACAACCTGCAAGGCAAGCGCATGGCTGACGTGAACGTCAAAGGGTTGGGAACCATACTGGATGTCTCGGACTGGCCTGCCGGAATGTATGTCGTGGTCATCCACACTCCTGCCGGCAACGCCACCAAGAAGCTTGTGGTGAAAAGGTGACAATGACAGCATTGTTTCAAAAGAGGTTTCTTACCTTCTTTTGGCCGGTTGTGTTACCCCACTGAGAATCGCAGTCCCCGTAGCGAAGACGAGGACTGCGATTGTTGTATCTCTAGGATGGGAGCCGACGGTGCGACACTGCCAAATTATTTTTTTGCTGTTCAGTAGTTTTTTACTAGTTTTGTACCCTGTATAACGCTTGTGTGATATAAATTATATTATTAATAAACAATATTTTAAGTTAATGAAAAGAGTAAAATTCTTTATTGGATTTGTGGCAATGCTGCTGATTGTCGGTACGTCGGCAGTTGCCCAAAAGAAGTACACGTACAAAACGTATCCCAACGACCCGCTGAATGTCAGAGAGTATACCCTCGACAACGGACTGAAGGTCTTCCTCAGCGTCTACAAGGACGCTCCGCGCATCCAGACCTATATCGCCGTCCGCGCCGGTTCGAAGAACGACCCCAAGGAGACCACCGGTCTGGCCCACTATTTGGAACACATGCTTTTCAAAGGCAGCCATCAGCTGGGTACCACCGACTGGGAACGCGAAAAGGTCTATCTCGACAAGATTGAGAGCCTTTACGAAGTTTATCGTAAGACTACCGACGACAAGCGCCGTGCCGAGATCTATCATCAGATTGACTCGCTGAGCGGCATTGCTTCCACTATCGCCATCGCCAACGAGTACGACAAGTCGATGACTGCCATCGGCAGCGAGGGTACCAACGCCTTCACCTCGAACGACTATACAATGTACGTCGAGAATATTCCCGCCAACCAGCTTGAAACTTGGGCAAAGGTTCAGGGCGACCGCTTCCCCAACCTCGTCCTGCGTCTCTTCCACACCGAGCTCGAGGCTGTGTATGAGGAAAAGAACATCAGTCTTGCCCAGGACAACCGCCGCGTCAACGAGGAGATGATGCGCGGCCTGTTCCCGCACCATCCTTATGGCACCCAGACAACCCTCGGCACCATCGAGCACCTCAAGAATCCTTCGATGACCAACATCTACAAGTTCCATTCGACCTACTATGTGCCTAACAATATGTGTATCGCTATGGCTGGCGACTTCAACCCCGACGAGGCAATAAAGATTATCGACAAGTACTTCGGCGGCTGGAAACCCGGCAACGTACCCGCTTTCCACAAGGTGAAAGAGGAACCCATCACCAGCCCTATCATCCGCTTGGTCAATGGCCAGGATCCCGAGAGCCTCACCATCGCTTTCCGCATCGAAGAGGGTAATGGTAGCCGCGAGGCTCTGTTGGCACAGGCTATGGAAATGGTGCTCAACAACGGTAGCTGCGGTCTCATCGACCTCAACCTGAATCAGAAACAGCTCTGCCTTGGCGCCTATGCCGGTACCTATACACTTAATGACTATGCAGCCTTTATGCTCGGCGGCCGCCCCAATCAGGGCCAGAGCCTTGGACAGCTGCGCGACCTGCTGCTCGGACAAATCGACCTTCTGAAGGATGGACAGTTCGACGAAAGCCTGCTCGAGGCCAGCATCAACCAACTGAAGCTTCAGATTATGAAGCAAGCTGAGAGCAACAACAGCCGCGCTTCCCAGATGGCCTACGCTTTCGTACAGCATCAGAACTGGGGCGATGTCTGCAACGAGATCAATGAACTCGCCAAGATCACCAAAAAGGACATCGTCGACTTCGCCAACCGCATCTTCAAGGACAACAACTATGTCATCGTCTTCAAACATCAGGATACACCCGACCCTGTGGCCAAGGTCGTCAAACCCGCCATCACCCCCATCGAAGTGAACCGCGACAACGAGAGCCCCTTCCTGGCACAAGTGAAAGCCGACGCTGCAAAGGCCAAACCCATCCAGCCTGTCTTCGTCAACTTCAAAAAAGACCTGCAGAAGGGCAAGTCCGCCAATGGCAGCGAGGTACTCTATGTGAAGAACGTTGAGAACGGCACCTTCAACCTGCAATACCGCTTCGATTTTGGCGGCACAACCGACAAGACTATTGACCTCGCCGCCGACCTGGTCGAATACCTCAACACCGACAAGCACACAGCCGAACAGCTGCAAGAAGAATTCTACAAACTTGCCTGCTCGTGGAATTTCAATGTGAGTGGTGAGGCCATCAGCATTAGCATCAGCGGCTTGGCCGAGAATATGGAGAAGGCTATGAACCTCGTCGAAGAGATTATGGCCACCTGCCAGCCCAACGACGAGGCTTTGCAGATGCTCGTCGAGCGTGTCATCAAAAGCCGCACCGACAACAAGACCAATCAGCGTGCCGCTTTCCGCGCCCTCAACACCTACGGCATCTATGGCGAAAAAGCCCTCAAGGAATCCACCGAGAGCGACGCCGAACTCCGTGCCTACACCGCCAAGCAGCTTACCGATGCCATCCACAATCTCTTCACTTACAAGCATCGCATTCTTTACTATGGTCCTCTAAGCCTCAATGACCTAACCGCTACCGTCAACAAGATCCACACCGTGAAGTCCACCAAGGACACTCCTGCCAAAATAATATACTATCCTCAGCCCACCGACGAGAACGTGGTGCTCTTCGTGAACTATGACGCCAAGAATGTCTACCTCACCGAATACTTCCGCGGCGCCGAGTACAACCCCGCTCTCGCACCGAAGGTGAACCTCTTCAACGAATACTTCGGCGGCTCGATGAACGCCATCGTCTTTCAGGAGATGCGCGAAAAACGCTCCCTCGCCTACAGCGCCAGCAGCTATTACAACAGCGCCTTCCACAAGGATGACTGGTTCTACAACAGCGCCAACGTTATCACCCAGACAGACAAGCTGTTTGACGCCCTCGACGCCTATGAGGAACTGTTCAACGATATGCCGCAGTCGGAAGCCAATTTCAAATTGGCAAAGGATGCCCTCATCGCCGGCTCCCGCACCGCACGCACCACCAAGTTCGGCATCATCAGCACCTACCTCCAGTGCGAGCGTTTGGGTCTCAAGGAACCTCTGCGCAAACAGAATTTCCAGGCTTACCAGAAAATGACTATGAACGACCTGGTCAGCTTCCAGAAGCAGTACATCAAAGGTCAGAAGAAGTTCTACCTCGTTCTTGGCAAGGAAAGCGAGATCGACTTCAACAAGCTGGCCAAGTATGGAAAAGTCAAGAAACTGACCCTCGACGAGGTGTTCGGATTCTAACCAAAAAAATTAGAAACACACGAACAAGCAAGACCTTTACGGCCTTGCTTGTTCTTTAAAAACAGCCATACCCAATGAAACACAGAGACTCCAGGCTATTTGACTTTTCACAAGAGAGCGGCGACTGGTGGCTTTTGTTTGGTTTTGTTGCAACCATCATCCTGAGTCTGCTACCGTTCTTCAAGGTGGGTTTCACCACCAGCGACGATGTGCAGTATTTTGTCACGGCCCAGCAGTCGTGGCAGTATTGGTTGATGGACCATAGGGCCTATGCCGAAGGACAGGGCCGCTTCTATTTCCTCATCACCAAATTCTTCTATTACGTTCCCTATCTTGCCGACAATTTCCTTGTCGCGAAGTTGATACAGTATGCGACGCTGCTGGGGTGCTACCTGATGTTCGCCTATTTGGTCTACCGGATATGCCGTTCGCGCACCATGGGCCTTGTCACCCTTTTGCTGCTTGTGTTCAACACTTGCGTGACTCGTCTGAATTATTTTGTCGCTGTGACGGCCTATCCCTTCTATTTTACCTTCAGCTTCCTGATTTTTATGTGTGGCGTGCTGCTCTTGGTGAACCACTACCAGCGCGGAAGCCGCTGGAATCCGGTATGGGCGGGTCTGCTGTTCTTCGTCTCTGCGCTGTTTTACGAGAACTATGTGGTCTTCATTCTGCTGGTGGCGCTTTATGTCTTTTTGCGCCACTGGCGGCGCGACGGAATAACCCACTTGTGGCGTTCAGCCACCTTCTGGCGTGAGCTGGCCCCCATGGTGCTCTCTGCCGTTGTCTATGTCGCCCTTTACGTAGGCTACCGACATTGGCTTGTATCGACGATGCCCGAGGCCGCCCTCTATGGTGGGGCGCAGCTGTCAGACGGTGACGGCTTTAGCTTGAGCAAGTTCTTTCGCCTCGTGATACGTCTTACATTGATTGCCCTGCCAGGGCAGACCTATTTCCATGGCAGGGGCTTGATTGCCGACAACTCGCTATTGCTGGGAGGGCTGCGCAGCAATCCCTTCTATCTGATGACCCATGCTTCGGCTATCGTCATTGTCAATGCGTTGTTGCAATGCCTCCTCTTTGTGTTGCTGTGCCGCCGTCTGGATGTGCGGCAATACGCTTGGCGTAAGCTGCTGGCTGTGCTGGCGGGGGCGATGCTCTTCGCTTTCAGTGCCAATATGCTGGTTGCGGTGACGCCCAAATACCAAGAATGGTCCGGTTGGCTTAGGGCTTATGTCACCTCGTTCTATTCCTATTTTGGTGTCGCCCTTGCCATGGCAGTCTTCGTGGTATTGACGTTGAAAATGGTCTCCAACCAACGGGGCATCAGGTTGCTGCGTGGTTTCTGGGCTTTTCTGATTTTCTTTTTCGCCATCATCATCGGTACCGCCAATGAGCATCTGTCCCGCGAATGGCAGCGTAGCCAGAACCGGTTTGTGGTCATCGACGAGATGGCTCGTGAAGGTTACTTCGACACCTTGCCCGACGATGCGCTGCTTTATACCGAGGCGTTGCATACCACGTCGCGCACCGCCTATTCCATCTGTGAAGGCACCATCGATGTCGAGAACTACATCGCCCTCCGCGCGGGCCGCAAGTTCCACTACGCGATCGATTCGGCAGCATTGGAACAGCGACGTGCAGAATTCCCCTCAGCGCCCTGCTATCTGTTGGGCGCCAGCGAGGTGCAGAAAGGTAACGGGCTGCTGGTAACAGTTGCCGACAGCACCGGCGCCGACTGTTTCTATTTGTCGCCCGTCAAGCATTTCAACCTGTTCTACAAAGACGGAGACCGGTGGCATAGAGTGACGGTGGGGTCGGACAATAAGCATCGCAAGGTGACAAAAGTGCGTGTCGAGGGTGGTGCAATTGCTCCGGATTCCATTTATGTGAGTGATATGATTGAAGTTGATTACAATATATGGTAAGAAAAAGCGTATGCTATATTGTTCTGACGGTTTCTCTGATGGTTGCATGCAACCATTCGGACAATGACGTGATGTACCACGACACGTTGCCCCCCATTACCGAAGGCTACGTGGGTTTGCAGGATGACGTATTTGTCCTCAATGGGGAAAAGTGGTTTCCCAAGATGCTTAACTATAAGGCCTTCATCCGTCAGGTGGGCGACTCGCTCGAGGTGGTGCCTGCCGACTACTATCACGGCAACTCCATCCGGACTCATTTCGACACCATCGCCGCTTGGGATTTCAACGCTGTCCGTCTATGTCTTGATGTGCTTGATGGCGACATGGACAGCGCTGCGATGTTCCGAGCCACACGGCGGGTCATCCAGAAGGCCGACAGTGCAGGGCTGAAAGTGATGCTGCTTATCAAGACGCCCTTCGAACCCTACTGGCAGAGCTACACCAAAGGCCTGCTGCGCCACCTGGCCGACCTGCCGGCACTGTGGGCATACGATTTCTTCAACGAGCCGCTCTATTTCGACCCCGAACCCGAGCGCGACAAGATGGATGCCGTCCGCCTTGCGAGCGAATGGCGACACTGGGTGCGCACCTACGCGCCGCACCAGCTTTTCACCATAGCCACCGCCGAGCCCATCGAGGTCTTCGAATGGGACCCCTCGATGCTGCCTACAGACTTCGTCGAGATGCACACCTACCACCCCTTGCGCGTCTACTCTGAGATGCTGTGGTACAGCCGCTATTGCGGCAAACCGTGGATGGTGGGCGAGACAGGCCTACCGGCCGACAACGACTCGGTGCCGTGGGAGTGGCAGGAGCAGTTCCTTCACGATATGGATGTCTATGCTCACGTGTTGGGTGCCATAGGATTTGGATGGTGGGAATTTCAGGACCATCCAGACGGGGTGAATTTTGAGGCCAAGTATACGGGACTTCGCGACTCGACAGGCAATGCAAAACCGGCAGCAAAGGTTTATACTTCTTCGCTTTTCTGCTACGATTCAAAACTTGATGACGATTGGGTGCCTGTCAACTACTACAATATGCTTGCCTACAGCAATATCCGCCTGACGGGACGCATCGTCGACAAGGCTACCGGCAAGCCCGTCGAGGGGGCCGTTGTCCGCGGTTGGAACGACGACTGGTCGGTGGGGATGAATACCTACACCGACAACAATGGCTGCTTCACGCTCTATAGCAATGATTACAACGTCCACTTTGAGATCTCCGCTCCCGGCATGAGCCGCGAGAAGTTCGACCGCCGAAATGTCAAATATTCAAATCCTCAGGGTATTGACACCAAGAACTTGCCCGACCGCGACCGCGAATACCAGCAGATCGATTACCGCCCCTATCTGAATACCAGCATTCCCGAAATGCCGTTCAATATGGATTTCGACTCCGTCCATTTCTTCCGCTACAGCCTTGAAGGCGATATGGGCACTATTAAACTTTCCAGGCTCTGACGTGCACGTCGTCAGTTTTTCATGACATTTTTTTATGTTGTAATGAGATGAGGGCGCTTTTTATTGTGACGTACAACGCAATATATCATGTTACAGCGCGTTTCTGTTTGGAAAAACGAAAAAAGCCCATGCAGACCATCTTATATATCCACGGCTATGGCTCTAACGGCAATGCCATCAAAGGGCAGCTGCTGCGCACGATGTTGCCGGATTGCCGTGTCGTTTCGCCTACGTTCGACTATGACCATATTACCCCTTTCGAGATTCAGCAACAGATACACGACGTTGTGGACCAGGAACATGTCTCCATGATTGTGGGCAGCAGTTTCGGAGGCTACCAGTCGCTCTGCGCCACGGCATTTTTCCAGGGGCCCGTGTGGACCGTCAATCCTGCCCATGATGTGGCCCAAACCATCCATCGTGTCATTCTGAAAGAGGGAACGGAACAACCCACCGACGAGGGTAAAAGGTTGTTGGACTGCTATCAGCACTTTGATGACGAGGTCTTCCGTCGGCAGGTGCGGCGCAATCAGGAAGGGCATTGGCCGGAGTCCACACCACTCCATTTCGCTTTGAGCACCGACGACGAACTGCTCGGCGACCACAGGCCGCTCCTCCAGCTCTTCCCTCATCACGCCCAAGTGGTCTGGAAAGACAACTGTGGTCACCGTTTTTTCAGGTTCGAAGAACTTGCTGCCGACCTAAGAGCCTCTATGCCGTGAACCCGCAGCGTCGCAGCAATGCGTCGTTGTCGGGGTCGCGTCCCATGAAGTTGCGGAACAGCACCGCTGGGTGTTCACTTCCTCCGCGTGAGAGGATCTCGCGACGGAATGCAGTAGCGGTGTCGCGGTCGAATATGCCGCTTTCCTTGAAGCGGGAGAAAATGTCGGCATCGAGTACTTCCGCCCATTTGTAACCATAGTAGCCGGCGGCATAACCGCCACAGAAAATGTGGGTGAACGAGGTGCTGGAACAACAACCTTCTACGGTGGGCAGCAGCTCCACCATACTGTTGTGCTCGAAACGCTCGATGTCGGCTCCAGCAGGCAGCGGTTGTCTGATAGTATGGTAGGCCATATCCACCCTTCCGAAATTGAGTTGGCGCACGCAGAGCCATCCTGCCAGATAACGCTCGGCACGACGTATTTTGTCGATATATTCGGTGGGTATTGGTTCTCCTGTTTGGTAGTGGAAGGCGAAGGTGTTGAGGAATTCGGGTTCGTAGCACCAGTTCTCCATCACTTGCGACGGCATCTCCACAAAGTCGTGGCGCACATTGGTGCCGCTGACCGAAGGATAGCGCACATCGCTCAGCATGCCGTGCATGGCGTGGCCCATCTCGTGCATGAAGGTCTCCATCTCGTCGAAGGTGAGCAGCGACGGACGGTCGGCGCTGGACTTGGTGAAATTGCAGACTACCTGTATCAGCGGTCGCACCTCTTCGTCGCCGATAAACGATTGGCCGCGGAATTCGGTCATCCAGGCACCGCTACGTTTGCTTTCGCGGGGGAACATGTCGAGGTAGAGCAAGCCCATCAGCCGTTCGCCGTCGCGGACTTCGAAAACCTTGACGTCGTTGTGGTAGACTTCCACATCGTTCCGTTCGACGAATGACACTCCATAGAGACGTCCGTAGAGGTCGAAGATGCCTTGGCGTACATTGTCGAGTTTGAAGTAGGGGCGTAGGGCTTCGCTGTCGAAATCGTACCGTTGCTGTTTCAACCGCTCGCTCCAGTAGCTGAAATCCCAGTTCTGCAGCGTGTAGTCGGCGCCATGTTGACGGGCAAACTGCTGCACCTCTTCAAGGTCTTGACGGGCAAAGGGCAACGATGCCTGCAGCAGGTCGTCGAGGAATTTGTTGACGGTAGGGGCGTCTTGTGCCATAGTGCGGCAGAGCGAGTAGGAGGCGTAGTCGTCGTAGCCCAGCAGCTGTGCTATCTCCAGGCGTAGCGCGACGATACGTGCAATGATGCTTTTGTTGTCGGTCTCGCTTCCGCGATTGCCTCGGCTGTTGTAGGCGCGCCACATACGCTCGCGCAACTTGCGATTGGCGGCATAGGTCAGGAACGGGCGGTAGGAGGGAGCGTGAAGGGTGAAGACCCATCCCTCCAGTCCGCGCCGTAGCGCCTCGTCGTGAGCTTCATGGCAGATGCCGTCGGGAAGGCCCTCCAAATCGGCGGAGTCGGTGAGGTGGAGCGTGAAGTCGTTGGTGTCGTGCAGGGCATTCTGGTTGAAGGTCTCGGTCAGGGTGGCCAATTCCTCGGTGCATGTGGCAAAGCGTTGTTTCTTTTCGGCGTCGAGGTTGACACCATTGCGGATAAAGTGTTGGTAATATTTCTCAAGCAGTTGGGTCTGTTCGCTGTCGAAGGGGATGCTGTTACGGCTTTGGTAGATGGTTTCCACGCGGGCAAAGAGGCGCCGGTCCATCCAGATGCGGTTCTCGTATTGTGTCAATTCGGGCATGATCTCCAGCACGGTCTGTTGAAGTTGCTGGTTGGTGCAGCATTCGTTGAGGTTTAACAGCAGCGCGGTGCTGCGGTCCAAACTTTCAGCGGCCTTTTCGAGAGCCACGATCGTGTTTTCGAATGTCGGCGGTTCCGATTGGCGGGCGATGGCGTCGATGTTGGCTTCGGCCATCCGTATGCCTTCTTTGATGGCGGGTGCGTAGTGGGCATCGGCAATGCGTGAGAAAGGGGGAGTTTGGTGGGGCGTGTCCCACACAGTCAGTAGGGGATTGTCGGCTATTATTTTTTCTTGCATAACAATAATTCGGGTGGATTGTCGTTAATTGGTCAATAGCTTTCTAACGTAGATTCCTTTAAAACATTGTAATATCATGAAAAAATTCCTCATCATCGGACTCGCCGTCCTACCCATGCTCTTCGCTTCGTGCAAGGGTGAGGACCCCCAGCTGGCTATCGCCCAGAAGAAAGTCGATTCGTTGCAAGCCATTGTCGATTCCAAAGATAATGAAATCGATGCGCTCTTCGAGGTGCTGAACGAGATTGAAACCAACCTTTCTGACATCTCGGCCCGTTACAGCCAAGTGAACGCTCTCAAGCAGAACAATCCGGAAATGAACACCCGTGTCAAGGGTCAGATTACCGACCAGTTGGCTGTGATTGAAGGCATGCTGCAGAAGAACAAGGAGAAAATCTCCGCCCTCAATGCCAAGATAGCCAATCTGGGCAAAGAGAACAGCCGTCTGCAGGAGTTTATCGAAACCCTCAACAATCGTATCGCAACACAGGAAGAGGATATCAATAACCTGATGAACCAGCTCTCTATCAGCAAACAGACTATTGCCACTCTCTCCAAGAATGTTGACGAGCTTACCCAATCCAACAAGGAGAAAGATGACTACATCGACTATCAGGCCCAAGAGGCCAACAAGGCATACTATATTGTGGGCAACTACAAGGAATTGAAGAATATGGGCATTGTGAACAAGAGCGGTGGCTTTATCGGCATCGGCAAAAAGCAGAACACATCGGCCGATATGGACGTCAGCAAGTTTAAGACCATTGACCGTACCAAGGTGACCACCATTGCCATCAACCAGCGCAAGGCGCAGGTCATCTCCAAACATCCCGAAGGCTCCTACGAGCTGGTGATGGATGAGAACGACGCCAAGACGGTAGCTTTCCTCACCATCAAGGATGTCAACGCCTTCTGGCGCTACACCGACTACCTGGTGGTCTCCACCAACAAATGATAGCCATAGGCCGCATACGCAAAGTGCCGGACTGACAACTGTCGGTCCGGCACTTTTGTTTGGCGGTTCTGTGTCGCCGTGGGGGAGTTGTTAGCGTCCGAATCCTACGGCGCGACGCACTTGGTCGTATTTCTTGTCGGCGATCTCGTTGGCGCGGTCGCGGCCTTTGTCCAGCACCTCGTCGACATAGTCGCTCTGTGACAGCCGCTCGTATTCGGCCTGCACGGGTCGCAAGGTCTCGTAGATAACCTCCAACACCTCTTTCTTGAAGTCGCCGTAGCGTTCCATGCCGGTGAAGTGGTCGATGGCCTCCTGCAGCGGTGTGCCGCTTAGGGCCGAATAGAGGGTGATGAGGTTGGAGATGCCCGGTTTCTTCTCTTCGTCGAAAGCGACGTAAGCGTCGTTGTCTGTCACGGCGCGGTTCACTTTCTTCTTGATGGTCGATTCGCTGTCCAGCAGGAAGATGATGCCAGAGGTGTCTTCGGCCGATTTGCTCATCTTCTTGGTGGGGTCCTGCAAGTCCTTGATTTTGGCGCCGACTTTGGGGATGATCGGTTCGGGAACGACAAAGAGGTCACCATACTTGTGGTTCATACGTTCGGCAATGTCGCGGGCCAGTTCCACATGCTGTTTCTGGTCGGCGCCCACCGGCACCACATTGCTGTCGTACAGGATGATGTCGGCCGCCATAAGCACCGGATAGGTGAAGAGTCCGCATCCCACATTGGTTTGCTTTTCGCTCTTGGTCTTGAATTGGGTCATGCGGCTCAGTTCGCCCATATAGGTGTTGCACTCCAGAATCCATGCCAGACGGTTGGTGGCAGGCACTTCCGACTGGATGTAGAAGGTGCAGTTGTTGGGGTCCAGACCACATGCCAGATAGAGGTTGGCGAAGCGACGTATGCGCTCCTGTATCAGTCGCGGGTCGCCCTGGGGCACCGTGATGGTGTGCATGTCGGGGATGAACAGGAACGAGTCGTATTCTTTTTGGTACTCGAGGAACTGGCGGATGCCGCCGCAATAGTTGCCTATGGTTAGCTCGCCACTGGGCTGCAGCCCGGAGAGCAGACGTTTCTTGTTGTTTTCCATCGTGTTTTATTGACAGTCTTGCATTGTATATATAAAACAAAAGCACTTTCAACCTTTGTGTTGGAAGTGCTTCCCAGGGTGGGAGGTGGGGCTCGAACCCACGACCTCCAGATCCACAATCTGGCGCTCTAACCAGCTGAACTACGCCCACCGTGTTATCTTTGAAAAGATTTGCAAAAGTACTACTTTTTGGCGAATTGACAAAATTTATTTTGATATTTTTCTTTAAATAATTGGAAAATATGAATATAGGTTGTCGCTCTATTTGCAGTAAAGTGCTTATCGTCGTCGCCTTGACCTCTGTTCCGAGCAGTTTTAGATATGTTTTTGAAAGTGTTTTTCGACGAGATGCAAAAAAAGAGCGGCTAAAAAACCGCTCTTTGTACCCCCTGGGGGAATCGTGGTATGCCGTCGGCTCGGCCGACAACCCTCATTTAAAGTTTAGGAAACAGCAATGCGATGGGAAGCAAAAACGTTTTGTGGTTGATAAAAAAAGAGCGGCTAA
>CADBDA010000012.1:12453-82965 GCA_902793295.1 uncultured Bacteroidota bacterium
GGAATCGTGGTGTGCCGTCGGCTCGGCCGACAACCCTCATTTAAAGTTTAGGAAACAGCAATGCGATGGGAAGCAAAAACGTTTTGTGGTTGATAAAAAGAGAGCGGCTAAAAAACCGCTCTTTGTACCCCCTGGGGGAATCGAACCCTCATTTAAAGTTTAGGAAACTTCCGTTCTATCCGTTGAACTAAGGGGGCATGGCGCGTCGTTGCCGACGCGATTAGAGTTTGCGTTTGATTTCAATCACCTCGTAGGCTTCGACAATGTCTCCCACCTTGATGTCGTTGAAATTCTCAATGTTCAGACCGCAGTCCTGACCGCTGACCACTTCCTTCACGTCGTCTTTGAAACGTTTGAGCGAGGCCAGTTTTCCGGTGTAGACCACGATACCGTCGCGGATGATACGCACATTGCTCTGGCGGTTGATTTTGCCGTCGAGACAGATGCAACCTGCAATGGTGCCCACTTTCGATATCTTGAAGGTCTCCTTGATTTCGAGGTTGGCGGTGATCTTCTCCTGCTTTTCGGGCGAGAGCATGCCTTCGATAGCGTCCTTCAACTCGTTGATGGCGTCGTAGATGATGGAGTAGATGCGGATGTCGATATGTTCGGTCTCGGCCATCTTGCGGGCACCCACCGACGGGCGCACTTGGAAGCCGATGATGATGGCATCCGACGATTCGGCCAAAAGCACGTCGTTCTCGGTGATCTGACCCACGGCTTTGTGGATGACGTTGACTTGGACCTCGTCGGTGGAGAGTTTCAGCAGCGAATCGGAGAGTGCTTCCACCGAGCCGTCCACATCGCCCTTCACGATGATGTTCAGTTCCTTGAAATTGCCCAGCGCTATACGGCGGCCGATTTCGGCCAGCGTCATGTGGGTCTGGGTGCGCAGTCCCAGTTCGCGTTGCAGCTGGGTGCGGCGGTTGGCGATGTCCTTGGCCTCTTTCTCGTTTTCGGTGACGTTGAAGGTGTCACCAGCCTGGCAGGCGCCTGTCAGGCCGAGCAGCAGCACAGGCTGCGAGGGACCAGCCGACATCACCTCTTGGTTACGTTCGTTGTACATGGCGCGCACACGGCCACTGATGGCGCCAGCCACCACGGGGTCGCCCTTGCGGATGGTGCCGTCTTCGACAAGGATTTTGGCCACATAGCCGCGGCCTTTGTCCAGCGAGCTCTCGATGACGGTACCCTTGGCACGCTTGTTGGGGTTGCCTTTCAGCTCCATGATGTCGGCCTGCAGGATGACTTTCTCTAGCAGTTCGTCGACATTGATACCTTTCTTGGCGGAGATGTCCTGACTCTGGTATTTGCCGCCCCATTCTTCGACCAGCAGGTTCATGTTGGCCAATTCGGTCTTGATGCGGTCGGGGTCGGCACCGGGTTTGTCAATCTTGTTGATGGCGAATACGATAGGGACGCCGGCAGCCTGAGCGTGGTTGATGGCCTCAACGGTCTGGGGCATGATCTTGTCGTCGGCAGCGATGACGATGATGGCAATATCGGTCATCTTGGCACCGCGGGCACGCATGGCGGTGAAAGCCTCGTGGCCAGGGGTGTCGAGGAAGGTTATCTTGCGTCCTTCGGCGGTGGTCACCTCATAGGCACCGATGTGCTGGGTGATGCCGCCCGCCTCACCTGCGATGACATTGGTTTTGCGGATATAGTCAAGCAGCGATGTCTTACCGTGGTCCACATGGCCCATGACGGTGACGATGGGGTTGCGGGTGACGAGGTCTTCAGGTTTGTCCTCTTCTTCAATTTTTTGGAGGGTGTCGACAACATCGGCGCTGGCAAAATTGATGTCGAAACCGAATTCGTCGGCAATCAGACGGATGGTTTCGGCGTCCAGACGCTGGTTGATGCTGACAAAGATGCCGACGGCCATACAGGTCGAGATAATCTGCGTGACGGGCACGTTCATCATCGTCGCCAATTCGTTGGCGGTGACAAATTCGGTGACTTGGAGCGTCTTCTGATTCTCCATTTCGCGCATCTGCTCCTCCTCAATCTGTTGGTGGACCTTCTGACGTTTCTCGCGGTTGTGCTTGGAGGTCTTCGATTTGCCCATGGGGCTCAAACGGGCCAGGGTCTCCTTGATTTGCTTTTCGATTTCGGCGTCGTCAACTTCCGGTTTCTTCTTTTCTGCGGCCTTGGCCTTGCGCTCTTTCTTCTCGCTCTTCTTGTCCTTGGCCGGCTTGTTGTTCTTGTTGTCGCCCGACTGTTTTTCGTTGGCGATGCTCTTTTCGTCCACCTTCACGCCGTCTTTCTTGATGCGTTTGCGTTTCTTGCGCTTTTCATCCTCGCGGCCTTTGGGTTTGGATTCGAACTGGGTGAGGTCGATTTTGGTGACCACCTTCGGACCTTCCAGTTTCTGGTATTGGGTTTCGATGAATTCGATCTCTTTCTCGGGGGCCTTCTCCGGTGCAGGTGCCGGCGTCGGTTCCGGTTCGGGAGTCACGGGAGCTGCCACTTCCGGAGCTGCCGCTTCCACTTTGGGTTTTTCGGTCGGTTCCGGTTTGGCTGCTTTGGCGCTCTCTTTCTTTTTCTTGGCCTGGCGTTCCTCTTTCTCGGCCTTGGTCTGCTTGGCAGGGCGCACCTTGGTGTTGATGGAGGAGAGGTCGATCTTGTCGACAATGCGCACTTCGGCATCGAAGGCGTTTTTGCCCTCTTTGACGCCAGCCACGGAGGTGCGGATCACCTTGGTCTCGAATTTGGGCTGCGGTTCCACCTCGGGCTCCGTTTCCGGTTCGGGCACCGGGGTTTCGGCGCTGGCTTCGGGCTTCTGATCCGGTTCGTCGGCATCCTCTGCTTCCGGTTTGGCGGTCGTTTTGGCTTTAGGAGTGTTGAAGTTCTTGATGATGACTTCGTCGCCAAATTCGCGGTTTTCGCTGGTAGCGTTGTTAGTGGCTTCGATGACCATGCTGCTGTTGGTGCTGATCTCGATGCGGTCGGCGTTTTCTTTCACCACGCGCTCCGACTGGAAAGCGGTGGCTAACAAAGCATACTGCTCAGGGGTGATGCGGGCATTGGGATTAGCGTCCACTTGGTGGCCTTTCTTTGCGAGGTATTCCACCAGGTTGGGGATGCCGACGTTGAACTCCTTGGCGGCTTTGTTGAGTCTGATGTTTTTCGGTTCTTCTGACATGTACACTCCTTCTTTTATTGTCAATGAAAAATGAAACTAGCGGTCTGTTTGACCCAGATGGTCAGTGGGGTTACATTCTTCAATCTTCAAATTCTGCTTTCAGCACTTCGATGACGTGGTCGATGGTTTCCTCTTCCAGGTCGGTGCGGTTGATGAGTTCCTCTTTGGGCAGGGACAGCACGCTCTTGGCGGTGTCGCAGCCGATCTTGATGAGCTCGTCGATGATCCACTGGTCGATTTCGTCGGCGAATTCCTTCAGGTCGACGTCGTCGAGGTCCTCGTCGGTGTTGCGGTACACCTCGATTTCATAGCCGCACAGGCGGCTGGCCAGTTTGATATTGTGTCCGCCTTTGCCGATGGCCAGCGACACTTGGTCGGGATCCATGAACACTTCGGCGCACTTGGTTTCCTCGTTGAGGGTGATCTTGGTGATTTCGGCGGGGCTGAGCGAGCGGCGAATCATCAGTTCGGGGCGCGAGGAATAGTTGATGACATCGATGTTTTCGTTCTTCAGTTCGCGGACAATGCCGTGGATGCGGTTGCCCTTCATGCCGACGCAGGAGCCGACGGGGTCGATGCGGTCGTCATAGGATTCGACAGCCACTTTGGCGCGTTCGCCGGGCACGCGGACGATGTTGCGGATGGTGATGAGTCCGTCGTAGATTTCGGGCACTTCGGCTTCCAACAGACGTTCGAGGAAGATGGGCGAGGTGCGTGACAGGATGATGACGGGGTTGTTGTTCTTCAGTTCCACTTTCAGCACGATGGCACGTACCGTGTCGCCTTTGCGGAAGTGGTCGGCGGGAATCTGCTCGCTTTTGGGCAGCACCAGTTCGATCTTCTCTTCGTCGAGGACCAGGACTTCCTTGTTCCAGGGCTGGTAGACTTCGCCAATGATGATTTCGCCTACTTTGTCCTTGTATTTCTGGAAGATAAGCGATTTTTCATAGTCTTGGATCTTGCTTACGAGATTCTGGTGGATGGCGAGGATTTCGCGACGGCCGAATTCGCTGAGCAGGATGGGCTCGGAGAGGTCTTCGCCCACTTCGAAGTCCGACTCGATTTTGATGGCTTCGGAGTATTCGATTTCCCGTTTGTCGTCGGTCAGCTGACCGTCTTCCACGATGTGGCGGTTGCGGTAAATCTCCAAGTCGCCTTTGTCGATGTTGATGATGATGTCGAAGTTGTCCTCGGTGCCGTAGCGCTTGGCGAGGGCGGCGCGGAACACTTCCTCCAGGATGTGCATCAACGTTTCACGGTCGATATTCTTGAAATCTTTAAATTCCGAAAAGGAATCAATGAGGTCTGTCGTCTTCATGAGTCTAACGAATCTTGAATATTAGAATTTAATGATGATTTTTGCGGTTTTGATGTCGGTGTAGTTGAAGTGGAGCGGCTCGGCGTTCTTGTGCTTCTTGCCCAGCAGACGCAGGGTGATCTGGTTGTCGTCGGCATCCTCCAGTCGGCCCTCTTCGTGGGTGCCGTCGAAGGTGGTGACGCTGAGCTCCTGACCGATGTTCTTCTTGTATTGGCGTTTCAGTTTCAGCGGCGAGTCGAGTCCGGCCGATGCCACGTTGAGTTCGAAATCCTCCACGTCGCGGTCCAGGCTGTTCTCTATCTGACGGCTCAGCGCGATGCAGTCGTCAATGACGATGCCGTTGTCGCCGTCGATGGCCACATTGATGCGGTTGTCGCTCGTTATCTTCAAGTCGACCAGAAATTTGTCAGTCCCTTGCAGCGCGGCGTCAATAACACTCAGAACATGTAGTTTGTCAATCATTGGCTTGTTTATTGTTGTCGTTGTTGTTTCTTCTGTTGTCCGGCCGTAGACGCCGCCCTTTGTGGTGGGGGTGCGTTGGGCCGTTTGTCACTTGGGTGGAATAAAAGAGGGGACTCACGTCCCCTTCTCACGAATTCCGTTGCAAAGATACAAAGAATATTTTGATTATAAGGCACTTTTTGTGGACTATATTTAATGTGTAATATGTAAGTACCTAATTTGTAGTGCGATGTAAAAATGAAAAAACATCCCTTTTGGAGCCTGAAAATCTGTTTTTTTGGTTATTTGACCTACTCTTTTTCTACATTTTTTTCGATAAACATAATAATTTTTTTTATTGTCCGTTTCAAAAACAGTTAAACTTATAAGGTAATGAAACAATATTTGGATTTGTTGCAGCATGTGCTTGACAACGGCATTCAGAAGAGCGACCGCACGGGTACGGGTACCCGAAGCGTTTTCGGCTATCAGATGCGTTTTCATCTGGACGACGGCTTCCCGTTGCTCACCACCAAGAAGCTGCACCTCCGCTCGATCATATACGAATTGCTCTGGTTCCTCAGGGGCGATACCAACATCCAATACCTTCACGACCATAAGGTGACCATCTGGGACGAATGGGCCGATGCCAACGGCGACCTGGGTCCCATCTACGGCCGTCAGTGGCGCTCGTGGGGTTGCGCCGACGGCAGCCGCGTGGACCAGATCACGCAGCTGGTGGACCAGATCAAGAACAACCCCGACTCGCGTCGGCTGCTGGTGTCGGCATGGAATGTGGGCGAAATCGACCAGATGGCCCTGCCTCCCTGCCATATCCTCTTCCAGTTCTACGTGGCCGACGGACGTCTCTCCTGCCAACTCTACCAGCGCTCGGCCGACATCTTCCTCGGCGTGCCGTTCAACATCGCCTCCTACGCCCTCTTCACCATGATGGTGGCACAGGCAACGGGACTGAAATACGGCGATTTTGTGCACACCTTCGGCGACGCCCATATCTACAACAACCATATTGAGCAATGCCGCCTGCAGCTGACCCGCGACCCGCGACCGCTGCCTACCATGCGTCTCAATCCGCAGAAGACGAACATCTTCGACTTCGACTTCGACGATTTCACGCTCGAAAACTATAACCCACATCCACACATCAAAGGGGAGGTATCGGTCTGATTATGGAACAACGCAATCCCAACAACTTCTGCATCATTATGGCCGGCGGCTTCGGCAGCCGCTTCTGGCCGCTGTGTTCGGTGAACAAACCCAAGCAGTTCATCGACCTGATGGGCATTGGCGAATCGATGATTCAGGAGACCTTCCGCCGTTTTGAGAGCATCTGCCCGCGTGAGAATATCATCATTGTGACCACCAAAGCCCACGAGGCCCAGGTGCACCGCCAGATTCCGGACCTGCTCGACTATCAGGTGCTCTGTGAGCCCTTCCGCCGCAATACGGCACCCTGCATCGCCTACGCCGCATCCATCATCAACGGCATCAATCCGAATGCCAATATCGTGGTCACCCCTTCCGACCATGCGGTCTTCGGCATGGCCGAATTCAACCGCAATATGCAGGATGCCATTCGTACGGTCGACGGGCACGACTGGATAGTGACTCTCGGCGCCCGTCCGGTTAACCCGAACATCAAATACGGCTACATCCAGTTCCGCGAATCGGGACTGCAGGACGGCTCGTCGCGCATCCACAAGGTGATCACCTTCGTCGAGAAACCCCCATTCGACATGGCATGCCAGTTCATCGCGTCGGGCGAATTTCTTTGGAATACGGGTATCTTCGTCTGGCGCCTGCCGGTGCTGATGGAGGCGTTCCGCAAATTCCTGCCCCAGGTGGCCGAACGCTTCTTCGACCTGTCGGTCGACACCCCGGCCAAACAGCTGCGCGACATCTATACGCAGGCACCATCCATCTCGGTGGATTACGGCATCATCGAAAAAGCCGAGAATGTCTATGTGATGGAGGCCGAGTTCGGATGGTCGGATGTGGAGACCTGGGATTCGCTCTACATGGCGATGCCGAAGGAGAAAGACGGCAATGCTGTGGCGTCGGGACATGTGGTCACCTACGACACGCACAACTGCATCGTCCACCTGCACCCAGACAAGTATGCCGTCATCCAAGGGTTGGACGACTATATCGTGGCTGCCGGACAGGACACCCTCATGATCTGCCGCCGCGACCAGGAGGAACAGCTGATGAAATTCAATTCGGACATCGAACTGATGAAAAGCAAAAAAGAGAGCTGACCCACCAATCGGTCGTGCCCAAAAAGAGACGCTGCCCGACACAATAAAAAACAGGGCGTCGCGTTGTAGTGAATTATTGTTCGAAACAAAAAATAACATATTATAATGAAACGTTACGAAATTAAATACCTTCTGAAAGAGGACGTGAGTGCGCTGCTGGGCACCACGATATGTGTCAAAGGCTGGGTGCGCACCAAGCGAGGCAACAAGAATGTCGCTTTCTTGGCTGTGAACGATGGTTCCATCATCCACAACATCCAGGTGGTTGCCGACCCTGCAAAATTTGAGGAGCCGCTCAAGCGCATTACCACGGGCGCCTGCATCGGCGTGGAGGGTAAGCTGGTCGAAAGCCAGGGCAGCGGACAGGCCGTCGAGGTGCAGGCCGAAAACATCATCGTCTACGGTGAGGCTGACCCCAACAGCTATCCGTTGCAGAAGAAAGGCCACTCCATGGAGTTCCTTCGCGAGATAGGCCATCTGCGTCTGCGCACCAACACCTTCGGCGCCGTCATGCGTCTGCGCCACAACATGGCCATGGCCATCCACACCTTCTTCCACGAACGTGGGTTCTTCTATTTCCACACGCCGCTCATCACCGCCAGCGACTGCGAAGGTGCCGGCGAGATGTTCCACGTGTCGACCCTCGACCCCGAGAACCCGCCTCGCAAAGAGGACGGCACCATCGACTGGGAGCAGGACTTCTTCGGCAAGTTCACCGCCCTCACCGTCAGCGGTCAGCTGGAAGGCGAACTGGGCGCCACCTCGTTGGGCAAGATCTACACCTTCGGACCGACTTTCCGCGCCGAGAATAGCAACACCCCGCGCCACTTGGCCGAGTTCTGGATGATTGAGCCTGAGATGGCTTTCTACCAGCTCGACGAGCTGACGGCCCTCGAGGAGGAATTCATCAAATACTGCGTCCGCTGGGCTCTTGACCATTGCATGGACGATCTGGAATTCCTCAACAAGATGATTGACAACGGCCTCATCGAACGACTGAAGAGCGTGGTGGACACCGACTTCGTCCGCCTGCCCTACACCGAGGGTATCAAGATTTTGGAAGAGGCTGTGGCAAAGGGCCACAAATTCGAATTCCCCGTCAGTTGGGGTGTCGACCTCGCTTCTGAACACGAGCGCTATCTGGTTGAAGAACACTTCAAGAAACCGGTCATCATGATTGACTACCCGAAGGAGATCAAGGCCTTCTACATGAAGCTCAACGACACTGTGGTAGAGGAGGGCAAACGTCAGGGTTTCTCGGGTCTCACCGTGCAAGGTACCGACGTGCTTTTCCCGCAGATTGGCGAGATCATCGGCGGTAGCGTCCGCGAAGAGAACTACGACAAGCTGATGGGCCGCATCACGGAACTCAACATCCCGATGAAGGATATGTGGTGGTACCTCGACACCCGCCGCTACGGTAGCTGCCCGCATGCCGGCTTCGGTTTGGGCTTCGAACGTCTGCTGCTCTTCGTCACCGGTATGGCCAACATCCGCGACGTCATCCCCTTCCCGAGAACCCCCAAGACGGCTGAGTTCTAAGTCATGATCAAGGACAACGACGGCATCAACTACACTTCCGAAGGCGAGCACCAGCAGCTGGTGGACGTTATGCGTGGCTTTATGGACAACGGAAAGCCCAAGCTCGGCATCTTCTGGTACGACGTGGCCAACGGCTCGCTGTTCGGCGTGGAGAAGATCGACGCCGAACAGGCGGTGTTTGTCAACGGCAAGGCAACCATCGGCAAACTGCACAAGACCTACTGGCAGAAGCAGCACCATCGTGCCGAAGCCAAGGGCGACACCTCGTCCATCTTCTACGCCGAGCACAACTACACCATGATACCGCGCGGACGCATCTTCCTCGACGAAGCAACTGACCGTTTCTACGTCTGCGTCGGACATTGGCTCAATGACATCGACCAGGAGCACTTCCGCGAGGTGTTGGAGGACGAGTTCAATTTGCCCGACGACTTCGATATGGTCATCGACCACCACTGGGACCTCGGCCACGGTTGGTCGGAGGAGTTATTCTAACCGAATCGGCGCGAGATATTCCCACAATACAGACAGCAGGCTCTGCAATGAAGCGGAGCCTGCTGTTCATGTTTCATTGTTGTTTCAAAACTTCAACATCCACGTATCTTCGGATGTCGCCTGTCTAATTAATTTGTATCGTGCAGGCAGCCCCGACACAATAATTGTAACTACACCTGACTTATTTGATGTACAAGCCTTTCCATCTGCCTTTCTGGTTCACCACAAACCATCTACTACAATGGACACTTGTACCTATGGTAAGCACAATAATCCCTGTGTAGTAGATGATGACTCGAATAGACTTCAAGGTGGTGATATGTAAGGCAATTGAGTTCTTCTACCGCCATTGCCATCTCTCTCGGCATTGACGATGCAAAATCATTAGATTTTGCAAACTGGCAAAATTATTTTCGCTAATTCGTTATTTTGTCGTACCTTTGCACATTGAAATGACACAAGAAGAGATAGACATAATATATATGCGGCGCTGTCTGCAGCTGGCTATGAATGGATTGGGTCGGGTACGTCCCAATCCGCTGGTTGGGTGTGTGATTGTGAAGGATGGGCAGATTGTCAGCGAGGGCTACCATCAGGAGTACGGCCACAACCACGCCGAGCGCAATGCGCTGCTGCGTGAAGGCGATTTTCGTGGGGCGACGCTCTACGTCAGCCTCGAGCCTTGTTCGCACTATGGCAAGACGCCGCCGTGTGCTGACTTGGTCGTGGAGAAAGGCATCGGACGGGTGGTGTGCTGCAACGACGACCCCAATCCTTTGGTGTCGGGTCGCGGCTTCGAGAAGTTGCAAAAGGCAGGTATTGCCGTCACAAGTCACGTGCTGGAGCGGGAGGGGCGCGAACTGAACCGCCGCTTCTTCACTTTCATGGAAAAACAACGTCCCTACATCATCTTGAAATGGGCGGAAAGCAGCGACGGCTTCATGGCTCCCGAATCGAAAGGTCGCTACTGGATAAGCAACCAGCGGCAGACCATCATCAGCCACCGCATGCGCACCCAGGAGGCGGCCATCCTGGTGGGCTCGCAGACTTACCTCGACGACCAGCCCCAGCTGACGGCACGCCTTTATGGCGGCGACAACCCGCTGCCCATCGTCCTGGATCGTCGCGGACGTCTACACGACGTGCCGGAGCATTGGCTCCATTTGCGCTGCCAGACGCTCGCGGAGGTGATGCGGCTGCTGTTCGAGCGGAAGATTCAGTCGCTCATTGTCGAAGGAGGCCGTAAGGTCTTGGATGCCTTCATCGCGGAAGGGCTCTACGACGAGGTGGTGGTCTTCAAAGGAAAGCAAAGTCTTGGCGCCGGGCTCGAGGCACCGGCATTGCCGCCCCTACCCGAAGGACGGCTCAGCATCATCTGTTGAACAGCCTCGGAACCTTTGGGCTGTCTCATTGTAGGCGACTGCGCTCTGGCAGTGGCATCAAACTATTAGGGAAGGCTCAAAGAAAAACTGTAGATGGCGCCACCCGAGTCGAAGTCTTGGGCGTTCAGTTCGAGGGTGGGCATATCGTAGGTCCCGTCCTCCCATGATTGTACTGTGGCGTCTTCTATCTCTTGTAGTTTTAAGGATGCTGTCGGACTCGTCTCTGCCTGAGGAGCGTTGATGATGACCCTCCCGTGGCGGAAATAGACCTCGATGGCTCCCTCTATCATGTTGAAGACGGCGTAGGCTTTGACTTTCCCTTGCTCCAGAGCTTCAAGGATGTTGTCGCCAACTTTCAGCCCGTTGTCCAGCGCAATATGGCTGTCCCATACGGTGAATTCCGTCAGTTTGTTGTCGTACAGAACGGCTTCGCCTATACGATCCTTGCCCTTAAAAAGATCGTAAGTGATGCCTTCAATATCTTCGTCGCTTTGAGGGTGGTAGACGGCTTTGTCGTAGACTGAGCCCGCCGGCGGATTCAATGCCAGCGTCTTGTTGTTCAGCACATCGACGCCTCGGTCGGTGAGTATGAACTTCGTACCAGCTTGTTTGGACTGCGCCGACAAGGTGACTGTGATCGGCACAAAAAGGAACAACAAAAGAAGTGCTTTCTTCATAATGATTTGGACTTTAATAATTTGTAATATGTTTTAAATGATTGTATACCCATGCAAAGATAATATTTTTTTTTCCACAGTCTGAGATGTATTTACGTTTCAAATTCCGCATGTGTTTGTTGTTAGGACAAAACGCTTGAAATGTCAAAGAGTTCATGTCGTTCTACATGGCCTAATGAGTATTAAATTGGAAATAAATCAGTAATTTTTTTTAATAAAATTTATTTTTCTTCAGAATAATTTTATATATTTGCAATGATATTTTTTTAGTTTGAAAGATTTGAATGTATCTATAAAGCGCTGATTATTATTTTTTTTTGATAAATAGTATATTTGTTAACCCATAAAAATTATAGCATTATGAAAAAAACATTACTTTTGTTTCTGTTTGGATTAGTGGCTCCAATTGCTGTGTGGGCTCAAGGTGTTGTCGTCAAAGAACCCCATCAGCTACTATTGGGGAATACCATCATCCGCGAGGTGAAGTATCCGGCCACTATTACATGTAAGAATTATTCATTGAAAGACAGCACCCTCACATTCATCTATTCGGACTCCACAATGACTACTAAAGAGGCCTCTATCAATGGGTTCCAAGTGAGCGACATGGTGGTAGCAAATGATTCGGTGTTCTTTTGTGGGCATGACGAGTATGGCAAATATGGCATACTCGGATTCTTCAGTATCTCTGATGTTTTTTTTGGGAGTGGAAGCATAAACATTATACCAACCATTCTGTACTACCGAGAATTGGTCACCCGTCTTACAAGAATAGAGACTTTCAGGGACGCAACAGGGAACAGGTATATCTATTGTGTGGGCAGAACGGAATCTAACAATCCTTGCCTTGTGGAAAAAAGCGACTTCAGCAACGGTTCGTATCGTTCGGGAATAGTGAACGACAGTCTCGAATATCTGACAGATATTTCAATTGTTAATGATGGCAATGGGGTATCGCACCTCGTAAGTGCCGGATTAGATATCTCCAACAGTCCGTACATAACCCTTCGTGCATATAACCCTATTGATGTTTTTGATAATTTGGGGCGCCAGAACTATCGATACTGTTTTGCGATTGACCCAAGCGGCAATAGGCCATGGAGACTCAAAGACGTACTGGTCACCGGCTTGAAAGACGACTACATTTCCACTGTGTCTTATCGCCAATCCCCCGCTAATAGCGATTTGACCATTGAACCATTCAATATCCATATAGCCACCTTCAATACTTCGTCGCTACTGATTGGTGACTTGTTCTCCATGACAGAGAGTGCGGAAATTCCAATACCGCCGTTATATCCAAACTATAATCTAAGAGACCTTGCATCCTGCAAAACGGGACTTACCTTGGCTTTTTTGCACCATATAAGTACTGGTGACTGGGATGGGGATTTATCTCATTTCTTTGAAGTGGACTTCTCTGCTACGGGCGGCATTGTCGGGTTGCGTAAATACCAGCAGTCCAACGATATTCTCAGCGGATTAAGTGCATACAATGACAAAGTGCAATATCTGTTGAGTGGAAAAACAGGCATCTTTTCCAGTACGTTGCATTATGTTGTGGAAACATTTGGCAACAACGAGACGTGTTCCACTCCTCAGGAGGCAGAGTATATCAAGGTGCAAACTATGGGAGCAATCGAGGAAATTAAACCATTTGAACAATTTCAAGGAGATTATAGAATCATTACCCCCGAGATAACTCGTAAAAGATACCCGCTTTATATAGAATGTGAAACCAAATAACCATCAGGAGGACAAAACATGAAAAGAAAAATTATATTATTGGCTTTTGTTACGCTGTGCGCTATGGCCTATGGGCAGGGCACAACACCTGACACGATGCGTGTCGGCGACCGTGACCCTATTTATTACTACTGGGACACCAACTGGATGGACTATTACTATTTCCCTCCAGCGAGCAACGATTCCTTGCTATGGCAAATGAGAACCAACGCCTGGACAATAGGAATGCCGGAATACGCCCGCTACTGCTACACCGACACGGCGCTGCGTATCATCGGCGTCGCAGCGCCTCTTCAATACAGAAAGGTGGATCATCGCCTCTTTCCATGGCAACCCTACGACAGCTTGGCGTGGGAACACATGTACAAAGATTTTTTCCGTTTATACGAAGTCGACAGCAATACATGCGATATGATTCTGTTGAAAGAAACCGAAATCAATTTGAAACAGAAATTCCGTCATTACATAGAGACAAACATCGACGGACAGACACGGCAAGGACAATGGGTGTCGATGCCTAACCCAATTTATGAAGGCTATTTTGACGAACCTGTCACCGTGCATGATTCCTTCTACGTCGCAGTAACATTCAACAACAATCGCCTTTCCGAACCTGATGGGTCGAACCCCCCCTTTGTTCACATTGTGTCAAATTTTTTCTCAGCAACTGTCCAAATAAGAAACAGCACCCCTACAACATCTTCTTTTGACTATTTGCCGCATCCGCCACATCAACGCTTCAGATTCACCAACATGGTGGGGGATGATTCGCTGTACCTTTATTATGCGTATCTTCCGACCGATTGCCAATGGCGTTACGTTGTTCAGTTGCTTACCGGTCCCCGTGCTGAAGGCTTTTATTACATCTTCCCTATCATCGACACTTCGCGTTACGTGCCGCCTGCATTCAACTGCAATGCTCCGTCCGAGCTGTCGCTGGCATACTCCAGCCCCGAAGTGTGCCTGTTCACATGGAATGGCGATGGCGGCAGCGAGTGGGAGCTATCCATTGCCGAACAAGGCCAGGCTCCTGAAGACGGAATGATGACCTTGTGCAACAGCACCATCAAGTCCATCAGCGGATTGGACACCGGCCGCTGCTATGAGGCTTGGGTGCGCACCGTTTGCAACGACACACTCAAAAGCCAGTGGAGCAATAGTATCCATTTCTGCATCAACGAAGGGCAAACTGGCATCCTGACGGCCACTGATGTCTATACCTACCTGTATCCAAACCCCACCAATGGCATTGTCACCGTCAGTTCTGCTTTCCGCATGGACAAGATAGAAGTATTCGCCTTGAACGGCACCATGCTGCTGAGCGTTTCCACCGACGCCATGAGCACCGATCTCGACCTGTCGTCGCTGCCCGCCGGCACCTATATAATCCGCATACACACCAACAACGGATTCGCCACCAAACGGTTGGTGAAGAAATAGAAAAACATGACTGCACGATAAAGGAGACCCATGAGGGCCTCCTTTTTTAGTCTATTCCTGATTACAATGCATAGTTGTCCCGCTTACTCGTGGTCTGAATTCGAGTAGGAAATTACAGTTTTGTCTGCCCTTTGTTGCGATGCAACATTTTTTTGTAAATTTGCATGACGGAACTGACTATATTACGGTTTCGTAAGATGCATAATATGAATGATATGTATTAAAAAAAACAAAAAGGTATCCAGATGTTTGACGACATTTTTCATACAATCAAATCGGCCTCGGAGGGCTTATACAAGGAGAAGGGAAGCAAATTTCTTGCCTTCGCTTTCCCCGTGCAGTCTCTGGACGAGGTGAAGCAACACCTCGACCGGCTTCGGAAGGACTATTTCGACGCACGTCACCATTGCTATGCCTACATCCTGGGTCCCAACAAAGACACCTGGCGTGCCAACGACGACGGCGAACCCAGCGGCACCGGCGGCCGCCCCATCCACGGACAGCTGCTCAGCGCCGACCTCACCGACACCCTCATCGTCGTGGTACGCTATTTCGGCGGCATCCTGCTGGGTGCCTCGGGACTGGCCAACGCCTACAAGGCCGCCGCTCGCGACGCCATAGAACACGCGGTCATCATCGAGAAAACCATCGACATCCGCTACCGACTCCATTTCGAATACGCCGCCATGAACGATGTGATGCGCATCATCAAAGATTTCGGCCTCACCCCACGCGACCAAGACTTCAACCTCGACTGCCGCCTCGACGTCAATGTGCGCCAATCCGAAAGCGTCCGCTTCTATGACGCGGTGGCAAACCTTCGTACTGTAAGAATCGAGGTGCTATGAAAAAGGGTCTGCTCTTCTATATTATGGCGCTTGTTGCCATCGTGGCAGGTCGGTCGCAGACGGTGGAACCGACATGGGAATCTCTCAATCAACGCTCTTATCCACAATGGTTCAGCGACGCCAAGCTGGGCATTTTTGTCCATTGGGGACTTTACTCGGTGCCTGCCTACGCCAGCACGGAGGGTTACGCCGAATGGTTCTACCGTGGCCTGATGGTAGGCGATAGCGGCCGCCAGGCGGTGATGAGCCTCTATGCCGACACTACCCAGGCGGTCTTCGACCAGTATGCCGCATTGGCCGACCATTGGCATGCCGAGTTGTGGCGTCCGGATCAGTGGGCAAACCTGTTCCGCCGGTCGGGAGCCCGCTACGTGCTGCTGGTGACCAAACACCACGACGGCTACTGCCTGTGGGACAGCCCGCTTCAACCTACATGGAACAGCACCATGAGCGGCCCCCGACGCAACATCGTGGAGGAGCTGACCGCTGCGGTGCGCAACGAAGGACTGCGGATGGGTTTCTACTACTCGTTGCCCGAATGGACCAACCCTCGCCACATTTGGATGCGGGATGCTGACGACAGCATTGCCGACTATGTGGATAACTATATGGTTCCCCAATTCAAGGAACTGGTGCGCCGTTTTCGTCCCGACGTCATCTTTAGCGACGGCGACTGGCAGAACACTGCCGAGCAGTTCCACGCCGAAGAGCTCATCAGCTGGTACTACAATCTTGTGGGTCCCGATGCCGTCGTCAACAACCGTTGGGGCAGGGGTACCGCTCACGGATTCCTCACCCCCGAATACAGCCAAGGTATTGTCGATGTGACAACGCCATGGGCCGAATGCCGTGGTGTGGGGCGCAGTTTCGGATTCAATCGCAACGAGGATGTCGAGAATTTCCTCACCGACCGCCAACTGATACAGCATTTCTGTGAGCTGGTGTCGGCGGGAGGCGGCTTGACCCTCAACGTCGGACCTATGGCCGACGGCACCATCCCCTTCATCCAGCAGGAACGCTTGCTGGCCCTCGGCCGGTGGCTCGAGGTCAACGGCGAGGCCATCTATGGCACCACGCCGTATGTCGACGCCGACTGCCATGGCAACGTCATTTCGAACCATACCGTCTATTCGCGAACCACCGCCTCGCTGCCCGACGCAAGCGCGATCGGCTACGACTGGGTGCGCAACGCCCCGCTGAAACAAATGCCGGTCGACCACTTCAGCATTCGCTGGGTGGGTATGGTGGAGGCCCCTGCCGATGGCGACTATATCTTCCGTATCGAAGCCAACGACGAAGCCACCGTGAGTTACCTCACTCCAGAAGCGTCAGCCGAGTGGGTGGGGGAACTGGGCGACGAGGCGCTGTCGGGTTTCGAACCCCAGATGCAGTACCACCACTCGTGGGCCGAGAACGACGGCGCCCAGCGTACCCTCCATCTGCACAAGGGCGAACGACGCCTGTTCTGTGTGGATTATCGCGAGAAGGACCTTGAGGCGACAGTACACTTCACCTGGAGCCGTGACGGCGGCAAACGATTCGAACCGGTGCCTGCAGCGTGGAAAGGCAAGGCGACATGGGAACGCACCATGCGTTGCTTCACTCGCAAGGGCAGCGACCTCTATGTGATTGAATTTGAACGTCCGGGACGGCAGTTGACGCTCGGCGACCTGCCAAGGTTGAAGAAAGGAACCACCATCCAGTTGCTGGGCACCACAGCCGAGCTGAAATGGAAGCAGCAGAAAGACGGGTCGGTCGTGGTGGACCTCTCGCCGGTGAGCGCTGCCGAGATGAACCGGCTGGAACATGCATGGGTGTTCAAGATCGGCGGTGCGCTGTAAACGCTTTTTTTTCGGCTTGATTCCAAAAAAAAATGCAGCGGCTGTAATATTTCGGGCCGCTGAAACGATATAATTTAAAAAACGAATTACAAGCATCAAGGTGACGCGTACAGAATACAATCAAAACATCGAAACATGGTCCGGCAATGTACTCCGTTTTGCCGTGTGGAACTGTGGCGATCGTATGCGTGCCGAAGATGCGATGCAAGAGGCCTTTGCCAAGTTGTGGGAATGCCGTTCGCGGGTGCCGGTGGAGAAGGGGTTGGGTTATCTGCTTACTGTAGCCCGACGCTATCTGGTCGACTGCTTCCGCCACGACCATGTGGTCGACAAGGTGCACCAGATGCTGGTGCAGACGACCGACACCACCGTCGATGAAAGCAGCACGGCCGGAATGAGCGACGAAATGTTCAACGCCCTGATGCGGCTGCCCGAAGTGCAACGCTCCATATTGCAGCTGCGCGATGTCGACGGCTACAGCTACAAGGAGATAGCGCAGATGCTCGAATTGAGCGACCAGCAGGTGCAGGTCTACCTGTTCAGAGCCCGCACGACGATGAAAAAACTGCTGATGGACAAAGAGGGTAAAGGCTAGTGGCGCAAAAAAGACAAAAAAACACATCAATCAACAAACCTACATAACGACAATCTCAAATCTCAGATTTCAAATCACAATACATCGCAATGAACATCACAGATGACAACATAGAACTCTATCTGTTCCGCTATAAGGAAAACCTGCTCGACGCCGCTGAGGCCGCCGAGGTGGAGCGGGCTCTGGCCACCCATCGCGAGTGGCAGGAGCTGGCCGACCTCTACGACCCGCAGCTGACGCTGCCTGCAGGCGCCGCCATCCCTTATCCGGATGCGGCAACGTTGCGCGACGGAGGACCACGAGCCAAGCGCTGCAGGCGCATCGTACCGCTGTGGATTTCCTCGGCGGTGGCTGCATGCCTGCTTGTAGCAGTAGGCGTATGGTCGCTGCGCACGTTGTCGGGCACGACAGAAGGACCCGCCCCCGTAGTGGCGGAGCAACAACCGACCCGGACGCCCGCCGTCGCGGACACCAGCAGCACACCGATGCGGGTGGACAGCCCTGCGCTGTGGGAGAAGGGAACGGAACGTTATGCCCAAACAACCCCAACCCCGTCGGAACCGGCGGCAGAAGAGGCACGTCAGCCGCTATATGAGCCGCTGCAGGCGGCCGGCGAGCCGTTGCTTCTGGCCGAAGCTCAGACAACGCCAGAGGACCGTCAGGCCGAGGAATACGGATATGACGATGTCGTTGACGATGAGGATTACGCGGGCGAAGCGGTTTACTCCGACAAGCTGATAACCTATGCTGACGATATTTCGGCAGCGGCATCGCGCCAGGCGCCCGACTACAGTATGACAGGCGACAGCAGGGGTGACGCCCTGTCGCAGTTGTCCGACCAGGTGAACGACTTGGCATCCAAGAGCGGCAGCCTTGTCGCCAATACCCGTCGCCGCTATCGGGAACACGAATCGCAGATCGTCTCCGATATTGAAGAAATAACAGAAAAAAATCCCATTATCAGAAAACTATTAGCAAGTATCTTATGAAAAGACAGACTCTTATTATCCTAGCAACCATGCTGCTGCTTGGCAGCATGCCGGCCATGTCGCAGAACCAACGTATGCGCCAGAATTTTGGCACCACGGTATCGATTCTCGATTTCCAAGGCAAGGCCAATATCACCGTGGCTTACGATTCGGTGAACTATATCGAGGTGGCTTACAATCCTAGCATTTCCAATCCCGAACGTGACAAAAATATCTTTGTCGCCTACAACCGTCTGACCATCTACGACACGTTGGGCGAGAACGTGTATTATGTTCATGTGCGTCAGGATCAGATCGCTACCGTCCATACGGATTCTCAATGCAAGGTGAGCTATCCCGAAGGAGAGAAGAATTACCGCTTTGCGGGCGACGGCGAGGATGTGAGGTCGCTGGCCGAGGAGCTGAAGTCGATTATCGACGAATTCGCCAACACCTACGACAGTGTCTCGCACACCACAAGCCACAAGATGTCCGCACAAAAAAACAAACGCCGCTACAGCGTCACCTCCCGTACCAATTTTGATTTCCATTGGGGTTTCAACAACTGGGGCGACGCATGGTACAACGGTTTGATGAAGATGGAGGGTCCCTACAACCTGCGCACCAGCTTCAGTTCGTTCCAGCTGTCGGAGAACTATGCCGTCGTGATGAGCCCCCACTTCAAACTGTCGTTGGGTATCGGCTACGAGTCGGACATCTACAAGTTCACCGACAACTATGTCGCCATGGGCACCGACGGCGCCCTCAGCACGCAGAATCAGGCGAGCCTTGATGCCGTCAGCGGCGTGACAGGCTCCCTTTTGGACGACTGGTCGACCCGTCTGGTGACCCGCTACATCACGATGCCCATAGAATTCGAATACCGCGACAAGTCGATTCTCAAGTCGTTCAAGCTGTCCCTCGGTATCGTGCCGGGACTCAGTTTCAACAGCAGCCATACGGGCCTCAAGCACGAACTGGAGAAGAAAGGGCGCAACTATCAGGGCGTCGACGACGTGTCGAAGTTCATCAATCCCTATAAGCTGGATGTGCGGCTCACCTTCAAACGCAAATGGTTCGGATTCTTCATCCAGGTGCCCACCCTGCCGCTCTTCATCGATACCGACACCAAGGTCTATCCCATCAAGATCGGATTCATGATTTGACGCGGAGAGTCTTCGGGTCTCATCAGGGACTCACCAGAGACTCACCAGGGACTCACCAGGGACTCACCAGGGACTCACCAGGGACCTCCGCCCCCAGCAAGAGAGGCGCATCCCATCCCATCGTGAACCTACGGACGATTGCCATCGTCCCCAACAGACAATAGTATCTTTCGAGGTCGGGCGTCTTAACGATACCCGACCTTTTTTATGTGCAATATGGAAGCCGTTTGGACGTTAATGGATGTGAGGTAGCGTGCCCGACGGACAAAGGGTTCACGATGTTCAATTTAAAATTGCCAATTGGCCATGAAATCATTAGAGACTTTGAGCGACGAAAAATATGCCGCTTTCCAGCGCAAGCTGATTCCGACGGTTGCGGCCGAACAAATCATTGGTGTGCGCACCCCGCAACTGCGCGCATTGGCGAAGGCGATGGTGAAAAGCGGCGAGTCGGAAGCGCTTATACGGACGCTGCCGCATCGTTATTTTGAAGAGAACCAGCTGCATGCTTTCATCCTTTCGGCCGAGAAGGATTTCGACGCATGCATCCGCGAGGTGGACCGTTTCCTGCCCTATGTCGACAATTGGGCCACCTGCGACCAGCTGTCGCCGCTCTGTTTCGCCAAGCATACCAGTAAGTTGTTGCCGTGGGTGAAGCGGTGGATGGCGTCAGAGCACGAATACACGGTCCGCTTCGGTATCGGCATGCTGATGCGTCATTTTCTGGACGAAGGATTTGAATCTGAATTTTTGGACATGGTGGCTGCTATACGCCGCGACGAATACTATATCCGTATGATGCAGGCCTGGTATTTTGCTACGGCATTGGCCAAGCAGTACTCTGCCACGGTGCCATACATCGAGCAGTGCCGTCTGCCGCAATGGACACACAACAAAACTATTCAAAAAGCTGTGGAAAGCTACCGCATCTCCGATGAACAGAAGGCATATCTGAAAACCCTGCATAAGAGATGATCTTAGAGCCGCTATGGGTGGTGAACCTATAGCGACTGCTTTTTTGGTGGGATGCAGGCGTCGGTTTTGTAAAAAAAACGTATATTTGCAAAATAATAAATTGAAGGCCGAAAGGTGTAATGTGTTTCCAATGTGGTGATTAATTTTCGTGCAGGTGATGGGCTGCTTTTCGGCTTACAGATGGTCGGACTCAAATAAAAGCGTTTATGGCAAATCTGGGTAAATACATTTGCAAGCAACTGAAGGATATACGCCGTCAGATTGCTCAAGAGAACGATATCGCTCTCGACATTCCGGAGTGTACCTATCAGGGAGACTGCAGCGGCACATGTCCGCGTTGCGAGGCGGAACTGAAATATCTTGAATCGGAACTGACGCATCGCAGCTGTATGGGCAAGGCCGCCTTGGTGGCTGGCGTGGCTTTTACATTGGCTACCTCACCGGTGGTTATGGCACAGGAACGGACCGATCTGTCCAAAACGAACGAACAACAGGTGAGGCGAGGCAAGTGCCAGCTGCGTGGACAGGTGGTCGATGTTAATGGCGAACCTTTGATTTCAGCGAATGTGGTCTTGAAACAGCAAGGCCATTTTGTTGCTGGTGCTAAGACAAATAATGAGGGTGCTTTTGAAATAAAAAATATTAAGAGAGGTACGTATGAGTTGTCTGTGTCGTATATCGGTTATAGCACTGCGGATACGACTATTGAAATCCGAAAGACTACTTTCGTCAAGCAAACGCTCGTTAATGATATTGAGTCGTTACAGGGCATCATTCCCGTGGTCGTGGGCAAACCGGCGCCGCCAGACGATTTCGGTGTCCCCACGAAGTGCGATTCTGCTGCCAGTAAAGGAATGCCTACCATCGAGACGGGGACATCATCGGGGTCTGACGGAAGTGGCAAGATCACTTCGGAGGATTTGAGGTCTTTCCCTTCGTCTATGTCGGTTGTCAAGGATGCGCTGAATGAACCCAAAAACGATTTAGATGTCGGCGAACCTGTCGGCCCCTATATCGGCTATATTCAGGTGCGGCTGGGTGGCACACCTGCCAGCACTCCTGCCGAACCACAATCGAGCTGTTCACAGAATAATGACAATGTCAATCCTCTTGATAAAGAGGCCCGTTGAACGATGAATGCCGTTCCTTTCATAGGTGTTTCACGCCATCGTATCGGTATCGACGGTGTGGGCGTCACCACATTGGCGGCCTTCCATGGCTGTCCGCTGCATTGCCGCTACTGTCTGAACCCCACCTGTCTGGGCACTCCCGACCATTTGCTCCGCTACACCCCGGAATCGCTTTTCGAACATACTCGCGTCGACAACCTCTATTTCCTGGCCACTGGAGGCGGTATCTGCTTCGGTGGCGGCGAGCCGCTGCTGCGGACGGCCTTTCTGGTGCGTTTCCGCGCATTGTGCGGCACATCGTGGCGACTGACGGCCGAGTCCTCGTTGGCGGTGCCACGGGCGAACGTTGTGAAGGCGGCGGGGGTGATCGACGACTTCATTGTCGACATCAAGGATACCAACCCGTCCATCTATAAGGCCTATACGGGTCGCAGCAATCGGGGCGCCATGGCCAACCTGCGATGGCTGTTGCAGAACAAAGGGGCCGACCATGTCACCGTGCGGGTGCCGCTGATACCCCAATACAACACCGACGACGACCGCGACCGCAGTGTGGCCAAACTCAAGGAATGGGGCGTGAAACATATCGACCGATTCGACTATGTCGTTCGCCAGTCGCAACCGGCAGGGGAGGGGGAAACGAAAAAATGACGGTATCGGCCGCATTCCACTTCTTTTTCGTATTTTTGCAGTTCCTTTTCTGTAGAACGATACTTAATTACTGATTTGAAATGAGTGAGTTATTGGCACAATTGAACGAAGCGCAACGTGAGGCGGCGGCATGCACCGAAGGTCCGGTGATGATTATTGCAGGTGCAGGCAGCGGCAAAACACGGACGCTGACCTATCGCATAGCACACCTGATAGAGAAAGGGGTCGACGCCTTCAATATTCTGGCGCTGACCTTCACCAACAAGGCCGCTGGCGAGATGAAGGAACGTATCATCAAACTGGTGGGTCCCGATGCCCGCAACCTGTGGATGGGCACGTTCCACTCGGTCTTTGCCCGGCTGCTGCGCGCCGAAGCCCAAAAATTGGGCTATATTCAAAGTTTCACTATCTATGACAACGATGACAGCAAGTCGGCCATCAAACAGATTGTCAAAGGTCTGAATCTGGATCCGAAGACGTACAACGCGGGCTATGTCCTCAGCCGCATCTCGATGGCCAAAAGCAGCTTGATAGGTCCGGAGGATTATTGCACCAACGTCGAAATACAACAAACCGACCAGACGGCCAAAAAGCCACTGATAGGCGAGATATACAAGCTCTACAACAAAAGGCTGCGCAACGCCATGGCGATGGATTTTGACGACCTGCTGTTCAATACCAATATCCTGCTGCGCGATTTCCCCGACGTGCTGCTGAAGTACCAAAACCGCTTCCGCTATATCCTCGTCGACGAGTATCAGGACACCAACTATGCACAGTATTTGATTGTCAAGAAACTGGCGGCTCGTTACCAGAATATCTGCGTGGTGGGCGACGACGCCCAAAGCATCTATGCCTTCCGAGGCGCCAACATACAGAATATCTTCAACTTCAAGCGCGACTATCCGGGTGTGCATCTCTTCAAACTGGAACAGAACTACCGCAGTACCAAGAATATCGTCAACGCGGCCAACTCTATCATTTCCAACAATAAGGAACAGATTGAAAAGGAGATTTGGACCGACAACGGGACGGGCAACCTGATCACATTGCTGCAATGTAGCGACGAACGCGACGAGGGCAACAAGGTGACGGAATCGATTATGCAGGCGCACCTGGGCGACAACCGACCCTACAAGGACTTTGCCATCCTGTACCGCACCAACATCCAGAGCCGTGCTGTCGAGGAGTCGCTGCGTCGTCAGAATATCCCTTACCGCATCTATGCGGGCATCTCGTTCTACGGCCGCAAAGAGATAAAGGATGTGCTGGCCTATCTGCGACTGGTGGTCAACAACCACGACGACGAGTCGCTGGTGCGCATCATCAACTATCCGGCCCGCGGCATCGGCAACACCACCCTCGACCGCATCCGTCTGGCGGCGTCGGACAACGACGTCAGCATCTGGACGGTGTTGGAGCATATTCAGGATTTCGGCTTGGGCATCAACGGTGGCGTGCTGAACAAAATCACCGAGTTCCGCACCATGATCCAACTCTTCTCGTCGCAGGTCTATACCATGGACGCTTATGAGCTGGCACGTCGCATCGTCAACGCGTCGGGTTTGATAACCATGCTGCGCAACGACGACGACCCCGACAATGCCAACCGCATAGAGAACATCGAGGAGTTGCTGAACGGCATCCAAGAATACTGCGAACGGGAGGAGACAATCACGCCTGGCGAAGTGGCCGAAGAACCGGTCGAGGAGCACGGACAGGAGGTGAAAACGCTCGATATGTTCCTGCAGCAGGTGCTGCTGCTGACCTCGGAGGATAAGGATGACGAGAAAGACGCCGACAAGGTGTCGCTGATGACCATCCATGCCGCCAAGGGCTTGGAATTTCCCTATGTCTATGTGGTGGGAATGGAGGAGAACCTGTTCCCAAGCATGATGTCGGTCTCCTCGCGCCAGGATTTGGAGGAGGAACGCCGTCTTTTCTATGTGGCGGTGACACGTGCCGAGACCCAGTTGACACTCTCCTACGCCTTGATGCGCTACCAGTACGGTCAGACCTCCTATCAGGAGATGAGCCGGTTTGTGGACGAGATAGACCCGCACTACCTGCTCATGCCAAAACGACGTCAGTCTGCTTTCCCGAAGGCTGGCAGTTTCCCGCGGGGAGGCATGCAGCAACGGATTTTCGGCGAAACAACCACGACGTTCAAGAAGAAGGAACCGGCGGCTCCGGCCCATCTGCGCCGCATCGAGAAAAATGCCCCGATGGGGCCTACCATGGGCAACAGCCCTGCCGAAATCAACGCCATCCAGCCAGGCATGTGGGTGCAGCATGCCAAATTCGGACGCGGCAAGGTGGAGTCGGTCGAGGGTTCGGGCGACAGCCGTAAGGCGCTGATTTTCTTCAACGATATCGGACAGAAACAGCTGATGCTCAAATTTGCCAAATTGGTCATTGTGGAGGAATAGGGCTATGAGAGTGGTGATACAACGTGTGAAACAGGCTTCGGTCGATATCGACGGTTGCCGACATGCTGAGATAAAGGCCGGTTTGTTGGTGCTTTTGGGTATTGAGGACCGCGACACCGACGCGGATATCGACTACCTATGCCACAAAATTGTCGCCATGCGTATCTTCGACGACGAGCAGGGTGTTATGAACCTTCCTGTGACACAGACGGATGGGGGTGAGGTGTTGGTCGTCAGCCAGTTCACGCTGATGGCTAGCACCCGCAAGGGCAACCGCCCCAGCTACATCCGTGCCTCGAAGCCTGATTTCGCGGTGCCAATGTACGAGCGTTTCTGCAGTATGCTTTCCCAACTGTTGGGTCGTCCGGTTCAGACGGGTGTCTTTGGCGCTGATATGCAGGTGGGGCTCGTCAACGACGGTCCTGTCACCATTATTATGGACAGCCAGTTGCGCGACGCTTTTTAGAGCCGATCGTTATTTGTTTGTCTTCCGTTATTTTCTGGTTGCTTGGCCGTAGGGCTCCAGTTGGTATCGCTGTCTCCCGTGGGATGGCATCGTCACTTTCCTTTGTGGCAATAATCTTGCTATCTTTACGTTATGAAAGAAAAAAGAAGAGATATGGAGTCCAAAGTGATATTGGTTACAGGTGCCAGCAGCGGTATTGGTTTTGACACCGCACGCACGTTGGCGCGACAAGGGCACAAAGTCTATGCTGCTGCCCGCCGGTTGGAGTTGATGGAACCGTTGCGTGCCGACGGCGTTGTTCCGCTGCGGATGGACGTGACTGACGAAGCGTCGATGCAGTCGGGTGTGCGTATGGTGATGGAGGCGGAACAGCGAATAGATGTTTTGGTGAACAATGCTGGCTATGGCTTCTTTGGGGCCATAGAGAATGTGCCGATGGAGGAAGCCCGTCGACAACTGGAGGTGAACGTCTTCGGCTTGGCGCGGCTGTGCCAGTTGGTTCTCCCTGTCATGCGCCAACAGGGTAAGGGCCTCATCGTCAATACTTCGTCGATTGCAGGCAAGATGGTGCTGCTGTACGGGGGATGGTATCATGTGTCGAAGTTTTCGGTCGAGGCCTTCAGCGATGCCTTGCGCATGGAGGTGAAACCGTTTGGCATCGATGTGGCGATGATCGAGCCGGGTGGCATCCGCACCGACTGGGGTATCATCGCTGCACGCCATTTGCGCGAGTCGTCGCAAGACACTCCCTATCAGGAAACGGCATGCCGGGAGGCCGATTTGCTCCATAAGGCTTATTCCGGACGCTATCTTTCCGATCCGTCGGTCATCACTCGTGCCATTTCGCGCGCGGTCAACAGCCGCCATCCCAAGGCGCGTTATCGTACGGGTCGTTTCTCGCATCTTGGTGTCTTCTTCCATTGGCTGTTGCCGGCCAAATGGTGGGATGCGATGATGCGGAGCGCCGGGAAGATAAAGATAAAATAGTTGGTGCATGTATTATCCTAACAAAAGGCAGGGCGCCCGTCGTCAGACGGGCGCCCTGCCTTTGTCGATGTGATGAGGCGTATGGTTTATTTCCTCTTGAATTTGGTGATCATGTCGATATCGTTGGGCTCGGGGTCGTCGGGGATGTAGGTGACTTTCAGAAAGGCGGTGTCTTTGAGGAAGTCGATACTGCCTACCTGCACCTTGACAATGTCGAGCCCGGTGCGTTCCTTCAGGTCGGCCAGCAACTCCTCGCGGCGTTCGGGCTTGATGAGGGCGATTTTTTCGTAGGTGATGATTTTCTGTGCTTTGTGCTTCGACATGCCAGCGGCTTCCAATACCCATATAAGGATGATGAAGAGCACGTTGGTGGCGATGAAAGAGGCGTAGCTGGATGCCATGCCGGCACCGTTGATGATGCTGATGGCGATGAGTACAAAGAGATAGGTCATCTCGCGTATAGGCAGTTGCTCGGTGCGGTAGCGGATCATGCTGAAGATGCCGAACAGCCCCAGGGCTATGCCTACTTCAATCTTCATGTTCTGCAGTTGGTAGAGGATGAAGAAAATGGCGGTGCTGAAAAGCAGATAGGTGAAGTAATAGTCGCGCCGCTTGCTTTTGGGGTAGTAGAAGAAATGGGTGATAATCCAGCAAACCAGCAGGTTGATGCCGAACAAGATAAGCAGTTTCCAAAGTCCGGGGGCGTCGAACAGGGGCAATTCCAGAAAGTCGATGCTTTGTTCCTCGGCATTGCCAAAACGTGCGGCAATGTCTGCGTTCTCCATGTCGCCACTGGGCCCGGTTGCGGTGCCTTCGAAATCGAGGCCGGCATTGTCGTCCTCAACGGCTATCTCGTCGATGGGGATAGTGAGCTCGTCATTTTGCTGCGCATAGGCGTGGGCACCTATCGGAAGCAGTAGCAGCGTCATCAGTATTTTCAAGATAATCTTCATGGTATCGGTGGTTTTATGGTGAATGATCAGTCGGAGGGTATCGGTCTCAAATCACAGTTCGCAGTTTTTCAATATATATTAGCTTGGATTTGAAGCGGTTTTTCTTGGCATTGGGGTTGGTAAAGGCGGTGCCGATACAGTATTTGCTCATGCGTCGAGGCTGGATATGCATTTCGTGTAGTGCTCTTTCGATAACCGATTGGGGAGCGCCGACTTCGTGCTTGACTTCGATGACGAGCAGGTGGCTGATGTCGGCGTCCGTATGGGTGGCGTGGTTGTGGAAGGTGATGCCGCTGTCGATAGTGATGCGCTCGCTCATTCCTTTGTCGACCAGTGTGATACGTTTGAAACTGTTCTCCAGACAGGGGTGCAACAACGCGACAGGGTAGGGGGTGTGCTCGTTGACAAACTGTGCCACTTCAGGCACTTCGAGACTGTGGTAGAATTGCGCCACATCGATGGGGATGCGTACTTTGCGGGTCTTTTTCTTGTTGTCTTTGTTCTTGATTTCGAAAAAGGTGGTGTCGGTCGAACGATAGGTGCGCACTCGCAACTTTTGGCGGTTCAGTTTCTTGTTGTGGTGCATGGTGTACATGGCCAGATCCTCGGTGTCGAAATACAAGGTGCGGTAGGGTGCGAGGGGATTGCCTTCAATATGCTGCACATAGTAATCGGCGGCAATGCGCTCCAGCAGCGCGTCGAGTTGCGTGACGGCTGCCATGTATTTCTGATCCATCCGGTTCATAAGACGCACGGCTTTCATGTCGTCAAGCCCGATGGGTGACATCTGGTCCAAAATGTTCATTGGTAGGAGTATTCGAAGGTTTTGGTCGACTCCAGTTTGCCGTTGGGCTTGTAGTTGTACTGCTTTTTGCGGGTGCCGTCCTCGTTATATTCGAATTGCTTGATGCGCACGGGTTTGTTCTTGTTGTCGTATTCCACTTGCTCTTTGCAACGGGTGCTGTTGCCTTCGTAGCTGTAGGTTGTGCGTTTTTTCTGTCCGTAGGAGGCGTATTCTATCTCCTCAATCTTGCGTCCATGGGCGTCGTAGGTCACCTTGTTGTCAAGATAAGGGGTGTTTGTGCCTGCCTTGGTGTTCCATTCTTTGACGACTAGGTTCTTTTTGCGTTCTCGCTTCTGTCCGCCTGATTGGCTTTGTGCGCATACGCTGCCACCGACAAGGATGAAGGCAAGCAATACAAGTACGAATTTGGTGATATGACTGTGACTTTTCATGGGCGTGAAGTTTGGAGGTTTGGTTGAAATGGGTGTATGATGATGTGGATAGGGTGGGCGTGGTGTATTGCGCTATTGGAATGTCTGTTAAAATTTGTAGCTGTATCCTGCCGTCAGCCAGCCGACAAATCCACTTTCGCGCGTGTATGACTTTAGCTTGGTGCCTTCGGCATTGGCATCCACCACTTTGTCGGTCACGTGGTCGGCCATCAGCGACATCTCGATGCTGCTGCGTTTGCTGATGCGGTAGTCGACACCGATGGCGCCACGTATATGGTTGATGTAGATGCCATTCCAACCGTCGATGAACCATCCGGCGGGGCCGCTGGCCGACATGTCGCTGTTGACATATTCGGAACCTGTGTAGTAGGCGTTGATGACAGGGGCGTTGAAGGTGTTGCGTAGTTCAATATAGGCGTAGGGCTCCCATCGTTGAAGGCCTTTGTAGGTGGCTTTCAGCCTGCTTTTGAGGGTCAGCGCGGTGCGGGGATTCTGGTAGGTGTTCATCTCTCCCGACCGGTAGGTGGCTTGGAAACGTTCTTTCAGCGAGAACCGCCAGTTTCCGAATGACACCGATCCGGTGGCGTCGACCATCAGTCGGTGGCGGCAGCTCTTGAAGGTGCTGTTCGACTGGCTGTAGGGGTTGATGAGTGCGTAGCCGAGTCCTACTTTGAGGTAATCGTTCACCTTGTAACTGAGTGCCAGTGTGGTTTGCAGACGGTTCAACGACTGGAAATTGTTGTCCAGACGCACTTCCTCTTCCAAGTTCAGATGGAGCCCTCGGGTCAGTTTCTTGTCGACAGACAGTGACAACCGTCCTCCAAAATCGGGCGAAAGGTCTACGTCGGTCTGTGCCTGCAGGGGTGGGGGGATAAGAGCAAACAGCAGAATCACTACTGTTGAAAGTCGTTTCATGGTCATTGTTGGATATGGGTTTTATTGGGGTAGAGTTATCAATGCCAACCGCCGCCGCTGGTGTAGGTGCTGAGGTTTACATTGCTGCCGCCGCTGGTTTGGGGGTCTTCGTTGAGCATGGCGTTGCAGCGTTCGGTGCCATTGCCGACGCTGATGCCGCTCGTCAATGTGGGTTGCTGGCTACCCCACGAAACGATGAGCTTCTGTCCGCCGCTCGAAGGGGTCTTGAAGGCGTAGGTCTTCTCGTTGGAGGTGATGGCATACCATGCGTTCTTGGTCCATGAGGTGGCTTGATAGCAGGGCTGGCTCAGCTGTGACCCGTTCTCCAGGTTGCCGATGGCGATGAGGGTACCCCCCTGGAGGTAGAACTTCTTGCCGCCTTCGGTATTGGCGTCGATGGCCATTTCAGGTGAGGTCTTGCCGATGGCATAGACAACGCCGCCTTTGATGTACAGGTTGCCGTTGGCATCCAGCCCGTCGTTGCCTGTGGAGTGGGCGCATACATAGCCGCCACTGATGGTCATGTCGGATGCGGCATTGATGGCGTCGTCGCTCGACTGGCTGTAGACCTCGCCGCCGCTAATGGTTAGCGTGCTTTTGGTTTCGATGCCTTCGTGGTTGGAGGCGGTGACGGTGATGATGCCGCCGCTGATGTCAAGGGCACCGTCCACTTTGATGCCTTTGGCTGCGACACTGTTGTTGCTGTTGTTGCCTCCGCCCCACCATCCTCCGCCGCCTCCGGACGAACCGTAGTTTTGGCCGGTAACGGTGATGGTGACATTGCCGCCTTGGAAGTGTGCGGGCCCGTCGCAGTTGATGCCTTTGCCTCCGCGGCCGCTGTTGGAGATGCTGAGGGTGCCGTCGATCATTTCGAACAGCTGGTCGGCTTTCACGCCGGCGGTGCTGCTGGTGTCTCTGGTGCCGTTGTCGGTGGTGACTACGGTGTTTCCACTGATGGTCATGGTCGTTGTGCCGCCTTCGAAGCGTACCAGGCTGTCGCTGGTGAAGCCTTTCTTTCCGTCGGCAGTCACACGAATGTCCAAATTGCCGCCACTAACTAGGATGTAATCATTGCTTTTTACACCGTGTCCGGCAGCTGACTGCACGTTGACTGTGCCGGAAACGAACTGCACCCAGTCGTCGCTGACAATTCCCGATTTGCCGTTGGCTTTGACCGTCAGGGCACCGCTGCCGCTGACAACGATTTGTCCTTCGCTGAAAAGGGTGCCTTTCTCGTCTTCGTCGCTGGGGGTGTTGCTGTAGGTGACACCATCGGTCAGGCTGTTGTCGCCTTGCAGTAGCAGGTCTACTCGTTTGCCTTTGTTGGGTGTGTCTGCGGGCCCTTGCACATTGATGGCGGCGCCCTGGCTGTTGGTGATGCTGGCGTTATTCAGCACAATGCATTGCTTACGGCCGCTGTAGATTTTCAGATATCCGTCGCCGGTGGTGCCGCTCACGTAGTAGGTGATTTTCTCGGAACCGCTATTGGTGACGGTGACGCCATTTCCGTTGACGGTGGCAGTGACATTGTCGCCGGTGCCGCTGACAATGGCGTCGGCGTTGTTGGAGAATACGATAGAGACGGAACGGTCGGCAGTGGTGTCGCTGACATTTTCGACGGAGTCTCCATTAATGGGGATGATTTTGTCTTCGGTACAACTGGCAAGGATTGTCACCAGTAGGGGCAATAGGAACTTGTAGGGTTTCATGAAAGTGGTTTTTCTGTTATTATTTGTACGACAATAACACAAAAACTTGCAAGATGTGGGAATCTTTTGAAAAGTGGCGGCCATTAAAGTCTTTCCAATAGGAAACTGACGGGGCGGAACCCGTCGTTGCAACTGATCATGGCGCTATGCGGATTCTTCATCCATCCGTCGTAAAAATTGCCCCGACCAGCGGCCAATTCCTCGACAAACCATCGCATCGACTCCCATGCGCTGTCGCATAGGCCTTCGGGTTGTGTGCCTTCGGTGGCCACCCATTGTTGACCCTCGCAGACACTACAGGCGTGCTCGATGGGATTTTCATATAGGGCTTGCAAATCCTTGAAGTCGGATTTGCGAATTGCAGTTATCTTGACGTCGTACATGCTACAATAACTTGAATTTTCATCAGTTATTGTCCGATTGGTTGATTTTTATTTCGGGCAGTTCCAAGGGCTTTTCTTTGCAATGGCACTGTGCTTCGCCTGTTTTCGGGCATCCGCTACAACCACAACATCCACAACCGGGGCCTTTGCTGCGTAAGCGCCGGACAATGCCTCTCACCATAAAGAAAAGGGTGAAGGCCAAAATGACGATGACGGCGATTGTTTGCATGCTGATGGCTGATGATCGGTTTATATGATTAATGAACCTATTTGGAACAACAAGGTGGAAGCGATCCAGGCCAACCCTATGGTGTAGGCCATGGTGAACAGCGCCCATTTCCATTTGCCGCTCTCGCTTTTGATGGCGATGATGGTGCTAAGACAGGGCATGTAGAGCAGAATGAAAAGTAGCATCGAGGCGGCCGACAGGGGTGTCATGTGCTGCTGGATGAGTTGCGAAATGCGGCTGCTGTTGGCGTTATCTTCAAAATCTTCCAGCGTCTCGGCTTCTTCGCTGCTAGTGGAATAAACCACTGTCATTGTACTGGCAACCACTTCTTTGGCGAATACTCCAGACAGCAATGAAACACTCTGCTTCCAATCGAACCCACAGGGTTTCATGACGGGTTCAATGGTTTTGCCAATCTTGGCCATATAGGAATTTTCGGCCTGTATTTTCTTGTCGTCGTTGGTGGGAAAATAGCTGAGCGCCCAGACAATGATGGAGGCGCCTAAGATGATCGTGCCCATCTTTTTCAGGTACTCTTTGCCTTTCTCCCATGTGTGGCGCAATACGGCTTTGGCAGTGGGCATGCGGTAGGGGGGAAGCTCCATGACGAATGGAAGGCTGTCGCCTTTCACCACAAATCGGCTGAAGAGTTTGGCCATCAATACGGCCATGATCATACCCAACAGATATATCCCAGTGAGCACCAGGGCGGCGTATTTGCTGAAGAAGGCGGATACTAGGATGACATACACGGGAATGCGCGCCGAACAGCTCATCATAGGGATGACGAGCATGGTGAGCAGTCGGCTCTTACGGTCTTCAATGGTGCGTGTGGCCATGATGGCGGGGACATTGCATCCGAATCCCATAATCATGGGTATGAAACTTTTGCCGTGCAGACCCATTTTGTGCATCAGCTTGTCCATGATGAATGCGGCGCGGGCCATGTAGCCACTATCCTCCATGAAGGAAATGAAAAGGTAGAGTATCAGGATATTGGGTAGGAAGACGATAACACTGCCCACGCCGGCGATGATACCGTCGGCAAGCAGCGAACGTAGGGGGCCTTCGGCCATGTGGCTGGTAACCAGATCGCCTAGCCAGCCAAAGAGTGCGTCAATCCAGTCCATCGGATAAGCGCCTAGGGCAAAGGTGCAATAAAAGGTGATGAACATGAAGATGAGGAAGACGGGATAACCCAACCAGCGATGGGTGACAATGGAGTCGATCTTGTCTGTCATCTTGTGCAGGGTGGTCTTTTCGTTCTTCTGGTAGCATTCGGCCAGAGCTCCGCGCACAAAGGCGTATTTGGCGTCAGTTATTGCGCTCTCGATGTCTTGGTGGGCATGAGTTTCTCCACTGTGCTCCTTGCGCACATGCTCGGTGTCGTCAACACTGTGGCTGCTGCTCCGCAGATAGTCCTCGGCAATCTGGTTGCGCATCTTCAGCACACTGCCGTCGGGGTCATGTGCGTTGGTATATTCCTCCAATTGCTTGTCGTTCTCCAACAGCTTGATGCTCAGAAACCGGGTGGACAATTCGTCACTGAAACCGTGCTCGTAGAGTTCGGTGCGTAACTGCTTGATGCAGCGCTCCAATTCGCCTCCGTGATTCACATGGATATGCCGATATTGAGGACCGTGCGCTTCTGGTTGTGTCCCGCTCACTTCGGCTTCAAAAACTTCAATAATCTTGTCGAAGAGTTTGTCGATGCCTTCTCCCGAACGGCCGGTGGTGGGCACAATGGGCATGCCTAGCAGGGTGCTGAGTTGCCCGATGTCGAGTTGGTCTCCGCTCTTCTGCAGCTCGTCGTACATGTTTAATGCCATCACCATGGTGATGTCCATGTCAATCAGTTGGGTGGTGAGGTAGAGGTTGCGCTGCAGGTTGCTGCCGTCCACTACGTTGAGTATGATGTCGGGGTTTTTCTCCAGAATATGTTTGCGGACATAGAGCTCTTCGGGCGAATAGGCGCTGAGGGAATAGGTGCCGGGCAGGTCGATGAGATGAAACGTGTATCCGCCATGCTCAAAGGTGCCCACTTTCTCGTCGACGGTCACGCCGCTATAGTTTCCGACACGCTCATGGGCATGGGCGGCAATGTTGAAAATGCTGGTCTTTCCGCAGTTGGGGTTGCCGACAAGGGCCACATTGATGGTCTTGCCTCGCTCGGCAGCAATGTGTTGTGCGGCACTTTGCTCGCTTTCGGCAATGCCCCTGTAGTCGTCGTGGTTCTCTATTTCTTCTGCGGCTTCGGCTTCGCTGACAATCTCCACTTTTGCCGCGTCGCTGCGTCGCAGCGACACTTCAAAATTCATGATTCTGTATTTGATGGGGTCCTTCAAAGGGGCGTTGAGGATCGACTCAACGGTGACTCCTTTGATGAATCCCATCTCTATAATGCGCTTGCGAAAGGCTCCGTGTCCCGCCACGCGAACCACTACGCCTTTCTCACCTGTTTGTAATTCAGAAAGTAACATTATCCTCTGCTGTATTTTTGATTTTGCAAAAATACAACTTATTGTATATATGGGATATCCCTATTGTTAGTGATTTTTACTTGTCAAAACCTTCAGGCAGCAATACATACAACGGCCATCGTTGGAACCACAATTCGCAGGCGCCTGAGGGATTCTTCTCCAAAAAGACACCAATGCTTCTGTCGGGTAGCAGGGTGAGGGAGGAATAGACGGATGGTCCGTCATAGAGCAGCTTGGGATGCTCCCAACTTCTGCCTTCGTCACGACTGAAAAAAATGCTGACATTCGTCCGTTCCATGGAATTGGGTATGCTGTGCATCAGAAGGTTGATGCTATCTCCTGCATCGGTCGACATCACGCGTAACAGGTCGCCGTTGCAGGCGTTGGTGGTAATTTCGGTCCATCGGCCTTGAACTCCCCATGTCGTTCCACCATCGTCGGAATGGTTGTATCCGCGTGCACCATTCTGACGGGTGCTGAGAAGTATCCGACCGTCAGTTAATTCTATCAGCTTGGCTTCGTCGCCCCCGTTATAGGCAAGGCCTGAGACTTGCCATGTCTGTCCGTTGTCGTCGCTGTAAACGACATAGTTGTCGGAGATATACTGGTCTTTGCGGAGCATCGGTACGGCAAACATGATGCGGCCGGCATGCGGTCCGCGACGCAGTCGGAGTCCGTTGCCTGAGGAGAAGAAACAGGCACGATAGTCTTTGCCGGAAGGGTGGATGGCTTGGCTGCCCCACAGTTGGAAGGTCACCTCTTCTATTTCACCCCAGGTGCGTCCGCCGTCGCTGCTGCGACAGATATAGGTTCTTATGGGGTCATTTTCTGTCGACTGGAAATAGCCGTTGCCACCGGCAAAAGCGCAGATGATGTCACCATTGGCGCATTGCACAAGTGCGGCATCGCCATAGCCGTGCTTGCGCCCGGTCCCTTTGGCCAGTGTTATTGGGGTGCTCCATGTGTGGCCGCCGTCGGTGCTGCGACTTGTGACGATGTCGATATCCTCAGGCAGGTCGGATTCGTTGTACTTGCGACGGTCGCAGGCTATCAGCAGACTGCCGTCGTCCAGACAAAGAATGGCGGGAATGCGCCAGTTGGTGCTTCCATAATCGCCTGGTGCGAACAGGCAGCGTTCGAAAAATACATCCTGCTCCATGGCGGGGGATGCGGATTGTCTCGGCGGCTCCTGGGCGTGAGCCAGACTAGTCAACAGGCATAACAGGGCAAGAATTATGTTTCTCATCGCTTTCGGCCGTTTCAATAGATGCTTTTGATGGTTTGCTGTATGCCGTTGATAATAAAGCTGTCGCCAATGGTTTTCCCTTTGATGGCTTGGTAAATGGGGGTCTGGGCACTGATGGCAAAATAGTATTGCATGCCTGTGGACGATTCGCTGTCGTTGACTACGAATTTGCCGGCTCCGATGCTGAGAAAAAAGCGTTGCTTGTCGGTCTCTACGATGGCTCCATGCTCGGCGCGGTCAAAGGGTGGTAGCCGCACGGCTTCCTGCAGGTAACGCAAACTGGCATTGGCGTTGCTCAGCTGCTTGGCATACATGTCTCGGGCACGCATCATCTTGGTGCGGTAACTGTCGTAGCGATCTACATTGGCCCCGTAATCGTTGCTTTGTTGCTGGGCGGAATCCATCTCTTGCTTCGCCACATGGGCGGTGTGCTGCTGATGGGCAATGAGGGCATTGATTACTTTTACTCGTTTTTCTTCTCGTGTCATAATAATGTAACGAGTTATTAGGTCATTTATTTTACCGATTGGATGCTAAAAATGGGCTCAGCCTGTGGCTGCTGCAAATTCGCCAAATTAAATTTCGTTACTTGTGTATCAAGTCTTTGAATCGCTTTTCGTCCAATTCCATAATTTAATTGCCGTTCGTTTTGACATATTAGACGCAGTGAATGGGCAAATCACAACAAGAGAGGAGCTTTTTAACAGCAAAAATAAAAGGGAAGAACGTGTGGCGTTCTTCCCTTTTGATTATTGTAGTAAATGTTTTTATCTGGTGCGACCGGGGTAAGCCTTCAGGGCCTCTTCGAGGCACTTGATGGCGGCCTGCAGGTCCTCTTTACAGAGGCAGTAGGTGATGCGAGCCTGATGGCGTCCCTGCTCGGGGTCGACATAGAATCCTGTGGCGGGAGCCAGCATCACGGTGGCACCGTTGTAGCTGAAGTCCGTCAGAAGCCACTGGCAGAACTTGTCGCTGTCGTCGACGGGCAGGTCAATGACGGTATAGAAAGCACCTTTGGGCATCGGGCAGTAGCATCCAGGTATCTTGTTGATTCCCTCGACAATGACGTTGCGGCGGGCTACATATTCGGCCTGTACTTTGTCGAAATACTCCTGCGGAGTGTCGACGGCTGCCTCGGCGAAAATCTGGCCGAACGACGGAGGCGACAGGCGGGCCTGTGCCAGACGCATAGCGATGGCGTAGACCTCGCTGTTGCGGGTTACCATACATCCAACACGGGCGCCGCAGGCGCTATAGCGTTTGGAGACAGAGTCGAACAGAATGGTGTTGCGTTCCAAGCCTTCAAGCTGCATGACGCTGAAGTGTTTGTGGCCGTCGTAGCAGAACTCGCGATAGACCTCGTCGGCGAAGAGGAAGAGGTCGTACTTCTTCACAAGACCTGCAACCTTTAGCAGCTCCTCGTGGGTGTAGAGGTAGCCCGTGGGGTTGTTGGGGTTGCAAATCATAATTGCCTTGGTACGAGGGGTTATGACCTTTTCGAAGTCTTCAATCGGAGGCAGAGCGAAGCCGGTCTTGATGTCGCTGGGGATGGTGACAATCTTGGCGTCGCACAGCTTAGCGAAGGTGTTATAGTTCGTGTAATAGGGCTCGGGGATGATGATTTCGTCGCCAGGGTTGAGGCATACGGTGAAAGCCATCTGAAGTGCCTCGCTGCCGCCGGTGGTGACGATGACCTGGTTGGGGGTCACGTCAATGCCGTGGCGGTGATAGTAGTTGCACAGGGCACGACGGTAGCTGGGGATGCCGGCCGAATGGCTGTATTCCAGCACGCCTTTCCAATCTGGCAGTTCGCGGGCCTTGTCGGCCAAAGCGGCCAGGGCTCCTTTGGGAGTCTCGATGTCAGGCTGACCGATGTTGAGATGATATACGTGGATTCCGCGCTCTTTGGCTGCGTCCGAGAAGGGGACGAGTTTACGGATGGCAGACTGAGGCAGCTCATTGCCTTTCTTTGAAATTTGCGGCATAGTTTTGGCGTTTGATGTTGTTTGTTATTCTACTTTTCCCTTGATTTTCAGGGTGGATCGCGATGCGTTCACGGCATTGCTGGTGACCGTGATGGTTTTGGTGAAACTGCCGACATTGTTGGTGTTGTAACGCACTTTGATGGTGCCGGTCTTGCCAGGCATGACGGGCTCTTTGGTCCAAGTGGGGGTGGTGCATCCGCAGCTGGCTCTTACTCCGGTCAGAATGAGGGGCTCATTGCCGTCGTTGGTGAAGGTGAACTCACAGTTGCCGTCACCGCCTTTCTGGATGGTCCCGTAGTTGTGCTCCAACTCGTTAAAGGTGATTTTTGGACCGTTTTTGGGTGTTTCCTGTGTCTTGTTGTCTTGTGCGTTCAACGTGGTCAGTGCCAGACTGACAAATAAACTTAACAAAAAGAATTTCTTCATGATAAATGTTTTTTTTGTGTTTCAGTTTCCTTTTTTTATCGTGCAAAAATACACTTTTTTTTCTTCCCATAACTTTTTGGTCTCTTTTTTATTGTGTTTTTTTGATTTTTTATGTTTTCCTCAAATCACGTGTTTTTACACCCGAAAAGTCTGTTTTGGTGCATAAAATAAATTATTTTCAAAAAATGGGCGCTGTTTTAAATATTATTAGTATCTTTGCAAACTTGATTGTGCAAACTAATTCTTTGTAAATATTAATCGTATAAAACTAACATTATGGCATTTAAAGGACAAATTGTTATCGATACCGAGCGCTGCAAAGGCTGCGGAGTATGCCTCGAGGCTTGCCCCATGCACTGCATCGAACTATCGAAAAATGTGAACGGAAAGGGTTATAACTATACCCATACCGTCAATGACAACTGCATCGGTTGCGCTTCCTGCGCAATTGTGTGCCCGGATGGTGTAATCTCCGTCTACAAAGTAAAATGTTAAACAAGTAAAATGTGAAATAAAATGGCAAAAGAACTCAAATTAATGAAGGGCAATGAGGCTATTGCCCGCGCTATGATTGCCAGCGGTACGGATGGCTATTTCGGCTATCCTATCACCCCGCAGTCGGAAGTTATGGAAACACTTATGGCCGAGAAACCGTGGGAAACAACTGGTATGGTTGTCCTCCAAGCTGAATCGGAACTTGCCTCTATCAACATGGTCTACGGCGGCGCTGCTACGGGTAAAAAGGTTGCCACTTCCTCCTCCTCCCCCGGAATCTCGCTGATGGCTGAAGGCCTCACCTATCTTGCCGGTGCTGAAATCCCCTGCGTCGTGATGAACGCTATGCGTGGCGGCCCCGGTCTGGGTACCATCCAGCCCGCTCAGAGCGACTATTTCCAGAGCACCAAGGGCGGCGGACACGGCGACTATCAGCTCTATGTCCTCGCTCCCTCTTCGGTTCAGGAAATGTACGACTTCGTCTTCGACGCTTGGGACATCGCTTTCAAGTATCGTAACCCGGTCCTCATCCTCACCGATGGCGCTATCGGCCAGTGCATGGAAAAATGCTACACCCGCGACTATGTTCCTCGCTGGACCGAGGAAGAACGCCGCGCTAAGGCTCCTTGGGGCACCTGGGGCAAACCCGCCAACCGTCCCCACAACATCATCACCTCTCTTGAACTCGATTCCGCTCGTCAGGAAGTCTTCAACCAGAAACTGCAGAAGAAATATGCTCAGATGAAAGAGGAAGATGTTCGCTTCGAAGCCCTCAACTGCGACGACGCTGACTATATCTTCGTCGCCTATGGCACCTCCGCTCGTATCTGCATGAAGTCGATGCAGCTCGCTCGCGAAAAAGGCCTGAAGGTCGGTCTGCTCCGCCCCATCACCCTTTATCCCTTCCCGACCAAACAGATCGCCGAATTGGCTACCCGCGTCAAAGGTATGCTCTGCGTCGAAATGAGCGCCGGCCAGATGATCGAGGATGTGAAACTCGCAGCCGATTGCAAGATTCCTATCGAACACTACGGCCGCTTCGGTGGTATCATCCCCACTCCTGAAGAAGTTCTTGAAGCAATGGAAACTAAAATCGTTAAATAAGACAATCATGGCAAATTTAGATATAGTAAAACCTGAAAACCTGGTTTACCAAAAATCAAAGGTCCTGACCGATGCCGTTATGCACTATTGCCCGGGCTGCGGCCACGGTACGGCTCACCGCATCATCGCTGAGGTCATTGAAGAACTCGGCATCCAAGACAAGACCATCGGTGTCTCCCCTGTGGGATGCTCTGTGATGGCTTACAATTATTTTGACGTCGACTTCCAGGAAGCTGCCCACGGTCGTGCTCCTGCTGTTGCTACCGCCATCAAACGTCTCAACCCTGACTGCTACGTGTTTACCTATCAGGGCGACGGCGACCTCGCTGCTATCGGTACCGCTGAGACTATCCACGCTTGCAACCGCGGCGAAAACATCACCATGGTGTTCATCAATAACGCTATCTACGGTATGACTGGTGGTCAGATGGCTCCTACCACCCTCCTGGGTATGAAGACCGCCACCACTCCTTATGGCCGCGACCAGAAACTCAACGGTTGGCCTTTCCAGGTGACCGAACTGCTCGCCCAGCTGCCCGGCACCTACTACGTGACCCGTCAGAGCGTCCACACCCCCGCCAATGTCCGCAAGGCTAAAGCTGCCCTCAAAAAGGCTTTCGAAAACCAGAAACTTCAGAAGGGCGTCAGCTTCGTCGAAATCGTCTCCAGCTGCAACTCCGGTTGGAAGATGACCCCGGTCCAGGCTAACAAGTGGATGGAAGAGAACATGTTCCCGCAATATCCGCTCGGCGATATCAAGGTCGATGGCGAACTGGTTAAGAAATAATCAGACCCATCCTTATCAACGTATCAACAGTTAAACGTTAAAACAATTAAAATTATGACAGAAGAAATAATTATCGCCGGTTTTGGTGGTCAGGGCGTCCTCTCTATGGGTAAAATCCTTGCCTACTCTGGCGTTATGGAAGATAAAGAAGTGCTCTGGATGCCTTCCTACGGCCCCGAGCAGCGCGGTGGTACTGCCAACGTCACCGTTATTGTCAGCGACGAGCGCATCTCTTCGCCGATTATCAGCAAATTCGATACCGCTATCGTGCTCAATCAGCAGTCTCTCGACAAATTTGAGAAGAGCGTGAAACCTGGCGGCCTCCTCATCTATGACCCCAATGGCATCACCCACGAACCGACGCGTCGCGACATCAATATCTATAAGATCCCCGCAACCGAAAAGGCAACCGAAAAGGGTATTGCTAAGGTGTTCAATATGATCGTCCTCGGTGGTTTCCTCAAACTGAAACCCATCGTCGGAAGCGAATTCATCCACAAAGGTCTCGAGAAATCTCTGCCCGCTCGTCATCACAACCTCATTCCGCAGAACGAAGAGGCTATCGAACTCGGCAAGGGCCTTATCGAACCTGTGTTCACCCTCTAATCGGATTTGCTTTGGGTGATTACCCAAACGCTCCGTTGGGTGCAATCCAATTGCAGCCATTAAAGGTCGCCCGCCATGCGGGCGACCTTTGTAATTGATGTAAATGCTTTTCAATGAAACAAACTACATTGTGCTATCTCGAACGCGACGGTCAGTATTTGATGCTTCACCGCGTAAAAAAACAAAACGATGCCAGCCACGACAAATGGATTGGGGTAGGAGGGAAGTGCGAAACCGATGAAAGCCCCGATGAATGTATGTTACGTGAAGTGCATGAGGAAACGGGCCTTACGGTAACTTCTTGGCGCTATCGCGGCATCGTCACTTTTATCTCCGATATTTGGCCTTGTGAGTATATGCATCTGTTCACCGCTGACCGTTGGCATCAGGACGACTTACTGCCTGATAACGATGCGGAGGTGTGGGATTTGCCTGATTGCGACGAGGGCGATTTGCAATGGGTCGAAAAAGAGCGTCTCTTCGACCTTACGCTGTGGCCGGGCGACCGTATCTTCCTGCGTCTGATAATGGATCCGGAGCGGCCTTTTTTCTCCCTCAAATTGGTCTATAGGGGCGACGATCTCGTCGCTGCCAAATTGGACGGCAAAGATTTGGCTCTTTAGACGTTATTTGCTTCTGTGTCTAATGCTCCAACGCAGGCTGACCAGTGTGTTGGCGTGGATTTTGTGTCTGTAATCGTTTGCAGCGTCAGAAATGATTGCCTGAATGGCCAGATGAACTTTGTCGTTGGCAATGTAGCGTGTTTTGCAGATGCTTATGGGTCGATCGACGGCATTGAATGTGATTTCACCTATGCTAAGCATCAGTTTGTCTGTCGCCAGCCATCGAAAGAACAACTCAAAATCTATTGTGTTGTTGACGTGGTATGCATTAATGCTGTATTCGTTACACGAAAATCCTAACGCGTAGTCTTATAATCTTACATGGAAAAACAAAAAAAAGCATCGAATTTTATTCGATGCTTTTTAATCAAGAAGTGATATAGGGTTTATTCAGCGTTAATGATGGCTTTGTGAACAGCGTTCCAGCCAGCAGCATTCAAACCCCAGTTGTTCGTGGAGTTCTTATTGCCCTGAACTCTCACTTTTCTTCTCTTTACTTTTTTGTTAGCATTGATACCCATGATATACGATTATTAATTGTTTAACTTTCTGATTCTTAATTTTGTATATCGTTTCTTGGTTTTGGAAACGTCATGCAAAATTATACTAAATATTTGACATGCACAAATATTTGATAATAATTTTTGAATTGAATCCTGTAAACAGCTATCCCTCAGTGTGTTCTTTTCGTAGCAGGTCGTTGATGGTCTTCACTGGATTGAATGTGGCTAACGGCACTTCCACAAAGAGGGTTATCCAATCTGCCATGGCTCCGTTCCATAATCCGGGTAGTTCCTGCGATTTTACGGTTTGGGCGCCCTTTGTCTTTTTGGCGATGAATCCTGTGTCGGGATCCACATACTTTCTCAAATCAAAATAACGTCCTCTGTAGTCACGGGTGCCACACACCAGGTCGACAGGATTGAAGTGTGTCGACGAACTCAATATGGCTTCCTGACTGGCTTCTTTTCGATTGATTTGGGCTGTTTCGACTATTTGCAAACTTCTGATTCCATGAGTGTTTTCTGTAAAGAATGGCCCTCCTCCGGGTTCTCCTTGGTTCTTTACCATTCCGCAAATTCTCATGGGCCGGTTCAGTTTTTGCAGCAGCATTTGAATTTGCTCTTTTTGTGCCATTTTTTCAAACTCTTCGGGAAGGGTGATGTTGAGTTTCCGGGTGGCGAAGTCGGCGATTTTTTTCAGTTGGCGTTTGTCGACCTTCTGTTGAAGTGCCCTGATGTATTCAAATGTTTGTTTCTGAAGTTCTAGCAAGATTCCGGCGAGCACTTTCTTATAGATGATGGTGGTGTGTTTCATCCAGTCTGGAACCACATTGTCTATGTTTTTGATGAAAATGACGTCGGCTCTGCATTCGTTCAGATTTTCAATCAACGCTCCGTGTCCTGCTGGTCTGAAGGTCAGATTGCCTTCTTCGTCACGTATGGGGTTGTTATACTCGTCTACGGCAATGGTGTCGGTGTAATGTTTTTGCTCTGAAAATGTTATATTGAGTTTGATGCCTAGCTCGGACTCGTAATAACGTTTCACTTCTGCCACCTTTTTACGGAATAATGGCCGGTGCTCGGGTGACACGGTGAAATGTATTCGTACTTGGTCGCCTTCACTTCTGGCATAATAGGCACCTTCAACGATATGTTCTTCTAAAGCGGTTCTGCTGATGTTCCCGTACCGATGGAATTTGAGTAGGCCTTTAGGTAATACACCATATCCAAGGTATTGCTCCTTAAGTAAATAGTTGATAACAGTGGTGAAATCGCCACGGTCCATGTAGTCACCAAAATCCAGCGAGGAGCGTTCCATGCATGCGTGAAGGTCTTCAAAAAAGGCAAAACTCCTTATGTGCTGCAGGAATTCCTTGACGCTGGGAAACTCTTTTTCAAAGTTATTGGCTACTCCAAAATAGGTCGAGGAAAATGCGTAAAGGTCTTTGAACATGCGCGTTGCAGCTCCCGATGCGGGAACGAACTTCAGTATCCGTTTCCGTGTGCTTTCTGCTTTGTATACTTGCTCATAGTGGGCGATGTCCTCGTCACGCAGACGCATGATTCCTCCATTGTCCACTGTTGCTGCCGACAATAGTTTTGTCTTCGGGAATCCGTTGCGAAAATTCTGTAGCTGCTGTTCTACTTTTTGGGCGGTAAGACCCATGCTTGCAATCTGTTGCAGATCTTTTTCAGAGAACTCTTCCTTCATTTCCTTTCGTTTAGTTCCGATACTCGGCTATGACTTCCGCTTCCAAAGTGACGGTGCAATACACAGTCTCTCCCTCTTTCAGTCGGATGGTGTTGTTTCCCTTTCGGTAGCAATAGAATACGTCAGGAGTGTAAGTGTCGTCATATCCGGTTTCATAGGTTACGGCAACATTGAAAATGGCAGGTGCTGAAAATTGGGTCTTGAACTTGCCTGCAGCATCGGTGATTCCTTCCGCACTAACATAGCTGTTATCGATGTCAATTTTCACATTTGCTCCTTTGACGGGAAGCTTTGTAATCTCGTCAATGACGGTGACTTCAACATAACAATTTGTGTCTTTGTCGCATGCGCCAAAGAAAAAAGCTGATAATCCGCCTATTAATATGAGGCAGGCAAGGGCAAGAATTTTTTTCTTCATAAAAAATCAGTTATTTTCGTGTTATTACAATTTTTTTGTCTACTTTTGCACTGCAAAATTAATAATTTTATATGTTATGAAAGGAAAAAAACTCACTTTTTTGTTATTTTTTTTCGCAGCACTTACATCATGCAATGCTCAAAGTCCTAAAAAACAAAACACTACCCCTGAAAAGAAATACTACGTTTTGATTGAGACTTCCTACGGAAATATGACCGTCGAGCTCTATAATGAGACTCCAAAACATCGCGACAATTTTATAAAGTTGGTAAAAGAGGGTTTCTATAACGACCTCTTGTTCCATCGCGTTATCAATCAATTCATGATTCAGGGTGGTGACCCGAATTCCCGCAATGCCAAACCGGGTCAGATGCTTGGCGACGGTACTCTTGGTTATACCGTTCCGGCCGAATTTGTCCCTGGCCTTATCCATAAAAAAGGTGCGCTGGCTGCCGCTCGTCAGGCCGATCAGGTGAACCCGACCAAGGCTTCCTCTTCTTGCCAGTTCTATATTGTTCAAGGCAATGTGTGGCCTGCTGACCGACTCCAAATGATGGCTCGTCAGATGGGCCGTACACTGACACAACAACAAATTGATGCCTATACCACCATCGGTGGTACGCCTCATCTCGATGGTGACTATACGGTCTTTGGTCAGGTCATCGAGGGCCTTGATGTCATCGATAAGATTGCCGCTGTCGAATGTGGCCCGGCCGATCGCCCTGTTTCTGATGTGAAAATGAAAATGTCCGTCATCGAACGATGACACTACTATTCTGTATAACAATCAATATCTGAACGTCATTCTACTATGTCAATGTTAAATCAAATCGAGGATTTTATCCGCGACATCCAATTGGCTTCTATTGAAAAGTCAGCCGACAGAGCTGCCTTTGCCGAACAATTCCGTATCAAATATTTGGGTAAGAAAGGCGTGCTGGCCGATCTTTTTGACCAGTTCAAAACAGTCCCGAACGATCAGAAGAAGGAAATCGGGCAGGCATTGAATCGCCTGAAGAATGCTGCCCAATCAAAAATTGAGGAGTTTAAGGCGACAGTTGAGAAATCCGAACAGTCGGATAAACGCCTCGATCTTACCCTCCCTACTGACTATGAGCAGCTCGGAAGCCGCCATGTGCTTTCCGTAGTGATGAATGAAATCATCGATATCTTCTCCCGTATCGGATTCACGGTCGCGGAGTCTGTCGAAATTGAAGATGATTGGCACCTCTTCTCGGCGCTCAACTTCCCTCCCGACCATCCGGCGCGTGATATGCAGGATACTTTCTTTGTCGAGAAAGAGGAGGGTCGTCAGGAAGTGGCGCTCCGCACTCATACCTCCTCTGTCCAGGTACGTGTCATGGAGAATAACAAGCCTCCCATTCGAATCATAGCACCGGGACGCGTTTTCCGTAATGAGGCTATCTCCGCTCGTGCGCACTGTATCTTCCATCAGGTTGAAGCTCTCTATGTCGACAAGAAGGTTACTTTTTCTGACTTGAAGCAGACATTGCTCTATTTCGCCAAAGAAATGTTCGGCGAACAGACGCAAATCAGATTGCGCCCGTCTTACTTCCCCTTTACCGAGCCGTCTGCTGAGATGGATATTTCGTGCAATATTTGCGGTGGCAAGGGCTGCAACATCTGTAAGGGAACGGGCTGGTTGGAGATATTGGGCTGCGGTATGGTCGATCCGAACGTGCTGGAGTCGTGCGGTATCGATAGCAAGGAATACTCAGGATTCGCTTTGGGTATGGGCGTCGAACGTATGGCTATGCTGAAATACCAGATCCGCGACCTGCGCCTCTATTTCGAAAATGATTTGCGCTTCCTGCGTCAGTTTGAAGATATTGTTTGATCTTTTCAATCGATTGATAGCATGTCTTTTATCGATATCACCAACATGAGGTTCTATGCCTTTCATGGTTGTTTCGACGAGGAACAGAAAATTGGTACCAATTTCAGAGTCAACCTGCGACTGAAAGTGAATACAACTCAGGCGCAACGCTCTGATAATATAAATGATACCGTTAATTATCTCTCGGTCTATCAAACGGTCAGACAGCAAATGGAAATTGCTTCTCATCTCCTGGAACATGTGGCGGACAGAATCGCTTCTCGTGTCTTGGATGAGTACCCACGCGTTGAACAGGTCCGAGTCTGTATCTCCAAGTTAAATCCGCCTCTCGGCGGTCAGATGGATTCTGTCAGCTTGACTATCGAGAAAGAACGAACGTGATATTCCTCGTTAATGGGTTGATTCCATGAGCAGAAGTTGGCTTTGGCTTACTTCTGCTTTTTTTGTCTTGTTATTATTGTAATGTTTTGATAGCTATGGTCGTTATGTAAGATTCGGACTTCTTTTTTGAGGGATCAAATCAGTCCGTTGTCACGAAAACTGTAATAAACGGGTTTGCCTTGAGGGGTAATACCTACAACAAGATGGTCTAAAAGTGTTATTCTCAGTAGTCTGCATGCTTCTCCTATGCTTTGCGTTAACGCCTTGTCCTGTCTGCTGGGATTCGTGTCGCCTGAAGGGTGGTTGTGGGCAACTGCTATCGACACTGCGTTTTGTTCGAGTGCGGTAACAATAATTTTCCTGATGTCGACTGCGGTGTCTTTGATTCCTCCACTTGCAATACGTTGTTTGAATAATACTTTGTTCTTGTTATTCAGATAAATGGCCCAAAATTCTTCAATCTGCAGGTCGATCAGTGATGGGCTGATGTAATTGAAGCAGTCTTGGCTGTTGTGTATGTATTGGAGTGTCTGCCCGTTCACTTCGCTTAACATTCTGTATCCAAGCTCTAAAGATGCTATGATGCTGACAGCCTTGGCTTCCCCAATTCCTTTGAATTGCTTCGTTAAGTCTTTGATTCCTTGACGTGAAAGGGTGGAGAGACTATTACCGTAATGGGCCAGTATTCCTTTCGACAGATCTACTGCACTTCGTTCAACTGTTCCGCTGCCTATCATTATTGCCAGCAGCTCTGCATTGCTGAGCTCCTTTTTCCCTTTGCACATGAGCCTTTCTCTTGGTCTGTCTTCTGTAGCCCAATTTTTCACACTTATTCTGTTTTGCTTTTGGTCTACATTTCTCGTTTGCGCCTTGTTTTGCTTCTCTTGGTCCATTTTTTTTCAGATTATTTTTTTTGCAAAGATACGTCTTTTTTCTTTTCCATGCAACTCTTGATTCCTAGATTGTTATTATTTTGCTATGTAAATAATATAGATTTTTTTAAATTTTGTGTTGCAATGTTAATAAAAATGCTTATCTTTGCATGTTCAAAATGTACACTAACTAAAAAAAACTTTAATACGTAAAATATGCAGAATAAAGGACTTATTAGATTTTTAGCGATTGCCTTTGTGCTTGTTTCTTTGTTCCAATTATCGTTTTCTTTCGTGACGAAGAACGTTGAAAAGAATGCGAAGAGGGTCGCTGAAAGGTATTTGGAATCTACCCAAGGTAAGAGTGATATTGACGTTTGTGTCAATCGTTTGAGCCGCAGTGATATGAGCGCTGCTGAACAAAAACACCTTGTGAATACCATTACCGATTCTCTACGCAAAAGTAAAGAGAATTACTACCTTGATTCCATGGCCAATGAGAAGATTTGGCTTGGATTTACCTACAAAAAATGCCTCGCCCGTGAAATTAACCTGGGCTTGGATTTGAAAGGTGGTATGAACGTGATGCTTGAGGTTTCCACTGTTGATGTGGTAAAGGCTTTGGCCAACTACACCAAAGATGAAACCTTCAACAAGGCTATCGACAACGCACTCGAACAACAAAAGAAGTCTGTCAACGAGGATTTCGTCTCTCTGTTCTACGACGAAATCGTCAAGATTGACCCCAATGTCCGCCTCTCCAAATATTTCGCTGGTCACCTTACGGGTATCACCATGAACGAAACGGACAATTCCAAAGTGTTGGCTAAACTGAAAGAAGAAACCAGCAGCGCTTACGACAGAACTTTCGAGATTCTCCGTAAACGTATCGACAAGTTCGGCGTCGCCCAACCTTCTATCCAGCGTCTGCAGGCTTCCGAACGTATTCTCGTCGAACTTCCTGGCGTGAAAGACCCCAAACGTGTTCGCAAACTTTTAAAAGGTACTGCTCAACTCGAATTTTGGGCCACCTATAGTGTCGATGAAGAGAAACCTCAAACTCTTAATGATTACAATCGCGTCCTCGGTTACCTCTCCGCAACCGATGAGTACCTCGCTCAGAGAGGTATGGTTGTGAAAGACACTGCCGATGTCGCTGCAACCGATTCTACTCTTGTCGCCACCGCTGATAGCAATGCCGCTACAGCTCCTGCTGTTGACAATAAAGTGGCTGCCGCCAATGCCGAACACCCGCTGGCTTCGCTCAACCGTCCTATCCAGAATGAGAACGGTCAGATTATCCCCGCGTATCCTCCTGTGGTTTTCCGCGCAGCTGAGGCCGACACCGCCGCCGTCAACCGTATGATCGCCGAAGGTGTCAATGCTGGCAAAATTAATGCTCGCGAAGTGAAATATCTCTGGTCGGTCAAACCTAGCAAGGGTACCGCTAATATTTTTGAACTCTATGCTATCAAGATTGAAGACTATGATCGCAACACCAACCTCCCCAAGGCTAAACTGGAAGGTGACGTGATAACTGATGCTCGTCAAGACTTCAGCAGCAACAACGAGAATGGTGTCTCCATGACCATGAATTCTGAAGGCGCTCGCGCTTGGAAGAACATCACCCACGACAATGTGGGCAAATGTGTGGCTATCGTCCTCGACGACCAGGTCTACTCCGCTCCTCGCGTGAATGGCGAAATCCCGGGTGGCCGTTCTGAAATCTCTGGCGATTTCACCCTTGAAGAATCCAAAGACTTGGCCAATGTGCTTAAATCTGGTAAGCTGCCCGCTCCTGCCAAGATTGTCCAGGAGGCTGTGGTTGGTCCTTCGCTGGGTCAGGAATCTATTCAGAAAGGTCTCATCTCTTTCATCCTTGCATTTATTATTGTTCTTATTTATATGGTGGTCTTCTATAACCGTGCAGGCTGGGTGTCTGTGCTGGCTCTGGTCACCAACGTTTTCCTCTTGATGGGCGTTTTGGCTTCCATCGGAGCTGTGCTTACCTTGCCGGGTATAGCTGGTATTGTTTTGACAATGGCTATGGCCGTCGACGGTAACGTGATTATCTACGAGCGTATCAAAGAAGAACTTCGCGCCGGTAAAAGCATCGCTAACGCCATTCAAGATGGTTTCAGCAATGCCTACTCCGCCATCATCGATGGTCAGGTGACTACTTTCCTCTTGGGTCTGGTGCTGATCCTTTTCGGCTCGGGTACCATCCAGGGTTTCGCTGTGACGCTCTGCATCGGTATCGTCACTTCACTCTTCACGAGCATCTTCATCACCCGTCTGGCTATCGATTGGATGCTCAACCATAAGAAGAAAATCAACTTCTCCTTCAGATTCTCTGAGAATTTCATGCGTGACGCCCACTTCGATTTCCTTGGCAAACGCAAAACCTTCTACATCATCGCTGTTTGCTTCATCCTCCTCTGCTTTGTCGGCATCTTCGGCCGCCATTTGAGCATGGGTATCGATTTCACTGGCGGTCGCACCTATGTGGTTCGCTTTGATAAAGACGTGAATGTTGTCGATGTCCGAGCCAGCTTGGCTAAAGAATTCGAGGAGGCTCCTGAGGTGAAATCTTTCGGTCCGAACAATCAGGTGAAAATTACCACTAATATCAATGCTGAAGACTACTATGAGGAGTATCGTGCTGCACACAAATTGGGCGCTAATGATACAATTACCGACGAAATGGTTATCAATGACAAACTGTTCGCTGGCACCAAGTCTTTCTTCGGCGTGACCGAGACGGGCAAAGAAATCTCCATGCAGCAGTTCTCCGACGCTGATGTCTATCCATATGGCATCATCCAGTCCGAACAGGTTGAGGCTACCATGGCAACCGATATGAAACGTTCCTCTGTCTTGGCCGTTATCGGTGGTCTTCTCGTTATCTTCGCCTACATCGGTATCCGCTTCAAGAGCTGGCGCTTCGGTATCGGTAGTGTCGCTGCTTTGACCCACGATACAATCCTGATCATTGGTATGTTCGCCCTGCTGCGTGGCCTCCTTCCCTTCAGCCTCGATGTCGACCAGTCGTTCATCGCAGCCGTGCTGACAATCATCGGTTACTCTATCAATGCTACAGTGGTTATCTTCGACCGTGTGCGTGAGAACAGAACGCTCTATCCCAAACGCGATATGAAGCAGCATATGAACGATGCTATTAACGCTACTTTGGCTCGTACCATCAACACTTCGGGTACCACATTCTTCACCTTGCTGATGATGTTCATCTTCGGTGGTGAGGTGATCCGTGGCTTTATTTTCGCTCTGTTGATCGGTGTCATCTGCGGTATGTTCTCCTCTGTCTGCTTGGCTTGCCCCATCGTCTATGAGGTCAGCAAACGCAGAGAAGCCAAAGCATTGGAAAAATAATCTCGGCTTTATATATATAATATTGTTCTTATTAAATTAAGATGGACATTCTCGATCTCATCATCACAATCGCAATACTGGCAGGAGGCGCCTTTCTGTCTGGCGGAAAGAAAAAAACGTCAGGCAAAAAGGCGGGTCCTGTTGCCTCTCCTGCGTCTGGTGGCCGTCCGGTCATGCATCAGCAGCCGGTCCACGGCAACTATGGTGGTGTCGCTTCGGGAAATGGCAGCACTTCTCAGAAGTCCAAACGCAAACCTGCACAGCAGCCTTCGTATTTCACCTATGAGAATGCCGATGTCCAGTGGAATGCCAAACCCAATGTCGAAGAGGTGTCACACCAACAGTCTGTGGATGTCGACGAGCCTTCGACTTTGGTGTCTGATTTCGACCTCCGTCAGGCGGTAATCTATCAGACAATCCTACAGAACAATTATATCTCTGAAATGAAATAAAATTAAATATTAACTCTCTACAAAAACAACAAGTATGTTCAGAAAGGTACTATTAACGTTTGGGCTGTTGCTGATTGCACATCTCGCTGCTTTCGCTCAGCAAGGTACGATGAGAGGCAAGGTCACCGATGATAAAGGTGAACCTCTTATCAGTGCTAACGTGGTCGTCAAAGATGACGACGGACAAATTATCGGTGGTGCCAAGACCAACTGGGAAGGTGACTATGCCATCAAGGGCCTTTTGGTGGGTAAGTTCACCATTGTTACTTCCTATGTGGGTTACACTACCGTCGAAGAAAAAATTGACATCAAGGCCTCGGGTTTCACCGTCTACAATGTGGAGCTCCCCAAACAGGGAACTAACCTGGAGAAGGTGATCGTTAAAGGCACCCGTGCCCCTGTGATTGATGTCGGTGCTGCTGAGACGGGTGCGCGTATCACCTCTGATGATATTGCGCGTATGCCCAGTAACTCTGTCGACGGTATTGTCGCAGCTGTTGCCGGTGTCGGCTACAACGACGGTGGCTCCGGTTCCGCTCGTGGTGAAGAAGGTATGGTCACTATGAAGGACGGCGTCCGTACACGTACGGGTGTCAATGTCCCCAAAGAGGCTATCGCCGAAATCCAGGTCGTCCTCGGTGGTACTCCTGCCAATATCGGTGAGGCTATCGGTGGTACTCAGATCATTACTCTTAAACCCCCAACGAACAGCTTTAAAGGCGTTGTCAAATATGAGACTTATCTCGACTATCGCCTCTACAACAGCTTGATGTTCTATCTCACTGGTCCTTTGGCTAAGGCTGACCTTAAAGATGATGCCGGTAACGTGACGGGTAAACGTACCTTCCTCGGCTTCCGCTTGACAGCTCAGGGCTCTACTTCCAAATTCGCCTACTATCGTGCTAAAGACCGTCGCTACAAAGTGGTCAATGACGAGAAGGTGATGGAAATTGAAAACGCTCCTATCGTCTACGACCCTGTCAATGGTACGGTTAACTATGCTGCCGAATACCTTCGCGATGAGGACTTCGTTACCATCAAGCGCCCCAATGCCAAAAACTACTACGCTAATAGTGACCGCGAAGCAAATTTCCGCAACTATTCCTTCGGCCTCGAAGCTGCTCTCGACTTCCGCTTCTCTGAACTTACTTCTTTAGTTCTTACTGGTGAATTTGACTATTCTTATGGTCCCAGCACTTCTCTTAGCTATTTCCCGCTCAACTTGCACAATGCTGCTAACGGGGTCTCCAAAACGAAAAACTTCATGATTACAGCTGACTTTACTCAGCGTTTCAAAGATCCCGAAACTCCGGAGAACGAAGCAAACTCTGAAGAAAAGTCCGAACCCGCTGTTTCAAAGGTGATGTATCAGATCACCGCCATGTTCAACAGAATCTCCTCGAACGATTATAACGAGAAGTTCGGTGACGATATCTTTAAATATGGTCACATCGGTACTTTTGTGAGCACACGTACTCCTAGCTGGGAAATTCAGCCGGAATATAACTATCATGGCGTCCGTCAGGCTGCCCATGTTCAGAACAGCTGGATCGAGAATGTGGAGTCCTTCACTCCCTCTCCCTACAACCCCATCCTCTCCAACTACACTTCGCAGCTTTATAACATGCCTGAAATCTCCCCGTTCCTGACCTCCTTCGATAATATCCGCTACTTCAACGGTCTTATCAATGGTGGCTCCCCGGGAAATGTCTACAGCATGTTCTACAATGTGGGTATTCAGAATACCTCGTATTCGAAAGCTCAGAACAATTACTATTTCGTCAATGCTAAGGCTGCTGCTACAATCCTTGGTCACGACCTCGAAATTGGTTTCCAGTACGACCAGTACACGGCTGCTTCTTATGGCCTGTCAGCATACAGCCTCTGGACGCTGATGCGTCAGTCGGCCAATGCTCATATCTCTCAGCTCGACTTCAGCAGACCGATCGAATACTTCGTCGGCGACGAACTCTATGTCGACTACGACCGTAACATCGGTGACGGCCAGACCCTTTTCGACGAGTCCCTGCGTAGAGCCTTAGGCCTCGATGTCAATGGTACCGATTGGTTGGATATCGACCGCTATACTCCTGATGATTATGAGAGATTCGGCGGCATCAACATGTTCTCCGCTAACGAACTCTTCAATAGTGGCAACCAGCTTGTCAGCTATTTTGGTTATGACCACACGGGTGAGAAATACAACGCTCGCAACTGGAGCCTTGACGATTTCTTCGATCCTGTCGCTAGAGGCCACAAGAATTATCAGTACCTTCCTGCTTTCTCCCCCATCTATGCGGCTGGTTATATTCAGGATAAATTCTACTTCTCCGACCTTATCTTCAACGTCGGTGTTCGTGTCGACTATTTCGACGGAAACCAGATGGTGCTGAAAGATCCCTATCTGTTATATGAATCTTATACTGTTGGCGATTTGAAAGGTAGCTCCGCTATCAATTATAATACTGGCCTCGCCGGTAACGCCTTCCCCAATGGCGTTCAGGACGACTGGGTTGTCTATGTCGACGATGCCGCTGCCGAAACACCTTCCATCCGCGGTTACCGTCACGGTGCTAACTGGTACAATGAAAATGGTGTCCAGGTCTCTTCCCATAGCTTCATCACCGGTGAGTCCGGTAAAGCAACTCCTTATCGTACTCCCTCCGGTCAGGCTGCTTACTCTGGCAATGCCAGCGGTAACCACATTTCCTCTTCTTCTTTCAAAGACTATGACCCGCAGATTGTCGTCATGCCGCGTATCGCTTTCTCCTTCCCGGTTAGCGACAAGTCTCAGTTCAAAGCCAACTATGACATTATTGCTCGCCGCCCCTCCTCGGGTTGGCAGGCCGACTACATGAGCTATTTGTATATGAATCAAGTAAGTGGATCTATCAGCAACCCCAATTTGAAGCCTGAACGCGTTACTAACTACGAGTTAGGTTTCCAGCAGGCGCTGAATGAGGAGAAGACTGCTGCCATCAGCATCTCTGCTTACTATAAGGAAACTCGCGACCTTATCCAGTTGGTTCAGTACGCAGGTGCAGACCCCAACGACCACTACTATTCCTATGACAACCTTGATTTCAAAACCATCAAGGGTTTCTCGCTCTCTTTCGATATGCGTCAGTCAAACAATGTCCGTATCAATGCTAACTACACACTGCAGTATGCTGAAGGTACGGGTCTGTCTGCTACCACCATGTCCGAGTTGATTAAAGAGGGTTACACCACCCTGAAGATGCTCAATCCTATCAGCGATGACCGTCGTCATGAGTTTAAAGCAAATGTTGACTACCGTCTCGGTCCTGGCCAGGGTTGGACTATCAAACGTCAGACCACCGACAAGGATGGTAAGGCTCGTGTCAAAGAAATTCATCCATTCGAGAACTTTGGCGTCAACTTCCTCGCTGTCGCCCAGTCCGGTCGTCCCTACACCAAACAGTTCAGTAATACCCAGCAGACCATCGTCGGTAGCTATCGCGGTGCTCGTTTGCCTTGGGGCTTCTACTTCAATGTTGTGGTCGACAAATCCTGGATCATCAAAATCAAACCCGAGGGCAAGAAAGAACGTCAGACCATGCTCAACGCTGCTATTACGGTCAACAACCTCTTCGATATCAGAAACGTCACTGGCGTGTTCAGCGTCACCGGTAACCCCAGCGACAACGGTTACCTTTCCGACCCCGAAACCCAGTCTCTGATCAACTCTTATCTGGATCCTCAGTCGTATCGCGACATGTACAACATCATGCTCAACAACAACTATTGGAACTGGTCCTCGCCAAGAACTATCCGCTTGTCTTTGACCTATAGCTTCTAATGTTACACGAGAAAAATTATAAAGAGATGAAAAATATATTTATTAAAACAGTTTTATTGGCTTTAGTGTTCTCATCTACGATGGGAACCGCTGTGGCTCGTGAATGCACTACCTGCAAGAAAACGAGTATCAAGAAGACTGCTATTCAGCGTAAGGCTGCTGTGTGTAAGCGTGCACAGAGTACTGCCGAGCTGAACGTCAACAATGTCCGAGCCCTTATCAACGGCTACGGCAACATGTGGTATGACGGCAGTATCTCTCAGTATCATATCCCGAAGGATGGTTCCTCTACGCCTCTCTATTGCGCCGCTCTCTGGATCGGTGGTACCGACGTCAACGACCAGTTGCGTCTTGCCGCTCTCCGTTTCGGCCAGAATGGTGATGACTATTGGCCGGGCCCCCTGACCAAATCAGGTACCGCCGACGTTACCATCGAGGTCTGTAACTGGTACGACCGCCATTGGAAAATCAATCAGGTTGACGTCGCCAATTTCATGCAGATGTTCAACTATAATGACAATCCTCCTACCCAAAACGAAAACTACGACGAAGGCGCTATTGCTCAGGTAATCAAGGAATGGCCCGCCCATGGTAACTTCGCTGACCAGTCGCCCTACTTGGCTCCTTTCTTCGACGCTGACGGCGATGGCATCTACAACTACCAGAAAGGTGACTATCCCTATTACGACTTCGGCAACGACCTCTGTCCGCGTACCTTGAAAGCCAAACTCAAACCCGGTGAAGTCTATCGCCCCTTCCCCACAATGGAAGACTCCGTAGGTATCGTCTCCGGCGGTCTGCTCAGCGACCAGGTGCTGAAAGGCGACCAGACCATCTGGTGGGTCTTCAACGATATGGGTAACACTCACACCGAGTCCGGCGGACAGCCCATCGGCCTCGAAATCCGCGCTCAGGCCTTCGCCTTCTCCACGAATGACGAGATCAACAACATGACTTTCTACTCCTACGAAATCATCAACCGCTCCACCTACGAGCTGCGTAACACCTACTTCAGCCAGTGGGTCGACCCCGATTTGGGTTACGGCTACGATGACTACATCGGTTGCGACGTGAAACGTGGTTTGGGCTACTGCTACAACGGTAAGGATGTCGACGGCCCCGGAACCGGCGCTTTCACCGGTGTCCCCCCCGCTGTCGGTATCGACTTCTTCCAGGGCCCCTACATGGATCCCGATGGTCAGGACAACCCCAAAATCGATATCCAGAAAATGCAGGACAACTTCCCTGAAAAACTCGCCCAATACACCAACCCCGACGGCTCCATCAATATCGTCCGCCTCACCGACGACGCCGACCTCTACTACCCCTTGGCTTGGTACTTCAAACCCAACGACTCCGTCGGCAACTGCGCCATCAACGGCGTCAACTTTGGAAACGACATCGTCGACGACGAACGCTTCGGTATGCGCCGCTTCGTCTACTACGAAAACAGCTCCAGCAACATCAACGGCGAACCCACCAAGGCAACCGACTACTACAACTACCTCCAAGGCTTCTGGAAAAACGGCCAGCACATGAAATACGGCGGCAACGCCATCAGCAACGGTACTTCCGAACTCAACTGCGACTTCATGTTCCCCGACGATAGCGACCCGCTCCACTGGGGCACCAACGGCGTCGTCCCCGATGCCCAATATCACCCCAACGACTGGACCGAAGTCACCTCCGGTGAAAACGTCAGCCCCGGCGACCGTCGTTTCATGCAGTCCGCAGGCCCCTTCACCCTGAAACCCGGCGCCGTCAACTACATCACCGTCGGTATCCCCTTCGCCCAGGCTCCTAGCGGCAACGCTTGGACCTCCGTCGGAATCCTCCGCGAAATCGACGACGTCTGCCAGGCCCTCTTCGAAAACTGCTTCAAGGTCCTCGACGGCCCCGACGCCCCCACCATGGTTGTCCAAGAAATGAGCAACGAAATCATCCTCTATCTCACCTACGAGAACCCCAACTCCAACAACTATAACGAAAAATACAACGACCTCGACGCCTCCATCCTCCAATCCTATCCTGAAAGCCAGCGCCGCTACAAGTTCGAAGGCTATCAGATCTACCAGCTCGTCGACGCCAACGCCTCCATCGCCGATATCAACGATGAAAACAAGGCACGTCTCGTAGCCCAGTGCGACGTCGAAAACTACTACGCTATCAAGAACTACCAAGGCTTCGACTCCATCAACCCCGCCACCGGCGAACCTGTTGTCGACCCCAACCTCCCCATCGGAACCCTCGTCAACTACACCACCAACTCCGCTACCAACCTCCTCACCGGCCGCATCATGGTCCAAGGCTCTAACGCCGGCATCCAACACGTCTTCCGCGTCACCACCGACCAGTTCGCTTCCGGTACCAACAAAACCCTTGTCAACAATAAGGAATACTACTTCATCTGCGTCGCCTACGCTCACAACCGCTTCAAGGAGTACAGCCAGACTGACCCCTCCAAGCTCGACGGCCAGAAAGAACCCTACCTTGCCGGACGTAAGGATGAAAACGGCGGTACCATCACCCCCGTCGTCGCCAAGCCCCACGACCCCTCCGCTGAAAACGGCGGCACCATCGTCCAGGCCACCTTCGGCATGAGCCCCAATATCACCCGTTACGACGGCACCGGTAATGGCGGCAACATCCTCCAACTCTCCGAAGAGTCCATCACCGAACTCATGGGCCTCCCCGGCCAGCCCGCCAAGGCCCCCGGTGTCTTCAACGACCGTATCCAGGGTAACAACTACACCTGGTCCATGACCACCCCCTGCGTCCTCCCGCACCCCCGCTACGAACAGAACGCCGGTCCTATCAACGTCCGCGTCATCGACCCCCTCAACGTCAAGGAAGGCCAGTTCTACATCAAGTTCGACGGCACCACCGACTCCTCCAAGTGGGTCATCTCCAAGGTCGACGGCACTCCTCTCTATGACAATGTCTACACCGACACTGCCGACTTCGTCATCAGCCGCTACAACGAGCAGCTCTTCCTCGACCTCGGCCTCTCCGTCGCCATCACCAACCCCAATGCCATCGCCTCCGACCTCGTAGTCTCCGACGGCTCCGTCAACGGCGGTATCATCAACGACGGTACCCTCCTCTCCTCCACCATGACCTTCGGCGACAACAACCACCAGTGGTTCTCCTCCATCCCCGACAACGACAACTACGCCTACCGGAACTGGATCCGTAGTGGTTCGCAGTACGCTTCGGGCAACCTCAACGCCTTCCTCGATACTACCCAATACACCGGCAACGAACCCTACCTCGACGACGACTACTACAAAGTCGTTACCGAAGTCCACCAGGCCGCCGACGGTCGTATGATCGAACGCTCCAACGTCTACGCTGTCGACAAAGCTCAAACCTTCGAGAAAGTCCTCAGCGGCACCTGGGCCCCCTACGGCCTCGTCTCCACCAAGGACTACCACCCCGGTTTCTCGCTCCACTATTTCCTCAACCAGTCGGCCATCGACTCCCTCCACAGCGTCAAGCCGCGTACCTACAAACACAACTATTTCGATGTACAACGCAGCCTCATGAACCACATGCAGAACAAGTCGCTCATGTTCAACGATATGTCCAAGCTTCCCAGCGTCCGTATCGTCATCACCTCCGACACCAGCAAGTGGACCCGCTGCCCCGTCCTCGAAATGTGCGACGACTACACGCAGTCCGAAGGCAACGCACGCCGCTTCCAGATGCGTAAACACCCCTCCATCGACAAAAATGGCAACACCGCCAACTACACCGGCGCCAGCAACGACCCCGCCAGCCCCAACTACATCGCCGACAGCGGTATGGGTTGGTTCCCGGGCTACGCTATCAACCTCGCCTCCGGCGAACGCCTCAACATCATGTACGGTGAAGACTCCCGCTACATCCAGTTCAACGGTCGCGACATGATGTGGAACCCCGTCAGCACCGACGTCGTCGGAACGCAAAACTACATCATGGGCGGTCGCCACTACATCTACATCATGAACGCCATGACCCAGATGTTCACCCGCTTCCACAAGTACGACGAGAACTACTACCCCCAGCCCTACGGCTCTCCTTCCTACGACGCCGGTCGCTGGGCCGTCCGCATGCTCCGCAGCCTTGACCACCTCCTCTCCTCCGACTTCGCCGACGGCACCGGAAAGATGGTCATCCACAACGGCCTCCTCGTCAACGAGGCTCAGCCCTACGCTCTCCCCATGCGCGACTCCGCAGCCTTCCTCTTCAGCACCGTGGCTTGGGTCAACATGCCGCTCGTCACCGAGAACATCGACAACCCCAAGAACATCCCCACCGATGTCACCATCGACCTCAACGTCAATGTCCGCTACTCGCAGTATCTGGGCGACAACCACCTGACCCCCGCCGATGCAGGCGAAGCCATCAACAACAACAACAACCCCATGTACATGTTCGAGCTCACCCCCGACATCGTCACCCTCACCGGTCAGGCCACCCGCGCCGATGCTTCCCAAGATTATAAGGATTCCATCATGAGCGCCATCAACGTCGTTCCGAATCCCTATTACAGTTACTCTACTTATGAGACTACAAGTCAGCTGGAAACCAAGGTCCGCTTCATCAACGTCCCGGGCAACACCACCATCAACATCTACACCCTCGACGGCACCTTGGTACGCTCCTTCCCCTCCACCCCCGATAATACCACTACCTACGACTGGGACCTCCACAACCACAACGGTATCCCAATCGCCGGCGGTATCTATCTCATCCACTTCAGCACGCCGGGCATCGGCGAGCGTGTGGTCAAATGGTTCGGCACCATGCGTCCTGTTGACTTGAACTCCTTCCAGTTCTAATTATCTTGAAACATTAAAATTTGAAAGAAATGAAAAGAATAGTAAGTATATTGACTGTAATAGCGCTTACCACGCTGTTGTCCTCGCCGCGCCTTATGGCCGGCAACGACGACCGTAGAGGTACTCCCGGTGCTTCAGAATTGCTGATCAACCCCTGGGCTCGCTCCAGCAGCTGGGGGGGCATCAACACTTCCTGCGCCCGCGGTATCGATGCTTTCTTCAGCAACATCGCTGGTCTCGCCTTCGTTGAAAAAACCGAATTTGTCTACACCAACACCATGTGGTTGGGCGGCAAAAGCGGCCTCCGTAGCGGCGCCTCCATCAACAGCTTCGGTCTCGCCGTCCGTCTCGGCGACGCCAGCGTCCTCGGTGCCTACGTCATGGCTATGGGCTTCGGCGACCTCGACAGAACCACTGAAGTCAACCCCGAACCCGGCAGCAACGGCACCTTCTCTCCCTCCGTCATGAACCTCAACGTGGGTTTCGCCCATTCCTTCACCAATTCCATCCACGGTGGTGCCGTCCTCAAGGTCATCACCGAGTCCACGGATAACGTGACCGCCACGGGCGTCGCCATCGACGCCGGTATCCAGTACATGACCGGCGCCAACGACGAAATCAAGTTCGGTATCGCCCTCAAGAACATCGGCCCCGCCATGAGCTTCAGCGGCACCGGCATGTCCTTCACCACTATCAACGACGCTGGCAACAACATGACCGTCGAACTTCGTTCCGCCGAAATGGAACTCCCCACCTGTCTTAACATCGGCGCAAGCTACGACTTCTTCTTCGAAAAGTGGGATCAGCGTCTCACCATCGCTGCCAACTTCACCTCCAATGCGTTCCTCCGCGACAATTTCGGCCTCGGCTTCGAATACTCGCTCCTCAAACGCTTCACCGCTCGCGCTGCCTACGTCTACCAGCGTGGCCAGTTCACCGCCGACGATCGCGCTACCGCCAATGCGGGCCTCTGCGCCGGCGCCTCGGTCGAATTCCCGCTCAAGAAAGAAGGCTCTTCCGCCATCTCTCTCGACTATTCCTACCGCAGCTCCTACAACCTGAGAGGCAGCCACTCCATCGGCGCCACCATCAAGTTCTAACGGCCATCGGTAACATAAAAACTTTGATTAGGAAAGGTCTGTTCTAGACCTTTCCTAATTTTTAAATTCCTGCGGAAACTCACTTCCGCCTCCCTTTGCCCTTTCTTTCATGGCCCGGCAAGCCAATGTCTAACAACCGTCCTCCCACGGTAAAAAAACACCATCATGTCTGAAATCAAATATTATAGTGAAGAGGGTCTGCAAAAACTCAAAGACGAGCTCCACCACCTTATCGCCATCGAACGCCCCGCTGCCTCCGCAGCCATCGCCGAAGCACGCGACAAGGGCGACCTCTCCGAAAATGCCGAATACGACGCCGCCAAAGAGGCCCAGGGCCATCTCGAAGCGCGTATCTCCAAATTGCAGGACCTCATTGCCAACGCTCGCCTTCTCGACGAGTCCAAAATCGACACTTCCAAGGTCCTCCTCCTCTCCAAGATCTGCATCAAAAACACCAAAAACAACATGAAGCAGACCTACACCATCGTCCCCGAAAGCGAGGCCAACCTCAAACAGGGGCTCATCTCCGTCTCCTCTCCCTTCGCCCAGGCGTTCCTCGGCAAGAAGGCTGGCGACAATGTCGAGGTCGTGGTCCCCGCCGGCACCATGCATTTCGAAATCCTCTCCGTCGAGCGCTAGTGCGTGTCCCCGTGCCTCGGGGCGCCGTCCCGCCTCCGCTTCGCCGGTCGTCGTCCCGCCCCGTCGCCTCACGCCGCCTTTCTCCTATCGCCGCTTTTTTCTATTGACCATCCGGCGAAGGCCCCTCGCCACCTCGGCCGCCCCTTTCGGTTCCCGTCCGCGGGCTCCCACGGCGCTCCGCCCTTCGCCTCCAAAAACAACCGTCTCTTATGGCTAGCATTTTTTCACGTATCGTCGCAGGCGAAATCCCCTGCTACAAAGTCGCCGAGACCGACGAATGTCTCGCTTTCCTCGATGTCAACCCTGTCGTCAAGGGCCATGTCCTCTGCATACCCAAAAAAGAGGTCGACTACATCTTCGACCTCGACGACGACCTCTTCGTCGCCCTCCACCGCTTCAGCCGTCGCGTGGCCAAGGGCCTTAAAAAGGTATGCCCCTGTGTCAAAGTGGGCGTCGCCGTCGTCGGCATCGACGTCCCCCACACCCACATCCACCTCATGCCGCTCAACAACCCCGGCGACCTCAATTTCAGCCACCATGTCTCCATGCAGCCCGACGAGATGAAGGCCCTCGCCGCTCAAATCGCCGCCGCCATCGAGTAGGGTGGGGCATCCTTTCCCGTTTGCAACCCAATCCCACTCCTATACCACAATAAAAGAGCCGCCGCAGACAATCCTCTGCGGCGGCTCTTTTTGTACCTTGGTATTGTGGCCGGCGGCTAGTACACAAATTCGCCGTATTTGCTTTTCACGGTCACCTGCGCGTGGTCGCAAGCTTCGCAGTGGCCTATCACCTTCGCGTCGATGTTGAAGCTCTTCGCGATGTCTATGATGCCCTGCGCCGTCTGCTCGTCGGTGTATATCTCCATTCGGTGACCCATGTTGAACACCGTGTACATCTCTTTCCAGTCCGTGCCGCTCTGTTCCTGTATCATCCTGAACAGGGGGGGCACGTCAAACATCTGGTCCTTCACCACGTGCAGCTTGTCTATGAAGTGCAGCACCTTCGTCTGCGCTCCGCCGCTGCAGTGTATCATGCCGTCAATCTTCGGCCGGTATTCGTCCAGCACGCGGCGCATCACCGGCGCGTATGTGCGGGTAGGGGAGAGCACCATCTTTCCGGCATCCACTCCGGCCACTTCTGTGCTGTCTGTCAGCCGTTTGCTGCCGCAGTAGACCACCTCTTTCGGCAGCTTGTGGTCGTAGCTCTCCGGAAAATGCTCGGCGTAGTATTGCGAAAACACGTCGTGTCGTGCCGAGGTCAGACCGTTGCTGCCCATGCCGCCGTTGTATTCCTTCTCGTAGCTGGCTTGTCCATACGAGGCCAGGCCCACTATCACGTTCCCTGCCTTGATCCGCCCGTTGTCCACCACGTCGCTTCTGCGCATGCGGGCCGTCACCGTGCTGTCCACAATGATCGTCCGCACCAGGTCTCCCACGTCGGCCGTCTCGCCGCCCGTCAGGTGTATCCCTATGCCCAGGTCGCGCATCTCCTGCAGGAACTCTTCCGTCCCGTTGATCACGGCGCTGATCACCTCGCCCGGAATCAGCTGCTTGTTCCTTCCTATCGTCGAACTCAGCAGTATGTTGTCCACCGCGCCCACGCACAGCAGGTCGTCCAGGTTCATCACCACCGCGTCAATGGCTATCCCTTTCCACACGCTCAGGTCGCCCGTCTCTTTCCAGTACAGGTACGCCAGCGACGACTTCGTGCCGGCTCCGTCGGCGTGCATGATGTTGCAGTAGTCCTTGTCCCCTCCCAGTATGTCGGGAATGATCTTGCAGAATGCTTTCGGGTATATCCCCTTGTCGATGTTCTTGATGGCGTTGTGAACGTCTTCTTTCTGGGCGGAAACCCCGCGCAGGTTGTATTTCAGGTTGTTCATCTCTCGGAAAAATTTTTGCAAAGGTACTAATTTTTCAGCGTTTAAAGAAAAAAATGTATCTTTGCATTTGCAAAAAAGATCGCCGCTCGTCCTATGTCCCTTAAACACAATCTTGTATTGCTGCTCGCGCTCCTCGCTTGCATCTTGCATCCCGTCCTGCTTCCGGCCCAATCCGGGACGCTCGGCGGCGCCCGCCGCAACGATTTTAAGATCACCATGCTCTCCCTCGGCAGCGGCTCTTCTCGCTTCACCTACGAACGGGCCTTCTCTCCCCGCAACAGCGCCGAGCTCACCCTCGGCGTCATCGGCCTCGGCTGGGATTTCATGAACCATTCCGACCCCCATGGGCTCCTCCTCAAGTTCGCCTTCAAGTGGCGCCTCGCCCCTCAGCCGCGCAGCAATTCCTGGCTCGCCGGCTTCTACCTCAAACCCGAGCTCGTCTTCGCCGCCTTCCGCCAGGATTGCCGCTACCGCGACGCCTATTCCGCCCCGCCCCAGTGCCCCGCCCAAACCCGCCAGGTCGCCCTCCTCGCCGAATGTGGCTACCAGCTGCTCCTCCGCTGGTTCGTCTTCGACGTCTACTGCGGCCTCGGACCTTCCTTCGGCACCGGCAACGACTACAACTACTATCATAGTTTCATGCTTTTCCCCTCCGATGGCTGGCTCGCCTTCACCGCCGGCTACCGCATCGGCTTCGCTTTCTAATTCTTTCATCCCTATGAAAATCAAACCGCAATATAAAGTACGCCATGTCGCCGACGAGGATATCGTCCTCGTCCAGGGACGCAATCCGGGCGACCTCACCACCGTCATCGCCCTCAATTCCACTTCGCTCTTCCTCTGGAACAGCCTCGCCGGCCGCCAGTTCGAACTTCCCGATGTCGTCGACCTCCTCGTCCGCCGCTTCGAAGTCTCCACCGACCGCGCCAGCGCCGATGCTCAGCAGTGGATCGACCAGCTGCGCCAATCTAATATCCTCGAGTGATGGACCGTCTCACCTTGTCCCTGGCGGGCTTCCCCGTGGCGGTCTCGTCGCCTTGTCTCTCCCGTCTCTTCGACCGCTCCGGCGGCTTCTCCCATTTCCTCCAACCGGGCCTCCAGCCGCTTTGGCAGGTATCTTTCGACCATCCTCAGCGCCCTTGGCCCGACGGTGTCCTGCTCTCTTCCTTCTCCTTCTCCGAGAATGGCTGCCAGTGCCTTTTCCTCCGCAAGGGCGATGACTACCAGTTCCTCATGCGCCGCTCCGAGTCCGAACCTCCGCTCGCTTGCCTCACCTACCGTCGGGGCTCGCGCACCGTCCTCGCCGCGCCTTGCTCCGATGTCGCTTCCTGGCGTTTCGCTCTTTGGTTCGCGCTCTCCCTCTTGGGCGCCGATGCGGGCGTCTCTTTCGTCCACAGCTCCGTCGTCGTCTTCCGCGGCCAGGCGATCCTTTTCCTCGGCGAATCGGGCACCGGCAAGAGCACCCACTCCCGCCTTTGGCTCCAGTCGGTTCCGGGTTGCCATATCCTCAACGACGACAGCCCCTTCCTCTCCCTCGCGTCGGGCGCTCCCGTCGTCTTCGGCAGTCCTTGGAGCGGCAAGTCTCCTGTCTTCGACGCGCGCCATTTTCCGCTCAAGGCCATCGTCCGCCTTTCCCAGGCGCCGCGCAATGCCATCTCTCGGCTCTCGCTCCTCCGCGCCTTCGCTTCCCTCCAACCGTCGCTCCCGCCGGCCTTGATGCAGGACGACGGCTCCCTCTCCCTCCCGCCTGACGCGCCCCGGTCTGCCTTCCCTCCCTTCGCCGACGTCCTGGTCGACCTCATCTCCCAAACGCTCTCCCAAACGCCTGTCTACCACCTCCAGTGCTTGCCCAATCCCGACGCGGCGCTGCTCTGCGCCCAAACGCTTTTCGGACCCCTCCCTTCCTTGTCCCTCCAGTGAATCTTCTCCGCATTCCTGCGCGATTTCAACGCTCTTTCCCCAGACGCCATTTTGAAAACAATCACCCTCCCCAACAACGAGAACAGCTTCGTCATCCAAGAGCTCCACGACCGTCTCCTGCATGGCCTCACGGTGCGTATCGCCTTTGGCGGTGACAGCATGTTGCCGCTCATCAATGCCAAAACCGACCAGGTCTCCTTCTGCGCCGTGGCTCCCGACGAACCGCTCCGCACGGGCGATGTCTATCTCTTTCTCTACCAGGGGCGCTGCGTCATCCATCGCCTGCTGCGACAGCGCCGGGGCATGCTGCTCTTCCGGGGCGACAATTGCCGTCTCACCGAGTCGGTCCCTCGCTCCGCCGTCTGGGCCCGTCTGGTCGCTGTCCACCATGCCGACGGCGCTGTCGACCATTGCCAGTCGCCTTCCTGGCGCCGCCGCTCGCGTTGGGTCTCGGCTTGCCGCTCCTTGCGCAACCTGCCTCATCGCCTCTTCGCTCCTCGTCGCCGCCTTCGTCAGCGTTGGTGCTATTTCGCCTTGCTGCTGCTCCTCATGTGGGCTCCCGTGGGCGGACTGGGCGTCCCGCTCGACAATTTCGTCTTCGGCATCCGCTTCGACCATCTCCTCCACGCGTCCGTCTATATCCCTTGCGTGCTCTATCTCTTCGATTTCCCGCTCTTCCGCCGTCGCCTGCTGCCTGCCTGGCTCGCCGCGCTCCTCCTGGCGCTTCTCACCGAGTCGGTCCAGTACCTGCTCCCCTATCGGGGCTTCGACATCAACGACATGGTTGCCAATTTCCTTGGCGTCTCCTTGGGCGCCCTGCTCCTCCGTCTGGCTATGCGTAAGTAGCATGAAATCAGCGTTCCATCGCTCCGCGCGAAATTATTTCCGCCCCGACCACCACTATATCCTTTTATTTTCGTAATTTTGCAAAATTAATTGCCGTGCGCCCTCCCGTCGCCGCCATCCTCCCTGTTTCTTGGCTCCGACGGCCTAAGGTGTTGACAATTACATTTGTATCTTTTAGAATTTGAATCGTTATGGCAGACACTTTAGTCATCACTCCCACCTATAATGAGAAGGAGAACATCGAGAAAATTATTCGCAAGGTCTTCTCCCTCCCGAAGCAGTTCGACATGCTCATCGTCGAGGACAACTCCCCCGACGGCACTGCCGACATCGTCAAGCGTCTCATGCAGGAATTCCCCGACCGCCTCTTCATCAAGGAGCGCAAAGGCAAACTCGGCCTCGGCACCGCCTACCTCGCCGGCTTCCAATGGGGCCTCGAGCATGGCTACGACTATATGATCGAGATGGACGCCGACTTCTCCCACAATCCCGACGACCTCCCGCGGCTCTACGAGGCCTGCGCCTCCGGCAAGGGCGATGTCGTCGTCGGCTCTCGCTATGTCGACGGCAAAATCAGCGTCGTCAACTGGCCCATGGGCCGCCTCATGATGTCCTACTACGCCTCCAAGTATGTCCACCTCGTCACTCGCATGCGCGTCTTCGACGCCACCGCCGGCTTCGTCTGCTACAGCCGCAAGGTCCTCCAAAAAATGAAGTTCGACAAGGTCAAGTTCGTCGGCTATGCCTTCCAAATCGAAATGAAGTACACCGCCACCCGCCTGGGCTTCAAAATCTTCGAGGTCCCCATCATCTTCACCGACCGCGTCCTCGGCACCTCCAAAATGAGCATGAAGATCTTCAAGGAGGCTTTCTTCGGCGTCTTCTCCCTCCGCTTCCGCAAGTGGAAGAACTATTGATCCCTCCATCCGCATTCTCCGCGTCCCGACAGCATCTTTTCCCAATTCAAAAATCATATAAAATCATTTTTATTATAGCCATGTCCCGTACCTCTTTTCGCCTCGTGCTTGTAGCGCTCTGCTGCCTCTTCTTCGCCAACCCCTCCTTCGCTCAAGACAAGCGTCTGTCCATCGAGCAAACCATGGACTATCAGCTCTATCCCCGCAGCGAAATCGTTGGCCTCCAGTTCGTCGCCAATTCCGGCCAGGTGGCCTATGCCAAGGACGACACCATCTTCCTCGGCAACCCCGGCGCCGCCAAGAATGTCCTCACCCTCCCCGACATCAACAAGGCGCTCCAGTCCGCCGGCGAACAGCCGCTTCGTAATCTCTACGGCTTCAAGGCTCTCAGCGACAAGGAGTTCCGATTCACCGTCCGACAGCACTGCTACCTCTACAACCTCAAAAAACGCACCCTCACCAAGCTCTACGACATCCCCGAGGGCGAAAATCTCGACATCGAACCCAACTCCTTCCAACAGGCCTACACCGTCAACAACAACCTCTATATCAACAGCAACGGCAAGGTCGTCTCCATCGAGGACCCCAACCCGGGCATCGTCTTCGGTCAGCCGGTCCACCGCCACGAATTCGGCATCGAAAAGGGCACCTTCTGGTCCCCCAAGGGCAGCTACCTCGCCTTCTACCGCATGGACGAAACCATGGTCACCGACTATCCTCTCGTCAACACCTCCTCTCGCATCGCTTCGACCAAACCGTTCAAATACCCCATGGCGGGCATGAAGAGCCACGAGGTCACCGTCGGCATCTACAACACCACCACCGAAAAAATCACCTACCTCCGCACGCGTAAGGACAACTCCCTCGACGAACGCGAAAACTACCTCACCAACCTCTCCTGGAGCCCCGACGAAAAATACCTCTATATCGCCAAAATCTGCCGCCAGCAGAACCATCTCTGGCTCGAACGCTACAACGTCGAAACCGGCAACCTCGACAAAGTGCTCTTCGAAGAGACCAACCCCTGCTACATCGACCCCCAAGAGGGCCTCTTCTTCGTCCCGCGCCACCCCGAACTCTTCCTCTGGTTCAGCGAACGCGACGGCTACAAGCATCTCTACCTCTACAGCTCCACCGGCGAACTGGTCCGCCAGCTCACCAAGGGCGATTTCGACGTCCTCAGCATCATCTCCTTCGACGCCAAGGGCGAAAACCTCTTCGTCTACTCCAATAAGCAGGACCCCACCGGACGCTACTGCTATAAAATCAATATCAAGTCCGGCGACATGCAGCTCCTCACCCCCGAACCGGGCACCCACACCGTCCAGGTCAACGACGCCGGCACCACCCTCGTCGACCGCTACAGCAACCTCACCACTCCCTCCCGCACCCTCCTCCGCAACTCCAAGGGTAAGGTCCTCGCCACCCTCAGCGACGTCACCAACCCCCTCGCCGAATACGCCATGCCCAACATCGAACTCGGCTCCATCAAGGCCGCCGACGGCGTCACCGACCTCTACTACCGCCTCATCACTCCACCCGACATGCGCAAAGGCCAGAAATATCCCACCCTCGTCTATGTCTACGGCGGCCCCCACAGCCAGCTCGTCACCAACTCCTGGCTCGGCGGCGGCAACCTCTATTTCCTCTTCCTCGCTCAGCAGGGCTACGTCGTCTTCACCCTCGACAACCGCGGCACCGACAACCGTGGCTTCGCCTTCGAAAGCTGCACCCATCGCCACCTCGGCCAAATCGAAATGGCCGACCAGTTGCAGGGCGTCAACTTCCTCCAGTCTCTCCCCTATGTCGACACCTCACGCATCGGCGTCGAAGGCTGGTCCTTCGGCGGCTTCATGACCATCACCATGAAACTCGCCCACCCCGAAATCTTCAAGGTCGCCTGCGCCGGCGGCCCCGTCATCGACTGGAAGTGGTACGAAGTCATGTACGGCGAACGCTACATGGACACCCCCGAGGAAAACCCCGATGGCTACGCCTCCACCTCCCTCATCTCCAAGGCCGGCGACCTCCAGGGACGTCTCCTCGTCATCCATGGCGCCGAAGACAACACCGTCGTCTGGCAGAACAGCATCGAGTTCATCCAGGCCTGCATCAAGCAAGGCAAGCTCGTCGACTATTTCATCTATCCCCACCACGAGCACAATGTCCTCGGCTACGACCGCATCCACCTCTACCACAAGATGTTCCAGTACTACGAGGACTTCCTCAAAAAATAACGCCACCCCTCAAAAACACCTCCCCGAAAAGCCATCCCCAACCGCCGATGACTTTTCCCTCCCGCCTTCGTTCAATTTAACCAGACACCCATCAAACCCATGTTCACCGGAATCATAGAAACCACCGCCAAAGTCGTCGGCATCCAGAAAGAAAACACCAACTACCACTTCACCCTCCAGGTCCCCTTCGGCCACGAACTGGCCATCGACCAAAGCATGGCCCACGACGGCTGTTGCCTCACCGTCGTCAAAGTCGACCCCGACAACAACCAGTACGTCGTCACCGCCATGGACGAAACCATGCTCAAAACCAACCTCTCCACCTGGCAAGTCGGCACCGAAGTCAATGTCGAACGCTCCATGCGCATGGACGGCCGCTTCGACGGCCACATTGTCCAGGGCCATGTCGACCAGACAGCCACCTGCACCCGCGTCGTCGACGACAACGGCAGCTGGCGTTTCTATTTCGAGTACGACCCCACCAACGCCCCCAGCATCACTGTCCCCAAGGGCAGCATCAGCATCAACGGCGTCAGCCTCACTGTCGTCGACAGCCAGCCCGGCATGTTCTCCGTTGCCATCATCCCCTACACCTACCAAGTCACCAACTTCCACAATTTCCGCCCCGGAACCATCGTCAACATCGAGTTCGACGTCTTCGGCAAATACGTCCAACGCCTCCTCCAGCAGTACCTCGACGCCACCAAATAACACCAAATAACCATTCGTCGGATACGCGTTCTTGTCAGGATCGGGACAAGGACACCGTTAGGTGTCCAACAATGGTAACCAGCCGTTTCAACGGCTGGAACGCCCCCCCCCCACCTCATTAGCGTGCCGTAGGTACGCAACACTATCATCCCCTTCCCCCTCCAGGTGACAGAAAAGCTTCGTGATGTAAAACCCATTAAACCTTGGAGGTAATGAATGCAAAAAAAACACTGGCTTGTTCTGGACACCCTACTGTTATGGTCCTGTTCCTGTAGTACATTGGTGACAGATTGCGTTATAAAAACACAGGGACAGGCCTCAAACCTGT
>CADBDA010000013.1 GCA_902793295.1 uncultured Bacteroidota bacterium
GGTGTTCACCTCTTCCCATTCCGAACAGAGAAGTTAAGCCCGTCATCGCCGATGATACTGCATTTATTTGTGGAAAAGTAGGTCGCCGCCAATCTTTTTAAAGGAGTTCCAATGAGGGACTCCTTTTTTTTGTCCTGTCGCACGTTGCGACAACGCGAAAAATTTCCCCAACCCTCCGTCGCACGTTGCGAAACCCTGTCTTCATTTCAAAAATACCCGTCGCACCCTGCGATACCCACTTTTCATTTCAAAACACACTTTCGCACGCTGCGAAACCTTGTTTCCGTTCCAAAACGCCCCGTCGCACCCTGCGACACCCATTTTCAAAAACGTTTGGCACTTTCGCAATCTGCGACGGCCGTTTTCAAAATCATTTGGCTGCGACGCTCTTTTCAGCCGTTTTTATTTTAAAAGATTAACTAATTTGCGAAATCCATTTTCGCCCAATCCCGTAGCAGTCAAACTCTGACGTCTGATTTTCCTGCTAACTATCAGGCGGTCTTCCTGCTCTAATTTATTCCATATTCTTTCACCAAGCAGTTTCTTCCACTGCTCTTCTGCGCGAACCACGACAAATGCTGTTTTGCGATTCATCGTCAAATGTTGGATTAGCATTCTTGAAAAATACTGTGACGGCAAGATTATTCCTTTGGCCAAATCCTTATAATTCTTGGAGGCATAGCCCATATACTCTATCACCGATAACTGTGTATAAAGAGGTTTAAAGACATCGTCGCTTTTGGGTATTCCCGCAGCTTCCCTAAACTTTTCAATCATGTCATACCAGCAGTTGTCAACCAATGTGTGAGCTTCAAGGTATGTAATGTCCAAATCATCCGGTTTCTTGTTAGGGCAGAACATTGAAACTGCTTTTAATCCAGATTGTTCAACTAGATGTTTGAAGATTGCCTCGCGATAGTATATCGTCAAAGCTTTTGCCAACACTCTTTTTTGCCAATCTTTAAATCCCGGATTAAGACTTAACAGCACAACCTTTGCTGTAAGTGGATTGCCCATAAATGGTTTTGGCCATTTTTGAATCCGGTATTTAAATTCAGCATCGTTATTTCGATTATGTTCGCCAATATAAGTCTCATCGCATTTAAGGACACATTATGCATTGTCATCGTAAATCGTTGACCCACCACGTATGGGGTCAGCGTACTAAAGACTTGAACCCCACGGATTTATGGATAAAACCTCTTCTTCCGAGATGGGTATTCTATCAAGTGGAGTTGGACTACACCATAGCCTGTCTGAATTCGTCAGCATCAATGTAATGTCGCTTCGTTAATTCGTCATAATAATTTCTTATATCTGCAAAATAGGGATTCTGTGCAAGAGGAAATCTATAGAGATTCCGAATTTCATCCTGAAACAATTTCACCAACTGCTTCAAGTTGATTTTATCATCGGAGACAAAATTGTCAATGGGATTGAATCCTCCACCACGTATCATTCCGATATAATTGGAGATGGTTCCGCAAATGGTTTCTGTCCTATCTGGGTGTTCAATACATTGTTCGTTTAGTTCATTGAAGAAATCGTATCCATGATACACACAATTAGCTATCTCTGCCAATTTATCTTCCTTGCTTGAATAGGAAAACTCATGAGCAAAACTATCGAAATATTCTCTGATTGATTTGGTCGGTTTATATAATGGTTCCATATATGATTTGTATTAGTTACATCACACCCATATAAAAGCAAAATTCCCGTTTTTATTGTCCTCACGCTCAACAAAGAACCGCCACCCGGTTGGTGGTGGCGGTGATAATGTTAGGTTAGAATTACAATATTGCTATTATTGCCAGGAGCTGCCCAACTGGTCGAATAATACCGGAATTCTTGTGGGACCGCTGTTGCTCTTGCCGATGCGCACGATGACAAGGTTTTTGTGCGGGTTGACGTAGAGCACTTGCTCGCAGATGCCAAGGGCATAGTAGCCGGAATATTCTGGGCGGATGAAGCCTTCGTAGTTGATGTTGTACCAGTTGAAATGGTAGCCGTGATAGCTGGTGTCGCAGTCGGCGGTTTGCCGTATCCAATCCTCGCTCACGATGCGTCGGCCGTCCCACATTCCATCATTGAGATAGAGTCGGCCAATCTTGGCAAGATCCTTGATAGTAAGCGTGATGCCGCCGAAAGAGTGTGCAAAGTCGTGTTCCCGGCTGTCGATGTTGACCAGCGCCGGATGCTCCATACCCAGTGGCTTCCACACACGCTCGCCGAGGTAGTCGGCATACCGCTTGCCGGAAGCCCGCTCGATGACCGCGCCGAGGATTGCCGACGTCATGCTCTCGTAGCGGAACTGAGTGCCCGGCTCGCAGCGGAATTTCAGCCCTCGGATTTGCCGCATGATGTTGTCCCCATAATTAAGCCTCGCCATAGCGTTGATCATCTTCAGGTCCTTCAGGGGGAGCAAGATGGCACTGATAATCAGTGCTTTATCTTTTTATGTACCCATTTTGTACCCAATTTGTACCCGAACAACATACAATATTAGGAATCAGCAGTTTAACACTTCAACTCACTCTACAATCCGATTTGCTAAAAGAAACAATATTCTACAAATCAAGCATTTACAAATAAAAGGTTCAACTCTGCTTTGGGGTTGAACCTTTTCTTTTCATTTAATAATACATTAGAGTCCTATTCTGCAATGGAGTTTATGTTTTCAGCAAGAAAAAGGATACATTATGTTCGTTAGCATACTCTATTCCATCCGACCCCATTTCATCTCTTCTCCATGCTGGTCGTATTGCTTGCGCTTGCCGATGGGAGGCTCGGTGAGGGTGATGCGCACCACGGCCGTCCGTTCAAGACTGCGGGCGATGGAGGCGTTGAAGGCGTCCATGTGCTTGGGGAGGAACCGCTGGCAGATGACCCGCAGGGCCTCAACCTTCTCCTCGCGGCCGGTTATCAGCTCGGCCCTGCCGACGGCGGTGGCCGACTTGTATTGCAGCGTGAAGCTTCCGTCTTTGGGGCCTACGGTGGGGGCACATTTGGTGACGGCCGAAAGGAAGACCGTCGGGCAATTCGCTATGCAATCAAGCTTCTCGCCCTCGAGGGCACAATGAAAATAGAAGGTGCGCTCGTCAGTGCGTGCCAGCGACAGCGGCAACCCGTAGGGCGTACCGTCGGGACGTGTGAAGCTGACCGTCACGTATGGGGCTTTCTCCAGCACCTCCAGCGCGAAAGCCGCATCCATCTCTCTACTTGCTTTTCTCATGAGTTTTATTTTTCGTGTTCGCAGACCTTGTCGGTGTCAACCGTGAAGCCGTCGTCCATCGGCATAAACTTGCCGTGTTCCTGGAGGAAATCTATCAAACCTTGTGCCGTGAGATTCTCGGCGCTGCAGGTGTAGAAACGCTCTTCCGCGCCGAACTTCTCGATGATAGCCTCCAGAAGGCTCTTTTCTGTGTAGCTGTGCCCTTGCATCATGGCAAGGACTTCGTGTCCGTGTGTCATTGTATAGGTTATAGTTTAAAGTTGAGATTTGGCGAAATGCTCCTTGGCGAATTCCATGTCTTGTACTAGCTCGACGGTGCCGAGGTAGGTGCGGTCGGCGTCGCGGACGGCGAGGTAGGTGACGAGCATTGTGCGGCCTCCCTTGTCCATCCATACGGGCACACGGTCGGCTTTGCCACTGCGGAAGCTGTCGATGATGCTGCGCACCATGGGCTCCACTTTCGGCGGATGGCAGGAGAAGACCTCGCGGTCGATGGCCATACCGGGGCGCTTGAAGACTTTCGGGCCCTCGTTGAAGAAGCGGTTGATGTTGTCGGCGTCGACAAAACTGATTTCCATCGGGATGGTGTTGAGCAGGGCTGTGAGCTGCGGAAGAGTTAAATGCCCTCCGGGCATACGGACTTCGTCCAGCTGTTGGCTATTGACTGTTAGCTGTTGGCTTTTTTCGGCATCGTTCCACATTTTGTTCTCAACTCCGAGGCAGGGGGCGTAGTCCTTGCTGTCGCGGTAGATACCTTGCCACTCCTCGTCGGTGAAATGCTCGGCGCAGATGGGGAAGAGGATGTTGGCCTCCTTGTAGATCATCTCCTCAGCACGGGCAAGGACAGCCTCGGCGCGAGCATTGTCCCACTCGCGAACCAGCGCGCCCATCTCGTCGCGTATCTCGTCATCTACGGTCCACATCACGTTCTGCGGGCCGGTGATATCATACTTGGTCTTGAGCAGCGGATAGATTAGGTCGCCCTTCTTGGCGTAGTGGATGCTGACGTCGCGTAGGCGGACGAAGGTTTCGCGCGAATGGTCTTTCTTCCAACTGTCAAGCTCTCGCTGGATGGCCTCGTTCTCCTTGGTGAAGGTGTGGAGCGGGTGGCCCTCGATGCCGGCAAGCATCATGGCGGTAAACATGTTCCCGCCCTCGGGCGCGGCATGGGTCTCGCAGCTGGTGGCTCCGTGGAAAAGGGCTGAGTGGACATCGCACAGGCGCTGCACTTCCTCGAGCGGGGTGCCTTCGGCCATCAGCTGCTGCTCGGCATCCATAATCTCGTGGGCGTCTACCTCGCCGAACTGATCGACGAAATCCTTGCGCACACTCTCCAAATCCTCGCCCTCGCCCAGACGGCGCAGATAGGCCTTCAGCTGCTCTGTGCGGCTTGCTTCCTCTTCTTCTCCATTCTTTTCATTCTGATTGTGATTTAAACCAGATTCACTAGAGATCTCAAAGCCCTTCTCATGGAAGGCCGCCACGATTTTTTCCATCGGAATGCCCTTCATCTTGGCGCCTTTGGGAATGGTCATCATGCGCCCCACGGAGAGCAGCATGGCTTTCTTGGTGATGTCGGTGAAGCCGAGTGCAGCCATGATGTCGACCACCTCGGGGTATTCTTGCGTCAGTTCATAGACCGACTTGCTCAAATCCAGAGTCTTCATACAATTGAAAATTGAAAAATATTGTCTATCACCTATAACGCATAACCTTTAACCCCCTTTTTTATCACCCCTTCATCGACCAGTTCGGAGAGGACGCGGCTGAGGGATGGACGGGCGACGCCCAGCACCTCGGCGGCCTGTGCCACGTTGGAGATACCGCCGTGCAGCACCATATAGTCGAGGGTACGGTTGCGGAGTCCCTTGATGGCGAAAGCACGCACCTTGCCCGACAGGAACTGCGCGCGGTCGCTTATCAGCTTCAGAAAAGCCCGCAACACCTGGGGGGTCCGCTGCATGAAGGCCAGGAACGCCTCGCGGTTGATTTGCCAGAGGGTGGCATCGCTGAGGGCGGTGACCTCGACGGGGATGATGTCGTTGGTGCCGAAGAGGAACGCCGGCGCAAGGATGCAGGGGGCTTTCAGCTTGTCGACCACTAGCTCGCGTCCCTCGACGCTGCCCATGCGGGTCTCCACGGTGCCCTCGGTGAGGAGCAGCAGCGATCGGCAGGGGGTGCCGAACCGCACCATCGTCTCGCCCGGCTTGAAGGTGCTCACCTTGTGCGGACTCTCGAGAAACCGCTCCAGTTCCGCCTCGCCGCACGATGCGAAGATTGGCACTTGTTTTAGTTCCTGATAATCCATATGGTTTTTTGATTGATGATTGATGATTAGTGGTTTATCACACAACGTGGAACATGTCTTTGCTTACGCCGCAGGGACCGCATTGATACTTGGCCATCGGGGCGTTAGCCTAGGTAAGCGTTTTGGCTTGAGCCATTCATAATGGAGTAGTCGTCGCCGTGGAACGATTCCAGTTCCCAGTCGATGTAGCCCACCCAGCTGATATTGTTTTTTACGTGTTTTCTCATTGCATATATGTGCTTTATTAATAATCTATATTATCTCAATCACGATGCAAAAATACGAATTATTCCCCGATGAGGAGCTTCATGTCATCCTCTACGGTGGTGATGCCGCCGATGCCGAAGTTCTCGACCAGCACTTTAGCCACATTGGGCGAGAGGAAGGCGGGCAATGTCGGGCCGAGGTGGATATTCTTCACACCGAGGCTGAGCAGCGCCAGCAGCACTATGACGGCCTTCTGCTCGTACCACGCGATGTTGTAGGCGATGGGCAGCTGGTTGACATCATCGAGGCCGAACACTTCTTTCAGCTTCAGGGCAATGAGGGCCAAGGAGTAGCTGTCGTTGCACTGGCCGGCGTCGAGCACGCGGGGGATGCCGCCGATGTCGCCTAGGGCTAGCTTGTTGTACTTGTATTTGGCGCAACCGGCCGTGAGGATGACGCAATCCTTGGGCAGCGCTTTGGCGAATTCGGTGTAGTATTCGCGGCTCTTCATGCGACCGTCACAGCCCGCCATCACCACGAACTTGCGGATGGCACCGTTCTTCACGGCCTCCACCACTTTGTCGGCGAGGGCAAAGACCTGCTCGTGGGCAAAGCCGCCCACAATCTTGCCCGTCTCTATCTCCTTGGGAGCCTTGCAAGTTTTGGCCAAAGCGATGATTTCGGAAAAATCCTTTTTGCCATTGGCGTCGGCAGGGATGTGCTTCCAACCCGGGAATCCCGTGCTGTTGGTGGTGAAGACGCGCTCTTTGTACGAGGCGTTGGCCATGGGCGGCACGATGCAGTTGGTGGTGAAGAGGATGGGGCCGTTGAACGCCTCAAACTCCTCGCGCTGTTTCCACCATGCGTTGCCGTAGTTGCCCTTCAGGTGGCTGTACTGCTTCAGGCGGGGATAGTAGTGTGCCGGCAGCATCTCGCTGTGGGTGTAGATGTCGATGCCCGCGTCCTTGCTCTGCTCCAGCAGTTGCTCAATGTCGTTGAGGTCGTGGCCGCTGATGAGGATGCCCGGACGGTTGCCCACGCCGATGTTCACCTCGGTGATTTCGGGGTTGCCGTAGGCAGTGGTGTTGGCCTTGTCGAGCAGGGCCATTGCCTTCACTCCCCATTCGCCGGTCTTCAGCGTGAGGGCGGTGAGTTCATCGGTATCGTTGCAGGTGACAAGCTGTCCGAGGGTTTGCAGGATAAACTCGTTCGCGTCATCATCTGCCTGACCGAGGCGGGCGGCGTGCTCCAGGTAGGCGGCCATACCTTTGAGGCCGTACATGGTGAGTTCTTTCAGCAAGCGGATATCCTCATTGCTTTCGGCGAGAATGCCCACGTTTTGGGCTTTCTCGTCGTATTGCTCGCGGGCGCAATGCCAATCTAGCACATCGAGTTTCGGCAGCTCGATTCCTTTATTATTAGTAACACGGTATTTGAAAGTGTCGCGGATTTCCAAGCCCTTTTCGATGCGGGCATAGATGCTCTCGGGGTCGAAGTTGGCGTTGGTGATGGTGCAGAATAGCGCGTCGTTCACGAAGGCGTGAATGCTCTTGCGGAAATCGCAGTAGTCGTGACCGCAGCTGTGTTGATGGTGGTTGGCGATAACGCCGAGTCCTTTAAGGACATAGATGAGCAGATCTTGTGCGTGTGCCACCTGCGGGGTCTTGCCGCACACTCCTGAAACTTTGCAGCCGGTGCATCCGGCGGTTTCCTGGCATTGGAAACAAAACATCCTATTTCCCATGTTGTTATGTGTTTTTCTTGTTGATATATTCTAGTTCGTTTTCGACTGCAAAAGTACAGAGAATACCAAAGGTGAAGCGTAACAGATGTTACGCGGCCTGTTTTTTTCTGTCTCATTCGGTAAAAAAAATAATCCCGCCACCGACCCCGAGCTGAAAGCCGATAATATGATTATCCTCGACGGCGCTAAGGTGCGTTTCGGCAACCATGTCTTCGTCGGCCCCGGCTGTGGTTTCCACACCGCTCAGCACCCTCTCAACGCCGAGCGGCGCAACGTGGGCCTGGAGTGGGCGCATCCCATCACCGTGGGTGACAACGTGTGGTCACTTTTCTGCCATCACGGCAAGCCAATGGTGTTGGTTTCCCTGGTGGACGGTGATGTCCCGGAAGCCCGCAGCGGTGAGGTGCTTCTTGAGCTCGTCTGGCGTGTAGGTGTGCATGCCCTCAATCATCTTCTCCCACTTCTCGTTGTTGCCCGTGAGGCCGTCATCCTCGTTGACGATGAGAAAGCGACCGCCATCCTTCAACGTGCGGCGCACTCCAGCGAAGCACTTCTCAATCTCCGGCCAGAAATAGACAGTCTCGAATGCTGTCACAAGGTCGAAAGCATTTTCCCCGAAAGGCAGTTGGGCGGCACTACCCTCCACCACCTTGCAGCGTCCGGCTGCTATCTCGGCAGCGTTCACCTCGGTGGTTTTCTTGACCGAGACGGGGGAGTAGTCTATACCCTTCACCGTTCCTTTGGGGGAGCGTTTCAGCAGACGTGCGACATTCGCGCCGCCGCCGCATCCGACATCGAGGATATCCCAATTGTTAGCGATATCCACAAACGACAACCCCCATTCCGCCATTTTGGCGTGCGAGCCGCCGTTCATTCCGTTTACCATCATGCGCCCCAAAAAGCCCTCGGGCTTGCGCGTGTTGCTAAAGATTTTGCTCAATATTCCCATAGTGTGTTTGTTTTTGTCAGAAAGTCAGTTTTTTATCCATAAACAGCTTTTTTGGTTTCTGCTGCAAAAATACCCACATTCCCCCGCCCACACAATCCCCAGAAATGATGATTTTAGAATGGGACATCGTCCGTAGTCATCCTGTCTGACCGCAAGCTACGACCAAGCAATTCCCAAAAAATGAAAAAAAACTTCCATGTGAAAAAAATGTCGTATTTTTGCAAATTGATTGGAGTAAGCAGCAATCGGGTACATGTACCCACTTTGTACCCACTTTTGACAAATAAACTGCATCTGAATGAAACCGAGCGACAATAAAGCAACCGATTAAAATGATAGAAATCAGAGAACTATTGTTAAAATGAGACCAGAGGCTCCCCCCTGAGAGATACGGCTCCGATACCTTCAGCGAGGTGAACTCGTAGGTGTCGTCGAAATCCAGCCCGCTCCGCATGTCCAGCAGGTGGCGTATGGTCAGCTTCTGCCACATCGGGTCTTTCTTCTTCAGCTCCGGCAGGTAATCGGTCACCGGGTCGTCGATGCTGCGGATGTAGCCGTCATCCACGGCAATGCCGCACAGGAGCGACGTGATGGACTTGGAAATGGAGAAGATGGTAGCCATGCGGTCGGCCGAAAAGTCGCCCCAGTAGCGCTCATATACGATGCTGTCGTTGTGGATGATAACGATTCCCTGCGTCGAACTTTCCTTGTCGAAAGCCTCCCCGAAGGTCATAGGGCCACAAGGGTGCGCCTTATGATAGAAATGCGTGGTGTCGATCCAGTCGACCTGCTTCTGTGCGACAGGGAATCGGAACACCACGTCGCCAGTGGCGATGGTGTCGTGTTCCTGCTTCTCGAAGCTGAAAATGTTCGGTCCATTCTTGCCGTCGGTTCTCAGCCCTCTCACGATAGAGCAGGATGAGAGCGTGGAAATGCATAGAATAAGCGAAATTATTCTGACTTTTGGTTTCAATGTTTTTCTCCTCATGGTTTGTTTGTTATCTTGTTTCTGCCAAGATAACGCTGAAAATAATTGTTTGTTACCCCGACTACAAACATTTCTTCCTGCTTTCTTACCTTGGAAAACTACTCCGAAACGGCTGAAAGCAAGCGTGTTGCCTGTTAAAATGGCTGCCGGTCTTCCGTTACAAGTCTTGACGTCCGCCTCTCTTTGCGTGCCAGCGTCAGCGACTTGCACAATAGCAATCATACCATCACCACCGTCACCGCTCCCCTCCTTGAGTCCGCAAATAGGATTCCGTTTTTTCCCTGGATTTTTTTTTTTTTTGAATAAATGGAAATAATTGCGTATTTTTGCAGTTGAAAACAATCTGCAAATGAAACACGACGGCGTATACGACGATGAAAACACGAACGGCCCCTCTCCAGAAACTCCCCAGTACAGGCTGTTAGGGGAATCGGGCTTGGTGGAAGACGAAGAAGGAAACATTTTCAGCGCTTCCGAGGTCTATGGCTTTGATGAGCCGATAAACGCTTCCGAGGTCAACGGCTCCGATGAGCCGAAAAACGCTTCCAAAAATACTTTAGACTCCTTCCTCAAAAACTCTTTTGTCTCCGCATTGGACGATAAGGCCAATCCGGCCTACTGGTATCACTACTACGACCCGCGTTACTGCGGTCCAAGCCGTGAGGCATACATGGAGGAAATGGCTCAGAAATACAGGAAAACCACCGCCAAAGAATCGGAACAACAGAACACCCATGAAAAGCCTGAAAAGCATCCGCCCCGTGTTCTCTCTGAACCTCCAAAGAAAAACGATTGCGTGGCTCCAAAAGCTGCCACGGAACAGACCGTTTGGGAGCGCAAAAGTGAAAAATGCCCGGATCCTGTTTTTTATGAAACTGCCGCGGAAAAATCCGATAGAAAATGCCCGGATCCTGTTTTTTATGAAACTGCCGCGGAAAAATCCGATAGAAAACGCCCGCACCCTGTGCTTTTTGATTCTTCCGCGGAAAAATCCGACACAAAACAAAAAGAGTTTGCAGATCAGGTGATTCCTGAGGCGGAAAGAGTTAAAGCCGACAGCGAACAAAGAGAAGTGGATCGTCTCGGGTTACGCCCGCTTTGGAATCAACACAAGAACGGCCCTTCTTTCGCAGGGATAGTGAATCGCAACAACGAGGTGGTCATCTCCGAGGAAAAATATTCGTCGATTGGCCCCTTCAATAATGGATTGGCCGTGGCACAAAACCGAAAGACGCGCAAATTCGGCTTCGTCGACAGGCATGGAAATGAAGTGATTCCCTGCACTTGGCATTCTGCCGGCCCTTTCAGCGAGTACATGGCCGGTGTGCTCGACGACAACAAAAAATGCGGATATGTGGACGTGACGGGCCGCTTGGCCGTTCCGTGTAAGTGGAAAGAAGGCTGGACTTTTCATGAAGGTCTCGCACGGGTGCAGGAAGGCCTCCGCATAGGGATGGTTGACCGCCGCGGCCGCCTGGTCATCCCCTGTGTATGGCTTGCGATGGGTGATTGTAGCGAGGGTTTGATTGGCGTGAGGGATGTGGACGGCAAATGCGGCTACGTGGACAGAGCCGGGAAAGTGGTCATCCCTTGCCGTTGGAAGCAGGTTTGGACGTTCAGCGAGGGACGCGCCGTCGTGCAGGACTTCAACAAGCGGTTGGGCTTTGTCGACAAAAGCGGAGAGCTGGTGATACCCTGTCGTTGGAAGAAAGCCGACCATTTCAAGGACGGGCTGGCGAAAGTGTCTGATTCTAAAACCTTTCTCTTTCAAGACAAATGGGTCTATATTGACAGGCAGGGTCGGGTGGTTAAATGATTTTTCAACCCAAATCGCATGAATAGACCTATAAAAGGAACATTGTAACGAATGGCCGGTCTAATGACAGATTTGGGTTCAAGCGTTGGCCGTCCGCTGTCGGCGGAAAAAAGGCATTTCTCTTCATTTTTTTCTTTTTGGAAAAACCTGCAATAAAAGTTGCTCCCATTCGTTATTAAGAAAAATTAAGTTAGGAACGTATGAAAATTTTAGTCCTCAATTGCGGTAGTTCGTCGTTGAAGTATCAGTTAATCGACGTCGATACACGCACGGTGCTCACCAAAGGTCTTTTGGAACGAATCGGCCTTCCTTCCGGTATCTTCACTTACACAAGCCGAGGCGAGAAACACACCCTCGAATGTCCCATCCCCAACCACACCGAGGGGCTGCGCATGGTGATGGAGGCCCTGACCAACCCCCAGACAGGCGTCATCTCGAGCATCAAGGAGGTCGGTGCCGTAGGCCACCGCTTTGCCCATGGTGGCGAATACTTCACTAAAAGTGTGCAGATTACCCGCGACGTCATTAATAAGGAAGAGTCGCTAATCGATCTGGCGCCCCTGCACATCCCTGGCAATATCATGGGTGCCGAGGCTATCAACAACGTGATGCCCGACGTGCCGCAAGTGGCTGTTTTCGACACCGCTTTCAACCTCACTATCGAGCCGAAGGATTACCTCTACGGCATCCCTTACGAATACTACGAGCAGTATGGCATCCGCCGCTATGGCTTCCATGGCACCAGCCACCGCTTCGTCGCCAAAAAGGGCGCCAAGATGATAGGCAAGTACTGGAAAGACCTGAAGATTATCACCTGCCACCTCGGCAGCGGCGCCTCCATCTGTGCCATCGACCACGGCAAGAGTGTCAACAACAGCATGGGCATGACTTCACTCGAAGGCCTTACCATGGGCTCCCGTTGCGGCGACATCGATGTCGGTGCGCTCCTCTACCTTATGCAGAAGGCAAATATCTCTCCCAAGGAAATCAACGACATCCTCTACAAGAAAAGCGGTCTCGTCGGCCTCACGGGCGGATCCCCCGACATGCGTGACATTTGGGCCGGCGTTCAGAAAGGGGAGAAACGCAATACGCTGGCGTTTCAAGTCTTCGCCGCCCGTTGCAAGAAATACATCGGCGCCTTCATCGCCCAGATGAACGGCTGCGACCTCCTCGTCTTCACCGGCGGCATCGGAGAAAACGCCTGGTTTATGCGTCACGAAATCCTCAAAGACATGGACTGGCTCGGTGTCGATATCGATTTCGACCTCAACGATCGTACCGCTGGTGTCGATGCCGTTATCAGCAAGCCCGGTGCCCGCGTTACCACAGCCGTGGTGCTCACCGACGAGGAATTGGCCATTGCTGTCGACACCTACAAAATCGTCCAGAATGTCGATCGCATCTGAACGTTCTATTGAATAGCCGAAAAATATTCAATAGCCGAGAAAATACCGGACTGACGAAAAAAAAAAACGCGGCCTGGTCGGGCCGCGTTTTTAGAAATCTGTCCGAAGAAAACTTATTTCTTCAGGGCTTTCAGACCTTCCTCAACGCCTTTCTTGGCAGCGTCTTTGGCAACTTCTTTACCCTTCTCGACAGCTTTGTCTTTCACCTTGTTGGCGATGCATTTTTCAGCCTCTGCCTTCACAGCAGCCTTGAACTCAGCGTCGTTGGCATACTGGGCAAAGCTCTGATCGATAACGGTGTTCACGCAGTTCAGAACGTCACCGCAGTTGCAGATCTGCTGGGCGGCGTCCATGATAGCCTGCTGACGGGCGTTCATGTCAACGGTGCCTTCAGTGCTTTCCGGTGCGGGAGCGGCTTCTTCAGTCTGCTCCGTCTCGGCCTGCATGGAGTCTGCATTGTTGCTGTCGGTAGCCTCGGCATTGCCGCCACAAGCTGCCATGGCTGCGCAAATCAGTGCGCTACCAAAGAATAAAAATACTTTCTTCATTGTTTTTTAATGTTTTAGAATTGTTTTCGTGTAAATTTCAACTTGCAAAATTACATAAATGTTCCGTATCCGAACTTTTTTTATAAATGTTTAACATTTATTTCTTTACAATCTTGGCTCGTCCTGCGCCGCTTCGCACCAGGTATATGCCTCGAGGCTGCTCGCTCAGGTCTATCGTCAGCGCGCTACCGTCGTTCTTCTGACGTGCCACGACCTGTCCCAGCGCATTGAACACCATAACTTCATCACCCTCCGTCGCCACAACGGTCACCAGCCCGTTCGTGGGGTTGGGATACACCCGCAGCTCCACGGCCTCTGCGGCCACAATGCCCACATTCCGTTCAAATTCGGCGAAAATGGTGTTACTGTTGCTCAGTCCGCCCATCCGCAACGTCGTGATGCCGTTCGTGTCTGTGCTGTACATCGTCGGAGCCAGCTGCGCACCGTTTTTCTTTATGCTTTTCAGCATGTAGCCGCCAGCGGCGCGTATCGTGAAGGTGATACTGTCGCCTGCCCCCACAATGCTGTATCCTCCGGGCTCGATGGTGCCGTTCTCGTCGCATTCGGCCAGAACCAGCGCACCGGCCGTCAGCTCAATGTTGTCCAAAGCCGCCAGTGTGCCGTTGTTTCCGTAGTACGAGAAGCGTATCTTGCTCATGTCTCCCATGTCGGACATGTGGATGTAGGCATCGTTCACGGTCGCCATGCCGTAACGCCATTCGTAGTTGCCCACGGTCTCCCAATCGCCGGCAATGTTCTTGCGGGCCTCCACCAAAATCTGGTCGCCGTCTTCGCATCCCTCGCCGAAAAGGTATTGGAAATGCATCACATAGCCTTGCACGCTGTCATAATTGATCGGCGATGTGGTCACGCTCCGCCATCCTTTTTCGGCCGTGCTGTCGGCCTGCAAAACCATCGCTTTGCCCAGGTCTGCAGTCTCCTCAACCCGTCCCGCGCCGGTCCAGCACGAGGGCAGCTGTCCTATCTCGGTCTCCTCAAAGTCCTCAAGCGTCCAGTCGCTCATGTCGCAGTCCAGCGTCCGCGCCGTCCGCACCACGCCGTCCGAAAAATGGGTCGCCTTCCAGTTCGAGAAGAATTTGAAGTGATATTCCTTGTTCCTTTCAAGGCTGTCCACCGTCATCCGGTCGCCGTTGCCTCTGTAAATCACTATGCCTCCGCCCTCTAGCGTGTCGCCGACCAAACTGGTGGCCGTCGGCGTCCCGAAGCTCTCCGTCTCGCTCATCACCACCACCGTGTTGTACGATCCGTACCGTCGCCAGTTCAGCTGGATGGTGCTGTTCGAAAAGGCCTCAGCCTCAACGTCCATCGGTTCGGGCTGGGCGTCCAGAAGGGTGAAGAAGACCTTCTTCGTCACCGCGTTCTCCGAAACATGGTATATCGGGTTCCCGTTCGGCTGTTTCGACCACGGCCGGAACCATGGCACGCTCAAATCCGTCAGCGAATCTCTCAAGTCGCTCAACGTGGCTCTGTCCGACGACAGGTAACCGTAGCTGGCCGGATCCGAATTCGGGAACGTGTCGGCCGTGTGGGCCACAATGTAAATGTCCTGCGGATGCTTGCGGTTGCTCACGCTGGCTCCATGAGCCCCCGTGCCCACATGGTACACCAGCAGTCCGTGCCCGGGCGCATAGCGGTCCCATTTGATCTTCTGCCGGTTCTCCAGCAGGAAGAAGTCGCCCTCCGTCGAGGTGTTGATTCTGTGTATGTTGTCGTTCGTCTCGTCCACCGCGCGCATCTCGTAAACGCCGGCCTGGCCGTTCAGCGTGTCGCACTCCGCCCAGTGGTAGATGAACAGTTTCGTGTACGCGTTGTGGTGCGCGGGGGTCACACCGCCGTGGTTCCAGCTGCCGCTCGACATGATGTCCCACGAACCCAGTCCGGGATACTGTCCGCCGCTCTGGCCGTAGTCCGTGTCGTAGTAGTCCGGCGCCCCGAAAACATGACCCAACTCATGGCAAATCACACCAATACGGGTCATCTCCGAACCCATGTTGCCCGACAGCTCAGGCGAACACGAATAAACGTCCACCACCGTGTTGTTGTACGTCGGCGCGTCAAAAATATTCCATTTGTGCGACCATATCAGGCTCGAGCTGCCACCGGCCTCTTCGCCGTGTCCGGCAAAGATAATGTGCAGTCCGTCAATATATCCGTCGCCGTCGTTGTCATACTCCGAAAAATCCACGTCCTTCGCGGCCGAATCCACCGCTTCCCGTGCGAAATACTGGCTGCCCCAGTCGTCGCTCCCGTAGTAGGACGTGTTCTCCGATCCGATATACGGACCGGCAACATCCACCGTCAACGAGAAAAGCCCATGGCTCACCTCTCTGTAATAGTCTTTCACACTGCCAGTTGCACCGTTCACCGAATAGTTCACCTGGTTAAACATCCGTCTGAAGTCCAACTTCCCGTATTGGAAGTCCTTGTCTTGGAAACCGAACAAAATCACCAGGAACTTCTTCTCGCCCAGCACATTGCTCATCGACTTCGGACCCTTCTTGCTCGCTTCCACCATCTCCCATATCCTTTTCATCTCCTTTATCTGTTCCATGCTGTACATCAGGTGCTTAGGAACGCCTCTCAAAAATTCCGCCACCTCGGCGCTGCGTTCCTTGATGTCCGTGGCCAGATATTCGCTGGCCCTCATCCCGCCTCGGTTGTCCGATTCGGCGTAGTACAACGCCCCGTCGTCCCCGTGCAGCAGGCTGTAGCCGTCCTCGCTCTCCGCCCAGTGCACGCGCTCGTCGCCCTTCAGGTAGATGCTCAGCGTCACCTCCCCGCGGGGTTGAACAAAGCGTATCTTCTCCGGATAGGCCGGAACCGCAAACGCTTGTCCTAACAATAAAATGAATAGTCCCAGTGTGATGATTTTTTTCATTGTCTTTTCTTCAGTTGAAAATGTTGTAATTCTATAAATTATAGTTATTTGTAAGTGTAATTCTCTTTTTCGCGAGCCTTCTCTTTCTTTCCGTCGAAGGCCCTCTGCCGTCCTCAAGAACCCATGCGCCCCTCTGCCGTCCTCAAGAACCCATGCGCCCCTCTGCCGTCCTCAAGAACCCATGCGCCCTTTCCGGCCGCCATCAAAGAAACGCCTTCTCCTCGTATTCCTCCACGCTGCAGTTCTTAACGTCAGCGCCGCCTTCCTCGCTCCAGGTGTATTTGATGTATGTCGGGTTGGCGTTCCGGTAGATGTCCTTCTCAAACTGGCGCAGCGTGCTGCTCGTCGGCAGGTCACGCAGCACGTAGTCGTTCACCTTCTCCACCAGAAAAGCCCTTTGGGCCGTCCCGTTGTCAAAACCCCATTCTTTGGCGAAGTTCTTGTCTCTCTTCATCACTATCGGGTCGCCCTTCAGGTTCGTCGGCACCGCCTTGATGGCCATCACCCACGTGTGCATCAGGTCATGGTTGCTCTTTGTCGATCGCAGCTGGTATTCCAGCATCGCTATCCATTTCCCGTTCTCCTCGCGCCAACGGTGCAGCGTCACCACCAGCACCGCGTCAATCCCGCACGTGCGCTGCAGCTCGCTCAAGTTGCCGTCTCTCAGCGCCTTCTGGTTGTATCCGCCGTTCTCCATCACCTCTTTGGTCGCCGCCGTTCCCAGCACGTAGTATCCCTTCCGCACCAGCGGCCGCGTCAGCGTCATCTGCATATACGCCGTCGATGTGTTCAGCTCGTTGTTGTACGCAGCGTCCGCCGGATATTTCTCCACCTTCCGCTCCGCCTTGTCAACCACCGGCGCCACCATTATCGTCGTCGGCTGTTCGCTGTAAATATCTTTGTATGAATTGATTTTCTTCTCGCTCTTGCAGCCTGCCGCAACTGTCAGCACCGCTGCCAAAACCCATATCAGTCTTTTCATGGTCCGTTTCTTTTGCATTCTTGTTTCTTGAAAATCACTCTTCTGCCGGCTCTTCCACCGCGTCCTCTTCCACCGCGTCCTCTTCCGAAGGTTCCGTCGCGCCCTCTTCCGCATCTATTATCACCTCTTCCACCGACTCCTCCGTCGCTTCTTCCGCACCGGTATCAGCGTCTTTTATGCTGGCGTCCAGTTCGTTGTTGCGTTCTTTCATCACCTCCGAAGCGCGCTCCTCGGCGGCCTTACGGCTCTGTTCCGACAGCCCTTCGTTCTCATCTGCCGACGCGTTCTCCGTCGTGATGCTGTTGTTGTTCTGATATTCCGGTATCAGCTTGCGTTTCAGCTCCATAACGTATCCGCGCGACGACGGGTAGCGCTCCATTTCCTTGTTAAACCAGCTGTTAGCCTCCGCTCTGCTTCCGCCGCTCTTCAGCAGCAGCACCGCGTATTCGCTGTAAACCCCTGGCTCCGAGTCGCCTGTCTTCCGGCATTTGTTGATGTAGCTGGCATAAGCCTTTGTCAGATTCACCAGGTTTTCCTGGCTGGCGTTCTGTTCGTATGCCAGCCGTGCCAGTGGGTCTATCACCGGTTTGCTGCCGCCGCACGCCACGGCCACCTGCATAATGGCCGCCGCCAACAACAGCTTTGCAATACTCTTTATTTTCATATTCTATAGTATAATCTTTTCTTTTTCAGTTCGATAATATCGTTGTTCCGCCCACCGCCAGTCCACTTCCCACAATGCGAAACAAACTGCAAAAATACTAAAAAAATCCATTTCCGAACCATTTTCCGCCAAAAAAAACACCCCAACCATCCCCCTTCCCCCCAAAAAACCAAAAACCTCCCAAAAAACAGAAACCCCTTAAACCCCTTAAAGTCCTTAAAGCCCTCCAACCCCTTAAACCCCTTAAAGTCCTTAATGTCCTTAAAGCCCTTAAAGCCCTTAAACTCCTTAAAGTCCTTAATGTCCTTAATGTCCTTAAAGTCCTTAAACCCCTTCCACCAAAAAAAAGAGCGGAAAACAAATCCTGTTTTCCGCTCTTTTCTTAAATCTCTTTCTCTCGCACCGCTCATCGCAGCAAGGTGATCGTCCCTCGCTTGTGCTGCAGTCCTTTCACGGCATCCTTCACCTCAATCACATACACATACGTCCCCATCGGTTGCGCGTAGCCTTTCGCCGTGCCGTCCCAGCATTCGTTGATGTCGCGGCTGTGGTACACCTGTCTGCCGGTCCTCGAGTAGATGTATATTTCGTAACTCAGTATCGTTGTCGGATTGTTTGCAAACACCTTGAAGCACCTCACCGCGTCGTTCGTCGGGTCGTCAGGCGAGAAGGCGTTCGGTATCCATATCGCCAGACTGTCGTTGCCGCCCGATTTCGCAGCCTTTTGCTTCTGTTCCGGCGCTTTTTTGTCCGTCGTGTTGCTGGTGTTGTTCGTCGCCTTGGTGGCGTTTTCGGTGGTCGTAGTCCTTGTCGGGGTTGTCGTGGCGACGCGCTCCGTGCCGTTCGGCTGTTCTGCCGTCGCCGTCGCTTTCTTCTCGGCGGGTCGTGTCTCCTGTGCCGGCATCGTCGGTGCTTCGCTTGTCGCTGCCGTCACCGTTGCTGTCGTCGACGTCCGTTCCGTCGCCGTTGTCGCGGTTTCCTTCTCCGTCGCCGTCGCCGTCGCCGCCGTTGTCAGCAGGTCGGGCGTGGTGCTCTCGGCCTCTGTCGTGGCTGCAGCCGTCAGGGGCTGTGTCGCTGCCGTCTGCTGCACCGTCTCGGTGTTCGCCTGGGCGGTCACCACGGCGTCTTTGGCCGTCGGTGTCTCGCGCAGGGTCAGCAGCAGCGCCGCCGCCAGTCCCAACGCCACCGCCGCGCCGGCTCCCACCGTCGTCAGACGTCTCCTGCGGGCCTTCCGGCCCATCGTGGCGTTGATCTTTTCCCACACCCGTTCGTCGGGTGCTATCTCCATTTGGTCGAATTTTTCCTTCAGTGAGCTCATGTTCCGAATCTCCTTATATTCTCGTTCCTTTGTTTATTTTTTCCGATAGTTTTTCAGCCTTTCCATCAGCTGCTTCTTCGCCCGGTGCAGGTTGCTCCGCACCGTCACTTCCGCTATCCCCAGCCGCTGTGCAACCTCCTCCGTGCCGTATCCTTCCACTTCCACCAGGTTGAAAACCAGCCGGTACTGCTTCGGCAGCTCCGCTATGGCTTCCAGCAGGTACCACGAGTCCAGTTCGTCGTATATCTTCTCGCTCTCCTCGTAGTTGTCCGACACCATTTCCCGATCCGGCTCCTTGTCCGTCGTGCGCATCCCGCGCATGCTGTTGTTCACCGCCGTGTTCACCATGATGGTGCGTATCCACGACTGCAGCGCGTCCCGGTTCTTCAGCCTGTGAAGCGTTTCGAAGACCTTGATGAATCCGTCGTGAAGCGAATCTTCCGCCTCGGCCGTGTTCTGGCTGTATCGCAGACACACCACGTACATCTGCTTGGCATATCGCTCATACAGCCGCCGGTATGCCCTCTGGTCGCCCTTCAGGCACGCTTCCACTAGTTGTGCTTCATCAGATTTCATCTCCTTATTGTCACAAGGGTGCCGCTTTTCGTTGCGTGGTTGCCGTGTTAAATAATGTTAAAACTTGTGCTGTTGCCGCGCTCCGTCGTTCGGCGCTATCGCCACCACCGTCACCCGTCCGTCGGCAATCCTGAATTTCACCTCATATCGGTCAAACGTCATCCCGTAAACCCGCGTCTCGTCTCGTTGGTACTGCGGTCGGGGGTCTTGTCTCAGCACCTCTTCCAGTGCGCTACGCAGCTCCGGCGACAGCGCTTCCTGCGTCCCGGCTGCCCAGTCCACCGTCGCCAGCCGCTCGGGTGCCGTGGCGGCAAAACCGCTCCGCGCCTCGGCGTGGGCGTCGCAGTAGGCTATGTAGGGCTTGATGTCCACTATCGGTGTCCCGTCCATCAGGTCGGCTCCGTCCACATGCAGCAGCGGACCTTCCTCGCTTTGCTCCGTGACGCCTATCAGCCGCACCGACGACAGCCCCAGCGCGTTGGGCCTGAAGGGCGACCGCGTGGCGAAGACGCCCATCCGCTTGTTGCCTCCCAGCCTTGGCGGTCGCACCGTGGCGTGCCAGCCTTTCTCCTTGTTCTCCGAGAAAAGCCACACCAGCCACAGGTAGTCGAACGTGCCTATCCCGCGCAGCGCTTCGGGGTCTCGGTATTCGGGCTCGAAAACTATCGTCGCCGGCGTCCCGCCCACCAGGTTGCTCTGCCGCGGAATGCCGAATTTGCTCCCGTAGGGGCTCCGTATGTGTGCAATGGTCACTATCTCTGTCTTTTCCATCTTGCCGCTCCTTTCTTTGTGCTATCGTTTCTTCCGTTTTTCCAGCTGTTTGTTGACCCACCATGTCAGGTCGGCGGTCAGCACGCCTATGCCGGCGCCTGCCAGCACGTCGCCTGCCCAGTGCCGGTCGTTGTATATCCGCAGCAGCCCCGTGGCCAGCGCCACTGCATATCCGGCCGCGCCTATCCATCCGCTTTCCCGTCCGTATTCCAGCCGCATCAGCTCTGCCCCGCAAAAGGCGGTAGCCGTGTGTCCCGACGGAAAACTGGCGCTCGAGCCTCGGTCCGGACGCCATTCCGTCACCGTCTTTTTCAGCCCTTGAACTATCAGTGCCTGCATCACGAATGCTTCCGCCCCCATCGCTGTCAGCTCCCACAGCCCGTGCTCCGATTCCAGTCCGGCTGCCTTCAGCACCACCAGTCCGGCCAACGGCACCAGCTGCAGGTAGTTGTCCACCTCCATCGCCCGCAGTCCGCAGGCTTCCCTCCGCCACAGTTGGCTCTCTTCTCTCACCAGCAGGTTCACCCGTTTCGTCGGCTCCCACCACAGCGTCGTAACGCCGCTCAGCGTCCCCACGCCCCATACCGTCGCCGCCGCCGGCATCTCCCACACCATCTTGGCCTCCCGCCGCAAACCCACAGTGTCGCACACCGCCTGCCCCTCCGCCCGCCATCCGGACAGCATCCCCAGCATCAATGCCATTGTCAAACCAATCTGTTTCATGCTCCTGTTTCTATTGTCCCTAAAAAACTCCATCTCCTAAGTGGGGCAGGGGAGGGCCGCCCCTCTTTCTCCGCTCACTTCCCCACCAAGTATCCCTCTTCCAGTTGCGGAACCACGCTGCAGCTGTCCAGTCGCATCGCCCAGGCAATGTCCGCCGCGCAGCCCAACCGTTCCAGCCGTGCCACGTGCGTCGCTCCGGCGCAGCAGCTCCACGGGTCGCCCGCGCAGCCCTTCCACAGCGCCCGCGCCATCATCGCCCCGTCGTTCACCAGCTCCACGGTGGCGCCTTCCGCCTCCAGCCGTTCCGCCAGCGCACCGCCCATCAGCGTGTCTTCCAGCGATGGCTCTCCCTTCCATCCCGAACACAGCACCACCACCGACTCCGCTTCCCGAAGCCTATGCGCCAGTGCCGACACGTTGGCAAACGCGCCTACATACACCTCGCCGCTCCCGGCCGTCGCTGCCGCAGTGCGTATCGCCACCGTCCCGTTCGTCGTCGAGTAGGCCAGCCGGTGGCCCTTCAAGTCCATGCCCAGGTATTCCGTGGGCGAGTTCCCGCATCGGGCGCCGTGAACCTTTTCTCCGTTCCGCTCGGCCGCCATCGTGTATCCTATCTTTCCGTACCGTTCCATCTCCGCCAGGTCCCCCAGTGGCACTATGGTCTCCGCCCCTGCCATAAAGGCGGCGCAAATGGCCGACGACGCACGCAGCACATCCACTGCCACAGTGGCATCTGCCCGCTGCAGCGTCCGCCCCTCGTAAAGCTTGGGCGATAATATAACTTCCAGTCTCACACCAATATATTAAAAATGATTATTAATCAATCCAATCTAGCCCATCAACCCCATTAAACCTATTAAACCTATTAAACCCATCAACCCCATAAAACCTATCAACCCCATCAACCCCATAAAACCTATCAACCCCGACCTCACCCCAAAAAATAAAAAAAACAGCAGCCTGTAAGCCGGGTTCTGTTTCCGCTTCCGCGGACCCCTATCATTAATCTAGGACATCCGTCGCCGAATGCCTCAATCAACCTACCCCCCGGCAACGGGCGAGTCAACCCTTTTCTGCCGGTATATTTGGTCTTTCAGCCCATAAGGCTTGCCATCAGGTACATCACTGCACCCGTCGTGAGCTCTTACCTCGCGTTTTCACCCTTACCGCTTCCGCGGCGGTATCTTCTCTGTGGCGCTCTCTGTGGCCCGCCGCTTGCGCGGCGGGCCCCTTCCCGTTAGGAAGTATGGCGACTCTCTGCTGCCCGGACTTTCCTCCCGCGGTGTCTCCACCGCCGGCGATAGGGCGGCTGCCGTTTTTCGGCTGCAAAATTACTAAAAAAAATCCATATCATCCCCCGTTTCCCTCATCCCGCCTTCCCCAGCCGTCGTCCGCTCCCTCCAACTGCCATTTCCCCAGCCTTTTATCCCCTCCTCGCCACCCGTCCCCTCAGTCGTTCCTCGTCCCCCTCCATCCCCGTTCCCCGTCACGTACAATTCCCCAAAAGACCAAAATTCCCACTTCGCACACACAAAAAAAAGACCGGCCATGCGGCCGGTCTTTCCCATTGTATAGTTTTTTTCCTATTTGATCACTTCCACAGCTCCGTTGCGCTGTATGTCGCCCAGGAAGCCCTTTCCGATGAACCTCCAGAAGTACGTGCCCGCAGGTATGTTCTCCTTGGCCGGATCCCAGAAGTCCTCGTCGTTGGCGATGTTCTCCTTGTAGTACACCCGTTTGCCCCAGCGGTCATAGATGGCCAGCGAGTTGTTCGGGTATCCCATGCCGTTCACCAGGTTCACAATCACAAAGCGGTCGTTCACTCCGTCTCCGTTCGGCGTTATCGCCGTCGGGAACTGCAGGAAGTCGTTCACCAGCAGAATATTGTTCTCTATCGTGTCGCGGCATTCCACCACGTTGCCCGAAGGTCCCATATTCTCCGTCTTGGCTATCAGTCGGATGATGTAGTTGCCCGAGATGTCCTCGCCGTCGGTGTACCACTCAAACGTCGGGTTCACATCCCTCAGCGTGTGGTACGACAGGTGGTTGTCGCGGTCATACTGTATCTCCCAGTAGTATTCGTTTTCCGGCCGTTGAGGTATCGTCTGGTTGATCAGCGACACCTCCGGGTGCAGCACCGTCGGCGTCATCGGCTCCCACGAGAAGCGCGCCACCGGACTCGAATACACCGTAATCAGATCTTCATATATCAGCGAGTCTTTGCAGCCATACTGGTTCCATGCATAGTATTTGAATCCGTATTGGCCTGTCCCGTAGGTGTGGGTCGGGCTCTTCGCCGACGAGGTGTCTCCGTCTCCAAACATCCACAAGTAGCTGTCCGCATTCTTTGTGCTGTTCTCGAATTTCAGCGTGAACGGCTCGCAGCCCTCCAGCGGATATACGCCCGGGTCAAAGTTCGGCTTCGGCTGCGGGTAGATGTTCACACGCACCGAGTCTCGTGCCACACATGTCGTAAACTCCTGGTCGTTCTGCACCTCCACCGTGTACAGTGTCGAGCTTCCCATCAGCGCTGCCGTGTGTATCGTGTCTGTGGTCTGTCCGTTCGGCTCCCACATGAAGGTCTGGTTCGTGATGTCCGTATGGCGATCCTTGCCGTCCAGCAACAGCGTCTCCACGTCGCAGATGGTCACGTCGTCGCCTAGCTCGGGTTTCGGCATCCACACCGATGTCAGGTTCGTTGTGGTGTCCCATACGCAGCCGAATTTGTCGTATATCTTCACATTAATCGGGAAGTGTCCTGCCGTGTCGGGCGTACGTATCACCGAATGTATCGAGTCCATTGCATATATCGTCACACCTCTCCACTTGCCGGTCTCAAAGTCGCCGTACGCCGAGTCCGGTGTCCATATCACGCTGTCAATGCCCACCTGGTAGTTGCATCCCATACCTTGGTTGATACCGCAGATGTCCATCGACCAGTTGAAAATCCAACCGTTGTCGATTGGCCAAAAGTCGATAATCTGTATCGACCATTCGCCGTTCAGCGGGCATCCAATCAATTCCTTGAATGTCGATGCTGGCAGGTAGTAGTCGCTCTTTTCTTCATGGTTGCTCGGATGTTTCGTGCTGAATGTCTGAGTGCCGGGTGCAGTTTGTCCTGCTTGAACAAAGGGCGCTGGTATTTGGTCGAAGGTATATCCCTGATAGGTGTCTTTGTATCCCGTTCCGGCCAAGTATTCATCGTTGGTTCCCACTGTCGTATAGTTCGCTTTGTTGCCAGTCACCAGTCGGTAGTCCCCGTTTCTCGAAAAGCAATAGTCAAATCCGATACCAAACATGTTGCATATCGAGTCGCATTTTGTATTGGCTCCAGTGCTTCCCGCCTTGCCATCAAATCCAGAGTCGTCCGCTCCTCCATAGGGAATGCCGGTATAGGTTCCGCTGCCTCCCATGGCGGCGTCGGGAACAGAATCTTTGGCTACAGTCATTCCCAATGTAAGAGGATCGCAATTGCTGGTCGAACCGATACATTTCGAACCGTATTTCAGCACGGCTCTCTTTCCCGTCGGACAGATGATCGACAGGCGGTAGTCTCCCATAAATGAATGTTCGTAGTTCACGCAGATCGAACAGATGTCTCCTCGCGAGTTCACCGTTCGTCCTGCCGGAAAGTCATCAAAGAAAATCGGCGCACGGAATCCGTCATCCTCGTCCGCTTGCGCGCAGTTCTGTCCTTTACCGTCTGGAATGAACGTCTTGCACTCCACACTCTTGCTCTTCTGTTGTGCAAACGAGATGTACTGCATCGTGATGGTCGCATTGTCTCCGTCATATCCGATGTTCACTATGTTCGAGTCCGTACTGCACATGTTGTTCAGGTTGAATATCGTCTTGATGGGGTTCTGCGCTATTCGCACACGCACACTCTCCAGTATCGACGATTTGCATCCGCGTCCGTCCTCTATCTTCAACGTCACGTCGTAGCAGTCCAAGTCTCTGTAGAACACAGGATTGCCATTCGGTAACGTACCGCGGCGCGCATTGATGTTGTACAGTGTGTCGCCGTTGCCGTAGCTCCAATAGAACATCGACCAGCTGTCCGCTGCTCCATATCCGTAGTAGTTCGTGTATTCGCCATGACCTCTGAAAATCACTCCCTCGCCCTTGCACAGATGCACGCCTCTGAACCATGTGGTGTCCAGATACACCTCCGATGAGTCCACATTGTAGCTCGTATCCACCTGGAAGGCCATGCGGATATATGCCGAGTCAATGATTACTCCGTTTTTGGTTTTGTAGTACTTGTCCTCAATCACGGGAGTCACCGTCTCACACTCGATTCGGCACTGCACCGAAATCGAAAATCCTCCGCCACTCATTCCGTCGCCGTTGGTCTTCAGTCGGATCGTCAGCATGCCTGTACTGTTCAGCATCGACGGATACAGCACCAGGTTCAACAACGGGTTCATGCAGTTGTTCGCCTGTATCAGCAACGGCGCGTTGATGCTCCCTCCGTCATACACATACAGCGTGTCATGACAGTCCAGGTCGAATGCCTCAAACATCAGACTCATTTTCGTGTTGGGCTCCGTACACGATCCCGTAATGGTAATGTATTTGTCACTCGGCGAATTGTCATTGTAAAAGTCCATTCCTCCGGTGTTGTCATGGGTCATCACCGTCAGGTGGTTCAGTCCATCCACCACAACCATCGACACGGTGTCTCCGTTCTGTTGGGTGCTCATGTACACAATGTCCCCGTTCTGACTTCTCGCCGCAAACACGGTCAGCATTATCGCTGCAAATATAACTAGTCTTTTCATATCTCGTTGTTATTTTTAGATTCGCTTATCTTCTTTCCTCTTCGTTCGTTTCGCCCAGTCGCGTGTTCGGCTCCCCGGTCATCACCATCGCCTCCTCATACGACCGCACTCCCAGATAGGGCTTGGCCGAATGGGGCGTACTGTAGTATATCGGCTCGCCTTCCGACGACGTGTGGAATTTCCTGAAATTGTATTCGTAGATGCTCAACGAATCCATGTTCACTACAAAATCATTGGTCAGATATGCTCCTGTGCGGACATTCTGCACTTCTGTTATGCTGTATACTCTCGCACCCTCAGGCACCGCATCTGCTTCGAAAAAGGTGTTCTGCGAAAAACGGCAGTACCAATCCAACTTCGCCAGGGGCATCTGCTCCAAGACTGCTTTGTTGAACCCATATCGTGCTCCAACTATGTATTCACAGTCCTGTGCCTGCAGTTTCCCGGCTACCATTGCCATCGCAAAAATGCCTATCAAAATGACTTTTTTCATAATTATGGTGTTTTTTGTTTTGATTCTTTTACCCGCGTAGTGCGATCTTCCGTCTAAAAAGACGATATTTTCGTCCTAAAAAATGTTAAAAATATCAGGAGTTTGTTTCTGTGAGTTGCAAGCGCTTGAAATTGAGGTGGTAAAAGTTTACCGCGACTTGCATCTTTTTCTCACTTCCGACCCCTATTTTTTCAACCTGTTGATGGCGGCCATCAGCAGTCCCAGACAGATGAATCCGCCAGGGGCCAGAATGAACAGCAGCATGCCGTCACCGCTGATGAACGGATGGTTGAAGAAACTGCCCGATCCCAGTGCCTCGCGCACCATGCCCAGCAGCGTCAGCGCCCAGGTGAAACCCAAGCCCATGAAAAGACCATCCAAAAACGAATGCCATACATTGTTCTTCGACGCAAAGGCTTCGGCTCGTCCCAGCACGATGCAGTTCACCACAATCAGCGGAATGAACAGGCCCAGCGAGGCATACAGGTCGGGTATGTATCCCTGCATCACCATCTGAACAATGGTCACAAACGTGGCTATCACCACGATAAAGCACGGTATGCGCACCTTGTCGGGTATCACGCTCTTCAGCAGCGAGATGACGATGTTGCTCATCATCAGCACAAACGTCGTGGCCAGTCCCATGCACAGTCCGTTCACGGCCGATGTCGTCGTGGCCAGCGTGGGGCACATGCCCAATATCAGCACCCAGGTCGGGTTCTCTTTGATAAGTCCGTTGCGGATAATATCTTTGGCTTTCATTGTTCGTTTCCTCCTTTCTCAATTAAAAAAGCTTTGTATGCGGTGTTCACCAGTCCGCAGAATGCTCTCGAGGTGATGGTCGAGCCGGTGATGGCGTCCACGTCGCCTTTGTCTTTCTTTACAGCCAGCGGCTTCTCGCTCAGCACCGCGCCTATCACGTTGCCTTTGCCGTCGCGCTGGAACCATTGGTCGGCTTTGGCGCCCAAGCCGGGAGTCTCGCTCGATTCCAGTATCGAGTAGCCCAGCACGGTGCCTTCGGCATCAAATCCTACCATCGCTTTCAGGCGTCCGCCAAATCCGGCGTCGCTGTAGCTCTCTATGGCTTTGCCTACCACCTTGCCTTCGCTGTCCATGGCTATGTAGCGCGTCAGCGTGAATTCGGTGGGCTTGCCTTTGATCGTGTCGGTGAAGGTCACCGTGTCCGATTCGCATTTCTCGTATATCTTGACCATCTTCGTGTTGTCGCTCGGGTCGGGTACCGACAGCACCTGCTCTACGGCTGCTTCGGTCTTTTTCTTGTTCACTTCCTCGATGGGCCCTTTGGTCATGCGGTTCACCAAGGCCAGTGCCAAACTGGCCACCAGCGCTATCAGCGTCAACGCCAGCAGCATGTTCTTCAATGTTGATTCTGCTTTCTTTGCCATAATGTTATGGAAATTTTTTTCGTTTCTTTATCTCAATTCCGCAGCCCTCCGGCTGGCCTCGTCGGCCAGGGTGGGGGAGGCTGCCTCCTTGTCCTGTTTAGTTCGCAAAACGTTTGGGTTTGCACCATCTGTTGATCAGCGGCGTCACCGAGTTCATCAGCAGGATGGCGAAGCTCACGCCTTCCGGATACTGGCCCCAGTTTCTGATGATGATGGTCAGCAGTCCGCATCCGCATCCGAATATCAGCTGCCCCACTTTCGACATCGGCGAGGTCACCATGTCCGTGGCCATGAAGCAGGCACCCAGCATGATGCCGCCCGTCAGTATCGTCGTCAGCGGGTCAATGAAGCCTACCAGGCTCTCCACGCCGTTCACCATCTCGGTGTGCAGCGGGTTGCAGAGCCACAGGATGCCGCTGAATACAAACGCCGTGCCGATGAAGGCCACCGGTATGTGCCAGCTAATCACCTTCCGGCACAGCAGATAGATGGCGCCAATCAGTATCGCCAGCGCCGACACCTCGCCCAGCGAGCCGCCCATGTGGCCGATAAAGTAGTCCCACACATCGCCTGCAGCACCAAAACCGCCTTCCTTCAGCATGCCCAGCGGCGTGGCGCCGGTCGTGGCGTCCGTCGTCGGCACACTCACCATCGAAAACAGGTTCTCGCCGGGCTTGGGCCATGTCGTCATCTGTACGGGGAACGAAATCAGCATGAACACACGTCCCACCAATGCGGGGTTGAACGGGTTCTTGCCCAGTCCGCCAAAACTCATCTTGCCGATGCCTATGGCCACCAGTGCCCCGATGATCACCAGCCACATCATCTCGCGGCTGGCAGGCACGTTGAAGGCCAGCAAAAGGCCCGTCACTACGGCCGAACCGTCTTTCACGCTGCTCGGTGTTTTCATGATGAATTTCTCAATCAGCCACTGGAACAGCACACAGCTGGCTACAGAAATGAGGCTGATCAGCAGTGCGTTCAGGCCGAAAAAGGCGATGCCGACAATCAGTGTGGGCACCAGCGCCAGGTTCACTCGCCACATGATCTTTTGGGTCGATTCGTCGCTATGCACATGTGGTGATCCGGATACGTTTAGCAGTTTCATATATTTATTATATATATATTGTTTCCTATTTAATTTTATTTTTACTTTTCTTTCCGTCTAAAACCTCTTATTTCTTCTTGGCCATCAGTATGCCTCTGTAGAGGTTCTTGCCCAGACGTATCTCGTCCAGCAACGGCTTGTTGGCCGGACACGAGAAGAAGCAGCATCCGCATTCGATGCAGTCCAGTATGTTGTGTGCGCCGGCTTCCTCTATGCGACGGTTCTTCACCAGTGCCGAGAAAAGGTAGGGCTCCAAGCCCATCGGGCAGGCGTTCATGCATTTGCCGCAACGTATGCAGTTGCTCTCCTCCGCTCTCACGGCTTCGCTCTCGTCTATCACCAGCACACTCGATGCGCCCTTCGTCGTCGGTGCGTCAAGGTTGCTCACGGCTTTGCCCATCATGGGCCCGCCACTGATCACCTTGCCGGTCGTCTCGGGCAGGCTGCCCATGGCGTGCTTGATGATGTCGTTGTAGCTCACTCCGAATCGCACATGGTAGTTGTGCTGCTGCGCCAGCTTCTTGCCGGTCACGGTCAGTATGTTCTCCAGCAGGGGCTTGTTCTTCTGCACGGCTTCGTACACCGCATAGGTGGTGCCGACATTGCTCACCACACAGCCTACGTCGATGGGCAGCTTGCCCGACGGCACTCGGCGTCCCGTGATGGCATTGATCAGCTGCTTCTCGGCTCCCTGCGGATACTTCACCTTCAACGGCTCCACAATGATGCCTTCAAATTTGGCGGCCATGGCTTTCATCACCGCTATGGGCTCGGGCTTGTTGTTCTCTATCCCGATATAGGCGTTCGGCACGCCCAGCGCCTTGCGCAGTATGCTCACACCGATGCATATCTCCTCGGCATGCTCCATCATCACTCGGTGGTCCGATGTCAGATAGGGCTCGCACTCCACGGCATTGATGATCAGATATTCCGCTTTCTTGTCAGGGGCTATCGAATATTTGATGTGGGCGGGAAACGTGGCGCCTCCAAGGCCCACAATACCCATCTCTTTCAGTTTGTCAACGATTTGTTTGGGCTCCAGCGTGCACTCCCGCTTGATGTCGGGCGTGCGGTCAATGCTCTCTTCCCATTCGTCGCCTTCCACGTTGATGTAGATGGCGGGCTTCGAAAGTCCGAAAGCGTCCTTGCAACTGTCTATCTTGGTCACTGTGCCGCTGAAGGGCGAGTGGACATTGGCACACATGAATGCTTCGGCTTTGCCTATCAGCTGGCCTACTTTCACCTTGTCGCCCTTCGCCACACACGGCGTGGCAGGGGCGCCCAGATGCTGGTTCATCAGGATGACGGCGGTCTGCGGCAACGGGAATTCCTCTATGGCCGCAGCTGTCGATATTTTGTTTTCTTCCGGGTGGACACCACCCATCGCGAATGTCTTCATATCGTCTCTTTCAAAAAAAAAATTATGCGTTAGTTGTTTCGTTGGACTGGCTGCTCCCTGCGGCGGCTGTCTCTGCGGCCTTCGGGGCGTCGGCAGGTGCTGCGGGCCGCTCCACTTTCGGCGGGAAATTCACCGCATGGATGGCTCCGGTCGGACACTCGGCAACACACTTGCGACACATCTTGCAGATGTTGTAGTCGATGTAGGCCAGGTTGTTCTCCACCGTGATGGCTCCAAACGGACAGGTCTTCTGGCATTTGCCACAGCCTATGCAGGCTGCCGTGCACGACTTGCGGGCGTCAGCGCCTTTCTCCTTGTTACGGCAGGCCACATACACCCTGCGGTTCTTCATGCCCTTGTTGCGCAGCTCAATCAGCCCGCGCGGACAGGCCTTCACACAGGCGCCACAGGCCACACACTTCTCTTCGTCCACCACCGGCAATCCGGTCTCAGGGTCGATGCTCAGCGCGTCAAACTGGCAGGCTCTCGTGCAATTGCCCAGCCCCAGACATCCGAACACACAGCCGCTCTCACCGGTATACAGACTGTTGGCAAACGTACAGTCCTGCAAGCCGTCATAGTGGGTCTTCGCTGTGGCGTTGGCACAACTGCCGTTGCAACGCAATACGGCCACCTGCGGCTCCTTCTCTTCGGGCACACATCCCAACAGGGCGGCTACCTTCTTCGCCACTTCGGCTCCACCGGCCGGACAACTCAGTCCTTCCATGTTGCCTTGCTTCACAAAGGCCTCCGCCATGGCACGACATCCGGCTTTGCCGCATCCGCCACAGTTGGCGCCGGGCAACACCTCGGCAATCTCGTCAATCAATGGGTCTTCGATAACTTTAAATTTCTGTGCTACAATGTAAAGCACCACTGCAAACAGGGCTCCTGTAATACTCAATACCAGTACTGCAGTCCAGATTTCATTCATAATTCTGTTTATTTTGTTTTTATGGATTGTTCTTTTTATTTAAATTGCAAATTTACAAATTTTTTTGTTAACGACAACCATTTTTTTTGCCGAATGTTGTTACTTTGTGCGCAACTGGTTTGTTATTAGCCTTTAAAATGGTAATATCTTTCACTCGCTCGTCCTCCTCATTGCACCGCAAGGCGCTATTCGTCAGCACTGAAATCTTTTTTTTTCGCTTTTTTTTGCCCAGTTCAAAAAAAGTTCGTAATTTTGTAACCGAATTCAAACAAAAAAAACACAACCGTTATGAACAATATCATTGTCGGATTCGACTTCTCCACAGGCTCTGCCAAGGCTGTTGACCTCACTATCGATATCGCCAACCGCTGGCAGTCCGACATACGCTTGGTCTACGTCAAGCAAAAGGATGAGGACGAGGCACCTATCCGCGCCGAAATCGAACGCCGCAACGAGGGCGTCGCACATCTCCTCAAAAATATCAAACTCGAATACGTCATCCGCGAAGGCAAAGTGTCCGAACAACTGGCCCAGCAGGCCATCGAAGACCAGGCACTGATGATCGTCGTCGGCACCCATGGCATGTCGGGCTTCGAAACAAACTGGATCGGCAAAAACACCTACCGCACCATCACCGACTCCCCCGTGCCCGTACTCTCTGTGCGCGAAGATTTTAACTTCAACAAAAAACTGGAACGCATCGTCGTGCCGCTCGATAGCACCAACGAAACCCGCCAAAAGGTGCCTTTCGCCGCTCGTATGGCCAAAACCTTCGACGCCGAAATCCACCTCCTCGGTCTCTATACCTCCGAGTCGCGCGACATCCGCACTCTCGTCGACGGCTATGTCGACCAGGTGGAAAACTTCCTCGACAAATTCGGCGTCCGCCATACCACCAAATTCGTCAACGCTCACAAAAACCTCACCGTCAGCACCCTCGAATACGCTAACGAAATCAATGCCGACCTCATCGTCATCATGACCGAACAGGAAAAGGCGCTCACCAGCTGGCTCCTGGGCAACTACGCTCAGCAGATGCTCCACCTCTCCAAGCGCCCCATCCTCTCGCTCCGCCCCGAACAAATCGGCTCCCAGTCCCGCTAGTATCAACCAAATCACATCGCTATGTGCCGTCATCTACCTCTGCTCCTCGCTGCTCTCCTCGCCTCGGCTCCGCTCTGCGCACAACATGCCAAGGGCCATGTCGAAATTACGGGCGACGTGAAGGTCAGCGAGCTGGTGAAGAAACATATCGAATTCAACGAGAAGGTGCAGACCGTCCCGGGCTTCCGTATCCAGATCGCTTCCCTCTCGGGCCCCAATTCTCGCAACGGGGCCTTCGACCTCAAACGGCGCTTCAAGGAGGAATACCCTGACGTCGAGGTGTATATCATCTTCACCGAACCGAACTTCCGTATCAAGGTGGGCGACTTCACCAGCCGTCTCGATGCCTATGTCTTCATGCAGCGCATCAAGGACCGCTACCCGGGCACCATCGTCCGCGAAAATGTCTATCCCATCCACCTCGACTGGTCCAACTTGGTCCCCGAAACCGACGACGACGCGGCCAACTGATCCCGCAAAAAACAGACAATAAATACAACAAAAAAAGCATCGGAATTCCGGTGCTTTTTTTGTTGTCTCTTATCGTGTATGATCGGATGGCTTCAGCGCTTGGGAAAAATCGTGGCGTGTGTCCGAAAATTCATGGTGTTCATAAGGCTGTCTGGCTGAAGGCCATCGCTTCCCGATACTACAGATATGCAATCAGATGCTTGCTCTTCGAGCTGGATTTCAGTCGCTTCAGACCTTTCTCCTTGATCTGACGCACGCGCTCGCGGGTCAGCCCGAATTTCATGGCGATCTCGTCCAGACTCAGCGCATGGGGCATGCCAATGCCGAAATACATGCGTATCACGTCTCGCTCGTAGTCCGACAGGGCCGACAGGGCTCGCTCAATCTCTTGGCTCAGCGACTCCTGCATCAGGGCTTCGTCGGTGGCGGGAGTGTCTTCGTTGGGCAGCACGTCCACAAAGTTCACATCCTCGTCGGCCACCAGCGGCGCGTCTATCGAGATGTGGCGCCCCGATATGTTCAGTATGCTCTTGATCTTGTCTTCCGGTATGTCCAGCATCTCGGCCAGCTCTTCCTCCGATGGGGGACGCTCCAGCTTCTGCTCCAACTTCGAAATCTCTTTCTTCAGTTTGTTCAACGCTCCCAGCTGGTTCGACGGCAGTCGCACGATGCGCGAGTTCTCGGCAATGGCTTGCAATATCGACTGGCGTATCCACCACACGGCATACGAGATGAACTTGAATCCGCGTGTCTCGTCAAATCGCTTCGCTGCCTTGATCAGTCCCACATTCCCTTCGTTGATGAGGTCGGGCAGACTCAAACCCTGGTTCTGATACTGCTTGGCAACCGATACCACAAAACGCAGGTTGGCCTTCGTCAGCCGGTCCAGTGCGGCTTGGTCGCCGGCCTTGATTCGCTGCGCCAACTGCACCTCTTCTTCCGGTGTCAGCAACTCCTCACTGCAGATGTCCTGCAGGTATTTGTCCAGCGACTTGATGTCTCGGTTGGTAATGGAATGAGTAATTTTTAATTGTCTCATATATACGTGTTTACTTTATATTCGGTCCCTTTGTTGTCTCCGTCTCGCTCCGCTTCCGTTCGGCCGTTCGGCTTTTTTTCGACCCAATCGGCTGGCTGTCACTTGGCTGCGGCAGGTCGGCGACTCTTTTTTTAGGCGTTTTGTCTCTTTTTCGTGCTTTCCTTAACGAGAAAAAAGTAAAAAAAGTTTCATCAGGCAAAAAAAAATTCTGACAATCCCCATTTTTTTCTTATTTTTGCAGTCGTTTCTGTTGCGCCGTACCGACCGCCATCGCTGTCGGTTCGCGCTCTAAACGATTGTCATTCATCGCCAACAGACGCACCTCCCGCTCTTGTGCAGTCTGTTCCGATGCGTTGTTTTTTTGAAAAAATAAAAAAAGATTTATATCAATATGTTCGAAAGTATCAGCAGCAAAATCGAGAAAGCGCTCCACTCCCTCCGCGGCAAAGGTTCCATCACCGACATCAACGTCGCCGAAACTGTCAAAGAGGTGCGTAAGGCGCTGCTCGATGCCGACGTCAGCTATCCCATCGCCAAGGAATTCACCGATCGCGTCAAACAGGAGGCCTTGGGCCGCAACGTCATCCAGTCCATCGAACCGGGTCAGCTCATGGTCAAAATCGTCCACGAGGAACTGACCAAACTCATGGGCTCCCAGGCAGTCGATATCAACCTCAAGGGCTCCCCGGCTGTCATCCTCATCGCGGGTCTCCAGGGCTCCGGTAAAACGACCTTCAGCGCCAAACTGGCTTACTACCTCAAAAACAAAAAGGCCAAAAGTGTCATGATGGTCGCCGGCGACGTCTACCGCCCGGCTGCTATCAACCAGCTCCAGGTCCTCGGCGAACAAATCGGCGTGCCGGTGTTCGCTCAGCTGGGGGTCTCCGACCCGGTCCGCATCGCCAAAGATGCCCTCCAGGAGGCTCGCCTCAAAGGGGTCAACGTGGTCATCGTCGATACCGCCGGTCGTCTCGCGGTCGACGAACAGATGATGGACGAAATCTCCAACCTCAAACAGTCGCTCAACCCGCAGGAAACACTCTTCGTGGTCGACTCCATGACGGGTCAGGATGCCGTCAACACCGCCAAGGCGTTCAACGAACGTATCGACTACGACGGTGTCGTCCTCACCAAACTCGACGGCGATACCCGCGGCGGTGCGGCACTCACCATCCGCTACAGCGTTCAAAAACCAATCAAATTCGTCGGTATCGGCGAGAAAATGGACGCCCTCGATGTCTTCCACCCCGACCGTATGGCCAACCGCATCCTCGGCATGGGCGATGTCGTTTCGCTCGTCGAACGTGCCCAGGAACAGTACGACGAGGAGGAGGCTCGCAAAATCCAGAAACGCCTCGTCAAAAACGAATACAACTACGAGGACTTCCTCTCCCAAATCGCCCAGGTCAAGAAAATGGGCAACATGAAAGATCTCCTCGGCATGATCCCGGGCATGAGCAAGCTGACCAAGGATGTCGAAATCGGCGACGACGCTTTCGTCCCCATCGAATCCATCATCGGCTCCATGACGCCCTACGAACGGCGCAACCCTTCCTGCATCAACGGCAGCCGCAAACAGCGCATCGCCGCCGGCAGCGGCCGCACCATCCAGGAGGTCAACCGCTTGGTCAAACAGTTCGAAGATACCCGCAAAATGATGAAGGCGGTCTCCACCAAAGGGGGCAAAATGGCCTTCCCCAAACGCCGCCGCTAACCGATCGGGCGCGTCCTGTTGACCTTAATGCTCCTTGGGGCGACAACTGCCCTAAAGTGCCCAAGGCTACAACAGCTCCTGACGCCCCCCAAAAAAGACTTCGAAAACCTACAAAAACTGAAGATAATAAACCCATAAATAAACGCTCATTAGCATGACAAACATTCTCGACGGAAAACAGACTTCCATAGCTATCAAGGACCAAATCGCCAATGAGGTCCGTTCTTTTACAGCCAAAAGTATTCGCCCGCCCCATCTGGCAGCCGTCCTCGTAGGCGACGACGGCGCCAGCCAGACCTACGTGGCCAACAAGGAGAAATCTTCCCACGAGGTGGGCTTCACCTCCTCGGTCTACCGCTACTCGGCCAACACGTCCGAGGAAGAGCTTCTCAAAGCCATCGAGTTCCTCAACGATGACGACGACATCGACGGCTTCATCGTCCAACTGCCCTTGCCCAAACAGATCAACGAACAGAAGGTCATCAACGCTATCTCACCCGAAAAGGATGTCGATGGCTTCACACCGATCAACATCGGTCGCATGGTCCTCGGCGAGGATGCCTTCCTCCCGGCAACTCCCATGGGTATCTGCTCCATTCTCGAACACTACCAAATCGAGACCGAAGGCAAGCATTGTGTTGTCCTCGGCCGCAGCAACATCGTCGGCACTCCTGTCGCCAACTTGCTGTCGCGCAACAAGAAAGGGGCCAACTGCACCGTGACGCTCTGCCACTCCCGTACCCAAAACTTGCCCGAACTGACCCGTCAGGCGGATATCCTCATCGTCGCCATCGGCAAACCGGAATTTGTCACCGCCGACATGGTCAAAGAGGGGGCCGTTCTGGTCGATGTGGGTATCCATCGCATCCCCGACGAGACCAAGAAGAGCGGCTACCGCATCATCGGCGACGTCAAGCATGGCGAGGTCGACAGCCACTGCAGCTGGGTCACCCCGGTCCCTGGCGGCGTAGGCCCTCTCACCATCGTCTCCCTCCTCCAAAACACCATGAAGGCTTACAAAAAACGCTTCAACCTCTAACATAATCAGCAAACTGGGCTGTCCGGCCGGAATATCCCGAGGGCTCCTGAAGCGCTGATGTCCCGACTTGCCATCCTGGAAAAAACTCTCCCCCCCGAAAAAATGAAAACCCTCCTAGTCGTCCCTTGCTACAACGAATCCAAACGCCTTCCCCAACAGGCTTTCGTCGACTATGTGGAACACCACCCCGATGTGGCTTTCCTCTTCGCCAACGACGGCAGCCGCGACAATACGCTCCAGGTGCTGCAAGAACTGACCGCACGTCACGAGCGGCTCTTCTTGCTCGACATCCAGCCCAACGGGGGCAAGGCGGAGGCGGTGCGCAAGGGCATGCTCCATGCGGCTTCCCAGTATCATCCTGAGTATGTGGCTTTCTGGGATGCCGACCTCGCCACTCCGCTCGACGAAATCGAGCCGATGGTGCAGTGGGCGGACAAGGGGTACGATATCGTCATGGGGCTCCGCCTCATGCGACTGGGCGCCAAGGTGCGTCGCAAAACCATGCGCCACTACTTGGGCCGCTGCTTCGCCACCACGGCGTCCATGATGCTCCACCTGCCGGTCTACGACACGCAGTGCGGGGCCAAATTGTTCCGCACCTCGGTCGTCAACGACCTCTTCTCCGAACCTTTCATCACGCGCTGGCTCTTCGATGTCGAATTGCTGGCGCGCTACAAGCAGTGCTTCGGTATCGACCGCGCTGTCGAGGGTATCTACGAGTTCCCGCTCTTCCAGTGGCAGGATGTCGATGGCTCCCAGCTCAAAAGCCGCGACTTCTTCAAGGCGCCGGCCGAACTCCTCAAAATCCACCGCAAATACAAAGGCTCGAAAGTGGCTGCTGAAAAGGGAAACAGTGGGGGCGCTAGACTGTGAGCCCCCCGCGGCTGGTGGTTGTTTCGTGTCCAATTGGAAATTGATTTTTAAACTTTTATATTGTATCAATGGTCAAATTCTTCTCCGATAATAAGCACAATCCTTGGTTCTGGATGTTCGTCGCTATCGCCGCCATCCTCTTCTTCGCTATGCCGCTGATGAGCCGCAGTGCGGGCAACAGCGGCGACGAGGACAAATTCCAAATCCCGCAGGGACGTTTCGTGGTGGATTATTTCCGCTCCGACGGCGCCGACACTACTTGCCTGCAGGATGTGGTTGTCCTCAATGGTAAGGAGCTGTCCTGGAACCTCAAATACTACGGCTGCTCGTTCGATGTGGTGACCGAGTGGATCAACCGCACCTTCGGCATCGACGACATCGCGCGTACACGACACATGTGCAACGCTTTCCTGGGTTGGCTCATCGTCCTCTTCGGTGGCCTCATCGCCTACCGCATGGGGGGCTGGCGCGCGGGGGTGTTCGCCATGCTGCTGCTGTTCTTCTCGCCGCGTCTCCTGGGTCATTCGTTCAACAATCCCAAGGATATTCCGCTGGCTGCGGGTGTCATCATGTCGGTCTACTACATGCTGATGTTCTTCCGCCAACTGACGCCGCAGCTGTCCGAGTCGGCCGACGCCAAGGGCAAGAAGGGTGCAGTCAGGGTGCAGTGGCCTGAGCCGGCGTTCTCCGACAAGGTTACGCGCTATTTGGCTATCTTCCTCATGGTGCTGGTGTCGCCGCTGTTATTCACCACTGCGGGTGTCGGATTCACCGTCCTCATCGTGGCGCTCTTCGTCTGCTTGCTGCTGTTCCGTGAGGCGCCGCGCTTCAATCCGCTTACCTTGGCCATGCTGGCGCTTTCCATCGCACTGGCGGTGAGCAACCGTATCGGCGGTCTCATCGTGGTGGGCTATATGGGGCTCTGGGGCCTTCTGTGGCTTGTCCGCTACCGCAAGGTGCTCAAGGGCAAAGTGGTCGGCAAGGCGTTCCTCGCTGCGGTGCTGGTCTGCCTGGTGGGCTTCTTCAGCAGCTTGTGCCTCTGGCCTTTCGCGCTCCAGCAGCCTGTCCATAACAGCATCGAGAGCTTCCGCCTCATGTCGCAGTTCGACGTGCAGCTGCGTCAGCTCTTCGAGGGTTCCATGGTCATGTCGAACAACTTGCCGTGGTACTATACGCCCAAATTCATGTTGATGACCATCCCGCTGGCGGTCCTCGTCGGCTGGCTGCTCTATCCGTTCTTCGGTGCCTTCAAACGCGAACGCCGCATCGACAGCATCATGATTTATTTCGTCTTCCTCTTCCCGGTGTTCTGGATCGTCGCCACGGGTGCCAATGTCTATGGCGGTTGGCGCCATTCGCTCTTCGCCTATCCGCCAATGGCGGTGGCTGCGGGCCTGGGCTTCGACGCCTTCGCGGCGTGGGCGGGTCGCAAAAGCGGCAAGGGGGTGGTCGGACTGCTCTGCTCGCTGGTGCCGCTTTGCCTGCTGGTGCCTCCGGCGCTCCACACGGTGCGCAACCATCCTTATGAATATGTCTATTTCAACGAACTCGCCGGCGGCGTGAAGAAGGCCTTCGGCCACTACGAGCTCGACTATTATTATCACTCCATGCGCGAGGCGACGGAATGGGTCTTGGACAACGCCGAACCGAAGGCGGATGGCTCCAAGACGCTCATCGGCTCGTGGCATCTGGAATCGACTCGCTACTTCATGCGGTCCGACACGGCGCACTTCGACACGCGCTTCGTCCGCTGGGGTCAGCGCTACGAGTACGACTGGGACTACCTGGTGTTCCCCATCACGGGTATCGCGGGCGACTATCTGCTGGGCAACGCCTTCCCTCCGAAGGATTGCGTCCATACGGTCGATGTCGACGGCAAACCGATTGCGCTGGTGCTGAAACGCCAGACGAAGGATGACTTCCATGGTGTGCAGCTGCTGCGTGCGGGCAACGCCGACAGTGCGGCGGTGCTCTTCCGTCGGGCGCTGCAGGTCAACGCCGACAACGAGACGGCACTGTCCAACTTGGCCAATATCTGCCTCCAACAGCAACAGTTCGACCAGGCGGCTGACTACTGCAACCGCATGCTGGCCATCGATCCTTCCAACCCGCAGGCTTCTCAAATGCTGGTCTATGCTTACCTCTACGGGGGCAAGCAGCAGGAGGCGGCAACATTGCTCGACAAGCTGCGCGCCGAGGCTACCCAGGCGTTCCCCTTCACCATCACGGCCGACATGTATGCGCGTCAGGGCAACGTCAACGCGGCGCTCAACGAGCTGAACACCATGCTCGACCACGGTCTGATGGATCAGGATGCGCTCCAACTCTATGTGCAGCTGCGCATGGCTTCGGGGGCCGACCAGAATGCTGCGGTCTACAGCTTCTACAGTGCCTACGCCAACGGCCTGAAGAAGAAGGGCGACGTGAAGGCGGCGGAAGAACTGCGTAAACAATTGGCTGGTGCATTATGAAAAAACTTTGGATCGCTATAGTAAAACTCTTCGGATGGCACTTCGACCTGCCTCCGGCCGACGACTGGCGCCGCCTGCATCATTGCGTCCTCATCGAGGCACCGCATACGAGCATCTACGACTTCCTGCTGGGGGCTGCCTGCGTCTGGAAACTGGGACTCAACGGACGCTTCTTCATCAAAAAGGAGTTCTTCGTCTTCCCGCTGCGACACTTCCTCCGCTATAGCGGCGCACTGCCTATCGACCGTGGCAACCGTAACAACCACATGGTGGATGGCGCCGTTCAGGCATTGGCGGAACAGAACGATATCACGTTCATCATCACCCCCGAGGGCACCCGCAAAGAGGTGCGCCGCTTCAAACGGGGCTTCTACGAGATCGCTGTCCGCGCCCAGGTGCCTGTCGCCATCACTTACATCAACTACAAGACGCGCCACATGGGCGTCGGCCCGCTGATCATGCCTTCGGGCGATTTCGACGCCGACATGCGTCGCATCCTGGATTTCTATTCTTCGGTATCGCCTCGCAATGCCAAAGGGTGGAACATCAACCTCCTCAAGCAAACCTACTCCCAAACCAAGAATGTGGAACAAACTCAACCGAATCGCATCAATAATTGAATATAGTCTAATTTTTTAATTTATATTTTGAATAAATGAATCGCGTCAGACGTATATACGTAGAGAAAAAGCCCGATTACGCTATCAAAGCTTCCGAGCTGAAGAGCGAAATGCTCAATTATTTGGATATCAACCCTACCGATGTCCGCGTGCTCATCCGATACGACATCGAGAATCTTTCCGATGAAACTTATCGCAAGGCGCTCGTCACCGTCTTCTCCGAACCGCCGGTCGACAATGTCTACGAGGAGTCGTTCCCGCATGCCGACAGCGATTTCTGCTTCTCGGTGGAATACCTGCCGGGCCAGTTCGACCAGCGTGCCGACAGCGCCGAGCAGTGCTGCTGCTTGCTCAACGACAGCGAACAGCCTATCATCAAGTCGGCCACTACCTACGTCATCAGCGGATCGCTGACCGACGCGCAGAAGGCGGCCATCCAAAAGCATTGCATCAACCCGGTCGACAGCCGTCTGACCGACGAGGTGAAACCGCAGACGCTGGTCGACCATTTCGACGAACCGGCCGATGTCATCGTCTTCGACGGCTTCAAGGATATGGCGGAACCGCAGCTGAAATCGCTCTTCGACAGTCTGGGCCTGGCCATGACCTTCGCCGATTTCAAACACATCCAGCGCTACTTCCACGACGAGGAAAAACGCAACCCTTCCATGACCGAAATCCGCGTGCTCGACACCTACTGGTCCGACCACTGCCGCCATACGACCTTCGCCACCGAACTGAAGGATGTGGCTTTCGACGAGGGCTACTACCGCCCGCTCATCGAAGGGGCTTTCCAGCAGTATCTCGCTGACCATAAGGAACAGTACACCGGCCGCACCGACAAGTATGTCTGCCTGATGGATATCGGAACACTGGCGGCCAAGCGCATCAAGAAGATGGGTCTGCTGGCCGACCAGGAGCCTTCCGACGAGATCAACGCGTGCTCCATCGTGGTGCCGGTCACTATCGACGGGGTGGAGGAGGAGTGGCTCATCAACTTCAAGAACGAGACGCACAACCACCCGACCGAAATCGAGCCCTTCGGCGGTTCTGCCACTTGTCTGGGTGGCTGCATACGCGACCCGCTGTCGGGCCGTACCTATGTCTATCAGGCCATGCGCGTCACCGGCGCTGCCGACCCGACCAAGCCGCTCAACGAGACACTGCCGGGCAAACTGCCGCAGCGCAAAATCGTCACTACGGCTGCCCACGGCTACTCCAGCTATGGCAACCAGATTGGTCTCGCTACGGGTCTGGTCAACGAAATCTACCATCCCAACTACGTGGCCAAGCGCATGGAAATTGGTGCGGTCATCGCTGCTGCACCGCGCCGCGCCGTGAAACGCCTCAACAGCGATCCGGGCGACGTCATCATCCTCCTGGGTGGCCGCACGGGCCGCGACGGCATCGGCGGCGCTACGGGTGCCTCCAAGAGCCACACCACCAAGAGCCTTACCACTTGCGGTGCCGAGGTGCAGAAGGGCAACGCGCCTACCGAACGCAAAATCCAGCGCCTCTTCCGCCGCGAGGAGGTGAGCAGCCTCATCAAGAAGTGCAACGACTTCGGCGCGGGCGGCGTCAGCGTCGCTATCGGCGAGTTGGCGGACGGCCTGCAGATCAACCTCGACAGGGTTCCTAAGAAATATGCGGGCCTCGACGGCACCGAACTGGCCATCAGCGAAAGCCAGGAGCGTATGGCGGTCGTGGTCGACCCCAAGGATGTCGACAAGATGCTGCAGTATGCCGACGAGGAGAACCTCGAGGCTGTCGTCGTGGCTACCGTCACCAGCGAACCGCGTATGGTCATCAGCTGGCGCGGCAAGGAGATTGTCAACCTCAGCCGCCGCTTCATCGACACCAACGGTGCCCATCAGGAAACTACCGTCCGGGTCAAGATGCCGGAAAAAGAGCTGAAGGAAGGTAAGGATAATAAGGATATCAAGAGCCTTTGGCTCAATACGCTCGCCGACCTCAACGTCTGCTCGCAGAAGGGTCTGGTCGAGATGTTCGACAGCTCGATTGGTGCGGGCAGCGTGGTGATGCCATATGGCGGCAGGTACCAGCTGACGCCTACCCAGAGCATGGTGGGCAAACTGCCGCTGCTCGACGGCAAGTGCGACACCGTGACCATCATGTCCTATGGCATGGATCCTTACCAGACGTCGTGGAGCCCCTTCCACGGCGCTGCCTACGCTGTGCTCAGCAGCGTGGCCAAGATCGCTGCCGCGGGTGGCGATGCCAGCAAGGTGCGCCTCACCTTCCAGGAATATTTCAAGAAGCTGGGCAACGACCCGTACCGCTGGGGCGAACCGTTCAGCGCGCTCCTCGGCGCCTACCACGCTCAGATGGGCCTCAAATTGCCGGCCATCGGCGGCAAGGACTCCATGTCGGGCTCCTTCAACGATATCGACGTGCCGCCGACATTCTGCAGCTTCGCCGTGGGTACGGAGAACCTCTATCATATTCTTACACCTGAGTTCAAGAAGCCGGGCTCAAAACTGGTATTGCTGGATGTCAAGAAAGACCAGTACGGAATGCCTGACTATGAGGATGCGTTGAAACAGTATCGTCTGCTCCACGACAGCATCGCACTTCGTGACAAAGAGGACGAAAAGGTCGTTGGACCTGTCTTCTCTGCCTATGCCATCGGCTTTGGCGGTATCATTGAAGCGGTCAGCAAAATGGCCTTCGGCAATGGCTGCGGCGCACATATCAACGACGATGTCACCGTCGAGGAACTGACCTGCAAAAACTATGGTGCCATACTCCTCGAGGTCGACAGCAAGGCTCAGCTGCCGTTCCACTATCGTGAGATCGGTGGCGTGACTCCGGAGAACTCCGGATTTGAGTACAAGGGTGTTAAGATTGCTAACGATGAGGCTCTTGCTGCTTGGCAGAAGACGCTCGAGGGTGTCTTCCCCACACGTACCAATGCGCCCGTCAAACCCATCGAATCTACGAAGCCTTCCCGCTTCGACGCCATCTACCAGTGCAAGCACAAGGTGGCGAAACCGCATGTCTTCATCCCTGCCTTCCCGGGCACCAACTGCGAATACGACAGCGCCCGCGCCTTCAACCGCGCCGGTGCCGAAAGCGAAATCATCGTCTTCCGCAACCAGAACGGCCAGCAGATCCGCGAAAGCGTCGACGCTTACGTTGATGCCATCCGCCGCAGTCAGATCGTCATGATTCCTGGCGGCTTCAGCGCGGGCGACGAGCCGGAGGGTAGCGCCAAGTTCATCACCAGCGTCTTCCGCAATGCGAAAATTGCCGACGCCGTGATGGAACTGCTCCAGAAGCGCGATGGTCTGATGCTGGGCATCTGCAACGGCTTCCAGGCGTTGGTCAAATTGGGTCTTGTGCCTTTCGGCGAGATCCGTCCGCAGGCTGCCGATGCACCGACGTTGACCTTCAACACCATTGGCCGCCACCAGAGCAAGATGGCCTACACGCGCGTCACCAGCAACCTCAGCCCGTGGCTGCAGCGTGCCGAACTGGGCGCCACCTACGTCATCCCCATCTCGCACGGCGAGGGCCGCTTCGTGGCTCCGCAGGAGTGGATCGACCGCCTCTTCAAGAATGGTCAGGTGGCTACGCAGTATGTCGACCTCAACGGCAATCCTACCATGGACGAGGAGTACAACATGAATGGCTCCTTCTGCGCCATCGAGGGCATCACCAGTCCCGACGGCCGCGTCTTCGGCAAGATGGGCCACAGCGAACGTCGCAGCAAGGGCTCCGCGCTCAACATCTTCGGCAACGACGACCAGCAGATCTTCGAAAGCGGCGTCCAATACTTTAAATGATAGTCTTCCCTAACGATAATAGCTATCAAAACCAGTAAGGCAACAGCTGCATCGCTCTGGCGGTGCGGCTGTTGCTGAATCTTGGCCTCACCGCTCGTATCGCCATCCGACAGGCCGCCGCGAGCAGGGGTGGGGCACAGGTCCACCGGGTCGGTGTCCGCTTTGATTCCAACAAAAATCGATCATTATGAGTACTACATATACTATCAGATGCAACCATTGTGGGACTTCCTTCCAACGACGCTACGGACTGGAGGTGAACGGACAGGGCACACTCTACTGCGACCGTTGCGGCAAGGCGATGGGTGTCGACTTCAGCGGGGGGTGGTTTTCGTTGCCGCAGTGCGACTGCGGGGGCTCCTTCGATGCCGATGCGCTGGGCTGCTGCCCCAACTGCGGCGCCAGGCTTTCCAAGCAGGATGTCGGCGACGCGCCAATGCTTTAGGGGCCAATAACAGTTTTTTATGCTCAATTGCTACCTATGACTCATGATATCAATCGCATAACCCAAATGGAACAACGGCTGCAACGTGCCGCTAGGACCATCGCCGACTTGGAGGTGGCTTTGTCGCAAATCGAGGGGCTTCATGACGATATCGAGGCTTTGGATGCTTACCTCGGCAGCTGCGAGTGGCAGGCTGACCGTGCCGCCGACCAGGCTGGGTGCCTTCCCGAAAGCCTTCATCGTGGTGTCCTCAGCGAAGATGCCATCTGGAACCTGCTGGAACGCTACCGCGACATAAAGGTACAATGGATAGAATGGGATAAGTGATTCGATGGCTGATGCGTCTGTTTCGTGACTGTCAACAGCCGCCTCGCAGTCCTGTGCCTGTGCCATTGGAATCAGTCTTATCGATTGAAATATAAATACTTTAACCTATAACATTCTCAATAAAGCTATGGCAAGTAATCCCGATTTCGTTCAGTATGTGGTCGACCAGTGCAGCGGGGCGGGGGAGGTCTCTGTCCGCAAGATGTTTGGCGACTACGGCCTCTATTGCCTCTCCGATCGCGACAAGGACGACCCTATGGCGCTACCCAAAATAGTGGGCCTTATCAGCGACAATGCGCTCTATATCAAGCCTACCGATGCGGGCAAACAGCTGCTGCGGTCGGAAGTGATGCGCCCTCCCTACGATGGGGCCAAACCGTATTGCTATATCGAAGAGGTCGACGACCACGACTATCTGTCTGCCTTGGTCAGGGCAACGTGCGACGCGCTCCCAGCGCCCAAACCTAAGAAGAAAAAGGCGGACAAAAAAAATGCCTAGCCGTTGTGCCATGATTAGCCTGTCTGCTCATACCGTCTCCTTCTGCTATCGTTCTCCTTTGGGAGTGCTGCGTGCTGAAATAGAGGACGGTGCGCTGTCTGCGCTGCGCTTCGTCGACGTCTGTCCGTCTCTTGGGGATGGCGGGTCGTCGGCTCTTCCGGTGGCACAGCAGCTGTGCAATTGGTTGGACGACTACTTCCGTGGCAAACGGCCTGCTGCCTTGCCTCCATTGTCGCTCGGGGGCACGCCGTTCCAGCGCTCCGTATGGAACGAATTGCTGCAGATTCCCTACGGTCAGACGGTTACGTATGGCGAATTGGCTCGCCGCATCGGCTGCCGTTCGGCTCAAGCTGTGGGTCAGGCTGTCGGCCGCAACCCGGTCGTCATCCTCGTCCCTTGCCATCGCGTGGTGGGGGCTCATGGACGCCTGACGGGTTACGCCTACGGCTTGAACCGCAAACAGCAGCTGCTCCAACTGGAAAAGAACATAATCGGCAAATAACCTCAAAAACTCACATTATGAATGATTATTTGATTGAAAATAAAGAAATAAAGGTCCTGGTTTCGCAGCACGGCGCCGAACTGCTGAGCTTGTGCCGCAACGGACGCGAATATATGTGGAACGGCGACGCTGCCTTCTGGAACCGCCATGCGCCCATCCTTTTCCCGGCGGTGGGCAAGCCTTTCAACAACGAAATCCGCATCGGCGGCAAAAGCTTTACCATGAAGCAGCATGGCTTCGCCCGCGACTGCGATTTCGAAGTCTTGGGCGACGGCCGTTTCCTGTTGTCCAACGATACGCCTCGCGACAACTATCCTTATCGCTTCCGCCTCGAGGTGTGCTACCGGCTTGAGGGGACTGCCGTGACGGCTGCTTGGACGGTGACCAACTGCGACGATCACGACATGCACTTCCAAATCGGGGCGCATCCGGGATTCATGTTGCCGGACTATAATCCTGCGGATCCTGTTCATGGCTACGTCCGCTTCCTCGACCGCATGGGCAATCCGTTAGCGCCTGTCATGGTCTCGTCGCTCGACGACGGCAACCGGGTGCCGCTGCCTCGTCCCGTGGAGGTGCCTTCCGTCATGCCCGTCACCAACGACTCCTTCGCCCACGACGCGCTCATCTTCGAACAGGGCCAGGTGGCCACAACGGTGCTGTGCGACAAGTCGGGCAGAGCATTCCTCAGCGTCAGCTGTCCCCAGGCCGAAGCCTTCGGCGTCTGGGCTCCGCACAAGCCGGGCTGTCCTTTCGTTTGTCTCGAGCCGTGGTGCGGCATCTGCGACCCCAAAGGCTTCGCAAGCGACATCGCCAACCGCACCTACAACCACCGCCTGTCTCCCAACGAAAGCTACCACTTCGACTACACAATCGCCATCCTCTAACCCGCCGGTCAGCTCCAACTGACGCTTAAGGGGGGCAAAAAGGAACAGGGACAAAAGAAGACCTGTGGTTGTTGCCCTTATGTAGGATGTCTAAAGATTTTTTGTAAATCTTTGGCAATTATTGTTTTGTGTGCTTGTTGCTCTTGATGGGTCGATTGTTTTAAAATAATTGTGTAAATTTGCATGCAAAAAATAGGAAAGCATGCGTGAAACCAAGCAAAAAGCCCGTTCTTTTTCTCGCAAGAACATAGCGCTATGGGTGTTGGCAGTTCTTTTATGTTCCGCCGTCGCCGTTCAGGGTCAGCCGTTCTTCGGCTGCAGAAGCGGCAACCAGTGGGCGGAGACTCCTATGCTGCGCAAATCGCTCGTTCTCAGCAACGAACATTGGCATCCGAATCACGATTCGGTCTTCTTCTTCCTCGATGTGGCTTCGTTGGGTTATCATGAGGTCTATGTCAATGGAACGCGCGTGGGCAATGAGGTGATGCAGCCGGCTGTTTCACAACTCAACAAGCGCGCTATGTTGGTCCGCTACAGCATCGGTGACTACCTTCATGTCGGTACCAACGAAATCATGCTCTGGCTGGGCCAGGGCTGGGGGAGGGTGTACGGTACCCCGGCTGCGGCAACCGCCAAGCTGTATCGGGTGGTGTCCGATGGCGATCGTGCGTTGGAATACCTAGTCTGCCAGACCGACAGCTCTTGGGAGGCTTCCCCGTCGGGCTACAGCTACACGGGAAACTGGCAGCCGCTGCAGTTCGGCGGCGAACGCTTCGATGCGCGTGTCCGACCGCTATGGGGGCCGGCTACACGCTTCGCGTCCGACAGCATCCGAATTGCCCGACAGGAGTTCCAGGGCAACCACATCGTCGACACGCTCGTGCCTCAGTCGTTGAAACTGTTGGATAGTAGCACAATCCTTGTTGATTTTGGACGTGTCTGCACGGGTTGGTTCCAATGCGAATTTCCGGCATTGGCTTCGGGCACCGAGGTGCAGATGGACTATCTGGACGACTTGCATGGCTCCTATGTCGAGTCGGATGTCTATTGGGCTCGGGGCAATGGCAAGGAGCTGTTCACCAACCGGTTCCATTTGCATGCCTTCCGCTATGTCCGCATCCGGACGGAGATGGCTTCTCGCCTGCTGCGAAGTGTCAAGGTGCGTGCGCTGCCTGTCAGCGCGGTCAACCCGAAAGGGGGTGCGACCTTCGAATGCTCCGACGAACGGTTCAACGCCATCCACGACATGATCAAGTATACGCTGAGCAACCTCACCCACAGCGGCTACATGGTGGATTGCCCGCATCTGGAACGGATGGGCTATGGGGGCGACGGCAATGCTTCGACACCGACGTTGCAGACCCTCTGGGGGGTCGGCGACACCTACCGCAATTGGTTGTCGGCATGGGCTGACGCCATCGAACCGGACGGCGAACTGCCTTACGTGGCGCCGGCGTTCCGCACGGGTGGAGGGCCCTATTGGAGCAGCTTCGTCGTCAAGGCTCCGTGGCAGTCGTATCTTCATTATGATGATCTCCTCGTGGTCCGCCAAATGTATCCGGTGATGAAGCAATGGATGCATTTCATTCTGGAACACAGCAAGGACTATATCCTCCAGCCTTGGCCGGACAACGATCGCCACACGTGGTTCCTGGGCGATTGGCTGGCGCCCGCGGGGGTGGACATCGGGGGCGAAAGTGTCCTGCATGTCAGCAGTTGTGTGGTCAGCGAGTGCTTGGACCTGATGTCGAAGATGGCGACGGGGTTGGACAAAAACGACGAGGCTCACCAGTACCGCGTCCTGCGCGACAGCGTCAATCGGGCCATCCATCGCCATTTCTACCATCCCGAAAGCCACACCTATGCCAACGGTACGTCGCTCGATCAGGCTTACGCGCTGCTGCTGGGGGTCCCGCCGGACAGCGCTACGGCGGCCGACGTGAAAGCGCGGCTCCTCAGCAACAGCTACTACAAGTACAACGCGCATATCGCCGTGGGGCTTGTCGGCGTGCCGGTATTCACGGAATGGTGTGTCCGCGAACGGCAGACGGACCTCATGGCGACTATCCTCCGCCAGACGGACTGCCCGGGCTACCTCTACATGATCCGCAACGGCGCCACCACCACTTGGGAGTCGTGGGGCTGCCCTCGCCCTGACGCTCCTGCCAACGACGACTTGGTGCGCAGCCATGTCCATAACTGCTACAACGGCATCGGCATCTGGTTCTACCAGGCCTTGGCGGGCATCCGACCCGACCCCGATCATCCGGGCTACAAACATTTCTTCATCGACCCTCAGCCTTGCAACGGCATCTCATGGCTCCGCGCCAGCCAGCCGACGGCCTTCGGCGATATTGTCGTGGAAATCAATGGCAAAATTCTCAAAGTCATCGTCCCTCCCTCAACGACGGCTACCGTCTTCCCCAACACGTCCCGCCAACGGCTTCTCCAACCGGGCGAATGGGTGCTTTCAAGGTAAGGGGTGCCGCCATTGTCCATAATCTGATCTGACAGGTTTTGCGTGGGGTTGCAAAGATGCGCAGGCATGAAATCGTATGTATGCCAAACAAAAAAGCAACGATATGATTTATTTTTCGTAAATTTGCAACCATCTACCTCCCGAATAATGAACTTTTTATATTTTGTAAACTTTTAATAATAAGTATATTACATATCTTATCCTGTGCGTCCTGTTTTTTTTTAATGCCATTTTTTTAATGCGAATATGAACCTCTTGCTCAAATATTTCCCCCAACTCTCCGACCGTCAGAAGGAGCAATTTGCTGCGCTGCCGGAGCTCTATGCCGACTGGAACAGCAAAATCAATGTCATCAGCCGCAAGGATATGGACAATTTCGTCGAACATCATGTGCTGCATTCGCTGGCCATCGCCAAGGTGGTCCAGTTCAAGACCATGGCCGACATCCTCGATGTGGGCACAGGGGGCGGTTTCCCGGGCATCCCTCTGGCAATCATGTTCCCCGACGCCTATTTCTATCTGGTCGACTCTATCGGAAAGAAAATCAAGGTGGTTCAGGATGTGGCTCAACAGCTGGACCTCCAGAATGTACGCGCCGAACAGATCCGCGCCGAACAGGTGGAGGGCGACTACGACTTCATCGTCTCGCGCGCCGTCACCGACCTCTCGCAGTTCATGGGCTGGATTCGGGGCAAGGTCTCCCGATCGCTCTACCACAAACTGCACAATGGGGTGCTCTACCTGAAAGGGGGCGACCTCACTCAGGAACTGGCGCCCTTCCGCAAGAAGGCGCACCTCTACGATATCTCCGACTTCTTCGAGGAACCTTATTTCGAAACCAAAAAAGTAATCCATATCCCCGTCGGTTGACCTTTGCCATGAAAAAACGCTCGCTGCTTCTCATCGTCATCTTCGGCGCACTGCTTGCCAACGCTTGCCGCCACCAGCTGCCTCGTGTGGTGGAAATGCCACTGGATGACTGGATGTTCGAATACGACAACCGCTGGTACCCTGCCCAAGCCCCGGGGTGCATCCATACCGATCTGATGGGGCATAATCTCATCCCTGACCCTTTCTACGGCACCAACGAGGACTCGGTGCAGTGGGTCTCGGAACGCGACTGGACCTACCGCTGCATGTTGCAGTTCGACAAACAGTTCGACCATTGCGCACTGGCGTTTGAAGGATTGGATACCTATGCCGATATCTACTTTAACGACAGTCTGCTATATAGCGCACACAATATGTTCCGTCCGCATCTGGTGGATCTGTCGGACATCGCCCGTACGGGCCACGATACGCTTACCGTGGTCTTTCATCCTACCGCTCCGCGCGACAGCGCCGCTCAGGCTGCGCTGCCCTACACCATGCCCGAACGGCGTGCCTTCACCCGCAAGGCGCCCTACCAGCAGGGGTGGGACTGGGGCCCGAAGCTGAACACCTGCGGCATCTGGCGTCCGGCCGTCTTGTTGCAGTGGAACGATGACGAGCTGTCGGCCGAAAGGGCATACGACTGGGTCGTCGACCAGCGGCCGTCGGCACCCTACGCCGACCGGTTCCCCTTCCACAACGTCTCGTTGCTCCAACAGAAGGACTCCATCGGTCAGTCGTTCACTTTCTGCGTCGACGGTCAGCCGCTCTTCATCAAAGGGGCCAACTGGATTCCGGCTCATAGCTTTCCTGTCGTCGAAAGGGAGGACATGCGCGAACGCTACCGCTACCTGCTTTGCTCGGCCAAGGAGTCGAACATCAATATGTTGCGTGTCTGGGGCGGCGGCATCTACGAACCGGACTATTTCTACGACCTCTGCGACAGCCTGGGCATCATGGTGTGGCAGGACTTCATCTTCAGCTGCGCGCTCTACCCCGGCGACGAAGCGTTCCTGGACGAGGTGCGTCGCGAGGCGCGCTACCAGGTGCAACGGCTGTCCAAGCATCCTTGCGTGGTCCTCTGGTGCGGCAACAACGAGGTGAAGAACGGTTGGGAAGACTGGGGCTGGCAGCAACAGTTCGGCTACAGCAATGAACAACAGCAACAGATTGCCGATGCCACCGACAGGCTCTTCGCGGTCGGCGGACTGCTCGATAGCGTGGTCCGTGAGATGGGCCAGGGCCGGCAGTATGTGGCTTCATCGCCGCTCTTCGGCTGGGGCCATCCGGAGTGTGTCACCCACGGCGATTCCCACTACTGGGGCGTATGGTGGGGCGAACTGCCGTTCGAGATGTACGCCGAAAAGACGGGCCGCTTCATGTCGGAATATGGTTTCCAAAGTTATCCTGACTATAGCACCGTCCTTCGCTACTGCCCCGATGACCAGCTGGATATCAGCGCTCCTGCCATGCGCAGCCACCAAAAGCATGGACGCGGATTGGAAATTGTCTCCAAAGCTATGCGCGAAACACTCGGCATCGATCCGGACAGCCTGTCGCTCAGCGATTTCTGCTATGCGTCACAGGTGCTCCAGGCGTGGGGCGTGGGCTACGGCATCTGCCAGCATCTGAGCCGTCAGCCGTACTGCATGGGCACGCTCTATTGGCAGCTGAACGACTGTTGGCCGGTGGCATCGTGGAGCAGCATCGACTACTACGGCAATTGGAAAGCCTTGCAGTACCGAGCCAAAGAGCTCTTCAGCGACAGCGCCGACCTGCAACGTTGGCAGTGCTACTACAGCGTCCGTCCTGCCTCATGGCAGCTGTCGGCTCCCCAATTGGATTCCAAGGTGGTGTCCACAACAGAAGAACTCAAGGTGACCGTCACGGCCCGGAACGAACTGCGCTTCGTCATGCTGCAAACGGTGCCTCATGTCGACGGCCATTTCGATGTCAACTATTTCGATCTGGCTCCCGGCAAGTCGGTGACAGCACGATTCATTCCGCGCGACCCTCAAGCGAATTTGAATGGAATTGGCGTGGAAATCAAGACATTCAACGGTCTTGCCAATCGAAAGGGTCGGCAGGGTCGGACTTCGGGCATCGCTTCAAAACAGCCAAAATGATCTGTCGATGAAAAAAAATCGCCGTCGTTGTAAAAAATGGCTCAAAAAAGCTACCTATAATGGTGTGATGTGTCATGTGTGATGCGTTCAGACCGTCTGCAATCGGAAAATATATAAAAAATGATATACAACATGAAAAAAAGTCTCCTTCTCCTTGTGGCGCTTGTCGCCATTCCTGCTGCGCTCTTCGCACAGGCCGATCAGAAACTGATTGACAAGGCGCGTTCGGGCGATGTGCCTTCCATGCTCAAACTGGCCAACTGCTACGAGTTGGGCTTCGGTGTGCCCATGGATTCTGTCGAGGCGCTGCGCCTTTATCGTCAGGCCGCCGACCGCGGCAGCGCCGATGCTTGGATGCACATCTCAGTCTACCATCTGTTGGGCTCGCAGATGCCTAAGGACACGGCTCGCTACCTGGCCATCCGTAAGGAATGGGCCGACAAGGGCGCACCCGAGGCGCTTACCTCCATGTTTCTCACCACGTTGAAGGGTTGTGGCGTTCGTCCCGATACGGCCTTGGCGCTGAGCTATCTGGAACGGGCGGCGAAAATGGGTGACTCGCGCGCACTGTCTTTATTGGGCAGCGTTTATTGCTATGGTGATTTGGGCTACCCCGTCGACCGAAAAAAAGCTTTCAAGTACTGGAACCAGGCGCTGGCCCACGACAATTATCCCGATGCGGCCTACAGTATGGCTCATTGCTATTACGCCGAAAAGGACTACGAAAACGCCTTGAAGTATGCCGATATCGCTGCGCGACAGGGCCAGCCCGATGCTATCACGCTGGCTGCTCTGATACGATTGGAGGGCAACGGCCTCGATGTGGACGGAACCCCGGCCATCAGGGTGCTGAGCAACACTGCCCGCAAATACCCTAACGTGGCCTATTGTCAGTTCGCTGCCGGTTTGGCTTTCCTTTCGTCTTCAGACGAAGCTATCAGGAACATCGATAGCGCACGATACTTTTTTCAACGAGGCGAAGCAGCGGGCTCATTGTCCAGCTCCCTTATGCTGGCTCAGATTTGGATGGATTCGGATTCGGACACCGCTATGGCTTATCTCGACAAAGTGCTGGCCGACAAATCGCACGATGACGCGTCGAAAGGACAGGCTTGTATGCTCTATTCGCAATTGCTGTTCGAGAATCATCCCGACAAGGCTATGGAGTATGCCTTGATGGGCGCAAACCAATATGATGACAATGACTGCTGGATGGTCCTGGCGCGTACCTATAAGTACCAGGGTTTGGACAACCCGTTGGAATACAACCCGGTCAAGGCGGAACAATGCTACAAGCGGCTCGTCGAAAAAGACAAGTCCATGTTGCAGGAACTGGGCGATTTCTACCTCGAAAACGAACGCCATGCTGAGGCGTTGGCTGTCTACCAGCGCATCATCGATGCTGGTGATCCTGCCGGCTACTACTATCAGGCCAAATGCTACGCCGAAATGAACAACGAAAAAAAGGTCGTCGATCTGCTCAAAAAAGGCTACAAGGCCGGCGACGCCGATTGTGCCACTTCCTTGGGCTATATCTACGAGTCGGGATGGAATGGTCACAAACCGGACTATAAGAAGGCGGCCGAATGCTATATGTCCGTCGATGACCCGCAAGCGACCTACAATCTGGCCATGCTCTGGCTCAACGGCAATTTGGGCAAAGGCTCCGAAGCGGACATGCAGAAGGGCTTCGAGTACCTGAAAAAATCGTGCGATATGGGACTTACCCGCGCCTGCCTCACCGTGGCTTATTGCTACGAAACGGGTCAGGTCGTCGGGGAGAGCGACTACAGCAAGGCGCTGGCCATCTACGAGGATCTGGCCGAATACGACGTGCCGGTCGGATACTTCAAGAAGGGGGTCTTCTACGAGCAGGGTCTGGGTGGTCTGCCGGTCGACTCGGTGCTGGCGGTCGAAAATATCCGCAAGGCGGCGGAAATGGGCCACGGTCTGGCCTATTGCTATCTGGGCGACTACTACCGCTCGGGTCACTTCCTGCCGCTCGACCAGCAGAAGGCCTTCGAATGCTTCGTCAAGGCTCACGAGGCGGAAGAGATGGGCGGCACCTACTATGTGGGCCGTTCTTACTTGGAGGGCTGCGGTGTGGCCGTCGACACTGCGGCGGCAATCCCCTACCTGCGCATCGCCGCTGAGGCTGGCGTCGGAAGGGCGGGCTATATCCTCGCATCGTTCTTCGAAAAGGGCATCGGCGGCTTCGAGGCCAATGGCGACTCGGCGTTCCATTATTATTATCAGGCAAGTGAAAACGGCTATGCCGACGCTTCTTACAAGGTGGGCACTTACATGCTGGGCGAAGATATGTATCCTCAGGCGTTCAACATGTTCATGAACGCGGCCCGCGGTGGCAGCGTCGACGGCATCTTCCTGGTGGGCTTGATGCGCCAGGAGGGTCTGGGTTGCGAGGCCGATCCGGTCGAGGCCTACAACTGCTTCGACCTTATCGCCCATCGCGCCGACGACCCCCGCGGCTACCACTACATGGGTCTGGCACGTCTGCAGGGCAACGGCTGCCGTCAGGACGAGATGCTGGGCAAACTGTACCTCGACACAGCGGCGGCTATGGGCTACGCTTCGTCTTACTACCTGCTGGCTATCTGCTACATGCAGGGCTACGGCTGCGAACCCGACAGCGCCAAGACTATCAGCTGCCTCGAACAGGCGGTGGCTGGCGGCAATGTCCAGGCCATGAATTTGCTGGGCGACATCTACGAAGAGGAGGAGGACTTCGACAAAGCGGTGCGCTACTACCAGATGGGCGCCGATCTGAACAACCCCGAGGCTATCTGCAATCTTGGCTACTGCTACGAGAAGGGTCAGGGGGTCATTCTGAGCTTTAAGAAGGCCACCGAACTCTACCGCCAGGCGGCTGCTATGAACCATCCGCGTGCAACACGTATGCTGGCGGCGTGCTACTTGGAGGGTACCGGCGTGGACAAGGACGTCAACGAGGCGTTGAAACTCTTCTCCGCTGCTGCCGAACTGGGCGACGTGCAGGCCATGTATCTCCTCGGCTCCATCTACGAGGATGGCGACGAGGGTGTCAAGAAAGACGTCAAAGAGGCCAAGAAATGGTACAAGAAAGCGGCTGCCGAAGGCTATGAACCGGCTCATGCTGCCCTGAACCGTCTCTAACAAACAAACATCCCTACAATCAGCCTTCCGACGACGCCTCCCACTATGCAAAAGGCTTCGTCGGTGGGCCTCAGGGGTGCTTCCTGTCAGATGAAACTTTAAACGTCGGCAAACCATGAAGAAAGCAATATTAGTGTGTGTCGCCTTGCTCTCTCTCGCCGCCAGTGCCGTGGCGCAGGAATGGGTGGTCTCATCGGCAAGCGAAGGACTGAAAGGACCTGTGCGGTCAGTGCACTGGGTGAAGGTCGACAGCTCCACCTGCAAATGGCGCGGCTGCACGCAACTCCCACCTACCTTCATTGAATCGTGGCACATTGTTTTTGCTGACGACGGATTGTTGTCGGAAGAATTTTATAACAATCGTCAGGGGTCAGCGGTATTAATAACACGACACTACGATAAAAAACGGCGATTGAAAAAAATAGTCCGTCTGGAGCCGACGGGCAATGTCCGCTTTGACTACCATTATGACGGAAGGCGTGTGCAGACGTATACTGTCTGTTGGAACAGCGACACAGCCTATCACGACAGCGACACAGCCACCTTCCGTTGCCACTACGATAAGAGCAATAATCTGTTGAGCGTGACGGAAGAGGATGTGGAGGCCTGCCCCCATGTGGATTACTATGAAAACGGTTATCGTGTTTTGAGAAAAACCGGCGACTGGCATGTGGTGTATGTCCGTAACCCTCAAGGACTATTGCTGAAAGATTCCACGTACTTGACAGAGAGCGGTTTCGACGAACATGGGGAGTGGAAATGTTGGCCTGGCGACACCGCGATAGAGACCAACGAGTATTTTTACACGCCAGATGGTGATTTGGCTGAGGTGCGCAAAGTGGAATATGGAAGGAAGCACGTCACCACCTTCCGCTATCTTGAATACGACGCCTTCGGAAACTGGACACGGCGCAAGAAGACCTATACCAAAAGTGATGGCACGACTGAGATCACTGATGAGATTAGGATGATCTCGTATCGTACCTCAAAACCTTGAAGTCTTTTTGGTTTTCGGCACGATGTTGTTTTGTTGTAAACAGAGCGATAAAAACTGTTGTGCCGTATACTGCAACGGGCTGCCGTCCGGCTAGTGTTTCCAGAAGGCAAACACCACCGCGAGCAGGATGAAGAGGAAGCTGACCAGATGATTCCATCGGATGGGTTCGCTCTTGAAAACGGTGGCGACAATGATGGTGAACACCGTCAGCGAGATGCATTCGGCCAATATCTTCAGCTGCATCAGCGTGAAGGGCCCGCCGTTAATCTGGCTGCCGATGCGGTTGGCGGGAATCATGAAGCTGTATTCGAAAAAGGCCACTCCCCACGATGAGAGGATGATGAGGATTAAGGGCCAGTCGCTATTGACCTTCATCTCGGTGAGCTTCAGGTTGCCGTACCAGGCAAAGGTCATGAAGATGTTCGATACGATAAGCAACAGTATGGTGAGCAATCCTTTGGGCATGGCTTATTCTCCTTTCATCATTCCTATCAGCATGGAAAAGGCTTCGTTGCAGGTGCGCTCGATGGTGCGCAGACGGTCGTCGCCGAAGTGCTTCAGCCGGGTCTCTGTTCTGCTGGGACCGGCAACGGCTATCCATACCGTCCCAACGGGTTTGTCGTCGGTGCCGCCGCCGGGTCCGGCAATGCCGGAGGTGGCGATGCTGTAGTCGCTGGCCAGCCGTTGGCGCACGCCTTCGGCCATGGCACGCACCGTCTCTTCGCTGACGGCTCCGTGTTGCTCCAGGGTGGGGTGGGGCACTCCCAAGGCGCATTCCTTCACTTCGTTGCTGTAGGCTACCACTCCGCCTTTGAAGTACTGCGAAGCGCCTGCCAGTGCGGTGAGCTTCGAGGCAATAGTGCCACCGGTGCAGCTTTCGGCGGTGGCCAGCGTGCGGGTGTTCATGCGGAACATCTGGGCAACGGCTTCGGGAAGGCTCTCCATGTCTTCTCCGACAATGTATTGTCCGGCAATGAGGTACAGCTTCTTCACTTCGCGCATGATGGCTGACGATAGCGCTTCACGATCTTCGCCGCGGGCGGTGATGCGCAGCTTGACCATGCCGGCTTGGGGCAGATAGGCCAGCCGCATGCTTTGGGGCAGCCCCAGTTCCCACTCTTCAATCAGGTCGCTCAAAAACGACTCGCCGATGCCTTGCACCAGGATGTTCTTGTTGAGAATGTACGAGGTGTGGAAATGGGTCTGCAGACGGCCGATGACTTCGGTGCGCATCAGGTGCTCCATCTCGAAGGGCACGCCGGGCATGGCCACCACCACTTTGCCGTCTTGCTCAAACCACATGCAGGGGGCGGTGCCTAGCGTGTTGTTGATGACCTTGCAGCAACGGGGCACCCAGGCTTGCTGACGGTTGATGGGGGTGAGCTCGTAGCCGCGCAGCGCAAACAGCCGCGTCACATTGGCCAGGGCTTCGCTGTTCTCCACCAGCTCGCTGTGAAAATGGTCGCAGAGCACCTGTTTGGTCACGTCGTCTTTCGTGGGTCCCAGTCCGCCGGTGATCAGCACGGCGTCGCTCGTCGCCATCAACCGCTCCAGTGCGCTTCGGATGGCATCGGCCCGATCGGCCACAACGACAACCTCTTTTACCTCCATTCCGGCGGCAATGAGCATCTTCGACATGCTCGCGGCGTTGCTGTTGACCACCTGGCCTATCAGCAGTTCGTCGCCTATATTGATTATGCTAACATTCATAGTGTAAGTGTTTTGCTGGCGGATTCTGCCGCCAAAACCGGATGCAAAAATACAAAACTTGTTCTATCTGTTAAAATTATTTTCGCCAATCGCAAAAAAAGTTGTAATTTTGCAAAATCTTTAGATCTGTTGAAATCATGACCAACATACCCAATTTAGACGAGCTCATTCTGATGGCGCTCAAGGAAGATGTGGGCGACGGCGACCACTCAACGCTGGCTTGCATTCCCCCATCGGCACAAGGTAAAGCCAAAATGGTGGCAAAAAAAGAGGGTGTCCTCTGCGGCATCGAAGTGGGAAAACGTGTCTTCCAATTGGTCGACCCCGCACTGAAAGTCTCCTTGCTCAAACAGGACGGCGACTGGCTGCGGGTGGGCGACAGGGTGATGTCGGTCGAGGGCTCTTCGGCCAGTATCCTCACAGCCGAACGTACCGCCCTCAATTTCATGCAGCGCCTCAGCGGCATCGCCACCGAAACACACCGTATGGTCGACATGCTCCAAGGCCTCCACACCCGTTTGCTCGACACCCGCAAGACGACCCCCAACATGCGTCTGCTAGAGAAATATGCCGTCAAATGCGGCGGCGGCACCAACCATCGCATCGGCCTCTACGATATGGTGATGCTCAAAGACAACCATATCGACTTTGCAGGCGGTATCGAGGCGGCAATCGACCGCACCCACGACTATCTCCAGAAAAACAACAAACAGCTTAAAATCGAAATAGAGGTGCGCAACCTCGACGAACTGCAACGTGTGCTCGACCACGGTGGCGTGGATCGCATCATGCTCGACAATTTCGACACCGATACGCTTCGCGAGGCGGTGCGCCGCATCAACGGTCGCTTTGAAACCGAGGCCAGCGGCGGCATCACCGACCAGACCCTCCGCAGCTATGCCGAAACGGGCGTCGACTTCATCTCGGTCGGCGCACTGACCCACCATATCAAAAGCCTCGATTTGAGCTTGCTCTCCGACTGATAGCGCTTCGACCCTCTCTGCAATGGATGCCCCTAACAAAAAGAATATTCATCTGCCGCTGACCGACAACGTGCGTCGCTCCTCGCTGGTCAGGTGGCTCATGCGCTGGGTCGACGCCTTGTCCCGCTTCTGGGGCCTGCGCATCTTGCCGTTCCTCAACCGGCTGGTGCTGCCGGGCTGCTCGGGCATCCCCTTGGTCCAAATATTGAAGCATTTCTCCAACCGCGACCTCTGGCAGAGCTCCAAGGCGTTGGCTTTCTCCTTCTTGATGGCCCTGCCGCCACTGCTCATCTTCTTCTTCACGCTGATTCCTTACCTGCCTATCGAGGGCCTCCAAAATGAACTCATCAACCAGCTGCGCCTTATCTTGCCGGAATCGGTCTTCGGCCGCGTCGCCGACACCATCAACGATGTGATGGGACACAAGCATAGCAGCTTGCTATCCATCGGCTTTGCGGGCTCGGTCATCCTGGCGGCCAACGGTATCCATGGCCTTCTGCAGTCGTTCAACTCGGTGAGCCATAGCATCGAATGGCGCTCGCTGGTGCGTCGCTATCTGCTGTGCCTCCTGCTGGTGGTGCTGCTCTATGTGTTGGTGGTGGCGATCCTTTCGCTCCTCATCGGCTACAAGTTCTTCATCCAGTTCATGATAAGTCGCAACTTCATGGCGGAGACCACTCTCAGCTACATCGCCTTCAGTATGGGTCGCTGGCTCATCTTGGTGTTCCTTACCTTGCTGACCCTCAGCCTGCTCTACTATCTGGCTCCGGTCAAAAAACAGCGCATCAGCTTCCTCTCGCCGGGGTCGGTGCTCTCCACCTTGCTTATCTTCGGCCTTTCATGGGCTTTCCAGGTCTATATCAACAACTTCAACAACTACAACATCCTCTATGGCTCCATCGGCACCTTGCTGGTCATCATGTTGTGGGTCTATGCCAACTGCGTGGTGATCCTGTCGGGCTATGCCGTCAACATCGCCATCGCCGAAAGCCGCGAGTCGCACTACGAACCTTCGCGCCGCCGTCGCCGCCAGCTGCATCGCCGCTTCAAGGGGCGTCCGCACTACACCTTGCGCACCGACAACTGCGCCGGACGTCAGCCTTGTGGCAGCTCCATCTACCACAGCCCGTCGGGCATCACCCATTGGAAACCCCAAAAAACAGAAAAATAAGTTTTCCTCGAACAAATATATCAACGTAAAATACCCTCTCCTCCTCCATGATTATCCAGAAATCCCACGGCAGAACAGTGCCTGTTGAAAGAAACAATAGTCAGAAATTTAAGATGGTCGCCAAGACCATGCACGGCCTCGAAGAGATCTTGGCCGAGGAACTGCGTGAATGTGGCGCCGAACAGATCGAACCGCTCACCCGCGCGGTCTCCTTCGAGGGCGACATGCGTGTGCTCTATCGGGCCAACTACACCTGCCGCACGGCATTGGCCATCCTCAAACCGTTCGCCGAATTTGAGGCCGACGACGATCAGCAGCTCTACGATAACGTCTACCGTATCAAGTGGGAGAAAATACTCGATGTCGACGGTACCTTCATGATCGACTCCACCACGTCGGGCGAATATTTCACCCATTCCTACTATGCGGCACTCAAAACCAAGGACGCCATCGTCGACCGCTTCCGCCGCATGTTCAACCGCCGCCCGAGCATCGACACCGAGAATGCTGACTTCAAACTGAACCTCCACATCGTTGACAACCATGTCACCTTGCTGCTAAACTCGTCGGGCGAATCGCTCCACAAACGTGGCTACCGCCAGGCGGTGGGCGTGGCTCCCATCAACGAGGTGCTCGCCGCTGGCATGATCAAACTGTCGGGATGGAAGTGCGACTGCAATTTCTACGACCCCATGTGCGGCAGCGGCACGCTTCTCATCGAGGCGGCCATGATGGCCAACTGCATCCCAGCGCAGTACTACCGCCATGAGAATTTCGCTTTCAAACGCTGGAGCGATTTCAACATCGGCGAATGGAAGAGCGTCAAGGAACAGGAAGACCGCAAAATCGGTTCGCTGGATTTCGACTACGAGATTTGGGGCAACGATATCGACCTCTCGGTACTCGAACAGGCCGAAAAGAACCTCCAATACGCCAAACTCCACAAGGATGTCATGCTCTACAACGGCAGCTTCGAAAACCAGGAACCGCCCGAGGGCCGCACCATCATCGTCACCAACCCGCCTTATGGCGAACGTATCAAAATCGACGACCTCAACGAACTTTACACGCGTCTGGGCGACACCTTCAAACGGCTCTATGGCGAACGTTGCGAGGTGTGGCTCATCACGTCCGACTTCGAGGCAATGAAGCATATCGGACTGCATCCTTCCCGCAAAATCCAGCTATTCAACGGTTCGCTCGACTGCCGTTTCCTCCAGTTCGAACTCTACAGCGGAAGCAAGAAGGACAAGTCCAATGGGGCTGATGGGGAATCTGAAGCATAACGGTACCATCACATTCTCGGCTGCTCTGGTCAAGTCGCTGGCTGCCGACGTGGGCTTCACGGCTTGTGGCATAGCGCGTGCCGAGAGACTTTCCGACAGCGAATTCCCGCTGCGTGAATGGCTTTCGCAAGGAATGCACGCGGATATGGGCTACATGCAGCGCAATGCCGATATGCGTCAGGATCCGCGCTTGCTGGTGGAGGGGGCTCGCAGCGTCATCTCGCTGCTGGTGGCCTACAAGCCTGACCGTCGCATGGAGGGGCCGGTCCACATCGCTCAGTATGCCTACGGCACCGATTATCACGAACGGCTCAAACAGATGCTCTACAGCCTCATGCAGCGCATCGCCGGGGCTTACGAGGGCTTCGAGGGTCGTCCGTTTGTCGATACGGCACCCATCAGCGACCGCCACTGGGCGGCTCGCGCGGGCTTGGGCTGGATCGGACATAACACTTTGCTCGTCAACCCGCAATGGGGGTCTTACTGCTTTATTGGCGAATTGGTGACGACGGCCGAGGCGGACTGCTACGACAGCCCGTCGCCTGACGGCTGTGGCGACTGCCGCCGCTGCGTCGACGCCTGCCCGAATGGGGCCATCGTCCGGATGGAGGGGGCTGGGTCCTTTCAGGTCGACGCCCGCCGGTGCACTTCCTACAATACCATCGAAAACCGCAATCCGTCGCTGCCGCCGTCGCTCGACCGCAGGGGCTACTCCTTCGGCTGCGACATCTGCCAGCTGGCATGCCCCTACAATGAACAGGCACCGGCGGCAACAACGCTCGACGACGAACGCAAACAGCTGCTGGAACAGCTGCCGGACGCCGACAAGGGGGCCTTCCGCCGCTTCACCAAGCACTCGCCGCTCAACCGTATCACTTACGAACAGTGGCTGCGCAACATCGGAAGGGGAGAACCGAACGGGGGTTCAAAAACCAAAACTGAAGAGTAGAAGTAACAACCCATTACAGAAAATGCACCTCTTTTTCGCCCCGCTGCAGGGCTACACGGACTATCTCTATCGCAACGCCCACCGGCTGCTGGTGGGTGGCGTGGATGCTTATTTCACACCGTTTGTGCGTTGGGATGGGTCGCTGCGCAACAAGGATGTGCGCGACGTCTTGGCGTCAAACAACGAGGGGACGCCTGTGGTCCCGCAACTGATTGCTGCCGATGTCGATGAGCTGAATCCGCTGCTCGACTTGGTGGAACAGCAGGGCTATCGGCGGGTCGACTTCAATATGGGCTGCCCGTTCCCGCTACAGACGGGACGGGGCCGCGGGTCGGCGCTGCTGGCGCGTCCGGATCGCGTGAGGCTGTTGATGGAGGCCTTCCGTCAGCGGCCGGGACTGCAGCTGTCGGTGAAGATGCGCGCGGGTTTCGACAACGCGTCGCAGGGGTTGGAGGTGGTGTCGCTTCTTAACGACTATCCGCTGGAGTTTATCACGATACATCCGCGCCTGACATCGCAGCAGTACAAGGGCTCCGTCGATGGGGAGGCGTTCGGCCGTATGCTGTCGGCATCGCACCATCGGGTGGTCTTCAATGGCGATGTGGGGTCGGTGGCGGATATCGATGGCATCGCGCAGCGTTGGCCGCAGCTGCATGGCGTGATGGTGGGCCGCGGACTGCTGGCGCGTCCCACGCTGGCTGCCGAATGGCGTCAGGGGACTTCTTTGCCGGAGGCGGAGGTGCTGCGGGTCTCGTTGGCATTGCACAATAGGCTCTTCGACAATGCATGCCGACTGCTGCAGGGCGACCAGCAGGTGCTGGCGCGTATGCGTGCTTTCTGGGAATACCAGCAGCCGCTCATCGACAAAAAAAGCTACAAACGGCTGATGCGGACTTCCAGTTTGCGCAACTACGAGGAGACGGTCCGCAACATGCAGTAGTGTATGTCAGATTTATTTGCTACCTTTGTGTTCTATTAGTTAGGGTGCTGTTGCGTTTAAATATTTGATTATATTAATGATAATCACTTTTCGCGGCGCAATTGTATCGTGAATCGTCTTTTCACCTGCGGCCTGTCGCTTCGACCGACCGCCAAATTTGGATGCCTATGAACAATCCTATTGACACCTCATTATTCGACAAGGCGGCGGCTTTTGCCATCGCTGCTCATGGCGGCACCGAACGCCGCGGCAAGGGCACGCCTTATGTGATCCATCCCATGGAGGCGGCTGCCATCGTGGCGTCGATTACCAACGACCCCGAAATGCTGGCTGCGGCAGTGCTTCACGATGTAGTGGAGGATACGGCGGTGACTGCCGACGAACTGCGTCAGGCGTTCGGCGATCGCGTGACAAGGCTGGTTCTTCACGATACGGCATCTGATTCGGCGACACTTGGTTGGCGCGGCAAACGTCAGGGACAAATCGAACGGCTGCGCGCTGCCGACCGCGACGGCAAGATTGTGGCGTTGGGCGACAAACTGTCGAACCTCCGCGCCATCGCGGGCGACTATACCTTGTTGGGCGACGCGCTCTGGCAGCGTTTCCATGCGCCGCAGGGTAGGGTGGACATCGAATGGTACTACAGGGGGTTGGCAGGGGCGCTGATCGAACTGTCCGAGACGATTCCTTACCGCGAATTTGTGGCGCTCCTCGACAATACCTTCGGCTTCATGAACTATGGTGAGGCGACAACGGTGTCGCTCGACGACTATGTGGAGAGTGGCGGCGGATACTGCAGCACCAGCTACAACCACCGCGATGGGGTGACCATGGTGAAATTCTACGACGAGGGGGCGCCGCTGTCCTTGCCTCAAAATGAACTGCAGACGGCGCACGCGGTGTTCCGTATGGGCATCCCGTCGCCTATGCCGGGACGGCTGGTGACCGACGGACGTCGCTTCGGCGCTGAGTTTCGCCGCATCAGCCCCAAGGAGTCGTTCGCTCGCTTCGTGAGCAACCGACGGGACCGGTGCGAGGAAATCGGCCACCGCTTCGCCAAGATGTGCCGCGACCTTCACGCCAAACCGTGCAACACTTCGCTGTTCGCTTCCGAATCGGAATACGTGATGGGCGAGATTCGCAAGAGCCGCAGCCTCACTGCGGAAGAACAGGAACATCTGTGCCGTCTGGTCGAGGCGGTGCCGCTATGCCGCACCTGCCTGCATGGCGATATGCATATCGGCAATGTCATCACGACCGACCTGGACGAGAAAACGCATGCCGCAATCCATGACTTCTGGATCGACTTGGGCGATTTCCGCTGGGGCAACCCGCTCTTCGATTTGGGAATGGCGTACCTGACCTTCTGCAACCCCGACGAGGCGATCACCCAACGGCTCTTCCACATTGGCTCGGCCGAGATGCAACGCATCTGGAAGACCTTCGCAGAAGATTATTTCGGCGCGCATACCGATGCCGAACGCCACGACATCGAGCGGCGTCTGGCACCCTTCGCTGCCCTCAAGATGGTCCATTTCGACTTGGTCCACCCCATGCCCGAACCCATGCGCCACTTCGTACAAAAAACCGCCGCCGCCGCCTCCCAAATGACCACACTCGAATCCACTCCCTGGCCCACCCTCTAAAGGATCAGAAACCCCTCGAGACCCGGAGAAAAGATTGAAAAAATAAGGATATAAGAAAAACATAAAAAAAGCCTCTCCAGCTGTGCTAGAACATCTAGAAATGCTGGAGAGGCTATTGTGTTTGGAGGGTCAGCAAAACCGGCCTTCCTTATAAAATGGCGCTTATTCTCCCGATTCGCCGGCGGCGATGCGGGCGCGCTTGCGTTCTATCTCGTCAAGAATGATCTTGCGAATGCGCAGGTGGCTGGGGGTGATCTCCAGATACTCGTCTTCGCGAATATACTCCATGGCTTCCTCCAAGCTGAATTTGATGGGCGGTGTGCAGGTCGACTTGTCGTCGGCGCTCTTGCTGCGCATATTGGTCAGGTTCTTGGCGGTGACCACATTGATGACAATGTCGTTGCCGGGACGCAGGCTCTCGCCGATAACTTCACCGGCATAGACGTGGTCGCCGGGCTCGATGAAGAAGGGGCCGCGGTCTTGCAGCTTGCTGATGCTGTAGGCTGTGGCTTCACCTGTCTCCTTGGCAATGAGGGCACCGTATTTGTGGTCGTCGATATCGCCTTTCCAAGGCTGGAATTCGAGGAAGCGGCTGGCTATGACGGCTTCGCCATTGGTGGCGGTGAGCAGCGTGTTGCGCAGTCCGATGATGCCGCGGCTGGGAATGGTGAAGTCGAGCTGCACGCGGTCGCCTTTGGTGTCGATGGTGCCGACTTCGCCTTTGCGGCGCGTGACGACATCGATGACCTTACTCGAGAATTCCTCGGGCACCAGCACGGTGAGCTGTTCGATAGGTTCGCACTTCTGGCCGTCAATTTCCTTGATGATGACTTTGGGCTGGCCCACCTGTAGCTCGTAGCCTTCGCGACGCATGGTCTCGATAAGGATGGAGAGGTGCAGGATGCCGCGTCCGTAGACGAGCAGCGAGTCGGGCGAATTGGTCTCCTCCACACGCATGGCGAGGTTCTTCTCCAACTCGTGGTAGAGGCGCTCGCGGATGTGGCGGCTGGTGACGTATTTGCCTTCCTTGCCGAAGAAGGGGCTGTTGTTGATGGTGAACAGCATGCTCATGGTGGGCTCGTCGACCTTGATGGGGGGCAGGGGCTCGGGATTCTCGGCGTCGCAGATGGTGTCGCCGATTTCGAACATCACGTTCTTGTCGAGGTCCAGCAGCACGGCGCAGATTTCGCCGGCTTCAATGCAGTTCTTGGTGCGCTCTTTGCCAAGGCCTTCGAAAGTGTAGAGTTCTTTGATTTTGCTTTGTATCTTCTCACCGTCGCGTTTCACCAGACAGATGGGCTGTCCGGCCTGCAGGGTGCCTCGGTTCAGGCGTCCCACGGCGATGCGGCCCAGATAGCTGCTGTAGTCCAGCGATGAGAGCATCATCTGGGTGTTGCCTTCCGGCACCTTGGGCTCGGGTATGTGCTTGATGATAAGGTCCATCAAGTAGCTGATGTCGTCGGTGGGCTTGTCCCATTCGGGTCCCATCCAGCCTTGCTTGGCGCTGCCGTATGCGGTGGGGAAGTCCAGCTGGTCGTTGTTGGCGCCCAGGTTGAACATCAGGTCGAAGACGGCTTCCTGCGTCAATTCGGGGTCGCAGTTGGGCTTGTCGACTTTGTTGATGACTACGATGGGCTTCAGTCCTAGTTCGATGGCTTTCTGCAGCACGAAACGGGTCTGGGGCATAGGGCCTTCGAAGGCGTCGACCACCAGCAGCACACCATCGGCCATATTGAGCACACGCTCCACCTCACCACCGAAGTCGCTGTGGCCGGGGGTGTCGATAATGTTGATTTTGTAGCCTTTGTAGCGGACGCTGACATTCTTCGAAAGAATGGTGATGCCACGTTCGCGTTCCAGGTCGTTGTTGTCAAGAATAAGATCGCCGGTCTCTTGGTTGTCGCGGAAGAGTTTGGCTTGGTGCAGCATGCGGTCCACCAGCGTGGTCTTGCCGTGGTCGACATGTGCTATAATTGCTACATTACGAATGTTTTGCATGAAAAACTGTATATTTTTTGAACATGCAAAGATAGAAAAAAAATGTGAATTGCGGACAGCTTTGTTGCTCCTGTCGGCAAAAATGCGTATTGTGGGCCGCTAACGGATTGGTTTATCGGCTTTTCTCGGTCAGGGTGAAGCTGCGGAAACGGGAGGTGGTGGAACTGGTTTCACGCACGCGCACCAGTTTGTCGCCGAAATGCATGGTCTTGTCGTCGCTGTCGGGGTTCTCGGTGTGGTAGACTTGGAACAAGCGGTTGAAATCGCGCAGAAAATCAGCGCTGCGCACATCGAGGATGACTTCGTAGCAGACGTCAGTCTTGGGGTCCATCTTGAAGGTGCACCGGTAGTCGGCAGTGTTGATGATCATCACGCCTTCCACTCGGTTGCCGGAGGGCATGTAGGTGATGTCGAATTGCTGGCTCTCGGCGCGTTCGTTGCCGACAAAGGCGCCTAGCGACTGCACGATGTGGTGCGCGTCGCGTCCCAATTGTTCGACAATGTACGATGTCTGGGCGCTCAACGTGCCTGCTGCGGCTAGCAGCACGAAGGTCAGCAGGTGCTTCGTCAGGGTTGGGAAGATGCGCATATTGCGAGGGTTTGTGCGGTTAGACCATGGTGTCCATGATGCGGACAATGGCGTCACGCATCTGGTCGTGATAGCTGTTCAGGAAGGTGCCGTCGGCGCGGTTGGCGATAATCAGGCAGACCGTCAGGGCGTTGTGGCCCATCAATGCCGATAGCCCGTAGATGGCGGAGGTCTCCATCTCCAGATTGGTCACCTTTAGGTTGTTCCAGCTGAAGGTGGCCAGCTTCTCGTTGAGGTCGCTGATGCTGGGGGCTATGCGGATGTTGCGCCCTTGGGGGGCGTAGAAGCCGGGCGCGGTGGCGGTGATGCCTTGCCGTGTGAAGGGGGCCACGCGCTGCAACAACGTGGGACTGCCGGCAACGCAATAGGGGCGGGCCATGCGGCTGGGCAGCTGCATGTGGCGCTCGAAGGCTTGGGCCATAGGTTCGTCCAGTTGGCTGTCGTCGTGCTGGTAGTAGTTCAGCAGTCCGTCCAGTCCGATGGCGTATGCCGAGGCTACAAGCGATCCGACGGGGATGTCGCTATGCAGCGATCCCGATGTGCCGATGCGGACCATGTTCAGCGTGCGGTGCTCTGCCTTGACGGTACGGCTGGCAAGGTCGATGTTGGCGGCTGCGTCGAGTTCGGTGACCACAATGTCGATATTGTCGCATCCCATGCCGGTGCTCAGCGCCGTAAAACGGTGCCCTTTGTAGCGGCCTGTCAGGGAGTGGATTTCGCGGTTCTGGCTCTCGAATTCAATGCTGTCAAAGAGCGTTTTGAACATGTTGACGCGGTTGGGGTCGCCAACCAGGAAAATGTCGTCGGCCAGTTGCTCGCCGGTCATATTAATATGGTAAAGGCTCCCAGAGGGAGCCAATACCAATTCGCTTGATTTCAATTCGTTCATATCAGTTGTTTATCTGCTGTTGCGGCTGCCGGTGTGGGTGGTGGTGTTGGTTCCACGCGAGCTGCTGGTGCCGCTGTTGTTGTTGCCACGGGTAGTTGTGGTGCCGCTGTTGTTGCTGCCACGGGTGGTGGAAGTGCCGGTGTGGGTGTTCGTGCCACGCGAGGTGCTGGTAGCGGTGTTGTTGTTGGTAGTGTTGGTACTGCTTTTGGTGGTAGTGCCATTGGTAGTGCTGGTGCCGCGAGTGGTGCTGGTGCCAGTGTGGGTGTTGTTTCCACGGGTGGGGCTGGTGCTGGTACCGCTGTTGGTGTTGCCGCCGCGAGTGGTGCTGGTGCCGCTGTTGGTGTTGCCGCCGCGAGTGGCGCTGGTACCGCTGTTGGTGTGCCGCTGTTGGTGTTGCCGCCGCGAGTGGCGCTGGTACCGCTGTTGGTGTTGCTGCCGCGGGTGGCGCTGGTACCGCTGTTGGTGTTGTCTCCTCGCGAGGTGGACGTTCCGTTGTTGACATTGTTGCCGCGGCTGTTGCTGACGCCGGTGTTGTGGCCATTGCCATTGTTGTTGCCGTTACGGCTGCTGATTCCGGGGTTGCCGGCGTTGCTGCGGTTGTCGCCGCTGCGCTCGCCGCCGTTGCTGTTGTTGACACCGGTGTTGCGGGTGCCAGTGGTGTTGCGGCCGCTGCCCAGGTAGCCGTGTCCGTCAGGTGTCTGCGGGTAGTTCACGCCGGGCGTGAAGGGGTGGGTGGGGACGTAGGCCGGAGTGGAGGGGGTGCGCATGTAGTAGGGCGGCAGGGGGGCGGGGGCGCCGTGGCTGACATGGGGCGGACGCCATCCGAAGCGATGCACTTCGTAGTGGTAGGTGTACATGCGGTTGAAGTGCGGGTCGTGGTAGTGACGCACGAAGGAGTGGTAGGGCGGCATGGTCCAGTAGAAGTTGGGTGTGGTCGCCATGCTGCGGAAACGCAGATACTGTGCCGCGTTGTACATTCTGTTGCCGTAGTGGTTGTAGAGCCAGATGCAGGAGAGGTCGATGGGCATGTAGATCTCTTCGCCGGTGTAGGCGTCGAATCCGTACAGCCAGATCTCGTAATATTTGCTGTTCACCGGCTCTGCCCACACTTCGTTGATGATAACGTAGGTGGCCAGCTCGTATTCGTAGCCGCAGTATATCATCAGCTCGGTTTGGGCATCAAGCGCCCGAGCAACGCGAGTGGCTTGCGGACGGGTGAAGTAACGGACTCCGTTTGCGGTTGCGGTGACTGCTGCCAGTATCAAGGCCAGTGTCAAAATGAATCTTTTCATGGTGGCTCCTTTCTGTTTGTTGTCGTTTTGTCGACGGTTTGTATTTTTTTTATTGTTTCGTATCTGGGTTGTATGAAAACTTGTGGCAGTTAACTATTTTTAAGAGCTTTTTGCAGTTACAGGGCTTGGCGCGCTGTCTGCCAATAATTTTGCAAAAGTAGTAAATTATGGACACCTGACAAAATATTTTTTGTCGGCTGCGCACCATTGCTTTTTTTTGAATCATTCCATACTTTTGCAAGGTGTTTGTTATGAGGTTGTTGCAAATGTCTCTTCTGGCAGCGTGGCTCTCGAGGTGCAAAAAAAAGTTTTCGGTTATCAAAAAAGTTTGTATTTTTGCAAACCGAAATCGGGGAGTGGAAAAGCACTTTTTTGCTCCTAACTGATTGGAATACATGGAAAGATGCCGGAGTGGTCGATCGGGGCGGTCTCGAAAACCGTTGACCAGCTTGCCTGGTCCCAGGGTTCGAATCCCTGTCTTTCCGCTGAAAAGTCTCACAAGCTCAAACAATTTGACTTGTGAGATTTTTTTATACCGGTAAGAAGTGTGAAACTTGCTGTCGCTGTGTTTTTTTGCGCCCAATAGCGAAGCTGTTCGTTACGCGTCTTCTTCCTGGTATTTCGCTAGCATTGCCTTCGCTTCTTCTCGTATTTCGTTTCTCAACGATTCCGGCTTCAGCACTTCCACCGTGCTACCCAGCGAAAGAATTCGTTGCCGCAAGTCATAAGACAGTCGTACCCGCAGGGCGAAGAGGGCGAACCCTTCGTGTCTGCTCGTCAATTCCATTTGTGAACGATGCAGGGGAAGCGACCGAAGATAGTTGGCTTGATGCTCCTCCACTTCCAACCAGACACTCTCCACTTCACCGTCGCCGACGGTGATACCAAATGCGCCGTCAAATAGTTCCTCAAGATTGAAGTCGGGGTCGCGACGGAATGTTGCTTCTCTTATCTCGAAATGGTCGATACGGTCGAGTGCAAGAATGAGAAACGGCATATCTTTCTTGTAGCGGCCGATAAGATACCATCGCCGCTCAAACATCTTGATGGCGTGAGGTTGGAAATCAAAATAATGGGTCGCCGTATCAGCCCAATAGGGCTTATAGTCAAATTCCACTTTGCGGCATTCCTTCAGCGCCTCCAGTATGATTGGCAATGCCGTGTCGTTCGTCGGCTCCACAGAAATGTACTGTGCTGCCTCGCGGCTGTCGGCGACGACGTGGTTCACCGCTATGGAGTCCATCATCCACTGGTGGAAGTACTCCCTGCCGCCATCGTCGGCCAGGCGGTAGCGGTACTGACCGCCATCCACGTAGCACTCAATCTCGATGCCGAAAAGATCCATAATCTCGCTGCGGTGACGGTGGAAAGAGCGCCGCGCGAAAGCACCATGTTCATGCAGATCCTCCGTGGCATTCCATCGGTCGCCAATCTGCTCCAAGGTCAGTCCCTTCTCACCCGCCCGCATCAGCGTCCCCACCAGCCAGGTATATTTCTTCAGTACGTTCATACGTTATTCTTGTTTATAAGGTTCACCACCACCTTTACCATCACATCCTTCTCTTCAGGGCGGCTCTCGGCAATCATCAGCGTGAGAGCCACAAGAGTGTTGTCGGCTATGCGCTTGCTTCCATCCTCGCGGTAGAGAATGCGGTTGTTGTTGAGGAACCAGAGGAACAGCGTGGCGGCGATGCGTTTGTTGCCGTCGCTGAACGAGTGGTTCTTGGTGACAAGATAGAGCAGCATGGCGGCCTTCTCCTCGGTGCTGGGGTAGAGCTCCACGCCGTCGAAGGTTTGGTAGATCTGCCCGATGGAGCTCTTGAACGACTCATCCTTCTCGTTGCCGAAGAGTGCGCTCTCGCCGAAGCGTTCCTTCAGCGAGCGGATAGCCTGCATGGCGTTGTCGTAGGTGGCATGGAAAGGGGCATCGCTGGTGGTATCGTTGATGGTAAGCCGTTGGTAGTCGTAACTGTCGAGGGTGTCGAGAGCGTAGGTGTAGTCGGTCACCACATTGAAGAGTGCATTGGTCTCGTCGGTCGAAAGCAACGGTTGGTTCTGTATGGTCCGGCCAAGCATGCCCACCAGCTGCCGCAATTCCCCGATCTGCTCCTTGTGGATACGCTCGTTGACGGCATAACCTTTGACGAGATAGTCCTTCAGCACGCGGTTGGCCCAGATGCGGAACTGCGTGCCACGTTGACTCTTCACACGATAGCCGACGGAGATGATGACGTCGAGTGTGTAGTATGGTACCGGTTTCTTTACACCATTAACGTGTAAAAAATGCACGTTATTCTCTCGCTCCAACTCACCTTCTTTAAACACATTGGATACATGGCGGCGAATATTAGATTCTTCCCTGTCAAATAACATTGCCATTTGATTGGTATTCAGCCATACCGTCTCGTTTTCCAACCGCACATCAATGGCGGTCTGCCCATCGTCGGTCTGATAGATGATTATCTTGTCGTTTATGTTTTCCATGTATAAAACAACGCCATTTGTGCCATTTTATTGCACAGCAAGTGCTTTTTTCAGCGCTTCCCACTTGGCAATTTCAGCCTCACAGTTCTCCTGGATGAAAAACACCTTCTTCTCATCAATAGTGAGCCCCAATAGAAATTCTGCCTCCTGTGGCCCGAATCCGAACCGCCATTTAAGCCTCTCTACCGCATCTTTGTGCGATGAAGCACATTGGATAAGCGCTTCATACTCTCTGACATCGTAGTTGAATTCTGCAGGTATTGCCAGTTCTGCCAGACGTGTATCTATATACTCTGGGGTGATAGGCAGTACCTTTATATTGATGGTGCCATCCTCCGACGTTGTAATAATAGGTTTTCCGTAAAGTTCCATGATTTTGTTATTAGTTGTTCAGTACATCTTGCATCTCTTGCTGCAACTTCAGCAATGTTTTTAGCCGTTTCACCTGTCGGTGATATTCCGTCGCACTGAAATAGAGTGGAGCGTCTTGAAAAGGCAGGCGCTGCACCAACAGCGCCTGCCTCTCGGTGATGTCGTAGCGTTTCATCAGGGCTTGGGTGCGCTCGTTCTCCGACGGGAACTCACACACAATGTCGGCAATTACCTGCGGGTCGAAGCCTATTTGGGGAAAAACCTCAATGTCGTGTAGGAAGGCTTCGATGATGCCCGTTGTCAGCTCCACTTTGTCCGAGTCTCCATCGCACACACCTAGCATCCGTTTTTCTACGTACAGTCTCATGATTCTCGGCCCTCAATCCAACTTCTGATAGTCAAAATCGCTTTGAGTACAGCATGCCTTTTTATAGTCGAATCCATAGACTTGCATATAGCGTTCCTGCACCTCCTTAGCGCCATTGTAGAAGGGCGTTATGGTACTCATGTTGCAGGTGACAATCACCGACATCTCCGGCGTCAGCACCAGTCCGTTCGCTCTTTTCACCCGCTTAGGGGTCACTTTGAATACTTTGCTCATAATCTTTTTGTTTTAAGGGTTGACTAATTATTGATTGTTTAACTTTTCAAGATGCAAAAGTATAACACCTGAATGCCATATTATGACACACAAATAAAATTTCTATGCTCGTATGTAAAATTATACAGATAATATTAAGTCTCAACCCATAATGCATCTTTAGGTTTTACTCCCCTTTTACTCAAATTTTACTCATATTTTGCATACCTCCATGGTTCCTGTAGGATGACAGTAGTGTTCCTTCGAAACTCAGCTTATTGCTTTCAGCTAAAATAAAAAGGTGCACCGTAATATGATGCACCCGTCTAGGAAATATAACTTTTCTCGAAGCCCAAATACTTTTTACAAGAATCTTGAAATAACTTTATGCCACCAATCCCACTGGTAACCCGTAGAGGGATGATACACTGCCACGCAGCGAACTTGCTTCTTGTTGTCTAATTGATAAAAGCCATTCTGTATATCCCATCCTTCTACATTTAATGGCTTATCCCATGTCCATCTATCCTCTGGCAAATTATTAAACAACTTACCCACACCCCAAACAATGATTAAATCTGGCTGCAATTCATTTATCACTTCAAAAAAAGCATTCTCTGCATTCTTATAGTCTATTGTGAAACCCGATTCTCTGGCGCCAGACATTGGAACTTGAAGATAATTATAGAACGCTATAGAATCCCATATCTCTCGACTTTCCTTTGGGGTGGTTTCTTTGCCTATAAGCGAACGTTCGAATTTGAGATAAGTATTTGTCCACCCACCTTTATTTTCGCGGCATTCCCCCTTCCTTATTGCAAGATAGTCTTTTACAATTTTTGTCGTCAATGTTGCTACAGCATCTTCCTCTGAACAGTAAAAGCTTTCACCAATCACTAGTATTTTCTTACCATTGAATCCGCTGGTGTTGTAGTTTTTACCTTTCCAAGGCTCAAATTTAACATCTTTCATAACACAAACGTTTTAATTGATTGTCTCCAGATCTAAATATCTTGAAGTAAACGCACCTGCTTTCTTTACATCTACGCCATACTTGGTTTTGAATGCATTAATTACAAGCTCTTGCCCCTTTCCATCGCTTAATAAAGATGACAAAGTGGCTTTTTGGTGGAATGCTACTTCAACAGACATCCCTTTTTCCAAACGAACACCGTTGGAGTTCAAGTCGGATTTAACAGTTACTTTGTACAGCATAAAAATAAATTTGTTAGGTTAATATTTGTTCAATTTATAATTCATAATCGGGATTATTCAATCCATCAGTAAACATTGTTTTTATCTCTGCCTCTGGGTCGGGGAAATCAAAATGGTCTTTTACGTATTCTCTTGAATTTGCAACAATTTTTCTTTTGAGCTTTTCATTTATGAGCAATTACTTACGGTGCAAAGATACGAATTTTTTCTGAATTCGATTCATTTTATCCTTCAAGTGGCACAGGGTCGACATTCGTATTTATCTGGTAGTTGAAGGCGTAGGTGGTCATGTGGAGGAGGTCGGGGATGGAGTAGCGCATGTGGGTGCAGAGGGCGTGGACGGCGTAGCAGACGCAAACATGGTCGAGTTGGGGGATGCGGAGGGGGCCTTCGGCCCAGGTCTGGCCGTCGTCGAGGTCGCAGATGTGGTCACCACAGCACCAGCAGATGTCGTCCAACCGTGAGTTCTCGCCGATGACCCACAGCATCTCGTTCCACCGCGAGCCATAGAAGGCATCCTACTCCATCGGGAAGAGTTGCGGATCATCATAGTTGTGACTATAGAGGAGGGTGGTCTCCAACTCGAAGGGTTCGCCGCCGAGGGTGTGGATGGCGGCCATCTGGTCCTGCAGCGTGCGGTGACGCTCGTTCAGCTGCTTCGTCAGCGCCAGCAGCCGCTCGTTGACCACCTCGAAGCGCCGCACCTCGGCCTTGGTGGCATGCATCGCAAACATCTCGTTGAGAATCCATTGCCGGGTTCTGAGGTGGTCGTCGATCACCTCCGTCGTCGCCTTGTCCCAATAGCCATCGAATGGCTTTACAATACGCAGGATATAATCCTCGCAATCCAGCAGTCGCTTGCGCAGATGGTCAATTGTGTTTGTCTTTTTTTGCATTTCTGAGATTTTTCGACTGCAAAAGTAGATAATAGGTGTGCCATTTCTTGTCACCGCTCTTTTTTTTCATTCTCGAAATAACAAAAACCTCAATCTGACTACTTGATGAAGAGTGTATCACGCTTGTGAGTCTTCTTTGTTTCCGACGGCAAGGCTTCGGCGCAGACAATATTTTCGTCTGTCGGACGTTATGGGCTGGTAATTACATGATGAATGGATCTTTTTTCCGATGAAAAAAATATATTTTCTTTCGCTTTGCCTCTTGGTGATGGCATCCTGTTCTCACCAGCCGGAAACGGTCCAGTCGGACACCGTCAGCAGCAGTTATGTCGGTGAGAGCGTCAACCCAGACGCCATGCCCGAATCGGTCCTTGGTTACATGCAGCAGCTGGCCGACAGTGGCGCGATAACGCTACTTGTCGATGACAATGACGAGTCGGTCAATCTGAGGGATTCGGTTTGGACGGCCATACGTGAATTGGACCGGTACGCCAAGGGCGAACGCAAATACTATCCGGCCGACGACATCCGAAAAGCACTGGACCATATTGCTTTTGCCTTGGGCCGCTCCTATGACCATGGCGGTTTCGACACTGGTTCGCGCAGTGAAAACACAACGGCGTTCCCCGAGGAGCAGTTCCTCTTTCGACTGCTGGAATTGGCTGCCTACTATAGCCCACAGATCGACTTCGTCACCGATTTCCACTCGGCCGATGGCGATGCAGGTATTCTCAATTACCATGAGTGGAGCCCTAACCCGATGTATTCCTTCCTCGTCTACAAGACCGACAAGGGCCATCGCGTCGCCATGGTCGGAAACCCCTTGGAGTGCGAAATCAGCAAGCTGTTCCGCCTCTCCGACGCCGAGGGCAGGGTCTACTACCTCTGCTCCAACAATGGCGAGGATCCGGAAATGTCGGACAAATACAACAACTCATTTATGCAGTATCTCTTCCTGAAGGAGGGCGAAAACGTGCGTCTTGTGGCGCAGTTTGAACCGGAGTACAACAAGGCGCATTTCGGATTCGCCTTGGAAGACGCCGAGGTTAAGGACCCAGTCATCCGATTCGATCCGTCGACGCTGCAGTGGAGCTATTGCACCAAGGAGGGCGATGTCTACCGCCCCATCAAAAACGCTCCGATTCTGACACTCACTCTGAACGGCGCTTCCAGCCGCTTCGACGAACAGCGGAACCGCTAGCGCTTGTGCTGGTTCGGCTGGCGTTTTTGCGTCCTCGGCCAGTAGCGGTTAGTGACCAATCCAGAACACCCGACACATCGGGTGAGATAATCCTTTACCAGCCAGATGATGATGTTCGGTTAGAAGTCAGGTTGAATGATGAAACAGTATGGCTCACTCAGGTATAGATGGCAGAATTGTTTGGAACGGGTCGCCAAGCCATCACCAAACATCTGAAAAACATCTATGAGATCGGCGAGTTTGAACGCACCTCAACTAGTTCCATTTTGGAACTACTTCAACCCGAAGTCGGGCGAATGGTGATGCGCAAACGCGAGTACGACAAGATTCACGACCGCTACCTTTGCATAGACAACACTGTCTATCATATTGGCGCTTCATTGAAGGATCTCGGCAAGCGATGGTTCTCCTTCAACAAGATGGAAGTGACGGCAAAAGAACTACTGGGAAATGTGAAATAATACGGTGCATTTTTACCCTCCCCCAAATGCATCGAAACGATAAGATAGTTGTTCTGCGCCTGATGTTGCACAAGGGGCCTCTGCACAACAAGTTGGTGCATATTGCAAGGTTTCAATTATTTGCATTAGAATTCAACTGATTTTCACTAATACAAAAGTATCACGTTGACTTTTTACACGATAGTCAACGGAAATTATGACATCTAGGTTAAAGTATTCAACATTATATGTTTTTCCATCAGTAGCAGTTGTTGCATTTTTTGCAACAGTTGCCCCTCTCTCCATTGTCGTTGATGTTCTCCATGATAATAAAGCAGAAAACGTTTATAAAATGTCCATATAATTCTCTCGCGTGATGGTCTTGACTTCCACGTCGGGATATGCTCCGAGAAAAGTTTTGCTGATTTTGGCCTTTTTCGTGGGGCTCCACTTGAATTCGTATGCTTTCATCCGCCCGTCGCACTCTTCTATATAGTCAACTTCCTGCTGTTGCGTGGTACGCCAGAAATAAGGCTTTGCATAGGTGAGGTCGTAGTTGTTTTTCTTCAGCAGCTCACTTACCATATAGTTCTCCCACAAGATACCTATGTCGGCACGCATGTCTATTGGCGACAGGTTGCTGATAAGCGCATTGCGGATGCCGTTGTCGTAGAAATAGATTTTGCGCCCCGACTTGATTTCTGTGCGCAAATTACGGCTGAAGGCACCTAGGCGGAAAATGACCTGAGCTTGTTCCAACAGGGTGATATACTTTTCCACGGTGGCACGGTCGAGTTCCACCATTCGGCTCAGCTCGTTGGCCGACACCTCGCTGCCTACCTGGAACGCCAAAGCCTGCAACAACCTGACCACTTTGTCGGGCCGCTTGATGCGTTCCCAAACAAGGACATCTTTGTATAGATAGCTTTCGGTGAGATTGTTCAGCACCTCGCGCTCGTTGCCTGGATTGCATACTACGTCGGGATAACTGCCAAACACCAGCCGTAGGGGGAGTTTCTGCCACTCCTGCATGGCTCCGTAGTGTGCCGCCAACTCGCCATACGACAAAGGGAACAAACGGTATTCCCACTTGCGTCCCGTCAAGGGCTCGTTGACCTTGTTGGCCAGATCAAGCGATGAGCTGCCCGTAATGATGAGCTGTACATCTGGAAAATTGTCCGTCAGCAATTTGCTCTTGAGCCCGATATCTTCGATGCGCTGGGCCTCGTCGATAACGACAATATCGTTTTTCCCAAGCATACTCCGATAGCGATCCACCGTAATGTTCGCCATCAGTGTACGGGTCTCCAGATTGTCGCCGTTCATCCAAAGCACATTTTCCTGCCCTTTCAGACATTCTTTCAGCAGGGTGGTTTTGCCTACCTGACGGGCACCAATCAGCACAATAGCTTTCCCAAGGTGCATCTTTTTGGCGACTACATCGCTCATTATCCGACTAATATGCATTGTTTCTGTATTAATATTATAATGCAAATATACTAATTCTTGCGAATATAACCATCAAAATATTATAATATTTTGCTGAATACACTCTCAAAAACATCAAATAATGTATCAATCTTGCACCTTGGTAGTGACTTTCCCTGAAATTGGTTGACAGATTTGGAGCGGTTGTCGGCCGAGCCGACGCCTAAGCAAAACTGAATTGGTTCACATTGTTTGCTTCATATCCCTTATCTGGTTTACGCCGTCACGATTTTGGTTTACACTTTGCGTCACATTCACCTGTTTTTGCTTACAGCCGTCCTGTTATGGTAGACACCCTGTTTTTCATTACTGGGGGACAATCCCGAGTGACTTCTCTTTTGGAAAAATCCAGGCGGGGCTCCCATGCCGCCAGCCTAGCGACAAAAATTATCGACACTATGGCAATAATTTCGCGAAAGTGTCGTTGTAAATCCGTTTTGTAATTAGTAATACTACCTAATCTAGTTTTATGCCACAAGAAGTTAGAGTAAGATTTGCACCGAGTCCCACAGGACCGCTCCACATCGGCGGCGTCCGCACCGCCTTGTATAACTATCTCTTCGCCCGCCAGAACGGCGGCAAGATGATTCTCCGCATCGAAGATACCGACCAGACACGCTTTGTGCCGGGCGCCGAACAATACATCATCGAGGCCCTCACCTGGCTGGGCATCCAGTTCGACGAGGGTGTCCACATCGGCGGCCCCTATGGCCCCTACCGTCAGAGCGACCGCAAACCGATGTACAAGCAGTATGCCGACCAGCTCATCAACGACGGCTGGGCCTACTACGCCTTCGACCGCCCCGAAGAGCTGGAAGCCAAACGCAAAGAGTATGAGGCTCAGAAGAAAACATTCCAGTACGACTGCCATACGCGCAGCCAGATGCAGAACAGCCTGAGCCTGCCGGCCGACGAGGTGCAGCGTCGCATCGAGAGCGGCGAACCCTACGTGGTGCGCTTCAAATTCCCCGTCGACACCGAAATTACAGTCCACGACTTGATTCGCGGCGACGTGACCATGAATAGCAACTTGCTCGACGATAAGGTGCTCTTCAAGAGCGACGGCATGCCGACCTACCATCTGGCCAATATCGTCGACGACCATACCATGAAGATCAGCCACGTCATCCGTGGCGAGGAGTGGCTGCCGTCGGCACCGCTCCACGTGATGCTCTACCGCGCCTTCGGTTGGGAGGATTCCATGCCGCAGTTCGCCCACCTGCCACTGCTGCTCAAGCCCGAGGGCAACGGCAAATTGAGCAAACGCGACGGCGACCGTCTGGGATTCCCCGTCTTCCCGCTCGACTGGCACGACCCCAAAAGCGGCGAACTGAGCAGCGGCTACCGCGAACGGGGCTACTTCCCCGAGGCGGTGGTCAACATCCTGGCCCTCTTGGGCTGGAACCCTGGCACCGAACAGGAAATCCTCTCCATGGACGACCTGATCCGCCTCTTCAACGTGGCGCATATCTCCAAAAGTGGCGCCAAGTTCAACGTCGAAAAGGCCAAGTGGTTCAATCATGAATACATGCAGATGCACTCCGACGAGGAGGTGACCGAGATGTTCCTGCCGCTCCTCAAAGAGCATGGCATCAGCGTCGCCGACAATGCCGATGCCGCACTCGACTTCGAGCATGCTGCCTTCCCCCACCAGTACATCGTCAAGGTGTGCGGCATGATGAAGGAACGCATCAATTTCATCAGCGAGATGTGGGACACCACCAGCTATTTCTTCGTGGCTCCGAACGAATACGACCCGGCGGCCATCAAGAAACGCTGGAAACCGGGCATGACCACCCACATGGCCAAGGTGATCGAAATCCTCAACAGCGTCCCCTTCGAATACGATGCCATCCACAAGGCGCTGCTCGACGACTATATCGTCGGCAACCAGCTGAATATGGGACAGGTGATGAACTCGCTGCGTCTCTCCGTGGTGGGCAAAACCGTCGGACCGGACATGCTTACCCTCGTCATGATGCTGGGAAAAGAGGAAACCATCCGCCGCGTACAAAGGGCCATCGACACCATCGGCGAACAGGAAGGCTGAAGCAGTCCAGCGACTTCGTGACAAATTATCGACCCTAAAATCTTTTCAATAAAAAAAACATATCAACAAAATCGCTCCCATGGAAGAGAATATCACAAACCAAGAAGAACAAATCGTCAATAACATCGAAACATCTTTAGCCCCTGAATCTGCGACTCCGGTGGCCGAGACCGAAAAATGCGAATGCAAAAGCGAGAAGAAATGCTCGTGCAAATGCCTCCCCATCGTCAACTGCATCCTGCTGGTGGGCCTCATCCTGCTCTACATCTTCCACTTCACCGGTATTGGCGCCAAAAGCCACAGCCTGGTGAATGCCGATGCCAAGCAGCCGGTGGTGTCGGGCGAAGGCGGTCTGACCATCGCTTATATCAACACCGACACGCTGATGGCCAAATATCAGTACGCCATCGATCTGCAGAAGCAGCTTCAGGACTTCCAGTCCGCCAAGGAAAGCAGCTACAAGCAGCAGATTTCCCAGTTCCAGAAGGACTATGAGGCCTACATCAAGAACGGCGGCGAGAACATGACCCTCAGCCAGCAGCAGACCAAAGAAAAAGAACTGCAGGAACGCTCTCAGCGCTTGCAGAGCCTCGAGGCTCAGTACGCTCAAGAGGTGGCACAGAAGACGCTGACCGAAAGTGAGAAAATGACGCATGCCGTCTACAACTTCATCCGCGACTACAATGCCCAGAACCAGAAATTCACCCTCATCCTGTCTCGCTCCTTCAGCAGCAGCCCCATCCTCTATGGCGACGAGGGTATGGACATCACCGACGAGATTGTCAAAGGCCTTAACGACGAATACGCCAAGGTGAAAGCCGATGAGAAGAAATAAGCCCTTCCGAGGCCACGCCATAAAAAGAAACAGCATCCGATGTCCAACTGGATGCTGTTTCTTTTTGATTCAAGTCCTTATATCCCGCTCGCAACAGGCGTGTGCGGCTTAGAGGAGCTCCAATTCGTCGGCTGTGATGTAGAATGTGCCCGTGTCTCCCGTGGTGCTGCCAATGTAGCGGTAGGCAATGCCTTTATGGCTCTGTTTGCACAATTTGATAAATGTTTTGAGGGTTACGTCGGCGTCTTGTGAGGCTTTCAGCTCGTCAATGAGCGACTGATGTATCAGATCCTCGTTGGCTTTCATCAGATCGATGGAAGCATAGTCTTCGTCGACATCATAATAATAAACCACATAGTTGCCTTCAATGGCGATTTTGCTCCACACAAGGCCGTTGCCAATAACCATCGGACACTGGGTATTGCTGCTCTGTACATTCATCTCGAGCAGTTTCTCAACGTCGACAACGGTCGATGGAGTGTTCTTGATTTCTTTCAAATCGTCGGGAGTGAGGCTGACCTTGACGGATTGGCCGCTGTTTTTGCCAATGAAACGGTAGGTGATGCCTTTGTTGTACTTGGAGAACTCGTCAATGAGCAGTTTCACATTGGGGTCGTCTTTCTGAGCCAGCATCGACTGCTTCATCGTCTGTCTCAACTGGTCGGGTTGTTGCTGCAATGTTTTTATGTCCACAAACTCTTCGTTGCATTGGATGGTGAATTCGATGTTGCCGTCGACCTGATTCACCTCAGTCATGTCGCCCATCGTACCTAATGAAATGGGTAGGATCTGACGGATTTCTTTAACGAGGGTTTTTACTTGGCCTTGTGCGTTGTACGGTGTCAGACCCATGCTGACAAGCACCAGTCCAACGAAGACTACGAATAATTTTTTTTTCATAAGGAATTGTTGTTTTTGTGATGATAAAGGGACGACGTCTGTTTTGAAGTCGATGCCGACGGGGCATAGGCTTCACAGAACTTTTGATTGTTCGAACTGCAAACAAAAAATTATCGGTTGATGGGCAGCTGATAGCCGATGCCAAGCATGATGGCTTGGTTGGTGCCGGTGTAGGCGTTGCGGTTGTCGTTGGTGGTGGTGCCAGAACCGGAGCCGTCGCCTGTTCCATCGCCCGTCCCGTTGCTGTATACCACACCGTTGAGCACGTCGTCTTCACGCATCAGGGCAATGAAGCCGTGGTCCAGATAGAGGTCGAAGGTGAAATTGTGCCACTGGTAGGCCAAACCGAGCACCACTCCGACATCGATACGGCGCATGTGCTGGAAGGAACGGCGGTCGTTTTTGTCGCCGGTGATGTAGGTGTCGTAGTTGTGGGTGCGTTGCGGCATGCCGGGCGTTACCTTGCGGTCCCACAACCGTCCGAAAAGTCCCACATTGAACGTCGGTCCCAGATAGAAACTCACGTAGTTGCCGGCGGGCAGCTGCGGTATCTCGTATTTGAAGCCGGCCAGCACGGGTATCTGCGCATACCAGTTGTGGTAGAATCCTTGTCGCACCGAGAGCATGTCGACCCATACCTGACGGAAGTTGGTTCCGCGGCGGACGATATTGAAACCGAATTCAAGGTAGATATTCTCGGCCCAGGGGTTCTTCCATTCGGTGAACATATAGTCGACATAACCGCCCAGATTGAATCCCAAAATGGGGGAGTGGGTCAAAAGGTCGTCGGAAACATAGGAGACACCGTTGCTCAGTCGGGCACCATAGCGAACAAACTGCGCTTGGGCGCTGACTTGTAGCATAACGGCAAAAGCCAAAAGTACCAGTAGCTTCTTCATCTGATATATTTTATTAATACTTAATGTTTTGGGATATAATTATCCCAAGCTATTGCAGTACAAAAATACAAAAAATCCTTAACAATTCAGATTTTTTTGCAAAAAAGTTTCTGTCACAGCGTGGTTTGGGGGTGAAAAAGGCGGTCGGGCTATGGGGCGGGAATGGTGTCGGTGGGGAGGGCGTCGATGATGTTGAAGTCATTGGTCCTGTTGCCGATACCGAAGTCGATAGTGCCGCCGTTGGCATCGACGTTAATCTTGACGGGTGCGCCCATCACCAGCGGAAGGTTCACGTCGCCGTGGCCGGCGGGGAAGCCGCACAATACGGGGATGTCATAGTCCTTCAGATAGGTGTGGAGCATCTCCTCCACAGAGGCATAGTCCATGTCGGTGCCACAACCGGAGAAGTCGCCCAGCACAATGCCACGGCAGTTGGCCAGCAGACCGCGTTTGACCATCATGTTGAAGAGTCGGTCGATATTGCGGTAGGGTTCGTCAATTTCCTCGATGAAAAGGATGATGTCTTGGTGCTGCAGTATGTCGGCCACGGTTCCTGCCAGTGGGGTGTAGGTGCATAGGTTGCCGCCCACCAGTGTTCCGGTGGCTTGTCCGGGGTGGTTGTAGGGGTGGGGGGGCACATGGTAGCGGGGCATGACGCCACGCAGCATGTCGCGCAACAGCGTGGTCGGATAGCCTTCGCCGTTCGCTGCGGCCATGCCGCCGCTCATGATGCCGTGGATACTCATGACGCCGGCGCTCACCGCCATGGCGTGAAGGGTGGTGATGTCGCTATAGCCGACAATCCATTTGGGGTGCGCTGTCAGATACTCCAGCGGCAGCGTGTTGATGAAATGCAGCGTCCCGTAGCCGCCGCGGTTGCAGACAATGGCTTTGATGTCGGGGTCGGACAGGGCTTTGCGCAGGTCGTCCAGACGTTGCTCGTCGGTGCCGGCATATTTGCCCATGAAGGTCTTGTCGACATTGTCGCCAATCACCGGAATGTAGCCCCACGAGCGGATGATTTCGGCGGCCTGGTTCACCTTGGCGGTGTCGCAATAGTAGGATGGGGAGAGAAGCGCCACTTTGTCGCCGGGGCGCAGAAATTGGGGCATGCTGCAATGCAATGGATTGCTCGCTTGTGAGGGGGCATTCATGGAACTATGGATTAGGCTTCTGTCGCTGCACGATTGCAGACCTTGCATCAAAAACAGGACAAAAGTGACAACTATTATTTTCTGTATGTGTAGCGAATTCTTCATCTCAGTGACTGTCTTTCTCTGTTAACGCCACCTCCGACGAATTATTGTTGTTCCAGAACAAATAATTGTAATGGACGTCCACCTTGCCACCGTGCAGCGTCGAACCTGGCGAAGGTCATGTCAGCGAAAAGTGTCCGTCAGTCACACGACGGGTGATGACGATGCGCGTTTGCGGTCAGCGGATCACAAGCTTCTTGGTGAAGCTGCCGCCGACGGTGTGGACCACGACGAAATAGACACCGGCAGTCCAGTTGCGTGTGTCGACAGAGAGGGCGTGGCCGTTTGCCTTTTTGTTCAGCTTGTGGCGTCCTTGCGAGTCGACAATCTCGATGGCGTTTATCTCAAACGACGAGACAACCTGCACATAGTCGTCGGCGGGATTGGGGATAAGGTTGACATACAAATCCAGCCCATAGGGAATCCCAGTGCCGTGAGAGGAGGCGGTGTCGCAGATGTTGAAATTGAGCGGTTCGCTCCAATCGCTGAATACGATGCTGTCGTGGTTGCACACGGCGCGGATATAGGCCACATAGTCGGTGCAGGTGTCCAGATTGGTGATGTTGGTGACGGGAAGGGGGCAATGGAGGATGGAGCCGTCATCGGGTTCGGTGCCGGCTGGGCCGTAGCTGACCTGCCACGAGTTGTGTTCCGCGTTGGTGCTCCACAGCAGGATGGCATTGTTTTCGCCCCTGTCGCCGAGACGGAAATTCTCTACCGAAGGACATTGGTAAGGTGGGATGATATAACTTGAATCGATGACGATGATAGGGAAGATAAGTGTAAAATAAGGGCTCTCCTCCCATTTCCAAACGGACAAGGCTTGGTTGGTGTCTCCGTTGCTCCACCAAATGTCACGAAATTTGTGCAGGAAACTTGTCTGTTGGCAGAAGTCGGTGCATTGACTTGAAAATTCCTGTTTTGCAATAACTGTATCCCAATAATAGGTTACGGGCGCTATGCGGAAACCGTGAGGATTGGACCATTCTGCATGGGGGTTATAAGTCCATGTATAAAGATTTTCAATGGTATAGCCAATATAAAAAGAATCGTGGACGGTAACGGGTTTGTCGAAGTAGTATTCGCGGATGTTTATGTATTTGTTGGAGTCGGGGGTCATATAACAGCAAGGGTATGGGATGCCAGTCCATAATTCATTGGCACCCGAACGAACTGGAACTTTCATTTTCCTTCTTGGCGTATACCAGTCGTATTCCACCTCCTTCAGCATGACAAAGCTTCCCCCGCTGGCTTCATACAGCCGCATATATTCCGGTTGGGGAATGTCAAAAAGATCGTCCTCGTATGCGCCAGCCCTCTTCATAACGGCCGAGGTGGCGATGCCGATAATCTGCAATGGTTCGTCAGTGTAATTGTATTGGAGATATTCACCATGAATCCAGGGACCTATACATGAGGCATGCAGTCTTTTGGAGGTGTCAGCCAGCCAAACATCGCTCCACCACTGGTAGTAATAGATGGGTGAACGGCCGACAATGGTGTCTCCGACATGGTGGTATTCGGACTGTGTCTGGGCCTGAATAGTCAGGCTGGGCAACAGGACAAAAACAAACAATATTGTAATGACGATTTTTTTCATGACAGTATGATTTTCTGGTTGATAATGAGTCTTTTTTTTTATTCTTCACACACTTTCGGGTTGGCGATGCTTAATGTGTTGGTTGGCTGTTTTATCGAACATACAAATGTGTCTGAACAGACTTTAAAGGGCCATTGCTCTTGTTTGACCATCAAACAGGGTGTAATTCCAATAATGGTATCCGCATCCATACATGCTGTTGCTGTATTGATAGGCTGTGTGTAAAAAACGGCATGGGTCGGATCGTTGTTGTCAACCCCTATGCTCAGGTAATTGTTTTGATAATTGTATTGGTCAAGGGACTGAAACGTGATGGCGTCCGAATAGTGCATCGGAATGGCATTCGAACCGTGGTGAATGGTGGCGATGATGCTGCCCATGCCATTGTAAGGGAATCCCGAAAGGCGGCCGTTCATGAGAAGGACAAAATCATCGGTCTTAGCGTAGTATTTGAGATCTTCCACATCCAGACTGTCCATACCTGTGTTTGCAACTAGAGCGTAAGCCATGAATGTGGATCCGACTGTCAGTGTCGACATGTCGTATTCGTAGAGTATGATACCGTTGTAATTGGTATTTTCATCTTTTGACTGGAAAGCCATTGCCACAGTATTTTTGTACATGTGTGTGATGGCGAATTTGTCGGTATTTCTTGAATAGGGGCCCCATGTGGGGTACGATAGCATCCAAACATTGTTTTGTGGTCCCGCCGCGGGGAAAAGGTTTGAAGACTTATAGTGGATACGATACGTCTCCATGTCGGGGTAAACAGAGGAAGTGCTTACCGTAATGACATAGTCGTCTGTAATACAGATGCGTTTGATGTCTTCGCCCGAATTGTAGGCTGTTACGCCGATGGTGTAGTTCCAATTGGATGGTGTGGCTGCATGTGTGATGTCGATAGTGCAGCCGCTACGATTGTTGGCGCCGTCTTTTACGGTCCCCACCACGACAATGTGCTTGTTTCCATTTTCTGTGAAAACGGCGATGTTGTGTAGCGTGTCCACTTTCTCCTTGTTGCAGGTGAAGTAGTCATAAATGTTGTAGGATATATTCGAGCTTATCAAATCGGCAGTGCTAAAATAGCCCCATACACCCAAACAGCCATTGCTTTTGTTGATGCCGCAAAAATAGACAGTGTCATCGTAAATTGTAAAGTCACGGACATATATCTGGGGGTCGATTTCGCTGCAAACCACTGTCATCGACGCATCGGCAAAGGCAAAATAATGTGATGTGGCAGTTTCGACATAGCTTATCGTTCCGGGAAAGACATAATCTTTAACAATGGTTTTCTGGATTGGAGCAGGAAACTGTGCTCTGGTCAGAGCTGTTTGTCCGAAAGCAAGATTGGAGAGAACTGTCAGAAAACAAGCATAAAATAAAATTAATACATTTCTTTTCATTTTTAGGGGTATTTACTGTTTTATAATATGTCGTCAGAACGATATAAGAAAAGAAAGTATAGGGGAGTTTTGATTGTAAGATGCAGTTATTTAGTTTTTAAAAAAAAATCAGTTTGTCTTTTCTCCTTGCAAATATATAAATTATTTTGAAATAATAAAAAAAAAGTCTGTCACCATACGATGACAGACTTTTATGCTTTTGTCGTGATTGGAACGACTGTAGTTTATTTCTTTTTGCCTTTCTTGCCGGTGTTGGCGTTGCTGTTGTCCTCAATGCCGAGCTTGGCCTTGATGGCGGCGGGGATGGCATCCTTGTGGACGACGATGTTCATGGTCTTGTAGCGGACGAAGGCCTTGCTGGCATAGAACATGCCGTGGTAGTCGCCATAGTCGCCCCAGCTGTTTTTCACCATGTAGTATTCGTTGCCCATCTGGTCGGTGGCTTTGCCGTAGATCAGCATGCCGTGGTCGTCGGTGGTCTCCCAGTTGTCGTAGGCTTCCTGACGCTCGTCCTGGCTCACCCAACGCTGCGGGGTGGGGTGCTTGGCGGCTTCATCTTCGATGTCTTTGGCGCTCATGCCGCTCCATTTGGCCTGGTCGCTGCCAATGCTGCTCTTGGCCTCGGTGGCGGGAAGCACACAGAATCCTTTGCGGACTCCCAGACGGAAACCTTTCTCGCTGACGTCGCTGCCCCATGCAATGGGATAGCCGTTGTCGATAGCATAGTCGAAAATCTCCATGAATTCATCCAGCGGCACATTGTAGCTCTGGCCCCAACGCCAGTTGTCCTGGATTTCGAGGACGAATTTCTCGTAGAAGGGATGGTGGGTGAAGCTGGTGATGCTGACATAGTCGTCGGCATTCAGACCGGTGCTCTCATAGAAGCTCTTCGGAGTGTATTTCTTGCCGTTGTAGGTGAACTCCTTGGGGCAGGTGCCGAGATAGATGTCGTGGACGGCCTGGATGGCTTTGAGGCAGAGAAGCTCGTTGTCGCTGCCACGCTGCAGTTTGCCGAGTTTGCCTTTGGCAATGGCTTCGACCATGACGTCGGTCAGTGCGCTGAGCTCGCTGTGGTCGCTGAGGCTGTCACCATAGGCGGCACCGGGACGCATCTCGCTTTCGGGAACGAGACCGAAGGTCTTCATGCCGTAAATGACATCGTTGAAAGCACCGCCTTGGCTGAAGCTGACGTCACCGTGGGTACGGATGGCTGCCATGGCACGGTCGCGGTAGGTGTTGCTGACAAGGAACATTTCGCTGAAATCGTATTCGGGCTTGCCCATGCGGAGCAGCTCGGCTTCGATGAAGGCGAGACCGCTGTAGCACCAGCACGTGCCGGCTTTGTTCTGGTTCTTGACGGAGGTGACGGGCAGCTCTTTGGTGATGTTGAACTTGTAGCCCTCGTCATCTTTGTTTTCGTCCGCTTTCTGAGCGAAAACGGTGGCGCTGATAGCTATTGCGCCGAGGATAGCAAATACTTTTTTCATTGATTTGTAATTATTTAATATTTGTTTGTATGCTTTTATTGCTGTGCAAAGATAATAATTTTTTTTAATTTGCGACGATTTGTTTGAAAGGGGGGTGGATGTCGGATTCCGATGGGTATTATTTGAAAAAAAAAGCGCCCCGCTCAGAAAAGAAGTGTGGGACGCTTTGGAAAAGGGGAGTCGAATAGTCGTCATTTGACTTCGACAATGTGATATTTGCGGCTGCCGGGACCAATTTTCTCGATGTGGTCCAATCGTGTGTTTGCCGTGCTTTCCCTCAATGCGGTTCACAAGGCCTGTCGGTACCTGCCGGCAGGCCCTATGGATGCTTCGGTTAGCGTTTTGATGAGGAATTTATTGGTCTGAAGGTGGCAGTGTACGTTTGGCCGAAGTGCCATCCTTCTTTTAGCGGATGCTTTCAATTCATTTCTGAACTTTGGCTTTGCCGCTGCGCACTTCGTGACCGTAGATGTCAAAACCTTTGGTGACATTGGCGGCGGGGAAGGCTTTCTTCACGTCACTGACGCAGTTGGCCAGGCCACTGCCTTCGTGGGTGGTGAAGGGGATGACGGTCTTGCCGGTCAGGTCGATGTCGCGGAACATGGTGAACATCACCTGGGGATAGGTGCCCCACCACACCGGTCCGCCAATGAAGACGGTGTCGTACGGGCTGAGGTCGGGCGCGTTGCCTTCGTAGGGCGGCAGCTTGCCTGCGGCGGCTTCTTTCTTGGCCAGGTCGATGAGCGGCATATAGGCCATGCCGTCGTATTTGTGGGTGACGATCTCGAATTGGTCGGCGCCCGTGAATTCGCTGATGTAGTCGGCCACGATTTTGGTGTTGCCTACTTCAATGTTGCCTACGCTGTAGTTGTCGCCCGCATGGGAAAAGAAAATGACGATAGCTTTCATGTTTTTATTGCTGTTTGATTGTTTGACTTGGTTGTTGTTGCTGTCGGTGTCGCTGCTGTTCTGGCCGTTGCAGGCGCCAATGCCCATGGCGGTCATCAAGGCGAGCAGAATGGTCTTGAATTTCATTGTGCTGTAGTGGTTTGTGTGAATTGTTCTGCGTTGGAATCGTTTTGCAAAAGTACGACAAAAGTGTCGGATTGAAGGGGGGCGCACTGCCGCTCTTTGTTCACTTTTTGCCGTCGTCGGATATGAAGGGGGACAAAAGTGGCGGGTTGGGTACAATTTTTTCCGACACGAGCCGTTACGTTGGGCGTACATAATAAAATTTACTGCTATGAGTCAAAACAACCATATCACGTATAATGCCACAATCCCTGTGCTGCTGCTGACTGGTTATCTGGGCAGCGGCAAGACGACACTCCTCAACCGCATTCTAAACAACCGCCGTGGAATCAAATTCGCCGTCATCGTCAACGATATCGGCGAAGTGAACATCGACGCCGACCTCATCGAAAAGGGTGGGGTGGTGGGCCAGAAAGAGGACAGCCTCGTGGCCCTGCAAAATGGCTGCATCTGCTGCACCTTGAAGATGGACTTGGTTGAACAGCTGCGCGACATCACTCGCCAGCACCGCTTCGACTATATCGTCATCGAGGCCAGCGGCATCTGCGAACCGGCGCCTATCGCTCAGACCATCTGTTCCATCCCGACCATGGGCCAGGAATACACTCGCGACGGGGTCCCTGTGGTCGACAGCATCGTCACCGTCGTCGACGCCCTCCGCATGAAGGACGAATTCGCCGGCGGCAAAAACTTGTTGCGCCCCAACCTCGACGAGGACGACATCGAGAATCTGGTCATCCGACAGATCGAATTCTGCAATATCATCCTGCTCAACAAGGCTTCGGAGGTGTCGCCCGAGGAATTGGGCCGCACCCGCGAAATCATCCGCGCCATCCAGCCCAAGGCGGAAATCATCGAGTGCGACTACTGCGATGTCGATTTCGACAAGCTGTTGCACACGCACATGTTCGATTTTGACAAGGTGGCTACCTCGGCAGCATGGATCGACGAGATTGAAAACCACCATGACGACGAGGAGGAGCATGAAGAACACGACCACCTCGACGACGAGCTGGAGCACCACCACCATCACCACCACGACCATGATGACGACGATGACGAGGAAGAGCACCACCATCACGACGAAGCGCACGAGGGGCATGGTCACCACCATCATCACCACCACCATGATGAGGGCGAAGCGGAGGAATATGGCATCGGCACCTTTGTCTACTACCGCCGCAAACCGATGAATATCGCCAAATTCGACGAATTTGTGGCTCGCCATTGGCCGGCAAGCGTCATTCGTGCCAAGGGTATCTGCTGGTTCGTCTCCGAACCCGAGACGTGCTATGTCTTCGAACAGGCCGGCAAGCAGGTTTCGCTGCGCGATTCGGGCCAATGGTACGCCACCATGCCGGACGAGGAACTGTGGAACATGCTTTCGAACAATCCCGATATGCAACGCGACTGGGACGACCTCTATGGCGACCGCATGCAGAAATTGGTCTTCATCGGTCAGCACTTGGATCGTAAGGCCATCACCGAAGCGCTCGACGCTTGTCTGGTGTCGTGGTAAGAATGCTCGGCAGCTTCGATGAAAAGGGACGATCGGTGAGGCGACATGCCTCCATCATCCTGATCATCCACTCCTAAATAATAAGCCCGTACATGCACAATGCTGTACGGGCTTTGTCGTTGTTGTCTGTCGGCGCTATTTCAGCAGCTTCAGCAGTTGTTTCTCCGTCGCTTCGGGCAGCAGCTGCCTGAGGTGTTGCAGCATGAGGGCGTGCGATTGCTGAGGGGTGTGCTGGCAGCTGGTTGGCCCAAGCAGACGTTCGGGGGTGGTGAGCAGCGAGAGTCCCCATCCGTATTCCTGTCCGTGCTTGTCGCGCGGATAGACAAAGTCTTCGGTGACAATATGGCACCCCATCTGCAGCCGGGTGACGTAGGCGTCGAAACGGCCGCGCATCTTCGGACCCACCATTCCGCAGGCGGCCCGCAAATCGCGCGAAACCATGCTTCCGTATTCGCGCAGTGTGGCCAGGATGATGGCTTCCACCGTCCCGTCGGCGCTCTCCTCGTCGGGCAGCGGATAGGCATGGCGACGCCAGTTGAGGAAGTCGGGCCACCACGCCCGACTGATGAAGCCGGCCTTCGATGCGAAGAATTTGCCGTACACGCAGTCGCCTTCGGTAACCACTGGCCCTTTCCATCGCCACAACGGCCATTCCCAACCGCCGTCGGGTAGCGGCCGGTAGCGGCATTCGGCCGCCATCATCGCTTCGGCGCTGAATCCGTCAATGCCGCTTTCCAGTAGCGGCAGAAAGCCTAGGGTCCGTATGCATTCCATCAGCTCCGGACAGGAGTGTATCTCGGTGAACATGGTGATGTGTGGTTGGCGATTTGGTGAAGGGTGTGGACTATCGGATGTAGTTGGTGTAGATGGTCTCTTCCTGCTGGGGCAGTCCGTTGCGGTCTCGCTCGGCGGCAATGGCACGGATCAAAAAGGCCATGTTGCGCCCCAGTATGCGCATGTTCTGCATGCCCTCGGCGTCCTGCAGCACGTCGTCGGCCGAGCTGCCGTGAACCATATTCCAATAGCGTCCGCTGGCTATGGGCATCTGGCTGATGGTAAAATATTTGTTCAGTTGGTCGAAAGTGGCGGTGGTGCCGGCACGACGGGCGGAGCAGACGGTAGCGCCCACTTTCATGCGCTTGTCGAAATGGGTGCTGAAGAAAAGGCGGTCCAGGAAATTGGTCAGGGTGCCGTTGGCCGAAGCGTAATAGACGGGCGATCCGATCACCAGTCCGTCGGCTTGCTGCAGCGTGCTGGCGCTTTCGTTGACCAGGTCGTCAAAGACACAATGCCCCAAGGTGGTGCACTGGTAGCATCCGATGCAGCCGCGAATGGCTTTGTTGCCTACATGGATGGTTTCGGTGGCGATGCCTTCATGTTCCAGGGTGTTGGACAGTTCTTTGAGGGCGGTGGCGGTGCAGCCGTTGGCATGGGGGCTGCCGTTGAGAAGAAGCACGGTGTGAGACATGGCAGTTGTCGTTTTTTTGTTTGGTGGGATAATAAGGGAGTGGTTTTTAATTGTCTGTTTGTTAGTTTTGTGGATGACTCTTTGTCGTCGCAAATGCATCGGCAAAGATAAACATATTATTCCGATTCCGCCCCTACTCTTTGCGGAAAAAAACTGCAGCCGCACATACTTTTTTCGGCCTATATGTGTGTGTCAATGCCTAAACATTATTTAATAGGACGAAAAACTATTTTACCTTTGCCTCTCAGTCATTCATCATCGTTTTCAAAAGAAAGAAAGGCGTCTCGATTGTCCGAGACGCCTTTCTTGTATGGTGTTTTTTTCTGAGACTATTCTTCGGGAGCGAACATGGGGTCCCAAGCGGGAAGCAGGATGGGCTTCTGGCTGAGCAGGGCGCGGATGTTGGCGGGAATGTATTGCTCCTCAAGCACCACGCGGAACATGTACTCGTTGAACCAGTCGTTGCTCATGATCAGGTTGCCCTGGTAACCGTAGTTCGGTCCCCAGCTGTTCTCAACCATCCATTTCAGGGGTTTGCCTTCTTTGTCCAGGTCGACGGCGCAAAGGGTCATAGCGTGGCTGCTGCCGCTGGCAAAGGTGCTGACACGCTGCTTCTTGTCCATGCCGAAAGTGGTGCCCATCAACGAACCGTAGTCGAAATTGTTGGGGTCCATGTAGCCTTTGTCACGATCCAGGAATTTTCCCACATCGCAGCTGAAATACATCATGGTGCTGTCCTTGATGCTGGCGATGCACATGGGGGCGATGTCCTCCATCGGCAGGTTGATGTATTTCCAGTTCTGGCCGTCGTAAACGTGGCGGTCGTATTGGATTTCGTAGACTTTATAGTATTCGCGGGTGGGGTCGTTCATCACCATATAGTATTTGGAAAAGTCCGTTTTGGCGTATTTCTCGTAGAACGACATCGGGGTGTAGGTTTCGGTACTCACCACCTCGCCCTTGGCGTTGCGCTCGGTCCAGGTGAACTCTGCGGGGGGCTCGCCCATGGTGAGGGCCAGCATACGGTAAATGGTGCCCAGCATCTCGGTCTTGCGGCTGTTCAGCTTGGCGGGGGTCATACCTTTCTGGGTGGCCATGTCGCGAAGCTCCAGTCCGTATTCGCGCAACTTCAGCGACAGCAGGTTGCTGATGCTGGAGGTGTTGTTGGTGTTGTAGGTCTCGGGCATCACGTCGCTCGGAACCAGACCGTATTTCTCCACCAGGTTGGCAATACCGGTGAACTGGCCACCGTCGCCGATGGGGTTCTTGAACAGCCATTCCACCTCTTGGTCGGTCATGGGTTTCTTGTAGGTGTCGATGATGGCCTGCAGGAAGAGGTTGCTCTTCTCCAGCTGGTCGTAGAAGAAGGTGTAGGCTTGCGAGAACTGGAAGTCGGCCGGCAGGTTGTGCTGGCGGATGGCTTTGTTTCGCATCACGTTCATACCGGTGAACATCCAGCAGCGACCGCTGCTTTTCTGGTCGGTGACGGCTTTGCTCACCACTCGGTTCGAGAAGTGCGAGTCGAATTTGGTGGCGTTCTCGTAGTTCATGGCCAGTTTGGCGGGACTCTGGTTCACCATGATGTTACGCATGGCTTTGTCGCTGGCGTTGCCGCCGTACGACTTCTTGATCTGCAGCATCATGTCGCTGGTGATGCCTCCGTTGTCGGTAGTGGCTGTCTGTTTTTTCTGAGCCATTGCGCTGCTGCCCATCAGCAGGCATACCGCGGCGGCGAGGATGATTTGTTGTTTCTTCATTTTTTTATTTTCTTTGTTTATTATCAGTTCTCTAGAAGCACTCCTCCGATGGTGTCGGGCGCTTTTTGTGAGTTGCAAAGTTACAAAAAAAATAATATTTGTATTTTTGCATCGCGGTCAAGGAAGATTGGTCGCATTTTAATTGTTTGAAGTATAATATTTTATTTTGTTTGTTATATGAAAAAATTATTTTTTGGAGTACTGCTCCTCTCCGTTGTGGCCTTGATGGGCGCCTGCAATCGCCAGTCAGCATCCGATGCTGCTGCCGCCACCCAAACCGATACCGACAACATCTATCAGTTCAGCGTCTTGAACCAGACGGGCGACACCGTGGCCCTGGGCGACTACAAGGGCAAGGTGCTGCTGCTCGTCAACAGCGCCACCCAGTGCGGCTTCACCCCTCAGTACGAGGAACTGCAGGCCCTCTATGCCAAATACAAGGACAAAGGGTTTGAAATCATCGATTTCCCCTGCAACCAATTCGGCGAACAGGCCCCAGGTACCAACGAGGAAATCCACGGTTTCTGCTCGCTCAACTACGGCATCACGTTCGCGCAGATGGACAAAATCGACGTCAATGGCCCCAATGCCATTCCGCTCTACAGCTGGCTGAAAGAGAAGGCTCCCTTTGGCGGCTTCGACCTCAACGACCCGCGTGGCGCCTATCTCAACGAGATGTTCCTCAAACAGGATTCTCTCTATGCTCAAAATCCTGACATCAAATGGAATTTCACCAAGTTCCTGATCGACAAGGAGGGGAATGTGCTCTCACGTTTCGAACCCACCGATTCCATCTCCAAAGTGGATGCCGCCATCGCTGCTGCGCTCAAATAGAACGGTGAGGTGTGATGGATGAAATGTGGGGGTGAGTAGTGAATAAAAATAGTTTCGGCGGGCCGTTCGCGACCCGCCGAAATTGTTTTTGATCTTATTGTTTCGCGGCCTTTTGGGCGCATCGCGAACAGATGCCTTTGACTATATATTCTGTCTCCTCTACCTGAAACCCTTCGGGAAGGGGCACCTGCGGTATGCTGGTATTGGTCAGACAGTAGGTGTTGTGGCAGATGCGGCAGGTCAGATGCACATGTCCCATGCAGTGGCGCGTGTCGTCGTGGTGGCAGACACAGTATTTCTGCACTCCGCTGCCGTCGTCGACATTGTGCAGCAGGTGGGAGTCGTTCAGTATTGTCAGGGTGCGGAACAGCGTGCTGCGGTCCACGGTGGGCAGCGCCTCCTCCATGTCGTAGAGGCTGAACACGCCTTCCATTTCGTGGCGTATCTGTTTCCATATCATCAGCCTTACCGCGGTGATGCGGATGCCGGCATTGCGTAGTGTCTGTTCGTCGTTCATATGTTCCATAACGTCAATTGCTGTTTTTTAGTGCGCGCATGGCGTTCAGTACGGCCAAAACGGTGACGCCGACATCGGCGAATACAGCCATCCACATGCTTGCCACGCCTATCGCTGCCAGCAGCAGCACCGCCACTTTGACGCCTATGGCGAACACCACATTCTGTCGGGCAATGCTCAGTGTGCGTCGCGCGGTCTTGATGGCGACGGCTATCTTCGCAGGGTCGTCGTCCATCAGCACCACGTCGGCGGCTTCAATGGCGGCGTCGCTTCCCAGTCCGCCCATGGCGATGCCGATATCGGCTCGGGCCAGTACGGGTGCGTCGTTGATTCCGTCGCCCACAAAGGCCACTGCGCTGTCGTCGCTGCGCTGGTTCAGCAGGGTCTCCACCGCCACCACCTTGTCGGCGGGCATCAGCTCGCAATGCCATTCGTCTATCGAAAGCCGCTGGGCCACATCGGTGCCTACAGCTTCGCGGTCGCCGGTCAGCATCACGGTCTTTTTCACACCGAGTTGGCGCAGCGCCTCGATGGCTTCGCGGCTGGTGGGTTTCACTTGGTCGTTTATCACGATATGGCCTGCATATTCGCCGTCAATGGCCACATGGATGATGGTGCCCTTCTCTCCGCAGTCGTGCCAGCCGATGCCCATGTCGTCCATCATCTGGCTGTTGCCGACGCTCACCTGCCGTCCCTCGACGGTGGCTTGTATGCCGCGTCCGGCAAGTTCCGTAACATCGCTGATGCGGCATCCGTCGGTGGCCTCGTCGGGAAAGGCGTCCCGTAGCGCGGTGCCGATGGGGTGGGTGCTGAAGTGCTCCACATGGGCCGCCAAATGCAGCAGATGGCGCTCGTCGCACTGTTCCGGATGAACGGCCTCCACGGCAAAACGACCGTGGGTCAGTGTGCCGGTCTTGTCGAAAACGATGGTGCCTGTCTTCGCCAACACATCCATAAAATTGGCTCCCTTCACAAGAATACCGTTGCGCGACGCGCCGCCTATACCACCGAAGAATGTAAGCGGAACGCTGATAACCAGCGCACAAGGACAGGAGACGACCAGAAACAGCAGTGCCCTATAAAGCCACACGGGGAAGGCTGCACCGAAATTTCCGCTCAGCAGTGGCGGCAGCAGCGCCAACGACAATGCGGCAAAGACTACAACGGGTGTATACACCTTGGCAAATCGGGCTATGAAGGTCTCGCTGTGGGCTTTATGTTCGCCGGCGGACTCCACCAGTCGGATAATCTTGCTGGCGGTGCTTTCTTCGAACGGCTTCGTGACACGTGCGGTCACCACGCCGCTGATATTGACACATCCCGAAATCACCTCGTCGCCTTCTCCGGCTTCGCGGGGCATGCTCTCCCCGGTCAGCGCTATGGTGTTCAGTGCGGTGCTGCCTTCAATGATGACACCGTCCAGCGGCACCTTTTCTCCGGGTTGGATGACTATGATGTCGCCTACGGCAACTTCTTCAGGATGAATGGTCTCCAGCTTGTCGCCGCGCTTCACATGGGCGCTGTCCGGACGTATCTCCATCAGGTGGGCGATGCTTTTGCGGCTCTGTCCTTCGGCGTAGCCTTCAAAGAGCTCGCCGACTTGGAAGAACAGCATCACGAATACTGCTTCGGGAAACTGCGTCTCGGCGCCGGGAAGGAATCCGATGCAGAGCGCGCCGATGGTGGCGACGGCCATCAGGAAATGCTCGTTGAAGACGTCGCCGCTGGCAATGCCTTCGGCGGCTTCGCGCAGGGTGCCGAAACCGGCGGCAAGGTAGGGGACGAGGTACACGAGCAGCAGCTGCCATGTGGGAAGCTGGGTGCTCTTCTCTATAATAATGGCAACGGCAAGCAGCAGTGCCGAAATGATGATAACGGCCAACTGGCGTCGCGGCGACTCGTCGTGGTGGTGATGCTCGTGGTGGTGATGCTCGTGTCCCTCGTGGCAATGGCAGTGCCCGTGGTGTTCGTGCGCATCGTGGTGGCAATGTCCGTGGTGGTGTTCCTCTTGACAACCGCAATGTTCCTCGTGCGGGTGTTCGCAGCAGTGTTGCTCGTGCTTATGGTTGTGATTATCAGACATATCTTTGGTGTTTTATTTGTTTCGTTCTGGATGCAAAGATACGTCGGCATTCTTGCAACTGAGTTGCAAAGATGCTATTGCTGGCAGACGTTGGTGGCTGCGTGGCGTCAGAACAGGATGAAGCGCTCTTTGAAACGCATATAGAATCCGACAAGGAGGTCGGTTTTGCCGAGGTCCAGGTCATGGTAGAAATCGGCTTGCAGGCCGAGGTTGAGGCCTTTGAATTGGTGCTCGTAAGCGATGCTGAAGGTCACAATGTTGCGTATGTCGGTGGCTTCTGCAAGTGTCGTCGTGGGGGGTATGTGCAGTGCGCTGTAGGCGTTGGCCGACCAGAACTGTGGACTTCCCATGGCGCTGAAATAATGGTCGCCGTGCCAGTAACCTGCAACGGCTCGGAGGCTCCATCCGCGCCGCTCGTCGGGATTGAGGCGATGGTATTCGTATGCCACGGTGGGGTAGAGGGCGTTGCCGCCGTGGTCGAGTGTATGGTCCTCAAGATGATAGAAATAGAATGGCAGGTCGAAAGCCAACAGATGGTATTTGGATTGGATGTTGTTGCCCCAAAGATAGTAGGCGTGAAGCCCGATGCATTCGTTGAAGGTGGTGACGGTGTTGGTGTCGATGGTTTTGACTTCGCCGCCGCGATGGCTGGCAATGAAGTGGGCCGGTAGCGTTATTTCCCATCCTCTTATGGTGGATTTTACGATATGTCCGTCTTCGGCATCGTGCGCTATGAAATTCTTTTTATTGTTGAAAATCAGTAGTGTGTGTTTCGTTCCCATCGTGAAGCGCTCTTGGTCGGGTGTCCACGGGGTCAGGTAGTGCGTCCAGTCGAGCCAGGTGTCGCTGCACCATCTGTTGGTTCGTGTAAGTATCTGAAGACCATCTTCCTGGTAGTTGAAAATCCAACCTGAGGGGTCGTAGACGGGTGCGTCGAGCCGGTGGGTGTGACTGCCGTAGAGCGTTCCGGCGACAAGGGTGAGCCATCGTGTGGGTTTGTATAGTAGTGATAATGTGGGACGAAGGCGGTAGAGCGAGTCGAGTCCTGCAAAGGCGGAGGCATTGAGGCCCACCGACAGTTGGGCGCGCTCATTGATGCCGTAGACAAGGGTGGGGGAGAGACGGAATCCTGCCACGGAATAGCCTTTGGCAAAGGGCGTTGCGTATTCGGCGTCGAGAAAGAAACCGTTGGCGTCGACGTCGAGCGACAGGTGGCGGCAGTTGTGAACGAGGTCGCTGTCCGTGGGGGGCTGGTCGCCGAGCATCGATAGCGTTGTGCTGTTATACTGGGCCGCTGCCGAAAAAACTGCAACCATCGCTATTGCGAGGATGAAAAAGTGTCGTTTCATAACTTCATTTTTGAAATTGCAAAGGTACTAATTCTGCCGCTAATGGCAAAATTTATTTTCCGCCGTGTGCTTTCGCGCTTCTTCGTGTCAGAAAATCAAAATTTTAGGTTTTCTTATTAAATTCTTTAATATTATATGGAAAAAATTTCCTATTTTTGCACGAAATTTTTATTCTTTATGTATACAGACACCACAAAGTTTATTGGCGAAGGTCTCACGTACGACGACGTGCTCCTCGTCCCCTCTTATTCCGACGTTCTTCCTCGCGAGGTTAAAGTCAACTCGCGTTTCTCCCGCAACATCATGCTCAACGTGCCGCTCGTCTCGGCCGCCATGGACACCGTCACCGAAGCCGCTATGGCTATCGGCATGGCCCAGGAAGGTGGCATCGGCGTGCTCCACAAAAACATGACCATCGAAAGTCAGGCCAATGAGGTCCGCAAGGTCAAACGCTCCGAAAACGGCATGATCGTCGACCCCGTCACCTTGGGCAAGGACGCCCTTGTCAAGGATGCCCTCAGCCTCATGCACGAATACCACATCGGCGGCATCCCTATTGTGGACAACAATAAAAAACTCATCGGCATGGTCACCAACCGCGACCTCCGCTTCGAACGCAACCTCAGCCGCCCCCTCAGCGAGATCATGATCACCCGTCTCGTCACCACCCACGAGGGCACCACTTTCGAAGAAGCGGCCGAAATCCTCCAGGAACACAAAATCGAAAAACTCCCTGTCGTCAACCCCGAAGGCCATTTCGTGGGTCTCATCACCTATAGCGACATCATGAAAAACAAGGAGCATCCCAATGCCTGCAAAGACCAGAACGGTCGTCTCCGCGTGGCCGCCGGTGTCGGCATCACCGCCGATATGATGGACCGCGTCGACGCTCTGGTCGAGGCTGGCGTCGATGCCATCGTCATCGATACTGCTCACGGTCATTCCATCCGCGTCGTCGATGCCCTCAAAAATGTCAAAAGCAAATATCCCAATCTCGACGTCGTCGTGGGCAACATCGCCACCGGCGAAGCGGCCATCATGCTGGCCGAGGCTGGCGCCGACGCCGTCAAGGTGGGTATCGGCCCCGGAAGCATCTGCTCCACTCGCATCATCGCCGGTATCGGCGTCCCGCAGCTCACCGCGGTTTGCGAGGTGGCTGGCGCCCTCAAACAGGGCGGCTTCGACATCCCCCTCATCGCCGACGGCGGCATCCGCTATAGCGGCGACATCGTCAAGGCTATCGCCGCCGGTGCCAGCAGCATCATGATCGGCTCCCTGGTGGCTGGCGTCGACGAGGCTCCGGGCGAAACCATCATCTTCGAAGGCCGTAAGTTCAAGTCCTATCGCGGCATGGGCTCCCTCGAGGCTATGCAGAGCGGCTCCAAGGACCGCTATTTCCAGGACAAGGAGACCGATGTCAAGAAACTTGTCCCCGAAGGCGTCGTGGGCCGCGTGCCCTACAAGGGTACCCTCAACGAGGTGCTCTACCAGCTCGTCGGTGGCCTCAAGGCGGGTATGGGCTATACCGGCTCCAAGGATATCCCCACCCTCCAGAAGGCTCGCTTCATCCGCATCACTGCCGCCGGCCGCACCGAAAGCCATCCGCACGACATCGCCATCACCCGCGAAGCACCCAACTATTCCCGCTAATCCCAGACGATAAAAAAAAGACCCTTAACCCCTTAAACCCTTAAAGCCCTTAAGGACCTTAAACACCTTAAACTCCAAAAAAAAAGCTTAACCTCCGACCCCAATGAAAAAAATCCTCTCGCTTGCGCTGATGGTGGCTCTCGCTGCCTCCCTCTTCGCGCAACAGTCCGACGATCCGGTCCTCTTCGAAATCAACGGCAAGCCCATCCGCCAGTCGGAATTCATGAGCGAATTCCGCAGATCCCACGGCCTCGACCCCAAAGCGGCGCCCACTGCCTGCACCTACGAGAAACGTCAGGCCCTCGAGGAGTATGCCGAACTCTTCGTCAACTTCCGCACCAAACTGGAAGATGCCTACGCCCTTGGGCTCGACACCACTCCCGCCCTCGTCAAGGAACTGAAAGGCTATCGCGATGAACTGGCGGCACCCTATCTCATCGACTCCGCCACCATGCAACGCATCCTCCGCGAGGCTTACGATCGCAACCACTACACCCTCCATGCCGCCCATATCCTCGTGCGCGTCAGCAAAAACGCCTCTCCCGACGATACCTTGGCTGCCTACAACAAGGCCATGGAGTATTATAACCGCGTCATCAACGGTGAGGATTTCTTCCTCGTGGCATACGAGGCCAACAAAATCCGACTCATCCAGGAGGGCGTTCCGCCCGACGATCCGCGTCATAAAGACCACGGCGACCTCGGCAATTTCACCGTCTTCGACATGGTCTATCCTTTCGAGTCGGCGGCCTACAGCCTCGAACCGGGTCAGATCAGCCTTCCGGTTCGTTCCAACTACGGCTACCATATCATCAAGCTCATCACCAAGTCGCGCTTCTACGGCCGTTGCTCCTTCCAGCACATCTGGTGCGCCTCCAACAACAACCCCGAGCAGGCGCAAAACCGCATCAACGATGCGCTCAACCACCTGAAAGAGGGTGAGTCCTTCGCCACCGTCTGCCTCAACTATTCCGACGACAACACCACCGTCCACAACGGGGGCTTCGTCGCCGATGCGCGTGCCCAGCAGCTGCCGCCGGAATACGTCGATGTGCTCTCCCGCCTAAAACCGGGCGAGATTTCGGCTCCCTTCCAGACTTCTTACGGCTGGCATATCTTGCTCCTCAACAGCAAGGATTCGATCCCTCCGTTCGAGGACATGGTGCCCAACTACAAGCAGCGTCTGGCGCGTGACCAGCGTAGCGCCGAACCGCGCAAGTCCTTCATCCAGCGCAGCAAGGAGCGCTACCTCTTCTCCGACTACACCAAGATGTACCTCAAACCGGCCCGCCGCGGCGACAAAGCGGACAGGAAACCGCTGGCCGACCTCGACCAGTGTGTTGCCGCCCTCGCCCCCGAGGTCTTCAACCGCGTCTGGATCTTCAACGACTCCCTCATCTCCGACTATCGTCCGCTCTTCTCCATCGGCGATTCGTCCTACAATGCCGTCGATTTCCTTCGCTGGGTCGAGGCCAACCAGCATGTGGTTCGCCCTCACGATATGAAGGTCTATGTCCAAAATCGCTACAACGACTTCATCGATGAGATGGTCTACCGCTACGCCGACTCCCGTCTGGAAGAGGAAAACCCCGATTTCCGCGAACTTGTCAACGAGTACCGCAACGGTCTCATGATCTTCTCCTACAACGACCAGATGGTGTGGTCCAAGTCTGTCACCGATACCGCTGGTTTCCTCGACTTCTACAACCGCTCGTCCCAGTCTCGCAGCATCGACAACGAGGCCGATGCGCCTTATTTCTGGAACACCCGCGCCGATGTCACCCTCGTCACCGTCGACGACAGCGCCTTCATCAAACCGTCCAAAGTGGTCAGCCTGCTCCAGAAGGCTACAAAGAAGCATTGGAACCGTGGCCAGATCTCCGACCGTCTGCACGACGCAGCCCGCAAGGACGCCTCGCTGCGTGTCGAAAACCAACGGCTCGAAGAGAATGCCCAGCAGCTGCTCAAGTCGGGCTGCTTCCGCCCGGGGGTCTACACCGTCGCCCTCCCCAAGGGCTATCAGGTGATCCGTGTCGACAATGTCATCAATCCCACCCTCAAATCGGCCACCGAGGCGCGTGGCTACTACCTCAACGACTACCAGGCGTTCCTCGACAGCCAGCTCATCGGGCGCCTCCGCAAAAAGTACAACGTCGTCATCCATCAGGATGTCCTCGACGCCATCACTTACTAACTCATGCTTAAAGTCATCCGTTCCGCTATGAATCACATCGCTCCATTCGCCACCCGATTCGCCCGCCCCTTGCTGCTCCTCGCCGCCCTGGTCTGCCTCTGCCCGCTTTCCCTTCGGGCGCAGGACGAACCTGTCATCGACAAGGTCGTCGCTGTCGTGGGCAAAAATATTGTCAAACTGTCCGAGGTCGAAAATAGCTACGCCGCTGTCCGACTGCGGCAGGGCTACGACAACGCCTTCCAAAACCGCTGCCAGATCCTCGAAAGCATCCTCATCTCCAAGTTGCTCATGCACAAGGGCGAAGTCGACAGCACCGAAATCTCCGACGAGACCGTCGAACAGAATGTGCAGAACTACCTCAAAAACTACGAGCGCCAGTACGGCAGCCACGAGGCTATCCGCCAGGCTACTGGCTATTCCTTCAACGAACTCCACGACCTTCTTTTCAAGATGATTCGCGAACGTATGCTCGTCGACCAGGTGCAGTACGACCTCACTTCGGATGTTAAGGTGACTCCCTTCGAGGTCTCCAACTATTTCAACAGCATCCCGCCCGACAGCATCCCTATGATCGACGAGACTTTCGAAATCGCCGAAATCGTTCGTACGCCTTCTGTCTCTGAGGCGGAACGCGACCGTGTCCGCAACGAGCTCAACGCCCTGCGCCAGCGGGTACTCGACGGGGCTCAGTTCTCCATGCTGGCCACCCTCTATTCCGAGGACCAGGCTTCTGCCGTCAAAGGGGGCGAACTGGGCTTCTTCAACCGGGGGGTCATGGTGGCCGAATTCGAAGCGGCGGCCTTCGCCCTCAAGCCGGGCGAGGTGTCTCCCGTCATCGAGACTCAGTTCGGATTCCATATCATCCAGCTCATCGAACGTCGGGGCAACACCATCAACTGCCGCCACATCCTCATGTCGCCCAAGGTCTCGCCCGAAGACCTCCTTCGTCAGCGCATCCTTCTCGACAGCATCGCCCAGCAGATCCGTCTGGGTCACATCTCCTTCGCCGACGCGGCACGTCGCTTCTCCGAAAGCCCCAACCGCATCCAGGGGGGCGCCGTCACCCATCCCTCCAACGGCGGACTCAAATTCACCCTCGCCGACCTCCGGCAGCTCTATCCGGGCATCTCCTTCTCCCAGATGAATGCGGGCGAAGTCTCCAATGCCTCACAGTTCAAGACCGAGCTCAATCAGGATGCCTACCGCATCGTCTCCGTCGTCCGCCGCAACTCCGCCCACCGGGCCAACCTCTCCGACGACTACGACCGCATCTATTACGCCGCCCTCGAACGGGCCAAACAGGACAAACTCTACGCTTGGGCGGCCAAAAACATCAAAAGCACCTACATCCACATCGACCCCGAATTCCAGTCCTGCTCCTTCCGCCTCAAATGGTTCGACAACAATTGACCTCCTTCTTTAGGTATTAAGGTATAACATTATAATAACGTTAAGCGGTCCATTCGCTCATTCATCATTTTTCAAAATGCTTTCCCCTCTCGTCAATCACTATCATCTCCTCAAACAGGAAATATCCCATCGCATCATCGGTCAGGATGAGGCCGTCGACAGCCTCCTCATCGCTATCTTCTCCGGCGGCCATTGTCTTCTTGTGGGCGTCCCGGGCCTCGCCAAAACGCTTATGGTCAACACCCTCGCCCAAACGCTGGGACTCTCCTTCTCCCGCATCCAGTTCACCCCTGACCTCATGCCGTCCGACATCACCGGCAGCGAAATCCTCGACCAGCAGCGGCAGTTCCGCTTCGTCAAGGGGCCGCTCTTCGCCAATATCCTCCTGGCCGACGAAATCAACCGCACTCCGCCCAAGACGCAGTCCGCCCTCCTCGAGGCCATGCAGGAACACGCCGTCACCGTCGCGGGCAACACCTATCCGCTCCAGCCGCCGTTCTTCGTCCTCGCTACCCAGAACCCCATCGAGCAGGAGGGCACCTACCCGCTTCCCGAAGCTCAGCTCGACCGCTTCATGTTCAACGTGCTGGTCGATTATCCTTCCTTCAACGAGGAGGTCGACATCGTCCGCCAGACCACCGTCGACCTCGATACGCCGGTCAACAACGTCCTCTCCGCTCAGCAGATTGTCGACTACCAGCGTCTTATCCGCTCCATCCCCGTGCCCGACAATGTCATCTCCTATGCCGTCCGCCTCGTTGCGGCTACCCGCCCCGCAGCCAACGGGGGCACCATCGCTTCCAAGTATATCTCTTGGGGCGCCGGCCCCCGTGCTTCTCAGTATCTTGTCGTCGCCGCCAAAACCCACGCCGCCCTCCACGGCAAATACTCCCCCGACATCGAGGACGTCATCGCTGTCGCCCTCCCCGTGCTCCGCCACCGCATCGTCCGCAACTATTTCGCCGAAGCCGAATCCCTCTCCGCCGACACCATCATCAACCAGCTGATCGAATCCACCCCCCGCTCCCAATAACCCGTTAAAGCCCCTAAGGACCTTACCCCCCCAAAATAAAAACCAAGTAGCGTAATCCATCTTAATTCCTCAATCGTTATAAGTTTTTGATTCATGAAATTCTTCCTCCGCCTCCTGCTCCTCCTCTCTGTGCTGCCGCTCTCCGCACAGACGGGCATCTATATCCCCAGCGCCAAACCCATCAAGAACATGCAGCGCGCCATGGTCAACCCCGAGCATTTCTGCCTCCTCATCCGCTATCCGGGCAACGCCCCCGACTATCCCGTCGACGCGCTCGACTGGCTCGATTCGGCCTACTCCGTCGCCTTCTCGCGCTCCAACCCCATGCTCTATTCCATCACCATCGAGGGCTACTCCAACAACCAGTCGCTCAACACCCAACGGGTCGACGCTGTCTACAACTACTTCGCCAATCGCTCCTATGCGCCCTTCCCCATCCGCTACGCGGCCAACCCCATCTCGTGCCACTGTCACGGCGACACCCTCGAACTTGTCCGCTACGAGGTGCCTGTCGACCGCCGGGCTTTTATCACCAACGATCTGCCCCCCAGCCGCCGCACCTTCAACGGCTCCATCGATCTCGACAACTGCGTCCTCGTCTCCTTCCGCAACAATCCCGACGAGTGTCTGGGCGCCGCTCGCGGCTGCATCATCCCCGCCCACGACACCACCATCCGGGCCTACTATGCTTCCGTCTTCATCAAGCAAGGGGCCCTCTATTCCGTTCGCGGCACCAAGGACACCTGCCCCCCCAACCCGCTCTTCTCCATCGAGGAGCATCTCGACTACCGCCCCATCCTTGAGGACTATTTCCTCGTGCCTCACCGCAAGCAGATCATCCTTCAGGTGGGCTACGTCGTCCTCCACAGCAGCATCAACCGCGCCTACGGCGAATGCTCCCAGCCGCTCCCCGATTCCATCTATGTCCGCTTCCCGGTTACCCAGGACCAACTCGACAACAAGATCCGCATCTTCGGCAAGAAGCACTCGCCCAAGGGCACCGAATACAAGGCGCTCACCACCAAAAAAATTCCTTCCAAGGTCTCCCTCAACATCCAGGCGGCCGTCAATGTCTCCCAGCTCGACACCATCTTCCTCGGCAAACGTATCCAGCCCGACGAAATCGACGACTACTTCTACGAGTGCAAGACCGACCTCGAACAGGGCTCCTTCTCCTACAACGGTCGCCACTACAAGGCCTTTCGCCTCGACCGTCACGGTAACTACGAGATCAAGAAGCCGCTCCGTCTCCTCTTGCGCATCGTCGACGACGAACCGGACCCGCTCGACGACGACGTCGACTCCCCCGCCTCCGATCCTCGCTACTCCGACGACGAGTCGCTCGACGAGTGACCTTCTTTTTACCGTTCTCCCCCTTTTTCAATTTTTTTTTCAACCCTACTCCTTATGGCTTACCTCCAAACCGATGTCACCAAGGTGACCACCAAAGTGCTCCAGAATATGAAACTCCATGGCGAGAAAATCGCTATGCTCACCGCCTACGACTACTCCATGGCGCAACTCATCAACCGCACCAAAATCGATGTCGTCCTCGTCGGCGACAGCGCCGCCAACGTCATGGAGGGCTACCAGACCACCCTCCCCATCACCCTCGACGAGATGATCGTCTACGCCTCCTCCGTCACCCGCGCCATCTCCCGGGCCCTCGTTGTCGTCGACATGCCCTTCGGCACCTATCAGGGCAACTCCAAGCAGGCTCTCGCCTCCGCCATCCGCATCATGAAGGAGACCGGCGCCGACGCCGTCAAGCTCGAAGGGGGCGAAGAGGTGCTCGAATCCATCCAACGCATCCTCTCTGCCGGCATCCCCGTCATGGGGCATCTGGGCCTTACCCCGCAAAGCATCAACAAATTCGGCACCTATGCCGTCCGCGCCACCGAACCGGACGAGGCCCAGCGGCTCCTCCACGACGCCCATGTCCTGCAGCATGCCGGCTGCTTCGCCCTCGTCCTCGAAAAAATCCCCGCCGCTCTCGCCGCCACCATCTCGTCCGAAATCAAAATCCCCATCATCGGTATCGGCGCCGGCCCCCACGTCGACGGCCAGGTGCTGGTGCTCCAGGACATGCTGGGTATCACCCAGCAGTTCAAACCGCGCTACCTCCGCCTCTACGGCACCTTCGGCGACGACATCTCCTCCGCCATCCAACAGTACGTCTCCGACGTCAAAACCTCCAATTTCCCCAACGAAAAGGAACAGTACTGACCCCCCCTCTCCCAGCGATAATCCCCCTCCCCAAAACACTCGGTTTGCAACCTGCCAATTGTCACCATTTTCCGCCGTTCGAACAGAAAGCGTCTTGTGCAGACGACAATCGCCGCCGGGGGTGCGCCAAGGGGAGCGGTGATGGGAGAACCATTCCGGACGCCGTTTTTCGAAGTGACACCGCTATACGAACACCAAACCAACGAAAAAAGCATCGTGATTGAAGAACCATGAAAACAATGGATTCCATATCGTTCCCTTCTCGAGCAATTTCGGTTTCCCTTTTCCTCTGTTTGTTGTCTTTTCTGCTGCTTCCAACCCTCCTTCCGGCCCAAACCACCCATGCCTTGGTCAACAACCGTTGGATTGAGGTGGATGGCTGTGCCTTTCCCGAAGGCGTCATTTGCGACAATGGCGGACCAAACTGCGACTACAATCCCAATTTCGACGGCGGCTGCGTCGTCTATACCTCTCCCGGTGCCACGATCAGCCTTTACGGCCGCTATGACACCGAAGTGTCTTACGACCTCATCACCGTCTACGACGGCTATCGCGACAGCGGCACACCATTGGCGGAGACGCTGTCCGGAAACGACACGCTGGTGCTCACGTCGACGACCGGGTTCCTCTCCATAAGGTTCCAGACCGATGGAGCCACCAACCGCTCGGGATTTTTGTTTCGCTACCAAGTGACGGGGCGCGACTCCCTATGCGAAAACGTTGTCGACAATTTCACCCTGACGTTGCTCACACCCACCGAGGTGGCCCTCTCATGGTCCAACAGCCATCCCGAACGCCCGTTGGTCCTTGGTCTGAACGACTCGCTCTTTGCGGCTTCAGGTAACGGCTACACCTTCTCTCATCTTGCACCAGCCCATCTTTATCATCTGTCTGTTGCCGACTCGGCCCATGCCGACAATCGGTGTTGCTACAGCCATTTCTCTTTTCGGACGCCTTGCGTCGATAGCGTTCTGGCTCCGTTCCTCGAGGATTTCGACGGCTACGGCATCGGTCCCGATGTGATTCCTGATTGCTGGACCCGACTGTCCAATTTCGACGACGACCTGAACCAGCCGCAGATCACTGCATCGCCTGCCGCCGATGGCGGCGCGCTGCGTCTGTATTGTGGCAGCAACAATGTGGGTGGACATTTCTCCATGGTGGTGTCTCCGCATATCACTACTCCTGTCGCTTCGCTCATGGTGCGTCTCCGCATCCGGTCACCTCACGTCGGTGTCTCGCTTCAAGTGGGCCTGTGCGAGGGCAATTCGCTCTATACAAACAATTTTGTCCCTGTCTCAACCCTCACGACTACATTCGCTGACGTCTGGCAGGAATATGTCGTACCGCTCGATGCTGTGCAGGCTTCCGGTCGACGCATCGCTTTGCGCATGTTGCGTAGTCAGCAGGATGCCAACCAGCGTGAGGTGTGGGTCGATAGTCTTTCGGTGGAGTGCTGCGGGGTGTCCCATCCCGTGGCGTTCAACCGGTCTACGCATAGCCTTTGGCTGCAGTGGGACAACTATGGTGTGGTGTCGGGCACCGATGTTGAGATAGGACCCTTGGGTTTCGTGGCTGGCACCGGCCGTCGGCTGACGGATGTCAGTTCGCCTTTACGCATCGATAGCTTGCAGCCTGCCACAGCCTATGAACTTCATGTCATCCCGCGTTGTCAGGGGTGCGCTCCTCTAGAGCCTTATGCCTCCACTTCGGCCTGCACCCTTCAACCAGACTTGCCTGTAGCGCAACTGTGCGAGTCGTTCGAGTCTCCATCGTCGGGGTTGCCATTCGGATGGCGTGCAGTGGGCGATAACGATGGTGCCGTGTGGGCCTCGCTTCAGTCCAATCGTTCGTTCGAGGGGCAACAGTCGCTTTCGCTCGCGGCCAGCACGCTCCATCCGCAACGCACCGTGCTTCTGCCTCTTTTTGACACTGTTTCGGTCGCCTCCCTCAAAATGGCTTTCCGTTGCTTCTCGCTGTCGCCGGCTCGGCTGTTGGTCGGTGTGGTGGAAAGTCCGGAGAATGTCACCGACTTCGAGGTCGTCGACACGGTTACCGTCCATTCAACACAACAGTGGCTGTCTTCCGAGGTCGATTTCGCCCATTATCAGGGGTCGGCATCGTGTATCGCTTTGCGCCCGCTGGAAACCGATGGCGTTATCTTTGTCGACAACCTCCAACTGGGTTCCTGCCTCTTGTCTGGTGTCCGCGTCTCGCAAGTCTCCTCTACCGGTCTGCTGGTGCAATGGTCGCTGCCTGATGGCAATCACCCGCTCGACAGCGTCGCCGTCCTTTGGGGTGCTCCGGGTTTCGTGGCCGACACGGCACGACGGCTGGTGGTCGCTGCAGGAACCGATCTGCAGTCTGCGCCGCAGGTGGCGCTTCAGGGGCTCGTCCCTTCTACCGACTACGAACTGTTGGTCTATGCATTCTGTGGCGCTTCGTGGCATCCATGCGATATGAACCGCCTCAGTGTCCGTACGCTCTCCAACGACATCTCCCTGCCTTTCTGCGCCGATTTTGAAAACGGGGGAGCTTTCCCCGAGGGATGGTCCCGTTGCAACACCTTTGGCGGCTATCCTGCTGTGACCTCCGAAACGGCGCGTGGCGGTTCCTATGCACTGGCATTCGATAGCTACGGCTCTCTTGATGAGCCTTACAGTATGGTTGCGCTGCCCTATCTGGCCCAGGCCGACATCCGCCAGTTGGTGCTCTCTTTCCATTCTTGGGCGTGGTGCAATAGCGGCCGGCTGCAGGTGGGGGTGATGGACAATCCCGACGACCTCTCTTCGTTCCAATTGGTGGCTTCACTTCCGGTATCGGCTTCCCAATGGCGCGAGCATTCGGTGTCGTTCGCTGACTATGTCGGCACCGGCCGCCACATCGCCATCCGTCTCTGTCAGGAGGGCTCCTGTCTGGGCAACAGCAGGGTGATTGTCGACGACTTGATGCTTTCTTCCTGCATCGTCTCCAATATCCGCCACTCCGACATCAATTCGCATAGCGTCACCATAAGTTGGGATTCTTTGGGAACGTCATTTACCGGTGCGGTTGTCGAATTGGGTCGCATCGGTTTCACCCGGGGGACGGGCTCGCTCAGCGGCCTTGTCCGGGGCGGCAGCCTCGTCGTCGATACGCTTCAACGGGGCACCACCTACAATTATTATGTCTATCCTCTTTGCGCCGACAGCGCTTCGGCTTGTCTCGCGTCGCGCTATGGGTTCACGTCGCTTCCCGAATCGCTTGTCGACGGCTGGTGCAACGACTTCGACCATCTCTCCTTGTTCCCCGACGGATGGCAGCGTCCGCTTGTTGTGGCGGGCTATCCCAAGTTGGTCGACGACACGCTGGCAGGGGGCAAGTGCTTCACGCTCTTCTCGTCCAACAGCGCCCCTTCCATGCTGCTCCTTCCGCCGCTGGAGGAGGATTCGCTTTCGGGTCTCTTCCTGCGGGTATCCATCGGAGGCAGCCGCGATTATGAGTGCAATTGCCGCCTGTCGCTGGGCTTCCTCACCGATCCGTCGGACCCGGCTTCCTTCGAACCGCTCGATTCGCTCAATCTTACCCATAGCGACAGTCGACCCTATATTTTTGACCTTGGCCGCTATTCGGGCACGGGTCGCCATCTGGCGTTCCTCAAGGAGGGCAGCCTTTATGCTACTGTCGACAATTTGGCGCTCTCGCGCTGCTTTCCTTCTGATGCGACGGCCAGTGCCGTCACCGACCGTTCCTTCACCCTCTCCTGGCGTCGGGCGGCTTGCTCCGACACTACCTGGGTGGCATTGTCGGCCGATGCGGCTGCACCCCATTCGCAACAGCTGTATTGCATTCCTGTGGCCGACACCGTGCTGCATGTCGACAGCCTCCGTCCGGGAGCAGTCTGCCGTTGTCTGCTTTGGGGCTCCGCCGCCGACACTGCAAGCCCTTGCCGCGCCGTCAGCCTCGTGGTGCCTTTGCTCCCGCCGCCGCTGACTGCACCGGTATGCTTCGATTTCAATGGCGAAACGCCCGGCACGCTGCCCTATGGTTGGTCAGCTCCCGAAGGAGACACCGTTTTCGTCGACGGCTCTACTGCGCGTGGTGCACGTTCGCTGAGGCTTCGCAGTCGACCTTGCGGGGCGATATCTTCCGACGATGTCACTGTTGTTATGCCTTCGGTCGATAGTGTCAATCTGGCCGGGCTGTACCTCGATTTCTGGTTCTTCGATGACAACCAGCAGGGGGGCTCGCATCTGGTGGTGGGAGTGACCGAAAATCCGCAGGACGGCGCATCATTCGCTCCAATCGACACGTTCACCGTCTCGCCTTCCGCTTGGCACCATCTGCATCTGTCGCTGGCGCCCTATGCGGGCAGCGGCCGCCACGTCGCTTTCCGCTATGGGGTGGACAACCCGTGTCACAGAGCGTCGGCTTTCCTCGATGATGTCGCGTTGGATGTTGGTCGCATCAATTCCTGTTCGGCGACGCCAACTTCCGAACACTCGGTCGCTCTTTCGTGGGATGCCACCCCTGCGGTCGACAGCGTTTGGGTGGAATACCTGGCCACGCAGGGCGATTTCGATTCGGGCGATGGCGTGCGTCTGGCGCTGGCCGCTTCGCCGGTCACGGTCTCGGGACTCGACGCGGGCACACGATATGTCTTTCATTTCCATACGGCTGCCGACGCCTGCAATTATGTGACGGCGGTGGCCGAGACGCCGTTCGAACGCGAAGGGCTGCCGCTCTGCGATGACTTCGAGTCGGCTGCCTCGGGAGCGTTCCCGCCGCAGTGGGGTCACATGGGTGGTGCGGGCGACAGCCTGACGCTCTCTTCGGCGGACAACCACACTGCCGGTGGCGGCCGCTCCTTGCGCATGTCGGTGTCCGCCGACGGCAGTGCCACGTTGATTTTGCCACGTCTGCAGACCTGTCCGGACTGCCCGCAGCGCGACAGCCTCTATGGGCTCTTCTGGCTTCGCCCAGTGAGCGGCAGCGGACGGTTCGAGTCTGGTTACGTGTCCGACGCTGGCGATGCCGATACCTTCACCGCTGCTGGCGATTCGTTGATGCTCGCGTCCGACGGTCTGTGGCAGCGACAGCTGCTCCAGTTCCATCATGCCAACGACAGCACCGTACGGTTGGCCGTACGCCTCAGCGCCACCGACGGGGTGGGGGCGGTCGTGTTGGTCGACGACATCTGCCTGCAGTCGTGTGTCGCCACAGGGGTGACGCTGAGCCAAGTGGGGACTCACTCCGTCGTGGTGGAATGGATGGGTTATGGAACCGACAGTTTGCTGTGCGAATACGGACCGACGGGATTCGTGCCCGGCACGGGCCATAGCGTGGTGCTCACCGCCACGTACGACACGATAGGCAATCTGACTGCAGCCACAGCATACGATTTCTTGTTCACTGCCGCATGCCGATGCGGACAAACCGGACGAGTTTCGACAACCGACGGCGACGATGTCATTTGGCGTTTGAGAGCGCGAACACTGCCAGAGGCGGTGCTGCTGCCCTGGTGCGAGACGTTTGAAAGCGACACAGCGACCCTTGCCGCAGTCTGGTGCCGCCCGACGGAGGGGAATGGCAGTTGTCCTTCTTTAGCCCTGTCGCCCGGTGGAGGCCAATGCTTGCAGCTTTCGGCCGGCGTGACGACTCCTGCCACCGCCCTGCTGCCGCCTGTGGGTGCGGGGCAGGGGAGTGGGGCATTGCTTTCATTCGACGCCTATGCCAACAATGTGACGGCGACGGGCAACGGCGCACGTTTCCTGGTGGCATTGCAGTCCCATCCCGACAGCGTGGCTTCTCGTGTGGTGATCGACACCTTGTCTTTGGACCAACCTGGCGTCTGGCAACGTTTCGTGGTCGATTTGAACGATGACCTTGTCGGAAATCCTTTTGTCTCGCTTGTCTTTGAAAGCAATGGAGGAACTGTCCGTTGCTTTGTCGATAATGTCAGTTTGACTCATTGTGCTGTTCGCGACGCGTCGCTATATGTGGAGTCCGACAGCCTTGTGGTCTCTTGGATCGCCCTCCAGGCACCCCAGTCGGTGGCAGTGGAGTATGGCCCGCAGGGCTTCACTCCAGGACAGGGAACCACGTTGTCTGTCATGGGGTCGGAATGCCGTATCGGCGGATTGGATATGCGGACGGCCTACGACGTTTACGTGTCGCCGCGCTGCGATGGTGCGACGGCAGAGGGCTGTCCTTCGCGTCCGCTTACCTATGTGCCGGGGCGTTCGTTGCCTTTCTGTGAGGACTTCTCCTCGTGGGGTAGCGGCAACGATGCATTCCCCTCGGGTTGGCAACGTCATAACACCTGGAATCACAACCGCTACCTGCATGTGGATAGCGACAATATGCGCAGTGCCCTTCATTTTCAAAACAACTCCAGCGGCTACTGCTATGCTGTGCTGCCGCAAATGGACATCGATTCTCTTCATCGTTGCCATCTCTATCTCACAATGAGCAGCAACGACTGTACCAATACCGCCCTCGTCGTGGGTGTCTCCGACAACCCCGATGATGTGACTGATTTTATTCCGGTCGACACCCTTCGAAACAGCGTGGCAAACTACGACAACTGGGAGCAGTTCCACGTCTCTTTTGCTGATTGTGGCGTCTCCAGTGGCTTCATCGTCTTGCGTCAGATTGTCTTCGGTTCGCCTGCTACTCGCCATATCTCGGTCGATGGGGTCTTCCTTTCTTCGTTCCCGCGGCCCGAGGTTTCGCTGGTGGATTGGAACAGCGTGCGTATCGCGGTCGATTCTTCGCTCCATGGCTGCTGGCTGGGTGTCGTCCCTCACGGGCAAATCCCGGATGTGCTCCCCGTTTTCTGTTCGACTGGCGATACGGTCATCTCGGGCCTCCAGGCGTCGACTGCCTACGATGTCTACGCTTGGTCGCAATCGCAGTGGTCTCCCTGCTCGGCGTGTGCTGCGTCTTCTTTGTGTGCGCCTTTTGCCTCCATTACCACCAGCATCGCGCTGCCTTTGCCTTATTGCGAGGACTTTGCGGATTGTGGCTCGGGTGCATCGGCGTTCCCTGAAGGTTGGTATCGGCAGCATGACTACAGCAGCTTCAGCGCTTCGTCGGCCAATCCGTGGCCTCGGGTGCTGTCCAATTCGAACAACCAACAGGTGCTTCGCTTCCAGTCGCTTGGCAGCTACGCTGCTTATGCGGTTCTTCCGCCGTTGCAGGTCGCTGATGGGGATTTGTTCGCTCTTTCGTTCGATATGTTGGCGTCAGACTGTCGCTACGTGTCATTGCAGGTGGGCACGGTGGCGCATCCGAACGATTTGTCGTCCTTCCGACAGTTGGCCTCGCTCCGTTGCGACGCGAATCTCTGGCAGCATTGCGTGGTGCCGCTTGCGTTGCAGGCCGACTCGGGACGCTTCGTCGTTTTGCGGATGTTGTCGTCCGACGGGTTGCGATCGCTGGATGTGCGCAATCTGGTGTTGCAGCCTTGTCCGCCGTTGAGGGCCCGTCTGGTTTCGTCCAACAGCGTCGCTCTGTCGGTCGATTCGGCTTTCGTTGACTTCCCCTCCGATGTGTGGGTGGAATATGGTCCGCATGGCTTTGTCCAGGGGTCTTCTGGCGACTCGTCGCTGCCGGCGGCTCCCCGTTTGGTGCATGTCGACTCGCTGCCCTTTACGGTGGAAGACTTGCTGCCTTTGACGGAATACGACTTCTATGTCCGCTGCGACACCGCGTCGCTCTCTTGCCTGCCTCCGCTCCGGGTCTCCTCGGGTCTGGCTTCCCCTTTGCCTTGGTGCGAGTCTTTCGACAATGGCTCGTCGGCTGCTCTCCCCTCGGGGTGGTCCGCGCTCTCGGGCCCGGCAACTTCCGTCGCCATGGTGGATGGCGTGGGGCTGTCGGCTTCGAATTGCCTGGTGGTGACCGCCTCGAATAGCAGTGTCCCAACTCTGGTGGTGCTGCCTCAATTGGGCGAGGGGGACGACTCGTCGGCGTTCCTCTCCTTCCGCTACCGCTTCCAGGCTGGCTACGAAAACCGGCTGTCGCTGGAAGTGGGGTGGCTGGGCGACCGCTCCGATGCCTCTTCCTTCGTCCCGACGGACACGCTGACGGCAACTTCCTCGGATTGGTACGCGGCAACGGTGGCTTTCGGCGACTCGATGGCTGGTGGCTTCGTGGCGCTGCGGCTGTCAAACAGCGCTCCTTATCCTGCTGCCGCTTGGTTGGACGACTTCTGTGCGGATCGGTGTCTTATTCCGACCGATGTGCATCTGAATCTTGTGGAACACAATCGTTTTGTTGTCTCTTCGGAGTCCCCGGCGGTGAACGCTGTCTACGTCGAAGTGGGCCCGACGGGGTTCGCTCAGGGGTCGGGTACGCTATGGCGCTGCGACTCGCTGCCTTTCTCCTTCGTTTGGCCTGACGATAGTGCCGTGGATTGCTATCTGCGATGTGCGCCGAACGTCTGTTCTTGCCGCCAGCCGCTGAGGGGGTCGACCTTGTCGGCGCCTGTGGCTTTGCCGTGGTGCGAGGTGCTGGATAACGGCGGTTCGCTGCCTGCGGGTTGGCGGGCGATGGACGATGTGGTGGCGCTGCCTCCTGTGGATGCGGCATCGGCCGACAGCTTGTTGCTGTCACTGCATCTGCGTTGCTCCGATGTGCCTCCCTTCGAGGTGGGTCTGCTGCGCGATGGTCTGGATCCTTCGTCGTTCGTCGCATTGCCTGCAATAATCGAACCGGCCGACAGCGGTCTGATACTTTCCGTCCCGCTGCTGAACGGCGCTGCCAATGTGCATTTCCTGGCACTGCGGATGTCGACGGGGACCGCCATATCGGTAACGGATTGTGTGGACCGGGTGGGTCTCACAGAAAGCGGGATCTGGGATGTGACGCTCACTTCGGTCGACCCCGACGGGCTTACCTTGGATTGGCACCGAATGGGCAACGCGACTTGCGATGTGGTATGCTCCACGGCTGGCGGGGATACTATTGTGCTCCTTCATGCCGTTACTCCGCCGCTGCGTCTGGCGCCGCTGCAGCCGTTGTCACCTTATTCGGTGGTCGTCACGCCGCACGCCCCCGACAGCTGCGCCGCTGCTTTTGTGCGCTCGCTGCATGTGTACACCCCGGGGGGGTCGACCGTCTGCATCGATCCTACCGACCTTGGGGCCGACTATGTGTCGTGCGCCGTGGGGCCTTTCGACAATCCTTCCGCTGTGCTCGGAAGGGTGGACTTTGGTGCGGGCTCGTCTCTGAGCCGCCATACAATCCATTCGGATACCTCTGAACGTGACCCGCGAACCGGTGGTTTGCTGCCTACGGTGGCTCCCGGTGGTCTGGCGTCGGTCCGTTTGGGCAACTGGTCGTCCAACCCCTCCAACCCCGAAGGCGAATCCGTGGAGTATACGCTTCTCGTCAATGCGGCCGACTTCGACTTGCTGCTGCTGCGCTATGCCGCCGTGCTGCAGGATCCGCTACATGCCTCCGACGATCAGCCTCGGTTCACGCTCGAAGTGCTGGACGCATCGGGATCTCCGCTTGCGGGGTGTGCTATGGCTGACTTCAGGGCGGACCACACGGCTGGTTGGCATGTGGTCGATTCGTCGCAGGTGCTGTGGAAGGACTGGACGACGGTGGGTGTGGACCTGTCTCCCTTCGACGGACAGCTGGTGCGTGTCCGTCTCACGACGCGCGACTGCAACGAGGGTAGCCACTTCGGCTATGCTTATTTCACTCTGCAGTGCGGCTCCAAACGCATCGAGACGTCTCACTGCGGCGCGGCGACGACGAATACCTTCACGGCTCCTCCGGGATTCAGCTACTCTTGGTATGAGGACCCGGACAACGTGGCGGCAACGACCATCAGCCACGCCCAAAGCATCGCCGTCAGCACCGACAGCAGCCGCACTTACTACTGCAAATGTACCTTTGCCGACGACACGTCGTGCCATTTCACGCTGACGGCCTTTGCTGGTGCCCGCTACCCGCTGGCGCTTGCTACGCCTGCTGTCGTAATCAGCGACTGCCGATTCCATGTCTCCTTCGAAAACTTGAGCGCCGTAACGGCCGACGGCGTGGCGCCACTGGAGCCTCGCGAGGCTTGCGAATCTGCCGCTTGGTGGTTCGACAATGGCGACTCGTCGCTTGCCTACAATGCTTCTACAACTTACGAAACGGCGGGCGATTATGTCGTTACGATGGTCGCTGCCTTGGCGGCGGGCGAGTGCACCGATACGCTGCGACTGCCGCTCCATCTGGAGTGGGCGGCAACAGATGGGACGCTGCTTGGCGACTCGTCGTGCTGCGCGGGCGACACGCTGTGCTTCGCTACAGAAAATATCATCAACCCTCGCTGGAACTCCACCGACTCGCTCTCGCTGCCGTCTGTCTGCTTGGCGCCTCTGGCCGACACGGTGATTCGCTGCTTCTTCGTCGACAACAACGGCTGTCATGATTCTCTTGCCCGCAGCGTGAGGGTTCAGGTGCCGTCATTCTCCATCGATTCGGTCTCGCTCTGCGAGAGCGAACTGCCGCTCCTATGGGGGGATACGCTCTTCGACTTGGGTACGCAGTCCACGTCTGTCGTTTTCCCGTTCCTTACGGCTGCTGGCTGCGACAGCTCGGCGACGCTGGTGCTCGACATTCGACAGCCGTCGCACTTCGCCGACACTGATACCATCGTCGAAAACGCACTGCCGCTCACCCGTTGGGGACTGCTGATAGCGTATGACAGTCTGTCGGCGTATGACACCGATTCGTCGCTGCTGGCTTTCGACACCTCCTTCGTCGCTACCAACGCTGCTGGTTGCGATAGCTCGGTGGACCTCTCGCTGCGGGTGCTGCGCAACCGCCAAACAGTGCTCGATACTGCCGTCTGCGCGGCTGGATTGCCGTTAACGTGGCACGGGGTGGTCTTCGATTCGGCCGACTTCGACCTTCTTCTCCCGCCGCCTCTGCACCACAGCGACACTTTGTTGCTTGCAGCGTCGACGGGGGCGGATAGCGTCGTTGTACTCTCACTTACGCTATTGCCGACGTCTCACTTTTCCGACTCGGACACCATCGTCGAAAATGCACTGCCACTCACCCGATGGGGACTGGAAATCACAGCCGACGACATGCAAACCGATGCCAACGACACGACGCTTTGGGCATTCGACACTTCCTTCGTCGCTACCAACGCTGCTGGCTGCGACAGCACCGTCAGCCTTTCGCTACGGGTGCTGCGCAACCGTTTTGCGTCGGCCGACACTTCATTGTGCTTCAGCAGTCTGCCGCTGTTTTGGGGCGGGGAACTCTTCTCCAGCACCGATATCGCCGACGGCGAACAGCCTCCGCTAACCATCACCAAGACGGCCACCAGTCTTGCCTCTACGGGCGCGGACAGCATCGTCACTTTGAACCTCCATGTGTGGCCGACGTACTTGGAGGTCGACTCGGCTCATGTCTGTCGCAACGAGATGCCTTTCGAGTGGCTCGATACCCTTTTCAACGTCAACACCTTCACGGGATTCTACCAGCGCCGTTTCTACACGGCGGAGGGTTGCGACTCGGTTCACATGCTCAATCTGGTCATCTCGGATGTGTACCAGGTGGTGGACCATGTGGAGAGTTGTCATCCGATTACTTGGATCGACGGCCGAACTTACACCGAAAGGACCTTCGGACCTCAGGTGTCGCTTACGTCTCGTTTCGGATGCGACAGCATCGTGACCCTCGATTTCCGCCGCAAAGCTCCTGCCGTTGTGCGCATTACCGACACCTTCTGCGTCGGCGAGTCCTATCGGTTCGCTGGTCGGACCATCACGTCGCCGGGCATCTACTTCGATTCAATGCTGACCTTCGAAGGTTGCGATAGCATCGTGATTCTGACCCTCTCTCAACTGCCGCTGCCTCAGGTCAGCTTCGACCTTGAGGCCGACTGCACCTTGCGAGGCTTCCTCATAACGGCTCATGCCGATGTGGATGCGCTGCAGTGGAGCTCCGATATCGGTTGGAATCCCGACTGGGGCGACAGCGAGGCCGACCAGATTTGGATTGCACCGCGGTTGCCGATGGTGCTGACACTGACGGCGGACTACACCCGGACGCCGCTCTGTCCGGCGTCGAAGTCGGTACCGATTGGGCCCATGATGGTGCCGGAGGCGCGGATGGAAGTGTCGCCGGAGTATCTTTCGGACGAGAAGGACAATTTTCTGGCCATCGACAGGAGTCGCTCGAGCACTACCCGTGTGTGGTGGGTCGACGATGTCTTCTATGGCGACGATCCGCAGATATGGTGTCGACCGGAGAGCGATGCGGATTCGGTTGTCGTAACCCTCATCGCCCTATCGGACTATTGTGAGGATACGGCTGTGAAGGTGATACCTTTCTACAGATACAAGATTTTCGCTCCCAATGCATTCACGCCGGACGTGTCCACCAACAACCGCTTCTTCTTGGCCGTGAGCGGATTGGCATCGTACGAACTGAGCATCTACAACCGTGCGGGACTGCTGGTCTTCCACAGCACGGATCCTGCGGCCACTTGGGACGGCACATGCAACGGACATCCATGTCCTCAAGCATCGTACGTCTGGATACTGACCTACACCACGGCGGACAAACCACGTCAGCCGCAATCGCGAAAGGGTACTGTCACCCTGATCCGATAGGGGAGCGTCGGCGGAGGTCAACCCTCGCACATCAAATCCACAATTCTCCGAATCTCGATTCTTCGCCCGTCGGCCAGTTCCAACAGCTGCTCGTCGTCCCTTATCCGCTTCAGGCTGCCTTGGAGGGTAACATAGCGGCCGCCGCTTTTGCGGCTGTCGGCCTCAAAGAAGGTGACGGTGACCGACGGTGTCGCGCCTCCGTCTGCGGACATCTGCCGCAGATGGTCCAGTTTGCGGTCCAAGGAGGAGAGGGCGTCGGCTTCCAAATCGGCAAAAGCGTCGGTGTGGCGGGCGGTCTCATCGATGGCATCCTGATGGCCGGTCAGCGCCGCAAAGGGGGCGAACTGAGCCGCCCGAGCCTCCAGAGGCATCGGCCGGTGGCGCTTCGAAACAGGATGCTCCATCCCGATAATATCGTCGTATTCCATAGCAGTTTTCCATTTTTCGTTATTCATTTCCAACCCCCTTCGTCTTCATTTTCCATCCCCGCTTTCGCCGCCACGGTGGCCGCCAATCTGCTGGTTGCGCAACATGGCGGTGGCGCCCTCCTCAAAGTTCAGCCCTTTCAGAATAGCGTTTTTGCCGTATTTTTTCTTGATATTCAGGACTGCCTCCTGCATTTTGCGTTCCTTTTTGAGCGTCTGGTTTTCCTCGGTCTGCCGATTTTTGACGGTTTCGTAGTCGTTGAAGATGTCCAGTTGGACGCCTTGGGGGCGGGGTTGCGACGCTGGGGAGGCGGAGGTTTCGCTGACCAGATGGTAGGCGCCGATGGTGATGCGGCGAACCAGCAGGGCGGGGTTGACCAGCTTGTCGAACAGGCCGACAATGGCATCGATGATGAGACGCGACGACGAGGTGGACCTGCCCAGCTGATGCGTGCCGTGAGCGTGGGTCGGAACGGACCGCCCATACCAGTCGGTGGTGATGTCCCCACGGTATTGGCTGCGGATTTCGGGCCGGGAGAGGCTCTCGACATCGTAGTCCACCGTTAGTGTCAGTTGGTCGGTGACCAGCCGCTTCTCCACAAGCCCCAGCGCAACAGCATCGGCCATTTCGTGCGCCACAATACGCGCTCGGGGAAAGGTGTAGGCACACTGCAGCACCTGGCTGCTGCTCAGTGAGTTGCTTTCGGGCCGGTAGGCCTTGATGTGCGCCAGGGTGCAGGGTTCCCATCCCCAGGCGTGGTCGATGAGCAGCTCGGCATTGACTCCGAACAGTCGGTAGAGCAGCTCCTCGTTGTCTAACGAACAACGGGCGACCATACCCATGGTGTAGAGTTCGTTGTTTTCCAACTTTTTGGCAATGCCGCGTCCTACACGCCAGAAATCGGTCAGCGGCCGGTGGTTCCACAGCTGCTGGCGGTAGGAGCGCTCGTCGAGTTCGGCGATGCGCACGCCGTCCTGGTCGGGGGGGATGTGTTTGGCCACGATGTCCATGGCGATCTTGGCCAGATAGAGATTGCTGCCGATGCCGGCAGTGGCGGTGATGCCGGTTTCTGTCAGAACTTCCTTCACTAAGCGCATGGCCAGTTGGTGGGCGGTGAGCCGATAACTCTTCAGATAGGAGGTGGCGTCGATGAAAACCTCGTCGATAGAATAGACATGGATGTCCTCGGGGGCGATGTGTCGCAGATAGATGTTGTAGATACGGGTGCTGTAGGCAATATAGAAAGCCATGCGGGGCGTGGCGGCAATATAGTCGACAGCCAGTTCGGGATGCGACGCTAACACATTGGCGTAAATAGATTTGCCCGAAAAACGGAAGTGGGGCGCCTGCGCCTGACGGGCGAAATTCACTTCACGCAACCGCTCCACCACTTCGAAGAGTCGCGCCCTTCCGCTGATGCCGTAGGCTTTGAGTGAAGGTGACACCGCCAGACAGATGGTCTTCTCGGTACGGGCGGCATCGGCAACGACAAGGTTGGTGTTGAGCGGATCCAAGCCTCGTTCCACACACTCCACCGAGGCGTAGAAGGATTTCAAGTCGATGGCTATATAGGTCCGCTCCGTGTTCATTATTTTTTCGGTGGTTTATCTGTTGGGATTATCAAAGGTGGAATGTGACCCCGACCGTGAATTGGGCGGGAAACTTCTTGCTGACATAGAGCCCTTCACCGACGCCGCGGAACCCCTTTTCCTCACCATCAGCAAAGAGACCGAAAAAGTCGAAGGCGTAACCTATAAAGTTGGCGGACAGAGAGATATTGTCACTCAAAAGATAGTCGGCTCCGACGACAAAATCTATCTGGGCAGAGATCATATCCATAAAGTCCAGACCGCCTTCGGTGTCGACGCTTGCCGAACCGTCGCTGTAGCTGATGGTTGATTTAGGAGCCATATTCAACCCCAAGCTGAGTCCGCCACCGGCATTGACGAAGAATTGATCGCCGATGGGAATCATGATGTAGTAGAGGTCGGTGAGTTCGAGGTTGCGGTATTTGTAATCGGTGGTGAAGGTGTTGGTGGGATTGCTGCCCGATACGCCCTCCACCGTTCCGCTCCACCAGTTGAAGGCCACTCGATAGCTGTTGCCCCAGTTGACAGTGCCGTTGTCGAGTATGCGTCGGTAGACGAGAGCGACGGTGGGATTGAAAGGCGGACGCTTGAGGCTTTGGGCGGCATAACCGCTATAGGGGCCGTAGCTGTTGTCGATGATCTTCACATCCGAATTGCCCAGCCAGAAACCGGTGCCCACATCGATGCCGATCATCTTCTCGCCACCGACGAAGGGGTCGAATCTGTAATATTGTGCATAGGCGCCGCTCATTCCAGCCGCCATGAGGAAAAGCAAGAAAAACATATTTTTTTGTTTCATCGTTTTAGGACAGTTTTTTGAAAGGTGTCTCCTTTTTTTGATGGTTGTTGATTCGTTTTACAGTCTATAGGTATCGTTTTCAAACGAATTTTTACAAGATGAGGGAAAAAAAATTATTTCTTGGTTTTCCGGTACAATCCCCGGCTGTCGAAGGGAGAGAATTCGATGTACCAGAGTTTTCGAGTCTGGGGCAGAAAAACAGGGGTGATGGATGGACGAGTGGCATTGTTGCAGTTGGAGCAGAAACTGACGGCGTAATAGAGTCCGTCGACGTTGTAATGGGGCTCGAAAGAAAGCTTCTCCTCGTCGGGGATGGCCTTGAGGTGGTCGTCATGATACAGTTGAGCATCCAGATAGTCGTAAAAGGTGTCGCATAGCGTGGTGCTGTCCAGCGACAGGGGGGGGGCGTCGTCCAACTGGAACGTCAGCTGCTTGCCACACTTCTGCAGATCGATGAAAGTCAGTTGCACACTGTCGTCGCGACGGCAGTAGACGACACCGCCGTACTGGAGCATCGGAACGCTAACAATGGTCTTCTCGCCGGCGGCATCTTCGTTTTCCATCTTCCTTACGAATTGTTTTGTTGGGGTTCCCATTCGTTGTATCAAATCATTGTAGCTGCCGCAGATAAGGAGGTCGTCCGATGCGAAATTGACGACGGAAATGCAGGGGTTGTCGGCATGGCGCTTCTTGTCCGAACAGCCGGTAGCTGCCAATGACACAAGGACGATCAGCAGGATAATGGAAAAGGAGGTTCTTTTCATGGTTGTTTTGATTGTTTGTTTTGTTTGTCTGTTTTGTTAAGGCTTTTGCTGACGGGGATGTTGCAACTGACCTATTTGGATAACTTCGATTTTTGATGGACACCGTGTCACTTCAGTAGGTTGAAAATGTCGGCAATAGTGTCGGCAACGCAAGGAGCTGCATTTCGACCACTGCGGAAAAAACCTCCGTCGTTCATCGTTTTGATTTGAGCCAAAAAGGGATTGAAGAAACCGTTGACATTGAAGAGAATCATTGGTTTGTCGCGATGGTGAGGGTCGCGTAAAGGACCCAACTGGTTGTAGACCATTACTTCCAGCACTTCGTCGAGGGTGCCGATGCCGCCGGGAAGGGCGATGAAGGCGTCGCTGTGAGCGATGAGGTATTCCTTGCGTTCGGCCATTGATTTGACCCGGACGATATGGCTTACGGGTTGTGAGTTGATGATTTCTTCGCTGAAGAAGGTGGGAATGACGGCGATTACCGTTCCGCCGGCTTCGAGCGCAGCACCGCTGACGGTGCCCATCAGCCCCAGATTGCTTCCACCATACAGGAGCGTGTGCCCGCCAAGAGCGATACGGCGGCCGAGTTCCTGTGCGGCATCGGCAATACATTTGTCGTGAGGGTGCGACGAGGCGCAAAAGACAGAGATGTTCATAGAGGTTCTTTCGGTTATAGATTGGTCAATTTCCCCAGAAGGGCAATGTCAGCGAGTGCGGGAGATACACTATCTTGGACGACACGAACATCAGCACGGCGCTGGCGACAAAGTAGGCTATCAGTAGCCAGCGGTTCCTCTTGCGCGCTTTCGGGGGCTCGTCTTTCCACCGGGCCTCGCAGTCGTCGTACAGTTTCTCTTTGTTAAGGATGAAGATGTTGAAAACGGCGATTGCCACCACGATAATCCATAGCAGGTTGGCCGACAGCTGGTGGCCGAACAGCAGAACGGGCAAAATCAGCAGCGTGTTGAGGTTGGAGATTTGAAGCAGCGATACGATGCCCATCGAGGATATCAGATGGGTCGGATCGACCTTCTGCGTCAGCGGGTCATAGGACAAGGAGTAATGCACGGGATGGTCCCAAAACCGCGTTATCCTGTAGAAACAGTATTTGTAAAACTTTAGCATCTTTTATCTGTTGTTTCATTCGTGCAATTTCATTGTGCAACGTGAAGTGAATTAAAAATCGATATGAAATTTAAGTATTTTGTCTTGCTCAAGCAACAGCTCCGTTTGGTTGTAATCGTTATTGTTTACCAAGACCGATACGGTGTCGCCAATG
>CADBDA010000014.1 GCA_902793295.1 uncultured Bacteroidota bacterium
AATTGTCTTCCCGCCCTCGTAGCGTGTCCGTGTGCATTCCTGTTCCCGGATTCCGAGGCAATGATACATGAAGCTGGTTTCCATTCCGTACTTATTATTTATTAGCATTTACAATACGAAATGCCAGCTTCTTTTATTGTGTCTCACCTACGCATTTGTCGGAAGAACCAAAAATATTTTCGCCGTTTCATAAATAATCCGTAACTTTGCATTGCTTTTACTATGAATGGTTGAAGCGATTGTTTTGTTATTAATAGTATAGATATGAATAAATTAAAACCATTATTGTTGTTTGCGGTACTGCTGTTGGCGGGCAACGCAAACGCACAGTTTACTCAGGATGGCTCTGATTTCGAATACATGTTCAAGGGCGAATTGGGCTACATGCCTTTTGTTTCCAATTTGGGCAGCGAGGGCGATTACGGCTATTACATCAGCGATATGAGGCACATGGCCAATGTCAACATTATCAACGGCGTTAATATCAGGCAGGACTTTTTCGTCGGCTTGGGATTGGGCTACGGTTATGTGGCCAAGCCGGACGATCTGGCTTCGGGCTGGCACAGCGCTATGGCGTTCATCGATTTGGACTATCGGCCGCTCGACGTGGAATGGGCTCCGATGGTTGGCGCCAAACTGGGTGGACACTACATGATGGCCGACAGCCCCTATGGCAACACCTTTGCACCCTACGTGGAACTGTCGACGGGCCTGAACTGGTTTTTCCGTTACGAATACCGCAATATGGAGCGCAACTACTTGAGCGTGTATATCGAACTGGCATTCGCCTACACCCAGCAAACAACCTTTATCCCCATCCGTTTGGGATTCCGTTTCTAAATCATCATCTGCTATGGACTCTACCCGCCAAAACAAAATATCACGGCTGATTCAGCAGGATTTGGGCGACATCTTCTTGAAAGAGATGAAGCCTGCCTTGGGCAATTCGCTGATCACCGTCACCAAGGTGCGCATCACCAGCGACCTTTCGATAGCTCGTGTATATGTGAGCATCTATCCAGTGGGCACCATGCCCGTAACCGTCGATACACCCGAGGGCACTAAGGCCACCACACAGTTGGTCATCAATGCCATTCTGACCCATGCTGCCGATATCCGTCGTCGGTTGGGCATCCGCGAAGGCAAGCAGCTCCGCATCATCCCCACACTGGAATTCTATCTTGACGACACGCTTGACTATGTGGAGAACATCGAACGTCTTTTGAAACAATAGTGCCGTAACTGTCGTGAACAGCGAATCAAAATCCACTCCTTTCAGTCTCAAGGCGTTCATCGCCCGCCGTTACCTGTTCTCGCGTAAAGAGAAGACGGTGGTGAATCTGATTTCGTGGATTTCGTTGGCTGGTATAGCAGTCAGCACCCTGGCCCTCGTTGTCGTTATGTCGGTCTACAATGGCATCGGCGAACTGACGCAGTCGCTCTTTAACGTCTTCGACCCGGAGCTGCTGGTGGAACCGTCGCAGGGAAAGACGTTCCATACCGAGGCTATCGACTTTGAGGCTCTGGAACACTGCGAAGGGGTGAAATCCGTGTCTCAGCTGGTGGAGGAGAACGCATGGATAACGTTGCGTCAGGCGGAAAGTATTGTGCAGCTGAGAGGCGTGGATGACCACTACGCATCAACCAACGGGCTGGACACCATGCTGATGGAAGGGGAGTATCTGCTGAAGGGCGAAATGGTCATTGACGGTGAGGAGGTACCGGCCTATTATTTGCTGCTGGGATGGAACATCATGGTGCGACTGGGAGTCAACTCCATGACCAATACACCGTTGGCGGTGCATATTCCCAAACGGGGCAGTTCGGCCATCGGACTGTCGATGGATGAGGCCTTCAACAACGGCTACGCTTTTCCGGCTGGCACATTCCGTATACAGGAAGAGATTGACAACCAATACGTGTTGGCGGATATCGACTTTGTCCGTTCCTTGATGTCGTACGATGACGATGAGGTGACGGCACTGGCTGTTGCAGTCGATGACCCGCGCCATCTGTCGTCAGTCAAACAACAACTGGGCGCTTTGTTGGGCGACGGATTCACCGTCAAAGACCGCATGGATCAGAAACCGCTCTACTACAAGATTTTCCGTTCCGAGCGTTTGGGCGTTTTTCTCATCCTGTCGCTCATCGTACTCATTGCCACGCTCAACCTGATTGCGTCGCTCTCACTGCTGATCATCAACAAGCGCAAGGATATTGCGACCTTGAAAGCTATGGGTATGGAGTCCTCCGACATAAGGAAGGTCTTCTTCACCGAGGGTGTCCTTATAGCTGCAGTCGGCGTGGTGGCGGGCTTGCTGCTGGGTTTTTTCACCTGCCTTTTGCAGCAACATTTCGGTATTGTCAAGCTGGGCGCCAATGCGGTGGTCGAGGCCTTCCCGGTGGCCATGCGGTGGGTGGACTTCCTCGCCGCCTTCCTGGTGGTGTCGTTCCTCTCGTCGCTGGTCGTTGCCTTCACCGTCCGTCGCGCCAAAATATAAACTGTCAAAACAAATGCTTTATGAAAGAAATCGAACAATCATCCCCTATGCAGAATGCCTCCATTGAGAATCCGGGGAGGTTCGTCTGCAACCAATTGAAGTCGATTCGACGCCATATTGCCAAAGAGAATGGCATACGGCTTGATATTTCCGAATGCAACTATAAGGGTGAATGCGATGGGACCTGTCCGCGTTGCGATGCCGAGCTGCAATACCTCGAACAGGAATTGTCTCGTCGCTCGTTCATGGGCAAGTCTGCCTTGGTGGCGGGTATGGCTTTCGGACTGTCGTTGGGCAGCCACTCCGTTGCCGCGCAAACACAACCGTCTGATTCCGCTCCACAAAAATTCCTGTCGGTGGCAAACGATTCCAAGTCCGACTCCTGTGTCGTCAGCGGAAAAGTTGTGGATGAAAACGATGAACCGCTCATTGTTGCAAACATCTTGTTTAAAGACAAAGACGAACTAGTCGTTTGTGGATGCAGGACCAATTTTGAGGGCGAATTCTCCTGCACCATTTCCCAAGGCCATTATCAGTTACAGGTTCTATATTTGGGGTATAAGACATTCGAATGGGAGTGTGATTTGACTGCGGATAGCGTTTCCTTGGGCTCTATTATGTTATCAAGGAGAGAAGATTTTCCGAAGATGTTGATGGGGATGGTTGAAATAAAGAAAAATTGTCCAAAAATAAGGATTGGTGAAGCCGAAAGCGGAGAACGCATCGATTCCGACCGAATCAACCACATGCCAACACCTTAAATCCAATTCATCCCACCACTCACACTTCATACCCAATGGGTATACTTTTTTGCTGCTTTTCGCGTTTATGTAGTATGAAAACGTCACGAAAAACCCTTCTGCTGTTATCGCTCTGCCTTTTGCTGCTGCTGCCTGCCTGTAGCCGCAAAGGGGTGCACATGTCCAAACATCGCAAGAGCCGACATTGCAACTGCCCCACGTTCGGTTTTGCCACGCCTTCGCCTTATGGGGCGGCACCGTCTGCTGTAGCCTATGACGCAAGAGGAACAGTATAAGTCGACGCTGTCGCGCTACCTGCCAGCTTCCGCTGTCGATGCTGTCTACCAGTTTCTTAATAGCCATGCGGTGCATCTTCATATCACCCGCAAGCGCGATTCCAAACTGGGCGACTACCGTATGCCTCAGCCGCGTCACGAATACCACGAAATCAGCATCAACGGCGACCTCTCCCCCCACATGTTCCTTTTTGTGCTGCTCCACGAGATGGCACACCTCGAAACCTTTCTCCATCATGGACGTTCGGTGCAACCCCATGGCCACGAGTGGCAACAAAACTATCGCTCGCTGCTGGTCGACTATGCCAATGCTGGCCACTTCCCCGTCGAGACGCTTCCGCTCTTGAAAAAATACACCGCAAAGATACCGCTCAACCGCAACTTGGGAAGCGAATTGGAACGACAACTGCGACAAACAGACTCGCCCGACACAGCGCTTTCGGAGCTGCTGCTCAAGGATCTGCCTGTCGGCAGCCGCTTCCGTATCAAGAGCCGGCCACAACACCTTTTCCAATCTGTCGAAAAACGTCGCACGCGCTACCGTTGCATAGACATGGATACCCATATCCCTTACCTTATCAGCGGCTCCATGCCCATCGTCGGTGCGGATGGAGACCCTATAAATGATGACTTAGCAGGGAGTCATTAGGGACTTTCAACGGCTAAATAAATATTCATTATAAAAAAATTTCCCTGTTCCATAAAAATAACGTATTTTTGCAGTTCCTTTAAGGAGAAACGCGGACGCTTCTCCTTTTTTTGAATTGTATAACACTCAGCTTTTTATACCCTATATGGATAACAATATCAAACAGAAAATTGACGAATTGGTCAACGAAATCAGCGCCATCAACGACCTCAACATCAAACATGCAGTGCTAACCTATATGGAACAGCAGGCAGGCTACCTCTTGTGGCAGATGGAGGACGAGAAACATATTGACAACGATTCTCACAATGTCTGATATGCGGCACCCGGTTCGTCATCTGTTGCTGGCTCTGGGGGTGGTCGCCTCCTTGCTGTGGGTCTCCTGTCGTGGGGGCTACAGCTTTACGGGTGCGTCCATTCCGCCAAACGCCAAGACCATTTCTGTGGCGGCATTCCCCAACTATGCCACCACGGTCAATCCGCAGCTCAGCCAGAAACTGACGGACGACCTCCGCAACCTCTACGCTTCGCAGACAAGCCTGAATGTGATCAACGGCGATGCCGACCTCGAGGTGACTGGCGAGATTACGGCCTACACAACCCGCGCGGCTTCTTTGTCGGCCAACGACGAGGTCTCCATGAACCGCCTCACCATCACCATCAAGGTGCGCTTTGTGAACAACTGCGACCCGGATGCCAATTTTGAGCAGTCTTTCTCCCGTTACCGCGACTACAACGCCCAACTGAACTTCTCATCGGTTGAGAGTTCGCTGGTGGAGGAAATCGTCTCGGAACTGTGTGATGACATCTTCAACAAGTCGGTGGTTAACTGGTGATACCTTTTGAAAAAAAACAGGATGGGCAAGTTCTCTACGCTAAATAATCTCTTCGGATGGCTGATTGCCGTGGCCGGTACAGCAGTCTATCTGCTTACCTTGGAACCTTCGGTGAGCTTCTGGGATTGCGGCGAGTTCATCGCCACTTCCTACAAGTTCCAGATAGGCCATCCTCCGGGAGCACCACTCTATCAGCTGCTGGCTCACTGCTTTATGCTGCTGGCTGGTGGTCAGGTGGAACGATTGGCGTGGTGGAGCAATGCACTGTCGGCTGTTGCCGGTGGCCTTACTGCCATGTTTCTTTTCTGGACACTTGTGCGCTTGCTGAGCCGCTGGCAGGGTGTGGCGCATCATCGTTGGCAGTTGTGGCTTTCGGCTGCGGTGGGAAGCGCCTGCTACCTTTTTTGCGACACGGCGTGGTTCTCGGCCGTGGAAAGCGAGGTCTATAGTCTCTCCATGCTCTTTTCTTCGGCGGTGGTGTGGACGACGATTCGCTGGGCACAATGCCCCGATCGCAGTTATGCTCCGCGCTGGATGCTCTTGTCGTTATTTCTGCTGGTGTTGTCGGTGGGGGTCCATCAGTTGTCGCTACTCACCATTCCGATGTTGTTGCTGGTGGTCCTGATGAAGCGCCACTCGGACAGACGCAAAGCAACGACGGGCAATGGCGATGGTGTGCGACGCCTGTCCAAGTTGTCGTGGCTGAAAATGTCGGCTGTTGGATTGCTGTTGGTGCTTGTCGGCCTCACGCCCAATCTGATCATCCCTATTCGCGCTCGGGCCAATCCTCCCATCAATCAAGGCAACCCGTCCGATTGGCAGTCGTTTCGGGCATACGTCAACCGCGACCAGTACGAGAAGGCTCCGCTGGTCTATGGCCGTTGCTTCAATTCGCCTATTGTCGCCTACAGCGACGGAAAGCCTGTGTATGCCAAAGAGATGGATATGTTCTTCCCTCGCATGTGGGCACGTCACGATAATGCCGAACGCTACTATACCGACTGGACAGGCCGGCATGGCAAGATGGTTCGCATCGACGGCAAGGATTACTATAAGCCTTCCTTCGGCGATAACTTGATGTTTTTCGGCTCCTACCACTTGGGATACATGTATTTCCGTTATCTGATGTGGAATTTCTCCGGTCGCTACAACGACCAGCAGGGATTCGGTAACCTGCAAAGAGGTCAGTTCATTACGGGCATTCCGCCTGTGGACAAACTCTATTTGGGTGTCTCAGCCCCGATGCCTTCGTCGATGTCCGATGCGGCTCACAACCGCTATTTCCTGCTGCCTTTGCTGCTGGGCATCGTGGGTTTTGCGGCCCAACTGCGGCGCGACCGACGGGGCTTTTGGGTTTGGTTCACCCTCTTCCTGATGTCGGGTGTCGTGCTGGTGGTCTATCTTAACCATCCGCTCTATGAACCTAGAGAGCGTGACTATGCCTACGTGCTTTCGTTCTACGCCTTTGCGGCATGGATAGGCATGGGTGCCTATGCGCTGTTTTCGCACCAGTACAAACGTCCCAAGATGAAGAAGGTGCTCTCGCCATTGGCACTGCTGGCAGCGCTGTCGGCACCGGTGCTGATGGGTTGCCAGAATTGGAACGACCATGACCGTTCGGGACGCTATATTGCGCGTGATTCGGCACTTAACTTGCTCAATTCGTGCAGCGACCATGCGCTGCTGTTCACCATCGGCGACAACGACACCTTCCCGCTATGGTACCTGCAACAGGTGGAAGGCGTCCGCACCGATGTGCAAATTATCAATTTGTCACTTCTGGGCACCGAAAGCTATTGCTATTCCGTGCGTCAGCAATTGTTGCGTCAGGGGAGTGACTTGCTGCCCGATGAGGAATGGGCCACGAAGGGTTCCTTCGGCCGTTTGGGAATCATTCTGGCGAACAACAATGATGAACGGCCGGTGTTTTTCAGCCAGTATGCTTATGACGACAACAAGGACCGTTTTGTGCAAAGAATGCAACTGTGCGGCATGGCCTATCGGCTGATGCCCGAAGCCTGCGACAGCGTGGATTGGGAAGGCTCCTACCGGCTGATGACCGGACGGCTGCATTGGCAACCGCTGGAAAACGTCCATATTGATGAAACCAGTCGCGCCTTCCTGCGCCAATACTGGCGCGATGCGGTCCTGGTGGCCGAAAACCTTACGGCAAATGGCTGCAGAAGCCAGGCGTGCAGATTGTTGGATACAGTCAGAAGTGCTATCCCGTTGTCGTGTCTGTGCGATTTGACGCTTGTGGGTCGCGTGGCTCAGGCCTATCTGTCGGCTGGCGACAACCACACAGGGGAGGATTTGATGCTAAAACTGCGTGCCGACTTGAACGAGCAGATGGATTATTATCGTACAATGCCACCTGCCATGCTTCGCTATATTCCCTATGTTATCAGTCCGTTGATTCAGTTGGATTCTGTTTTGAGTTGTCCGACTGCCACGGCGATCGATTCCGACGGAAAGGAGGTGGCCGATGTCCTCTAACCAATACAAGGAACGTAGCAATGTGATGCGCATCATCTTCATCGTGGTGAGCGTCATTTTCATTGTACGGCTTGCGTTCCTGCAGATTTTCGATAACACCTACCGCCAGCTGGCAGACCAGCAGGCATTGCGTATAGTGACCCAGTACCCTGCCCGCGGTCTCATCTACGATCGCAACGGCGATCTGCTGGTGTACAACGAGGCTGTCTATGACCTGATGGTGATTCCGCGTATGGTGAAAAACTTGGATACGAACCTCTTCTGTCAGGCTATGGGCATCACCACCGACGAATTCTTAAGCAAAATGGAGAAGGCTCGCCGCTATTCGCCATTCACAGCTTCTGTTTTCATGAAGCAGATATCGAAGGAGGAATATGGTTCGTGGCAGAACTACCTCTATCGGTTCCATGGTTTCTTTGTCCAACAGCGAACCCTGCGCGTCTACGACAAGCCTATAGCGGCTCATGTGCTGGGCTATGTGGGCGAGGTGAACGAGAAGGATATCGAGAGCGACTACTACTACCGTCAGGGCGATTATATCGGCAAGAGCGGATTGGAAAAGTCGTACGAGAAGATTCTGCGTGGCATCAAGGGTAAGAATATCATGCAGGTGGATGTCCACAACCGTGAAATAGGTCCTTACTTGGGCGGCGCCCACGACACTATGGCCGTGGAGGGAGATAACCTGTATACGACTATCGACGCCACCCTTCAAGAATATGCAGAAGGGCTGATGGCAAACAAACGTGGTTGCATCGTCGCCATCGAGCCTTCTACGGGCGAGGTGCTGACGCTCGTCTCTGCTCCGTGCTACGATCCCAACCTTCTGGTGGGACGCCAGCGTGGCGAAAACTATATGACCTTGCTGCAGGATATCCGCAAACCGCTCTTCAACCGTGCCTTGCAGGCGCAGTATCCGCCGGGATCCATCTTCAAGGTGGCACAGGCCATGACGGCGCTCAGCTTGGGCGTGATCTCTCCTGGTCAGGGTTTCGTGTGCGACAAGGTGATCGGCTGTCACGGTCATCCGAGTGCACGCTCGGTTCAGGAGGCCATCAAGATGTCGTGCAACCCCTATTTTTACTACACTTATCGTCGTATCATCCAACAGGGGAAATACAAGAACATCTACAAGGACAGCCAATATGGTCTCATGGTGTGGCACGACTACATGCAGCGCTTCGGATTTGGCACCCGTCTGGGCATAGACCTTCCGGATGTGAAATCGGGCAACATACCTGATACGGCATACTATAATCGCTGGTACGGACGTGAGAAATGGGCTTTTTCGACCATCTATTCGAACAGCATCGGCCAGGGCGAGGTGGAGGTGGTGCCGCTCCAGATGGCCAACTTGGCTTGCATCGTGGCTAACAGGGGTTTCTTCTACACGCCACATCTGGTGCGTTATTATGGTCCTGACTCCACACGCAACGAGGAATTCTATCAGAAACATGAGACGGGCATCGACCCTTCTTACTTTGAAATTGCTGCCAGAGGTATGTATGATGTGGTGCATGTCGGCGGCGGTACTGCCCATAAGGCCAATATCCCTGATATTGATGTGTGTGGCAAAACGGGAACGGCTCAGAATATCGGCAAGGACCATTCTGTCTTCATCGCCTTCGCTCCCAAAGACAACCCCAAAATTGCTGTCGCGGTCTATGTGGAGAATGCAGGTGCTGGTGGTTCATGGGCTGCCCCTATCGCCAGCCTGGTGATTGAGAAATATATCAGAGGCGAGGTCACACGCAAGGACTTCGAACGGATGTACCGCGAGACTAATCCCTGTCAACCGCTACCGCTGACACGCGTGGCTAAAAAGAAAAAATAGAAAAAGTGAGCGTCGGCTCGGTCCTGTGGACCCCTGCTGGCAAAAATAAACAACAATAGGTCAAATGGAAAACAAACTGGATTGGGTCACACTGCTGCTTTATTTTGTCATCCTCTTTTTCGGATGGCTCAATATCTATGCGGCATGTTACGATGAGGCGCACGCGGCGGTGTTCGACTTCTCGACGCGTCACGGAAAACAGCTTATCTGGATTGGCATTTCACTTGTCATTGCTTTGGTCATCACACTGACAGAGGCGCGCGTGTTTTCCTCTATGGCCTATATCATTTATCTCGTGGTGCTGGTGCTGCTGGTGGTGACGCTGTTTGTGGCTACAGTGATCAAGGGCGGACAGTCGTGGATTGTCATCGGCTCTTTCCGACTGCAACCGTCTGAATTTGCCAAATTTGCCACCGCACTGGCGCTGTCCAAATATATGAGTGCACCAGATATTGATTATAAGTCATTGCGAACCAAAGTTATAGCATGGACTTTCGTCCTCATACCCGCGTTGCTGACTTTGCTGCAGCACGATACGGGGTCGGCCTTGGTCTTTGCCGCATTCCTCTTTCCGCTATTTCGCGAGGGAATGTCGCCCAAGATATTGATTTTCGGCCTTGTTGCAGTAGTGCTTTTCGTCATGGCTTTGTTGGTCAACCAATTCATTTTGATTGGAGCGTTGGCAGTCATAGCGGTGCTCTACCTGTTTGTTTGGCTCAACAAAAGGACCCGCAAGCATTATCTCTATGCTTTGGGGCTTTTCCTGGCGTGCTCGCTCTTCACCTTGTCGGTCGATTTCGTGTTTGAACACGTGCTGGAATCCCACCAGCGCGACCGAATTTATGTGCTGTTGGGAAAGACGGAGGATACCCACGGAACGGGCTATAATGTCCATCAGTCAAAAATTGCCATCGGCTCGGGCGGCCTGCATGGCAAGGGCTTCCTCAATGGTACCATTACCAAGGCGGATTTCGTCCCCGAACAGGAAACGGACTTCATTTTCTGTACAGTAGGGGAGGAGTGGGGATTCATAGGATCCTCGGTGGTGATTGTGCTTTACGTGCTGTTGCTCTTGCGGATCATCCGTCTGGCGGAACGCCAGTATTCGCGATTCACCCGTTTCTATGGCTATGCGGTGGCGAGCATATTGTTTGTCCACTTCTTTATCAATATTGGCATGGTACTGGGTCTGCTCCCAGTCATCGGTATCCCGCTGCCGTTCTTCAGTTACGGCGGTTCGTCGCTGATGGCGTTCACCATGCTCCTTTTCATCTTCTTGCGTCAGGATCAGGAAAGGACCAAAACCATCCTGTAGGAAGATTCCCTATGGATTGACGCTGCTGTTACTCAATGAATAAATAAACTGTATATATGGCTAATAAGAAAAACTACGAAGACCATTGCTCTTTTTGCGGACGCCCCGCATCGGAATGCAAAATGCTGCTGACTGGCATCGACGGATATATTTGCGATGATTGTGTCCGTCAGGCGGGATTGATCCTGGATCGTGAGAACTTGGGGACCAACCAGTCGCATCAGCATAAGGTCGAGAAAATACCCACCCCGACTGAAATCAAAGCTCTTATGGACCAGTATGTCATCGGTCAGGAAGAGGCAAAGCGTGTGCTGGCCGTGGCGGTCTACAACCACTATAAGAGGCTGCGTTACACTGAAATGAAACACGATTCCGACGACGTGGAGATTGAGAAGTCAAATATCATTCTGGTCGGCGAAACCGGAACGGGAAAGACGTTGATGGCCAGAACGATTGCCCGCATGTTGGACGTGCCGTTCTGCATTGCCGATGCTACCACGCTGACCGAAGCGGGTTATGTGGGTGACGATGTGGAGAATGTTCTGGTCCGGCTGCTGCAGGCGGCGGATTACGATGTGGCGGCTGCTGAACGGGGCATCGTCTTCATAGATGAAATCGATAAAATCGCACGCAAAAGCGACAATCCTTCTATCACGCGCGACGTGTCGGGCGAAGGTGTGCAACAGGCGCTGCTGAAACTGTTGGAGGGCGCCGTTGTGAACGTGCCGCCTCAAGGTGGTCGCAAGCATCCTGAACAGGCCATGATTCAGGTGAATACGCGCAACATCCTCTTCATTTCGGGTGGTGCTTTCGATGGCATTGAACGGGATATCGCCTCGCGTATGAACTCTAACGTGGTGGGTTTCAACGGCTCTAAGACTCGTGAAGAAATCGATCGTCATAACATGTTGAAATATATCCTTCCTATGGATTTGAAGCGTTTCGGTTTGATTCCGGAACTGGTGGGACGTTTCCCGGTGCTGACACACCTGAATCCGTTGGATCGTGATGCATTACGCCGTATCTTGACGGAACCCAAAAATGCTTTGGTGAAGCAGTATAAGGCGCTGTTCAAGATGGACGATGTGGAACTGGAGTTCGACAAGGGTGCTCTGGACCTGATCGTCGATACGGCGGTTTCGTATAAATTGGGCGCGCGAGGCCTTCGCTCCATCGTTGAGGCTGTCATGAACGACTTGATGTTCGATTTGCCGGAACATAAAGGTTCCAAGATCCGTATCACCAAGAAAATGGCAGCCGAAAAGCTGAATGCCTCCAAGGATATCTTCTCTGTCCAGTAGTTTTTTTTCACATATTGCATTTCTCCTTATCTCCGAACAGGAGCCTTGCCAATTGACAGGGCCCCTGTTCTTGTCGTATTCATAGGCAGCAGCCTGTATCATCATACCGGGCAAGAGGGATTCTGGATGTCACCATCTGTCGGATGAGTGGCCTTTATGACCGAAAAATCAGTCATCAAAACAAAAAAATACGCAGTTTCAAAAAAAATATGTATTTTAGCAAATTGATTGATTGCATTAAAATGTGGCGTGCCTCCGTTTTAATGTAATGATATCCATATAGTTATATTCGATAATAAGAAAAAGTATCATATATGAAAACATTCAAAAAAAGTTTTTTACTGTTCGCAGTTGCACTTTTTTTTGCCTCGGCAGCCTTTGCCCAAACCAAAAGTTTGGCTCAGAAAGCTGACGACCTCTTTAACCAGAAACAGTTCATCGCCGCTCTGGAAAAATATGAGGAGGCTTACAACAAAATCTCTTCCAACAAGGCGGAAAAGAACCGTTGCTATTTTCAGATGGGTGAATGTTACCGTCTGATGAACAATTTCCCTAAGGCGGAACGTATCTACAAACGTCTGATTAATCAGAAATACTACACCACGGAACCGAAGCTGTACTACTATATGGCTGAGATGTACCGTTTTGAAAACAAGTTTGACGAGGCTGACGAATACTATGCCAAATATTTGGAACTGGTGCCCGACGATAAATTGGCCCAACAGCGTAAGTCATCGATTATCTACGTCAACCAGCTCTTTATGAACCGCACACGTCATGTCATCACCAAACTGGACAAATGGTCGACGGAATTCAATGATTGGGCTCCGCGTTTCGTTGGAGACGATACGACAAAGCTGGTGTTCACCTCCTCACGCTTCACCGATGGCTCTGACAAGCACGACGCTTGGACCGGTCAGGCTTTCTCCGATTTCTTCTACGTCTTCCAGGACCGCAAGGGCAACTGGACGGACGACGTGGACCTGTTGGATAAAAACAACGTCATTAACTCGCCTGTCAATGAGGGCGAGGCTTGGTTCTCGCCTGACGGCAACTCCATCTACTTCTCTCGTTGCGACCAGATGGAGCATGAAAGCCAGGGCTGCTATGTGTACTTCTCCACCAAGGGCGGTTCTTCGTCTGAAACTCCAAAAGGCCGCAAGGGCAAGAAGGACGACAATGCTGAAATGAACGGCGAGTGGTCCACCCCCATCCGTATCAACTTGGGCGACACTTCTTACAACTACCTCTATCCGACACTGACGCGTGATCAGCTGACGATGTACTTCTCATCGAATATGCCTAACGGATACGGCGACTACGACATCTGGATGGTGACCCGCCGTTCGGTAGAGGATGAATTTGGCGCACCAGTCAACTTGGGTGGTTCGGTCAATAGTGCCGGACGTGAGGTCTTCCCTGTGTTGCGCAACGATTCAACTATCTACTTCTCCTCCAATGGCCTTCCTGGCGTCGGTGGTTTGGACCTCTTCCGCTCCGAAAAAATGGGCCGCAAATGGTCTACCCCCGAAAACTTGGGCGTGCCCATCAACTCCTCCTACGACGAAATGAGTATCATCTACTACCCGGACGATAACCACTATATGTTGGAGCGCGGTTTCTTCTCCTCCAACCGTCCTTTCGACGATCCTCATAGCAAGAAGACCGACAAGAAGGGTAAGAAGGTGCCGCCGATCAACGATGATTTGTTCTACTTCGAACTGCCCCCGCTGCTCTACAGCATTGAGGGTACCATCCGTGATGAGAAATCCATGCAATTGGTCGAAAATGCCAAAGTGCGCATCGTTGGTTCCGACGGCAGCGAATATGAAGCCTATACCAACAAGCAGGGCTTCTATCGCTTCGGTGTCGAGCAAATCCGTCGCAATGTCGTGTACAAAATGTATGTCTCAAAGGTCGACTACTTCTCCATTGAAGGGTCTGAAAGCACCTGCGGATACACTACAGACAAGGATATCGTCCACGACTTCCGCATTGAACCTGTGCCGAAACAGCCAGTGGTCCTTCCTGAAATTCGCTACGATTTGGCCAAGTGGGACTTGAAAGAGGAATTCATGGATTCTTTGATGGACCTCTATCTCGTCATGGTCAACAACCCCAATGTGGTTATAGAACTCCGTGCACATACCGACTGCCGTCCTTTCTTGGGCCTCACCAACGACACCTTGTCGCAGCGCCGTGCCCAATCGGTGGTCGATTACTTGATTTCGCGTGGCATCGAACCTGAGCGTCTCGTGGCCAAGGGCTATGCCGAACGCGTCCCTCGTGTGCTTGACCGCAATATGACCATTCGCGTCAATGGTGTCCCCTATTCCTTCTCTGAGGGTACGGTGTTGGACTGCGACTATATCGAACACATGAGCGACAAGGGCCGTCAGGAAGCAGCACACCAACTGAATCGTCGTCTGGAATTCCTTATCCTCCGAACGGACTATGTGTCCAAGAAACTGATCAACAACTTGGCTTCGGATTCCCCGACTGTGAAACGTACCGAAGATGGTAAGGTGATTGACCTGGTCAACACCCCGATCCCGGAAAGCGACTATAAACCGGTGATCATCCACGACGAAGGCACCATCCCAGCCACCATGATATCGTCGGCAAAGGGCGAAATCGACTGCATCGTCAACGGCTCGCAAATGCCGATGCTCATTGACGAACGTTATGCCGAACCGATCGCCATCTCGTGGGAAGAGGCCATGAACTTCCTCTATCAGCGCCGCATCAACAAGGAGGACTTCCCTGACCGCGACAATGCTTTCGATCCGGAAGGTAACATTCTTGACAAGACGACTGTCATCTTCAAAGAGATTCAGATAGGCCAGAAGCATCTTTTCAATGTCGAGGTGGTGGTTGTCAAGGGTGTCGATTACAAATTCATTATCAACCGCGAAGGTCTTAGCCGCTTCGGCGCCTATCAGTTCGACAAGCAGCGTGGCAAACTCTCCTTCGAGGATTGAGACCACTGCCCAATCGGTGAATTTGGATGCGTGACACTAAAGGTCATTGTTTGACATTATGAGTGCGTTGCACACAACTCCGCTTCTATTGACCATTCTGGGCCCGACGGCATGTGGCAAGACTTCTCTGGCTGTGGCTGTGGCTGCAAGATTGGGCGGCGAAATTATCAGCGCCGACTCTCGCCAAGTGTTTCGGGGCATGGATATCGGAACGGGCAAGGATTTGAGTGAGTACCACCGTGAAGATGGTGACATTCCATGCCATCTGGTCGATATCCGTGATGCGGGCGAAGAATATAACGTCTATCAGTTCCAAAATGATTTTATCCGTGCTTTCGACGACATTGTAGCACGGGGTCGTAAACCGCTTCTTTGTGGCGGTACGGGTATGTATGTCGAATCGATTGTGCGTGCCTATCGGCTGCCGGATGCTCCTGTCGACAATCGGTATCGTCAGTCGTTGGATTCATTTACCGATGAACAGCTGACAGATCGGCTGGCTTCGCTGATCAAACTACATAATCATACGGACACGGAAACTCGCGACCGATTGGTTCGGGCACTTGAAATACAGGAGTTCAGACAGCAGAACCCTGACGCCTTCACCCATCTGCCTCCGATGCGCCATCTGGTGGTGGGTGTCTCGTTTCCCCGCGAGGTGGTCGTGGAACGTATAGGTATCCGGCTTAAACAGCGTTTGGAAGAAGGTATGATTGACGAGGTTCAGCGTCTCCTTGACAACGGTGTGCCGAAAGAACGTCTGATGCGCTATGGATTGGAGTACCGCCATATTACCCGCTACCTGACAGAGGATTACAGCTACCAGCAGATGTTCGACAATCTATATACGGATATCCGCAGATTCTCCAAACGTCAAATGACTTGGTTCCGGCGAATGGAACGTAATGGCGTTACAATACATTGGATTGACGGACAAAAAGAGCTGAATTTGAAAGAAAAAGAGGTCGTCAATATGTATATGGCGACGGAAAGTGCTAATTAACAAATGATAATATTAAAAAATATTTTTTAACATAATTTTTTGGGTTTTAACACAATAAATTTGTTGTTCCGAATACTAAAATGAAAAAAAATACGTAGATGTTTGTTCGTTTGAAATAATCTTTGTATTTTTGCATTTCGAAAAATTGAAAGCAAGTGGCTTGTCCGCTTCATCATATAACATATGTCTAACGAAAACCAGCGCATTATCGAGAAAAAACTACCATTTCCAAACCAAAACAAAAAGGAGGTTAAAATGGACGTAACAACGTGTAATCTCACCGACAACGAACTGATTATTGGGTACAAGGAAGGCGACTACTCATGTTTTGAGGTACTGCTTTCAAGGTATCAGAATAAGGTCTATGGTTATATCTTTTCTGTTGTGAAGGACAAAGATATCGCTGACGACATCTTTCAAGATACTTTTTATAAAGTGATCTACACAATCAATTCGGGTCTGTACAAGGATGAGAACAAATTCATCCATTGGGTGATGCGTATTGCTCATAACTTGATTGTCGACTATTTCCGCCGCTTGGGGAAAATGCCGATTGTGCCCAATCGTCCGGACTGCGATGTGGTCGATACGTTGAAATTGCATGACGATAATGTTGAAAAAGCCATCATGCGTAAGCAGACGAGTTCGAATATTCGTCGACTCGTGAAGATGCTTCCCCCGGAACAGCGCCGTGTGGTCATCCTTCGCCATTATGGTAAGTTCGATTTCAAAGAAATCGCCGAACGTACTGGCGTCAGCATCAATACTGCACTTGGCCGTATGCGCTACGCTATCATCAATCTGCGCCGACTGGCTAAGGAACATAACATGTATATCGAGCTGTGATAGCCTATCTCTATCGGGCTATTATCCCATCATATCTTATAAAGACGGCTGCCGATTGGCAGCCGTCTTCATTTATTGTCCAGTCCAGATGTCGACATATACGGGAAGATGGTCGCTATAGCCTCCTTGATAGCGCATTCCCAAATATGTCCTGAATACTTTCTTGCCAATGAATTTGTCGTCGTTGAGCAATAGAAAGTCGGCTTCAAAAACCATGCCGTCGCCTGCAATCAGCCTGTTATTGCCATTGCATAGGTTGCTCGAGACTATTATTTGGTCCAGACAGCTCCAATGGTCCTGGTATTTGTGTGTTCCACGTCCGGGTTCGATAGATGTCATAAGGTTCGTGAATGTACCGTATGGAGCGGTATGACCCTGCATTAGCCCTTTGCGTATCTCTTCTTCGTCGGGCGCAGCATTGAAGTCTCCCATGACCACGATGGCGGCCTGAGGATGTGCTGTTGTGAGCGAATCCATGGTCCTACGTAGTGTTTGGGCAATCTGCATACGGCGTTTATCGGCCGTGGCACCACCTCGCTTCGATGGGAAATGGTTCACCAGCAGGATAAGGGTGTCGCCATTGGACAGCGTCCCTTCAACAAGCAGTATGTCACGTGTGCGGAATCCGTTGGCGGTGTCGCTGACATTGATGGCTTGGGAATAGAAGGGGCGGTAGTGGTCCTGACGGTATAGTAACGCATTGTCGATGCCTCGCTGGTCAGGGGATTCGTAGTGAATGAAATCGTATCCGAATTGGCGTAGAGGCGTCCCTCTGCAGAGATCTCGCAACACTTTGTCGTTTTCTATCTCTGCCATACCGACTATTACAGGCATCTCAAAAGCGGGCTGTGCTTCGCCTCCCAGCGCTGTCAGGACTTGAGTGATCCGTGTCAGCTTGACTTTGTACCGATGGTTGGTCCAATGGTAGCTCCCTTCGGGTGTGAAGTCTTCGTCGGAATGTATGCTGTCATCCCAGATGTCGAACAGGTTCTCCACATTCCAGAAAACAAGTCGGTAGCTGTTTTGATTTGCAACGATTTGGCTGTTTGCGGTACAATGAAGTACAAACAAAAATGTTAAAAAACAGAATTGATGCAATAAAAACGGAGTTTTTCTGTTTTCTAGATGTGTTTGATTTATTGCAAAGGTAATTAACATATTGTTCAACTCAAAAAAAAGTGCTTATGACGCAGGAGTACGATTTCAAAAGGGACTACCAGTTCCCGAGCACAAATACATCTTGGAAATCGGCAAGCACAATACAGCCTTCAAAACGAGTTGTTCAAAACATCCTTAATTACGCACGATGCATACAGATTGTCAATGTGCGGGATGTTCGGATCAAGTTGTACTTGAACTGACGTTTTAAGAATGGGGCGATGATTATCGCCTCTTTCTTTTTCCGTATTTCAAGAGGCAAAAAAAAAGAACTGTGTTCACAGTTCTTTTTTTTCTTTACTGGATTTTGCCAGTTTTGCTGCTCTATAGCTTTATTATTTGGTAGCTTCTTCCTGAGTAGCTTCGGTGTTCTCGGTCTCTTCGGCCATTTCCTGAACAGCGCTGCTGTCATTGTTTTCGGTAGTGGGCTCATCAACGATATTCTCGGTGTTGGCCATAGTGTCAGCATTGTTGGAATCGGTAGCGGCAGCACCACCATTGCAAGCTGCGAGGGAGAACATAGCAACAACTGCTAATGCAAAAAATACTTTCTTCATTTCCTTTTTAATTTAAATTGGTTATTTTTAATGTTGTTTCGAGTTGCAAAAGTACTACAATTTTCAACTATGGGAAGAAAAAAAAGTTTAAAAATTCTTAATATTACTATAACTTATTGTAATACATTTAAATGTAAAATCATTAACTCTTCTGAACGTATGAAAACTTGTTGTTATTTCAGGGGAAGTGTTCTGTTGATTTTAACAAATTGGAGTACTTTCATCACGGGGTGGGAACGATGCCGCCAAAACCCATAAAGGCCATGGCAAGAATGCCGGCGGTGATGAGTGCAATGGGCACGCCTTTCATTCCCTTGGGCACACCAGTCAGCTCCATCTGCTCACGAATACCCGCAAAGATGACCAATGCTAGAGTGAATCCTATGGCAATACTGCCGGCATAGATTACACTTTGCAAAAGATTCATCTCCTTCTGGATAACAAGGATGGCAACGCCCAATACGGCACAGTTCGTGGTGATTAGCGGCAGGAAGACTCCCAATGTCTGGTAAAGTGCCGGAGCAATTTTCTTCAATACAATTTCAACCATCTGTACCAGACCGGCAATTACCAGAATGTAGACTATAGTCTGCATGTATCTTAAATCGACGGGTGCATGTCCTCCAAATTCGACTGGGGCCAAGAGGTATTTGTAGATGATGAATGTTACCAATGTGGCCAGCAACATCACGAACAGCACGGCTCCGCCCATGCCCAGCGAACTTTTTACATCTTTAGATACGCCTAGGAATGGACAAATGCCCAAAAATTGTGCTAAAACAACGTTGTTGACAAATATTGCACCGATAATTAGCGCAAAGGGACTGAGTGGATCCATATTGTTTTATTTTGTTGTATTATAATAAATTTGCCGTTTGATGGAGTCTCTTTTTCTGACACTCTCAAACGGCAAAAATACATCTTATTTTTGAATTGGACAAACTTTTTTTACTCAGCAGGTTCCAACCATCCGATCACGTCACCTTTCTTTACCATAGATCCTTGGGGCTTGCAGGTGTCGACCAGCTTGCCGCCAACGGTCAGTTCGACAGGCATCATGGCATAGCTGGCTTGTATGGTGCAGAAGGTGTCGCCTGTCTTGTAAAGGCGTCCGGGTGCAGGTGCCACCGAAGTGTCTTTGAAGTCGATTTCCCAAAGTAGCTGTCCGGTGGCAGTGGCCACGATGGGCGTGGCGTTGCGGTAGCGCTCTTTCATGTAGTTGGGTATGGTTCCGGGTTCGGCCGACGGGGCTGTTGCAGATGTCAGTTTTTCGGCGCGTAGTTTCTCCACCTCTTTGTAGAAACGTTCCTTGGCGATGCCGCTCTTGTAGTCGCGGTACTGGCGGTCGTGCATGGCCAACTCGAAGAGCTCTTCGTCGTCTTCTCCGCGGTCCCAGCCATTCTCCTCCATCTCTTTGATGTATTCGGGCAGGGCGTTGGGGTAGGCATCCTGAGGCACGCCTTCGTAAAACTCCAGTCCTTGTTGTTTGGCCAGCTCCACAATTTCGGGAGCCAATGGTCCGGGCAACTTGCCGGCCTTGCCGAGTATCATGTTCCAACTGTCTTTGTCTATTTGGCTGAAACGGGGTTTGCCTTGCGCCATAGAAAGGAGATTCATGACGGCAATGTTCTTTGTGTACTGGCTGAAGGGGGTCACCAGCGGTGGATAGCCGAGCATGGGCCAGATGTGCTCCACTTCCTGGAATAACTGGACTGTGAGTTCTTCGAAGCTGACCTCGGGCTTGCCGCTTTTCTTCAGTGCCATGTTGATGGCTCCATGCACACCTCTCAGGTCGCTCATCATCGATCCCATCATGCCACCGGGTAGTCCGCAGCCTACCAGAAGCGACGAACTGATTCTGTTGGCAGGATTGATGTACAGGCCCAGAAAGTCGTCGATGAACTCTTGGGTCATTTTGCGAGCTTCCATGTAAGCATCCATGTTGATGTCCTTCACTTTGAATCCGGCATCTTTCAGCATGGCGTGAACCGAGATCACATCGGGATGAACCATGCCCCACGACAATGGTTCCATGGCGCAGTCAATCACATCGGCTCCGGCTTCGGCGACCATCAGGGTGGAAGCCATAGATAGTCCCGGACCGGTATGGCCGTGATATTGGACTACGATATGCGGATATTTGGTTTTTATTTCTTTCACAAGACGGCCCAGAGTGGCAGGACGGCCAATGCCGGCCATGTCTTTCAACGCTATCTCGTCGGCGCCGAATTCAACCAGTTTGTCTACCAGGCCCATATAGTATTCCACCGTGTGGACGGGAGAATGGGTGATGCTTAATGCGGCTTGTGATATCATTCCGGCTTCTTTGGCGTACTTCACCGACAGCTCCAGGTTGCGTGGGTCGTTGAGTCCGCAGAAGGATCGCATGATGTCTACGCCTTGGGCTTTCTTTACCTTTGGCATCAGCTGCCGCACATCGGCGGGAACTCCATTCATGCGTAGGCCGTTGAGGGCTCGCTCCAACATGTGCGTCTGGATGCCGGCTTTGTTGAATTCTTTGGTCCAGGCTCTGACGGCTTTGTTGGGATTCTCTCCGTACATCAGATTGACCTGCTCAAAAGCTCCGCCATTGGTCTCAATACGATCAAAACACCCCATGGCAACAATGACGGGTGCGATCTTCGTTAATTGGTCCACGCGGGGTTGGTATTTCCCCGACGATTGCCACATGTCTCTGTAAACAAGGCTGAATTTTATCTCTTTGGACATATGTTTGGGTGTGTTTTTGTTCTGTAATATTGTGTGATTTAACTTGTTGCGTATTCTGAAAAGAAAAATCCCGCACGCAAATATACAAAAAAAGAACGAGACGGACTTTTTTTGTAAAAAAAATTAACGATTGGATTTCTGTACAACTCAGGTGGTCAGACGTCCTTCTCGATTGTGTCTGTCTTCAAGGGTTGTCTGTAGGATCTGTTTCTTAAGAAACTTATGAATGTGGAATTCTGGTAAACGAGGTTGCTTTTAGGGGGGGATAGCCTTAAATAGCGAACAGTGTGCGTGCATTGGAGGAAGTCACTTCTCCCACATGCTCTATAGTGGTTTGCTTGATGTCGGCCACCTTTTGCGCCACTGTCGCGACGTAGGAACTTTCATTTCGTTTGCCGCGGTAGGGGACGGGTGCAAGATAGGGTGAGTCTGTCTCCAAAACGATTTTTTCCAGTGGGGTGTTTTCCACAATGGTGGGCAGCGTGGATTTCTTGTAGGTGACAACTCCTCCAATGCCCAATAGAAAACCCATCGCAACTGCGCGTTGGGCATCTTCTAGTGTGCCACTGAAGCAGTGCATGATGCCTCGCAGGTTGGTGTGATGTTCCAAAATATGGAACACTTCTCTGTAGGCGTCGGTCGCTTCTTTAACTTCTTTGCCGTTCCTCAAATGAAGCACTACGGGTTTGTCAAGTTCCTCTGCCCATCGAAATTGCTCTTCAAGGACTTCGATTTGCTGCTGCTTGTAGGTGGTGTCCCAATAGAAATCTAGACCGATTTCGCCGACGCCTATATATTTTTCGGGCGTTGCAAATAGCAGTTGGCGTGTTTCATTGAGGGGCTCATCGTAGCATTGTGTTACAGAAGTGGGGTGAAGTCCCATCATTTGGCGAAAAAGATCGGGACGGCTCTGTGCCAACAGCTCTTGCTGGGAATGGCTGTCGGGGTCGATGGCGGGCAGGAGAATGAGCGATACTCCAATGGCGGTGGCGCGTTCAATGACGGCAGCCCTGTCTTCGTCAAATTCTTCGGAGTAAATGTGCGAATGGGTGTCGATGAGGTTCATTGGTTGCGTCGGTTCTGTAAAGTGTGGCTTTGTATCAGTTCGGTCATCAGGTCGTATAGTTTGAGCAGTTTCTCGTCGTTGGCAAGCAGGCGTCGTTGGCTGTCGATGGTTCGCTGGTCTTGGCGACGTGCAGGCCCTGTTTGCTGTTGCCATAGCCCTCCTTGTCTGATCTTGTCGGCGGTCATGGTGATGAGCGGATGTAGGATTTCGAAGGGGATGTCTTGCCGATGAAGCAGGTCTTGGGCAAGTGCGTTGACGGCATTGCCAAAATTGTTGACCATCACGGCTGCCAGATGCAGCCATTGGCGTTGGGTGCTGTCGATAGTGTAGATGTGGTTCGATACGGGCGACAAGAAATCTTTGATTTGTTGAGTCACTGTGTCGTTCGACCCTTCGATGCAGAAGGGGAGTGAGGCATAGTCCATAGCCACATCGCGAATAAAGGTTTGTGGCGACCATAGGACGCCATGTCGTCGGCTGATGGGTTGCAACACTTTCATCGAGACGGCACCTGCAGTGTGCAATACCAGCGAGTCGCGCATGCGCAGGTCTAGTGCCAGGTCGAACAATGCATCGTCGGCAACGGCTATTACCACAACGTCGGCTGTGGGATATAACAGGCTCAGTTTGTTGACGGGTTCGGCAAACACTTGGTTGGCCAGTTGCTCGGCATGGTCGTATTCTCTCGACCATATTTGCAGAATCTGATAGCCGGCATGATGAAAGGCTTTGGCCAGGTGGCTGCCTACATTGCCTGATCCTAAGATGGTGATTGTGCGCATGGCTTTTGGAGTGTGGGGGTGTTATGAAAAAAAGGACCTGGCGTTGTCGGCCATGTCCTTTTTGTTGTCGTTTTGTTTCCAATAAGTGGAATCAATATTCGTCTTCTTGGAAAAAGAAGTCTTCTTTTGTGGGATAGTCTGGCCAAATATCCTCAATGCTGTCGTAGGTGTCTCCTTCGTCTTCAATTTCTTGTAGGTTCTCGATGACCTCCATTGGGGCACCTGTACGTTGGGCGTAATCAATCAACTCCTCTTTGTTCGCCGGCCAGGGTGCGTCTTCAAGCTTTGATGCTAATTCCAGTGTCCAATACATGTTGCTTTCTTTATTGATCTTAATGTGAATGTTAATCGTTTGAAAATGTGAATCATGCAACTATTCTGCTGAATGATTTCACCACTCTTAACGCATAGTGTTGTGAATTATTATTCGGCAGACCAAAAAATTTCTTCTTTATTTTCCATGTGGAGAATAAATCGCGATGTAACAAACAGATAATCAGATAATCTGTTAAGGTATTTCATGATGTTTTCTTCAACAGGGTTGTGTTCCATCAGTAGCACGCAGCGACGTTCCGCCCGTCTGCATACGGTACGAGCCACATGTGCTTCGGCCGATGCGACGTTCCCTCCCGGAATGACAAAGCTTTTGAGTCGTGGTAATTCCTTCTCCGTTGAGTCGATCCATTGCTCAATTTCGGCAACGGCCTCTTCTTTTAGTTGGGGGAGTTTGGTGTAGGTGTCTTTGTCTTCGGTGGCCAGAAGTGTTTGGATGACAAAGAGGTTGTTCTGAATGCTCTTGAGTTGGTTCGTCAGGTGGTTGAAATGGTTATTGCCTGGGTTGTCAGCACTGCTGTCCAGCGGGCGGATGTACTCTCCCAATAGCCCGATATGGGCATTGAGTTCGTCGACTGTGCCGTAGGCTTCAACTCGCGGGTCGCATTTCTTAACACGACTGCCGCCAACCAGTGAGGTGGTTCCTTTGTCACCTGTTTTTGTGTAGATCATGGAAGTTTGGTGTTAGTTGGTCATCTGGCTGTTGTGTGTTTGTTTATACGCGTTCCACGCATTTCACTTCGGGGATGGCTTTCTTGAGGGCGCTCTCGATGCCTTGTTTAAGGGTCATCATGGCATGGGGGCAACTGCCGCAATGGCCTTCCAAATGCACCATAACTACCCCTTCGTTGGTCATATCGACATAGGACACGTCGCCACCGTCTTGTTGTAAGTAGGGGCGGATCTGGGTCAGTGCATTGATTACTTTTTTCTCGGTAATGGCTTTCTGTTCGTCAGTCATATCGTTTTTTATTTATTATTAATATTATACAATATTATTTACCTGCTTTGCATATGGCCATGATGGTGTTCTCTGCCAAACGGTCGAAAGCTTCGCTCTCAGGTGTCGGTTTGTCGCTCCATAGTGCAACAGGTTTGCCGTTGTCGCCACTTTCTGCGATGGACTGTACAAGTGGTATTTCGCCCAGCATGGGAATTCCCATTTCTTTCGAAAGCTTCAGACAGCCTTCTTTTCCGAATATGTAGTATTTGTTGTTTGGAAGTTCGGCGGGGGTGAAATAGGCCATGTTTTCGACAAATCCTAATACGGGGATGTTGATGTTGGGGTTCTGGAACATCTCTACGCCGCGTACCACGTCGGCAAGGGCCACTTGTTGAGGGGTGCTGACAATGATGGCTCCACTGACGGGTAGGGTCTGGGCTATGGTCAGCTGGATGTCGCCTGTTCCGGGAGGCATGTCGACCACCAAATAGTCAATCTCGTCCCACCAAGTTTCGGTGAGTAACTGTTTCAGTGCGCCGCTGGCCATGGGACCGCGCCAAACCATTGCCTTGTCGGGATCGACCAAAAAACCGATCGACATCAGTTTGACGTTGTATTTGAAGATGGGCGTCATGTATGTCTTGCCGTTGTGATTCTCTCCGTAGATATCGTGGTCGGTGATGTCGAACATGATGGGAATTGAGGGTCCATAGACATCGGCGTCAATCAGTCCTACCTTGGCCCCTGTTTTGGCAAGGGCTACTGCCAGGTTGACGGCTACCGTGGATTTTCCCACACCTCCTTTGCCGGAGGCTACCAGAATGGTGTGTTTGATGTTGGGAAACTGTTCCTCGGGTTTGGGCTGGCTCATCTGTCTCGAAGTGAGGTTGACGGTAACGTTGGCGTTGCGATCAACATATTCGTGGATGGCGTTGATGCAATCTTCCTTCATCTTTGACTTCATGGGGCATGCTGGTGTGGTGAGCACCAGGTCAAAGGAGACTTCATCACCGTTGATGGCTATATTTTCAATCATACCCAATTGGGTCAGGCTCTGTCCGAGGTCGGGGTCCTCGACGTGCGACAGGGCCATTTCAATCATAGTTTTTGTTATCGAGCTCATATTGTGTGTGGATAATAGTCTTTGTTCTTGCTAAACGATGTGCTGCTCCATTTATTGTAAATGGAGGTTAAAAATAATGTCGATTTTTGGAATTGGTTTTGAAATAGGGTGTTATAGGCTTCTTTTCGTGGCGTCGCTGTCGAGGACTTTGCGCAGCACCTCGTCGTGGTCGAATGCAAGCGGGGGCAGCTGGCCGATGTTGAACCAACGGGCTTCGGCGGCATCGTCTCCGCCTTGTGGCCGGACCTTGTCGGGGTCGGTTCGGGCGGTGAATATCACACTGACGGTGCGCCCTCGAGGGTCTCTGCCTTCGCGCGACGCGACATGCACCATTCGTAACGCAATGCCGGTGATTCCGGTTTCTTCTTCCAATTCGCGTGCGGCTGTGTGCTCTATGTCACGATCTGTCATGTCAAAGAATCCGCCGGGAAAAGCCCAGCAGTCCTTGTAGGGGTCGTTACCGCGTCTGATAAGGAGTACGGCAGTGGCGTCGCTGTTTAAGAGGACAATGTCGGCAGTCAACGCCGGTCGGGGGTAGTCGTAACAATACTTCAATGGTCTATTCTCCAAATATTTCTTTCAGTTTGAATTCCAGTTCTTTTCCACGAAGGTTTTTGGCTATGATGCGACCTTCGCGATCGACCAGCACGGTGGAGGGTACCGAGGTGATGCCGTATGCGGCACCGCCTGTCGAAGTCCATCCGTTTAGGTCGCTGACATGGTTTTCCCATACCAGTCCGTCGTTCTTGATGGCATTGGTCCAGTCGTTGCGGTTCTTGTCCAGCGATACGCTGAAGATCTCAAAGCCTTTGTCGTGGTAGCGATGATAGAGCTTCACCACGTTTGGGTTCTCCATGCGACATGGACGGCACCAGCTGGCCCAAAAGTCGATCATGACGACCTTGCCTCGAAGGTCGCTGAGTTTGCGGATGTTGCCGTCGGGGTCTTTCATGGCAATCTCAGGAGCCATCCTGCCGGCTCCCAAATGACTTTTCACTTTGCTGTCAACGTATTTCACAAACTGGTTGTCGCCGCGGGTTTTGCTTAGTTTCTGGTCAATGGTCTCGTAGACTTCGTAATAGGTGTCAATATCATCGTCGAAGTAGGTGACTAGAAATGCGCTCATCAGCAAATCGGCATTTTCTACCAGCAATTCCCGTATGGCTTTTTTTTGCAAAGCCTGTAGCTGCATAAACTGCTCGCTGAGTTCCTGTTGGCGGACAGGGTTGCCTTCGCTGTTGCGATATTCTTTGTCGAGCGACTCTGCTTTCCGGGTGAATTGGCACAGTTGTTGGTTGAATGATTGATAGAGTTTCATATCCTTGGAACCTTCTGCGGATGTCAGCTCCAGAAATCCTGTGGAATCGTCGGTCTGCATAGTCAGCTTCACGCGGTCTTTGGGGTGTAGCATCAGGTGGATGGCCTGTTGCCGGTTGCCGGGGATGGTAAGCAGATACATGGTAGGCTCGGTTAGCGACAGGTTGAACTGGAACTGCCCCTTGTCTGAGATGGTAAGATTTTCAACAGGTTCCACTTTGTTGCCGTTTACTTTGCTGAGTGTCAGCTCTTTTTTGTTGCTGCCGTTGGATTGGAGAAAGGTCCCCTGTACATGGACATTTTGTGCTTGGAGCGCTCCATAGGAGACTATGACCAGAAGCAGCAGGTTTATGATTTTTTTCATGATAGATATTTTTTCTTAGCGTTTTTTGAAAAGCGTAAGGGCTTCTTGCAGTTCGGGGTCGCTCCACAACATCACGGCTTGGAATGTGGGCGTGCCATAGAGCATGTCGCCGATTTCTGCTTTGATGCGCGATAGTATCTCTTTCCTGTATTTCTTGATGGAATTGTTGTTGCGGACAAGTCCTTTGTTTGCAGCTTGGTCGAAGACATCTTCGAGCATGTCGTTGCTGACAGTGTAATGGGCGATGAAATCTTCAGCATCCGGGTGCTGTTTCTTGATTTCGCGACCTTTGCGCGATACGAAGTCGAACACGTATTCGCTTATGATTCCTTTGGTGACCAGTTGGTTGTAGTAAACAATCAGCGTGTCGCTCTTGTATGAGATGATGTGGTCGGGGTAGATGCCTCCTCCTCCGTATACGGTGCGCCCCTTGGTTGTGTGGTAGGGGGTGGAGTCGGTTATCTGTGCAAGGAGGCTGTCGTTGGCGTATCCGTTGATGATTTGTTGGATGAAGTCTTCGTAGTACTCGTCGCTTCCATTGCTGTAGGGACGTTGGATGCAGCGGCCTGAGGGGGTGTAGTAACGTGCTATGGTGAGCAGGATGGCAGAATTGTCGGGTAGGCGGAATTGCTGCTGTACCAATCCTTTGCCGAAAGAACGACGTCCGGCGATGATGCCGCGGTCATTGTCTTGCATGGCCCCAGCAACAATCTCGCTGGCGGAGGCTGTGTATTCGTTGATCAACACAACAAGATCTCCCTTGCCGAAGAGGCCTCCTGGTTTGGATCGTTCTTCCTGCCTGGGTTGGTGGGCGCCTTCGGTGTAGACAATCATTTCGCGTCCGGGCAGCAGGTCGTCACATATCTTGGTGGCGGCGCTCATCAGTCCGCCTCCGTTGTCGCGCAGGTCCAGAACGAGCCGTTCCATGCCTTTCTTTTTTAACTCGGTTAGTGCTTGACGAAATTCGCTGTAGGTGGTCTCGCCAAATCGGGAAAGGTGTATGTATCCTGTCCGCTGGTCAATCATGCCGCTATAGGAAAGGCTTGGGGTTTCAATCACGTTGCGTACCACTTTGACAAAACGGGTGCCGTTCTCGGAAAGACGCTTGATTTTGATGTCGGCCACGCTCTTTCGGGGTCCGCGCAGTTTCTTCACCACATCTTCCACTTTCATTTTTACGCCCGATACGGCTTCGCCGTTGACGGAAAGAATGTAGTCCCCGGGTTCCATACCGGCCTTCTCGGCAGGTCCCCCGGCTATGATTTGGGCTGCACGTATGGTGTCGTTAATCATGCGCAGCACGATGCCGACGCCCTCAAAGTTGCCGCGTAACGATTCCATCTCGGCGGTGAGGTCCTTCGGTGTGAGATAGGTGCTGTGAGGGTCAAGTGCGGATAGGAGAGATGCATAGATGCGGTCTGATAGGGAGTCGTTCTCGATATCATCAACATAGTTGTTGGCAATGATATTCCATAGTATGTTTGTTTTCTCGCCGGTGCTGCCGGAATAGAGCGTCGAGCTTGCCGAGGTGTTTTTCTTTGAACGCAATGTGACGGATGCTCCCCAGTAAGCTCCGACAATCAGCGCCAGGATGATTAGGAGGATGACAATAGGTGTTTTTATCTGCTTATTCATGATGAGTTACTTGGAGTGGTGCCATGCGCGGGACATGTATTATGCCAAAAACGGCAATGTGTTTTTTTTATTGTTTGTTATGTAAAAATCTGACAGGAATCGGGTTTCGCTACAGTCGTATCCAGTTCCCTTAAGGATCCCATCCAAATCCCTTATGGCTCCCACGAAACGCATGCCGAAAAAAACTTTTCAACATCTGTTGATAAAATCCGTCCGATTTTCTGGAAAGCAGGAGAAAAAACAACTGAAAAATACCTTTATAAAGCCCTTGGAAATAGGGTGAAAAAATATTTTAACACAGTTGTATCTTATTGGAAAATAATGTCCCCAAAAGATTTTAACTTTTTTTAAGAAGATTAGGAATAAGAACATTTTGTCAGTCTTGAAAATGGTTGTACTTTTGCACTCCATTTTATGGGCAGATTGTGCTCATAAAACCAAACGGAAAACATTAATTTAGAAATAATAATATTAAAAAGAACAATGCCAACAATCCAACAATTAGTTCGCAAAGGACGTCAGAAAATGGAGTACAAGAGCAAGTCTCCTGCATTAGACGCATGTCCGCAACGTCGTGGTGTCTGCACCCGTGTGTATACCACCACTCCTAAAAAACCTAACTCGGCAATGCGTAAGGTGGCCCGTGTCCGCCTGACCAACCAAAAGGAAGTCAACGCCTATATCCCGGGCGAAGGCCACAACCTGCAAGAGCACTCCATCGTGATGATCCGTGGCGGTCGTGTGAAAGACCTCCCCGGCGTTCGTTATCATATCATCCGCGGTGCCCTCGATACCTCCGGTGTGGACGGTCGTCGTCAGCGTCGTTCCAAATACGGTGCCAAACGTCCGAAACAAGCTGCAAAGTAATTCATTGTTAAAAGTATTTTTAGCTTAATAAGAAATGAGAAAAGCAAAACCCAAAAAGAGAATAATCCTTCCGGATCCCAAATATAATGACGTTCTCGTCACAAAGTTCGTCAACAACTTGATGATGGGCGGCAAGAAGACCATCGCTTACAAAATCTTCTATGAGGCTATCGATGTCGTCGCCGACCGTACCAAGGAAGACGGACTCGAAGTGTGGAAGAAAGCTCTCGCCAACATCACTCCTTCTGTTGAGGTGAAGAGCCGTCGTATCGGTGGTGCCACTTTCCAGGTGCCTACCGAAATCCGCCCCGAGCGCAAACAGTCCATCGGTATGAAGAACCTTATCTCTTTCTCCCGCAAACGCAGCGAAAAGACTATGGCTCTCAAACTCGCCGCTGAAATCCAGGCCGCTTACAAAGAAGAAGGTGCTGCCTTCAAACGTAAAGAGGATATCCACCGTATGGCTGAGGCTAACAAGGCCTTCTCGCATTTCAGATTCTAATAAAGTATTTGTACTTATTATAATATAGTAGTTATTCATTATTTTTTCAAAACTCCCAAAAGTCTTCAAACATGTCTGACCTTCACTTGACCAGAAATATAGGAATCATGGCGCACATCGATGCTGGTAAAACAACAACGACGGAGCGTATATTGTTCTATACGGGCAAGAACTATAAGTTGGGCGAGACCCATGAGGGTTCTGCCACGATGGACTGGATGGTGCAGGAACAGGAACGCGGTATCACCATCACTTCTGCCGCCACCACTGTCTATTGGGATTGGAAGAATAACCACTATAAGTATAACATCATTGACACTCCGGGTCACGTCGACTTTACCGTCGAGGTGGAACGCTCGCTTCGCGTGTTGGATGGTGCCATCGCTATTTTCTGTGCCGTCGGCGGCGTCGAGCCCCAGTCGGAGACAGTGTGGCGTCAGGCCGACAAATACAAAGTGCCGCGTATCGCATTCGTCAATAAGATGGACCGCGCCGGTGCCGATTTCTTCGCCGTCGTCAATCAGATTAAAGAACGTCTCGGAGCTAATCCTATTCCTATCGAAATCCCTATCGGTCAGGAAGATCTCTACAAGGGCGTTGTCAATCTGATTACCAACAAGGCACTGATTTGGGATGAGGCTTCCAATGGAAGCAAATTCTATGAGGTGCCTATGCCGGAAGATCTGAAAGATGTTGTGGCTGAGTACCGTCAGAAGTTGATTGAAGGTGTGGCTGAGGAAAACGAGGAACTGATGATGAAGTTCTTCGACGACCCTGACTCCATCACTGAGGATGAGATTATTGCTGAAATCCGCAAGGCTACTCTTGCAATGAAAATCACCCCGGTCATGTGCGGTTCCGCCTTCAAGAACAAAGGCGTCCAGTCGTTGCTCGATGCTGTTGCCGCTTTCCTGCCGTCACCTCTCGATATGAACGACGTGGAGGGTATCAACCCGAAAACTGGAAAAGAGGAGACTCGCAAGATCGACGTCAAAGCTCCTTTCGCTGCTTTGGCTTTCAAAATCGCTACCGACCCCTATGTCGGCCGCCTGTGTTTCTTCCGCGTCTATTCGGGCTCGCTCGAATCGGGTTCGTATGTGTACAATGCCAACACTGGTAAGAAGGAACGCATCTCCCGTATCATGCAGATGCATTCCAACAAACAGAACCCTCTCGACCGTATCGAGGCTGGCGATATTGGAGCTGCTGTGGGATTTAAGGATATCAAAACGGGTCACACCTTGTGTGAAGAACAACATCCGATTATTCTTGAATCCATGAAGTTCCCCGAACCGGTTATCAGCATTGCCGTCGAACCGCTCACGCAAGGCGACATGGACAAGCTGACCAATGCCTTGATGAAACTGGCTGAAGAGGATCCGACTTTCCGCGTGAAGACGGACGAAATCTCCGGACAGACCATCATCAGCGGTATGGGCGAACTCCATCTCGATATTATCCTTGACCGTCTGCGTCGCGAATTCAATGTCGAGGTCAACCAAGGTCGTCCTGAAGTGGCTTACAAAGAGGCTATCACCAAGACTGTCCAGCATCACGAAATCTATAAGAAACAGACTGGTGGCAAGGGTAAGTTTGCAGACATACTCTTCGAAATTGGTCCTGCTGACGACGATGTCAAAGGTCTGCAGTTTGTCAATGAGGTTAAGGGTGGCAACATCCCCAAAGAGTACATCCCCGCTATTGAGAAGGGCTTCAAGGAGGCTATGCTCAATGGTGTTCTTGCCGGTTATCCTTTGGATAGCATGAAAGTCCGTATCATTGATGGTTCATTCCATCCGGTCGATTCGGATCAGCTCTCGTTTGAGGTCTGTTCCAAAATCGGATTCAAGAATGCTTGCAAAAAGGCCGGTGCAGTGCTGCTTGAACCTATCATGAAGTTGGAGGTGCTCACCCCTGACGCTTATGTGGGCGATGTTACAGGAGACCTCAATCGTCGCCGCGGCATGCTCGAAAACATTTCTGCCAAGGTCGGCGTACAGGCTATTCATGCCAAAGTGCCTCTGGAACAGATGTTCGGCTATGTCACGTCGCTTCGTACTATCACTTCCGGCCGTGCCAACTCGACTATGGAGTTCTCGCACTATGCCGAGGTTACGAAGGAACAACAGGACGCAATACTCAAAAGCAAATACAATTATTCATAAATAGATCTCTAAACAATAAAACCGTGAGTCAAAGAATCAGAATCAAACTCAAATCTTACGATCACAACCTCGTCGACAAATCGGCTGAGAAGATCGTAAAGACCGTCAAAATGACGGGTGCAGTGGTCAATGGCCCCATTCCGCTGCCGACAAACAAAAAGATTTTTACTGTCAACCGCTCCACTTTTGTGAACAAAAAGTCGCGTGAACAGTTCGAATTGAGCTCCTACAAACGTCTGATGGACATCGAGATCAACGATCGTACGAAGACTATCGACGCTCTCATGAAGCTCGAACTCCCCAGTGGTGTCGAAGTAGAAATCAAAGTGTGAAATTAACTCAGCCAATGCACAACCCACACTCCCAAGGTGTGGCCAAAGTAAGCTGATAACTAACAACAAACTAATCCATCAAAAAAAGAAATGTCAGGATTATTAGGTAAAAAAATTGGAATGACCAGTCTTTTTGATGCCGACGGTAAGCAAATACCGTGCACAGTGATTGAAGCTGGTCCTTGTGTCGTTACACAAGTGAAGTCTGTCGAGAAAGACGGCTATGATGCCATTCAGTTGGCTTTTGGCGAGAAGAAAGAGTCTCATACCACCAAGCCGATGAAAGGCCATTTTGCAAAAGCAGGTACCACCCCGAAACGCTATTTGGCTGAATTCACCCGTTTCGAGGAAGGCCATAAGAAAAAATACGGCGAAGTTTTGACAGTTGAAGTCTTCCAGGAAGGCGAATTCGTCGATGTCGTTGGAACCTCCAAAGGTAAGGGTTTCCAGGGCGTCGTTAAAAGACACGGTTTCGGCGGTGTTGGAGATCTCACTCACGGTCAGCATGACCGCCTCCGCGCTCCTGGTTCGATTGGCGCTTCGTCATACCCCTCGCGTATCTTCAAGGGCATGCGTATGGCCGGCCAGACTGGCAACCATCGCGTGAAGATCCAAAACCTTCAGGTTGTCAAGATTATCCCTGAGAAGAATTTAATGATTGTTAAAGGTTCTGTACCGGGACCCAAAGGTTCAATTTTAAAAATGGAAAGATGGAGTTAAAAGTTTATAACATCAACGGAAGCGAAACCGGTAGAACCATCACCCTTGACGATTCTATCTTCGCAATTCAACCCAACGACCACGCAATCTACCTCGACTGCAAACAGTATTTGGCAGATCAGCGTCAGGGTACCCACAAGAGCAAAGAACGTTCGGAAATCGCTCATAGCACACGCAAATTGAAACGCCAGAAAGGCACTGGTGGCGCTCGCTCGGGCGATATCAAGAGCCCCGTGTTTGTCGGTGGCGGCCGTATCTTCGGACCCAAACCTCGCGATTACCGCTTCAAACTGAACGTCAAGGTCAAACGTCTTGCCCGTCGTTCCGCTCTCAGCTACAAGGTGGCTGACAACGCTATGACCGTCGTCGAGAATTTCACATTCGATGCTCCCAAGACCAAATCGATGATCGCTGTTCTGGATAAGCTTAATGTGAATGACAAAAAATCACTTTTTGTGATTGAAAATCAAAATAATTTCGTATCTTTGTCTGCTCGTAACCTGAAGAATGTGAAGGTTGTAAACGCATGTCAGTTAAATACTTATGATATCGTTAACGCCTCCAATATCGTCATTTCTGAGGGTTCAATTAGCGAAATTGTCCGCGTTTTGGCAACGAAATAAACGGTGTATTGAAACAGTTTAAGAATTTTTAACACGATGAATATTATAGTAAAACCGCTCATTAGTGAAAAGATGACCAGACTTACCGAGGCTGCTGCTGAGCCCAAGCTCAACCGCATCCAACGTAACAAGGGTATCGCTTTGAAACCGGCCAACAACCGTTATGGCTTCATCGTTGACAAACGAGCCAACAAGGTCGAGATCAAGAAAGCCGTCGAACAGTTCTACAATGTCAAGGTCCTTGATGTGAACACTATGAACTATTCCGGTAAGGCAAAGAGCCGCTATACCAAGGCTGGATTCCTCCAGGGCCGCACCAATGCCTTCAAGAAAGCTATCGTGACCCTTGCCCCGGACAATGTCATCGACTTCTATAGCAACATCTGAAAATTTCTGAGATTCCGGACGATGGCAACCCCTTCGTCCGGGTCTCTTGTCTTTTAATAAATTAATAGTAAGTTCCACTGATAAGAGAACATAAAAAGAAATGGCTTTAAAGAAAATTAAACCGACAACTCCCGGTCAACGTCACAAACTGGTCGTCACCAACGACGACATCACGGCAACCAAACCGGAGAAAAGCCTTGTGTATGGTATCCGCAAATCTGGCGGACGCAACAATCAGGGTAAAATGACTATGCGTTATATCGGCGGCGGTCACAAACAACTCTACCGCTTCGTCGATTTCAAACGCGACAAGGACGGCGTACCCGCCACAGTGAAAACTATCGAGTACGACCCCAACCGTAGCTCCCGCATCGCCCTCGTATGCTACGCTGACGGCGAAAAACGCTACATCCTCGCTCCACAGGGCCTGAAAGTCGGTCAGACTATCATGTCAGGTAACGGCGTTGCCCCGGAAATCGGCAACACTTTGACTTTGGCTGAGATTCCCTTCGGTACCCTCATCCACAACATCGAGCTTCGTCCCGGTCAGGGCGCCAAAATGGTCCGCTCTGCTGGCGCCTATGCGCAACTGATGTCCCGCGACGGCAAATACGCTATCATCAAAATGCCTTCGGGCGAAATGCGTATGATCCTTCAGTCCTGCCGCGCCACCATCGGTATCGTCTCCAACCCCGAACACAACCTTGAGGTCGGTGGTAAGGCCGGTCGCAACCGTTGGCTGGGCCGTCGTCCGCGCAACCGCGGCGTTGTCATGAACCCTGTCGATCACCCCATGGGTGGTGGCGAAGGCCGTCAGACTGGTGGACATCCTCGTTCACGCAAGGGTATCCCGGCAAAGGGCTACAAGACTCGCGCTCCCAAGAAGCAGTCGACCAAGTTCATTGTCGAAAGAAGAAAGAAGTAATAACGATTAAAGTTAAAGTACAAGATGAGTCGTTCATTAAAGAAAGGTCCGTACATTTTCCACAAACTGGAAAAAAGAGTTATCGAGGCACAGCAGTCCAACAAAAAGGTCACCATCAAAACATGGTCGAGAGCTTCTATGATTTCTCCCGACTTTGTTGGTCAGACCATCGCAGTGCATAACGGAAACAAATTCATCCCCGTCTATGTCACTGAAAACATGGTTGGACACAAACTCGGAGAATTCGCTCCTACGCGAATCTTCCGTGGCCACGCCGGATCAAAAGATAAAGGTAAAAAATAAATAAGATATCATTTACAGATATCCTACAAAAGTTTAAAAAAGAACAATGGGACGTAGAAAACATAATAGTGCAGAAGCACGCAAAGAAGCCAACAAGACCCTTTATGTGGCCAAGTTGATGAACAATCCGACTTCCCCGCGTAAGACCCGCCTTGTCGCCGACCTCGTTCGTGGTGTCGATGTCGACAAAGCTCTTGCCATCCTCCAATACAATCCCAGAGAATCGGCCCCCAAAATGCGCAAACTCCTTCTCTCCGCTATCGCCAACTGGCAGGCTAAGAACGAAGGCAAACGTATTGAAGACAGCCAGCTCTATGTGAAGTCGATCATGGTGGACGAGGGTCGTACCATGAAGCGCATGCGTACCGCTCCTCAGGGACGTGGCTACAGAATCCGCAAACGCAGCAACCATATCACCATGGTTCTCGGAAGCCGCGTGGAAGAAGCCGCTGCTCCTGCCAAGGAACAAACAGAAGAATAATAATAGTAATCAATAAGAAGAATTTCGAGAATGGGACAAAAAACTAACCCAATTGGAAACAGATTAGGTATCATCCGCGGATGGGACTCTAACTGGTATGGCGGAAGAAAATTCGAGCAGAAACTTGTTGAGGACGATAAGATCCGTAAGTACCTCAATGCTCGTCTCGCCAAAGCTTCGATTTCGAAGATTTATATCGAAAGAACACTGAAACTCCTCACCGTCACCATCAACACCGCCCGTCCGGGTCTGATTATCGGTAAAGCCGGCTCAGAGGTCGACAAACTGAAAGAAGAGTTGAAGAAACTGACTGGCAAGGATGTTCAGATCAACATCAGCGAAGTCAAACGCCCCGAAATGGACGCTGTGATCGTCGCTCAGAACATCGCCAAACAGATTGAAGGCCGCGTCCAGTATCGTCGCGCCATCAAGACCGCTATCGCCAGCACCATGAGAATCGGTGCTGAAGGTATCAAGGTCTCCATCTCCGGTCGTATCGGCGGCGCCGAAATGTCGCGTACCGAACATTACAAAGAAGGCCGTACTCCTCTGCATACCCTGCGTGCCGATATCGACTACGCTCTTGCTGAGGCTCACACTGCCTACGGCCGTATGGGCGTGAAAGTTTGGATCTGCCGCGGTGTCATCTATGGCAAACGCGAACTCGTTCCCTCCACCGTCGGTGGTCAGGCTGCCAGAGACAACAAACGTCCGGCTGGAATGGGCCGTCCTATGGCGGGCCCCCGTAAAAGAAATAATAACAGAAGTAATAATTCCAGGTAAGACTGTCTTCGCCGGATGCCTTCCTACCAAAGGCTCACCCCTCCGGCATTCAGACAATCCCTATAAAAAGAAGTAACAATGTTACAACCGAAAAAAACAAGATATAGAAAGCAGCAAAAGGGTAAAATCAAAGGTAACGCTTTCCGTGGTCATGAGTTGGCTTTCGGAACCTTTGGCATCAAGTCCCTCGAAACCTGTTTCATTACAGGACGCCAAATAGAGGCTGCACGTCAGGCGGTAACCCGTCACATGAAACGTGAGGGTCAGATATGGATCCGCATCTTCCCCGACAAACCTATCACCAAGAAGCCTAATGAGGTCCGTATGGGTAAGGGTAAGGGTGCTCCTGAATATTTCGTTGCCAGAGTTATGCCCGGCACCATCCTCTTCGAGTGCGAAGGTGTCCCGATGGACGTGGCAAAGGAAGCTCTCCGTCTTGCCGCTCAGAAACTCCCTATCACGACCAAATTCGTTGTGAAAAGAGATTATATCGAAGAAGCTTAACACAAATAAGAAGACATGAAAAACCAGTTAGTATTAAAAGAGCTTTCAACTGCTGAAGTTAAGGAACGTCTCGAAAACGAGCGTGCACTGTATCAGAAGATGCTGCTGAGCCATGCCGTCTCTCCCATCGAGAACCCTAACAAAATTAAAGAAAGTAGAAAAAACATTGCCCGCTGTCTCACCGAACTCCGCAAACGCGAAATCGCTGAACAAAAGTAATGGCAATTAATCCAGATCTGATGATGGAAAGAAATTTAAGAAAAGAAAGAATTGGCGTCGTCGTGAGCAACAAGATGGAGAAATCCATCGTTGTCCTTGTGGAGCGTAAAGTGAAACACCCTAAATATGGCAAGTTCGTCAAGAAGTCTACCAAATTTATGGCTCACGATGAGAAAAATGAATGCAACATTGGTGATACTGTCCGCATAATGGAGACCCGTCCATTAAGTAAAAACAAATGTTGGAGATTAGTTGAAATAACAGAAAGAGCTAAGTAATTATGATACAACAAGAAACTAGAATGACCGTTGCCGATAACAGCGGAGCAAAAAGCGCTCTCTGTATTCGCGTCCTTGGCGGCACAAAGAAACGTTATGCCTCCATCGGTGATACCATCGTGGTCGCTATCAAGGATGCCCTTCCTTCCGGCAATATTAAAAAAGGAGCTGTTTCAAAGGCCGTTGTGGTCCGCACTAAAAAAGAAATTCGTCGCCAGGACGGTTCGTACATTCGCTTTGATGATAACGCTTGTGTGCTCCTCACTGCAGCTGACGAACTCCGCGGCACCCGTATTTTCGGACCGGTGGCTCGCGAATTGCGTGAGAAACAATTCATGAAAATTGTCTCATTAGCTCCTGAAGTATTGTAAATCATTTTGTGTCTTTCACAAAAATTAAACCAATAAGAAAGAAATGAAATTGCACGTAAAAAAAGGGGATATGGTTCAGGTTATCGCCGGCGACGACAAAGGTAAAGTCGCAAAGGTGCTGAAGGTGTATCCCGAAAAGAATCGCGCCGTCGTCGAGGGAGTGAACGTCAACAAAAAACATACGAAACCCAATGCCAAAAATACTCAGGGCGGTATTGTTGAGGTGGAAGCTCCTATCCATATCTCCAACCTTATGGTTGTCGAGGGTAAAACCCCCACGAGAATTGGACGCAGAATTGACGAGAAAACAGGTAAATTAGTCCGTTATTCTAAAAAATCAGGGGAGGTAATCAAGTAATGGCATATATTCCATCTCTTAAAACAAAATACAACGAGGAAATCAAGCCTGCATTGATGAGCGAGTATAATTACAAAACCGTCATGCAGTGCCCCCGTCTGTTGAAAATCACCCTCAACCAGGGTCTTGGCAAGGCTGCCATCGCTGACAAGAAAGTCATCGATAAGGGCATTGAAGAAATGACACTGATTGCTGGTCAGAAGGCTGTGGCCACCAAGTCGAAGAAAGATATCTCGAACTTCAAACTGCGTCGTGGCATGCCCATCGGCGTGCGCGTAACCCTTCGTGGCGAACGTATGTATGAGTTCCTCGAGCGTCTCGTGACCGCTTCTATCCCCCGTATTCGCGACTTCCGCGGTATCAACGACAAGGGATTCGACGGTAAAGGCAACTATACCTTCGGTATCGCTGAGCAGATCATCTTCCCCGAAATCGATATCGACAAGATCGACCGTATCCAGGGTATGGACATCACCTTCGTCACTACTGCAAAGACCGACAAAGAGGCTATGTCGCTGCTCAAACAGTTCGGATTACCATTTAAGAATCAACAAAAATAAGTAGATAAATGGCTAAAGAATCAATCAAAGCAAGAGAGCGCAAAAGAGAAAGAATGGTGGCTAAATACGCTGCCAAACGCGCTGCGTTAAAGGAAATCGTCCGCAAAGGCGAACCTGAAGAAGTTGAACAGGCTGTTATCGCCCTCCAGAAACTTCCGAAGAACGCTTGCCCGATCCGTCTCCACAACCGCTGCAAGCTCACTGGCCGTCCGAAAGGTTACATGCGTCAGTTCGGCATCTCCCGTATCAATTTCCGCGAGATGGCTGTCAACGGCTTGATCCCCGGCGTTAAAAAAGCAAGTTGGTAAAATCAATTTAGTAACAACAGCTCTGCAAGTTGGTGCAATTCCAAAACTACAGGACTGAAAAAAAAGAAATACAATGGTAACAGATCCTATTTCGGATTATTTGACTCGCATGAGAAATGCCATTATGGCAAAGCACAGAGTGGTTGAAATCCCTGCTTCGAACCTGAAGAAGGAGATTACCAAGATTCTGTTTGAAAAGGGTTACATTCTGAACTATAAGTTCGAGAATGAAGGCAAGCCGAACCAATCCATCAAGGTGGCTCTCAAATATCACCCTGTAACTAAAATGTCGGCCATCTCCGACTTAAAGCGTGTATCAAGCCCTGGCCTCAGAAAATATGTCTCTGTCGAAGAGATGCCTCGAGTGCTCAATGGTCTTGGTATAGCCATCATCTCCACATCCAAGGGCCTGATGACCGATAAGGAGGCTCGCAACCTCAATGTCGGCGGCGAAGTTTTGTGTTATATTAGCTAATTAAAAGAGGAGAACTAAGAAATGTCAAGAATTGGTAAATTACCTATCAAACTGCCTAAAGGTGTCGAAATATCGGTGTCTGATGACAACGTCCTGACGGTGAAAGGCCCCCTGGGACAACTGACTCAGCAGGTTAATCCCGCCATCACTATGAATGTCGAGGATGGTCAACTGCATTTTAACCGTCCGTCCGACTCCAAAGAACATAAGGCTATGCATGGCCTCTATCGCGCTCTCGCAGCCAATATGGTCAAAGGAGTTTCCGAAGGCTTCAAAGTCGTCCAGGAAGTTATCGGTGTCGGTTACAAGGTTACCGCCAACGGTCAGGTGATGGAGATGGATCTCGGCTATTCGCACAAGATCTTCTTCGAACTGGCTCCCGAAATCAAGGTCGAAACAGTGACTGAAAAGGGTAAGAACCCCATCATCACCATGACCTCGATCGACAAACAAGTCTTGGGTCAGGCCGCAGCTAAAATCCGCTCGTTGCGTAAACCCGAACCTTATAAGGGTAAAGGTATCCGCTTCCAGGGCGAAGTTATCCGTAAGAAGGCTGGTAAAGCTGCTGCTAAGTAATTGTTGAGAAGTTTTAACCGTCATTAGTTTTTGAAAAGAAAGAACGGTAAACGACAATCAACCCAAAATCGTTATAGTATTATGGCAACAAAAAAAGATATAAGAAGAACGAAAATCAAATACAGAATTCGTCACAAGGTCTCCGGTACTTCCGAGATGCCTCGCCTGTCCGTGTTCAGAAGCAACAAGGAAATCTACGCACAGGTGATTGACGATGTCAAAGGCGTAACACTGACCGCAGCTTCCTCGCTCGAGAAATCTGTCGAAAAGAGTGGTACCAAAAGTGAAATGGCAGCCAAGGTGGGCAAGCTCGTCGCAGAGCGCGCTCTCGCTGCTGGTATTAATTCCGTGGTGTTCGATCGTAATGGCTATCTCTACCACGGTCGTGTTAAATCGTTAGCTGACGCAGCCCGTGAAGGCGGCTTAAAATTCTAATAAGATATGGCAGAAGTAAACGTTAAAAGAGTAAAATCAAGCGAAATCGAATTCAAAGATCGTCTTGTCGCAATCAATCGTGTAACCAAGGTTACCAAGGGCGGTAGAACTTTCAGTTTCTCTGCTATTGTTGTTATCGGAAACGAGAATGGTGTTGTGGGTTACGGCTTGGGCAAAGCAAAAGAAGTGCAGGCTGCCATCCAGAAGGGCGTCGACGATGCCAAAAAGAACCTTATCAAGGTCCCTGTCCTTAAAGGTACTATTCCCCACGAACAAACCGGTAAATATAGCGGTGCCCGCGTCTTCCTGAAGCCTGCTGCTCCCGGTACCGGTGTCATCGCCGGCGGTGCTATGCGTGCTGTTCTCGAAAGCGTCGGTGTTAAGGACGTGCTTGCAAAATGCAAGGGCTCCTCTAATCCCCATAGCGTGGTCAAGGCTACCATCAATGCCCTCCTCCAGATGAAGGATCCTTATATGGTTGCCCAACTTAGAGGCATCACCCTCGACAAAGTGTTTAATGGTTAAATATAGGAGACTGAAATTATGGCAGAAAAGAAATTGAGAATCAAACAAGTAAGAAGTAAGATCGGCCGCCCTGCTGACCAGAAAAGAACGCTTGAGGCCCTTGGCTTGAGAAAAATCAACCATACCCGCGAAGTGGAAGCCACTCCTTCCATCTTGGGTATGATCGACAAGGTGAAGCACTTAATTACTGTTGAAGAAATTTAATTTGTAACTTAGAAAGGAATAACATAATGAACTTAAGCAATCTCAAACCCGCAGAAGGTTCCATCAAGCATTCGAAACGTATCGGCCGTGGTGCTGGTTCCGGAAAAGGTGGCACAGCTACCCGTGGTAACAAGGGTGCCAAGGCTCGTTCTGGCTATCATGCCAAGATTGGTTATGAAGGCGGTCAGATGCCCCTCTATCGTCGTGTTCCGAAGTTTGGCTTCAAAAACTTCAACCGCGTGGAATATGTCGGCATCAATCTCGACACGCTCAATAGCCTTGCCGAAGCCAAGAACATCACCGATTTCGACATTGAGGTCTTCAAACAGAATGGTTTGATTTCGTCAAACGACAAAATCAAAATCCTCGGCCGCGGTGAACTTGCCAAGGCTTTGAACGTGAAGGCTCATGCTTTCTCGGCTGCCGCCAAGAAGGCTATCGAAGATAAGGGTGGTGCCGCCTCTGTTATTGAACAATAAATTAACACTTAAACAATGAAGAGATTAATCCAGACACTCAAAAACATTTGGTCGATTGAAGACCTGCGTAAAAGAATACTGTTTACCCTCGGGTTGGTACTCGTTTACCGCATCGGTTCTTACGTCGTCCTTCCTGGCGTCGATCCGTCGCAGCTTGACGTTTTCAGAGGTCAGGGTGACAGTGGTCTGTTGGGACTGTTGAACATGTTCTCCGGAGGTGCCTTCTCCAATGCCTCCATCTTCGCTTTGGGTATCATGCCTTACATCACTGCCTCCATCGTGATCCAGTTGTTTGTAATGGTCATCCCCTATTTCCAGAAGATGCAGCGCGATGGCGAAAGCGGCCGTAGAAAGATGAACCAGATTACCCGCCTCCTGACGGTTGTGATCACTGGTTTCCAGGCTCCCGCCTATATTACCAATATGGTTCACCAACTGAATGCCAGCCCTACCGCACTTCATCCTTTTGACGGTTCTGGCCCTTCAACGTTCTTCTGGTTCTCGAGTATCATTATTTTGATATGCGGTACGCTGTTTGTGATGTGGATGGGTGAACGAATCACTGACAAGGGTGTTGGTAATGGTATTTCTCTCCTGATTATGGTGGGTATCATTGCTCGTCTGCCTTTCGCTCTGGCCGCCGAATTTATGGCTCGCCTGACTGAAAGCGGCGGACTTGTGATGTTCCTGTTCGAAATCGTTGTTCTTCTGGCTGTCATTCTTCTGGTTATCTTGCTTGTGCAGGGTACTCGCAGAATTCCGGTCCAGTACGCAAAGCGTATTGTTGGTAACAAACAGTATGGTGGCGTCCGTCAGTATATCCCCATCAAGGTCAATGCTGCTGGCGTTATGCCGATCATCTTCGCTCAGGCTATCATGTTCATCCCTATCACTTTCATGGGATTCAGCAATGAAGGCGCTTCGAAGTTTGCCATGGCCTTTGCCGACTACAACGGTTTCTGGTATAATTTGGTGTTTGCCATCCTCGTGATTGTATTCACTTATTTCTATACCGCCATCGCTATCAACCCCAACCAGATGGCAGATGATATGAAGAAGAATGGAGGTTTTATTCCGGGAGTGAAACCTGGTAAGAAAACTGCCGAGTATTTGGAGGAGATTCTTTCGAAGGTGACTCTTCCTGGCTCCTTCTTCCTGGCAATCGTGGCTATTCTCCCTGCCATTATTCGTCTGTTTGGTGTCAACACTCAGTTTGCACAGTTCTACGGTGGTACCTCCCTGCTCATTTTGGTCGGTGTCATTCTCGACACCCTTCAACAGATCGAAAGCCACTTGCTGATGCGCCACTATGATGGTCTCACCAAAACAGGTCGTATCAAAGGTCGTACCTCAATGTCGATTCAGGCTTAACAATAGATAAAATGATTGTCCTTAAGACAAGAGAAGAAATAGAATTGATCCGAAAGGCAGCCCTCCTCGTCGGCCGTACGCTGGCTGAGGTGGGCCGCCATATTCGTCCGGGTGTCACCACTCAGTTCCTCGACCAGATTGGGGAACAATTCATCCGTGACAACGGTGGTATTCCTCTTTGTAAGGGCTATGAGGGATTCCCTGCTGCCCTTTGCATCTCTGTTAACGATGTCGTGGTACACGGCATTCCGGGCAATCTTTTTATCAAAGAGGGAGACAATGTATCGGTCGATATCGTTGTTGAACTTGATGGCTATGTGGGCGATTCGGCGTTCACCTTCGCTGTTGGTGAAATATCTCCCGAGATGCAACGCCTGCTTAAAGTGACCAAAGAGTGTCTCTATCTGGGTCTTGAAAAATGCAAGGCCGGTAATCGATTGGGCGATATCGGACACGCTGTGCAGGCTCACGCCGAGAAAAATGGCTATGGCGTGGTCCGTGAATTGTGCGGTCATGGAGTGGGCTTCAAAATGCATGAGGCTCCCAACGTGCCCAACTACGGCGTTCCTGGTACGGGTGTACTCCTGAAAGAGGGCATGGTCATCGCGGTGGAGCCTATGATCACAATGGGATCCAAAAACGTGAAGTTCTCCCAGACTGACGGCTGGACATGCCGTACCAAAGACGGCAAGCCGGCTGCCCATTTTGAACATACTGTAGCTATCGGACCCAACGGGCCGGAGATTCTTTCCAGCTTCGATGAAATCAGTCAAAACCAATAATAAAAAGTACAAAAAGTATGGCTAAACAAGCATCAATACAATTGGACGGAACCGTGGTCGAATCGCTCGGTAATGCCATGTTTCGCGTTGAACTCGAAAACGGACACGTGATTATTGCGCATATCTCGGGCAAAATGCGTATGCACTATATCAAGATTCTGCCTGGTGACAAAGTTCAGATAGAGATGTCGCCGTACGATCTCACGAAAGGAAGAATCACCTATCGCCACAAATAAGAAATTGAAAGGTGATAAGGCTGTGAAGGTGTGAAGACCTTTTAATCCTTTTAAACCTTTAACCTTTTAAACCAAAATAAAACAATGAAAGTAAGAGTTTCAGTAAAGAAAAGATCGCCTGAATGCAAAGTCGTTCGTAGAAAAGGGATCGTTTATGTAATCAACAAGAAAAACCCTAAATTCAAACAAAGACAGGGCTAATTATTAAAAAAAAGAATTAACAGTTTATGGCAAGAATTGCAGGTATTGACTTACCCAAAAACAAAAGAGGTGTTATAGGTCTGACCTATATCTACGGCATTGGAAGAAGCCTTGCTTCGGAGATTTTGGCCAAGGCCGGAATCGATGAAAACAAAAAAGTTCAGGACTGGACTGATGACGAGCAGAATACGCTGCGTACGATCATCAACGATGAGTACAAGGTGGAAGGTGCCCTTCGTTCCGAAGTTCAGATGAACATCAAACGACTGATGGATATCGGCTGCTATCGCGGCATCCGTCATCGTCTTGGTCTTCCTCTCCGTGGTCAGAGCACCAAGAATAACGCCCGTACACGCAAGGGTAAGAAGAAAACTATCGCTAACAAGAAGAAAGCTCCTAAGGCATAAGTTGGAGCCTAAGGCTGCTGCATAAGGTCAGCGCCTTGTAAAAAATGTAAAATCAAGCAAGTAAAAAATTATGGCAAAAACTTCTAAACCGACAAAAAAAAGAGTCGTAAAAGTTGAACCTCAGGGAAGAGCATGCATCTTTGCATCCTTCAACAACGTCATCATTTCGTTGACAAACAATGCCGGTCAAGTGATTTCTTGGTCGTCTGCTGGAAAAATGGGCTTCCGCGGATCGAAGAAAAACACTCCGTATGCCGCTCAGATGGCTGCGGAAGATTGCGGTAAAGTTGCTTATGATTTGGGCCTAAGAAAAGTTAAGGTCTTTGTCAAGGGACCTGGTTCGGGACGTGAATCTGCAATCCGCGCAATCAATGGCTGTGGCATAGAGGTAACAGAAATCGTCGATATTACCCCGCTGCCGCACAACGGTTGCCGTCCTCCGAAACGCCGTCGCGTCTAATTTCGGAGTAGATCAGGGAATTTCGAATTCAGATTTATTCTCTTTTCAAAATTCATTCATTCAACATTTAAATTTGTAAACAATGGCAAGATATACAGGTCCTAAAACCAAAATTGCAAGAAAGTTCCATGAACCTATCTACGGTCCTGACAAGAACTACGAGAGAAAACCCTATGCTCCTGGAATGCACGGCCAGAACAAACGTCGTGGTAAAACTTCGGAGTATGGTATCCAGCTTCAGGAGAAGCAGAAAGCGAAGTACACCTATGGCATTCTTGAACGCCAGTTTGAAAAAATCTATAACGAGGCGTCCCGCAGAGGAGGCATCACCGGTGAGGTGCTGCTCCAACTGATCGAATCGCGTCTCGACAATGTGGTTTACCGTTTGGGTATTGCCCGCAGCCGCGCACAGGCTCGCCAACTCGTGTCGCATTGCCACATCGTTGTGAACGGTACTGTGGTGAATGTTCCTTCCTATTTCTTGAAAGAGGGAGATGTGGTCTCTGTCCGCGAGCGTTCCAAATCACTCGAGGTTATCACCGACTCCTTGGCTTCCAGAGCCAACAACTATCCTTGGTTGGAATGGGATGAATCAGCTATGGCTGGTAAGTTCATGAACTATCCTCAGCGTGCTGATATTCCCGAGACCATCAATGAGCAGTTGATCGTCGAACTCTACTCCAAGTAATCCGAAGTAAGGAGTAACTCACATTAGTTTTCGAAGAAAAAAGAAAGGAACCAGTAAATGTCAATTTTAGCTTTTCAACAACCAGACAAGGTCGTCATGCTTGAGGCTGACGATTTCAGAGGTACATTCGAATTCCGTCCTCTTGAGCCTGGCTATGGTATCACCATCGGCAACGCCCTGCGCCGCGTGCTGCTGTCCTCTCTTGAGGGCTTCGCAATCACCTCGGTTCGCATCGACGGCGTTGACCACGAGTTCTCCTCCCTCCCCGGTGTGGTCGAGGATATGACCGACATTATCCTCAACCTGAAACAGGTCCGTTTCCGCCGTCAGGTGGAAGACACCGATTCGGAAAAAATCAGTTTCGAAGTGGCCGACAAAAACGTCTTGAAGGCTGGTGATCTGAACGAGTTCCTGCAGGGTTTCCAAGTCCTGAATCCTGACGTGGAAATCTGCCACATGGAACCTTCCACCCATCTCAAAATCGAGCTGAACATCGAGAAGGGCCGCGGCTATGTGCCCTCAGACGAGAACAAGAAACCTGGTGACCCCATCGGAGTTATTGCTATTGACTCGATCCACACGCCTATCAAAAACGTGCAGTATGAGGTTAATGATTACCGTGTGGAACAAAAGACGGACTATGAGAAACTGACTTTCGACATCCAGACTGACGGCTCCATCCACCCGAAGGAAGCCTTGAAAGAGGCCGCCACCATCCTGATTCAGCATTTTATGCTCTTCAGCGACGAGCGTATCTCTCTCGAACTGGAACCGAAACAGGTGGTTGAGGAATTTGACGAGAGCACTCTGCATACACGTCAATTGTTGAAGACCAAGCTCATCGATTTGGATCTCTCTGTGAGAGCCTTGAATTGCCTGAAAGCCGCTGAGGTCGAAACCTTAGGCGATCTGGTTTCTTATAATAAAGCTGATTTGCTCAAATTCAGAAACTTCGGTAAGAAGTCGCTCATCGAACTCGAAAATCTCGTTGCTTCGAAGAACTTGGATTTCGGCATGAACATTTCAAAGTATAAATTAGATAAAGAATAGTAACTATGAGACACGGTTGCAAAGTAAATCATTTGTCAAGAACACATTCGCACAGAGTTGCGATGCTTTCCAATATGGCCACGTCTTTAATCATGCATAAGAGAGTGGAAACCACTTTGGCTAAAGCCAAAGCTTTAAGAGTATATGTCGAACCGCTGATCAATCGCTCGAAAGAGGATTCGACTCACAACCGCCGTATTGTTTTCAGCTACCTTCACAGCAAGGACGCCGTTAACGAGCTTTTCCGCGAGGTTTCGCAGAAAATCGCCAACCGCCCCGGTGGTTATACCCGCATCCTCAAGACTGGCATCCGCAAGGGTGACAACTCTGAGATGGCTATCATCGAACTGGTTGATTACAACGAAAATATGTTGAAAGAGCCTAAGGCTAAAAAGGCCAAGACTACTCGTCGTGGTCGTGGTACCAAGAAGGCTGAGGATGCAGCTCCTGTTGCTGAAACTCCTGCAGCTGAAACCCCTGCTGCCGAAGAGGCTCCTAAAGCAGAATAAGCTTAATCGTTACAACACGATAAATGGAGAGCTGGAACTAGTTCCAGCTCTCTTTTTTTTAGGACTTCTGCCAAACGCTTTCGTGTGTGTTGAGATTTGGATAATGCATCATGTAAGAGCATGATGTATTTTTTTTGTTTTTTTTCGTCTTTTTTTCTTTTCCGTTGCACTTTAAGGGCAAAAAAAAATGTAAACGCAACAAAAAATAAAAATTGAGTGACTATTACTGTAGATGTTTTTGTAAAACCATCAAAATAATGCTTATATTATGAAACGGAACGTATTATTAATCATTGTGTTGTTGCAGTTGCTTATTCCGCTGCCTTCCCGTGCCCAGTGTCCTGCACCAGATGCTTTAATGCTTGTCGAAAATGGATACAACCATTCCCTCCTTTCCTGGTCTACCAGTGAAAACATTTCCACATGGCAATTGTCCTATGTCGTCCGTAATTACAGTAATTATTATCAATACATGGTTACGGACACGCTACAATTGTCGCCTAATGACGATGGCGCGGTTCAATACCTGCTCGACACGCTGCCGTCGGCTTCCATTATTCAGGTTTATCTCCGTCCGCTTTGTGGTGACAGTGTCGTTGCGATGGCTTCATCTATATGTTTTTGCACTCCATGTGCACCGATCCCTTCAGATTCGTTGCCGTATCATTACGGATTTGAAGACTTTTTTAGTGTCCCTTCGTTTGGAACAGTGCTGACCCCTTGCTGGTGGCTCAGTCCCCAGAGCCCTGCCGATAGCACTGGTCGTCCATCAACAGTGCCTTATTACCAAGCCGAAGGTTCCCGATCATTGTTCATTTCAGCCACCGAATCTATGCCGCGTTCATGGGTGTCGGCGCCTCTTGTGGCCGATTCGCTTCATCGGCTTGAGGTGACATTCCAAGCTATGAGTTTCAGTGACAACACTTCATTCGAAGTGGGTGTCATGACGAATCCTTTAGATTACAATTCCTTCAGCCCTATTACAGTATGTAGTATACAGGGAACGTCGACATGGAATCATTTTAGCTTGACATTTGAAGATTATCGTGGCCCTCAGGGATTCCTAACTATCATGGTTAGGGGTCAAAATTCCATGTTTCTTGATGATTTCAATGTGAACCATATCACCTGTCCGGAAATACTAAATGTGGCTGTTCGTGATGTTACTTCAACATCGGCTTTCGTCGAATGGCAGCATAATATTCATTATCCTGTCCAACCCTATGCTTTTCAGCTTACTGTCACAGATCTTGTCGGACAGCCCATCTTCGTTGATACGCTTGCCAATCAGTGGTCTTTGTTGAACGGCCTGTTGCCTGCAACGAGCTATTATGTTTCTTTGCGTGCCCTTTGTGATACCTGTTCTGGCGGTTCACGTCGTTTTTTCTTCACCACACGTCCTATGCCGTGCCTTGCGCTCGATAGTCTGTCATTTATCTCAGATTCCATAGGGCAGGGGACAGGTGTTAGTTATGATATTCCCTTTTTCTCTGGTTCTCATTACGCACGTTCTCAGCAGATATTTCGGGCATCTGAACTAGGAACGCCTCGAGTCCTGACACATCTGGCCTTGATGCCATCACTTTCTGCCGAAACGAGACATCTGAAGGTTTATTTGGCTCATACTGCCGACAGCACATTGGAGGGCTACAGCTCGCCTTCCGACATGAGGGTTGTTTTCGACGATACGTTGAATCTGGTGGCCGACCAATGGTGTTTTTTGCCGTTAAGCACTCCGTTTGTCTATAACGGACAAGCAAATCTTCTGGTCACTTTCTACGATGACAATCCCGTGTTGACCGGTTCGCCCCTTCAATTCTATGTCCATCAGTCTTATGCCAATGCATCTCGCTACGATTACAAAAACACCTATAGGGCTCTTGGCGACGGTACCGGTCTTGCAATGAGAAACAATATAATTTTTGAGGGCTATCCTTGCGATTCGTCCCTCGCTTGTGCAGCACCTTTGGTGCGTGTGGTCGACAGTACCGTCAATTCCTTATCCTTTGTCTGGGCTCCTGGTGGCGACGAGTCGTTATGGACCGTGGAATACCGCATGGGTACAAATGCCAGTTGGACGTTAATAGCAGACACCGACACCACCCGATGGACCCTCGCAGGCTTACAGCCCGATAGCGACTATCAGATAAGGGTCAGCCATCAATGTGCCGACACCCTCTTTGCTACTGTTCGTACGGTCCATACTCCCTGCCCGCCCCACAGCTTGCCGTTTGACGAATCTTTTGCTTCGTGGCCCACAGGCAATCAAAACTATTTGCCAGCTTGTTGGAAAAAAGGTAATACAAGCACTGGCAATTCCCCCTATGCGACCTATTTTCAACATATGGGAGACTATCGTTCCTTGCTGTTCAATTATACCAACTCCTATTCATCAAATGGATACTACGCCTATTTGTCGCTCCCCAAAATGGAAGCACCGGTCGATACGTTGATGCTGAGTTTCTACATGTTTATCGAGTATGAATCCTACAATCAGAATATGCGTGTGGGTGTGTCCGACAACCCTACCGACATGACCACTTTTCGTGAGGTGGGCGTCGCAACGCAGTCGGTACCAGGTCAGTGGGAGTTACATCAGTTCACCTTCAACGGCATCCCGGATGGCTATATCACGCTTCTTACGCCAAGCACTGGTTATGCCACCGTCTACATCGATAATATCACGGTGGACTATTTTAACCCTTGCCAGTCGCCGGTTGATATTTCTCTCGACAGTGTAGACCACCATAATGCCTGGCTCAGTTGGACCGCCAACGGGGCTCCCAGCTATCAAGTACAGTATGGCCCTTCGGGATTCACTTTGGGAAATGGTACCTCAATGACGGTCTCTTCCAATGGCGTGATGCTTCCCAATCTGACGTTCGAAACGAATTACGACTTCTATGTTCGTGCCATCTGCGATGCGCAGCATTCATCGCCTTGGAATGGTCCCTTCCAATTCCTGTCTGGCTGCAACACCATCGATGCGCTTCCCTATTTTGTAGATTTCGATAACATGGGTGTGGGTATGTTCCCGCCTCCTGCCTGCTGGGGGTATGGATCGGACTACAATAGCGCGTATCCACAAGTCAATAGCAGTCTCAATCATGGTTCTGGAACTGGTTCGGGACTCTATTTCAACAATAACGATTATTATGGCGTGGGCCGCTACACCTACGCTTCCATGCCGGCACTCAGTTCGTCGGTGGCTTCGGTAAGCCAGACGCAGCTGTATCTCTACACCCGATCCAATACCTCCGGGGGGCCTTATCCTCTCGTTGTTGGTGTTTGTGACGTCAGTGCCGACCTGTCAACGTTTGTCCCTGTCGATACATTGTGGGTGACTTATGGGGAATGGACGGGCCAAGATGTCTATCTCGAATCCTACACCGGAACTGGCCGCTACATCACCTTTGTGCAGTATTCATTACCTCAAACTACGGGCAATTCGCTGTGGATAGATGATATTACTTTAAGCTACGCCGAATCATGTCACACCCCCAACCAGTTGCAAACCATTGCCACTACCCAGAATTCTGCCAGCGTGGGGTGGAACGATCGTGCAGGGGCGTCCCAATGGATTGTCGAGTATGGACCTCTCGACTTCCAACCGGGTACGGGTACAATGATTTTGGCCAACAGCAATCCCTTCACCTTGACCGGCCTCCCTCCCAACTATAATGGCGAATTCTATGTCCGTGCCCTTTGCTCCCCCGGCGATACTAGCGGCTATTCGGCTTTCTCCGCCCATTTTGTCACTCCGCAGCAGCCTGCTACGACACCCTACAGCTACGACTTTGAAAACCCTGCTGAATGGTCTAATTGGACCACGCTGACCAACAACAACTCCTACTGCTGGCTGCGCAGCAATTATCCGCAGCATCTTGCCGATACGGGTAGCTACTCGCTCTTCATGGCGTACAATTACGTGTATTACCCCTATCCCTACAACACCACGGTCAATGCCGTCGCCTATCGTGACATCATTTGCCCCACTGCGGGCGACTATATGCTCACTTTTGATGCTCGTGCCGGCGGACCGCTTTATGACGAGGGTGACGGCCTTCGCATATTCTTGGTCGACCCTTCCGCTACAGTGAGCAGTTCTTCGGCGAATGCCACCACTCCCTGGGGGCCTGTCGACAGCCTCAACGTCGTGTTCGAACTCTGCGCCGATACGGTCTGGCAGACCTACAATGTCTATCTTGAAAACATCTCCGGTCCTCAACGTCTTGTTTTCTATTGGGGCAATATCAACCGTCCTTACCATACTATCAAGATGGCAGCCGTGGTCGACAATGTGAGTTTGTCCCTGGTGACCTGTCCTCGTCCCTACAATCTTCAGGTCGACTCTGTCGGTCCTACCTATGCTGCTCTTTCTTGGCAGGGGTCTGCTTCATCCTATACGGTTGTATGTGAAAATGATAGGGCAGGGGCTACGCAGCCTCAAACCTTCGTGGTTTCTGGCAACTCCATCTTGCTGACCGATCTCCAACAGGCTCATCGTTACCGCTTTGTCGTCCGAAGCAATTGCAATGTAGGCGACTCTAGCGTCTATTCCGAACCCTTGACGTTTGTAACCGACAGTTGCGTTGCCGAATTCTGGTCCCAAATGGGCGATGTCAACCACGCTTCCCTACAAAGCTTCTACACTCCTGTAAATCTGTTGGCATCCTATTCGGTGTCTGAAATTATCATCCCCCAGTCGGAACTCGACACGGTGCCTATCGACCTTTCCGGGGTGGCTTTCAACTACCAGGGGCAGCAGCCCTTGGATGAAAAGGACCTCGTTGAGATCTATATCATGCCGACATCCAAATCTTGTTTCGACAGCGTCGCCGATGCTGTCAACCTTACGGCAACGGCGTGCAAAGTCTATACCGGGGCGCTCACTTGTCATCAGGGGTGGAACTATTTCGGGTTTGACAATTATTATCACTACGCCGGCAGCGGAAATCTCATGCTCGTTGTCAACGACCTCTCCAATCATGGAATTCCGTCCCAAATAGCATTGCAGAATGAATTCCGTGTGCGCCGTTGCGACAGCAGCCTTACATGGTCTGCTTTGAGCTATAACAATCCAATAAATCTTCATAACCTCGACTATTACTATGGCAATTCTGCCTATGTCTTTAATTACAGGCCCGAAATGCGACTTTATTCATGCGGCACCTTCTATTGTGAAACGCCACAGCCCGTCCTTGACGTGGTGACCTACAACAGCGCCGAAATCCACTGGCAGTCTGGCGAAGGCAATTGTGAAGTCCAGTTTATGGCCGCTGACGCCGACGATTGGTCTCCCTCATTGGTTGTGACCGATACCACCTACACCTTCCTAAACCTGGTCCCTGATGCCGACTATCGTTTCCGCATGCGGCGCCAGTGCGACAGCCTGCGTTTTTCCGAATGGGTCGAGGGTGCTTTTACTACAGCCCATCTTGATTGCTTCCGCCCCACCAACCTTGTCGCTTCCAATGCCACCACCTCCACGGTCGATCTCTCGTGGAACGGACACGAGGGCGATACGGCTTGGTCGGTCCATGTGTGGAATACGACCTTCGATACTGTCTTCGATGTCGATACGACTGCTGTCACGCTGATTTCGCTGGTGTCCGACATGCGTTATATGGCCAATGTCTCAACCGTTTGTGGCGATGGTTTGGTCGTTTCATCTCCTTCCATCTCGGTGGGCTTCGGCACGCTCCCGTGTGGCAGTGTCGATCCGTTGGTTGTCACCGCGGTCACGTCGACTTCGGTCACCTTGCGTTGGACCGACATCTCTGCCCCTTCCTATGCTGTTGAAATTGGAGAACCAGGGTTCGGTGTCGATATGGGACGGCGTTTCATCACCACGGCTACATCAATAACAATCGATAGCCTCCAGCCTGATCACGACTATGAAATCTACGCGCAGGCTCGCTGTGGTGGACCCAACACGGGGCGATGGTCCGAAAGTGTTATTGTCCATACGTCAAATGCTGCAGTCACCTCCGTCGACAAGCCCTCACTGCAGTTGGTTCCCAATCCTGCCCATGGTTTTTCGACGCTTCTGCTCCAAGGAATTTCCGGCACATTCCAGGTGCGTGTGGTCGACGTGACGGGACGTCCGGTCCGCACGTTCACGTTGCAGTGTGGCGACAATTGCCGGCAGACGGTCCGACTTGACGAATTGCCCAGCGGTGCCTATTTCGTTCAGGTTGTAGGCCCCAACGTCAATTTGGTGCGGAAACTCATTCTGAAATAAGCGGGTGCATTACAGTCTGCTGCATGCTTCCTTCCTTGCCGACGGCTGGCTTTGGCTTGGCCGTCGGCTTTTTTTTGGCAGTTGGGCACAATAACCATCTTTTTTTTGCGTTACATATTGTTTTTAATAATTAATAATAAATATAACAGATTATGTCACAAATTATAGGAATCAGGGGCCGTCAGATTCTCGACTCGCGCGGCAATCCTACAGTCGAAGTCGAGGTGTTCACCGAACAGGGAGCCATGGGCCGTGCTGCTGTCCCCAGTGGCGCATCGACGGGTGTCCATGAGGCCTGCGAACTGCGCGATGGCGACAAGTCGCAATACATGGGTAAAGGTGTCATGCAGGCTGTGCAGAATGTCAACAATGTGCTTAACGAGGAACTCCGCGGCATGTATGTTACCGAACAGAGAAGCATCGATATGAAGATGATCGAACTGGATGGCACGGAAAACAAGTCGCGTCTGGGCGCCAATGCCATTTTGGGTGTCAGCTTGGCTTGCGCCAAGGCTGCCGCCATGGAAAGCAACCAGGAACTGTTCCACTATCTTGGCGGTGTCAACGCCTATACCCTTCCGGTTCCCATGATGAATATCCTCAACGGCGGTTCGCATGCCGACAACAGCATCGACTTTCAGGAGTTTATGATTATGCCCGTCGGTGCGCCTACTTTCACCGAAGCACTGCGCATGGGCGCTGAGGTGTTCCACAACCTTCGCTCGGTGCTGAAAAGCAAGGGCATGTCGACCAATGTGGGCGACGAGGGCGGCTTCGCTCCCAACCTGTCGTCCAACGAAGAGGCTATCATGTGCATTCTCCAGGCCATCGAAAAGGCTGGCTACCGTCCGGGCGAGGATGTCTACATCGCTCTCGATGCTGCTGCCTCCGAATTCTATCTGCCCGAAGAGAATGTCTACCACCTCAAATGGAGTACCGGCGACAAACTGACGCCTGCTCAGATGAGCGACTTCTGGTCCGACTGGGTCAAGAAATACCCCGTCATCAGCATTGAGGATGGTATGGCCGAGGACGACTGGGACGGTTGGCGCCTCCACACCGATGCTATCGGCGACCGCTGCCAGCTGGTTGGCGACGACCTCTTCGTCACCAATGTGGATCGTCTCAAGATGGGTTTGGAACGCAATGTGGCCAACTCCATCCTTATCAAACTCAACCAGATCGGTACACTCACCGAAACTATCGACGCCGTCAATCTGGCCCTCCGCAACAAGTATACCGCCATCATCAGCCATCGTAGCGGCGAAACAGAGGATACGACCATTGCCGACCTCGTCGTGGCTATGAATGCCGGATTGATCAAGACGGGCTCGGCCAGCCGTACCGACCGCATCTGCAAGTACAACCAGCTGATGCGCATCGAGGAAAGCCTCGGCGATCAGGCCTACTATCTCGGCAAAGACTTCAAATTCATCAAATAGCCAGTGCTGCATTCGCAGCGGCTCCGGATATGTTGACAGGTGCATCGCGAAGACATGCGAGATGCACCGGTCAACATATCCTCTTTCTGTAAAATGTCTTATATTTCATTCCGATAAACATGCCAGAACTTACCTATCAGGAAGGTCGCACCGAACTCGACGCTTTGGGCCCCTATGCGCTCATCGAGCGTCTGACCGATGACTTCGAACACCACCATGCCTCAACAGTGTTGGGTGTGGGCGACGATTGCGCCGTTGTCGGTGAGGGGAAGGTGAAAAATCTCATCACTACCAGCACGCTGGCTGAGGGTGTCGACTTCGACATGATGTACACTCCGCTCAAGCATTTGGGCTACAAAGCTGTGGCTGTGGCCTTGAGTAATATCGCTGCCATGAATGGCACGCCCACCCAGATTACCGTGTCGGTGGTCGTCTCCAATCGCTACTCTGTCGAAGCGCTGGAGGAATTGTATGCGGGCATCCGCTTGTGCTGCCAACGCTATGATGTGGATCTGGTGGGTGGTAGTACGGGCAGCAGCCGTTCGGGCATGGTGATTACTGTCAGTGCGTTGGGTACGGTGGACGAAGAGTGCCTCACCCGTCGCAGCGGTGCCCGCCTGCACGACTTGGTATGCGTCAGCGGTGATTTGGGCAGTGCCTACTCCGGTCTGCTCATCCTTGAACGCGAGAAGGTGACCTACCAGGCCAACCCCAATTTCCAACCCGACCTGGAATCGTACGACTATGTGCTGGAACGCTATCTGAAACCAGAGCCGCGACTGGATGTCGTGCGTCAGCTGGCCGAAAAAGGTGTGGTTCCGACTGCCATGATCGACGTGAGCAAGGGCTTGGCTTCCGAGGTGCTGCAGCTCTGCAAGGCTTCCGGCTGCGGTTGCGAGGTCTACGAAGAACGCCTGCCGATCGACTATCAGACTACCCGCGTCTGCAGCGAAATGAGCCAAAACATGTTGCCAGACTCCAATGCCTTGAATGGGGGCGGCGATTACGAACTGCTCTTCACCGTGGCGCAAAGCGACTACGAAAAGATCAAGGATATGGATGGCGTCCATATCATCGGGCATATTACGGAGGAGGGCTCACCGGCGGTGATGGTCACTCCTCAAAACAGCACGATACAATTAGTCGCTCAGGGTTTCCGCAACTGAGGCCGACCATAGAAAATAACAAACAGCTAATCGTTAATGGAAGATACGTTCAAACATCAGGGATGGCGTCGGCAGATGGTGGATGCGCTTCGCGAGAAAGGCATTGCCGACGAGAGTGTTCTGCGTGCCATGACAGAGGTGCCTCGCCACTTGTTCTTGGAAACCATGCTCGACTATATGGCCTACGAGGATCGTGCCTTGCCTATCAAGTGTGGGCAGACCATTTCCCAACCCTCCACTGTGGCTTTTCAAAGCGCCTTGCTCGATGCCAAAGCCGACATGAAGGTGCTCGAAGTGGGTACGGGAAGCGGCTACCAGACGGCCGTGCTTTGTGCACTGGGTTTGAGGGTCTTTACTATCGAAAGACAAAAGGAATTGTTCGACCTCAGCAAAAAACGGCTTCAAGCGCTCAAGTATCGTGCCAAGTGCTTTCTGGGCGATGGCTACAAAGGACTTCCTGAATACGCTCCCTTCGACCGCATCCTCATCACCTGTGGGGCACCCGAGGTGCCTGCCGATTTGTTGCAGCAGCTGAAGGTGGGCGGCGTGATGGTTGTCCCCGTTGGTGGCGACCGCCAGGAAATGCTACGCATCGCCAAAATGGGCGACAAGGACTCCGACCTGCTACAGCAACGTTTCGGCGACTGCAACTTTGTCCCCATGCTCGAAAAATTGGACTATGGAGGGAAATGAATACGCCCTTGCTACAGAAACTCTCGGAAAAGGATATGCTGCTTCGATAGCCGTTTTGAAGTGAAAACCAGTCCTATGTCGTAAAGGTCGACCGATAGCGTCACCTCGTGTTCTTTGACAAGTCTGCTCCACTGCTCCTCGCTGCTGCGGTTGCCATGTGGCTGCCGTACCATCCCTATCAGTCCGTCGTTGCGTGTGGCCAGCACTGTGTCGGCTCCGTCCAGTGTCGGCTCGGCGCCGGTTTCGGTGGCTCCATAGTGGTCGGCCAGTTTGTAGCGCAGTTGTCCGTAGCGGTCGCGACGCCCTATGCCCATACGTGCCATCGTCGGCTTGTCTAGTTTCGGCGCAAGCACGTTCTCATATAGGTCGTACATAAATGGCGACTGGATATTGTACTGGGTCTTAGCGAATAAAAAGTGGTGCAGACGGTTCATTCCGGTTTCATTTCATCTTGCAAAAATATGAAAAAAACACGTATATTAATGAGAAAACAACACATCATCATCCTTGCAAGCCTTCTGGCGGTGGCAATTTTCACCGCCTGTGGCGGCAGCGACGGCTACGCTCCCAAGCCCAAGGGCTATATGCGCATTGACTTACCAGAACACAAATACTGGCTTGTAGACACCCTGCACCATCCAGACACTCCATATTGGATTGGAGACAGCATACAGGTTCTTAAGTACGACAAGCCGTACCATCTGTTTCCAGTCATTTTCGAAGCCAGCAAATATGCCGAAGTGGGCGAGAAGGACGCCCCTGCCGGAGTGACTTGGATTGATGTCAAGTATCCGCAGTGGAACGGCATAATATTTCTAACCTACAAGCGGTTGCACAAGCCGGGCGACCTCGCCGCCGAAGTCGATACTTCATATCAGTTGCTTTCAAAACATTTTGGGTTCTCTTCCGGTGTCGACGAACGACAGTTTGTCAACGAGGATGAGCGCGTCTATGCCACCACCTATCGTCTACAAGGACAGAATGTGGCATCCACCTTCCAGTTTTGGGCCACCGACAGCGTCAGCCATTTCCTGCGCGGCTCGCTCTATATCGATTGTGTCCCCAACAACGATTCGCTGGCTCCTGTGCTTGACTATCTTCAGCATGATCTTGTACATCTGATCGAAACCCTTAAATGGAGATGATGAAGCCGCTAAAACGTTTGTCGCTGCTGGTGATGCTTTGCGTCGCCACGTCGATTCAGGCACAGCAAGATCCGTTCTGGTTGATTCATCGTCTTGGTCACTGGTGGCTTGGTGTTATCGAGGAGGCCAGTCTGCCGATCAACCTCACGTTCGGTGTCGCCGATGGCGAGTTGAAACCTTTCCTCTACAGCCCTATGCAGAGCTCAGAGCCAATGATAGCGACAAAATGGAGCCTCGATGGCGACACGCTGCGCATCAACCACAAGGAAACGGGTGTCCGCCTTACCCTCGTGTGGAACGCTGCCGACAGCACATTCGATGGTACTTTCCGACAGGGGATGCTGCGCACTAAGTTACATCTGGAGCCGACCGACAGCCTCTTCCGCCTTGTTCGGCCACAAACGCCCCGGCCTCCGTTCCCCTATAGTGAGCAGGAAGTCACAATAGTGCGTAAAAAAGCAAGCGTAACCCTTGCCGGTACACTGACCATCCCTGAAGGCGAAGGTCCCTTTCCGGCTGTGGTGCTGATCAGTGGTAGCGGTCAGCAAAACCGCGACGAGGAGTTGATGGGCCACAAACCGTTCTTGGTTCTTGCCGATTGGCTGACCCGCCAGGGCATCGCCGTCCTGCGCTACGACGACCGCGGCATGGGTGGATCGAAAGGGGAGGTGACCAATGCCACCTCTTTCGATTTTGCCGACGACGCCGAGGCGGTGTTCGATTGGCTCAGACATCATCCTATGGTCGACAAGCGCCATGTGGGGCTGCTGGGCCATAGCGAGGGAGCCATGATCGCCTCCGTGGTGGCTTCTCGCAATCGTCATGTGGATTTTGTCGTCTTTCTGGCCGGTCCCGGAACTTCAGGGGCCGATATTTTGTTGCAGCAGAACACGCGCATCATGCAACTCAACGGTGTGCCGCCCATGCTCAACGACCGGCATACGGAATTTCTCCGTCAGGTCTTCCTTCGGATCGATACGCTTTCTCCCGACCGCTACCAGGAGGCGTTTGTCGCGCTTTGCGACTCTGTGGCTATGGGTCTTTCTGCCGATGAACGCAAACAGGCTTCGCTTCGCAAGAGCGATGCTGTCGCTTTGGCGCTGCAGCTCAAAAACCCTTGGTTCAAAACCTTTTTGTCATTCGACAATAGTATCTATCTGAAACGTATGCGATGTCCTTTGCTGGCGGTCAACGGCGACCTCGACTGTCAGGTGCTTCCGTGCAATCTTGACGCGATTGCTGCTGCTACGGACGGCCGTGCCGTTGTCAAACTGATGCCCGGACTTAACCATTTGTTGCAACATTGCACCAGCGGATCGACTGCCGAATACTTTCAAATTGACGAAACACTCGCCCCCGAGGTGTTGGCGCTTGTCGCCCAGTGGATTCTTGAACGGGTTAAATGATGTTGAAATACAATGATTTGATATTTTTGGATCGACAAATATGACGCTGTTTTGGCATATAAACAAAAAAAGTGTATCTTTGCAAAGTGAAAACCAGATGGAACCAATCATTTATTAACCAATAAAAATCTTTTGTTATGAAAAAAATTTTGTTTTGCCTGGTGGCGCTGACTTCAATGGCACTGTATTCGTGCGGCAAGAACGACGATTCCAATTTGGCTGACAAGTTCGTGGGCGAATATGATGTCACAGCCGAAGCCACCCTGCACAATATTCCCATGATGGGCGATTATTCCCAGACCCTCGACAATCTTACTTGCACCATCGCCAAGGACGGCGAAGAGGGCGATGTCATCCTGACCATGGCCGACAGGTCGACTACGGGCTATGTCGATAAGAAAGGTCTTCACGTCGAATCCATGGTCATCACCGAAACCTTAATGGGTGCTAGTGTCGACATAACCGTTACCTTCCCTGTTATCAGTGAACCTGTCAATGGCACAATCCACTGGGTGTCTCCCATCTCTGCGTCCGTCATGGGTGTCTCCATCAGCGGCGAGGCCGATGTGACGGCCATCAAAAAATAACCGAATCGAATTAGTTAGCATTACATGTACATTATAACGGGTGCTACGGGTTTCATCGGCTCAAACTTGTTGGCTGAGATGGAACTCCGAGGTTATCGCAATCTTGTCGCTGTCGATTCTTTTGGCACCGACAGCAAATGGAAAAATGTGGCCAAACGCTCCGCGGTGCGTTTCCTTTCGCCCAATCAACTGGAGGATTTCATCTCCTCCCGGCCGGGTCAGATTGATGCAGTGCTCCATTTGGGCGCCATCTCTTCCACCACCGAAACGGATGTCGACCTGATTGTGGCCAATAATTTCCAACTGACGGTGTGGCTCTATTCTTTCTGCCACCTTCATGGCATTCCACTCATCTACGCATCGTCGGCTGCGACCTATGGCGATGGCTGCTTGGGTTTCGTCGACCGCGACGACCTGCAACATCTCCACAAGTTGCGTCCCCTCAATGCCTACGGGTGGAGCAAAAACGCCGTCGATAAATTCATTGCCGATGACGGCGGCTTTGCCCCGAACAATTCTCAGGTGGTCGGACTGAAGTTCTTCAATGTCTATGGCCCCAACGAATACCATAAAGGTATGCAGATGAGCGTGATACGCCATTTCTTTGAACAGTATCGCACCACGGGTAAGGTACGCCTCTTTAAATCGTACCGCGACGACTGTGCCCATGGCGAGCAGCGTCGCGATTTCGTCTGGGTGGGCGACTGTGTCGATGTGATGCTTTGGATGCTGGAACATCCGCAGGTGAACGGTCTGTTCAATGTAGGAACAGGTCATGCGACATCCTACAACACCGTGGCGCAAAGTGTGGCGCGGAGCATGGGTGTGGAACCCGTGATAGAGTATGTCGACATGCCCGACTCGGTGCGCAACCAGTATCAGTATTTTACCGAAGCCGACCTCGCCAAACTGCGCAGTGTTGGTTACGACAACACCATGACCGCTGTCCCCGACGGCGTGGAGATGTACGTGGGCAATTACCTCTCACAACCCGACATTTACCGCTGATTTTTCCGCTCTTTTTACAGAAATTGTTTTTTATTTGAAACTGGACGCCGCCAGAGAACTCTCTGACGGCGTCCGGTCGGTATCGGTGTCAGTTCTTCACAAACGTGCGTACACCTGTCTTGTTGCCGCAGGTCAGGCGGAGGGTGTGGCGGCCTGCCGGGAGGCGGCGCACGTCGAGATCGGACTGCGGACCCTGCAGCGTGGCGCGCAACACGCAGCGCCCTGTGGCGTCGTACACCTCCGCTTCGCAGGGGGAGCTCTCATTGAGGGTCACCGTCAGCCGTCCGCCCGTCGGGTTGGGCGCGATGCCGAAGGCCAGCCGGCCAGCTTCAGGGATGCCCGTCGGGGTCGTGTCGAGGGAGAAGACCGCCGTGAAGAGCGTGTCCTGCGTCACCGTCACCGTCCGCGGGTTCTGGGTGTCGCCGTCGCCCCACTGCTCGAACATGAAGCCCCCGGCAGGCACCGCCTCCAGCTCCACCTCCGTGTTCACGGCGTATGCACCGCCCCCTGTCACAACGCCCCAGTACTCATGGTTCACCGCCGTCTCCACGTTATAGTAGGTGGCCGTGTCGAAATAGGCTGTGAACACCGTGTCCTGCGTCAGGTATACCGTACGCGGATTCTCCGTGCTGCCGTCGTTCCAATGGATGAAGCGGTATCCCGCATTGGGTACGGCTTGTATCTCTGTCCCGTCGCTGTTGTAGTATATTCCCCCACCGACACCGACGCCTTTCGTCGAATCCTCCGTGTTCACCTCCAGTTTGTAGTTCTCCACAATGGCAAGATAAAAACCAAAGGGGTCGTTAGGAAAAATATAATCATTCATAGCCCATGGCTGCCCTGTTATGGGATAGCCGTATATACTGAAATCTGCATATCCATAATAGGTCATCGTGTTCCAGTGACCCTCGGTGGGACAGATATTGGGCATCCCGTCAGGATCCGATTCGGATACATCCTGGCATTCTGCGGAGGATCTCTTCCTTACTAGCGTAATTACTTGTGCATACTCAAGCACCTTGTACATTGGATAATCCTGTCCCCCCTCCGTCACCCGTGTGATGTTGGTCGTGCCGTAAAGATAAAAATCCGAATCAACCACTATCGGCTTGTCGAAATAAGCCTCGTACACATAACAGTAATCCAGCGGTATGTCGTCGCTTCCCTGTGTCATCTCCATGTAGCGCGGCGTGACGGTGTCGAAACGCACAGAATCCAATATCTTCATGCGATAGAAATGTGTAGGCGAACTGGGCCTTACCGTATCCACTGTATCCATCTTCTTCATAAGGTAAAGGTATTGCGTCTCCGGGTAAGGGTATAGCGTATGGTTATAACGATTCGACGTCGTCATTATCATCGCCACCAGTCCCTTTATCTTCAATGGTTGGCTTGTATATTCCCTCTTGAGTGTTCTGCCAGGGTGTTCTATTGTCCTATACCAGTAATAATAGCAACTGTCCAATCGCCCTCCGTTCTGGTACCCTGTGCATTCATCGTACCAGTGTGTGTAGTAGTAATTCCGGTATCGCGACGGAATTGTGTCGCCTGAACCCGACTCCGTCTCGTTGGCCCGAATCAATAATGAACTCAATAACAATCCTATCAGGATAAGATTTCTTTTGTAAATTGTTTTTTTCATGACTTTTTTTACATTAAAATTATTCTCTTTGTTTCAAAAGGCTACCATTCCTTACATACATCGTCTTTTCTTATGGTGTATGGATCAAAGTGAATGAATTTTACATCATAATCTTGCCAAATATCATCAAAACGATTCTGAATAAAGAATTTACGATACCCTGTTCCCATATCGATTTTCGAATGGAGCGAATACGTGACTTCATGTTTTTGGCAGGATTTTATTACTTCCCCGGGATTGGGAGTCCGTTGGTATAGTATATACTGATGCATCCCTGTTTCAGCATCTATTCCGCTCCACAGAAGTTGGTCTCCTCCCAAATTGTACCTGCATAGTGACTGGAGATTTATTTCCTCTGCTTGCAGACGGTGCATCATATGATAAACACCTATTGCTGACGACCAATAGTTTAGGTCTGTTGTGTGAGCCCTGCCACCATAATGGTGCTGTAATGTAGCTGTAGCGTCATATTCCGGCACATAGACAATGTCATCCAATCCATAATCGCCCTCATCGAACAAACCTTCCATTGTTGCGTATGTCCTATTCGACAAATCATGTCGAAAAGTTAACAGGCCCTCTCGTTCCGCTTCTGGATTCAACATCCGGAAAGACACTGCGAATTCCTCATCAAAAACACTGCACAACCTCGGTGTTTCAACAACGGCATATTGATGACCCAAAACCTGTTCATCTGCTATTGTAAGTAAATAAAAATCAAGTGGGTGGTAGTACGGGTTCAATTCCATCCCACCTAAAACTTGAACTGTCTCCTTTCCACTGAAACGAAGCCATAGCTGATTGTCCGAATCTATTTTCCTTGATACAGTCACAACATGACTGTCTGTCTGGATAACGTCTTCCATCTTTTCTATCCCGGTAGTGTCATACCTTATGTTATTGTCCCATCGTGTGCCTGTAGGCTGAAACGATGTCGGAACCACAGGATAGAATTTCACCCGCCAGAACGCGGAACAGGTACCTGTCGTCGAGATCGGAACTCCGATCACATCCAATACAGCGTTATCCTTATAGTCATATTGATCTTGATAATAACGGCCTTCAAACTCCGCATAACATGTCATTCGGAATAACTGGCTGGCCCATTCCACATCACGGAGCTTGGCCGTAAACGTATTGCTGGGAGACAACGCCTCCTCCATTTTGAAAAAACCAACGAAACCGACGCTGTCATATACATAAAAATAGGTATTGGTCGGGGTTCCGTTGGAATCAACCATGGCATACATATCCCTGTACTCGTATCTCGTTCCGCAGAAACAGCAGTACCAATCCTCTTCTCCGGAAATCCGCGTCAGGGACACAAACCGGACATCATTCACCCGATAACCCACTGGCAATGTAACAATATGCGAAAAACTCCTATTTGTGTTGTCCCTAAGAATAAAAGAACTGCTATTTATAAGTCCATTTGTTGAAATTGCATTCGCGTCATGACCGTAGATCATAACAACGCTGATGGTGTCATTATAGTTACGCACGATGGAGGTGTCGGAATCATAGTTGTACAACAACTGTAAGTATTCTATTCCCGATACCTGCGCCCTTGCTGCCATACCGAGCAGGAGAACGACCGCAATGATTGCTGTTTTTTTCATTTTCTCTTATCATTTTTGTTGTCTTCACTCGCATTCTTTCCGGCTGCGCAGACTGGAAGGAGTGTTTTCCCCACCTCCGCACAATAGCGGACCCTTTCCTGCGTTATCTTCCACGCAGGTGTGTCGCCATGCCTGTGATGCCTTCGGATGGGGTGGCGAATTCTTTTTTCCTTTTTTCTTGTTGGGATTCGCTCCCCGCACTGGCATCTCTTTCCGCCCAGTCGCGTCGGCACCGGTCCTTTCCCGCGGCGGGGCTTGTTTATATCATCATTATATCCTCCTTTCCCTGGTTTCTTGGACACCTTTTCCGCCGTTTTTGTTGCGTCGGTGCCGTAAATTATCACACTCGGTTTTTCTCTATCTGATAGCTGTGCAGGTATAATAACCTGTATCTTCGTTAAGCTCCATCCTTACATAGTAACCTTCCGCCCTTCGTGCTTGACACCAAGCTTCAGCCTCAGATTTATCCTTTGTGGTGAACGTTAATTGTTCTCTTGTCTCTGTGCCCCGGGCACCGTCTTGTTGATTTTTCATTTTACTACTATTTTTAATTATTAAAAGTTTTTTCCACTTCGTAGTGATTTATGTCGAAGGTGTGGTTTTTATTCTTTTCTTCTATATCATATATGTACATCGTTGGCTCCAGCGTGGAATAAAACACCTCATCGAATGCCTCGTATGACCTCGTGACACGCATACCGGGCTGCCCTTTCTTGCAACGAAACGAAATCAGTGCTTTTTTTTCTTCCGTAATTATCCTGTTGGCTTCAATAAATTCCTCCGGGATGCCGAAATCCCGCTGCAGGGCCTCCCACGCGACGCTGTCGCTGGCCGTGATGACGGTGACGTCGGCAGTGACGCTGTCGTTGATGCGGAGCGCCTTGACGAATATCGCCTCGTAGTCCTCCCGGTCCTTGTACTGGCGATAGAGCTCGCTGCCTTCACGGAACATGGGTATCCGGTGCCAGTTGATTATCAGCGTCAGTAGGGACGCCAATACCAGCGAGGTGGCCAATATCACAAAGAACCTAGATACAGGTTTCATCCGTAAAAAAAACCATCGTTTTCGCATATACATATTCTATATCGGCTGTTATATTTGATGTCTTAATGTAAGAAAACCTTTTGTCGGGCACGGCACGCGTCAAAAGCATTGTCAGGAGTCCTGAAAACAGACACAGGGACAGAGTGGATTGCAGGATAATCCGTCTGTCATGTACGCGTCTGCGATACATGACAATGTCGGCATCCATCCGTGCCCTCAGCATTTCTGCAGCCCGCATCACCACGATGCTGTCTGCAGATACGGCTGTTGGACTGTCTTTTTTTTCTGTTTGTCGGTTTTTTGTTTTCATCGGTCTTGCATCTCCTTTCTTAGTTTGTTTTTTATTCTGTATAGGCGCTGGCTGACGGTGTGCGGACTGAGATTCATCATCTCTGCCACTTCTCCCACACTGTAACCTTTCTGGATTTCCCGCCACAAGGTCTGCTCCTCCTCGCTCAGCAGGGAGACTAGCATCTGTTCGTCCATCTCCCCGTGCGGAAAAAAGACAGAAGGCTCTTCTTTCGGCGTCTCCAGCGGCACGGTCTTCACCCGCCTGTCCCGACGGTTCCGGGACAGCGTCCGACGCATTATCAGCCATACCCATACCCACGACTGAATGGTTCCCGCTTCTGCATGCAGCTTGTCCAGCTCCTGCCAGAGGACGGCCAGTACATCCTGAACATAATCCTGCGCCAGCACCTTGTCTTTCCGTGCATAAAGATAACAGTGGACATTGATTTTATGTCCGTACTGTGTCAGAAGAAGGATATATTTCTCTTCGCGGTTCATTATAATGGTTCCCTATTTATATATAATACCCAACTTTTTGCCGAATATCACCAAGTAAATGAAAAAAAATATCATTTTTTTATCAAGATGTTTAAAATCAATTATCTATATTTTTTAAATTAAGAATTTTTAACATTTTAATAATTAATTTTACTACAATAAAACACTAGTGTCTCTTAATTTTTTTAACAATTAAAATTTAATTCCAGTTGTCCACTATCGACCATATCGTCCTGCCGCTGTCTGAAAAGTTCCAAGAGGTC
>CADBDA010000015.1 GCA_902793295.1 uncultured Bacteroidota bacterium
ATAGCATTGTCGTGGTCGAAAAGCCCCCTCTCGCATTTGGCTATCGAAACGACGATGCCACACAGCACGGCGAGTATCAAGATAACTTTCTTTATATTGCTTTTCTTCTTGGTCGATTTCTTCCTCGGATGTGCTTTTTTCATATACCTTTTATATAATATGCTATGCATCAATCTTTGGCGGGTTTTGTTTCGGCGCGGCGGTAAACCGCCGCGAAGAACAGGAATCCTCGTGCAAGTTTGTCTTCCATTTCTCGTTCTCTACCAACGAAGCCAGTCGCCCCGTTTCATCAGTTTGTCAATTAGTGTTGCCTTGGTCACGGGCTTCTGTATCTCGAAGATGCCGGAGGGGTTGATGAAGCCGTGCGTGTCGCCGATACGGGCATAGGCAAGACCTTCGGAGAAGGAGTGCAGATTATCGAAACGGACATCGATGATGAGGTTGCCCGCCTTGTCGATGGCTCCGCTTTTGTTGCCAATCTTGACGATGGAGCGTCCTTCGATGAGGGTGTCGACGTGGTCGAATCTCTCGCCGAGCAGCACCACGTCGTGACCGTCGTGGTCGATGAAGCGCCATTTGCCCTCTTTCTTCGCTGGCGCCAACCCTTCGGAGAAGGACTCGGTCTCGTCGAATTCGGGTGCTATGGCGAATTTGCCTTCCTTGTTGACGAACCCGCACTTGTCCCCGTCGTTAACGACGACAGGCATAAGGTCTTCCTCGAAGGTGTAGGCAAAGCTGAACTTTGGCTTTATTACCAGTTTGCCGGTCCTGTCGATGGCACCGTATCGCCAATCGCCATCTCCAACGATGAATTCGGCGGCCGCCAGCCCGCAGGAGAAGTTCTCCACGTCGGTACAGTCCTCGCCGAACTCGGCGAGGACTCTGTCGTTCCTGTCTATGATGTGGAAGCCGTCGCCGATAGAGCATACTGCCACTCCCTCGGTGAAGGCAAGGGCGAAGTCGTACTGCGGCTTGATCACCATCTTGCCGTAGCGGTCGATGAAACCGTACTTATTGTTGACCTCGACGGCCGCCAGCCCCTCAGAGAAGCCGGATGCTGCGGTGTACTGCGGTGCGATGGCAATATGCCCTTGCCGGTCGATGTATCCCCATTTGTTCTTTATCAGCACCGCCGCAAGCCCGTCAGAGAAGAGCCAGGGGGAGCCTGCCAAACTGTTCTTCATAGGCTATTCTTTTTGCCAGCGTTTGAGCTGGGGGAAGTACTGGCGGAGCTGCTCGCGGTATTCATCGGCGGTGAGGTGCTGGCCGGTATTCTGGTTAAACTGGTCGACAAACTGGACACAGAAGTCTATCATCTGCTCCATGGTGCAGTCCTGCGTGAAGTGGCCATCGGCGAAGCAGTACTTGCAGTAGTCGGGGTTCTCGCTCGCCACCTCGTCGGTCAACGGCATGCCGCAGCTCTGGCAAAAATGCTGATATTCGGGAAAGGGATTATCCATTGTTTTTATCTTTATTTTTCTTCGTTTTTATTAAATAGGCTCCCAAGATGGCTGTCAGACCACCAACGATTGCAGCAAACACACCGCAATATATCGCTATGTGGTATCCATCTATATTTGTTGTGATTTCCATATTCGTTTATTTACGGGTTAATACTTTGTGAACTATCTCGACGATGTCGGCGGCGCGGAGGTGGTAGTTGGTGAGCATCTCGTCGGGGGTGCCGCTCTCACCGAACTTGTCGTCCTCGGCCCTGAAGGCGGTGTCGAACTCGTCCTTGCCTTTGCGCCAGAGCTCGTGGTCGACGGGCAGCTCGGCGGTGCGCTTGCCGAAGGTGGTCATGTACTCGTAATGGGGCGCGTTCGCTCGTCGGGCTCGTCGGGCTCGCGGGCCATAGCAGGCCGCGCGGCCGACGGTGACGTCGGGAATCTGTGCTGTGAGTTCCATAATGTTTTTGTTTTATTGGTTAGATTTGAGGTTTAAATTATTCTCCGTTCCGTTTGGCTATTTCTTTTTCTTCGGGCGGACTTTGTGATATTCGGGATTCATACCTGGGTCTCTACCCGTAATAAAAAACCATCCATCTGCACCCCAAAGCTGGTCACCACCGGGATACCAGCGTGGATGTGTTTTGTAGATATACGGTTTGCCCAATTCGCCATACGCATAATTGTAAGGATAGATATATATCATTCCGGTTGCCCCTTCTTCGTATGCGTTATAGTAAATTGCGTCCGACCACAAGCCTGCCAGCAGATTGTCGTGCGACAAACACATCCCGCAAGTAGGGATAATCGTTGTGTCGTCAAGCGTGCGGGTGGCACAATAGTCGCCCATCGCAAGTTCGACAATATCTCCCGCGCCCTCGAATCTATAGAAACCAGACTCTTCCATGAATTCATCGAAACCAAAGTCTGTTCCTTCGGCATATTTTCGGACGATGGCCGAATCTTTTTCATTAGGCTTACGTTCAATGCGTTTTAGTTGATACTGCTCACGGACACGTGAGGCCGCCTCGAATTCTGCCTGACTAATTCTAACGTCTTCCCACACCATACCGTTTTGTGTCACCTCAACCGCCAGTTCCACAAAGGCTGTATCCGAAAGAGGGATGGTGTCGGTGGTACATACGGTGTCCTCTGTATTTCTGGTGTTGTCTCCGCCCTTGCATCCGGCCATCATCGCCACGGCGCACAGCACCGCGAGGGTGAAGGAAGTCTGGTGGACTTGGTGACTAAAGGGGACAAAGTCGTTAAAAACTTTCGATAGTGCAGCGGAGAACAATTTGAATGCTTTCTTCATTTTTGTAAAACTGAATAGTGAAGATTGTGTTGTTGTGGTTTCAGCGGTTCATTCCGTGACGGCGAAGCCGCCGAACGTGGCGACCCATAGATGCCCTTCGTGGTCCAGATGGATATCCTCGATGTAGGAGTCTGGCAGCAGGGAATTCTCAGGTGTGTAGAGCTCCCATTTGTCTTGTGCTATGTTGTACATCAACAACCCTATATGATATACGGAAATCCACAACTCGCCGCGTTTCTCGTCAAGTTCGATGTCGGCAACGCTGCATTCCTTCCAGTTTTTCAGCAACGGACACTCATATTCGTGCCATTTGCCTTCGCTGTCGAAGCATCTGATGGCGTTGGTCGGCTTGTCATCACTGCCGTATACCGACATCCAGAGGTTGCCCTTGCTGTCCTCGAGCATTTCATCGAGTGTTATGTCTTTGATGCCGAATGGAGTGTCTTCAAAGGTCTCGGGGCTACCGTCAACCATAACGACGCTGCCTTTGCTGGTGCCAATCCATTTGCGGTTGCGGCTGTCGACGAATACGTTGAAGATATTGTTCCAGGGCAGGGGGTGGTTGATGGAGTCGACAACAATCCAGTTATTGTCGGCATACCGATAGGCTCCGTGGAATGTTGGCACCCACAGGTTGCCCTGTTTGTCGCGGCCGAAGCCGGTGCACCAGCCTATTGGAGAGTTGTTCTTGTCGAAATGGGTCCATTGGTCGCCATCAATGATGAACAGGTCACATCCCTGCGAAACCCACAGTCGCCCCTCGCTGTCGGTGGCCAACGCCATAATGGCGTGCAAATCATTGGGATCCCTCGGATCAGTCGTCAGGGGCGAGTTTTTCTGGTTGTAAACTTTCATCTTGCCATCTTTCAGGCAAACAAGCCCTTGGTCTGTCCCCATCCAAATGGCACCCGAGGGGTCTTCGCACACAGCCCTCGACATATTCCACGGCAGGTCGGAGTTGGCGGTATTGTAGGTCTTGAAGGTGTGGCTGAGTTTTCTATCCGTTTTCTTCGGTTCCTTGGCAGGCTCGTTGTCGCGCTGCGAGAACGACAGCCGTTGAATATAGAAGCGGTCGCCTTCAAACTGCAAGAGCAGCTGCACCGACTGGTAGCCGCCATCGCCCACGGCAGGTTTCCACATAATACTGTTCACGGCCTCTTGCAGCCGGAGTTTTTTCGACTTCACATTCGTCTGGTTGTCGGCGCTAAGCAGTTGCGCCCGTCCCGTTGAGTCGACAAGTATCTGGACATATATGTCTCCCTGTATCTTGTTGAGCGATTTCTGGTCGAAAGCCGTCAACAGACGCGACGCCATATCGTATGGCGGCTCGGCCTGCGGATTGCCGCAGTCGAGGCAGAACTGGCTTACTTTCAACTCGTAATGCTCCTTGAAAAGATATTGCGCCTTGGAGGGAACCAGGATGCACATCAAGCTTAGGAATAGTGTTGCCCTTACAGCGGCCATAGCCCATTTTTTCGTGACCCGGTTTTGTTTCGGTTGGTTCATATTTTCTTGTTATATTTGTTGATGAAGTCTCTTTTTCGAAAAAAATTATTCTGTTTTCCCTATATGTAGCATTTTTTGCTCTTTTTTTACAGGAAGCAGAAATTATTTTTCGTATCTTTGTCGAAAGGACCGGATATAAAAGGCCAGCGCATCGATAGCGCTCGTGGTCGATGCGTTTGGCTCTCGGCGACGTCAAGTGGTATGGCTGCCGGATTTGATGAGGCAACGGTCTTCAACTAATTGTTATAAAGATTCTTCAAAAACAACAGTTTTTCTTCCTCTGTCCATTTGTCGGTGTGGTTTATTGAGTAATTGCTGACGTTTCCATTACTTTTCACTCCAACAAGGAAGTATGTATTTGCGGTTTTGCTGTAAAAGCGATAGATGATGTATTGGTTGGCAGTATCCGTTCCGATAAACTGATTTTCATACCCGTGTGACTTGAAATAGTCGGCTTCCCACTCGTAAAAAGCCATCAAGAAATCAAGCCCCTTCAGCGCACCGTCTTTGTTGAATTCATATTGGTCTGTTCTGCCAAACGCCACGGCGACAATCACGCTATCCTTGTTTATGAAGAATTGCTGCCGTCCAGATTGGTTGTATCCCCATTTTTCCCATTTTCCAGGAATGGATACCTGGCCGTAAGGTAATACAAAATAGTCCGTTGCATTTTTCTTCGCATCATATTCGCCACCTACTATCGTTGAGGTATAGCTTGAAACGCATCCGGCCATCATCGCCACGGCGCACAGCATCGCGAGGGTTAAAAATGCTTTCTTCATATACATTATATATTATTGGTTGAACTTCGGTTTCCCGCCGTGGTTTGTTGAGGCCCCGCGCCTCCGGCGCGGGGCCTCAACGTCCACCGCAGGCTACTCTTTGCGCCAGCGCTTGAGCGTCGGGAAGTACTGCCGCAGGCCCTCGCGGTACTCCTCGGCGGTGAGGTTCTGTCCGGTGTTCTTGTTGAACTCGTCGACGAACTGCACACAGAATTCAATCATCTCGTCCATTGTGCATTCCTGCGTGAAGTGGCCGTCGGCGAAGCAGTACTTGCAGTAGTCGGGATTGTCGCTCATGACCTCGTCGCTCAGGGGCATGCCGCAACTTTGGCAGAAGTGTTGGATTTCAGGAAAGGGATTGTCCATAGTTTTTGTCCTTATTGGGTTGTTTTTATTTGTTTGATAATGTCCCGCGCCGAAGGCGCGGGACATTGAAGGGGTGTCAGTTTAGAATCAATGAGAGGATTTTCGGCAAGAAGATAATCAATCCTACGATGGCAGCCGCTATGGCAGTTAAGAGTACCGCCGCTGCTCCAAGGTCTTTGATGTCCCGCTTGCGGTCGTCCCGTTCGGCCTTGACAAAGTCGGCGGTTCGCTCAAGTGACGAGTTGATGGCCTCCGCACAGAGAACCATCTCGATTACTATCGTCACCGCTATCCACTCATAGGCCGAGATGCGAAAAACGAATCCTGCAATTACGACGCAGATGGCCGCAAAGGCGTGAATCCGTGAGTTGTGCTCTTCGCGAAACAGGACACGCAGCCCCGCAAAGGCATAGCGGAAACTCTTTATCCGTTTCTTTATAGAAAACCTTTCGTTGTTCATGTGGTGTTACTTGCGTTTCAGCACCGCGTGTACCTTCTCGACGATGTCGGCGGCGCGGAGGTGGTAGTTGGTAAGCATCTCGTCGGGCGTGCCGCTCTCGCCGAAGCGGTCGTCCACGGCCACATACTCCATCGGCGTGGGGCAGTGCAGGGCGAGGGTCTGGGCCACGCTGTCGCCGAGGCCGCCGTTGAAGAGGTGCTCCTCGCAGGTCACCACGGCGCGGGTCTTCTTGGCGCTGCGGACGATGGCCTCCACGTCGAGCGGCTTGATGGTGTGGATGTTGATGACTTCGGCGCTGATGCCTTCCTTCTCCAGCAGCTCGGCGGCCTGCAGGGCTTCCCATACAAGGTGGCCGCAGGCGAAGAGGGTCACGTCCTTGCCCTCGCTCAGCAGCTGGGCTTTGCCAATCTGGAACTTCTCATTCTCCGGCAGGAAGCAGGCCATCTTCGAGCGGCCCAGGCGCAGGTAGACGGGTCCGTCATATTCGGCGGCGGCCAGCGTGGCGGCCTTGGCCTGGTTGAAGTCGGCGGGCACGAGGACGGTCATATTGGGCAGCACCTTCATCAGGGCGATGTCCTCCATCGTCTGGTGCGTGGCGCCGTCCTCGCCGAGCGAGATGCCGGCGTGCGAGCCGCAGATCTTGACGTTTTTGTTCGAGTAGCACACCACCTGGCGGATCTGATCGTAGACGCGGCCGGTGACGAACTCGGCGAAGCCACCCAGGAAGGGCACCTTGCCACAGAGGCTCAGACCGGCGGCGATGCCGACCATATTGGCCTCGGCGATGCCACACTGGATGAAGCGCTCGGGGAACTCCTTGGCGAAGCCGTCCATCTTCACGCTGCCTTTCACGTCGGCGCTCAGCGCCACGACATTCTCATTGCGCTTGCCAGCTTCCACAAGGCCTTCGCCCATACCGGCGCGCAGTTCTTTCATTGATTGTTTTTCGTAGTGGGTCATTGTTATTATTTTTTTTGATTATTTGTTTCTGTTTTTTATGGGTTTAATAGGTTTGATGGGTTTAATGGGTTCAATAGGCAATAGATTATCTTTGCCCATTAGCCCCATTCTGCTCATTAAACCCATTATTATCTCTATAGGCTTTCCTCGCCTTGTACATTTCCTCTTTTATTCCTCCATTCTCGAGGAAGTTCTTTTTCTGCCATTCTATCAGACCTTTTATCAGCACGTCGCACTGGTGTATCAGCGTGATGGCGATATTGGCGATGGTCACGTCGGAGCGGTCTTTTATCTTCTTGCGGTAGACCGCCGAGTCGAGGTGCCGCTTGCAGAACTCGCGGGTCTGCACACAGCGCGGGTCGTTGTATGGCCACTGCTCCAAGCCTCGCACTCGCAAGTAGTCCTCATAGTCAAGCAGCAGCTCGTGCAGCGAAGCACGGTTGACATTGGTGAGTTTTATCTCCATCTCCTTTGAGGTCACCCCGTCGATGTTGCCCTCCGCCAGATTCTGCTTGCCTCTCCGTGCAGCCTGCACCATCTGGTCAATCGTGCGGTCGCCCTTCTGCAAGAACTTGTTGGCAAAATAATAGGTGACGTCGTAGACGCACTCCGCCTTCTGGAACGCCTTCAACGTCCTATAGTTGTTATCCTGCCGTATGAAGTCCTTGTTGTCCATAACTTCTTATTTAATCAAAGCTAATAGTGAATCGTTCTGCTCCTGTTTATACCGTTTTCCATCGCTCAGGCGGTAGAATATCGTATCGTGACTTAATACCAGGTTGCTTTCAAAGGCGGTGACACCATATTCTTCTTTTATTAAGTCGAATGGTTCGTATATCGTGAACTCAACATCCTTCACCATACCAAAGTTGTCTGAGCCTATGCCATACATCTCCTTGTTTAAAATGCCTTTACGTTTATATAACACATACTCGTCAGGGTCGATGGCACCGCGATATTTGCTATACACTGCATAGTCTTTGTTGTCCCATACTTTGACGTATAACCAAGTTCTGGCACTAAAGAAAAAAACAACACAAACCAATGCAAATATAATACAGCTTATCCATACCGATAATTTGACAATCCAGCTCTTTCTTTGGGCGATAGTTATCAGCATCACTGCGTATGCCAATGTAAGGAGTGGGGAAGCAAGCAACGCCCAGTTGTCCAGTTGCCATACCAGCATATCTTCGCCAAGAAGGAACTTTGGCACAATGGCCAACACCCACAGCACCAACGCCGTAATGCCTATTGTTCTGCGGATAGTAGTTGTTTTATTTGTATTCTTTTTCAGCCTCATAACCCTTACTGGCCTTTCGGCGCCGACTTTGAGGTTGGGGCAAAGCACCTCCTTGCCTGTAAACTCAAAGCCACATTTCTCCATCACGCGGCCTGAGGCGGGATTGTCGGGGAAATAGCATCCCCAGAGCGTTGTGAAACCTTTCTCTTTGAAACAGTGGTCGATAACCAGACGCAGCGCTTCGGTGCAGATGCCTTTGCCCCAATAGGGTCGGGCAATCCAATAACCCACTTCGGCGGTGTCGGCTTCGATTGTGAGATTTGAGTCCGATGCCGACAGGTAACCTACGCATCCTATTGGCTCACTGGTCGCGTTCCATACCACTGCCCACATCCCTTCTTTGCTGAAGATGGTGCGAATTACCTCGCGGCTCTCGTCAACGCTCTTGTGCGGCGGCCATCCCGCCAGAGGCCCTAGTTCGGGGTCGGAGGCGTACTTGAAAAGCACCTCGGCGTCGTCTTCTTGCCACGGACGTAGTATGATTCTTGCCGTTTCCATCTTCAGTCTCACATCGCTTGGTAATGCCTACTTTGATAAATCGATATTGGTTGTCTTGCCCGATCCAATCAGGAACCGCATTGTCCTGACATTCTTATAGTCAATACTGCTCTGCGGCTTGACAACCAGTTGGTATTCGCCAGGCATAAGCAGTATCCGTTCGTTGATCTTGTTGGGGTCGAGGTCGCAGACAAATGTCAAAACGCCCTCCTTCATTTCGAACACCGCTCCCGACGAAATCACCTTTGGTTTGCTGATATTGGCCACGCCCGGTGTCGGGATGGTGAGGTCGGTAGCCGACGAAGAGACAACGGCCACATTCTCCAGCCGCAGGGTGGGGGAGGAGAGTACCTCGATGTCGTAGTTGCCGGTCAAGTAGTCGTGCGACTCGCCCATCAACTGCCTGCCCGTTAGCACATTGCTGCCGTGTCTGTATACGAGCACCGGATACTGCGGCACTTGGTAGTTGGTGCGTTGGCCATCGGTGCGAAGTCTCAGCGAGCCTTGCTCCACAACAATGTCCAGCCTGTTCACCCGTCCCGGCTTGAACTGCCTGTGCTTCAACACAGTTGGAGGCGTGGTGAACAGCGTGATGTCGTATGTCACCAGCGGATCCACCGTCAGCGTGTCGGGGGTGTAGCTGCCGTCGATGCTGTAAATCGTAGAGTATTTCACTACTCCTGTCTGACTGTCGTAGAATGCCAGCGGCAGTGTGGCCTCCAGCAGGTGGTCGGTCTCGTCGTTGACACTCACCACAACACGAGCCTCCTCTTCCGACATACGGAAGATATTGTAGAGCGTTTCGGTGTACTGTTCCTCATTCGGCACGTAGGTGAACTTGCCGGCACAATCCAGACTGTGTTGGAAATCCTGCTTGTTGCCGATGCCGAGGATGAAGGTCTGCACTATCACGCCGCTCATCTGAACCTGGCGTGCTACGTTACATATATTGCCGTCGCAGTCGTCCATGCCGTCGGTGATAATCAATATGATATTCCGCGAGTCGGTGGCTGCTGGGAAGTCGTTGAGCGAACTGCTGAGTGCGGTGGCTGCTGTGCAGGCTCCGTTGGGAACCAGCGTCTTTACCTTGCTTTGTATCTTGTAGTTGTTTCCGGGTTCAAAGGGCACTTCCAGGCGTGTGCCGTAGGAGTTCTTGTTGAGGTGCCCAAAGACGCGCAACGCCACTTCGATATTGCTCTGGTTCGCTACGCTGTCAAGGAATTTGAGCAGCACCTGCTGCGTCACCTTGATTTTGGCGTCGCTCTGCCAACGTTCCCACATGCTGTGCGAGCAGTCGAGAATTATCAGCACACGCGTCTTCTCGGCAGCGACCCTGCCTTGGGCCGCTACCGAAAAGAACGATGCTGCAAGGATTATATTTAGTAGCAGTCGTTTCACCTGTTGCGAAGCATTCGTGAAGTCAATAGATGCGTGATTTCAGATTGCCGATGGCATCAGATCAATAGTCGCCCAGTTCTGTTGCGGGCAATTGTGCCAATGCTTTCTGAAGGTCCTCTTCGTTGAGGACGGAACCATGGTACTTGTTGGTGTTCTGCATGAAGTCCACACCGTATCCCATCTGGCTCTGCAGCAGCACGCAGACGGGTTTGCCCTTGCCTGTCAGACTCTTGGCCTTGGCCATGCCGTCAATCACTTGCTGCATATCGTTGCCGTTGTCAATGGTGATAACGGTCCACATGAAGGCTTCAAATTTGGATTTCAGATTGCCAAGACTCATCACCTGGTCGGTGGTGCCGTCAATCTGCTGGTGGTTGTAGTCCACGGTGGCAATGAGGTTGTCAACTTTCTTGGCGCCGGCAAACATGGCGGCCTCCCATATCTGGCCTTCCTGCAATTCGCCATCGCCATGCATGGTGTATACCAAGTGGTTGTCGCCGGTCATCTTCTTGCCCAGTGCGGCTCCAATGCCGACACTCATGCCTTGTCCCAGCGAACCGCTGGCCATGCGGATGCCCGGCAGGTTGTGCGCCGTGGAGGGGTGTCCCTGCAGGCGGGTGCCAAAGAAACGGAAGGTCTTCAGCTCTTCGACGGGGAAGTATCCGCGACGGGCCATGGTGCTGTATATCACCGGTGTGATGTGTCCCTGGGAAACGAAGAGCATGTCTTCACCTTCTCCACCCATGGTGAAGTTCTTCGGTTCAATATCCATCAGGTTGAACTGCATGGCTACAAACCAGTCGGCAGTGCCCAACGAACCGCCCGGATGTCCGGATTTGGCGGCGGTGGTCATGCGCAATATGTCTCTACGCACTTGACGTGCAATTGTTTGAAGTTCCTGTGTTGTTTTCATATTTTTATTTATTTTTTGCAAAAATAGTAATAAAGTCCCACATGGCTGGCCGAAAGTTATGAATGTTTATTAACAAGTCGGCGAGGGACTGCTTTCGTTACAATTCGAAGAGGGGAGGGAAGAGGGCGCCTTTTCAGGCGTCGGCTCACAATTCGCTTAGGGCTTCGGGACCGACGCTGATTCCGAAAAGTGAGGGACTTTTCGGGCGTCGGCTCGCAATTCGCTCAGGACTATAGGTCCGACGCTGATTCCAAAAAGTGAAGGACTTTTCGGGCGTCGGCTCGCAATTCGCTTAGGGCTTCGGGACCGACGTTGATTCCGAAAAGTGAGGGACTTTTCGGGCGTCGGCTCGCAATTCGCTCAGGACTTTAGGACCGACGCTGATTCCGAAAAGTGAGGGACTTTTCGGGCGTCGGCTCGCACGTCCACTGGACGTGCTCACATGCGGAAAACGTATTGGCGGCCGTTTTGGTCGGTGCCGAACAATTCTCCACCATGACGCGTCACGGTGATGCTGTAACTGTTCTCGCTTTCGTCATGAATGGTGCCGCGACCGGTTTTGCCGTTCATGGTGACATGCCCCCACACTTTTCCGTTGGCACCATAGGTGGAAACGTACAGCGTCTCCTTCCCACCGCTATACTGCGCTCCGGATGCTGGACGCTTACTGTTGCTGGCACTTTTGGTGTCGGCGACAGGGACTTCGGTCTCTTGGACAGCAACGTTCTCGTCAGACATGTCGATTGCCGTAGTGTCGGCTGCGGTGAGTGAGTCACTAACGACGACGTCGTCAGTCGATTCGCTGCGCGAGGTGTCGGTTGTGGCGTCACCTGTTCTGTCACCACTGCATGCTATCGTCACCGCCATTGCTAGTGCCGTCAAAATGAGGACGAAAAGAGTGTCTCGTGTTTTCATGGGAATAGCTGTTTTTCGCCACAAAAGTACACAAATTGAACGACCTGGCAAAATAATTTTGCCATATCAATCATCTTTTATATCTTTGCAGTTTCGCTCCGTAATCGGTTGCGTGAATGAAACTAACAGATTGCTAATTATATAAGAAGTATATGGATAAAAAATCTATTATCGGTTTGCTGCTGATTTTCCTCATTTTTATGGGTTACATGTTTTGGATTAAACCCAGCGACGAGGAAATCGCTGCACGCCGACAGGCGGATTCGCTGCGTTGGGTTGAACAGATGCGTGCTGACTCCTTAGCTCAAGCTGAGGTCGACCAAAAACGGGTGAAAGACTCGCTCTATGCATTGGCTGTCAACGATTCGTCGCTCTCTGACAGCGCTCGTCAGGCCTTGCAGGTCGAAAGAAAAGTGAATCTGGGCCTCTTCTCGGTCAATGAGTCTAATCCGAACTTCCAGGTGACGGTATCCAACAAGGTGTTCCATGTCGACATGCAGACAATGGGCGCTTCTGTCCAGAAGGTAATCCTCGACGATTACAAGACCTTCGACAAGAAACCTCTGGAAATCATCACGCCCGACAGCAACAACTTCAATCTTATCTTCTTGGATGCCAACAGCAAGGATATCTCCACAAAATACCTGCCTTTCGCGCTCTTCTGCAATGACAAGCCCGTGACCGACAGCACCGAACTGGTTGTCCCCGAGAATGATTCCCTGACGTTGAGTTTCCGCGCCTATGTGGCTGGAGCCCAGGATAGCAATGCAGCGTCCAATGCTGCCGCCGACCGCTACATGGAGTTCCGCTATGTATTCTACGATGATAGTTACGAAATTGATTTTGATGTCAACTTCCATAATATCAAGGAGTCTGTCAACGAACTGCCCAATCTGACATTGGTGTGGCAAAACAGAATGAACCGCCAGGAACAGTTCGACCGTAGCCAGAAAGGCCGTCAGAGTTCACGCAACAAGGATATGGAGCGCTTCTATACGACGCTCTATTACAAGAATGTCGAGGACAATGCCGATTGCCTGAAAGATGGTCGCGACGACGTGGCACAGCTGACGGCTCCCCTCGAATGGGTGGCCTACAAACAACAGTTTTTCTGCGCTATCCTAATGTCAGAAACAGGATTCCAGAATGCCCAGGAACTGAAAGTGAACACCGATCACAACGGTAAGCCGGATAACTATCTGTGCGACATGTCCAGCATTCTTGGCTATTCCTACGATGCCACCCAACCGGATTTCTCTATGGACATGCGGCTCTACTATGGTCCCAACAAATATCGCCAGTTGCGCGAAATGGACCGCGGCATCGAGCGTATCCTCCCCTTGGGTTGGGGCTTCTTCCTCACCCAGTGGGTCAGCCGCTTCGCCATTATCCCGGTGTTCAACTTCCTCGAAAATTTCGGTTGGAATTACGGTATCATCATCATCGTGCTTACCATCCTCCTCAAGCTGGTGCTCTCGCCGCTCACCTATAATTCCTATAAGAGCGGTGCCGTCATGCGCCACCTGAAACCGGAAATGGAGGTCCTCAACAAAAAATTTCCGAAGCAGGAACAGGCCATGCAGAAACAACAGGCCATGCAGGCACTGTACAAGAAAGCGGGCATCAGCCCCATGGCGGGTTGCTTGCCGGCACTTATCCAGTTCCCTATCCTCATCGCCATGTACCGCTTCTATCCTGCCTCTATCGAGCTGCGTCAGAAGGACTTCCTTTGGTGCGATGACCTCTCCAGCTACGACTCGATACTGAATCTGCCGTTCAACATCCCGCTCTACGGCGACCATGTCAGCCTCTTCTGCCTTCTGATGTTCGGCATGCAGTTCTTCTACACTATCTATACCATGAAGCAGCAGCAGGGTCAGGCTTCCATGCCGGGTATGAAATTCATGATGTATTTCATGCCGTTCATGATGCTCTTCATCTTCAACAGCCAGTCGGCCGCCCTCAACCTTTATTATTTCTTCAACCTGCTCCTCTCCATGCTCCAGATGTTCGCCATCCGTGCCTTCATGACGGAGGACAAGGTGCGTGCCCGTATGGCCAAGTCGGAACTGCAGAACAAGAACAAACCCCAGAAGAAATCCAAATTCCAGCAGCGCCTTGAGGAAATGCAGCGTATGCAGGAACAGATGCAGAAACAACAAGGCAAACGCTAAGCTTCTCTTGTTGATTTGAATGAAAATAAAATAATAAAAAAACTATAACGAAATGGTTGTAACGCTAGTAACAATTTTTATCATCGGATACGCCTGCATCGCGCTCGAACATCCGTTGAAAATCAACAAAACGGCCACAGCATTGCTGCTCGGATGCCTCGTTTGGGCCGTCTACAATGTGTTCAATATGAGCAATGCCGCCGTCTTGGAAAGCTTCGGCGGTTTGGAGGCTTACCGCTCGTTTGTGAGTGGAAGCTTGATCGAAAACCTCGGTGAAACGGCAGAAATCGTCTTTTTCCTGCTCGGAGCCATGACGATTGTGACGCTGATTGAAGACTATCAGGGTTTTAGCATCATCACCGACAAAATCAAAACGACCAACAAGAAGAAACTGCTCTGGATCGTCAGCATCCTGACGTTCTTCCTCTCGGCGTTGCTCGACAATATGACCACCGCCATCGTCATGGTGGCACTGCTACGCAAACTGATTGCCGACAAAAAGGAACGCTGGCTCTATGCTGGCATGGTGATCCTGGCTGCCAACGCTGGCGGCGCTTGGAGCCCCATCGGCGATGTCACCACCATCATGCTTTGGATCAAGGGCGAGGTGACCACAGTCAATATCATTGTTAAGACCTTGATCGCCAGCTTGGCTTGCATGGCGGTGCCGGTTTGGATTCTGGGTCGCACGTTGAAAGGCGATATCGTTCGCCCCGAAGACAACCATGCGGGTCTGGACGTGGCTCCTTGGATGCGCAAACTTGTGCTCATCATGGGTGTTTGCGGTCTTGTCTTCGTCCCTATCTTCAAAACCATCACGCATCTGCCTCCCTATCTGGGCATGCTGCTCAGCTTGTCGGTGTTGTGGATGACTACTGAGATTCTGAGTCGTCGCCACTCGAAAGAGGGTCATCAGCTGCCTACGGCTGTAAGCACTCTCGAACATGTCGACGTGCCTACCATCCTTTTCTTCCTGGGCATCCTTATGGCAGTCTCCTGCTTGAAAGTCGCTGGTATTCTGGGCGGTTTGGCTCAGGGCCTCAACGATGCTTTCTTGGGTATCCACGTGGGCGACGAGCCCGTGGGATTCTTCCTCATCGACCTCATCATCGGTGTTCTTTCCTCTATTGTCGACAATGTGCCGCTGGTGGCTGCTGTCCAAGGTATGTATCCTCATGTGGGCGCGGATGTGATCTTCCAACAGAACCATCCCTTCTGGGAATTTCTGGCTTATTGTGCTGGTACTGGTGGATCGCTCCTCATCATCGGTTCTGCTGCCGGTGTGGCCGTCATGGGTATGGAGAAAATCGATTTCATTTGGTACCTCAAAAAGGTGACACTCTTGGCCCTGGTGGGCTATCTGGCTGGTGCAGCTGTCTTCGTCCTTATGGATATCACCCTCTTTGAGAAGGTGGAATGGCTTGAGCAGCTGGCTTCGCTACCTGTTGTCGCTCCGATGGTCTGCTGACCTCGCAAATGGTATTCTTTGAAATGGTAGTCACACGTTAAATTATTGAGTTTTTTAGAAAAGTTTCATTAGCGACAGTCATTCAAAAGAAATGCAAAACCCCAAATCTAAACAAACTGTCAAAGCTCCGTTGGGTCGCAGAATCTTCAACGTCTTCGTCTATCTTTTCGCCCTTGCGGGTTTCGGTATTATCGCCGCATGGGCGGTGTTCCAGTTGGGACTGACCAAAAACAAGGGAGCTGTTGACTCCAACTACCGTTACCTGATGTCGGTCTCCGAGATGGAGGCAATGGAACAGCAGGAACTGACACCTCAACAGCGTGATGCTTTGTGGATGGAACAGTATCTCAAGCTGGCTGCCTTTGGCAAGTATTACCCTGAAAATGCGCGCCTCATCCTCGAGGCTGCCCAGTATAGCGGCAACCCCATGCTGGTGGACCGTATGCTTGCCGCTGCTTCGCTCTACATCGACAGCAGCAATTCCTACAACCAGTTCTTGGTTCAGTTGAAAAAGGTCTACGACTCGCGTGAGCAGGTGCAGGCTCCTACCGTCATCCCGTGGATGGCCACCCAGGAGTGGGAAATGCTCAAGGCTTCACTCATCCGCGATACAGCCATGCTCAACGAGGCGGGTCGCCTCACAGGTGTTGAACCGCGTCTGATCGCAGCTTGTCTGGTGGGCGAGCAGATTCGCCTGTTCAACTCCAAACGCGAGATTGTGAAGAAATACCTCGGTCCCGTCAAGGTGCTTTCTGTCCAGTCGCAGTTCTCCTATGGTGTCAACGGCATCAAGGAGCATACGGCCAAGGCTGTTGAGGCTCACCTCAAGGATTCCACTTCGGAGTTCTACATGGGTCGCCAGTATGAGAATATCCTGGACTTCAAGACCGACAACCACGAAATGGAACGATACAACCGTTTGGTCGACTACCGCAACCATTTGTATTCGTATATTTATACGGGCTGTATCCTCCATCAGACGATGCTGCAGTGGAAACGGGCGGGCTTCGATATCTCCAACCGCCCCGACATCCTCTGCACGCTGTTCAACGTGGGCTTCTCCCAGTCGCATCCTCACGGCGCTCCCCGCTGCGGCGGTTCGCACATCACCGTCGACGGAAGAGTATACACTTTCGGCGCCATCGGCTTCGACTTCTACTATTCGGGCGATTTGGCTGCGGCTTTGCCTTTCTGGAAGAAGCGCTTCATTGACGATAATGGTGTCCGTCTGACACCGGCCCAGATCGACAGCATTCAGCAGCATATGAGCAACTGCGCCCGTCCGGAAAAGGGCCGCGAATACAAGACCGACTCGCTGCAACCTACGCCGGATTCGGAGAACGAACCTTCGGTGTTGGAGTGGTAGCGCTCCTCGGCATGTTTTAAATGTTATAAATCGTACTTATGGAACAAAAAGATTTTGGAAATAATTTCGACTTTAAAGCCACTTCGCGTTTCTTCAGCAAATACTGGAAGGTGCTTGCCATCGTCTTTGTTGTCGCCTCCGCGGTTTCGCTGGTGGCATCACTGCTGGTGACTCCGCGTTTCAAGTCCACGGCCATCTTGTTCCCGACCAACTCGATGCGCGTTTCCAAGGCCATCATGGCGGAACGCTACAGCATGGACTTCCTCGACTACGGCAGTGAACGCGATTGCGAATATGCCATTCAGATTCTCTCTTCCCAATCGATGGAAGATGCTGTTTGCCAACGTTTCAATATGCTGGCTCATTACGACATCGATGCCAACGACCCGCACAAAATGTTCAAACTCCACACCAACTATCGGGGCAACGTCTCGGTGAAACGTACCGAATTCCTCGGTGTGGAAATATCGGTGTTGGATGTCGACGCCCAGATGGCAGCGGACATCGCCAACTTCATGGCTGTCTATTACGACTCGCTGAGCAGCCGGATCCAGAAGGACCGTGCTTCCGATGCCTATATGGTGATGCAGCAGGTTTGCGCAAAAATGCAGACTGAACTGGATACACTGGTGCTCCAATGGCGTTCCGATAAGACCAATCTGGGTCTTAACGAGCTGATTTCGAACAAGAGCAAGGAATTGGCTGAACTGCAGACTCGCATGGCTGAGACCAAGGTCGATATGGAACAGCAGGTGAGCTTCAAGTTCTGGCTTGACAAGGCCAGCGCTGCCGACAATAAGGCCTATCCCAAACGTGCTATTATTGTCCTGCTTGGAACCTTTGCCACGCTCGTTTTCTGCATTTTGTTGCTGCTGGTTATCGAACGTGTTCGCACGAAGGATGAGGAATAGAATGCTTGTCTAATTCTCCCGGTTGCTATGCGTGATTGGATCAAGAAAAATGCTTCGCTGCTGACAGCGCTGTCGCTGACAGCAGCTTTTCTTGTGGCTATGTTTTTCTTGTTCTCGAGCGACAACTACTTCTTGGTTTTGCTCCCCTTGGCGGGGCTGGTGCTGACGCTTTTCCTGCTGAAGCTGGAAACAGGGCTGATGGTTATCGCCTTGCTGACGCCTTTTGCCGTCGATTTTGCTTTGGTTCCGGGCATGAAATTGTCCATGCCGGTCGAACCGATGATGATCCTCTTCTCGGCTATCTTCCTTTTCCGTGTACTGGTCGACCGCAATTATGACCTGCGCATCTTGCGCCATCCTGTGTCGGTGGCGTTGCTGGCGCTGCTGGTCTGGATGTTTGTCACGTCGTGCACTTCCCAGCTTCCCGAAGTGTCGTTCAAATACCTTGCGGCGCGCTTGTGGTTTGTCCTGCCGTTCTATTTCGCTGCGGTACAGATTTTCCGCGACCGTCGCCGTGTATGGCAGTTCTTCTGGTGCTATGCCGCGGCACTGGTGGTGGTCATCCTTATCTCCACGGCCAAGACGTTTGGCAACTACCACGATTTGCAGACGCTCCACCGAGTCATGCAACCCTTCTACAACGACCACACGGCCTATGGTTGTGTCATCGCTCTTTTCCTTCCGGCGGCGTTCCATTGTCTGGTGTCGCGCAATGTGAAAGGTTGGCTGCGTGTCTTGGTTTTGGGCGCTTTCGGAGTGATGGTCATGGGACTGATGTTCTCCTATTCGCGTGCGGCATGGATCAGCGTATTGGCTGCCGTGGCGGTCTATTTCGCCATTCGCATGGGCATGAAGGTGCGTTGGATGGTGTTGTTATTTGGCGTTGCAGTGTCGCTGTTCTTTGTCCATCAGTCCGATGTGCTCTACAAGTTGGGGAAAAACAAGCAGGATTCTTCTTACGACTTGGCTGGACAGGTGAAGTCCATCTCCAACATATCTACCGATGCTTCCAATTTGGAACGGTTGAATCGGTGGGCATCTGCGTTCCGCATGTTTGGTGAACATCCCTTGCTGGGCACCGGTCCAGGAACCTACCAGTTCCTCTATGCCGGCTACCAGCGCAGCTACCAACTCTCCACTATCAGCACCAATTCGGGCAATCGCGGCAACGCCCACAGCGAATACATCGGCCCATTGACTGAGCAGGGCGTGCTCGGCACCCTCTTCGTCCTTTGCTTGTTCCTGTTGACGTTCGTGACGGGTGTGCATGTCTATCGCTCTGCTGCCGACGAACGGGTGGCCCGCTTGGCATTGGCTTTCACCCTTTGCCTCCTGACCTATTATGTCCATGGTATTTTTAATAATTTTCTCGACACGGACAAGCTGTCGGTGCCCTTTTGGGCGTTTACGGCGGTCGTCGTGGCAATGGACATCTTTGCTGAGAAAAAGGACTATAGTTCTAAAAAACAGCTTTCTGGCGGTTCGGAGAAATTATAAAAAAGTTTAATTAACGTATTTTTCGAAAAAAGGTTTCGTTTTTTTTCGTAATTTTGCATTCTCTTCGCGTTTCGAAAGAAATGTATTTCTCTCGTCTTGCACTTTTTATTGAAAATACAGAAGGAATAAGTAGCACACAAACAACTGTTTTTTAATAAAATCTGAAGATTATGATGAAGTCTATAGCGCTGAGATTATGTGTGTTGTTTGTCTTTTGTTGTACCATGCTGAATGGTACGGCAAAGGCTGCTGTTTTGACTGGTGAACCTGAGAAGGGTTCTGTTGTTGAACGTATCATTGACGAGGCCAAGAAGTATATCGGCACGCCCTATCGTTGGGGCGGCAAAACACCGAGTGGTTTCGACTGTGCCGGTTTTACACGCTATATTTTCTCAAAATTCGGTCTGACATTGGCTCCCTCTGCTGCGCCACAGTACAAGGCGGGTACCTCTGTGAAGAAAGGCGATTTGCGTCCGGGCGACCTGGTGTTTTACGGCGGTCGTAAGGGTAGCCGCTCCATTGGTCATGTGGGTATTGTCACTTCGGTCGAAGACAACGGTTTCCATTTTATCCACGCGGCCAGCAAGGGGGTGACTATCTCTTCCTCCAATGAGGCCTATTACAGCAAGCGTTATATTTGTGCATGCCGTGTGGTCGATCGTCTGTCTAACAACTGCGAGGAGCTTTGTGAAAAGACTCCATCCAAATGAAGCAAACTGATATGACAAAAAAAGGTCGGATGGCTAGTGCCGTCCGACCTTTTTTTGCACCCTGACTCCGGCTTGGAGCATGAGCAAGGAATCAGTCTATGTTGACGTCATCGTTGGTGCTGGGTCAAGGTGAACATCTATATCAATTGTCAATCAGATTCAGGATGTCACTCATCTTGGGTGTCAGAATGATTTCGGTTCTGCGGTTCAGCGCCTTGTTGGCGGGTGAGTCGTTGGGCACTTTGGGCGCAAATTCGCCATGACCGCATGCTTCGATGCGCGAGGGATCGATGCCGGGTCCGTACTGGAGCAGCAACTTGACGATGGCGGTGGCGCGCATCACGCTCAAATCCCAGTTGTCTTTGACAGCGGTGCTGCCTTTGTAGGCGGCGTTGTCGGTGTGGCCTTCAACCATAATGTTCAGATCGGTGCTTTTCTCCAGCACTTTGGCCAAGGTCTTCAGTGCGTCGATACCTTCCTTCGAAACGGTCCAGCTGGCAGAGGGGAACAGCAGTTTGCTCTCCATCGACACATACACCTTGCCGTCGCGGGTTTCCACATTCAGACCTTTGTCCGAAAAGCCCACCAGGGCGTTATTGAGCGACGTGCGCAGATTTTCCAATTCTTTTTCTTTGGCTTCCAGTGCCTTTCTGGCTGCGGCTTCTTTCTTCTCCAATTCTGTCTGTTGGGCTTTCAGTTCGGCTTCTTTTACCAGAAATTCGTTCTCTTTTGCGCGGAAGGCTTCCTCTTTTATCTTGAAACTGTTCTCTTTGTCGTTCAGCTCTTTGGTGCGTGCGGCCAACATGTTGTTTGTGCGGTTCAGGTCCTGACTTTGACCCGAGAGGCGCTGGTTGTAGTTCTCGATTACGGTGTCGAACCCCAGTTTCATGTTGGCTATCTCTTGACGCAACGCTTTGTTCGATTCGGCCTGTTTGTTGACGTTGTCGTTCAGATCCACTATCTCGCTGTTGAGCGACTGGTTCTGACGTTGTAGCTCGGCATTTTCTTCACGTAGGTCGTTGAGTTCGCCCTGAACGGCGTTGAAGTCCCGGCGCAGCTGGGTGTGATTCGATTCGAGGGCTTCGTATTTGCCGAAAGTGACACACGAACCGAACAGCATGGCGCCTGTTGCGATTAATAGAATGTTTTTCTTCATGTCAATGTATTTTTTGTTTTGTGTTTACAATATGATGATGTCGGATAGATAACAATAATGCTTCCATGAGGAAAAATCCTTTACCTTCTCATAACGTCAAAAAGGGGTTTGTAGTTTGTATGCCCACAATAAAATTTTTGTAGATTGTAAAAAAAGATGTATCTTTGTCACTCGTTTCACTTTGCTGTTTGGATGTTTGCAAAAGTTTGAAAACTATTGTATTGTACGATGTTGTAATGCAATAATGACCATGCGGTGGAGTGGTAACAACGACAGTCAGATGATGAAAAACAGGTTCAAAGATTACTATAAGCGCTTTATCGTGTGGCGCATGCGGCATATCAGCGACAGGGGCTTCCTCCTTGCGCTGAGTGTGCTGGTGGGACTCTTGTCCGGTCTGGCTGCTGTGTTGCTGAAAACATTGGTGCACCTCACCAATCGGTGGCTGTTGCAGTTCAATATTCCGACATTTTTGGGCGGCAACCTGTTGGTGCTCGTCTATCCCGCTATCGGCATCTTGCTGACTATCATGTTTGTCCGTTATGTGGTGAAAGGCAATATCGGACATGGTCTGCCTTCTGTGTTGCTGTCGTTGTCTCGTAAAAATGGTGTGCTTCCGGTCAGGAACATGTATTCCTCCATGGTGGCGTCGACGCTGACGGTGGCTTTTGGCGGCAGTGTCGGATTGGAGGCTCCCATCGCTTCCACAGGCAGCGCCATCGGCTCCAATGTGGGCCGTTTCTTCCGCATGTGCGCTCACGATGTCAAACTGCTTCTGGGATGCGGCGCCGCCGGTGCCATAGCGGGCATCTTCAAGGCTCCTATTGCGGGTGTGCTGTTTGTTATCGAGGTGTTTATGTTCGATATGACGGCCACTTCCATCTTGCCGCTCATGCTTTCGGCTATCAGCGCTTCTACGGTTGCCTATTTCCTGATGGGCAACGAATTGCAGTTCGCCTTCACCGTGGTCGGTACTTCCGGGCTCTCACAAATACCATATTATGTCGTATTGGGTGTCTTCTGCGCGCTGGTGTCGCTCTATTTCTTGCGCGTCACCGACCGGGTCGAGTCCTGGTTCGCACGCCTGCGTCAGACACCGCGTGCTGTAGTCGGTGCGGTGGCGCTCGGCGTGATGATTTTCTTCTTCCCGCCGTTGTTTGGCGAAGGCTACGCTTTCCTCACCGAGTTGCTTAATGGTAGCGACTCATTGCTTTTCGAACACAGTGTCTTCGCCCCGCTTCATGACAACAAGTGGGTGGTGCTGGGTTTCCTCTTGGCACTCATCCTCTTCAAGGCGGTTGCCACGGCCACCACCATCGGTTGCGGAGGCGTGGGCGGCACCTTCGGTCCCTCGCTGATTGTCGGTGGCTTGTCCGGCTATTTCGTCTGCATGCTTTCCAACCAGTTGGGACTCCCCGAACAGTCGACGGCCAATTTCGCCCTGGTGGGTATGGCGGCGGTGATGACGGGCGTGATGCATGCCCCCTTCATGGCGATTTTCCTCATTGCCGAAATCACAGGCGGCTATGCGCTCATGGTCCCCTTGCTGGTTGCCTCGTCGGTCACCTACCTTTGTGTCTCTCCGTTCGAAAAACATTCTATCTATGCTCGCAAACTGGCCGAACAGGGCAACCTGTTGACCCACGACAAAGACACATCGGCTTGGCAGCTGATGGATTTGCGCAAACTCATCGAAACTAATTTCGTCGTGGTGCGCGAGGGTGACAAATTGCGCGACTTGGTTGAGGCTATCAAATATTCGCGACGCAATGTGTTCCCTGTGCTCTCCGACGATGACCGCTTTATGGGTGTCATCCTTCTCGACGATGTCCGCCATATCATCTTCCAGCCGGAATGCTACGATACCACCGATGTGGTCGAACTGATGCATCCTCTCTCCGAGGGTGATATCGTCCGTCTGAGCGACCCGCCCTCCGAAGTCGTCAACAAGTTCCGTGTGGGCAACCGCTACAACCTCATTGTGGTCGACGACGATGGCTATTATCAAGGCTTCCTCTCCCGAGCCAATACATTCTCCGCCTACCGTCGTTTTGTCTCTTCCTTGTCAGAAGAGTAATCGGATGCACACCCTTTGGTCTGTGTTTGTAGGGGAGGGGTGGAACTGTCGATGAAGAACGCTCCAATGGTCAAAAGGTCGCCGTTTCGACTCTTGTCGTTTTGCTCCCGTTTCATTTCTATCAATTGCTTTGCGCTGTCTGACTTCGCCACACTTATCAACAACTTTCGTTGAGAACTTTATTTGGGTTGTTGTGCTATTTGTTGTACTTTTGCAACGTCAATAATCGGGCGATGATCGCTTCGTGAAGCGGTTTCCCTCGTTTATAATGAGCACATTGAAAATTCATGCGACCGAGGATAAAATAGGGAATCACGTGAAAACCGTGAGCTGACGCGCAACTGTGATATCCTTGCCGCTCCGCTCCCAGGCGGACGGCGGTGTTCGGACGACAGACCATTGGGCCACGTGGCCTGAGAAGGTGTCCGGACATATTGGATGAGCCAGGAGACCGGCCTTGGTCGAAAAACAATTATAACTTTCGCGTATCAAAGAACAAAAAAAAGCATCTATGGAGTCAAATTTACTGACAATCACAAAACGTGACGGCAATGCCGAACGCTTCTCGCTGGACAAAATCATGAACGCCATCATCAAGGCTTTCAATGCAACAAACCAACCGGTCGACCTCGGCAGCTTGTCGAAAATCCTCACACACCTGGATATCCACAATGGAATCACCGTGGAGGAAATCCAGAACCAGGTGGAGGTGGCCTTAATGAAAGAGGAATACTACGATGTGGCCAAGAACTTCATGCTCTACCGCCAACGCCACACCGAGGATCGTGAGACAATGGAAAAACTCAAGTTCCTTGCCGACTATTGTGAGGCTGCCAATGCCGCCACGGGCTCCAAATACGATGCCAACGCCAATGTGGAACATAAGAATATCGCCACCCTCATCGGCGAACTGCCCAAATCGAACTTCATCCGCCTCAACCGTCGTCTGCTCACCGACCGCATCAAGCAGATGTACGGCAAGGAAATGGCTGACCGCTATATCGACCTGCTGACGCACCACTTCATCTATAAGAACGATGAGACTTCGCTGGCCAACTACTGCGCCAGCATCACCATGTACCCGTGGCTCCTCAACGGTACGGCCTCCATCGGCGGCAACTCCACGGCGCCCACCAACCTCAAGTCGTTCTGTGGCGGTTTTGTCAACATGGTCTTCATGGTTTCCTCCATGCTCAGCGGCGCCTGCGCCACTCCCGAATTTCTGATGTACCTTAACTATTTCATCGGTAAGGACTATGGCCAGGACTATTACATGCATGCCGACGAGGTGGTCGACCTCAGTCTCAAACGCCGTACCCTCGACAAGGTCATCACCGACTGCTTCGAACAGATCGTCTACACCCTCAACCAGCCCACCGGCGCCCGCAACTATCAAGCGGTGTTTTGGAATATCGCCTACTATGACAAGCCTTATTTCGACAGCCTTTTCGGTGAGTTCCGTTTCCCCGACGGTTCGGCTCCCGATTGGGAAGGCCTCAAATGGCTCCAGAAACGCTTCATGCGCTGGTTCAACGCCGAACGTACCAAGGCGGTGCTCACTTTCCCGGTTGAGACGATGGCTCTGCTCAGCAAAGATGGCGAAATGGTGGACCCGGAAATGGCCGAATTCACTGCCGAGATGTATGCCGCCGGCCATAGTTTCTTCACCTACATGAGCGACAATGCCGACTCGCTCAGTTCCTGCTGCCGTCTGCGCAACGAAATTACCGACAACGGTTTCAGTTATACCCTTGGCGCCGGCGGCGTCTCCACGGGTTCCAAGAGCGTGTTGACCATCAACCTTAACCGCTGCATCCAGTATGCCGTCAACAACAAGATGGACTACAAAGAGTTCCTGACCGACATCATCGACCTCTGCCACAAAGTGCAGCTGGCTTACAATGAGAATCTGAAGGATCTTGCCTCACACGGCATGCTGCCACTCTTCGATGCTGGCTACATCAACATCAACCGCCAGTACCTCACCATCGGTGTCAATGGTCTGGTCGAGGCTGCCGAATTTATGGGACTTACCATCAACGATAACGAGAATTACCGCAATTTCGTTCAGACAGTTCTGGGTCTGGTGGAGAAGAAAAACAAGGAGTATCGCAGCAAGGAGGCAATGTTCAACTGCGAAATGATTCCTGCCGAGAATGTGGGTGTGAAGCACGCCAAATGGGACCGCGAGGACGGCTATTTCGTGCCCCGCGACTGCTACAACAGTTACTTCTATATTGTGGAGGATACCTCTATTTCCATTCTTGAGAAGTTCCGTCTGCATGGCGCCCCCTACATCGAACACCTCACCGGCGGCAGCGCACTGCACTGCAACCTCGAGGAACACCTCACTCAGGAACAGTACATGCAACTGCTCCATGTGGCGGCTAAAGAGGGGTGCAACTACTTTACTTTCAATGTTCCCAATACGATCTGTAACGATTGCGGACACATCGACAAACGCTATCTGAAGGAGTGCCCTCACTGCCATTCGAAGAATGTGGACTACATGACCCGCATTATTGGCTATCTGAAACGTGTGAGCAACTTCTCCATGCCGCGTCAGGAGGAGGCGTCGCGCCGCTTCTATGCCAACTCCCGTCAGTTTGGCGATACCAACGAGTCCCAGAACCAGAATCTTCCGCCCATCGAACGCCGCATGCCGCAGTTCGACCGCAACCTGCAGGATGCTCAAATACTTAAATAGCGACGTTGTCTTTCAAGAGGTCCCCGACGAGGTGGCGCTGGCTGTCAACCTGTCGGGCTGTCCTTGCCGTTGCCCGGGATGCCATTCGCCCTATCTTTGGGGAGATGTGGGTGAACCTTTGACGACTCGTGCTCTCGACCGCCTCATTGCCGATTGCCACAGCAACATCACCTGCTTGGCCTTGATGGGCGGCGATGCCGACCCGGCTGCGGTCAACTCGCTGATGCATCATATACGCAACAACCACAAACGGCTGCATACCGCCTGGTATAGCGGCCGTTCATTGTTGTCTCCGGCTGCGGATCTCAATAATTTCGACTACATCAAGTTGGGACCTTACCTGGCACATCTGGGCCCCCTCAACAGCAAGCATACCAACCAGCGTTTCTACAGGGTGGACGACGGACGGCTGGTGGATATCACATCTCGCTTCTGGCGCAAGCCCTGAACCGCTACAAAAAAAAATTTGCCAATTCACTCAAAAAGTGTATTTTTGTTATTTGGTTTATTGCATCTTGTGTGCATTAATCTTTTTATTGTCAATTGTATATAATAAAATATATATTTATGAAATTAGGCAAAGTAATTGTATTGGCATTCTGCATGGCCCTGCTGTCTCCGCTGAGGGTTGCGGCGCAAGAGGCTTCTCTCGACAGCTTGTTGAATTTTGTTCGCGATCTTTCCAACTCCCGTTTCGAGGGTCGTCTTGCTGGTACGGATGGCTTTCTGGATGCCGCCGATTATGTGGTCAACGCGCTCCAGCGCTTTGGTGTCCAGCCCTACAAGGGCGAATGGGCCCAATACTTCGAGACTGAATGCAACAAGATAGAAAACTGCACTTTCAACAGCTATATCAACCCCAACGACCGTCAGATTTATGTGCTGGGCCGCGATTTCAGCTGTGTAGGTATGTCGGGTCGTGGCTATGCCGACGCCCCCGTGGTCTTCTGCGGCTATGGCATTGACCATCCGTCATTCAATGAATATGCCAAAGTCGACGCCAAGGGTAAAATTGCTCTGGTGCTGAGCGGTGTGCCGAATTTCCTCCCCAGCAACGTGACCGACCAATATGTGCAGATTCGCGACAAGGCACGTGCCGCCCAACGTCACGGCGCCTGTGCCATCGTGGTGGTCAACATGTCGCCCAGTTGCTCGCCCTACGAGGTGCAGGGCAGCGTCTATTCCGGCGAACTGCCCCATCTGGCCACATTCCCTATGTTGCAGTCCACCCGCTCGTGCGGCGATGTCCTGATGAAGGACGAATTGATGTCAATCCAGGATGCACTCCAGAAGATTCAGCAGTCGCATGAGCCCCAGTCGTTCCATCTCCGCAAGCATTTTGAAATCGATGTCAATACCGTCTATCATCCTGCTGCTCTGACTGCCAATGTGATTGGTATCTATCCGGGCAGCGACCTCAAAATGAAGGACGAATACATCGTTGTGGGCGCCAGTTTGGATCATGTCGGTCTGCAGGGCACCACTTGCCTCTTCCCAGGTGCCGACTGCAACGCTTCGGGCGTGGCAGCGCTACTCGAAACCGCACGCATGCTCCAACAGTCGCCCGACCAGCCTTCGCGAAGCATCGTCTTTGTGCTCTTCTCTGCGGGCGAACAGCAACATCTGGGTTCGCGCATCTTTGTCTCCAATTTCACCCCGCTCAAACGCATTGAGGCTTTTGTCAATGTGACTGCTGTGGGTAGTGGCGACAGTGTGGCTGTGCTTGGCAACAAACGCTATCCGCAGTTGTGGAACGTGGCGCGCAAGGTCGACTCGCTGTATTGCTCCAACTCCATGCTTACGGGCTACAAAACACTCCCCAAGGGTGACGCTGCCGCTTTCGACGCTGTCGATATCCCGAGCATCAATATCACCAATTTCAAGGGCTACCGCCACAACCATGTCCCCAGTGACATCGTCGAAAACATCGACCGCCGCATGATTGTGCAGGCCACCCAGCTGCTCTTCGAAACGGTGCTGGACCTTTCCTTCGGTGAGTATCAGGGCCGCTCCAACGCCTCCAAACGCATCCGCTTCGACAAATGATCTTATTTTCCTAATCCCATACTTCAAAAAAAAATCGTAAACCAATGTTTACACTTTACAAAAAGGAACTCTCCACATTCTTCTCTTCGATGACGGGCTATCTGACCATTATCGTTTTCTTGGTCCTGACAGGCCTGATGCTTTGGGTGTTCCATTCCAGCTTCAATGTGCTTGACTATAAATTTGCGGGTCTCGACGGCCTCTTCCTACTAGGACCGTTCCTTTATCTCTTCCTCATTCCGGCCATCACCATGCGCATGTTCGCCGAGGAAAAGCGCAACGGCACCATGGAAATGCTACTCACCAAACCGTTGACCGAATTCACCATTGTCTTCGCCAAGTTCTTGGCGGGATTCACTTTGGTGGTCATCTCGCTGGTACCTACGGTGGTCTATTACTGGGCGGTATATCGCTTGGGTGACCCTGTGGGCAATATCGACACGGGTGCCGTTGTGGGTTCCTATGTCGGTCTCATCTTCCTTGGGGGCGCCTTTGTGGCCATCGGCCTTTTCGCTTCGGCGCTCACCAACAACCAGATTGTGGCTTTCATCATCGCAGCGCTGCTCTGCGCCTTCTGCTATTTGGGATTCGACTCTCTCTACGCACTGGTCCATGGCCGTTTTGCCTTGCAACTGCGTTCCCTGGGCCTTCAGGTGCACTACGAGTCTATCTCGCGTGGCGTGATCGACACCCGCGATGTCATCTATTTCCTCTCGGTCATCACCCTTTTCATCATGCTGACGCGTACTGTGCTCCAGTCGCGCAAGTGGCAGAAATAGGGGCGTGGTCCAATCCTGTGCTAATCGGAGTAAATGAAAACAATGAAACAGAACAAAAAACAAAATATCCGCCGGTCGAATTTGCTGGAAATTCTGGCAACGCTTTTGGTCATCGTATTTGTCAACATCATTGGCAACTATCTCTTTACCCGCTTTGACCTCACTGCCGAAAAACGCTTCACCCTTTCCGAACCGACCAAGAAGACGCTCAAAGGTCTCGACGACCAACTCTTCTTCCGCGTCTATCTGGAAGGTGATGACCTGTCACCCCAATACCGTCGGTTCCGCAACGAAATCAAGGACATGCTCGACCAGTTCCGCGCCTACAACCGCCATGTGGAATACGAGTTCTTTGACCCCTCCAGCCTCAAGACTGACGAAGAAAAAATGCAATTCTATCAGGAGTTGCGCAAGAATGGCATCACACCGCTGCTGGATCAGGACGATGAAGGCTCGGTGATGACGCAGCAGGTGGTGGTTCCTGCCATGATGGTCTCCTACAATGGCCGCGAGACCGCCCAGCAGCTGCAGGTGGCCGATTTGATGGACCGCTCTGAAGCGATCAATGTTTCTATCGAGAACTTGGAATACAACTTTGTACGTGCCATCCATCGCTTGACGCATCCTGTCAAGTCGCGTGTGGGTTTCATGCTGGGTCATGGCGAACTGAAGGAGATTGACCTCTTCGATATCCAGATGTCGCTGGTGGATGACTACTCCCTTGAAAATGTGATTCTCGACGAACATATCGGCACCTTGACGGGGCATGTGATGAACACTCAGGATTCCTCGGTAAGTATCGCCAACAAATACGATGTGCTGGTGGTCCCGAAGCCGTTGCTGCCTTTCTCGGACCGCGACCTCTTCATTTTGGACCAGTACATGATGTATGGCGGTAAAATCCTTTGGCTGGTCGACGCCCTCGATGCCGATATGGACAGTCTGCAGGGACAGCCTCAGACTTTCGCCACCCGTCTGTCGACCAATCTGGACGAGTTCTTCTTCAACTACGGCGTTAGAGTCAACCCCGACCTGATTATGGACTATCGCTGCCGTGGTATCCCGATGATGAGTGCCGACAACCGCATGCAGTTGGTGCCCTGGTACTATTTCCCCACCTTGGTGCCGCATTCCAACCACCCGATTGTCAGTAACCTCGATGTACTGAAGACTGATTTTGTCAGCAGCATTGACCTGATCAATAACGATATCAAGAAGACGGTGTTGCTCTCTACCTCCGACCATGTGCACATCAAGAACGCGCCGGTCAATATCCAGCTGGCCGATGCCATGGTGCAGGTCAATGACCAGCTCTTCAACAAGAAAGACCTTCCGGTGGCAGTCCTTCTCGAGGGCAAGTTCAAATCGCTTTTCCGTAGCCGCCTGACGGCCGATTTCGCTGCTATGAGCGAAATTGGCTACAAGACCCAGTGCGACGACACGACACAGATGATTGTGGTTTCTGATGGTGACATGATCCGTAACGATGTGGGCATGAGCGAACAGGGCATGTTCCCTTATCCGCTGGGCTACGACCGCCACATCAATACCAAGTTTGCCAACAAGAAGTTCCTCCTCAACGCCATCTACTATTTGGCGGGCGACGAGGATTTGATATACGCAGCCTCGCGCCACATCTCCATCCGTCAGTTGGATAAGAATAAGGTGGAAACCCGACGTGGCTACTACCAGTTCGCCACGTTGACCTATCCGGTGCTGATGGTGCTGGCGGTGGCTGCTGCGGTACTCGTTTCGCGCCGATTGAAATACCGTCGCAAAAAGAATGCCTGATAATACGGACGCTAATTACGCTCGCTTATCTTAAATAATTGGTTCTTAGCTAAACAAACAATAAATAACATCACTCCATTCACTTCAATGAAAAAAAGAAATTGGATTATCATAGGACTTGTGCTGCTGCTGGGCGTTGCGGCGCTGGTGGTCTATCTGGTCATGAGTCCCAACCATACCAACGACAACGACTTTCACATCGAGGCGGCCGCCCAGCCGGGCGCCGTGTCGCGCATCTTCATGGCCGACAAGGAAAATCATCAGATGTTGCTCACCTACCAGTCTGATTCGCTCTGGTTGGTCGACAACAAGTACCCCGCCAACCAGCCGAAAATCGACATGCTGTTGGAGACCCTCGCAGAAATGCGCGTCCGCAACAATGTGAACCGTGCAGCTGTCGAAAACGTGACTTCTATGATTGCTGCAAAAAGCGTCAAAGTGGAAGTCTATTATGACGACTACCGTATCAACCTCTTCAAGGGCAAGATTCGCTTCTGGCGTCATGAGAAATGCCGTGTGTTCTATGTGGGACACGACACTCGCGACATGATGTCGACCTATATGTATGCTGAAGGCGACGAATTGCCGCGGGTCATCTACATCCCTGGTTTCCGTGGCTGCTTGTCGCCGCGCTTTGTGGTCGATCCCTTGGCATGGCGTAGCCATTCCATTGTCGACCTGCCGGTGCAGCGCATCGCCAAGGTCGAACTCACCATCCCCTCCATGCCATCCGAATCGTTCGCTGTGGTGCGTGAGGGTGAAGGTTTTGTCTTCAACTTGCTCAACCCGCCGATGCGTGTCAACGGCTTTGATACGGCCAGGGTGGCACAGTTGCTCTCTTCGTTTGTCAATCTGAATTTCGATGAGTTTGCAAGGGCGGTGCCTAAGGTGGTGCTCGACACCACATTTTCCCAGCAGCCACGTACCATCTTGCGCGTCACCGATGTCGACGGTAATGTCAACGAAGTGAAGACCTATATCAAGTACACCAACCCCGACGATATCTACAACATGCCGGACACGACCATGTATGACGTCTTCGATATCAACCGCCTCTATGCCGTGGTCGACAGCAAGGATACCGTGCTCATCCAATACTACATCTTCGACAATATCTTGCAGCCGGCCTCCTTCTTCTTGGGTCGCGAAAAATCGTTGTTCGCTCGATGAAACCGCTGATTCTCATAACGAATGATGACAGCTACGAAGCGCGTGGCATCAGGACACTCATCGAAGTGGCCCGCTCGTTTGGCGATGTGGTGGTGATGGCACCTATGTACAACGCCTCCGGCTATTCGCATTCCTTTACGGCGATGCGACCGCTGCGTGTGCGCGAGTTGCATCAGGAACCGGGTTGCAGCATCTACGCTTGCGACGGCACACCGGTCGACTGCATCAAGCTGGCGCACGAGCATTACTGCCCGCGTCAGCCCGAGTTGGTGCTTTCGGGCATCAACCATGGCAGCAACGCTTCCATCAATGTGCTCTATTCGGGCACCATGGGGGCTGTAGTGGAGGCTTCGGTGCTGGGCATGCAGGCCATCGGTTTTTCGACTATCGACCATAGTCCCGAGACCGATTTCACTGCTGCGGTGCCGTTCGTGCATCGCATCATCGGGGAGGTGCTTCGAAACGGGCTTCCCAACTTGGTGTCGCTCAATGTCAATTTCCCGGTTCCGGCCAATGGCATCATCAAGGGTATGAGAGTCTGCCGTCAGGCGTCGGCCCGTTGGCTCGACAGCTACGAGAAGCGGATGGACCCGCAGGGACGTCCCTACTACTGGATTACGGGCCGTTTTGAATGCGACGACTGCAGCCCCGATACCGACCAGTGGGCACTGCAAAACGACTATGTCTCTATCGTACCCACCACGCCAGATTTCACCGACTTCAAGGCCCTACAGCAGATGGCTCGGAGGTTCGATGGCTGAAGGGAATGACCGTATTGTGAATAAATATAACTGTAATCAATAGAATAAATCATTGCCAATGAAACAGTTTTTTCAGCAGGACCGATTGCTTGTGGGACTTCTCGCCGGACTGGGTAGCGAAGTGCTTACGGCATTGCTGCTTTGGGTGGTGCTTCTGGTGGTCGGTTTGCCGGTCGACGAGCATGTACGCTGGTTTGGCCTCGCTTTCGTTCCGCCGGTGCTGCTGTTACGCTACTATGCCCATCTGAAGAAATGTCCGTTGGTGACCAAGACCCTCATCATCACCGTTTTTGTCTCATTTGTGGTTTTCATGTTCTATTTGTTAAAAACTAAGGCGCTGGTATGGTGAAGTTTTATATCATAGCAGGCGAAGCTTCGGGCGACTTGCATGGGGCGAATCTCATGCGAGCGTTGCTGGCCAAGCATCCCGATGCCGCTGTCCGTTATTGGGGGGGCGACCGCATGGCCGAGGCGGCCCAGTCGGTGCCGACGGCCGATGTGGTGCAGGTGCGCCACATCCGTGACCTGGCTTTCATGGGCTTTGTCGAGGTGGTTTCGCACCTCTCAACCGTGCTCGGAAACATCAGCTTCTGCAAGCGTGATATCGATGCCTTCCACCCCGATGTGGTGGTGTTTATCGACTATCCGGGTTTCAACTTGAAAATTGCCAAGTACACCCATGCCCGCGGTTATAAGAATGTCTACTATATTTCACCGCAGATTTGGGCATGGAAGAAGGGTCGTATCCGCCCGATGCGCCGCGACCTCGACAAGCTTTGCTATATCCTTCCAACCGAGCAGCGCTTCTATGCTGAAAATGAATTTCCCCAGGCGTGTTATGTCGGACACCCGTTGCTCGATGAGGTGCAGCGCTACAAGGCCGATGGTGCTGCGGCACCATTGTCGGCCGATGGTGACGAACGTCCGCTGGTGGCACTGCTTCCTGGCAGCAGGAAACAGGAGCTGAAACGTCTGCTGCCCCTGATGATGCAACTGGTCAACAGGCATCCCGAATATCGTTTTGCAGTGGCAGGTATGCATTTGATAGGCGAGGAGTTTTACCGCTCCCTTATCCCCGCATCGGCCACCAATGTCAGCATTGTGTACGACCGCACCTACGACCTTTTGGCGTCGGCCTATGCCGCTGTGGTTTGTTCGGGAACTGCCACCCTCGAAACGGCGCTGTTCCGAGTGCCACAGGTGGTCTGCTACCAGTGCAATAAGCTGTCGGCGGCCATCGCACGCCGCCTTATCGGCTCCCGTATCAAGTATATCTCGTTGGTCAACCTGATAGCGGACCGTCCGGTTGTCAGCGAACTGATACAGGGCGACTACAACCCCGACCGACTGGACCGCGAGTTCGCAGCCATCACTGTCGACGATAATGCCCGTCGGGCCATGATGTCCGAATACGACCGCATCATTTCGCTGCTGGGTGGCGTCGGAGCCTCGCAACGCACCGCTGATGAAATTGTCCGTCAAATACCCTAATGAACCTGTAACCATCTGTCCATGCGTCTATGAAACGTATTCTTGTTCTTTCTCTGTTGCTATCGCTCGTCGCCGTTTCGTATGCCGAAAAGGTGAAGGTGCGTCTTTTTACCAATAATAAGATTGATGCTCTCTATGTGTCGTTTGATTTGGGCCTCTACGACCTCTTTGCCAACGATTCGTCGTTGATAGAGCCGTCGCTTGGCGACAACCTGTCGGTCGAAATCAAGACCTCGCCCACGGGCGATGGGGTGATGGTGGCAGTGAACGGCTATAGCTATGGCACCTACACCTCGGTGTCGCTTCGGGCCACCGACACGGCGTGCATCCTCTGCCTCAATCCGCGCAACGTGAAACAGCGCACCTACGAGGGCGACCTGGTGGTGTCGGCGTTTGGTAAGGGCAACCTGAGAATCATCAATGAGGTGGAATTTGAAACCTATCTGGCCGGAGTGGTCCAGTCTGAAATCTATGGTACCCAAAGCGATATCTTCCGCATTCAGGCCACTATATCGCGCACATGGGCGTTGCGTAACATCAACAAGCATCGGTCCGATGGCTACAACTTCTGCGACTATGTGCACTGCCAGGCATACCAAAACCGCTGTATCCGACCCGATATCATGCTGGGAACCATGCAGTCGTCGGGCGAGACCATTGTCGACAAGAATGGCAAACTCATCGAGACGCCTTTCCATTCCAATTCGGGCGGACAGACGGCCAATTCGGAGGATGTGTGGCGCTCAGCATTGCCTTATCTGCGCTCGGTTCCCGACACGTTCTCCTATCACATGCGTCAGTCCGACTGGACCAAAGTGATACCGATCAACCAGTGGCTCGGCTATTTCTCAAAGACCCACAAACTCAATGTTCAGAACGACTCCATCCGCAAGGAATTGCTGACCTTCTCGCAGCCGAAACGCAAGTCCAAGATATTGGGCATTCCGCTGACGCGCATCCGCACCGATTTCAAGCTCAAATCGACTTTCTTCTCGGTTTCTGTCGATCCTCATTCGGGCGATGTGGTGCTCGACGGTCACGGCTACGGCCATGGCGTGGGTTTGAGCCAGGAAGGTACCATTCGTATGGTGTCGCTGGGAATCAGCTATGACTCTATCATCCGCCACTATTACACAGGCTCACAAATCCACCGCGACGAGAATGTATCGGTGGCCTATGTGAACAATTTCGTCACCGAGATCACCAAAATCATCGAGGAGGATAAGGCGCATCCTGGACAGAAGAAGTCGAAGAAAGACGACTGGCTGGGCAAACTCTTCCGTGTGCGAGACCGTCAGGACCGTGAGGAGGAATTTGATCCCACCAAACAGGAGGTCGAGAGCGACTATAAAGTTGAATGGTAGCTTATGCCTTAAGTTTTTTTAAGAATATGAATGTATAATAAAGCATTCCAATTGTAGTTATTGATAGATGTTTTTAACCCGAAATATCATTATTATCAAAAAACAGAAATAAGAAATTGATTCATAAATCGCACAACGGACAATGAAAAAACTATTCCTGCTGTTTTTTGCAGCACTTCTCGCTTTTTCCTGCCACAGTCAGGCACAGGTACAATGGAAAACCATTGAACAAGCTTCGCAAGTCGATACCAAATCTAACAAGAAACTTTTCTTTGTTGATTTCTCCACCTCGTGGTGCGGATGGTGCAAGAAGATGGATCGTGACACTTTCTCCGACCCTGTTGTGGCAGCCATCCTGAACAAGTATTATATTCCAGTGCATTTTGATGCCGAAGGCAGTGCCTCGTTCACATGGAATGGCACCAAATACAACAATCCCAAAGGATCGGGCGCAAAAGCGTCGACGCATCCCTTTACCCGTGCCATTCTGGGACAGAAAATTGGCTACCCCTCTTTTGCCCTCTTCAGCAAGGACAGAGGTTTGATACAGATTTTGCAGGGCTACCAGGGTGCATACGATTTCTCTATGGTGCTGTGGTATTTCTGCTCGGGCGACAACAATCGCTACACCTTTGCTGAATACGGAGCCATCTTCCAAGAGGAAATCAAGCCCGACATGATGAAAAAACTGGGGTTGGCCAAATAATGACTGAATGGGGGAATCCTTCCATAAGTTATAGGATATTCGATTTTAGAATAAGGCATTCGTAAGCATCGTCGCAGATGCCCAAACCCAAGAAATAAAACAGACAATTGGTTTGACAAAAGAGTCCGGTGGTAAGCCGGACTCTTTTTTATTGTCTGCACACGCATCGGGGTGTATTCTGACCGCTCAGCCGTAGAAAAAGGTGACAGCGGCTTTGCGCCGAAGCATCATGGCTACTTCACCAAACCGATAAGGCAAGGATGGTGGGATACAATCGTTCAAGATCTGTGCTTTTTCATGCGTTGCTTGTAGAGGAGCACTTCGGGACGGTATTCGAAATGCATGTTGTCGTAGTGGTACCAGCGTCCGCCCCAGATGAAGCCGTACTGCTCAAAAATATCGGCGATTCCGCTGGGAAAACGGTTGCGGTAGCCGATGCTGTCGGTCTCGGAGGCTTTGGGATTGTCCCATTTCCAGTAGTTGGATTGTTTGACACCCATATCGATTGTGATGCCGTAGGAGTGGGGGCTGAGGCGGTTGGTGCCTGCCACCACTCTCCAGTTGACGGTGGAGGGGCCGCTGAGGAAGGCTTTCCACTCGGGGTGGCTGTCGAGGGCTGCGGAAACTTGTTGCAGCTGACGGTTGATGTTGTTGACCTTGCTGATGTTGAGCCGCTGTCCGACAAGGGAGGGACACCAGGTGATGGTGGTGAGGTTGCGGGACATTTGTTGTTGGGTCTCACCATACATCTTCTTGAAGAAGGCTTCGCAGCGGATGCGGCCTGCATCGTTGAAGGCTGTGACCTCGTCGGGATAGACCCAGTGCGACATGTCTTCGATGTCGGCATTGTCCATCATCTCGACGATGGTTTTCTCCTTGCCGTCGTCGTAGATCATGGTGGTGCTGTCGCTCCAATAAACAAGGTTGTCGGCATAGCCGATGATGTGTTCGGGATAGGCTTCCATGAGACATTGGACAAAGAGGGGGATGGCCTCTGCACTTGCAACAGTGTTTGTGTCGTTGGGCGTTGCGATGCTGTCGGTCGTCTGGGTCTGGGCCGCGTTGCATGCCATGAGCAGACCCAAGGAAAGCATCGGAAGTATGTGAAATTTATTCATATTGCTTGATGAGGTTGATGTTATATTGTTCAATACTGTTCAAATGCACATCGTAGGTGCTGGTTGTGATGGGATGATACCATGATTTGCTGTTGAAGTGCTCTTGCAGGTCGCGGCTTTTGAATATGTAACCATGACGGGCAAAAATTTCGTTGCGTAACAGTCGCAGCTCATGCTTGCTCATGTAGCGAAGGTCTTCATCGGTCAGTTTCTGACTGTCGAGGTTGTAGCTGTCGTCTGTGGGTGTGGGTGCTTGTTCGGCAGGGGAAGCTATTGTTTCAGTGTGGGAATCGACTGCCGTTGTGCGGCCGCCCAGTGCCAGAATGAGTGCTACAACGATGGCTACTGCGACAATGCCCAGGACGATATATAGTCCAACTTTGCTTTGCTTGTTGCTCGTGACAGAGGTGACAGGGTTGGCTGCAGCGACCTGACGTGAAGGGACTGCGGTGGCGGATGTTGTTGCCGTTGCCGCTTGCGAAGGACGGATGTTTCGTAGGTCGTCCATAAACTCTTCGACGGTTTGGTGGCGGTCTATGGCTTTCATCTGCATGGCTTTCATGATGGTGCGGTTGGCTTCGTCGGGAATGGCAGGATTGACGCTTCGTGGGTCGGGCATCTCTTCGCTCATTCGAGCGGCAGCATCCATCGGCACCGTGCCGGTGAGAACGAAATAGAGCGTGGCTCCGATGGCATAGATGTCGGTATAGGAGCCTTTGCGGCTGGTGGTGGAATACTGTTCGGTGGGGGCATAGCCGTGGGTCAGGATAGAGGTGTGGGCTTGGGTCTTGTCGTTGACGAATTCGCGTGCCGAGCCGAAGTCGATAAGGATGGCGCGGTATTCGGCGGTGATGATGACATTGTCGGGCTTGATGTCGCGGTGCAGTATGTGGCGCTGGTGGATGTAGGCCACGGCGTCGGCCACCTGGGCTATGTAGTTGACCGCCTCGGGGTATGGCAGGGGTCCTTGCTGTTCGACCATCTGTTGCAGGGTGCGGCCTTCGACAAAGGGCATCACCATGTAGGAGGTGTTGTTTTCGTCGAATATGTCGATCACTTCTACGATGCTGGGATGCTGTAACGAGGCGAGGGTCTCGGCCTCTTTGCGGAAAGCCTGACGGTATTTCTCGAAAAGTGCATCGTCGATGCCTTGCGGATAGACAGTGTAATGTGCGGTGTCACGCATGCTGTGTCCGGCAGGGAAATACTCCTTAATGCACACAGCGCGGTTCAGTCCGCTCTGCATGGCGCGGTAGGTGATGCCGAAACCACCTTCGCCGATTTTCTTTTCAATGGTGTATTTGCCGCCGCTGAGCTGCATGCCGGGCTGTAGATGGTTGGTTTTGGGAGGTTCGTTTTGCATGGTGATGTGGTTTGGTGGATGGTTTGTTGTGATGAATGAATTGACAAATGGAAAATGGATTGCAGCGGGCGGATCAGGAGAGCTCTTGGGCTATTTTATCGACGTTCATGCTGCGGGCGCTGGCATCGAAAATCTGTTTGTAAAGTCCTCCTTCGTGGTAGAGTTCGGCGGGATGCCCCTGCTGTACCACATGGCCTGTTTCCAACACGTAGAGATGGTCGGAATCGATGATCTGACCGATATTGTGCGATATGACAATGACGGTGCGCCCCTGCTTGATAGCGTCGATGGCGGCTTTGATCTGTTCGGTTGCGATGGCGTCGAGGCTGGCAGTGGGTTCGTCGAGGAAGATGATGGGCGGGTTTTTCAGGAACATGCGTGCAATGGCAATGCGTTGCTGCTGTCCTCCGCTGAGTTGAAGCGCCTGCGATTGGAAGCCGTCAGGCAGTGCCATGATCTGGTCGTAGATGTAGGCTTGACGGGCGGCATGTTCCACTTCCTCAAAGGTTGCTTGCGGGTTGCCATAACGGATGTTCTCTTCGATGGTACCGCTGAAGATGTGGTTTTTCTGCAGTACCATACCGATATTTTCGCGTAGGGTTTGTGTGTCCCAATCCTGAAGGGGAACGCCGTCGAGGGTGATGGTGCCGCTGTCGGGAGTGTAGAATTTGTCGAGCAGGTTGACGATGGTGCTTTTGCCGGCACCGCTCAGGCCTACCAGTGCGGTGGTCTTGCCAGCGGCAATGTCCATGGTGAGGTCGCGGATGGCGTGGGTGCCGTTGGCATAGGTGAAATCCACGTGGCGCAAGGCGAAATCGCCTTTGACACTCTCCGGACGGTAGCTTCCGCTACATTCCACTTCGTGGTCGGCTTCCAGTATGCCAAAAAAGCCTTCGGCATAGATGAGGGCGTCGTTCAGATCGTCGTAGATGCGGTGCAACTGTCGGATGGGGGCGCTGACATTGTTGAAGAGGAGGACGTGGTACATGATTTTACCAATGGTCATGCCGGGATAGTCGGTCAGCACCAGATAGGCGGTAAGGATGATGATGAGCACGGTGCCAATCTGTTCGACGAAGCTTTTCAGACCTTCGAACAGGAACGAGATGCGTCGGGTGTGCATCTGTTGGTCGGTCGATTGTTCCTGCAAGGCGGCCTGACGGTCATCCTCCACCTGCTCGCGGTTGAACGACTTGATGACACCGATGCTTTCGATGATGTTCATGATGCCGTGATTCAGTGCCTGATGGGTGCCGAAGACGTTACGACGCCACCCCTTCATCCGTTTGCCTTGGCGGGCGGTGATGACAAAATAGATGGGGATGATGGCCAGCGCCACAAGTCCGACATAGACATTGGCGGCAAACATCAGCACCAGGGCGAGTATGGCACTGGTGAAAAGGGGCAGAATGTCGATAAAGAAGTTCTTCACGGTATTGCTGAGGCTCATCACGCCACGGTCGATGCGGGTCTGCAACTTGCCGGGTTCATTGCCTTCGGCGCTGAAGAAGGACATGCGGAAACTGAGTATGCGCTTCACTACACGCAGTGACAGGTCGCGACTGACATTGATGCGTATCTTCTCGCCAAACAGCCGTTGGCCGAAGGTGATGAAGGCGGCCAGCAGCTCCTTGCCTAACAGCACAGCGCTGACGACGAGGAGCAGCTGTGCGGCTTTGCTCCATGCAAAACCACCGCTGTGCATGAGGTCATTGATGGCATCGACTGCCTTGTCGAGCACAATGGCATTGACCTGCGACATGGTGGCGCCCAAAAAAGTGAGTGTCAGTGTTATGGCTAGCAGCCAGCGGTACGGCAGAACGAACGGGAGCAGCTTCTTCAGCAGTCCACCGATACCCATTTTGGATGTCTGTCCGTTGTCTTTGGATTGATTCTGCGTTGACATGTTGTTCGTTTAACCATCGATGCGTACTCTGGGATCCAGTATGCCGTAAAGGATGTCGACAATGATATTGATGATGACCAGAAGCATGCAGATGAAGAGGATGGAACCCATCACCACGGGAAAATCATATTTCTCCAGACCGTCGACAATGACAACGCCCATTCCTTTCCAGTCAAATACATACTCCACAAAGACGGCGCCGGCAAGCAGTCCGGCCAGCCATCCCGATGCCGAGGTGACAATGGGGTTGAGGGCATTTCGAAGGGCGTGTCGGAAAATCAGCCGTCGGTAGGGCATTCCTTTGGCGCGAGCGGTTCTTATGTAGTCTTGGCTGAGGGCTTCGAGCATCGAGCTTTTGGTGAGCTCCACTAGTACGGCCAGGGGGCGGATGCCAAGTGTGAGGGCGGGCAAAATGAGGTTTTTCAGGTCCAGGTATTCGCCACAGCCGTAGTCGTCGACGGTGTAGAGGTTGCCAAACATGTTGAGGTGGGTCCAGTCTGCCAGCACGTAGGCGAAGAACCACGCAATCAGTATGGCAGCGAAAAAGGAGGGGAGCGACATGCCCAGAGTGGAAAGGAAGAGGGTGAGCCGGTCAATCCATGTGCCTTTATGAAGGGCGGAGAGAACTCCCAGCAGAATGCCAACCACCAGGGCAAAGGCCATGGCTGTCAGCGCCAACACAGCAGTTTGAGGAAAGGCTGTGGCGATGACGTCGGTGACTTTGCGTTTGGTTTGGTAGGAGCGTCGCAGATAGGGGGCCTTGACTACCAGCGAAGTGCTTCCGACCGACAGCAGTGTGGCATAGGGCTCGTACTTTTCGGCGTCGAGATAGAAATGGCTTTTAGGGTCGTTGTTGTTGTGGAGCGACAGCGGCATGAGGTCGTTGAGGTAGGCAACATACTGTTCGCCTATGGGTCGGTCGCGTCCCAAGTCGCGGTTGATCATCTCAATACTTTCGGCATCGGCGCGTTGGCCGAGCATCATGCGGGCGGGGTCTCCCGGCAGGATGTTGAACAGGAAAAAGACCAGCGTTACCACGCCCAGAATGACGAGGAGTCCGTACAGTAGTCGTTTTCCTATATAACGCAGCATGGTGGTCAGGTTGTCGATGGGGTTTCTTTGCGCAGGCCGTGGACGACGGATTTCTTGGCGACGAAGTCCTTCAGGTAGAAGGGCTCGAAGTAGGCCACATTTTCTGTCTGTCCTTTCTTCAGCCGTTGTGTCGCCAGTGAGGCCATGCCGCTGGCTGAGGGCAGGAAGGCGTCGTCGTATCGTGCATTGGGATGCTGTGCGAAGAGGGGACGTGTCTTGGCGGCGCCGTCGCCCACAAAGACTACGGTATGGCTGTCGAGCCAATGGTCATAGCAGCCGCTCTCCAGCACTTCGGCACGTGTGGGTTGCACCTCGCCGTCGCGGCTGTAGAGGGCGGTGTAGCATTCCATGCGACGTGCGTCAATCATGGGGCACACCAGTCCGTCGTAGTCGTTGTGCAGGGCGTAGTAGTGGGCTGCCATACTCTCCAGGGTGGGGACTGCAAGCAGGGGAATGTTGAGAGCGTAACAGATGCCTTTGGCGCTGCTCACACCGATACGCAGTCCGGTGTATGATCCGGGACCCGACGAAACACAGACGGCATCGAGCGACGACATCGGCAGGTTGGCTTGGGTGAAGAGGGATTGGATGAACGGCGCCAGTCGCGACGAGTGGGCGTTGGGTTCGGTACTTTGTTGCGTAGCAACAATCTGTCCGTCGCTTAGCAGGGCGACAGAACAAACGGGAGTGGCGGTCTCCAACAATAGGATGTTCATTGGCTGTAAGGGGAAGTGGGACTGTGCGCTGACGGTGCGCTTATTTCTTGAACCAGTAGTCGTAAAGTACGGTGCCTTCTTTCATGAATTGTTTCACTTCATGGTTGGGCAGCACGATGTCGATGGGGCCGGCATTGGTGTTGGTGATTTCATAGACGTCGAAATGATAGACCAGGGCGTCTTTGGTGACCTTGAAATTGCCGTTCGGGGCGACATTGTCCCAGTCGATGTCGTCGGCAGTGAAATCGTCGGTGGCATCACACATCTTGCGTATCATGCCCTTCATCAGCTCGACGAAGGCGTTGTACGATTCGGAGTTTGGGGCATCACCAGCCCAGGTGAAGAGCTCCTGTTCGGTCAGCTGCTTGCCGGTGTTGAGGTCGAAAAGGAAGAGGAGCGTGGTTGTCGACGGATGTTCGCCGCCGGTGTAGGCATAGATGCTGCCGTTGTAGACGAGCATCTGTTCGGTCTCCAATTCGGGGACGAGCGAGAGCTCCTGTATCCACTGGTAGTTGGGCGTGCCCGATTCGGTGGGGTCGTCCAACAGCGCCCAGTCGTTGAATTCGCCGCGGATGCTGTCGCAGTAGTCTTTGATGGCCTGGTCGGGGGCCTTGCCGTTGTAGTAGGGCTCCAACAGGCGGGTCAGGAGGGAGTCGGTCATGGCCTGCATCATAGGACGTTGGGCATCGTTGACCTTCTCCATGAGGGGCAACTGGATTTTGATGCTGAACTGTACGCCTACAGTGTCGTCGGTCTCGGCAAAGGGGTTGTCTTCATATTCATAGTTTTGGAAGACTATGGTTTTTTCGGAATGACGGCACGATGCGGCGAAGAGCATGACGGCCGCCAGCAAACAGAAAAGGGTGATTTTTTTCATTGGGAGATTGTTTGTTGTTATGGATTATCGCATGTCGATGATTTCGACATTGGGGTATTTCTCTTTTGGGAAGGTGAACTGCTCGTCGCCGCCTTTGGCGGAACCGTTGAACTTGCTGACGGTGTATTCGCCGCGGCTCGAGTCGTAGTTGTACAGCTCCATGCTTTGGATGATGCCGCTTTTGGCATTGATGGTGAAACGGATCTTGTAGTAGCTCTTGCTCTTTTTGGGTGTCAGGTCAACGATGGCGTTGCCGTTCTGTTCCTGACGGATGTATTTGCTTTTGAAGTTTTTCTTGTAGTTGGTGAGTATCAATGCTGGATTCATCAGGTCGTCTTCCGAATCTGTGATTTTGTTGACAACCACTTCGTTGGATTCCTTGTTCCAATGCCATGTCGCGGTACCGTCGCAGTATATTTCGTTGTCTTTGAAACTGACATGGTATTTCCCCTTGCTGTAAGTTACCGAGGCTTGCATGCGGGCGGTCTCTTTTTTGTTGGCGTCTTTGTTGACCATGGTGACATTGAACGACACCACGCCCGACGATATCTTGTCGGAGGCTTTCTTCAGTATGGTTTCGGCGTTCTGGTCAACGGCACCTTTGGAAGTGTGGGTGATTTGTGCTGACACGACAAGGGCGCTGCAGCATAGTAACAGGAATGAAAGGAATTGTTTCATTGTTTCAATATTTTGCCGTTTAAACGCTATTCTTTTTAAATTATTGTACCCAAATAAAAATTATATATAGCGGCTTGAAACCGTCGCTTCCGTTAGTGGGCGCGGATCTCTGCATGCTGTGTGTTCAAGTGCCTTTGGGAGGTGCTTGTCCATCTAGACCCGCAGCCGTCCTTCTGCCACAAGGGCGGCTTTGCCACCGACAAGGATAGTGCCGTCGGCTGTCAGTCGGGTGCAGACCACCGACGCTCTGCCCATGGCTTCGCCTTGCAGAAAGCTGTGATCTCCGGTTGTGATGATACCGTTCGTTTTCAGATAGTGTGTCAGGGCGGCGTTGGCTGTGCCTGTGGCGCTTTCCTCGGGCACTCCGTATGCCGGGGCGAAGTCGCGCACATGGGCCGTGTAGCCGTCGTTGCCGAAAGCAAAGGGATGAATGCTCACTATGTCAAGCTTTTGTGTGAACGTTGCTATTGCTCCCATGTCGGGTTGCAAGGCGTTGAGCGTTTCGACCGAAGGCATCGGCAGCATCACGTCCGACAGGCCTGAATATGAGATTTGTACCGGCAGGGTGGGACGGTAGTCTTTCAGACCCACGGCGCGGTAGGCCTCCTCGGCCTCGGACGATGACAGGGCGCCGACGATGCGCGGCGTGGCCATCTGCATCATCACTTCCTGTGCGGCCTCTACTTCAAGTTCGCCTGCCAGTGTGTGGCACAGGCATTTGCCCGTGGCTTCACCCAGTTGGTGCAGCAGCGCGAAAGTGGCCACCGTGGCGTGGCCGCACAGCTCCACTTCGCCCTTGGGCGTGAAATAGCGAACGGTGTAGTGTGCGTTGCCGTCGTGGCGCACGAATGCCGTCTCTGAATAGCGCAATTCGGCGGCGATGTTTTGCATCAGCGTTTCTTTGGGGAATGCGTCGCCATCCAGCAGGACAACGCCTGCGGTGTTGCCGCCGAAGGGTTTGTCGGTGAAAGCGTCTACAATAAAGTATCTCATAGTAGGTATAACTATTTGAGGCTATGATTCATTATTTCTTTTGCCAATTGAAAGCTGTCGGGGTACTGCATATTGATGGCGAAGCGATAGCGGCTGTGGCGGCCGTAGTGGACACGCAGGGTGTCGGGTACGTGTAGACTGCTGCCTCTGCTGCCGTTATAGTGTTCTATATGGCGTATCGAAGAGAGAGGGATGCTTTTGTGTCGTCGCAAAAAACTGTTCGAGCAGTCGATGACCAGGGCATCATCCTTGATGGAAATAGTCTCCTTGCTGTGGAATAGGCGAAAGTGGTTGTCCAGTACGAATAGGAACATATATATGGAAAAGAAGAAGACTGTCAACAGGGAAGTCCATACGAACAGGTTTGTGTCTCCTCGTTTTACTATCATTACGAATAAGAATATTAGCATAGCGTTCTCTAAAGACATAAAGAACGGCGGCGTTGAATCGAGTATGCGCTCCCAGGTGGGGCATTTGTAAGGACCGTTGATGGCAAGAACTTTTTCCATTGTCTTCAGTATTCCATATTCAGTAGGAAATGTCAGGCGTTCATAGGCTGCGGAGCCATTTGATTTCGTCGGCCCAGCGCATCGGGTCGGGGGTTTCGAGGATGATGGGCATATCGTCGAAACGCGAGTCGTTCATAAAGCGTTCAAAGAATGCTTTGCCCAAGAAACCTTCGCCCAACACTTCGTGGCGGTCCACGTGGCTGCCGGCACCTTTCTTGCTGTCGTTGAGGTGGATGGCTCGCAGGTATTTGAGGCCAACGATGCGCTCAAAGTCGTCGAAGCAAAACTGGTAGCCCATTTCGGTCGAGAGGTCGTAGCCGGCAGCCAACGTGTGGCAGGTGTCAATACATACGCCCACGCGGCTCTTGTCGTCCACGCCTTCGATGATGCGGGCTATGTGCTCAAAGCGCCAGCCCAGGTTGGTGCCCTGCCCGGCGGTGTTCTCTATTACGGCCGTGACGCCTTCGGTCTTGCTCAGCGCCAAGTTGATTTCGCGAGCTATCTGGTCCAGGCATTCCTCTTCGCTGATGCGGTTCAGGTGGCTGCCGGGGTGGAAGTTAAGCATCGTCAGGCCAAGCTGTTGAGCTCTGTACATCTCGTCGAAAAAGGCCGCACGGCTCTTCTGTAGTGTCTCCTCGTCGGGCGAGCCGAGGTTGATGAGGTAGCTGTCGTGCGGCAGCACCATCTCGGGCCGGAAGCCACGTTCCACGAGCAGAGCCTTGAATCCGTCGATTTCCAGCTGTGCCAGCGGCTTGCTGACCCAGCTGCGCTGGTTGCGAGTGAAAAGAGCAAAAGCGTTGGCTCCGATGGCCTCAGCATTAAGGATGGCGTTGCCCACGCCACCAGATGCACTCACGTGAGCACCAATGTATTTTGTCATAATCTTGTTTTTGATATGATTATATGTATTTCTTTTAATAGGATTTCCAATGTGCAAAAATACACGATTTCATTCAATTGGCAAAATTATTTTGTCATGTCGGAAAAAAGTGCGTTGACTCGGATTCGCAATGAATACAAAGTTGTATAAAAAAAGTGTCGGATCTGATCCGACACTTTTTTTATTTGTTAGAAGCGACACGACTATTTGTGTGTCAAAAGCAGTGGGCTACTCTTTGCCTGCTTCTATAGATTCGTTTTTGTTGGTGTTGTAGGCGCATTTTTCCCATGTCAGCGTGCCGTTTTGGTAGCGGACTGAAATCCAACCATAGTGGACGCCGTCGGAAAGCACGACGCGGCAGCCTACATAAAACTTTTCGGGAAGCGACTGGATGTTCTCAAACATTGCATCACCTTGGCCTGCAAAATTGCTCTGGGGGCCGATGACGGTATTCTGAGCAAGTGGGGCCAGATAGTCCCAAGCCGATGCGGAAGCGACAATGTTGTTGCCGCCTTCAGTCCACTGGTATGCCAGATAGGTGTAATCGCCTTCGCCGTTGATGCTGAACTCCAATACGCCATCGTTGTCGAAATCAATGCCGTAAGCATTCGGGTTGGGGTAATCGCCGATGGTGATGCTTCCGTTGCCTATACGACCTGTAGCGATGGTCGAAGTCTGGTTGTTGTTTCCGTTGGGATTCTGTTCCTCGTTATCCTTTTCGCCACAGGCAACCATAACGGTTGCCAGCATTGCGATGAGTAGCGGTTTGAGCATCGTTTTCATAAATTATATTGATTATAATAGGGCAGTCCGTTTGTGTTTTATGCTTTCAGCAGGAAGTTGATATCGTCCTTCAGGCCGTATTCTTTGGTGTTCTCCAGCTTGGTCTTGAAGACTTTCATCTTGTTGGGTTTGCCGATAAGGCTGAGCTTGCCGTCTTCGATCAGGAGGGCAGTGGCTTCGCGGATGGCAGCGACGGTGGCTTTGGGATTGACCATGATGTATTCCTTCAGACGGTCGTCGCGGGTCTCGCCGCCGTGCTTGGGGTCGAAGGAGTCGGTGTAGTGCGGGTTGATCTGGAACGGCACGATACCCATGCAGTCGAACGAAGCGGGCATGACGATAGGCATGTCGTTGGTGGTACAGAGGGTGGGACCTGCCACGTTGCTGCCGGCGCTCCAGCCCATGTAGGGCATGCCGTCGAAAGCACGCTGGCGGATAGCCTGCATGAGGCCTGTGCGCTGCAGCTCGCGGACGAGGTGGAAGGTGTTGCCACCGCCAACGGCTACGCAGTCGGTGTCGTAGACGGCATTGATGGGCAGCGCTTTGTGGTGTACCGAGGTGAGTTTTACGCCGAATTCTTTGTAGACGGCAGCCACCTTGGCCTCGTAGGCGTCATAGCTCTTGGTCAGTCCGTTGGGAGCCAACGACACACCAGCGTATGGGATGAAGAGCACTTTCTTGACATTGTGCCGCTTGCAAAAGTCGGCAATCATATCCTTGCACCAGCCGAGGTAAGCCTCGCCGCGCATAGTGCTGTTGCTTATCAGAAGTAAATTGCGTTTGTCCATTGTTTTATTGTTTTAAGTTGAAATTAGAGGTCAAGGGTTGCGTAGGTGGCGTTTTGTTCGATGAATTCGCGACGGGGCGGGACATCGTCGCCCATGAGCATGCTGAAGGTCCGGTCGGCGCTGGCGGCGCTGGCGATGGTGATCTGACGCAGTTGGCGGTTTTCGGGATCCATGGTGGTCTCCCAAAGCTGCTCGGGGTTCATCTCACCAAGACCTTTGTAACGCTGCACGTGTACGGCCGATTCTTTTCCTCCACCGAGTTCCTCGATGGCGCGCAGACGGTCGTCCTCGGTCCAGCAGTAGACATTTTTCTTGCCTTTCTTGACCGAATAGAGTGGGGGAGTGGCCAGATAGACATAACCGTTCTCGATCAGTTCGGGCATGTAGCGGAAGAAGAAGGTGAGCATCAGTGTGTCGATGTGCGAGCCATCGACATCGGCATCGGTCATGATGATGACCTTGTGGTAGCGCAGGCCTTCCATATTCAGGGCCTTGCTGTCCTCGTTGGTGCCCACTTTGACACCCAAGGCGGTGTAAATGTTGCGGATTTCTTCGCTTTCGAAGGCTCGATGCTGAAGGGCTTTCTCAACATTCAGAATCTTGCCTCGCAAAGGCAGGATGGCTTGGAAACGGCGATCGCGTCCCTGCTTGGCGCTTCCGCCTGCCGAGTCACCCTCGACGAAGAAAATCTCGCATACCGAGGGGTCGCCGTCCTGACAGTCGGCCAGTTTTCCGGGAAGTCCGCCGCTGCTGAAAACAGTGCCGCGCTGCACCATTTCGCGAGCCTTGCGTGCTGCCTGACGGGCACGGGCTGCAAGAATCACCTTCTCGACAATCATCTTGGCTTCGTTGGGATGCTCTTCAAGGTAGTTCTCCAACATCTCGCTGACAGCGCTGTCCACTGCGCCACGCACCTCATTGTTGCCCAGTTTGGTCTTTGTCTGGCCTTCGAATTGGGGTTCGGCCACTTTGACGCTGATGACGGCGGTAAGGCCTTCGCGGAAGTCGTCGCCGTTGATGTCCACTTTGGCTTTGGCCAGCATGCCGCTCTTGTCGGCATAGGCCTTTAGTGTGCGGGTCAGACCGCTACGGAAACCGGTCAGATGGGTGCCACCCTCGTGGGTGTTGATGTTGTTGACGTAGGAGTGCAAGTTCTCGCTAAACGAGGTGTTGTACTGCATGGCGATTTCTATGGGGATGCCCTGTCGTTCGCCTTCGATGTAGATGCAGTCGGGCATCAGCTTCTCGCGATTCTCGTCCAGATATTTGATGAAGTCGCGCAGACCGTTTTCGGAGTAGAAGCGCTGCTTGTGGGTTTCGCCTTTATCGTCGCGGTTGCGTTTGTCCTCGATAGACAGCTCGATGCCTTTGTTCAGGTAGGCCAGCTCGCGCAGACGGTTCTCGAGTGTTGGGAAATCGTATTCCGTGATGGTGAAGATTTTCGGGTCGGGGTGGAATTGGATGCGGGTGCCCCGTTTTTCGGTGTCGCCTACCTGCTTGACAGGGTAGAGGGGCAGGCCGCGGCTGTATTCCTGACGGTAGATTTTGCCGTCACGATAGACCTCGGCAGTCATGTGGTCGCTCAACGCATTGACGCAGCTGACGCCGACGCCGTGCAGACCACCGGAGACTTTATATGAGCCTTTGTCGAATTTGCCGCCGGCATGCAGCACGGTCATCACCACCTCGAGGGCGGAGCGGTGCTCTTTTTCATGCATGTCCACGGGAATGCCGCGTCCGTTGTCCTCCACGATGATGGAGTTGTCCTCCTCGATGGAAACCATGATTTTGTTGCAGTAACCGGCAAGGGATTCGTCTATGGAGTTGTCTACTACTTCGTATACCAGATGATGCAGTCCTCGGAAGTTCACATCGCCGATGTACATGGCGGGACGCATTCTTACGGCCTCCAGACCTTCAAGGACGGTGATGTTATTAGCGCTGTAATTTTCTTGTTTCGAAACGTTTACTTCGTCACTCATTGTGTCTTTTCGTTTTGGGATTGAATTTGCAAAAGTACTAATTTTTTGCCAAATGGAGTCGCTTTTTGACCTAAGAATTATCAACAAATCGTGGAAAAATAATTTTGGTGCGTAATGTGTTGATTGTTAGTTGTAAATGACTATTTTTGAGCGTGATTGTGATTCGCCTCTTGTGACAGTCTGTTAATCTCTTGATTATTTTTGCTATCTTTGCATTCCGTAATTATTATATTTATATGCTGAAAAGAATCCCGATATTGTTGATTTTGTGCATTCTGCTTGCTGGTGCCAACGCGCAGGAATTCCGTTGCGGCGTCACGGTGAACTACCAGAAGCTGCAGAGCACCACCCAGCAATACGAGACGGGCGATGTCAAAATCTTCGAGACAATGAAACGTGCCATCGAGGAATTTGTCAACAATCGTCGTTGGACGAATCTGGAGCTTGAGTATCAGGAAAAGCTGGATTGCTCCATCAGCATTATCCTATCCGAACGTTCGTCGGCAACGGACTTCAAAGGCCAGATCAGCGTTCAGCTGCGCCGTCCGGTTTATAACTCCAACTACACTTCGGGTGTCTTCAATTATATTGAAAACAACGACTTTGCCTTCTCTTACAATGAAAGTCAGCCTTTGGAATTTGACCCGAATTCATTTTTTGACAATCTTTCCTCCACATTGGCCTACTACTGCTACATCATGCTGGGCATGTACTTTGACAGCTATGGTCCCAACGGCGGCGAACCGTTTTACGACATGGCGCGCACCATCACCCAGACCGCCGGCACTACGGGCTACAAAGGGTGGAAGTCGAACGACAGCCAGAAGGCCCGCTATTGGTTTATGGAGAATCATACCAACTCTGCTTACGAGGCGCTCCACAGCGTCTACTATTTCTACTACCGCATGGGATTGGATATGATGACCAAGGACCAGAACACGGCCCGCAAAAACATCATCCAGGCGCTACGCTACCTGCAGCAGGTGCACAAGGCTCGCGCCAACCTGCTTTCCGTCATCCAGTTCATCGATGTCAACATGGCCGAAATCGTCTCCATCTTCACTCCCGCTCCCAGAGACGAGCAGCAGGAGGTCTACAACATCATCAAGGACATTTCGCCCATCAATGTGACCAAACTGAAGGATTGGAAACTATCGTAAAACTTACCTACGCAATGAAAGTCAATTAAAAACAAAATATATATATCATGACTCAAATACCCATTCAAAAAGAGGTGATCGACCGTATCGCCGCCGAAAACAAGATAAGCAACCCCGGCAAGGCATCTATCCGTGAGATGCGTAAAATGATTCAGGACATTGAGAAAGCTACCGACATCCGCTTTGTAAAGATGGAAATGGGCATCCCCGGCCTTCCCGCCCCCAAGGTGGGCGTCGAAGCTCAGATTGAAGCGCTCCGCTCCGGTGTGGCCTCCATCTATCCCGAAATCTATGGCACCGCCGACTTCAAGCGTGAAGCTGCCCGTTTTGTCAAGAACTTCCTTGACATCGATGTCACTCCCGACTGCTGTGTCCCCACGGTGGGCTCCATGCAGGCCGGCTTCGCCAGCTTCCTGACCCTGACCCGCTACGATGCCAAGAAGACCAAGGTGCTCTTCATCGATCCGGGCTTCCCCGTTCAGAAACAGCAGTGCCGCGTGTTGGGTATCCCCATGAAGACTTTTGACGTCTACGAATACCGTGGCGACAAGCTGCGCGACAAACTGGAAGAGGAACTTCGCGACGGCGACGTGGCATGCCTCATCTACAGCAGCCCCAACAATCCCGCCTGGTTCTGCTTCACCGAACACGAACTTCAGATCATCGGTGAAATGGCCAACAAGTATGGCACCGTGGTTCTTGAAGACGATGCCTATTTCCTGATGGACTTCCGCAAGGACTACAGTGTTCCCGGCAAGGCTCCTTTCCAACCGACCGTGGCCAAATACACCGACAACTATGTCCTTATGATCAGCGGTTCTAAGTCGTTCAGTTATGCCGGCGAACGTATCGCCATGATGATTTGCAGTCCGGCGCTCTTCAACAAGGAGTGCCCCGACTTGGCTCGCTACTATAGCCAAACCCAGTTGGGACGCGCCCTCATCTTCGGCACACTCTACTGCCTCTCCTCCGGTACTGCCCATAGCGTGCAGTATGCCATGGCAGCCATGCTGAAAGGAGCCAACGACGGCACCTTCAACTTTGTCAAGGACATCAAGGAGTACGGCGAAAAAGCTACCGTCATGAAGAAACTCTTCACCGACAACGGTTTCTATATTGTCTACGATAAGGATATGGGCGAAGATATTGGTGACGGTTTCTATTTCACCTTCTGCTATCCCGGCTTTGAAGGTGTCGACCTGCTCAACGAACTTATCCGCTATGGTGTCAGCGCCATCGCTCTCGACATCACCGGCAGCCACAAACAGGGCATCCGTGCCTGCGTGGCTTTGGTGCAGCGCGACCAGTTCCCCGACCTCAAAGTCCGTCTGGAGAAATTCCACGCCGACCATCCGGTGAAATAAGTCGTTCGTAAACGATTTCCAAAAGAAAACGGGGTGCTTTTCAGCATCCCGTTTTCTTTTTGTTCGACAGGGAACGTTGCAGTTCCGGTCTCGTTTGTCAAGTCCTGTCCCGAAGTCCCTATCGCTTCATGAATTTGCGCGACGCGTTGGACACGTGGAGCAGGTAAAGACCCTTGGGGAGGTCACTGATGTCGATTAGGCTGTGTCCGTCAACAATGGTTGTGCTGAGCACACGACGGCCTTGGATGTCGTAGACGGTGGCAGTCCCGTCGGGGCCTTCGATGTGCAGAAGACTGTTGGCTGGGTTGGGATAGATGCTGATTTTGGGGGCGGCGGTCGGATGGCAGATGCCGACGTAGGGGTTGTGTTCGTAGCAGCCCATGTCGACGCGTCCGCCACGGAAGCGGTTGTTGCCGTTCAGATCCTTGGTGTAGATGCCGCGACGCAGTGTGTCGCCCGCGTCGACCAGTGGGGAGAGGCTGCTCAGCTGCCAGTCGCCCAACACGGTGGAAATGCCGCGAGTGGTGTCGGGCAGCATGAAGAAGGGGCCGTAGCCCTCCAACGGTCTGTTTTCGTGAAGCAGCGATATGTTGCTATTGGTGTCACCAACGGTGTCGAATCCTTCGACAGCGGAAAAGAGAATGGTAAGGTCCTCGTTGACGCTCAGCGAACTGTCGTTGTTCCAGATGATGCAGTTGCGGATGGTGGATTTGCGGTTGATCACGCCCGCACCGCGGTTGCTAACCATGTCGCAGTTGAATAGGTCGGCGTCATACATGTCCACGGCGTAGCGTCCGTTGTTGTGAGCAATCAGGCAACTGCTGGCCTTGCCGCCACCCACATCCATTCCGTTGCAGTTGTTGTTGTGCACTATGCAACCATTGACGGTCCCATAGTTGTTGTGCACGGCAGCAATCATACTGCTGTCGCTTCGGCAGTTCTGGATGGTGCAGTGCTCGAGGGTCATATTGACTTCCATGTAGATGCCGGCGCCGTTGCCATTGGAATAGCCGTCGCTGATGGTGATGTTGTTCATTAGTGAGGGGGACGACAAATTGCTGGCTATCACGACGCGGTTCTTTCCGTTGGCGCTCAGGATGGAGGGGGCCGTCGAGGCGTCGCGTTGGTCCAATTCGCTCTCACTACCATTGAAACCGCCGTAGAGTTTCATGCCGGAGGTGATAGTGAAGGCGGAATGGTTGGTGCTGTCACCATAGTAGGTGCCGCTTTTGAGCCAGAAATTGCCGTTTTTGTATAGTCCGCGCAATTTGAGGGCCGACTGAAGGTTGGAACTGGGCGAATTCCACGACGAGCCGTCTCCGGTGCCGTCGGGAGCAATATAGGTGGTTTCGAGGTTGGCGGCCACCCCGCTTGGGACGATGCCTACGACGGCGTCCTGTCCGTTGTTGAATCCGTTCAGCGAAGTCAGCGAGTAGTTCCCGTCAGTGTATCCGCCCCAACCGAAGTTGAAGTGGTAGTAGCCGCTGTTGGTGTACCCGTCGCAGATGAACGCGTGTCCCCCTTGGGTGCTCGTACCGCTGTAGTAGACGGGCAAACTGAGGTCGAGGTCGTGACGCAAGATGGAGTCCCACTGAGCGGTGGTATGACCGCTTTTGGTGAGGAAGGTGGCGTCAGTGTAGCCGAAATGCATCAGCGCTTGCGGCACATTTTCGCTGCGGGCACCGCTTCCACTGGTGTGTTGGGCGTATTCATAGGTCATTTTCACCGATACGCCGCAATGGTAGCATAGTAGTGCAACGGCATGGCGCTCCTGTTCGGACGAATAGTAGTTCAGCTCGTCAGGCATATGAGAGTAGTCGTAGTAGGCGGAGTCGAAATCCACAAAAAGGTATCCGTAGGCGGGGTGGGCGTAGCCACGGTGGTAGAAACCCGTGTTGGGGTATGCGTGGTAGCGTATGATTTGGGACATGGCGGTGGCCACGCAACCCACCACACAACGTCCGTTGGTGCCGTTTTCGTATTCCGGGCAGTAGTCGTTGTAGCCATAGCCTTGGCTCCATCGGGATTCGATCAACGGCTGGACGCTTTTGGCGCTTTTCGGTGTCGTGGAATTGCTGTTAGGGTTCAGCAGCTGTTTCCATTCTTTTTGCCAGCCTTCCTGTTCTTCGGCGATGTCTTTCGGCAGTATCGTGCTGCCAAGCAGCCCTTCGATATCACCGGCAAGGTTTTCGAGCCATCCTTTGAAATTGTCTGGTAGCCGGTTGCGGTCGTAGCTGCCGTTGAGCGAGTAGCCGGCGATGGGAGGCAGCGCATCGTCGGCATTGACGATGATGAAGCCCCTGTCGTCGATGTTGAAGACAAACATCAAGGTGTCGCCTGTCTCCGATGACCAGCAGTCGGTGAGCGATAGTGACTCGTAGCTGAGGCGGCTCTCGTTTTGGGACAGAAACTTTTGGGCGGCTTGACGTGCGGCAGTGACACTGACCGGATGTGCATTCAATGGCATGACCGACACAGCTGCCAGCAGGAAAAGTAAAGCGTGTCTCTTCATTGTGTGAGTTTGAAAAATGATGAAAAATGGTTTTATTTGGAATTCTCGTTGAGGAATTTTTTGACGTTGTCGATGACGATATCGGCGCGGATGTCGAAAGCCTCGCGGGTGGCATAGCCGATATGAGGCACCAGCACACAGTTGGACGATTGTAGCAGGGGGTGGTTTTGAGGCAGAGGCGGCTCGCCATCATACACGTCGATGCCGGCACCGGCCAGCTGGCCTTTCTGGAGGGCTTGTGCCAATGCGTCAATGTCCACGACATTGCCACGGGCCGTGTTGATCAGCAGTGCTGTTGGTTTCATCAGCGCCAGTTTGGAAGCGTCGATAAGGTGATGCGTCTCGGCGTTCAACGGGACGTGGAGTGTGACGATGTCGCTTTGGCGAAGCAGCTCGTCGAGCGAGGTGTAACGTGCACCCGTCTGTTCGACGTCGGTATGCTTGCTGCGGTTGTATGCCAGCACATGGCAGCCGAAGGCCGAAAGCAGCCGGATGGTGGCGCTGCCGATGGCGCCTGTGCCCACTACGCCGACTGTTTTACCGTGCAGTTCGCGTCCAAGGAAGTTGTTTCGTGTGCCCCCCTTGCGGGTGCTGGCGTCCAGAGCCGTAATGCGGCGCATCACATCGAGCATGAGTCCTATGGCCAGTTCGCTCACCGCTACGGTAGAGTAGCCGGCGGCGTTCTTCACGGTGATATGGTGCTGCTGGCAGTAGGCAAGGTCGATGTGGTCCAATCCGGTAAATGCCACCGACAACATGCGTAGTTTGCTGCAAGCGGTGAGTACCGATGCGGGAAGCTTGATGTTACTGATGATGGCTATCTCGCTGTCTTTCATTCGGGAGATTAGGGCCTCTTCGGATTCGTTGCGGTCAAGAAAATAGTTGAACTGATGACCTGAGGCTGCAAATTCGTGGCGCAGTTCCTCAAATCGAGCTTCGCTGATGCCCAGGGGTTCGACACATACAATATTCATGATTATCTGTTGTTTATGTTGGGTTTGGATTGTCTCTTTGTGTTGGGTTGCAGGTCTGAGGCGTGCAATTTAAAATAAAAAAACGGCAAAATACAATTTTTATTTTACCGTTTCTTTTTTACTGAAAAACCGAAGGATCCGATTCGTTCGCCCAAACCGTAGTACTTGCCGTGAGAGTAGGCGAGAGGGGCGGCGTGGTTGAGTTGGAAGGCGCCGGTGCCCTTGTCTATCAGTTTTTCTTCGGCGTTGACGGCCACTACATTGGCCATAAACATGTCGTGACTTCCCAGTTCGAGGATGTCGACCACCTGGCATTCGATGTTGAGCGGCGATTCGGCGATGAGGGGTGCCTTGACGATTTGTGCCGCTTCGGGAGTCAGGTGCATTTCCTTGAACTTGTTGACGTCGCGTCCGCTTTTGACGCCACACCAATCGGTTGCTTTGGCCAGAGACTCGGTGGTGAGGTTGATGACGAATTCCCTTTGTTGGCTGATGATGGCGTGGGACAGTCTTTCCTTGCGTAGCGAGATGTAGCACATTGGCGGGTCGGTGCAGAGTGTCCCTGTCCAAGCCACGGTGACGATATTGAAGTTGTCCGGATTGTCGCCGCATGTTACCATCACGGCGGGCAACGGATAGATCATCGTTCCGGGTTTGAAGGCTACTTTCATGATGGAGGAAACTGACGAGGGAATTAGTGCGTGTGGCTATTCTCTGAATTTCTTCTCCAGTTCGTCGACCCAGTAGTGGAATTGCTTGTCGGTTTCGTTCAGGTTAGCCACGGTTTTGCAGGCGTGGAGCACGGTGGCATGGTCTTTGTTGCCGCACTGCAGACCGATGATGGCGAGCGACGATTTGGTCATCTTCTTGGCGAAGTACATGGTCAGCTGTCGTGCCTGGACGATTTCGCGTTTGCGGGTGGGCGACTGGATGCTTTCGATAGGCAGCTTGAAGTAGTCGCACACCACCTTCTGGATATAGTCGATGGTGATTTCGCGAGTGGTGCTTTTGACGAATTTGTCAATCATCTGCTTGGCCAGGTCGAGGGTTATCTGACGGTGGTTGAGCGACGACTGGGCGATGAGCGAAATCAGAGCGCCTTCCAGTTCACGCACGTTGGTGTTGATGTTGTAAGCGATGTATTCGATGACATCCTGAGGCATTTCGATGCCGTCGTTGGCCAATTTCTGTTTGAGGATGGCGATGCGAGTCTCGACGTCGGGTGTGCCCAAGTCAGCAGCCAATCCCCATTTCAGACGCGAAAGCAGCCGCGGTTCGAGAGTGCCAAGTTCCGACGGAGCCTTGTCGCTGGTGATGATGATTTGGCGGTTTTTCTGGTGCAGATAGTTGAAGATATGGAAGAATGCTTCTTGTGTGTGGATGCCCTTGGTGGCCCAGAACTGGATGTCGTCGAGGATGAGAAAGTCGATCATCTCGTAGAAATGGACGAAGTCATTGGTGTTGCGGTTCTTGACAGCGTCGACGTATTGCTGCAGGAATTGTTCGGAGGTGACGTAGAGCACCGACTTGTCCGGATCTTTCTCTTTGGCTTTGATGCCGATGGCGTGTGCCAAGTGGGTCTTGCCCAAGCCGACACCGCCGTGCAGGAGCAGGGGGTTGAAGGAGGTGCGGCCAGGATTTTCGGCCACGGCGAAACCGGCGGCTCTGGCCAGGCGGTTGCAGTCGCCCTCGACGAAGTTCTCGAGCGTGTAGTTGGCGTTTAGCTGCGAGTTGATGCGGATTTTGGTGATGCCGGCATAGATGAAGGGGTTGGGGAGCTCCTGGTTCTGGTCGTCCGATTTGATGACCAACGGCACGTCCTTGGCACGGTTGAAAGTGGCCTGACGTCCTGTTGAAGGGATATTGGTCGTGATGGGAGTCTCGGCGATGCTGGTATCCATCAGGATGCTATATTTGAGCATGCCGTTGGGACCCAGCTGCAGACGGATGGTGTGCTTGAGAAGGTCGATGAAATGTTCCTCGAGCCATTCGTAGAAGAACTGGCTGGGGACTCTGATGGTCAACACGTTGCCTTCCAGCTGGATGGGGACTATCGGTTCAAACCAAGTCTTGTACACCTGTTCGTTTTCCGGTCCCAGATTGTCTTTGATTATTTTTAAACAATTTGCCCAAACGGTTTTGTAAGTTTGTGTCATTTCAGAATTTGTTTCAAATAAATTTACAATTACTTATCTCAAATAAGTCATGCGATTTTGTGATGCAAAGTTCTCACTATTTTTCTTCACACCGTTTGAAAAAAAAATTTGCATGTTTCGCTTTTTTTTATTAGACAAAAATGCCCTTTACGGCCTAACCACACCTAATGATTTATAAATTCATTAAACTACAACAAATTATTTAAACAATAGCATTTTTGAAGGCCATTAAAGATACGATATTTTTTTAAATGAAAAAAAAAATTTGCAAAAAAATCACATTTTTTTCTACTCTTTTTGTTGAAAAAAAATAATCGTTTGTAATCGAACAAACTATCGTGTTTTGTATTTGTATTTGTTTGTTATATAGTAGTTTATGATAAATAATTGATTTATAGAAAACATTTGGGAAGGGCATTTCTTTACTCCTCAGATTTTCACGATTTTCGCCATTTGAGGATGTTTGTTCAACAATGACGGTTGAAATCTTTTGACGTGTGAAAAGGTATTTTTTCAATTTTTTTTCGACGGCCTGTTTCGGTGTTGGGGATGGATGGCGCGGAAAGTGTGCTGTTGAAAAAAATATATATGAATAATATCATTAATATGTAAAAAAAGTGTAACTTTGTAACACTTTGATAAAGGTGATAATTGTTCTAAGTAATTATAAATTAATCTATTTAAATTAAAACAAAGAATGAAAACAGCTTATAATTTCAATGCAGGTCCTTGTGTCCTGCCCAAAGAGGCCATTGAGTCCACCATCAATGCCATCCGTGATTTCGACAACACCGGTATCGGTCTGCTCGAGATCAGCCACCGCACCCCCGGTTGGGAGCGCACCATGGAAGAAACCCGTCAGCTTTGGCGTGACCTGCTGAACATCCCCGCTGAGTATGAAATCCTTTTCCTCGGTGGTGGTGCCAGCACCGGCTTCATGGATGTTCCCGCCAACCTGCTCAACAAGAAGGCTGCTTACCTGCAGACCGGTGTTTGGGCTAAGAAAGCTGCCAAAGAGGCTAAGAACTTCGGCGAGACCGTGATCGTTGCCTCCAGCGAAGACAAGACCTACAGCTACATCCCGAAGGGTTGGACCGTTCCCGCAGACGCTGACTACTTCCATATCACTACCAACAACACCATCTATGGTACCGAGATCCGCAAGGACTTTGCCGCCAACGAGATCAACAACGTCATGCTCGTTGCTGATATGAGCTCCGACATTATGAGCCGTCCCGTCGACGTGAAGAAATATGGTCTGATCTACGGTGGTGCTCAGAAGAACGTCGGTCCTGCCGGTGTCACCTTCTACATCGTCCGCAAGGACATTCTTGGCAAGATCACTGATCGTCAGTACATGAACCCGCTGCCCACTATGGTCGACTTCCGCACCCACGCTGCTGAAGAGGCTAAGAACATTTCCATGTTCAATACTCCTCCGGTGAGCGCTATCTTCGTCATGCACGAGACCCTGAAGTGGGTTAAGAACACCATTGGCGGTGTTGCTGAGATGGAGAAGATCAACCTCAAGAAGAGCGCTATGCTCTACGAGGAAATCGACCGCAACAGCCTGTTCCGTGGTACTGCCGAGAAGGAAGACCGTTCCATCATGAACCACTGCTGGGTGATGGCCGAGGGCCGCGAGAACCTGCAGGATGCTTTCATGGCTTTCGCCAAGGAGCGTGGCATGGTCGGTATCAAGGGTCACCGCTCGGTCGGTGGTTTCCGCGCCAGCCTTTACAACGCTTGCCCCATCGAGGCCGTCGAGGCTCTCGTCCAGTGCATGCAGGACTTCGAAAAAGCCAACAAGTAAAATGATTCTCAACAATGCCTATGGCTTACAAGCTGTAGGCATTGTTTGATTATTGTTATAAAAAATGGAAATTAAAGACATTAGAGACGGTTTTGAAAAGAAGATTCAGAAAGAGTCTGCTTATGTCTTTGTTAATCAAATCAAGATTTACAATAAAATGAAAGTTTTAGTTGCTACCGAGAAACCTTTCGCAAAAGTGGCCGTTGACGGCATCCGCGAAGTGGTTGAGAAGAACGGCCATACCCTGGCACTTCTCGAGAAATATACCGACGTGAACGATTTTTACGCTGCTGTTGCTGATGCTGACGCTCTGATCGTCCGCAGCGACAAGGTCACCAAGGAAGTTATCGACCACGCCAAGAACCTGAAGATCGTTGTGCGCGCCGGCGCCGGTTACGACAACCTCGACCTCGAGGCCTGCACCGCCCGTGGCATCATCGCCATGAACACTCCCGGTCAGAACAGCAATGCTGTCGCTGAACTCGTGATGGGTCTGCTCGTCTTCTGCGTCCGCAATTTCTACAACGGCAAGAGCGGCAGCGAGCTGATGGGCAAAAAACTTGGTATCCTCGCTTTCGGTAACGTGGGACGCAATGTGGCCCGCATCGCTAAAGGTTTCGGTATGGATGTCTATGCATACGATGCATTCCTCACCGCTGACCAGATCAACCAGAGTGGCATGGCCAAGGCCGTTGCCAGCCAGGACGCCCTGTTCGAGACTTGCGATGTAGTGTCCCTCCACATCCCCGCTACCGCTGAGACCAAACAGAGCATCAACTATGCCCTCGTCAACAAGATGCACAAGGGCGGTATCCTGGTCAACAGTGCCCGCAAGGAAGTCATCAACGAGCCCGAACTGCTCAAACTGATGGCTGAGCGCACCGACATCAAATACATCACCGACATCATGCCCGATGCCGATGCTGAATTCAAGGCATTCGAAGGCCGTTACTTCGCCACACCCAAAAAGATGGGTGCCCAGACCGAAGAGGCCAACATCAACGCTGGTATCGCTGCTGCCAACCAGATCAGCGAATACTTCAAGAGCGGTTGCACCAAATTCCAGGTGAACAAATAGTATTATTAGGAATACAATATTATAAAGGGGAAGTTCTTTCTTCCCCTTTTTTAGTTTTTTTTCTGCTTCGGGAACGTTCCCCACTTTGGATTGTCCCATGTTTGTTTTAGTCTGATTTCCCCTGATGGCATCTGTACTGTATATCTTTAATCCGGAACACGATCTTTGTTTGGCCAATGGCGACCGGCATTATATGCCGCCATCGTCGGCGGTACAGTTTGCCTTTGCCGGTGTTGAGGCAATGCGGATATTGTATGGTGACGACGCATGTGTGGTTGCCGCTGCAGGCTATGGTGAATGGAAGAATGCCCATCCCGACTTCACCCCATCGCGTATTGTCCCTTGGGGATGGAATCTGAGGTTGAAACAGCAGCTGGTAGAGCTGGGTGTTGCGTCCGAACTGCTGCCCGACGATGATAGGTTGGAACGTATGCGAAAGCTGCAGCATCGAGCTACATTGCTGCCTTTGCAGCCGCATGCCTCGCAGTGTTGTGATGAAGCATCGGTGTCGGCTTTTGTAGAGGCTCATGGCGAAGTTGTGATGAAATCGCCATGGTCGGGCGCGGGCAGAGGTCTGCGGTGGGTGTCGCGACAGTTGGGCGAGAAAGACCGCTTCTGGTTGCATCGTGTGCTGCGGCAGCAGGGTTCTGTTGTGGTGGAGCAGCGCTTCCGACGGTTGTATGATTTTGCCATAGAGTACGTTGTGGAGCAGGGGCATGTCCGCAAAACAGGATATTCCCTGTTCGAAACCCAATCGGGGGTGTATCGCTGCAATCATCTGCTTGCCGATGCTGACATACGCCGACAGGTGGGTATTGGTGACGCCTTGGAAGAACGACTGCTGACATGGTTGGACGCGACGGTGGCTCCCTACTATGAGGGTCCGCTGGGTGTGGACCTTTTCACCACCGAGGATGGCAGCTGTAAAGTCTGCGAGATGAATCTGCGGCATACGATGGGCATGGTGGCGCATAGTTATTTGGAACGACGTCCGTGGGCAGTGGGTGAGCGTTGGATCTTTTCCCCGACAGACCTATATCGAACATTATCAAACATACGTGAACGACAATAGTCTATAACAATTATAAGCGATGATTAACCTGCAACTATTATTGGAAACATTTCTTTTGGCCCTGGCGTTGTGTGTCGACACGCTGGTCGTGTCCACCTCCAGCACTTTTGCCAGCAAGATGAGCTATCGTCGAGGTGTGCTTATGGCGCTGGTCTTTGCTTTCTTTCAGGGCTCTTTTCCGTTATTGGGTGCCCTGTTGGGTGGAGCTTTCCGCGAATGGATGGCTGCTGTTGACCATTGGGTGGCTTTCGGCTTGCTTTCGTTGGTGGGCGGCAAGATGATGCTGGATGCTTTGCGAGGAGGTGACGAACCCTCGCGACTTGACGTCACCCGGTTTGGGACGATGTGTCTGTTGGGTGTGGCCACCTCCATCGATGCTTTCGTGATCGGCATAGGGCTCGGATTGAGTGGAGACGGGCTCTTTGTGGCATTCAATGTCGTTGTGATAGCTGTTGTGACTTTCATTGCAGCATTGTTGGGTCTTTTTCTGGGCAGACGCAACGTGCCGATACCCGAGCGCGTCACTACGTTTGTGGCGGGCCTTGTGTTGGTCGGTTTGGGACTCTACACGTTGCTGGAGCAGCTGTGCGTCTGAGTGGCCGGTGTCAATACTAAAAATGGGGTTTTGGCGTTATGCGTTAAAATACGCTCGTCATGAAATCACATCACATTCATTTCCGTCCTTTTTTTATGCTTTTCCTGTCGCTGCTTCCTGTGGCAGTGCAGGCGCAGTTTGCCATGGGCTTGCGCCCCTCGTTGTCCACCTATGGCGGTTTTGATGACCGTCGTCGGGCTGAGGTGAGTCTTGTTACGGGCACTTTTGGCGAGCATTCGCGAATGGAGTTCAACTTCGGCTGGGGACATCGCATGCTGCTGACTTCAAGCGTTGTCGATAACGGTAACGGACAGCAGCAGGTGCAGTACAATGATGAGCGGCAGTTTTGGGGCGGAGCCACTGTGCTGTATGAGCAGAGCCATCGCATTCTGTGGCGGTTGCACTATTATGCAGGCTTTGGAGCTTCGGTTTATTTCAGTCCCGACCAATTGGAGATAATGGGCGTGGATGTGGTGTTGGGATTGGAACTGCGGCTGAAAATACCATTACAGGTGACGATTGACTATAGGCCGATGCTGGATGTGCTTGACGGGTTGGCCTACTACCATACGGTGGGGTTGGGAGTCCGCTATCAGTTCCGGATGCCTGAACCCGAACCTGAGCCGAAATTCTGGCAGCGGTGGAAAAAGAAGTTGTTGGAATAGAAGAGGGGAGGGCTGCCCATTGTCAGTGTTGGTGGGCAGGTATAGATAGGAGGCGGAAGCGCCAAAGGAGAAAAAGTTTATAGATCGAAGACAATGCCGATCGGATAGTGGTCGGAGATGAACCGGACACCGTATTTGCGGGTGAGGGTGATGAATTTTTTGACAACAATGTCGCGAGTGAATATGTGGTCAATGGTGCAGGGCTTTGAGATGCCGAATCCATTGAAGGACTCCTTGTTGTCGGTGATTTGTGCGGAGGTGCGCGCATGTGACAAACCTGCTTCAAGCAGAGGGGTGAAAATGTCGCTGTTGGCCTCGACATTCATGTCTCCTCCGACGATGACAGGAACACCTTTTTCAACGAAGAGGTCGATGTAGCCCTTGATCAGGATGATGGAATTTTTGCGGGCGGAAGTGCCTTTGTCGTCGAGTTGGGTGTTGATGTAGTAGAACTCCTTGCCGGTAGCTTTGACACGGAATTTAGCCATGGTGAAAATGCGGAGTCCTTCGGCGTCCCAACCTTTGGAGACTCTTTGGGGTGTGTTGCTCAGCCAGCGAGTTCGGTGTGACACCAGTTCCAGTTTGGAGTAGTCGTAGAGGATGGCGGTATAGAATCCGCGGGTAAGACCGTTGTCGCTGGCAAATCCCACGCGGCGATATTCGTTGCGGAAGATTCGGTCGATGTAGGAGAGTTGGTCAAGGAGCGCTTCTTGGACCGCGATGACGTCAGGATGTTCGGTGGTGATCATGCGGGCAAAGGCTTTGCGACGTTTTGTCCAAGCATTATCGCTATCACTCGGAGTGTCACTGTTGGCATGGATATTGATAGAAAGAGCTTTGATCTCCTGGGCCTGTAGAGGGGCCGCGGAGGTAACTCCAATAAATATCAGTATGATCAACAGTGTTTTTTTCATGGGTTTGTGGCAGGTGTTAGTTTATATAGATTAGTTAGATTAAATAGATTAGATTAGTCCTGTGTGTTTTAAAGCGTTGTATATGCCTTCGCTATCAGCGTCTTCTGTGACGAGGTCAGCATGTTGTTTGACCTTGGGGTCGGCGTTGCCCATGGCGACACTGAAACCCGCGAAGTCGAGCATTTCGATGTCGTTGGCGCCGTCGCCGAAGGCCATGGTTTCTTGGCGGTCGATGCCGAAGTGGTCGAGGATGTGTTGCATGCCAACAGCTTTGCTGCTGTTGTCGGGAATGAGGTCTGTGAAGGCGGGATGCCAACGGGGCATGCGGCAATGAGAGAGGCTTTCGAGGACCTCGCTGTCCTTTTCGGCCGGTTGTACGGCAATGAATTGGTAGGTTTCACGACCGCGCATCTCGTCGACGGATAGGATTGGAGGCATTTGGAAACCCAACTGGTTGCGTAGTTTTTCGGTGGTTGGGTCGATGCGGTTGATACACATGTCGTTGGCAGTGAAGCACATGGTGGTGAGGTTGTGCTGGAGCACATAATCGAGCCAGCGATGGCAGTCGTCTGGGTTGATGGCGTTGCGGAAAACCACTTTGTTGTCGGCCAGACAGTAGCCGCCGTTGACGGTGACATAGCCATCGAAGGCAACGGGCATTTGGGGTATGAGGACCATAGGCCTTCCCGACGATATGAAAGTCTTGATGCCGTTATGGCGGAGACTTTCAAAGGCGGCAATGGTGCCCTGCAGCACCTGATGGGTGCGGTAGCTGAGCAATGTGCCGTCAATGTCGAAAAAAATTGCCTTGATCATGTGTATGAATGGTGTTTTTTTAAGTTTTTTTAATTATGGGGAAGCCCTTTTATGAGCTTTTTGGTTGCGTTTTTTTTTTTTTTTTTTTTTTTTTTTTTTTTTTTTTTTTAATAATTTTATTATTTGTGTGAATTTTTTCTCAAAAATTCCCGCAAAGATAGTAAAAATCTTTGGATTGACCAATTTTTAACAAAAACCTTAAAAAAAATCGGAAAGAATGGATATTACAATGATCGTAAGAATTGGGATTGAAGGATCTTGGGCTTTTTTTCATGGTTGGAAAGCGGGATGATGCTTCATTTTTTTTATTTTTTTGTATTTTTGCAGTTCGTAATAGGAGGACGGGTGCGTCTTCTTGTTGTGTAATTTGTTAATTAGAAATATTTTACAGAATCAAACGATAAATAACAGTTATGGAAATTGCCTCGAAATACGATCCACGTGCAGTGGAAGACAAGTGGTATAATTTTTGGTTGGAAAAGAAATTGTTCCATTCGGAGCCGGACAAGCGTCATCCTTATACAGTGGTGATTCCCCCGCCGAATGTGACGGGTGTGCTTCACATGGGTCACATGCTGAACAACACGATACAAGATGTGTTGGTGCGTCGTGCGCGCATGATGGGCAAGAACGCCTGCTGGGTGCCCGGTACGGACCATGCGTCGATTGCCACTGAGGCTAAGGTGGTGAAGATGCTGAAAGATCGTGGCATCAACAAGAGCGACATAAGCCGCGAGGAATTTCTGAAGTATGCTTGGGAATGGAAAGAAGAACATGGCGGCATCATCTTGAAGCAGTTGCGCAAGTTGGGTGCCAGTTGTGACTGGGACCGCACGGCGTTCACGATGGACGATATCCGCTATGAGAGTGTGATCCGTGTGTTTGTGGACCTTTACCAGAAGGGATTGATTTATCGCGGAGTGCGCATGGTGAACTGGGATCCGCAAGCGCTGACTGCGGTGAGCGACGAAGAGGTCGTTTACAAGGAAAGCCATTCGAAGCTGTACTATCTGCGCTACTATATTGACAACGGTCAGCCGCGCAACGGCGTCGGAGAGAAGGACAAGGACTATATCGTGGTGGCCACGACGCGACCGGAAACCATTCTGGGCGATACGGCTGTGTGTGTGCATCCTGACGACGAACGTTTCCAGTGGCTGAAGGGCAAAAGCGTCATTGTACCCTCGGTGGGACGCAGTGTGCCGATCATCATGGATGAATATGTGGACAGGGAATTCGGCACGGGAGCGTTGAAGATTACGCCTGCGCACGATGTGAACGACTACAATCTGGGCATGAAATACAACCTGCCCTCCATCAATATTTTCAACGACAACGGAACGCTTAATGAGAATGGTGGCAAGTATGCCGGACAGGATCGTTTTGTCTGTCGGAAGGCCATCATGAAAGATTTGGAGGCGGCCGAGCTGGTGGAGAAGGTGGAAGACTATGTGAACAAGGTCGGTCATTCGGAACGAACGGATGCCGTGATAGAGCCCAAGCTGAGCGCACAGTGGTTCATGAAGATGAGCGATATAGCGAAGAAGGCGTTGGAAGTGGTGGAAGACAACGAGATACAATTCCATCCTGACAAATTCAAGAACATGTACCGCCATTGGCTGGAAAACATCAAGGACTGGTGCATCAGCCGCCAGTTATGGTGGGGTCATCGTATTCCGGCCTACTACTTGGATGTTGACGGCAAGCGCGAAACCATCGTCGCCGTCAGCCGTGAGGAGGCCTTTGAAGAGGCTTGCCGACGATTCCCTGGTGTCGTTTCCAGCAAGGAACAGTTGGAACAGGACGAGGATGTGCTGGACACTTGGTTCAGCAGTTGGCTGTGGCCCATCAGTCTGTTTGACGGCATACGTCATCCCGACAACGAGGAAATCAAATACTATTACCCGACAGACGACCTGATTACGGCGCCCGACATTATTTTCTTCTGGGTGGCGCGCATGATTATGGCCGGTGAGGAATACCGGAAAGAGGTCCCGTTCAAACATGTCTATTTTACTGGTATTGTGAGGGACAAGTTGGGCCGGAAAATGTCGAAGTCGCTTGGCAATTCGCCCGATCCCATCGAACTGATGGAGAAATATGGTGCCGACGGTGTGCGTATGGGCATGCTCCTGACAGCGCCTGCCGGCAATGACTTGCCGTTTGACGAAAGCATCTGTGAGCAGGGCCGCAACTTTGCCAACAAGATGTGGAATGCACTGCGCCTGATCAAGGGCTGGCAGGTGTCCACGGAAGATGGCGAGAAGACAGAGAGCGCTGCAGTGAACCAGGTGGCGGTGGAGTGGATGGAACAGCGCATGGCATGTGTGCTGGAACAGGTGGAGAAAGATTTTGACCAGTACCGCTTGAGCGAGGCGCTGATGAGCTGCTACAAGCTCGCTTGGGATGACTTCTGCTCGTGGTACTTGGAGATGATCAAGCCCGACTATGGCACACCCATCGATAGGGAGACTTATGATGCCACGATTTCCATCTTCGAGCGGCTGACCTACATGCTTCATCCGTTCATGCCTTTCGTGACCGAAGAAATATGGCATCTGTTGCAGCACGAGGATGCCCGCCAGGGTGAGAGCGAAGAACAGGCTCGCAAGCGTGAACTGCGCAACCAATTGGCTGACACCAGCAGCGTGATGATGCAGCATATGCCGGTGAGCGTCTTCTTCGACCAGCGGATGCTGGCCGACTGCGACACGGCGCGCGAAGTTGTGGCAGGCTTGCGTAACCTGCGCAACACGCGAGGCCTCTCGCCGAAGGAGCCGCTGGATGTATATTTCGTATGTGGCGACGGCAAGCAAATGAATGCCCGTTTTGACGGAATTATCAAGAAATTGGCCAATGTGAAGCAGATAGCATATGTGGACACGAAAGTGGATGGCGCTGTGAGCTTCATGATAGGTACGACAGAATGCTTTGTTCCGATGACACAGCATATCGATGTGGCAGCGGAGCGCAAGAAACTGGAGGATGACCTGAAGTATGCAGAGGGATTCCTGGCCAGTGTGATGAAGAAATTGTCGAACGAGAAGTTTGTGAACGGCGCGCCGGAGAAGGTGGTCGCCGTGGAACGTCAGAAGAAAGCTGACGCCGAGCAGAAGATTGCCGCCATCAAATCGCAGTTGGCAAACCTTCAGTAGCGTCAGCTGAACACAAGATAGTCAAAGCGGATGTCTCCAGAATGGGGACATCCGCTTTTGTTTGGTTCCATGGGGGGCAAAGGACGGTTCAATCCATGTGTAATAACATCATCCCTTCCGATCTGTTGTTTTTGTCAGGTCTGCTACATTAGGGTTGGCTAAAGTCTTTTTTGACGTAGCGGAGGTCTAGGGCGTTCATGGCGTTGGTGCGGATGCCAGAGATGTTTTTGTGGGTGAAATGGAGGATTTGGTCGTAGTAGAGCACGATGACGGGCGCTTCGTGCATGACGAGGGAATCCATAGTGCGGTAGAGGGCTTGGCGACGGAGAGGGTCCGTTTCAGCGATAGATTGTTGGTAGAGACGGTCGAAGGCAGGGGAGGAAAAGTGCGTATAGTTGGGGCCGTTGGGTGCGCGGTTGGGAGCGTAGAAGAGGGTGAGGTAGTTCTCGGCGTCGGGGTAGTCGGCAATCCATGAGCCGCGGAACCAGGCGGCCTTGCCCTGAGCCATCTGTTCTCGGAGTGCGGCTGGAGGATTGACATCGATTTTGATGTCGACGCCGAGCAGGGATAGCTGCTGTTGGATGTACTTGCACAGGTCGAGGTAGCTGGAGGTGGTGGCAAGTTGGATGGCGGGTAGCCCTTTGCCGCCGGGGTAGCCGGCATCGGCAAGCAGTTGGCGAGCGCGGACGGGGTCGTAGCGGTAGCCGTAGGCGGCAGTGCTGTCGTAACCGCCCAAGCCGCAGGGGATCATGCCTTGACAGCCGGGTCGCCCGACATTGTTGCGCATGTATTTCATCATTTTTTCGCGGTCGAAACCATAGTTGAGCGCCTGACGGATGCGGCGGTCGGCGAGGGCGCTGTTGGTGCTGTCCATGCGGAAACCCAGGTACTCGGTGTTGAGGAAGGGGATGGAGACCATGTCGATTCGGTCAGCGTATTTGGCTTTGAGCTGCCCAGTGCGGGTGAGGATTTCGTCCTTATAGGAGGCGTCGAGCGAGTTCATAAAATCGAGGTTTCCCTTGACAAATTCGAGGAAAACGGTTTGCTTGTCGATGATGAAGGTGATGGCGACGGCATCGAGATAGGGGAGCGGAGAACCGTCGATGTCACGTTCGAAATAGGAGGGGTTTTTGCGCATGACCATTTTGACGCCTTCTTTCCAGTACTGGAGGTAGAAGGGGCCGGTGCCGCAGGGGTGGCTGCGGAAGTCGGTGCCATAGTGGTCGGCCACTTCGTGCGGAACGACGCTGCAGTAGTTCATGGCAAGGAGTGAGAGCATGGGCGAGAAAGGCTCTCGCAGGCGGACGATGAAAGTCGAATCGTTGGGAGCTTGGAATCCGTTGTCGTCGACATGGGCGAAGATCCAGAGTCCAGGCGAGGCGATATGAGGGTCTCGGATGCGGTTGAGCGAATAGCAGAAGTCTTGAGCGGTGACGCGACGGGTGGAGTCGGGTGTGCCGAAGAGTGGGCTTTTGTGGAACCAGACGTCGTTGCGCAAGGTGAAGGTGTAGGTGAGTCCGTCGTCGCTGATATCCCATCGTTTGGCGATGCAAGGTTCGATGTTCAGGTTGCTGTCGAGTCGCACGAGTCCGTTGTACAGCTGGCTGGTGGCCCAGATGAGTGCCTGGTCTTTGGCAAAGGCGGGGTCGAGGCTGTTGATGCCTGCCGATTCGTTGTATCGGAAGATGGCTTTGCCGTCGGCATCGCTGTGGTGACGGCATGCGGCAATGATGAGGCAGCATGCGAGGAGGATGATGGTGTGAGCTTTCATGAAGTGTGATGTTGTGGGATGGGGTGGATGGCGTCGGAGTGGGCGGCGTAGATGAGGCGGTCGAGAAAGAGCGTTTGTCGCTGGGAAGGGGAGAGTTGGGGGTCGGTGACGCCGCTGAAGATGTTTCGGTTGATATCGACAAGGAAGAAACGCGCTTTGTCGCCGGGTTTTAGACCTCGGTGGGGCCGGTGGAGGGCGTGCCAGCCATTGGCTGTAGCCACTTGAAAGACTTCGTGGGAGGGCAGGACGGAAGGATCTTGTCGTGTGCCTTTCTGGAGGAGGGACATGACCTTCATGGCTTCGAGCAGGTCAAGGTTGTCGCTTGAGGCGCAGCCGTCGGTGCCGAGGGTGACATTGACGCCGGCGTCGCGTAGTTCGACATAGCGGAAACGGCATCCAGAACCCAACTTGAGGTTGGAATTGGGGCAGTGGACCACATTGCAGTGGCGTTCGCCTAGGAGAGCGATTTCTGTGTCGTCGAGCCAGAGGGCGTGGGCGCCGATGAAGAAAGATTTGGTTTTGTCGAGGATGCCCAATCGGTCGAGCCATACGACAGGGGGAACACCATTTTGGCGAATGCAGTTTTCCCGTTCAGCTTGAGTTTCGGAGATGTGGATGTGGTAGGGAAGGCTACGTTCGTGGGTGAAGTCGGCCAGGTATTGGAGGTGTTTGGCGTTGACGGCATAGATAGAATGGGGTGCGATGGTGAGTGTGATATCGTCACCGCATTGTTGCTGGAGGCTGTCGAAGCGGGAGAGAAGTTGGCGGAATTCACCTTCGGTATTGAAGTCGTTGTCGGTGACGGAGAGGGCGATGTTACCTTCCATGTGGGCTTGGCAGACTGCATGGATGGCCTGGTCGACATGGAAATACATGTCGTTGAGGGCGAGGGTGCCCGATGCGCGCATCTCGTCGCATGCCTGTCGCACACCCATGAAGACATCGTCGGGGGTGAGTTGGGCCTCGCGCGGGAAGATGACTTCGTGGAGCCAAGGCTGCAGGGGAAGTCCGCTGCCGACACTGCGAAAAAGGGTCATGGCACTGTGGGTGTGCATGTTGACCATGGCGGGTAGTGCCCAGAAGGAGCCGTTGCAGTCGATGGAATCGTCGAATTCCTTTGTCGGGTCGGCAGGCTCGATGCTGACGACCCTGTCGTCGGTGACGGTGAGGTCAGAGCAGCATCCGTCGATGTAAAGATTGCGGTAGGTGGGCATGAGGAATTTCTTTTTCTTGAAAACGTTTTTTGTGGACTGTTTATTGTGGGGGAAGGGATTTTTAAAAAAATGTTCTATAGTCATACTAATTTTAGCAATACTCCGTTACGAAGGAAAATACAGAACAGAAAAAGTAAAGCATGTCCCAAAATATGAAGCGCATCTTCCTATCCATTTTCGGCATGGTGCTGGTTATGCCTATGCTGATGGCACAAGGGGGCTTGACGTCGCAGGCGACATTATCGACCTATGCGACAGCCACCGATTTGTTTCAGAAAGATAAATATGCCGTTGCCCAACAGTATTTTGACCGTTATGCGGCGTGTGCAGACGCCGATGCAGACCGGTTGGCGGATGCCGTCTACTACGCCGCGGTGTGTTCGGAGCGTCTACAAAACAACGATGCCGAGTATCGCATCAAGGAGTTCATGCGCCGGTTTCCGGAGAGCGGACATCTGAACATGGCCTGGGTCTCGCTGGGCAACTACTATTTCGAGAAGGGCAACTACGGCGACGCCTTGCGCAGCTACCTGCAGGTCGAACCGACCGAGGTGGAGTACAACCACCGGAGCGCCTACCAGTTCCATACCGGCTTCTGCCACTTCATGCAGGGCGACCAGGAGAAGGCGAAGAGCTGTTTCTCGCACGTCGATCCGAAGACACTCTACGCCACAGGAGCCACCTACTATCTGGGCCACATCCACTACACCAACAAACAGTATGAGGCGGCCGAGAAAGAATTCAACAAAATCAATCTGAAGAAGAACAAAGGCTTGGAGGAACCCGTGGAAACCTACCGATTCTTCATCTGTTACCATCAGGGCCGCGATGACGAGGCACTGGTGAAGGGTAACAGGCTGTTGGAGAAGAACAACCTGACAATGCGCGACGAGGTGATGCGCGTCATGGGCAACATCTACTTCAACAGAGGCGCCTACGAGCAAGCGTTAGACCACTACCGTTCGGCTAACGAGGTGACCATAGGCAAGGGCGGCAAAGTGCAGCAGTCGTGGAACTACCCGTTGGGCTATTGCTACTACATGCTGGGACGTTACGATTCGGCAGCGGTATATCTTGGCACCTTCATGGGAGGTAATGATTCGACCGCCCAAAACGCCCTTTTTACATTGGGTGACACCTATATCAAGATGGATCGAAAGAGCGACGCCCGCACCTGCTTCAAGGCCGCCTCTGAAATGAAATTCAATCCTGCAATTCAGGAAGAGGCCGCTTTCAACTACGCCAAACTGAACTGCGAACTGAACCCCAATGCCTATAACGAAAGCATCCGTTCGTTTGAAAACTACCTGAAACGCTATCCCAAGACGCAACGTAAGCAGGAGGTGCAGCAGATATTGACTTCGCTGTATTGCACCACGCGCAACTACAAAGATGCGCAGTCGCTGATAGAGCGTAACAAGAAAGAGCTGTTGAAGGATGCCACTATGCGTCAAGCCTACCAGCGTATCCTGGTGAACAGAGGCATAGAGCTGTTCAACGAGCGCAACTTGCAGCAAGCGGCCGTATGCTTTGACAGCGCCGTGGCCATCAACGCCACCCCCGCCATCACCACCGACGCCCTCTATCTGAGCGCCGAGTCGCAGTACCGACTGGCCAACTATGGGAAGGCTCAAAAGCTCTTGGACCGTTTCTTCACCGCCACCTCACGCAAGGAGTCGGTGTACTACCCCCAAGCCCTTTACACGGCCGGATACGTCTATATGCGCCGGAAACTTTATGGCGATGCTGAGGAAAGATTTGGCGAATTCTTGAAATTGGCGAACGATAACAACTCCGAACGCAAACAACGCTTGGACTCCTACAACCGCATGGGCGACTGTCTCTATGTGCGGAAGAACTTTGACGGCGCCATTGGCTACTATGACCGTGTGATCAATGCCGGCGGACAGGACGCCGACTATGCCATGTACCAGAAAGCCTTGTCGTATGGTGCTCAAGGCAAGAATACGGAGAAACTGAATTGCCTGAACTACATCTTCGAGAAATATTCAAATTCGCCGCTGTCTTCGAAGGCGATGTTTGAGATAGCCAACACCTATCTGATCTGCGACAACAACGAGATGGCCCTGTTGTACTACAACAATTTCATCAAGAAATACTCGCAGAGCAGCTTTGTGCCGCAGGCGTTGCTGAATGTGGGTCTGATATACTACAACACTGAGCAGAACGACAAGGCATTGGAGACCTTCGACAAGCTGATGACCCGCTACCAGGGCACCGACGAGGCTCGCGACGCGCTGCTGACCATCAAGAACATCTACGTGGAGCAGGACCGTGTGGAGGAATATTTCAGCTATGTTTCGAAGACCACGAAGACCACGGTGTCGGCCGTGGAGCAGGACTCGACACTCTATCTGGCTGCCGAGAACCGCTACTTTGCCGGCAACTATGACAATGCCATCGCCGGCTTTTCGAACTACATAGAACGCTTCCCGCACGGACTCTTCATATTGAAAGCTCACTATTATCTGGCCGACGCCCTGACGCGTACCAACCATTCGGACAAAGCGTTGTCGCACTATGAATGGGTGGCCGAGCGCGGCAATAACCCCTACACTGAAAGCAGTCTGGCCCAAGCGGCGGCAACACACTACCGTCAGAAGAACTACACCAAAGCCCTCGACTACTACGTTCCTCTGGTGGCTGTGGCCACGAGCGACCCGTTGCGGTTGGAGGCACGAATGGGCATAGTGCGCTGCTGGAATGCCGTGGGTGACAGCGCCCATCTGCGGGTGAGCGTGCAGCAATTGCTCGACGAACCCAAGGCAACCACCGAGATGCGAGACGAATCAAACGTGATGCTGGCGCGCAGCTACTATTATGCCGACGCACTGTCGCAAGCCTTCGAGGCCTACAGCCCCCTGCTGGGTTCGGCCAATGGTGACTATATGGGCGAGGCAGCCTTCCGTAGGGCAGAGATCCGCTATAGACAGAACGACCTTGACGGGTCGGAGAAGCTGATAGAAGAGCTTGTGGAGCATCCTGGCAGCGACTACTGGCTGGCGAAGACTTTCATCCTGTGGGCCGACATCTTCAACAAGAGAGGCAATGTGGTCCAGGCACGCCAGACGCTGCAGAGCATCATAGACAACTATGAGGTGGTGACTGACGCCGACGAGGAGGTGGTGATGGAAACCCGACAGCACCTGCGTTTGCTCGAGGCTGCCAACAGCACGTCGAACGACAGTCAGGACGACACCCCCGTTGTGGGACCCACCATTGACTTGGAAGACAATTGAAAGTAGCGATAAAGAAAAGAAGTAACCCAAAGCACACAACGTAATGCAGACAACGAACATCCGAGAGAAGGCCCAAGGCGCCAAACGCCATACGAAATATGCACTGCTGACCATGGCAGGAATGATACTGATGGGCGGCCATGCCATCGCCCAGACCGACACGACGCGGTCGGTGTATAACGAATCGGTCATCGTGGTAGGTGACTACAACCCCGTGCTGGACGGCGTGACGGAGAAGGTCAATATGGCCCCTGCCACCAATGATAATGTGGCAGGCGACATGCAGCAACATTTCTCTTACAACATCAAACCCCGACGTATCAGCACCACTCCGTCGGCGGCAGCGCTGAAAGCCCGAAAGGTGCTTCCGCCTGCTGTAAAGTTGTACAACAACTATCTGCGATTTGGCGTGGGGCATGATTTCGCCGCCTTTGCCGACATCAATCCGATGCTGGACCTCTACTACATGTCGCTGCGCGACAGCAACAAGTCGTACGGAGTGCGTCTGTTCCACGAAACAGATGTCACCACATTCGGTAAGAAGGACGAGACAATTCCGTCGCCCGACTATTATGGCCGCACGCGCGAATCGGACACACGAGTGGACCTGTTCGGCAAGTACATATTGAAGCGTCAGCACCTCTTTTCGGCCAATTTGGGATTTGACCGCCAGTATGGACGCGCCTATGGCTTCAGCGACTCGACGCTGTATGCCGTGATGGGAATGTTGCATGACGATTTGGATTATTCCGACTACGCCTTCGGGTATAACAACATAGCGCTAGATCTTGGGGCGCAGAGTCTGAACACCGATGTGAACCGCTTCGGCTACACGGCCGATATGGATATGGCCAATTTCTGGTCGAATGTCGATGTGTCGCAGCAGTCGATGGCGCTGGAAGGGAGCGTGCACTACGGCTTTCCGATGTTCCGCAAGTATAAAGCCATCGCCTACCTGTCCGCCGGATGGGAAGGCTACAAGCAGCACTGCATTGACTATGTGAGCGGCGATAAGGTCAGTTCGGGACGTCATCTGTTGAACGTCAACCCATACGTCGATTTCCTGTTTAAGGATTTCAAAATACATGCCGGATTGGCATTCGGATTCAACGGGTACGACAATGACAGCGAGACATCGCACAACCTGTTTCCCGACATCACCGTTTCGAAGTCGTTTATGAACAACGCCATGAGTCTCGTGGTAGGTTTTCAGGGTGGCTATATTGTGAATGACTGGAACACATTGCGCCAGTTGAATCCTTATCTGGGATGGGGCGCCTTCAACACACTGGCCACAGTCGATGACAACCTTTTCGCCCATTTGCGTTTCAACTTCTCGAAGAAACTGATACTGCAGGTTTCTGCCGACAACCATTTCTATGGCAACCGCCAGTTCTTCATGACCGACCCCAACGATGCTTTACAACACCAACTGCTGCCCTATTATGTTGACGTCGAGAACCTGGTGCTGGGCGCCGATTTCACCTTCGTCAACGATGAGATGATCACGCTGACACTCGGAGCCAACTACTATGTGTACTACAACAAGCAGACGGACGTGCCGCTGTTCCATGTGCCCGACTTCACCGCTCATATCGATGCAAAGATCAATTATCTGGACACATGGTTCTTTGATTTGCACGGTCTCTTTGTGACGCGCAGCGACGCCTACTACACCGTGGATGGGGCGACGGGAGCAATCAATGTCAGCGGCCAGCTGCCCCCCCACTTCGGGTTGGGATTGGGTGCCGAATACAAGTACAACCGTGCCATCTCCTTCTTCGCAAAGCTGGACAACGTGACCTGTCAGCGCTACTACCTATGGGCCAACTATCCCGCACAACGCTTCAACCTGATGCTGGGCTTGACTTACACCATCCCCACCAGAAAATGAGGCTGCGGTTGAGAGATAAGGACTTAGATTCATTGTTACTATAAATAACTACAAATCACTACAATTTTAACCCCCATTTTTATTGCAACCGTATGACATATCCCCAAACGCTGAAATACCTCTTTAAAGCATTGCCGGCCTACCATAGGGTGGGAGCTGCAGCCTATAAAGCCAATTTGGACAACACGTTGGCTATGATGGATCACCTGAAACATCCCGAACGCGATTTACGCGTCATCCATGTGGCAGGCACCAACGGCAAGGGGTCTGTGTCTCACTATCTGGCCGCCATCCTGCACCGCGCCGGATACAAGGTGGGCCTTTACACTTCCCCCCACCTGGTCGATTTCCGCGAGCGAATACGCATCGACGGGGAGATGATAACCAAGAAGGCTGTTGTTTCTTTTGTGGAGCAGCATCGTCATTTCTTCGAGCAGCAGGGATTGTCGTTTTTTGAGATGACTGTAGGATTGGCATTTGACTATTTCCATGAGCGACAGGTGGATGTCGCAGTGGTGGAAGTGGGGATGGGCGGACGCTTGGATTCGACCAATGTGGTGTCGCCCGACCTGAGCATCATCACGAATATCGGATTCGACCATACGCAGTTTTTGGGTTCCACGCTCAGTGCCATAGCCAGTGAGAAGGCGGGCATCATCAAAGAGGGCGTTCCGGTGATTATCGGAGAGACGCATGCGGAGACAGCCCCCGTTTTTAAGGAACGGGCCGCTGCGATGCATTCCGACATCCTGTTTGCCGACCAGCATTACGAGGTGCGGGAATTGCGCGACGACGGTGTTCGGATGCATGCCAATATTTACCGCGACGGAGCGCTTTTTTTGCGCGGAGTGCGTTCGCAGATGGATGGCCTTTACCAGCGCAAGAATCTTGCCACTGTGTGTGCCGCATGGCAGACGCTGCGCGATATGGGCTATCACATCAAGACCTTCGACTTCCGAGAAGGCGTAGGACGTGTGGTGACAGACACAGGGCTTCGTGGCCGCTGGGAACAATTGTCACGTCAGCCGCGCATCGTGTGTGAAACGGCCCACAATGCCGACGGCATCGCCCAGCTGGTGAAGAAACTCGGCATGATGCACTATGACGAACCGCGGATAATCTATGGCTGTGTGAACGACAAGGACTATGGCGCCATACTGGATATGCTGCCCAAGCACGCTCGTTACTTTTACACGCGTCCCTCGGTGGAACGTGGTCTCGACGAGAAGGTGCTGGCCGAAACTGCGGCGGCTCATGGACGAGAGGGTGAAGTGTTCCCCGATGTGATGACTGCGTTGGCGGCAGCACGAAAGGTGTCGCGCGTGAACGACCTCATCGTGGTGACTGGAAGCATTTTCCTGGTTGCTGACTTGTTGGAGGGTTGGGAAAAGACGCACTAAGAGGGTGACAGACAGTGTTTTTGCGTTGTTGTGTTGGAAAACTGGTTTAAAACTCGTTGGGCGGGTGCGCTCACATGTCGCTAAAAATATGTATTTTTGCAAAAATTTTGCCTGAATATGAGCGACGACAACATCGAGAAAGACTACGAAAACGAGAATCAGAACGCTGAGAATGAAAACCAGATGGGGGAGGCTCCAGAATTGGCCTCTTCCGGAGTAACCATGCCCATGGAGGAGGTGCGTAGCGCGAATCCCGAGTTGGACGGCGAAACCATCTCGCTCAACTCCATGTTTAAAGACTATTGGATTGATTATGCTTCGGATGTGATATTGGATCGTAGTGTGCCTGACATTGACGACGGATTGAAGCCCGTGCAACGTCGTATACTGCATGCTATGAAGGAGACCGACGACGGACGCTATACGAAGGTGGCCAACATCGTGGGTAACACGATGCAGTACCATCCGCACGGCGACGCAAGTATCAAGGACGCACTGGTCAACTTGGGACAGAAGGAGTTGCTCATCGACTGCCAAGGTAACTGGGGCAACATATTGACCGGCGACGATGCCGCCGCCGGACGATACATCGAGGCACGACTGTCGAAGTTTGCCAACGAGGTGGTGTTCAACAAGAAGACGACCGAATGGAAACCTTCGTACGACGGACGCAAGCAGGAACCCGTGTCGCTGCCCATCAAGTTCCCTCTGCTGTTGGCCCAAGGCACCAAGGGCATCGCTGTTACGCTGACGTCGGTGATATTACCCTATAACTTTTGCGAGCTGCTGGAAGCGTCGATCAAAATATTGCAGAATGTGCCGTTTGAGATTTACCCCGATTTCCCGACGGGCGGACTTATTGATGTGTCGAAGTACAATGATGCCGCTTTGGGCGGCCGCTTGCGGATACGCGCCAAGATGCATTACGACGAAAAACGTAAGGGTATCGTGATTACGGAACTGCCCTACTCAGTGACGACGGATGTGCTGATAGACAGTATATTGAAGGCTAATGAGAAAGGCAAGATAAAGATAAAGAAGGTGGACGACAATACGGCCGCCGAGGTTGAGATTGTGGTGTACCTGCCGCAGGGTGTGTCGCCCGATCAAATGATTGACGCATTGTATGCCTTCACAAACTGCCAGATAAGTTTTTCGCCGCAGACGTGCGTGATTGTGGACAACAAGCCTGTTTTCATGACAGCGTCCGAGATTCTGCGCCATTCGACCTTCAGGACCAAGGACCTCTTGCGTCAGGAGTTGGAAATACAGCTCTCGGAACTGGAGGACAAGTGGCATTGGATATCGTTGGAGAAAATCTTCTTCGAGAAGCGTATCTACAAGCAGTTGGAGAAAGACCAGCCGTCGTGGGATGACCAGGTCACTGCCATTGAGCGCGCTTTCGACCCCTACAGGAAGCATTTCAAGAAGGAGATTACGCGCGAGGACGTGCTGAAACTGTGCGAGAAGCCCGTGCGTAAGATTTCGAAGTTCGACATCAAGAAGGCCGAGGAGGATTTGGCGTCGATAGAGATGAATATTGACGAGACGAAGAATCACTTGGAGCACCTGACCGAATATGCCATCGCCTACTTCAAACACATTCTGGAAAAGTATGGTAAGGGACGTGAGCGTCGGACGGAGATAAGGAATTTTGAGGATATACAAGCTGTTTCAGTGGCTGTGGCCAACGAAAAATTGTATGTGAATGCCGCCACGGGTTTTGCCGGATACGGTTTGAAGCGTGATGAGGACGCGGTGTATGTGTGCGACTGTTCGAAGATGGATGACATCATCGTGTTCCGCAAGGATGGTACGATGATGGTGTCGAAGGTGCAGGAGAAAGGGTTTGTGGGGTCGGCCGACTGCAAGGAGATCCAATATATAGGCCTGTTCCGCAAGGGCGACGAGCGGACGGTCTACAATATGGTGTATCGCGACGGAGCATTCGGATATGTGTTTGTAAAACGATTCTCGGTATTGGGCATTACGCGCGACCGTGACTATGCGCTTACAAAGGGCACCAAGGGCTCGAAGATACTCTATTTCACTGCCAATCCCAACGGAGAGGCAGAGACCATCACAGTGCACCATGTGTCGAAACCCAAGTTGAAGAAGACCAGTTTTGACTTCAATTTTGCCACGCTGGCCATCAAAGGACGCGCGTCGATGGGCAACATATTGACACGCAATGCTGTGCGTAGCATCAACCTGAAGGATGAAGGCATCTCGACATTGGGCGCACGTAAGATATGGTTCGACGAATCGGTGAAGCGGCTCAATGTGAACGAAGCAGGCCTCTATCTGGGCGAATTCAAAGGCAAGGACCGCATATTGACGCTGATGCAGTCGGGTCATTTCCGTACGACGAATTTCGACCTTTCTAATCATTATGACGATGACTTGATCTACATCGCCAAATTCAATGCTCGGACAATAGTCTCGGCTGTCTACCGTTCGGCGGAGAACAAGAGCTACTATGTGAAGCGGTTCCAGATTGAGGAGTTCGATAAGAAACTCTCGTTCCTTGACGAGCAGTCGGGCGACGAGCTGGTGACCTACGCTATGGACACCTTCCCGCGGCTGGAGATACGCTATGCGGCGTCGGCCAACAAGAAGACGGAGTCGGAGATTGTGGAGGTGTATGACTTTATCGGTGTGAAGGGCTATAAGGCGAAGGGCAAGCGACTGACGACAGCCGAGGTGGAGGAATTCCGCTGGCTGGATCCCCTTCCGGAGCCTGAGCTGCCCGAGGAGTCCGCGAACGAAGAGGGCGCAGACGAAAACGATGAGACCGCAACGGCAGAAGGGGCTACGGAGAACGGGGACGACTTCAACCCGCGCGAGGGCTTTGCCGAAGGCACCCAGGGAACATTGTTTTGAGCTGTAGAAAAGGCGATAACGAAACGTTGACGGGTCGATTTGTTGATTGATTTTTATTTGTTTATAATAGTGTAAATAATAATAGTTGAGATGAAAATTCTTGTTGTCTTGCCGCGGTTTCCATTTCCTTTGGAGAAGGGTGACAAACTGAGGGCTTACCATCAGATACGGACGCTTTCTGTGCATAACGAAGTGTACCTTTTCGCATTGAGCCACCAGCGGGTGGACGATAGTGCTGTCCGTGAGATGCAGCAGTATTGTCGGGAGATATGCATTGCGCGTCTTTCGAAAGCCGGTGGTCTGTTTCGGGTGGTGCGCAATCTTCTGACCGTACGCTCGCTCCAGATAGGCTATTGGGATTCGCGACGGGCAAGGCGACTGCTGGGCGACTTTGTGGCGAAAGTGAAGCCCGAGGTTGTCTATTCGCAGATGGTGCGGACAATGAAATATGTTTCGCATGTGGATCTGCCGCGTGTGATGGACTTCCAGGATGCGCTGTCGATGAACCTGGAACGACGGATGATGGAACACCGTGGGTTGTCGTATTTTGCGCTGCACTACGAGTTCAAGATGCTTCGCTCGGCGGAGTATAACGCTTTTGGTATATTCGACGGACTCACCATCATCTCTGAACCCGACCGTGAAGCCATTCCGCAGCGTTCGGATGCGAAAATAGCCATTGTGCGCAACGGGGTGGATTTCGACTATTTCCACCCGATGTCGATGGAGAAAGATTTTGATGTGGTGTTTTGCGGTAACATGCAGTACAAACCGAATATCAATGCCTCACGTTTTCTGGCGCAGGAGATCATGCCCATAGTTTGGCGTAGCCGCCCTGAAGCGCGTTTGCTGCTGGCGGGAGCGACACCGAAGGCTTCGGTTCGTCAGTTGGCGAACGACCGGGTCGTCGTATCGGGCTCTGTGGATGACATTCGTCCCTGCTATGCGGGTTCACGGGTGTTTGTGGCACCGATGCGCATCGGATCGGGATTGCAAAACAAATTGCTGGAAGCCATGTCGATGGGTGTTCCATGCGTGACGACGCCATTGGCCAATGCGTCGTTATGTGCAGCCGACGGCGAGGAGGTGCTCTTGGGAACCACGGCCGAAGAGATTGCTGCAGCAATCGTCCGACTGTTGGACGATAGCACATTGGCCGATGGACTTGTGGAGCGCGCCTCTCGTTTTGTGAAGGAGCATTTCTCCTGGGAATCTGCCACAGAAGGATTGGAAGATGTGCTGCGTGAGGCCATAGCTGTTCATTCGGAAAGAGACGTTGACGATGAGACGGAGCTGGAAGACGAATAAGGGCAAGTGGAAGAGCGAGACGGGCGTTTGGGAAGGTGAGAATCTGGCGCCGGCCAAGCGACAGACGCCGCAGGAGCGGAACACTTTCTCGACGGCGGCAGTGGCGGAACGTGCCATTCTTGTGTCGGTGTGTGACGCACATACGACGATGGAGCGAACCGAGGAGTGCCTTCGCGAGTTGGCTTTCCTGTTGGAAACGGCCGGTGGTGTGCCTGTAAAGTCGGTGATTCAGAAGTTGGACCATCCGGACAGCAGGACGTATATCGGAAGTGGTAAATTGGAGGAAGTGCTTGAGTACAAGCATGCAACGGATGCCGATTTTCTGGTGTTCGACGATGAGCTGACACCTGCTCAGTTGCGAAATCTGGAGCGTGCGTTCGGTTGCCGCATTTTGGACCGCACCACCCTCATTCTGGACATTTTTGCGAAGCGTGCCCGTACAGCCGAGGCCAAAACACAGGTCGAGCTGGCCCAGTTGCAGTACATGTTGCCGCGACTGACGCGCATGTGGACTCACTTGGAAAGACAGCGCGGCGGCATCGGTATGAGAGGACCTGGCGAGAGCCAGATCGAGACCGACCGTCGGTTGATTGGTGAGAAAATCACACTGCTCAAGGAACGGCTGCAGAACATCGACAAGCAACGTACCCAGCAGCGGAAGAACAGGGAAAGTCTGGTGCGCGTGGCGTTGGTGGGGTATACGAATGTGGGCAAGTCGACACTGATGAATCTGTTGTCAAAATCGGATGTGTTTGCCGAGAACAAACTCTTTGCAACATTGGACACTACCGTTCGTAAGGTGGTGTTCGGCAATTTGCCTTTCTTGCTGACCGATACGGTGGGTTTTATTCGTAAGTTGCCCCATGGATTGGTGGAGTCGTTCAAGTCGACCCTCGATGAGGTGCGCGAGGCCGATCTGCTGATACATGTGGTGGACATCTCGCACAGAGATTACGAGCAGCAGATAGCGTCGGTGAATCGGACGCTCGAGGAACTGGGTGCTGTTGATAAGCCTACTTTAATGGTGTTCAATAAGATAGACGCTTACCGGTATGTGGAGAAGGAGGCTGACGACTTGACGCCTATGACGAAAGAGAATTGGACGTTGGAAATGCTGGAACACTCGTGGCTGTCGAAGGAGAATGGGGCACGTACGGTGTTCATATCGGCTGGAGAGCGGGTGAATATTGACCGTCTGCGTGAGATGATGTATGACGAGATTAAGGGGATACACGCAGTGAGGTATCCTTATAACAATTTTCTCTATTAGTTGTAGGTCGGTGATTGGGCTGCTTCCCGCGGCGGGCGCTTCTGTCGGTTTTTGTCCGTCCGTTTTTCGTCGTTATGTGTGTTTGTCTCTTTTTCTTTAGTTTGGTCTTTGACGACACAATAAAATGGGAGGATCGGCGTTAGAACTATTTTAAAATGATAACAGCTTTTAACCGATGAAATATATACGTTGCTTGATGGCTTTGGCTTTACTGGCTGGTGGCTACAGCGCTTTGGGTCAGAACGATGATAGCGTTGTGGATTCCGACAGTAGGGTGATAGTGGCAGAGAGACCCGTGCATGCTTTGACGGACACCTCCCGCCTGACCGACAACAAACGTTGGGACTTCCATTTGTCGATGGGTACGGCACTGGCGGGGTCGCGCTTCGGATCGGCGTCGGTGTTTTCTGTGACTCCGTCGGTGATTTACCGCCCTAACGACAAGCTGACGGTGCACGCTAGCGCTTCCGCTCTGAACTCTTATACGTTGGCTCCTAATGGTTACCGCATTGAAGGCGTGCGTCCGCGTAGCTATGCGCCGTTGCGCCATCCGTCGGCCGCAGTGGCAGGTGCGGTGAACTTGGCAATGACCTATAGGGTGAACGAACGTCTGTGGCTGGGTGCTTCACTCTTCCACATGGGAGGGCAGATGGCTTCAGATGCGCTGATGAACCCCTTCTTGCCCCCTGCAACAATGATGGATATGAACTTGACGGCCTTCACCGCATCGCTGCGGTACAAACTGCGTGAGGACAGCTTCTTGGATATGCACATGACGGTGATAAATGATCCGACTGGTGCGCTGGGTCCGCTCTACTATGGCAGTCTTTATGGTGGATTGTATGGCGCGCCTTATGGCGGTATTTACGGCGGCCCTTATGGCGGCATGTACGGTTCGTCATTGGGCAACATCTTTGGATGGTGATGCGTGATGTGGATGAGGTGCCCACTGATTTATCATGACAATTAACTATTTGTTTTACTTTATAATAAGCTTTCTTACTTTTTTATGGATCGACGCGAATTTCTCAAAACTGCTGCCGCGAGTGCGGTAGCCGCCGCTGCTGTGACTGCGGGATGCTCCCCATCAAACCAAACAAAGGTCGAGGGGATGTCGTTGGGCGAAGTGCCCACCGATAAGATGACGATGCGCGAAAACTTGCACGGCGAAAAGGTGTCGCTGCTTGGTTATGGATGCATGCGTTTCCCGACACTTGACGGAGAGAGCGGTCGCGAACAGGATCAGGAATTGGATCAGGAGGCTATCAATACGCTGGTGGACTATGCGATTGGCCATGGTGTGAACCTCTTCGATACCGCACCGCCTTATTGTAAAGGCAGGTCGCAGCAGGCCGTGGGCATTGCGCTGAGCCGCCACAAGCGTGAGGAATACTATGTGAGTACGAAGCTTTCGAACTTTGCTATGCCCACATGGTCGCGCGAAGAGAGCATGAAACTGTACCACAACTCGATGAAGGAGTTGAAGGTGGATTACCTTGACTACTACATGTTGCATGGTATCGGAATGTCGGCGCGTGACGCCGCTGGCAATGAAATCGACGCGATGGAGTGCAACAAGCGCCGTTTCTTCGACAATGGAATGTTGGATTTCTTGTGCGAAGAACGTGAGAAGGGAAGAATACACAACTTGGGATTCTCGTACCATGGCGACATCAGGGTGTTCGACTACTTGCTCAGTCTGCAGGATGAAGGGAAATACCATTGGGACCATGTGCTCATACAACATAACTATGTCGATTGGAACCATGCGAAACTGCTGAACGAGCGCAACACGAACTCGAGTTACCTTTATGGGGAACTGGAGAAAAGAAATATTCCGGTGTTTGTCATGGAACCTTTGTTGGGCGGTCAGCTGGTGAACTTGAACGATCATGCGGTGGAGCTGCTCAAGCAACGTGATCCACAGGCATCGGTGGCGTCGTGGGCTTTCCGCTTTGCGGGCAACCAGCCGCGGATTCTGACGGTGCTGAGCGGCATGACCTATATGGAACATCTGCAGGACAACATTCGCACCTATTCGCCGCACAAGCCGTTGGATGATAGTGAATTGGAATTGCTGGAGGAGATTGCTGACGTATATGCCAACTTCAAGACGGTGCCCTGCACCGGTTGCAAATACTGCATGCCATGCCCTTATGGGATTGATATTCCAGGAGTGTTCGCTCACTATAATCGTTGTCTGAATGAGGGCAATGTGCTGAAGGATACCAGTCTGGGAGAGGACTCTGAGTTGAAACGCGATTTCCGCAAAGCACGCCGTGCTTTCTTGGTGGGCTATGACAGAGCCATCCCTTCGGTGCGACAGGCCGACCACTGCATTGGCTGCGGCCACTGTTTGCAGGAATGCCCTCAAGGAATCGATATTCCAGGTCAGATGGTCCGGATCAATGACTACGTCGAGGAATTGAAGCGGGGAGAAGTGTGACGTGGGCGATCACATATTGTGCTGTGATCCTTCATACTTGATTGATTTTTTTTGATAAACATAAATATTATGCAACTGTTAAATCTTTCGACTGTTGAAATTGTTGTTATCGTACTGGTAGTGCTGCTGTTGTTTGGAGGCAAAAAGATTCCCGAACTGATGCGTGGCTTGGGCAAGGGTGTTCGTAGTTTCAAAGAGGGCGTGAATGGCATCGATTCCGAGAACGCCGAAAAGGACACGAACGATTCTTCAAAGGATAGCACCGTCAAATGAGTGCCGGTCCTGTCGGGCATACGATCCGGTTGGGCTGACACGCGGCAGACTTGCTGATGATGACTTTCTGGGACCACTTGGAAGAACTGCGTGGCGTACTGCTTCGCATCGTGGCGGCTGTGCTGGTATGTGCAGTTGCTGCTTTTGCGTTGAAGGAGCCCTTGTTTGCCGTGGTGTTGGCGCCAGGGTCGGACAACTTTGTCACCTACAGGCTACTGGGTCGTATGGTGGCGTTACCATCTTTCGAGCTGAAAATGATCAACGTGGAACTGGCGCAGCAGTTCCTTATCCATGTGAAGGTGTCGCTGTGGGCGGCGTTGCTGATGGTGTCGCCATACCTGCTTTTCGAATTGTTCAGGTATGTGAGTCCGGCGTTGTATGCCGCCGAACGACGTTTGACGCTGCGGGCGGTGGCTGTCGGTTACCTGCTATTTGTCGGTGGCGTGCTGCTGGCCTACTTTGTGATTTTTCCGCTAACGCTGCGCTTTCTGGCAGCTTACCAAGTCTCGCCCGAGGTGCCTAACGTGATTTCACTGGGGTCGTACATCTCGGTGTTTGTGATGCTGTTGCTGATGATGGGTGTGGTTTTCGAATTGCCGGTATTGTGCTGGCTGCTGGGGCGGATGGGGTTGCTTCGTGCGGAGACGATGCGGCATTACCGGCGTCATGCTATCGTGGCGATAGTGGTTGTGGCGGCGGTGATCACGCCGACGGGCGACCTGTTCACCCTCACCGTGGTGGCGATGCCGATATGGTTGCTTTACGAAGTGGGGGTGTGTACAGTGGGGAGAATAGAAAAAGAAAGAACAGAAAACTGAGCCATTCTGCCGAGGGGAGAAGAGGGAGAGTGGATTTTCGCTACAAATTATGGTTATTGGCGGTGGTTTAATACATGAATTGTCCCGTTGTGGCGGATGTTCTTTTTGTTGCGTCAGATTTGTAATCTGATGCTATCTATTGTAATGATTTGCAATTTTTAACGCAATAAAGAAGTCCATTCCAGACAGCAAGAAATAGTATTTAATCTCGACATGGACTTCTGGTTCAGTCAGGGTTTCGCTTTGCTAATGTTTTTGTTTTTGTTTTGGGGGATTGGGTCTTCTTGTTGCTTGAAGACGAATTGGAGCGGATAGCGGCGTATGGCGATGGCGGCGAAGATGCCGAGGCCGCCGTCAAGGTTGGAATAAACCTGCGCGGGTTCGGCAAAGAACTGTGTTACGCTTTGCGACTGTTGTACATCCTTGATGTAGCGGAAGGCTTCGTGGCTAAGCGATTGTACGACGAGCGTGTAGTGGCGTTGGATGGGATTTTCAGCGGTGTCTTTGAACATCATGAGCGAAATCTTCATCTCGTGGGCTTGTCCGTTGATGAGGCTGTCGGTGAAAAGGAGTCCGTTAAAATAACCCATCAGCCCCAGGGAAGAGTTGACTGCGGGGTCGGTTACTTGGAGGTCGAGACAGTTGAAGTAGGAGTGGATGACGGTATCGATGGTGTCCCAACGGGATTCCCACTGGTTCCAACGGCTGCCGCTGTCGTATTCCTCGACATAGATGTAGTAGTAGTTCTGTTGGTCGGCAGGGTCGGAGAGGGTGAAGAGGATGTCGCCGCTGTTGATGGGTTGGAGGGTGTCAATTTCTGCAATGGGAGCCTGCATGTTCGGTAAGGCAGGGACTCGTGTGGTGCCGCTGACTGGGTCGTGACCGGGAAGACCCACATGAACGGTGAGAAGGTCGCCGGCAACAGCTGTGTAGGGGAACCACCAATTGGCACCATCATGGCTGGTGGGCGATGTGGGGACGCCGTTGATGTCGACGCTGACGGTGGCGCCATCGGCCGGGGGGAAAGGTTGGTTGTCGATAAAGAAACGACTGTAGGTGACATTGACGAAAAGGGTGCTGTCGGTGCAAGGAAGGGCATTAACCACTAGTTGTCGGTCGCCAGGATCGATGTCGAATTCAAGGACTTCTTCGCAAGATGCACATAGGAGGGCGAGGAACAGGAACGGAAGGATGGGACGAATGGACATGGCGGAATTGGGTGTTGTTGATTTGGGAATTGGGTGGTTTCTCTTCGTTGTTGTTTAAGTCTTTTGCGCTGCTTTTGGTTATCGTATCACGGATGTTAGGATTACCACTTGAGGGTGTAAGCCACAGAGGGTAAGATGGGGAAGATGGACAGTTTGACCAGAGCACCATTGTAGTTTTGGTAGTGGTGTTCGTGACTTTCATAGATCATATAAGGATTCTTACGATTGTAGAGGTTGTAGACGCTGACGTTGATGGTTCGGGAACAACGTTTGAATTTGCGGTGGAAATTGGCGCCGATGTCCATGCGGTGGTAGTCGGGCATGCGGAAGTTGTTGCGTTCGCCGGCTTGTGAGATGTATCCGTTCCATCCGTCAGGGTCGACTTGGGCGTATTGGTTGGCGCTTTCTTGGGCTTGTGCGTATTCTTGAAGGCTGAGGGTGGCGGCGTTGCCGGTGCTGTAGACCCATGTGGCGCTGATGTCGACTGCTTCGCTGAAGCGGTAGCTGAGCACGATGCTGAGATCGTGGCGACGGTCGTATTTTGCAGGAAAGGGTTTGCCGTTGTTGATTTCCTGTCCGGGGAGGTCGAACTGACGCATGCTCTTGCTCCATGTGTAGCCGATCCATCCGGTAAGGTTGCCGATATTGCGTTGGAGGAGCAGCTCGATGCCGTAGGCCCAGCCGTGTCCCATGGCCACTTTTTCTTCCCAGCTTTCGCTGTTGCCCCAGAAGGAGGCGCCATCCTTGTACTCGATAAGGTTGTTCATGGACTTGTAATAGCCTTCGATGGAGATGTCGCCGATGATGCTGCTTTCATAAAAGATTCCGCCGCCCCATTGGTGGGCCTGCATGGGCTTGATGCGGTCGGTTACAGGAACCCAGAGGTCGGTGGGCATGCTGACGCTGGTGGTGGATAGTAGGTGAAGGTATTGCGTCATGAAGGCATACCCAGCCTTGATGGAGAGTCCTTCGCCAAGTAGAATGCGTGCAGAGAGACGTGGTTGTAGAGAAGGGTAGAATGCACCTTTGACGGCGAATCCGGAAAGGTTGACCCCTCCGTTGACCTTGAGCACATCGGAGATGCTCCAGTCGTCTTCGATGTATAGGCTCAGTTCGTCGGCGGGAATGGCTCCGGAGTTGACAGAGGTGTCGATGAGGAACGAACCGTTCATTTCTGCCGAGGAGTAGGCGTCGAGGTGGGCGCTGGAGACTTCGGGAAGGAATTGGTGGTGGACGTAGGCGGAGCCAAATTTGACGAGATGGTTGGGGTTGGGGGTGAAATCGAAGTCAGCTTTGAGTGTGAAGTCGCTAATGCGTGACAGGTAGTCCATGTTGAATTCGGACTTCTGACTGCCAGTGGTGTCGGTGGCGAGGGATTCGGTTTCGTATGCGACACCGATATTGTTGCGGTATTGGATGAAGGCTCCGGTGACGTTGAGGAAGAGGCGAGGGGAGAGTTCGTAGTTCCAACGGAGGGATCCGACGATGTTGCCCCAGCTGTTGTCGAAGTTGAGGAACTGCTCTTGGACATCGGTGGAGAGGGTTCGGATGCGCGAGTAGAGCACGTCGTTGCCGAGATAGAAGCTGGCAAAGAGCCGGCTGCGGTCATTGAAGCGGTGGGTCAGTTTGCCGTTGAGGTCGTAGAAGTAGTAACCCGCGCTGAGTCGATAGTCACCCTTCTGGCTGTCGCTGTTTTTGGCGGCGAGATGCCTGATGAGCGGTTGGAGGAGGAAGTCGGCGTAGGTGCGGCGGGCAGAAAGGCAGAAGGTGGTTCGGTCGTTACGGATAGGCCCCTCGAGGCTTAGTTTGGCCGAAATGAATCCGATGGAGGCGTTGCCGTGCAGATGCTTGTCGTTGCCGTTGTTGGTGGTGACGTCGAGGACCGAGGAGAGGCGCCCGTTGAAGTGGGCGGGGAAGCTGCCCTTGTATAGGGTGACGTTTTTAACGGCGTCGGTATTGAAGGCGGAGAAGAAACCACCCATGTGGCTGACGTTGTAGAGTGGCACCCCGTCGAGGAGGAAGAGGTTCTCGTCGGGTCCGCCGCCGCGGACATAGAATCCGCTATTGCCTTCCGAACCGCTTTGCACTCCGGGAAGGAGTTGGAGGGCTTTGACGATATCGGCTTCGCCGAAGAGGACGGGGACCGACTTGATGCGTTCAATGGGTATTTCGAGGGCGCTCATCTGCGATGATTCGGCACTGGCGATGCGGTTGCCGCGGACAACCACGGTTTGCAGCTGGACTGACGACTGTAGGCGGTAGTTGCGTTTCTCGTTGCGGCGAAGCACAATGCGCTCGCTTTGCGATTTGTAGCCAATGTAGGATATGCGCAAGTCGAGGGTGTCGCTGCGAAGGGTGAGAGAGAATCGCCCTTGTTCATTGGTCCGTGTGCCTTTGCCGGAGCGGAGGTCCATAATGGTGGCGCCGATGAGTGTCTCGCCGCTTGCCGAGTCGGTGACGGAACCGGAGATGGTGTAGTTTTGCGCCAGAAGTGGATGCAAGCCCATGCAGAGGAACAGAAGGATGAGGAGATGGCGTTTTCGGAGGAATGGCATGATTGGAATGGGTTGGGGTTGTGTATGTTGTTGGAAACTAGTTGCTGAGTGGATTCAAACGGCAGTTGGGAGATTGCAAAATTACGAAAATTCTAAAAGTTTGTGTATCTTTGCAAACTCAATTAGGAAAAGTTAACTTTGCAATATGTTGAAACATATTCTACTACCGATAGTTGTGGTTTTTATGGCGATGCTGCCCGTCAAAGGTGATGCTCAGGAGCTGCCGTTGGCGGAGGATCTGCAGCCGATGGTGCAGGTGTACATGGATCGCTTTCCAGAGTCGGACTTGCGCGACCTATACAAATATTGTTTCCAAGATTTTTTTGGTCCCGAACATCTTATTAGCGACTCGCTGGGGGCGGTGAATTATATTGTTTATGAGCTGTCGCACAGCGATGAGAGCGACTGGAAGCAGCCATTGTTTTTTTACCCCCTGGGGCTGATGGGCAACTATGTGCGCGTGGATATCAACTATGTGAAGCAAGGCATTGTGCCGATGGATGTGTTTGTATCTGCACTGCTGCGCAGCGGAGCCGAAGGCCCGTCAGGTGGAAAGAAAATGGCGTATTGGAAAACGCTGTGGGAACGGATAGCGTTGGCGTCTGGGATGGTTTCGCCCCGACCCGGCAACTGGGACGAGGATAGCAGCGCCATCGCGGCTACGCTCGCCGAAGGACGTTATGCGTTGCATCACAGTGCGCGTTTCAACAATACTTACCGTCAGCACTACCGCATCATCAGAGCCGATATCTTTGAGCGGGATCTGCTGCCATTGATAGCGAATGCAGGCAGGTGACGGCATGACGTTTTCTGCGATGGTGCTTTGAGGCTCAAGAAATTGAAAACTAATGATATTTCAAGATTGTTTTGATGGAATACTATTCTTTGTCTACAAAAAAATACAAATCCTTTCTCGTTACAAACGGACAAAAACAATAACTGACTATGTTGACTAGACTGACTAACGGCTCGGTAAAACTCATCCAGCGTTGGATGCCGGAGCCATTTCTATTCGCAATACTGCTGACTTTCATTGCAGCACTGCTGGCCATGCCCATCTGCCGACAGTCACCTGTGGAAGTGGTGACAAACTGGGGCGGAGGCGTGTGGGGCTTGTTGGATTTCGCCATGCAGATGGCATTGGTGTTGGTGACGGGTTCGGCTCTGGCATCTGCCCCAATGTTGAAGAAGGCGATTGCTCGGCTGGCATCTGTTCCGAAGACTCCAATGGCAGCAATTGCGTTGGTGACCTCCGTTTCGGCCGTGGCTTGTTGGCTGAATTGGGGGTTCGGCCTCATCGTAGGCGTTATTTTTGCCAAAGAGATTGCTCGTCGCCTGCGCGGTGTGGATTACCGACTGTTGATTGCGTCGGCATATAGCGGCTTTGTGGTGTGGCACGCGGGACTGTCCGGGTCGGTGCCTTTGAAACTGGCCACTCCCGGTCCTGACTTGGCCAATGCCACGAGCAACGCCATCGTGGAACCGCTGTCGATTGGGCACACCATTCTGCATCCCTTCAATATAGGCATTGTGGTGTTGGTGATTATCGCCATCACGGTGGTCAACGCATTGATGCACCCGAAGGCCGATGCGGTGGTATCGGTCGATCCTGCCTTGTTGGTGGATGAGGAACCGCCTGCCCGTGTGAAGCCCACCACTCCCGCCGAACATTTGGAGAACAGCCGTTTGCTGTCGTTGTTGGTGGTGCTGCTCGGATTCGGATATCTGGTTATCCATTTGGGATTTAAAGGCGGCTCTTTCGATTTGGGAACGGTGATTATGCTGTTTCTCTTTCTGGGCGTTCTGTTTCATGGTACGCCGGTGGCTTACGTGCGCGCATTCGGCAAGGCGGCATCGGGCGCCGCAGGCATCATACTGCAATTTCCATTCTATGCGGGTATTATGGGTATTATCACCGGAGTGGGGGAGAGTGGTATCTGTTTCGGGACGGTGATCAGCCAGGCTTGCATCGATATCTCCACGCCGGTGACGTATCCGTTGTTGACATTCCTTTGTGCGGCATTGCTCAACATGTTTGTCCCCTCTGGTGGCGGCCATTGGGCCATTCAGGCTCCCGTTATGTTCACAGCGGGCGCGCAGCTGGGTGTGGATCCGGGCCTTACGGGTATGGCTATCGCTTGGGGTGACGCCTGGACAAATATGATACAGCCTTTCTGGGCGCTGCCGGCATTGGCCATCGCTCGCCTTGGAGCTAAGGATATCATGGGATTCTGTCTGATAGACCTGTTTGTTAGCGGTGTAATCATCGCCGGCGGACTGCTGGTATGGGCGCTTTAGCGTGGAAAGATTCCTGACGGTTAAATCCGTTTCAAAACGGGTTTTGTCGGCGTATGTGAATGTGTGCTGGTAGCATCGAAAGATTCATTGGCACCTGTCTCGGAGTAAATTTAACGATTGTTGCAAATATGCATAAAATGATGAAAACAAGATTCTTTTTGGCAGTCAGCGTGGTGATGCTGCTGACCGCATGTCATTCGACCAACACTTCGGAAACCGCGTTGGACAGTACACGGATGAACGATGAGGGTATCTCGGTCATGAATGAGGCTGAGGGCGTGACCCTTACAGGCATACGTGACATGGATAACACCATGTCGGTGGAGCTTTTCAAGGGGTCGTGTCCCGACAGTTTGTTGGCGGTGCTGGCCCCCGAAGGGTCGTTCCGGTCGGCCATCAATGTTTATCTGGCCGTCACGTCCAACCATAGGGTGCTTTTCGATACAGGATTGGGTGTGGAGAAAGGCGGCAAGATGCTTGAGAAGCTTGCCTATCTGCATGTGCGTCCTGAGGATATCGACGCCATATGTCTGACGCATCTGCATGGTGACCACATCGGCGGATTGTTGAAAGACGGTAAAGCGGTGTTCCCTAGAGCGACCATCTACTTGTCGGTCGACGAGTTTGACGCTTGGAACGACGGAGGTTCGATGGCGGCGCAGAACACATTGTGGAAGCAGGTGCTGGCCGCATACGCTTATCAGATACAGCCGGTGAATGATGGCGACACGTTGCTGGACGGGTTGGTGAGTGTGCGTGTGACTCCGGGTCATACACCGGGCCATACCCTTTATGCTGTGGGCAATTGCCTGATAGCGGGCGACTTGCTACATGCTCAGGATTTGCAGCTGACGTACCCCCAATACTGCGCTCGCTACGACAATGACACCGCTATGGCTGCAGATGCACGACGGAAAGTGATGGACCAGTTGCGTGGCGAAGGACGCTATCTGAGCGGTGCGCACTGCTACGACTTCTGGATTCGTCTGAAATAGGGTAGGTGTCTCTGGTTTGCTAGCGTGGCAGGTTGATGGTGAAGGTGGATCCTTCGCCGGGGGTGCTGTCCACTGTAATCTCGCCGCCATGGAGCTTGACCACTTGCCATACGTAGTTGAGACCGATTCCGAAGCCTTTCACATTGTGGATGTTGCCTGTCGATACGCGATAGAATTTCTCAAAGATATGCTTCTGGTCCTCTTTGCTGATGCCGATGCCGTGGTCTTTGACGCAGAGCACGATATGGTCGGCATCGCCGCTGGTGGAGACATCGATGTCCATTGTGCTGCCCGAATACTTGACGGCATTGTCGATAAGGTTGTAAACCAAGTTGGTGAGGTGCAGTTCGTCGGCCAATAGGGTAGGTGGTTCGGCGTCGAGATGGTAGTTGATGGTTCCGCCGGCATTGCTGATTTTCAGCTGGAAGCTTTTGGCTACGCTTTCGATGATTTTATGGAGGTCGACTTGCTGTCGGTTCATGGAGAAGTTTTTGTTCGCCATTTTGGCATTCTGTAGTATTGTGTCGACCAGGATGCGCATTCGGCGGCTTTCCTCATTGATGATGCCCAAGTAGGTGCTGTTGGCGGAATTGTCGGTGGGGGCGCCATCCTGGAGCATCTCGCAGGCAAGGCTGATTGTGGCCAATGGCGTCTTGATTTCGTGGGTCATGTTGCTGATGAAGTCGGTCTTCATCTCGTCCAGTTTTTCCTGTTTGACGACGGTGCGCATGGAGAGGAAGAAAAGCAGTAGTATCAAGAAAATCAGCACAAAACTGATGATGAAGTAGAGTGTGGAGTTCTCTTTCAACAAGAGTGACGACAGTGGGAAATGAAGGACGATGAAGTATTCGTTGGGCGACATCATCCCGTTGGGATGGAACCGATATTTGAAGGGTGATTCGCGCAGTTTCTGTTCCTGACCCTCGGTGTTGCAATAGAGGAAGCGGTCGCTGGTGTAGTCGTAAAGGCCGATGTAGGGGGCGATGTCGACGCCATTCACCATTAGTTTGTCGGTGATGAGGGAGTCGAGCAGATAATGATTGAAGGTGTTGGATGTCATGATGTTGTCGACGACATATTCGGAAATGTCGTTGACGAATCGGTTATAGAACTCGTCGCCGTTTTGGAGTCGGTCGCGTGTGGCGAGAATGGTGTTGTAACGGCTGATGGCGGCGCTGTCGGAAGAACTGACTTTTACGCCAGGCAACAAATGCACACTGTCGATCATGGTGACGCCAACCTGGACAAGGGTGGTGTCGTAGAAGACATTGTAGTTCTCTTTCACCACGTCCTGCATTTGGGTGTTAAGCTCTTCTATTCTTTTGAACTTCAGTAGCATGTAGCGGTCTTGCTGGCTGATATAGTCTTCCACTTTCAGGCGGTCGAGTTGTTCGATCATATCGTCCATGGCGTTGTTGACGCTGATATTGAAGAGATTGTCGCTGACAGTAACAGTTCGTTTCATCTGCACATACTGCACGGCCATGAGGCTGAAGGCCGCAAGTGTGAAGAGTGTGGCCAGCGAAATAAGGAATATTTTTTTCATCTCCTTGTTAGTCATTGATTGTGTATCGTTTTTATTGACGGGTTCTTAAAGTCCTTAAGGTCCTTAAAGTCTTTATGGCCCTTAGTCTTATTATTTTGTTCATATATTATACGGAAGTTTTATTTTTTTGTTTACTTTTTTTCTTTTTTTGATGATGCATGTGGGGTGTTTTGATGGGCTGCCGGCTTTGGTGTTTGTTATTTTTTTTCCGACAAAAATTGTTGGGATAGGCTCTGACCAAGCACAGATAGTATCGGATTCATCGAAAAGTTATTAACAATTCAAGATGCTGTATTTTAGTTTGTTGTGTTTGTTTGTTGGTTCGTTCTGAAAGCGGAATAATTTGTATTTATAAAAATCTGCGTACTTTTGTATCCCGTAGTTCATTTATTATATTCACCGCTTCGATAGCATTCCTTCAGGGGGGTGCTATGGAGGTTTAATATTTTTTTTATGAAACACGGTTTCGACAACGAAAAGTATCTCAAAATCCAGTCCGAACACATCAAAGAGCGCATCTCGAAGTTCGGAAACAAGCTTTATCTTGAATTCGGAGGCAAGCTCTTCGACGATTTCCATGCCAGCCGAGTGCTGCCAGGCTTTGAACCCGACAGCAAGTTGAAAATGCTCATGCAGCTGCGTGATGATGCAGAAATTGTTATCGCCATCAGTGCACGAGATATAGAGAAGAACAAAGTGCGTGCCGATTTGGGCATTACCTATGACGATGACGTGTTGCGTCTGCGTGATGAGTTCCAGAACCGTGGTCTACTGGTCAGTTCGGTTTGTATCACGCAATATCATGGTCAACCTAGTGCGCAGGCCTTCCGCGAGCGTCTGGAACGCTTGGGCATCAATGTTTACTATCATTATTTGATTGAAGGGTACCCCACAAATGTGGAGCTGATATGTTCGGCTGATGGTTTTGGCCGCAACGAATACATCCGCACCAGCCGTCCGTTGGTGGTTGTAACTGCGCCTGGCCCCGGCAGCGGCAAGATGGCCGTGTGTCTGAGCCAGTTGTATCAGGAGAACAAACTCGGGGTCAAAGCCGGTTATGCCAAATTTGAAACCTTCCCCATTTGGAGCATTCCCTTGAAACACCCTGTGAATGTGGCCTATGAGGCGGCTACTGCCGATCTTAATGATGTCAACATGATCGACCCCTTCCATTTGGAAGCCTACGGAGAAACGACGGTCAACTACAATCGCGATATCGAGATTTTCCCCGTCCTCAACGCTATTTTTGAAGGCATCTATGGAGAGAACCCCTACAAGTCGCCCACCGATATGGGCGTCAATATGGCCGGATTTTGCATTTGTGACGACGAAGTGTGCTGCAAAGCCTCTAAGGATGAGATCATTCGTCGTTACTTCGCTGCTTTGTGTAAGTTTGTGCAGGGCCGCATCCCCGAATCGGAGGTCGACAAGAATGCGCTGTTGATGAAGCAGATGAAGATCACCACCGACTTTCGTCGTACCACTGTTGCCGCTCGTGAACGCGCCGCTCAAGAAGGCGCACCTGCCGCTGCCATAGAGATGGAAGACGGCACGATCATAACTGGCCATTCGAGCCCCCTGTTGGGCGCCTGTGCCGCCATGTTGTTGAACGCCATCAAGCATTTGGCTGGTATTGATCATAACGTCAAACTCATTGCGCAGAAATATATCGAGCCCATCCAGCACACCAAGACGTGTCTGCTGCATGGCAACAACCCTCGTTTGCATACCGACGAAGTGTTGCTGGCACTGTCGATGCTCAGCCTTTCGGACGAAAACTGCCGACGTGCACTCGAAATGCTGCCGCAGTTGAAAGGCTGTCAGGTGCACACGACGACAATGCTCGGTGAGGTGGACATCAAAATATTCAAGAAGCTGGGAGTGGATGTGACTTCCGACCCACAATTCAAGAAATAACAATTATTTTTGAGGCCTTAAAACTTAGATTCTTATATGAAAATTGGAATTATCATAGCAATGGATATCGAGTACCGACAGATGTTCGATGTCCTTGGTGGCGACACCGGCCGATTAGGAGGCAACGAAATTGTGTTGTGGCAATGTGGTATTGGCAAGGTTAATGCCGCAGTGGGCACCATGCGACTGGTGAACCAGCACCATCCCGATGCCATCATCAGCACGGGTCTGGCAGGAGGAATCGATGAGAAAATGCAGGTGATGGACGTCTTGGCTGCCTCCCAAAGTGTATACCACGATGTCGACTGTGGCAGCGGACTTGGCTGCCAACGTGGTCAGGTGCAAGGACTTCCGGTACGCTTTGATGCCGACAGCCGACTTCTGGCCCATGCCAATGCAGTGCCCCTCTCGGCAGACGAACGTCTGGTGACAGGTCTTATCTGCACGGGTGACCAGTTTATTACCGACCGGGAAAGACAGAATGACATCAAGGTCGCATTCCCCGATGGAATGGCATGCGATATGGAAAGCGCTGCCATTGCTCAGACTTGCTACCTGCTGGGCATTCCCTTCCTCAGTTTGCGCGTCATCAGCGATACTCCGGGACGCACCGACAACCACCAGCTCCAATGGGAAGACTTCCTCGCCTCGATGTGCGACCGGTCGTTCCATTTTGTGAAACGCTATTTGGAGACGTTGTAACCATTTGTAATTCTGAATAAATAGTAACTCTTTTTTTGTCTAAATAATCGAAGAATGGAAGTTATTCAAAGCTTTACGATTGATCATACGCATCTGAAACCCGGCATCTATGTCTCGCGCGTAGACAAGGGCTTCATAACATTCGATTTGCGAATCACCGAGCCCAATCACGAACCTGCAGTAGCTCCTTCCGCCATTCACAGCATGGAACACTTGATGGCTACCTGGTTCCGCAATTCGCGCGTCAAGGAAGATGTGGTATATGTCGGACCAATGGGCTGTCTGACAGGTATGTATGTCATTATGCTCGGAAAATACACTGTGGAAGATATGCGTCAGCTCACCATCGAGTGTCTGGAGTGGATAATGACGCAGGATGAGGTGCCGGCTACCGAACCGGCAACCTGTGGCAACTACCTGCTGCACGACCTGCCCATGTGCAAATGGGAGAGCGCACGCTATCTCGACCGTCTGAAAAACGATTTCCACAGCGAATACACCAAGCTGCAGATCACCTTGAACGACGGTAAGGTCTTTGCGGACGCCTGATAAGAAAAAAAATTTCAGTCTTGCGCAATATTTCTACAATTTCACGTTTAATAGAACGTGTGATTGCTGTTGCAAAACGGTCGCGCAAGACGATATGGCCCCGTAGTTCAGCTGAATAGAACGTCGGATTCCGGTTCCGAAAGTCGTGGGTTTGAATCCCGCCGGGGTCACCAATCTTATGAAGGAATTTTTTAGAAATACCAAACCCTTCGGACAACTGATAACACTTTTTGTGCTCGTTGTCCTTTTTTTTATTTTGGCTGCAGGCGTCACGGCTGGTGCGGTACTGTTCGGTCTGGACTATGGCAACGTTCACCACATGCTGCTGCTGCAGATAGTCACCCAGTTGATTGCCTTTCTGGTGCCAGCACTCGTTGTGGCCTATCTCTTTTCGGACACTGTCAGCGGTTCGTTGCGGTTCGACTTCTCGAAACGCAAATGGTTGCTGGCTGCCGTAGGAGTCTTTGTTTTGCTGCTCATGGTGCCCTTCACTGACTGGCTGTCGCAGGTCAACGACTCGTGGCATTGGAGCGGCCGTTGGGCGGCGCTGGAGGAACAGTTGCGTGACGGTACACAGCGCAACCAGGACTTGGTGGAAGAGATGCTTTCACTGCCGGGTGTGGGCAATTTGCTGTTCAATCTGCTGGCTATAGCGCTTGTTCCTGCTATTTGTGAGGAATTTCTTTTCCGCGGTGGTGTCCAAACCATTTTAGGCCGATGGGTGCGCAACCCCCATGTGGCCGTTCTTCTGTCGGCCGCCATCTTCTCGCTCATGCACGGCGAGTTTTTCGTTTTTCTACCTCGATTCTTTCTTGGGGTTCTGCTTGGCTACCTTTTCTATTATGGCGGATCCATGCTGGTTAATGTCGCGGCGCATTTCGTGAATAATGCCATCGTCGTGGTCGCATGGTACCTGTATGCCAACGGAACGATCGGCGACACTTATGTGGAAAATATCGATGCGCCGATGGCTGTATGGCTCGTCGGATTGATTCTGGGATCAGCCCTTTTTTATATGATTTTTATTCGGTCAAAAAATACAATTTCTCCACCCGAAACGACCCAAGTTGAATCCTCCAAGTTGCCTGAATGATGACGTGATGCGTATTTTGTGATTGTTTTTAAAGTGCTTGTTTATAGTAAAATATAGCCAGTGTTCTCGTTTTTTGAAAATAAAAATCAAAAAAAGTTACTCAGATTCAAAAAATAGTAGTACTTTTGCACTTTGAATTTTGAAAAATAACATATTAAAATCTCATTAAAAATGACTAAGGCAGAAGTAGTGAATGCAATTGCCCAGAAAACAGGCATCGAGAAAATTGCCATCCTGACTGTTGTCGAGGAGCTGATGACGGTCATTAAAGATTCTCTTACTGAAGGTGAGAACGTTTATCTGCGTGGTTTCGGCAGTTTCATCGTCAGAAAAAGAGCAGAAAAGACCGGACGTAATATTTCCAAGAACACCACTGTTATTATTCCCGCCCACAACATTCCGGCATTCAAACCTGCTAAGGCTTTCATGGCAGACGTTAAAAACAATACGAAATAACTTTAAAATATTATAATTATGCCCAACGGTAAGAAACACAAAAGACATAAGATGTCTACGCACAAACGCAAAAAACGCCTGCGTAAGAACAGACACAAGAAGAAATAAGCCCACCTTATTTCTTACGACATCTAACAGAAACTAAAACAAATTACACAACGCTCTCGGGCGGTTTGTGTAATTTGTTTTGTTTTTTACCCCGTTGGCGTCACTACCAACGCACCCTATTCCACAAATGAACAAAGAACTCATCATATCAGCTTCAGACAGCGATGTGCAGATAGCCCTTCTGGAAGACAAGCAGCTGGTGGAGCTACACAGAGAAAAGAAAAATACCCAATTTGTTGTCGGCGATGTCGTCATCGGCAAGGTACGCAAAATCATGCCAGGCCTCAATGCCGCCTTTATCGACATCGGCGACGAGAAGGATGGCTTCCTCCACTATCTGGACCTCGGTCCTCAGTATAACTCCGTAAGCAAATATCTGCGACTGGCCATGAATGGAGACGCCAGCATGCAGACACTTGAGAACTTCAAGATAGAACCCGTTTTTGAGAAGAACGGCAACCTTTCCAATACGCTTAAAGTCGGTCAGTTCCTTATTGGTCAGATAGCCAAGGAACCGATTTCAACCAAAGGCCCGAAAATTTCGGGTGAGATATCGTTTGCAGGACGCTATCTGGTTTTGGTGCCTTTTTCCAACAAAATTTCCATTTCGCAAAAAATCAAGAGTTCGGAAGAACGTTCCCGTCTGCGCCGTCTTATTCAAAGTATCCGGCCCAATAATTTCGGACTCATTGTGCGTACAGTGGCCGAGGGCAAATCTGTTGCCGAACTGGACAGCGATTTGCGCCTGTTGCTCGACAAATGGAGCCGCATGACGGTGAAATTGAAGACGGTTAATAGTCCGCAGCTTATCGAATCGGAGCTTAGTGCCACGTCAGCTCTGCTGCGCGATGTGCTCACCGACGACTTCAATACCATCTATTGCGACACTGAGGATATCTACAACGAAGTGCGCGACTGTATACGTACCATTGCTCCCGACAAGATTGACATTGTCAGGCTGTACAAGATGGATACGCCCATCTTCGAGCAGTTTGGAGTCCAACGCGATATCCGTCGTGCTTTCGGCCGCATAGTCACCATCCGTTCTGGCGTTTATCTCTATATCGAACATACCGAAGCCATGCACGTCATCGATGTTAACAGCGGCAACCACATCAAGGCGGGCACCGGCCAGGAAGACACGGCACTGCAAGTCAATATCGAATCGGCTAAGGAAATAGCCCGACAACTGCGTTTGCGCGACATGGGAGGCATCGTTATTGTCGACTTTGTCGATATGGCAAAAGCCGAGCATCGTAGAGAGCTTTACGAGGTGATGACTGAGGAAATGAAGAAAGACAAAGCCCGTCATACGATCTTGCCGCTCAGCAAATTTGGATTGATGCAAATCACCCGTCAGCGTGTGCGTCCCGCGGTGGAGGTCGATGTGCAGGAGAAGTGCCCCTTCTGTGACGGTACGGGCACTATCAAATCCAGCTTGGTCGTTGTCGACGAGATCGAGTCGAACCTCCGTTATCTGGAGAGTTCGCAGCAGGAACGCAAGCTCACGGTCGTCACCCATCCCTATATCCAAGCCTACCTCACCAAGGGATTCAAGTCCATTCGCCGTCAGTGGCAGCGCAAGTATAAGATGCGTCTCACCATAAATCCTTCGGAGAGCTATAACCTTTTGGAATACAAATTTTTCACCCCAGACGGCGAAGAGGTGCAGATGTGACAACCGCGACGCAATCGCGTCGTGAATCACCACCATCGAACCGCATCTGTGGATGCAGAATAAAATAGCAAGGCCGGCATTGTCAGATGCCGGCCTTGCTATTTTATAAGCAAAGAGGGGGGCGGGTGCGTTATTCGGCTGTATTTTATGTGTTTATAAAAGTTGTTTCGGAATAATAATGTTTTTCTTTTAAAAAAGGATTGTTATTTCACAAAAAATCACTAACTTTGCATCGCTTTTCTTGTACTTGCAACCTTTATGCGGGTGGAGGAAAGGCGTTGGATTATTTATTGAATGTGAATAAAATATAAATGAAAATAAAATCTATGCAAAAAAGTAAAATTGGACTTGATTTTGAAAAAGTAGAGCACGCAAGAAGTGTGGCACGAAAAATTGCCGACCAAGTGCAGGATTTCGTGGGCAATTATACCACGGTGGCTGTCGAACGTACCATCTGCCGTTTGCTCGGCATCGACGGTATCGATGAAAACGAGGTGCCTCTTCCCAATATCGTGGTCGACGGATTGAAATCGAAAGGCGTCTTGGGACAGGGCGTGGCCTACTTTATTGGCAATGCCATCATCGAAACGGGTAAGACTCCCCAGCAAATAGCCGAAGCCATCGTGGCGGGCAAATTGGATTTGACCCAGCTGCCGATGCATCCGGTTGCTGAAACAGCCAAAGCCATCCAGCCTTATGTCGACGAAAACGTGACACGTATTCGTAACAACCGTCTGCGTCGTGAAAACTACATCAACACTATCGGAGAAGGCTCGAAGCCCTATCTCTACATCATCGTGGCAACGGGTAACATCTACGAGGATGTTGTTCAGGCACAAGCAGGAGCTCGTCAGGGTGCCGATATCATCGCTGTGATTCGTACCACTGGTCAGAGTCTGTTGGACTATGTGCCTTACGGCGCCACCACAGAAGGCTTTGGCGGTACTTTCGCCACCCAGGAGAACTTCCGTATCATGCGTAAAGCCCTCGACGAGGTAGGCGAGGAGGTGGGTCGCTACATCCGTCTCTGCAACTATTGTTCGGGTCTTTGCATGCCCGAAATCGCAGCCATGGGCGCCCTCGAGGGTTTGGACGTGATGCTCAACGACGCTCTTTATGGCATTCTGTTCCGCGACATCAACATGCAGCGTACGCTGATCGACCAATATTTCAGCCGTATCATCAACGGCTTCGCCGGTGTCATCATAAACACTGGTGAGGACAACTATCTGACCACTGCCGACGCCTACGAAGAGGCACACACGGTGTTGGCTTCCGACTTTATCAACGAGCAGTTGGCTCTGTTGGCCGGATTGCCCGAGGAACAGCAGGGTTTGGGCCATGCATTCGAGATGGACCCCATGCTTCAGAACGGTTTCCTCTACGAGCTTGCACAGGCTCAGATGATTCGTGAAATCTTCCCCAAGGCTCCGCTGAAATACATGCCGCCTACCAAATTCATGACCGGCAACATCTTCCGCGGACACATCCAGGATGCGCTGTTCAACATCATCGGTCAGTGGACTCACCAGGGTCTGCAGCTGCTGGGTATGCCCACCGAGGCTATCCATACCCCCTTTATGAGCGACCGCTACCTCTCCATCGAGAACGCCAAGTATATTTTCAACAACATGAAGGATATCGGAGAAGAGGTCGAGTTCAAGGAAGGCGGCATCATCCGCACCCGAGCCAAAGAGGTGCTGGACAACGCCACCAAGCTGCTTGAGGACATGGAGCGCGAGGGCCTCTTCACCGCACTGGAAAAGGGCATCTTCGCCAACGTGAAACGCCCCAAGAATGGCGGTAAGGGTCTGGACGGTGTCACGGTGAAAGCCGAGAACTACTACAATCCTTTTGTCGAAATCATGAAAGGCAAAAAATAAGACCTGCCGTAGTATAGGAAGTGTTGGCGCTTCCACTCGTCAATAATCATAAAATCAAAATTCACAATTAAAACAAGACACAATGAGTGAAGGACTGTATTCAATGGAGGCTAAGGATTACGACAAAACCTTAGACCTTACCAAGATAAAACCCTATGGTGACACGATGAACGACGGCAAGGTGCAGTTGAGTTTCACCCTGCCGGTGCCTGCCGGTGCTGAGGCAGAAGAAGCTGCCAAGCAGTTGCTGAAGAAGATGGGATTTGAGAATCCCCTGGTGGTGTTCCAGAAAGAACTGACCGAAGGCTTCTGTTTCATGAACTGCTACGGTTCGTTGACCCATACGGTCGACTATACCAATATCCATGTCCCCAAGGTGGAGAGTACCACCATGGAGATGAAGGAATGCGACGAATATATTCGTGAACATATCGGACGCAAGATTGTCTGCGTCGGCGCTTCCACTGGTACTGATGCCCACACCGTGGGAATCGACGCCATCATGAACATGAAAGGCTATGCCGGCCATTATGGATTGGAGCGTTACGATATGATTGACGCCTACAATCTTGGCAGCCAGGTGCCCAACGAGGAGTTCATTGCCAAAGCTATTGAACTTCATGCCGATGCACTGCTTGTGAGCCAGACTGTCACCCAGAAGGACGTCCACATCAAAAACCTGACCGAGCTGGTCGAAATGATGGAGGCTGAAGGCCTTCGTGATAAGATGATCCTCGTCTGCGGTGGTCCGCGTATCAGCCACGAATTGGCCAAAGAGCTGGGCTACGATGCCGGTTTCGGCGCCAATACCTATGCCGACGATGTGGCATCGTTTGTGGCACAGGAGATGGTAAAGCGTGAGATGAAATAAGTTTAAAACAATCAAACAATTATAAATTTATAAATCATGGACAAAAACGAAATCAGAACTTTTATTGCTCGCCGTGCAGCCCAAGAGTTGCATGATGGCGACGTGGTCAATCTGGGTATCGGTCTGCCGACGTTAATTCCCAACTACCTGCCGGAAGGTGTGAACGTCATCCTTCAGTCCGAAAACGGTATGATCGGTATGGGTCCTACACCTGAAGAGGGTAAGGAAGATCCTTGGTTCATCAACGCTGGCGGTGGATTCATCACCGCAGTGGATGGAGCTTCCACTTTCGACAGTGCCACCTCGTTCGGCATTATCCGTGGCGGCCATGTCGATGTGTCGGTTCTTGGTGCCATGCAGGTTGACGAGAAGGGCGACTTGGCCAACTGGATGATTCCTGGCAAGAAAACCCCCGGTATGGGCGGCGCAATGGACCTCCTGGTTGGTGCCAAGAAAGTCATTCTGGCTATGGAACACACCGCCAAGGGCAACCCCAAGATCTTGAAGAAATGCACCCTGCCGCTGACAGCCAAAGGCCAGGTGAACATGATTATCACCGAAATGGGTGTCATGGAAATCACCCCCGAAGGTATCGTCCTGACGGAGATCAACCCCGAATTCACCGTTGCTGACGTGCAGGCTGCTACTGAGGCTACGCTGATTATCTCTCCCGATCTGAAAGAGATCAAATAGCAATTCCACAATCTGAGGAAGGGACGTCGGGCACTGCAGGTCCTGTCCCTTCCTCTTCTTTTTTCCGGCCACCTGTTTGCCGGACAGTTGGTCCCAAAACTGAAAACACATACTCCAATGAAGAAAACAGTCTTGCTCCTGGCCTTGCTTTTCGCGACAGTCCTTTCGTATGCCGAACAGCCGCCGATGCCGGCCCCCCAAGAGGGCAGTCCGCACATTGAATTCAAATACTACGGATTCTATGGCGTGGTGGAATATACCCATATGGGTAATTTCAAACACGAAAGTGGCCTTTATATGAACCCTGCCAACGGCAAAATTGTCAATGCTGTCGACCAGTATGGTCTGAACGGCATCACGGCCGTTGCGGGATGGCAGTGGCGAAAGGAGTCGGGCATCGGTATCGGATTCTCCTATCTTAACGACGCTTCGGGTTCTTTTTCCCAGATACCGGTGTTCATTGAGTTTCGCAGCCATTACCTGCGCAACCGTATCACCCCCTTCTCGACAGTGCAGCTGGGCTATAGCATCCCCTTCGGTTCCAAAAACAGTGCCGAAGAATATACGCGCATCGACGAGGGTGGCATCACTTTTGGTCTCCAGGCGGGTGCCCGCTTTGCCATATCGCAGAAGCTGGGTCTCAACGTCTATGTGGGATACCAGATGATACACAACAACAGTGTGGAACGTGGTTTCAACCACGTGGCAGCCACCAAAATGCCCGAACTCTACCATCATTACAAATTTGGCTTGGGTATTAATTTCTAAATGATTATGAACAAAAAACTGCTCACATTAGTGTTGGCTTTTGTGGCCTGCGGTTCTCTTATGGCGCAGTCCCACAAGGGCAAATCACCGTCGCAGGATGCCCCGCGCGACGAGTGGAACGACGTGGAGATTTTCGAACAACACAAACTGTATCCGCGTTCGAATGTAATCCCTTACGGCAACGAGAATGATATAGAGAAGAACAAGTACAGTGCGTCTCCTTATTATGTCAGTCTGGCAGGCTCGTGGCGCATGACGCTCAGCACGAGCTATAACAGCCGTCCCACCAATATCGAGCAGAAAGATTTTTCGGCCCAGAACTGGTCGGTCGTCACGGTACCCGACGGTTCGTGGACCATGAACCACAAAAAGGTGGCAAGTCCGCTGATCAAGCACGCATCAGACTTGCCTGACCGCGATAACTATGTGGCCACATACTATCGCGAAATTGAAGTGCCCAAAGACTGGAAGGGGATGAGGGCGTACCTCAACCTACAGGCCAAATCGGCTTATTATATTTGGGTCAACCAGGAATACGTGGGTTACAGTGAAGATTCTCGTGATGTCAGCGAGTTCGACCTGACGGAGCATCTGCGCTACGGCAAAAGCAACAGCATTGTGGTGCAGGTCGTGAGTGTTACAGACGGCTCGTTGCTGGAATCGAACTATGAACGTACCATCAACGGCATCACTGCCGACCCATACATTGTGTTGAAACCTGCGGTCAATGTGATGGACTATCAGATCACGGCCGACTACGACAGCCCTTCACAGATGGGAACCTTCAAGGTCAATCTCGACATTTTCAACGCCACGCGCAAGGGGCAGTATTACGTGGAAGTTGAACTTTGGGACCCCCGTGGCCGCCAGGTGGAGAAGATGGGCCGCTGGATGGTTTTCGACAAGAAAAACGAGTTGGAGATGGAGTTGGAGCGTTCCATTGCCGGTGTGAAGGCGTGGAGCGATGAAACCCCTAATCTTTATACCATGGTGGTGCGCTTGCGTGACCAGAAAATGAACCTTGTTGAGACGGTCGGTTCTCGTTTCGGTTTTCGCACGGTGGCATTGGCTGATGGTCTGTTGACCGTGAACGGCATGCCCGTGGTGCTGCGTGGCACACTTTACCATTTCTATGATGTCGCCTCGGGCACTTTTCCGACCGAAGAAAAGGTGCGTCAGGATTTGAAACTGATGAAACAGCATAATATCAATGCAATACGCACTACACTCTATTCTCCATGCGCCCCCTATCTTTACGAACTTTGCGACGAATATGGCATCTATGTGATACCTGATGCCAATCTGCAGCCTTATTCCACACAGCAGAAGGCTGTGGCCACCGATCGGGCCTATATCAACCTCTTCGTTTCGCGCATGCAGAACATGTATGAGCGGCTCAAGAATCATCCGTCGGTTATCGCATGGTCGCTGGGCAACAGTCCCGACAATGGTGTCTGTATGGAGCATGCCCATCGTACACTGAAGCAGAAAGACAAATCGCGTCCGGTGATATATCCAGGTGCAGGCTATTCCGACAAATCGGACCTTATTGCCGCCATCAATCCGGATTTTGATGACTTGAAACTTTTTGCAGCCAAGCAGCAGCCGCGCGGCATGCTGATGGCCTCATTCGGTTCGGCCAGAGGTAACTCATACGGCAACATCGAACCGCTGTGGGATCTGGTGCGCCGCAACAGTTCGCTACAAGGTGGTTTCGCTGCCAGTTGGAACCAGGCCCGCTATGCCGATGCTCCCAGCGGAGCAGCGCAGTCGACGCCCGGTTTTGTGACATCAGACCGGCAACCGTTGCCCTATCTGGCTGAGTTGCGCAACATTTATCGTCCCTTCGATGTCAAACTGGTAGCCATCAGCCCTGATGCTGCCGAATTCAATGTGACGAATTTCCTCTCGTTCCTTACCTTGAACGACTATATATTGGAATACAATATTTTCTCCAATCTCAAGAACCGAATTATTGAGGGTGAGGTGTCGGTGTCGCTTAAACCGGGCGAATCGAAGAATTTCAAGCTCAAGGTGCCGGCCTTGACACTTTATGCCGGAGAAGAACTCTTTATCCGCTTCACCGTGAAGCAGCGCAAGGAAACCGCTGCTGTGGCCAAGGGTACGGAACTCGGCGTGGTGGAGTTTCCGCTGCCGATGAAAGAGGTGAAAAAAGAAAAGATGACCGACTATGACCGTGAGGAACTCTTTGTGTCGCAACCCGACAACGGTCGTCAGGTACAGATATTCAACGACAACATCGAACTGTGGTATGATTTGGACAGGGCAGAAATCACGTCGTTCAAATTCCGCGACCGTTCGTATTTGCTGTCATCACCTCAGATCAACTTCTGGCGTGCCGCTACCGACAACGACCGCGTGGACAAGAATGCAATGCGGCTGTGGCAGAATTTGTCACCCGACAATATGGTTCGGACCGTTGTGGCATCCAATTTCCGTCGTATCGACGCCTATACGGTGGCTGTTGATGCCATGTTGCGTTACACCGACCGTAACGGCGTGGTGCTCTTCGATGTGAAGCAGTCGGTCGCTGTTCTCCATACTGGCGATGTGCTGCTTGACAATGAAATAGTGGCTACAGAACAGGTGAAGACCCTGCCCAAGGTGGGCATGCAGATGTGCCTCAGCAAGAATATGGATACGGTGCGTTGGTTCGGATTGGACAAGGAGACATACGCCGACCGTCGTTCGTCCGGAGTGGCAGGCACCTACAAGCGTCCGGCATCGTCGCTTTTCTTTAAGTATGACAAACCTCAGGAGAGCGGTAACCGCTCCGGAGTGCGTTGGCTGTCTGTGGAGGATGCGACAACAGGACTTTTTGTTGACATGCTTGATTCCAATTTCAATTTCAGCATCTACCCCTATAGCGACCGTCAGCTTTCTGACGCCAGCAGCGCTGAAGCCCTGACCGAGCAGGATTATTGGACGCTCAATGTCGACTATCGGCAGGCGGCTGTTGGCAGCGCACTGGCTGGTACCGAAGTGTCGGACAAAGACCTTTTGGATGCTCACAGCTATCATTTCCGCGTCCACATGAGGGCTTACGACCTTTCGGAATATAACCCCTACGACTTCTGCCGTGTGGAATATCCTGTCATTGCATCGAGCGTGTTGCCTATGCCGCGTATCAGCAGCAGCCGCGAGCGCTTCGACCAACCGATGACGGTGACGCTCAGCAGCACTACACCGGGCGCCGAAATCCACTACACCCTTGACGGAAGCACCCCCGACGAACATTCCCCCGTCTACAAGAAACCGATCACTATCAAGAACTCGACATACGTGAAAGCCCGTGCCTTCAAGAAAGGTAGCACGCCGTCGTTCACATCAATTCGTCGTTTCAACTACGACTATATTGTTAAGGCAACCTATACCAATAAGGCCAATACGCCCTACAACTACAATCCGGAGACGTTGCTCTTCGATGGCGAGCAGGGCGATGTCAGCGAACTTTCGCATGGTTGGTTGGGTTTCTCGGGCAACGACCTCAATGTGGTGTTTGAACTGAGCAAGGCCATCGAATTGCAACAGGTGACTGTCAACTTTGCACATGTCCCCGACGCTTGGGCATTTGCGCCTACGGCGGTACAGGTCTTTGTTTCGGCCGACGGTGAGAACTATTCGCCGGCCATCAATGCCAAATTGAAATATGCACCTGAAGAGGAATCGATGAACAAGGCACAGCGAGTCACTGTGACTGTGGATGTGAACCGTACGGATGTGCGCTATGTGCGCCTGGTGGCCAAGAACTTGGGACGCATTCCCGCATGGCATAAAGCCAAAGGGTTGCGTCCGTGGATTATGGTCGACGAGGTGCAGCTGATGGAGACCATTCATTAAACCGTGTTTTCCGATCATCCGAGATGTCTGAATCGCTCTATACACGCACGGAGATGCTTGTGAAAACCGAGGGTTTGCAGCGGCTGCAGTCGATGCATGTGCTTGTTGTAGGCCTGGGTGGGGTAGGAGGTGCGGCAGCAGAGATGTTGTGCCGCAGCGGTGTAGGGCGGCTGACACTTGTGGATGGCGACAGGGTGTCGGTCACCAACATCAATCGGCAGCTGATAGCGACAGAACGCACCGTGGGGCGTCCGAAGACAGAGCTGTTCGCTGAGCGCTTCAAGGAAATAAATCCCCAATGTGATGTGCGTCTGGTGACGGAGTTTTTGCGAGACGAAAGGATGGTGGAGTTGCTCGAATCGGAACGTTACGACTATGTGGTGGACGCCATCGACACGTTGTCGCCCAAGGTGTTTCTTCTCTATCACGCCCATCGGTTGCAACTGCCCGTGGTGAGTTCGATGGGCAGCGCCGGCAAGCTGGACCCCACGGCGGTCTGTATCAGCGATATCAGCAAGAGCCACACCTGCCCTCTGGCGGCGATGGTTCGCAAACGGCTGCGTCGTATGGGGGTGTCGGACGGCATCACGGCCGTTTTCTCCACCGAACCTGTGGCCGAACATGCCATGGTGGAGGAATTGTCGACCAACAAGCGGACCACGATAGGGACAATATCCTACCTTCCGGTGGTTTTCGGGTGCTTTTGTGCCTCCGTGATTATCCGTTCGGCCACAATAAATTTGGACAAGTAAAAGAAAAGATTTGAATATTTTATAAGGACATATTACGATGAAAAAAAACATATTGCTATTGCTGGTGGGGATGATGTTCTTCGCTTCGTGCGAGGTGGAGTTTTCGCCAAACGACGATTGGAAGCGGATTCCGGTGGTGTACTGCCTGTTGGATCAGGACGACGACACGACTTTTGTGCGCTTGCAGCGTTGTTATTTGGGCGAGGGAAATCAGTACCATTATGCCGCTATAGCGGATTCCATCTATTACCCGCAGGATGCGGTCACCGTATTGATGGAGGAGTGGAACACCTGGGTGGATAATGACGGCCAGCGCCACCGCTATGGCGACAATCCGCGTAAAATCTACACGTTCGACTACACGACGATTACCGACAAGGATTCTGGTATGTTTTACAATACGGTTCACCCGGTTTATGTGTGTCCGACAGGAGGACAACTTGACACCACCTGCCTCTATTGTCTGAAGGTGTTGGATAATGCCAGTGGAGACACGATTGCCAAGGGCGAAACGCTGTTGATTCGCGGAACGATGACGTTGCAGCAACCCAACAATGTCACGCTGTTCCAGTTCAGTGGCGCATCGGGTAACAAATCGTGCGACATCAAGTGGTCGACGTTGCGCGATGCACGTCAGTACCAACCTGTGGTGCGGTTCTACTATCGCGATTTCATTGTGGATCGTACCCATGTGCCCTACGATACAACCATTACGCCCCACTATATTGACATTCCCTGCAATGTGGTGAAGTCGGACATGACAGAGCGCTATTGCTCCACAAAGTTGGAACAGAACACGTTCCTGTCGCGAATCAAACAAGCCCTTGAAGGAGACACCTGTAATAAAAATATCATCGACACGGTGGATATCTACATCCATTGTGCCACAGAGCCTTTGGCTGCCTACCTCTATGCCACCCATCCTGTCGGCTCCATCAACCAGGAACCCTATGCCTATTCCAATATTGAAGGAGGGGTCGGTGTTTTTGCAGCTCGACGCAGACATCTCTTTTTCAAGATAGGCACCCCGTTGTCGACCGTGTCTGACTATGTGAGACAGATTATCGAACTGGGAGTTGGATTCTGAATAAGGCTGAGTCTCCGAACAAAGAAGAATTGCTGCAAAATATGACTGTAAAGTGCTGACTGTCATGTGAACGGTGTGAGATTTTGACGTTTTTTTGTTTTTAATTATCACATATTTTGTTAAGGTTGTGTCTAATTCGGAAATTTTATGTAATTTTGCAAATTACGAGTTTGAAAATATAATATTAAAAATCAATAAATTAACTATCTAAGATGAATATCACAAGAGAAAATTTGGGCGATTTGGACCTTCTGATCAAGGTGGAAATCGTCGAAAATGACTATGCAGAGAAGGTCAACAAGCAACTGAAAGACTATCAGAAGAAAGCGACGGTGCCCGGATTCCGTAAGGGAATGGCACCTATGGGTTTGATTCAGCGCATGTACAAGAGCGCTGTGGTTGCTGACCAAGTGCAGGAACTGTTGGGCGAGTCGCTCTATAAATATCTTGATGACGAGAAACTGGACATCATCGGCAGTCCGTTGTCGAACGACGAGAAGACAGGAAAAATTGATTTCGAGAAAGGCAAAGACTATACGTTCTATTTTGATGCCGCACTGATGCCGCAGGTGGAGTTGGCTTGGGACAAGGTGAACGCCTCGTTGTATCAGATCAAGGTCAACCCCAAAGATATCGACAAGCAGGTGGAAGAAATCAGCCAGCGCTACGGTAAATTTGAGACTCCCGAGGTGATCGGTGAAGGCGACTATGTGTACGGCAAGGTTGAAGAGCTGGATAAGGACGGCAATGTCAAGGAAGGTGGTGTGAGCACTTTCGCTTCCTTCGACCTGTCCACCCTGAAGAATCAGGAAGAGATCCAGCCCCTTTTCATCGGTAAAAAAGCTGAGGACAAGATTGTCTTCAACGCAGGCAAAGCATTCTCGGCTGCCGACATTGAGAAGCATTTCCATCTGGAAACGGCTGCAGCCAAGAAATTCAAGGCTGACGTTCAGCTGACCGTGAGCGGTTGCTCGCATATCACTCCCCATGAGATCAACGACGAACTGTTCGCCAAAGTGTTTCCCGGTGAGACCGTGAAAGATTTGGCCGCATTCCGCAAGATGCTTGGCAAGGAACTGGAGAAGAGCTACAACGAGCAGGCTGACATCTTCTATGTCAACGAGGTCCGCAAGCAGCTCATCGACAACTTCACGGCTCCCATGCCCGAGGCTTTCCTGAAACGTTGGATTGCCAACCGCGGTGACAAGGATGTGACTGCTGAAAGCGTTGAGGCCGAGTGGGCTGAGAAATATCTGCCTTCGCTGAAGTGGGAGATGGTGGACAATGCTTTGAACAAAATCAAGTCCATCGAGCCTACCCAGAACGATATTGTGGACTATGTGAAAGACATTCTGAGCAAAAACGACACCGCACAGGAAGGCGAGGATGAGAAAGCTCGTGAAGAGCGTTTGGAACAGTCGGCTCGTACGATTGCCAAAGACCGTCAGAATGTGCAGCAGATAGTCGACCGACTCTATGCTCAGAACACCTGTGCTCTTTTCAAGGAGCAGCTGAAACCCGAGCCTGAGAAGGTTACCATCAAGGAATTTGCTGAGAAAGTCAAATAATAAGACTTTGTAATATGATATGGCGGGAGTGCTCAACTCCCGCCTTTTTTAAATCGGATAGTTTTAATGATCTGAATAATAAATAGATAATATATGCGACGTCGTTTACTCTTCTTATTGCTTCTAATGACTATTCCGATGTGTGTCAAGTCGCAGGCGCACAGCTTTTTCGGTAACTCCTTCCTTTCAATTGGTGCCGGCCCCAATTTCTATTTTAACACCAATGGCGTTGGTATAGGAGGGGGCGCATCCCTAACTGGTGGCAAGTGGCTGCTGAATACTGCAGGATTACGGTTGCAATTTGCTGCCCATTTGGCTTCGTCAGGTTCTGATCCCTACATGCTTTATTACGGTCATTGTGACATTTTCTTTGACCTGCTGACTGCCCTGCGGGGTCGCAATCCCAGCGACAAGATCACCAGTTACATGCTTTTAGGCGTTGGCTTGGTTCACAATTCGTTAGGCGATAACGATTTCAGCGGCATTGCCGGTGTCGGCGCCACCTACCGTATCGGGTCAGATTGGCGGCTTTTTGCTGAACTGGAAGCCTTTATCCACCCGTCAGATTTTGACAATAACGAACGCTCATCTACCCTGTTGACGCTACAGTTGGGCGCTTTGTACGACATTGCCTACAATCCCACACGAAGCCGTTCTCGTTACGAGACCAAACAGTTCAGCAACGACTGGTTTTTCCAGTTGGCATTAGGAATCAATTCGTTCAATTATAATGGTGTGGGCGATCTCAGTAGCCGTATGAAACTGATCACTCCGATATTTGAATTTGGTTTGGGCAAACGGCTCACCTCCCGTTGGCACATACGTATGAATCTTTCGGGTTTCTATACTCGCAGCGCAGATGAATTGTTCTCTTACTATAATGTCAGGGGCGATCTGATGCTTGACCTGATGGGCTTTATCAATCCTGACCGGTTACATTCATTTTTCAATGTGCGTCCCTATGTGAGTGCCGGTATTGTCACCCGACTTGACGACCAGTCACATTTCCTCTTCTCGCCCGCCGGCGGTCTCCAGATGGTTTTCGCCCCCGATGTGCGCAACGAGATTTATCTGGATGCACGCTATCTGGTCACTCCTCCGCGTTTTGCCAAGGTGGAGATGGCGCAAGGTTCGCTGTCGGTGGGCATGTATACGCTGACCGTCGGTTACGGCTACAAATTCGGCCGTCTCAGTTTCCGTTAAAACACCAACCCATGCAAAAATTGCTGCTCATCACGCCGCCATTCACGCAGCTGAACACGCCCTATCCTGCCACCACGCAACTGAAGGCGTTTCTGCAGCAGCAAGGTTATGCCACGGCCCAAAGAGATCTGGGCATCATGGTGACAGGTGAGGTCTTTAGCAGCCGCTTTCTGTCGACGGTATATCCGGTCGGCTATCCTGGTGCGAAAGAGACTATAGGGGCAGTGGATGCCGTGATGCGTTTTTTGCGTGGCGCAGATGACACGCTGGCTTCACGTATAGCTGCGGGCACGTTGCTGCCCGAAAGCCATCGAGCAGGGAATAGCGATGACCTGGAATGGGCATTTGGAATGGCCGGAACTACTGACAAAGCGCGATTGCTGGCCACCTGTTTTCTCGAGGATATCGCCGACTTTCTTCGCACGCATGTTGACCCCCATTTCGACATGGTACGCTATGCGGAGCATATCAGCACTTATGCTGAGCGTTTCGACATTTTGGAGCGTGAGCTGCAGCAGCCACCTTCGCCTATCGAGATAGTGATTCTGCAGTTGCTCGACGAGGCTGTGGCAGAAGAGCATCCCACGCTGGTAGGGTTCAGCATACCCTTCCCGGGTTGCTTGCTCAGCGCCCTGCGGTGTGCGCAGCATCTGAAGCGGGTGCGGCCGGACATCGTGATTGCCTTTGGAGGCGGTTTCCCCAATACGGAGTGGCGTCAGTTGGGCGACGCGGGATTGTTCGACTATGCCGACTTTGTGACCTTGGACGATGGCGAATTGCCCCTGTTGCGGCTGTTGCAGCACTTGGACGGTGAACTCTCCAAAGAACAGCTGTTGAGGACCTACTGGCGCGAGGAAAACACGGTGCGCTATGTGAATGATTGCGGATGCGGGCTGCCGACACAGGTGGTCAACGAACAACTGCCGACTCCCGATTTCGAAGGGCTTCCGATGGCTCACTATCTTTCTTTGGCCGACATGACGAACCCCATGCAGCGGCTTTGGACCAGCGGACGGTGGAACAAACTGATGATGGCTCATGGCTGCTATTGGGCAAAATGTGCCTTCTGTGACACAACGTTGGACTATATCGGCCGATATGATGCCCCGAAAGCAACGACGGTGGTGGACCGCATGGAACGCATAGCGAAACAGACAGGCAGCAGCGGATTTCATTTTGTCGACGAAGCCATACCCCCGCAACTGATGCAGCAGGTCTGTGAGGAAATTCTGAGACGTGGATTGACATTTTCCTTTTGGGGAAATATCCGGTTCGAAAAGCGGTACGACTCCTCGCTATGCCAGCTGATGAGCAAGGCGGGTTGCATTGCTGTCAGTGGGGGATTGGAGGTGGCTTCCGACCGCCTGTTGAAACTTATAGGCAAGGGAGTCAGTGTGCAGCAGACGGTAAATGTCGCCCGAAATTTTCGAGATGCCGGCATCATGGTGCACACCTATCTGATGTATGGGTTTCCGACAGAGACATTGGAGGAAACAATCGATGCGCTGGAGAATGTGCGGCGCATGTTTAAGGAAGGCATTGTACAATCTGCATTCTGGCATCGCTATGCCATGACGGTACATAGTCTGTCGGGGCAACAACCTGAGCGTTATGGAGCCCGTCATGCGGATAAACCGCTGAAATGGCATCCTTTCTGTAATAATGAAATACCCTTTGAATCGGTTTTTGACTACGATCTTGATGCCGTGGGCAATGCCCTTCGCGTTGCCACATACAACTATATGAACGGGTTGGGCTTGGACAGACCTGCAAGGAAGTGGTTCAGGGGAATAGTCAGCGCGTGAAGCGAAGAGCCAGTGGCTCTTTGCGATAGCGACGAAGGAGCGGAGAAAGCCACCCTCCGCGGTGGCTGCGATTTGGAAAAGCGCCCCGCCGATCCGAACACGGAAAAGCGCCCCGCCGATCCGAACACGGCGGCAAAAAGTGTCACATGTTGCAAACAACTACGCCTCCCGATAAAAGCGTCGGAGAAAAGGGGTTTTTGTGCCGTCATTTGTTCATTGAATTTAGGTGCAAAGATACACATTTATTTATAATTAGGGTAACTGGAATAACTTTTTAACGTCGAAAAACCCGATCCTATTCGTCCTGATCAAAAATAGAAGAGCCTTGTTTTGAAAAAAAAAATGACTGGATTGGATTATAATTTTACGTCTAGAATATAAACCGACGTTTGGTATTCCTCGTTGAAGATTGCAATTAACATATTATTGTCGCTCATATCGGGAGTCACTCGTATCGAAAAAACGCCGTTGATATCGCAGATGCCCAGTTCCCTGACGATAATGTATTCATGTCTTAGCTCCTGAACGATAATGCCAAAATCAACCATTTTCGGCGTTTCCGAAAGCGATGACTTGACAATTTGATATGTTTCTGAACATTTCCAAAACACTGATTTTATTGACATAACGTTTGGCAGAGTATTATATTGTGTTGTTGCGGATTAGGAAATCATATAGATACTGTAGACTCAACCACGGATTGCAAATCCTTATAATATTTTGCGTCAGATTTTAAATCTGCCGCAACAATACTCAACTGGAACATCCGCCGCGACGGGACTATATTATTGCGTTGTTGCGGATTTGGAAATCCTTATCATATTTTGCGTCAGATTTCAAATCTGCCGCAACTTTTCGCAACTGGAACATCCGCCGCGACGGGGAATATTATAATTCTGCCCTTTATCGCTTCTGTATTTCATCAACAGATGGCATTTCGCACAATCGTCTTATTCTTGGGTTGTTGGTGTTAATATGAATCAATGTGCTATCTATCATGACGGCTCCATCGTCAGTCTCGCCAACTGATAATAACCTCATCGAATCAATTATTTTATTGAAATTTTTCCTTTCTTTCCGCGGGACATTGGAGTATCCGACAGAAACGCGGAATCGTCGGTCTTTGATCTCTTGAACAAGAACCCCATTTCGGCGAGTGTAACATATTGAATCGGGGAAAATATAGTGAACATCCCTCCAATATAGTCCATCCGAGTCTTTACCTTCATTGTTGAACAGGACCAGCTTTTTACCATCAGGATTATATATGTCACTTGGTTTGCGCGTCAAAAAACCAAACCGTTTATAATAGATGTCTTTCCCCAAAGACCTTATCCTTCCTGTATTGGGAATGTAATCCTGTTGAGAAAGGTAGACGTATCCACCATTAGAGAACGTTATATGTATCTCCAATGGTTGTCCGGACATTATGTAGCATTCGATTTCCTTATAATCTTCCGGTATTTGAAGAGAAAATTCGTAGGGCAGAAATGAGAACCGTTGGGTTCGAATTGTTACATATTCTGGCTCAATTGGTCCAATCTGCGACAATAACAGCAATATGGTAGTAATCAAATTCTTAATCATTGTGGTATGTCATAAACGATTCGTTGCGATTTATCCGTGGTCCTAAGGGTGTACCAGCAGGGTTTATAAAATGTTTTTTTATCCGCAATGTTTGGACTGGAATAATATTTAGTTCGATAATTATTGTTCCCCATTTGTTCTCTAATAACATTTACTCTGTATGCAGCCTGGAATTCACGTTTGTCATAATTATTTACTTTGCCATCGTCAATATAATCACCATTTTTTGTCTCTTGACGCTTATATGCCCATCCATTGACAGCATCAAAAGCATGCGCAATTTCATCGGCAAGATCTAATGTGGTATTATAGTCAGCACCATTAACGCAACGCTGCCCGCCACTTTGTGTCGAATTCCAGTAAATGTAGCAATTAAAACCTTCCCCTGTGCCAGGGGTATTTGTCTCTATATTGTAATACGAGTCATCATCTGCAGGGTCAAGATAATTCTCGGTTTCATAGCCATAAGAAATTGATACATATATATTTTTTGAGATTAAATCATCAAGCATTAACTTTCCTTCTGCTGTCTGGTAGATTTCATTAAGTGCATTAATTGCCATTTTTGAAAAATCATCATAGTCTTCATCCTCGGAAGACATATTTGCTGAGTATAAAATATCACCAATCCAAATATCCATCCCATCAGGATCCACTAACTTCACTGGGTTCCAGGTGCCAGATTTGAAATCTGACGCAACAATACACAACTAGAACATTTGCCGCAACGGGGTATATGACATTTTACCAATCGGTAGAGATTCCATATCTGTTTTCTTGTTTATATTTCTTAATAAACCAACGAGGAATATGAAAGAATTTAGAAAAGATTCCAAATTCTATTCCATCATATCCTTCAAAATAGATGATTCCGTTATTCCTGATGGAAATATACATAATAAAATCTTGAATATCATCAAGCATAATCTTAATTTTTATTTTATCTAAGGAATCATTATCGAATCTCATCAACATTAAAGCAGGGTCATCTGTCTTTTGCATCACTAAGGAGTCCTCTAAATCAGGGGCTTGGATATAACATAAGGTTCCATCTTTGGGCATTATGGATAGTACATCTAAAAAAAACAATCCATTCTGTTTCATTATTCTATTATTATGTGTTTTGATTTTCTTTGATTTTTTTTCCATCCATCACCTTTGTTTTCAAAATAATCAACATTCATATGACGCTTGGGATTTTTATGATCAAGTGGGTGAGTTTCAATCCTCAGATTTATTTTTTGAGTATTGTTCTCAATAGTCATATTCAATTCTTGGAGATTCATTTTATTTAGTGGGCGGAATGTCAATTTCCCTCCCATTGATTCAATACTCTTAATATCTCTGACGATTTGGTTTACCTTAGCAGAAACACGAGGATTGTCTGATGATATTATTGAAAGAGCTGTTATCAAATAGAATGACGGGTTAGACAATGCAGACTTCCACATTTTTCCTAATTCAGACAATGCACCTCCAATATTTCCCGAAAAAATGTTGTCAGTCATTGCCACATATTTCCAATCCGGTTCGCCATTGCAATAAAGCAAATTAGCGGCCATTTCGTAATAATGAACATTGTTCCGAAACATCTCTAAATCGCCCGGATCCATCTGATATTCCGTAACAATATCGCCGTTTGAACGATGCCTTACAGCGTTATAAGCAATCAATTCTTTATTTTCGGCATCGTATATTGGCAAAATATAATAATTGCCAATAGTTTTTGCCTCGCCAGCTCTACTGAGACCGTATTTTGCTATACCCAAATAGTTTAACAAACCCATAAAACGAGGTTTTAATCCATCTGGATCTGTCAGTATTACCGGATTCCACGCACAATACGCATATGGCGAAATACTTGGGTATTTGTCTGCCATCGGATCGACGCTGAGCCAACCAGTCATCAAATCATGCTCCAAGTATCTGGCACCGAAATAACTATACCCCGTTTCGGGGTCTTTCTCTTTGCCGGTGAAAGAGGAGGAAAAACTGTAGAAATGCAAGTATTGATAATCAGTGTTTTGAAAGCGCCAAAAATAACTATTTTCGGCTTTGCCGAAAGTTATAGTTTGATGGTTTGATATGTTTTCAAATGTTTTCAAAACACTGATTTAATTG
>CADBDA010000016.1 GCA_902793295.1 uncultured Bacteroidota bacterium
ATGAAGCTGGTTTCCATTCCGTACTTATTATTAGCATTTACAATACGAAATGCCAGCTTCTTTTATTGTGTCTCACCTACGCATTTGTCGGAAGAACCAATATTAAATGGACAATTCATTCTGTAAAATGAACCTTACGCCATAATATATCCTTAATAGGATCCATCCTTAATAATCTCCTACAGATAAGGCCGCCAGCTTGCTGGCGGCCTTATTTTGTATTGGCCCATTCTGAAAGCCGTGAAGGCTGATTGGCGTCTGTGTCGGCGCACTCAAACAGATGCAATCCAAAAGGCGCACCTCAAAAAGCGCACCCAAACAGATGCACCCCCAAAAACATACCTCAAATGCACACCCAAAAGACTCGCCCCCAAAGTCCGTCCTCCCCGCTAGTCGCAAAGCACGTAGAGGTCTTCGCGGGGGTTGAGGAACAGGATGGGGATGGCGTCGCGGTTCACGATGGTGCGCTGCTCCTGGGTGCCGATGAAAAATTCCAGGCCGTCTTTCTCCTTGGTGGTGACGGCTATCAACAGCCCGTAGCCCTGGGCGGCCGCAAAACGCAGGGCGTTGATGTCCTGGTAGGTCGACTTGGATTCGATGATGTGGGGCTGGAAGGTGATGCCCAAATCGGTGTAGAGCTTGTGCAGCTGCTTCATGTTGGCGTACCATTTATCCTTCAAAAAGGCATCCTTGTAGTCGTAGTAGAGCACATGCATATTGGCATTGCCGAACCGCGGGAAGTAGCTGGACCATATCATCTTGTCCTTGCTCTCCTTCTTGAAGTCGATGGCCATCGCCACCTCTTTCATCCGCTCGGGGTGGGTGAGGGGTTCCTGCACTACCAGAAAAGCGGTCTTGCAGTCGGCGAAATTCTTCAGCAGGCTGCTGACGCTCATGGGGTTGCGCCCGTGGCATTTCCGGTCGGCCTGCGCTACCACAGCCACCGCGCCCATCAGCTGGGGCAGCGCGGCTATCAGCTGGCGGCTGTTGCCTTTCAGCGCGGCGTAGGTCACCTCCTTGTCGTCCAGCGCGGCGCCGAACCACTCACGCTCCAACAGCGTGTTGCGCAGTTGCTTCAATTGCGCTTCGGCATCGTCGGGGGTGAGGGCGCTATGCCGCGGGTCGCAGATGTGCAAGAGCACCAGCCCTTTGCGCAGCATGCGCGACAGGTGGATGGCATACGTGACAACGGCCTCCGTCCGACCGAAGTCGGCAATGTAGGCTATGATATATTGGTCTTTCTTCTCTTTCTTTTCGTTCATCGTTTTTTCCTTTCTAAGCTAGCGTATCAGCGTGATGTCGCCCTTGAATTGCCCGGTCTGTCCGTCCTGGCAGGTGATGCGGCAATGGTACACATACACGCCGGGCATGCACCAGTTGTTGCGGAAGCGCCCGTCCCAGCATGCGTTCATGTCGTCGCTTTCGTAGACCTTCTCGCCCCAACGGGTGAAGATGGCAATGTGGAACTCCTGCACCCAGTCGCCACTGAAGCAGAGCTGGTCGTTCTTGCCGTCGTTGTTGGGCGTGAAGGCGTTGGGGATGAAAATGTTGGGCTTGCCGCAAACCACATTCACGCATTTCACCACCACCGTGTCGTCCATCGTGCATCCTATCGAGTCGGTCACCGTCACGATGAACATCGTGGTGTCGTCCAGTGTGGCGGTGGGGTTGGGCGACGAGGCGTCGTCCACCTTGTCCGACGGGCTCCAGTAGTAGCTGCCGTTGGGGATGGTGGTGACATGCAGCCCGGTGGAGTGCCCTCCGAAGATGACCTCGTCGTCGGCCCATGCGTCGATGGCGTCGAACGAGTGTTGCACGTCGATGGCGATGCTGTCGCGCACCTCGCATCCGTCGGCGTCGGTGGCCACAACGATGGTGGTGCCTTCACACAGCTGGTGGGCGGTGCTCTCGGTCTCGCCGTTGCTCCAGGTGTAGGTGTAGGGGGCTGTGCCTCCGCTGGCGGCGGCGGTGGCGCTGCCGCTGCACAGGTTCGGACAGCTGTTGTGGGCGTCGCTCACCGTCAGGTGCATGTTGTAGTTCTCCAGCACCTCTATGGTGTCATAAAATTGGCAGCCGCTGCTGTCGGTCACTTCCAGTATGTAGCGTCCGGGACACAGGTCGCTGCGCGTCGCCGTGGTCGAACTGTCGTCCAGCCACAACAGGCTGTAGGTGGAGGGTCCGCTGACGTTCACCGTGATGCTGCCCGTACATGACTCCAGACAGGCGATGTGGTTCACCGTCGTGTCGATGATGGGGTAGGGCTTCTCGGCTATGGTGAAATCCAGTTCCACGTCGCATCCGTTGGCGTCGCTGATGTTGAGCCGTCCGGGTGTGCCGGCGGGGGCGGGAGTCCATCCGAAGAGCTCGCCGGGGCTGCCCATGTCGCTCCAGGGGCCGCCGTTGATGGACCACCTGTAAGGGGGCGTCCCGGCGTCGCTGAAGGTGACATGCAGCTGTCCCCAATGGTCGTAGGGGCAGCGGGGCTCGAAGATGTCGAAGGTGTCGATGATGTTGTCGAATCGTATGTGGATGCTGTCTTCCTTCACGCATCCCAGGTCGTCGACCACGCGCAGGTACAGCCATTGTGCGCCGGTGGGCGTGAAGCTGTAGAAGGGGGTGCTCATATCGCTGTTCAGCGTGTCGGTCATGGCGGCGTTGCTCGACCACTGGTAGCTGTTGTTCATACCGGGGGCGTTGACGCTCAGCAGGGTGGGGCTGTCGCAGCTCACCGTGTCGCCCATAATGGTGGCGTCGGCTTCGCCAATCTTGACCACCTGCGTCAGCGTGTCGCTGCATTGCCCGTCGGTGGTGGTCACCACCAGGGTGTAGGTGCCGGTCTGTGTCACGGTGGGGTTGGCGATGGTGCTGTCGCTCACCTGGCCTCCAATCCATTGGTAGGTGCAGCTTGGGGTGGGGGCGATGCCGATTTGGAGGGGGATGCCGGGGCAGGTGGATAGCGTGTCGAGCGGATAGCTGCTGTTGCCCAACACCATGATGTTGCGGGTCATCGTGTCGCTGTTGCTGCATGCGCCGGGCATGTAGGCTATCAGCGTGATTTGGTGCAGTCCGGGTGTGGTGAAGGTGTGGTTGAAGGGCAGGGTGCTGTTGGTGGGGTAGGAGGTGCCGTCGTCGAAAAGCCACAGGTAGTTGGTGCCGCGTCCGGTGTTCACCAGCTCGACGTTGTTGCCCGAAAGGCATACCGTGGGGGGTATCAGAAATTCCGCCACAGGGAAGTCGCTGCTCAGGTTCAGCCGAAAGATGGCGTTGTTGCAGTTGCTGCTGTTGTTGTGCTGTCCGTAGGCGCCCACGGTGATGGGGAAGTCGTCGCCGCCGCTGCAGCTGGCGCATACCGACTGGTAGAGGGTGCCGTGGCGGTCAAAACGGCTGGTGCCGCCGTCCACATGGTCGCCGCCGCTGTAGTAGTTGCTGCTGTTGTGCTGCTCGCCGAAGTAGGTGGCGTACACCAGCTGGCTGGCGTCGATGTCCACCGCCATGATGTAGAAGTCCTGTCCGTCGGTGACGCTCTGGTAGGCGTCGCTGGTCACCGTCAGGTTGCTCGTGCCGTGGGTGTTCCAGGCGTAGCTGGTGCCATTGAAGGTGCGTCCCAGGAAGAGGCGCCCCCATCCGCTCAGGTAGAGGCGGTTGCAGATGTCTGCCGTGAAGGCGGTGGGCGAGATGTTGGGTTCGCCGCTGCCGTCGCCCACCACGGTGCTCCACACCAGCGAGTCCAGCCCGCTGCGGAAGCGCGCCAGGAATTGTCCGCTGTTGGGTGTGCCGTAGTTGGCGTTGTGTATCAGCGTGCTGCCGTAGGCCTTGGTCTGCCCGAACAGGAAGATGTCGTCCTGCTTGCCGCAGCGCACAAAGTAGCATTGGTCGTAGGCTGTCGATCCGAAATGGGTGCTGCCCATCAGCGTGTTGCCGTAATAGGATATCTTGGCTACAAAGCCGTCGGCGCTGCCGCCGCCGTAGTTGGGCTTGTAGCAGCCGGGCGTGGTGGGGAAGTCGGTGGAATTGGTTCCGCCGCACACAATGACGTTGTAGTCCTTGTCGCAGTCCACCGAGTAGATGGCGTCGTCGTGGTTGCCGCCCAGATAGGTGGACCACATGATGTTGCGCAGGTTGTAGTCTATCTTGAACACCACGCCGTCCTGTCCGCCGCCGCCGGTGGGCTGTATGCAGCCTGCGGTCACGGGGAAGTCGGTCGATGTGGTGGTGCTGCCCACATAGATGTTGTTCTGCTGGTCGGTGATGATTTCGCCGCGGGCGCCGTCACCGTAGTTGAAGTAGAGCGAGTCGTTGCCCATCATGATGGTGGCGTAGTCGAACGAGTTGCGGTAGTTGAGTCCGTCGTTGCCGCTGCCGCCGACGTAGGTCGATGCCTGCAGCTGGCTGCCGTCGCTGTTGAAGCGGCAGATGAAGAGGTCCGAGCCGTTGGGGAAGTTGATGGTGGTGCTGCCTTCATATTGCAGCGAGGTGCCGCCGTTGAAGCTGGTGTCGTAGGCGTTGGCGCTCACGGGGAAGTTGCCCGACCCGGTGGTGCCGAACACCACCAGCTCGTTCATCGTGTTCACAAACATGCTGTGGGGCATGTCGGCCATGCTGCCGCCCAGATAGGTGGCGTAGAGCCGCTGCTGTCCGCTGCTGTCGAATTTGAAGATGCCGATGTCGCAGTTGCCGTTGTAGCTGCCGTCGTAGGCGCCCAGCGAGACGGGATAGCCGGTTCCGAACACCACGCCGGCGGTGTAGGTGTTGCGGTACTCGTCAAAGCAGCCAGTGGTTCCCCAGTTGTCGGCCGTCGAACCGGTGTAGGTCGAAAAATGGAGGTAGGGGTCGATGATGAGCACCTGGCTGCTGTCGTAGGGGCCCACTTCGAAACGTATCCTGTCGCCCTCCAGCCGGTAGCGCGAGGCTACCTCCACCTGGCGCCCGTCGACCATCTGGTAGGCGTAGGGGCGCAGCTCCACAATGTCGGCCACCGAGGTCCGCACCTCCAGGTTGCCGTTCTTCAGTCGCAGCCCGTCGGTGCCTTCGTAGCGCATCTCGATGGCGTCGGCACGTCCTCCGGGGTAGACGATGAAGTCGTATTTCAGCGCCTTGCTGGCGGCGTACACCTTCATGTCGACCTGCGGGTACAGCTGCCGGTAAACCACCGACTGGTAGGTGCCCACATTCGAGGCCCAGCGGCTGCGGTCGCGTCCTATGTAGTAGTGTTCCACGCCGTCGTCGCGTTCGGTGCCCTCCACCGTCGCGGTCGTGCAGCCCTCAAAGCGGATGCGGTAGGCGTGTTGGCGGTAGCGTCCCTTGCCGTCGCTGGCCAGGGGGGGATGGTGCAGGTTCTCGTTGTCGCGGTGTTGCACCACGAAGGTGAAGCAGTCCTTTTCCACAAACAGGGTGGCTCCGTGCATCATCGAGCGGAAGATCACCTGCGGCTCCCATTGGCCGCGGTTCTCCGAAAAACAGATGCGGGCGCCGCTGCCCAACGTGTCTCGTTCGGTGCGGCCGCCGGCCCATGCGGGCACCACCAAAATCAGCGCCAGCATCAGCCATAAAAACATCCTATTTTCGTTTCGCTTCACGACTGCAAAAGTACACTTTTTATTTCAATTGTGTGTCTTTTTCTATTAAGGATACTTTAAATAAAAATAGGGAGGCGCTGTAGGTGTTTGTAAATCAAATGTGTAAAAACAATCCTTTGCACAGCGGCTCCTCCGTATCCCTCTTCGGCGGCCCATTTCCGATACACCTCGCCTTTCTGCGCTTTTCTGCCGGAAAGGCGGGCGAATTTTTTGTCGCTATTAAATATCTGGTTTGTATGTTTTTATATCGCACTTCCAGGTGGCTGCCGGCCGAAAAAATTGTTCATTGTAAAAAAAGTCGTAACTTTGCAAAAAATTAAGAATCTGTTTCTCGCAGGTTGAACTTAATGGGGAGTCCGCCGAAAATCCTTCAAAGAGAGTAGGCATTAATCAAACGTAACAATAACAAATTATGAAAAAAGTATTTTATCTTCTCTCCACCTTCGCATTAGTGGCCATGTTCGCTGCCTGCAGCAATCCCGAATCCGATGCTCAGAAAGCCGCCAAGAAAGGCTGCGACTGCCTCAAGGTGATGAACGATACCGAAAAATTCGAGGCTTGCAGCCAGGAAATGGAAAAACTCGGCGATGAAATGGAGAAGAAATACACCAGCGAAGAAGACCAGAAAGCCTTCCAGGATGCTTACATGGATGCTCTGAAAGACTGCGATGTCGACCTCGGCTTAGGTCTCTAAGACTGTTGTGTCCTTTTATTGACCCCTATAGCCGGACGATCTGTCGTCCGGCTATTTCCATGTGCCCTCGCGATGTCATGATTTGTGAGTTTTTTGAATACTAAAATATATATTTATGTCACGCCGCCCAACTTCCATCTCCCATTGTTCGTTCGTCTGGTTGCTGCCTTGCCTTCTGATGCTTTTCGCGGCCTGCAACCGCTTGGAGTATGACGCCGACCGCATGGCTCGGAAAACTTGCGAATGCATCTCGTTCACGGCCGACTCTGTCATCCCGGCCGACGCCGAAAAGTGCTTCAACGAACTGATGCAATTGGCTTCGTCCCTCGAAAGCCAATACCCCTCCGAGGAACAGCAGCAGCAGCTCATCGACCGCTACACCAAGACCCTCCGTGATTGCGACGCTCCCACCACCGACTTGATGATCGACTACCTCTCCGGTGAATGGTCCAACAACCAAAAAACGAACCAGGACGAAATCCCCGTCGAAGACGAAAAATAAAACGGTAACGCTTGCGTTATATGTTCATATACCCCGCATTTGACCTAATCACAAAAACAATAAGACCATGAAAACAAACACCCTATCAACATCCTGGCAGTCGCAAACTGCCCGTCGTCGTGTCGCTCCGTTTGTCTGTTGCCCATTGGCCGTCCTTCTGTTGGTGCTCTTCGCCGCCTGCGGCGGCGCCAAGTCCGACGCCAAGCTGCTGGCCAAGAAGGCTTGCGAATGCCAGTCGATTGAGGATGCCGGCTCGGCCGACCAGCAGCAGGTCGACAGCTGCTGGAAGGAGGCGCTCGGCATGACCCTCGAAATGCGCGACAAGTACAAGGACGACCCCGAAGCCATCGATGTCTTCGAGCAGGTGCTGGCGCAAGCCGAAAAGGACTGCGTCAACCAGAAGTGAGACGCGCAGCGCTGATGCTCGGCGTTTGTTTCGTCCGGCCCTATACGCAAAACCATATTTTTTCTTTTTCTAACTGACTAATTATTATCTTTAAAGGCATTTGATCAACCAGGAAACCATACAACGCATCATGGACGCCACCCGTATCGAGGAGGTTATTGGCGAATTCGTGCAGCTCAAAAAGCGCGGCGCCAATCATGTCGGGTGCTGTCCTTTCCACAACGAGAAGACCCCCTCGTTCTCTGTCTCCCCCTCCAAGGGCTTCTTCAAGTGCTTCGGCTGCGGCGAGAGCGGCAACGCTGTCGGCTTCCTCATGAAGCATGAGCACTACACCTATCCCGAAGCCTTGCGTTGGCTGGCCAACAAATACCATATCGAGATTCAGGAGGAGAAACTCACCGAAGAGCAGATTGAGCGCAACAACGAGCGCGACGCCCTCTTCCACCTCTCCGAATTTGCCCAGAAATATTTCGCCTCTCTTCTTTTCGACAACGAAATGGGGGCCGCCATCGGCCTCAGCTATTTCCACAACCGCGGCCTTTCCGACAAGGTCATCCGCGACTTCGGCTTGGGCTACTGCCTCGACGAGTGGCAGAACTTCACCCTCCACGCCCGCGCCAACGGCTACAGCGACAATGTGCTGCGTAAGACGGGCCTCACCATCTTCCACGACGACGGCAAGTGCTTCGACCGCTTCCGTGGCCGTGTCATGTTCCCCATCTACAGCATCTCCGGCCGCGTGCTGGGCTTCTCGGGCCGAGTCCTCTCCAAGGAGAAGCAGCAGGCCAAATATGTCAACTCGCCCGATTCCGACATTTACAATAAGAGCCATATCCTCTATGGTCTCTTCCAGGCCAAAAACGCCATCTCGCGCCTCGACAAAGTCTACCTGGTCGAGGGCAACATCGACGTCATCTCGATGTACCAGTCGGGCGTCGAAAACACCGTGGCTTCCTGCGGCACCTCCCTCACCATCGAGCAGGTGCGCCTCATGCGCCGCTACACCCGCAACGTCACCGTCCTCTACGATGGCGACAATGCCGGCATCAAGGCGGCCTTCCGCGCCGTCAACATGCTCTTCGAGGAGGGCATGCATGTCCGCGTGGTCCTCTTCCCCGACGGCGACGACCCCGACAGCTACGCCCAGAAGTATGGCTCCTCGCAGCTCCAGCAGTACCTCCACGACAACGAGACCAATTTCATCCTCTTCAAAACACGCATACTGCTCAACGATATCAAGAACGACCCCATCCGCAAGGCCGAAGTCCTCACCGATATCGTCCGCACCATCGCCCTGGTGCCCGATCTGCTCGAACGCACCGAGTATGTGGCCCAGTGCGCCTCGCTGCTTCGCGTTCCCGAACAGACCTTGCAGGCCGAACTGGCCAAGGAACTCAACCGACGCCTGCGCGCCACCCGCGAGCATACGCCCGACCCCAACGACAAGGATCTTGCCGACCCGTCGCAGCCTCCGGCCGACCAGCCGTCCGATGCCACGGCAACGACCGATGCCGCCGCGCCTGCGACCCACGCTCCTGTCGCCCCGGCGGTACAGTTCAACCCCGCCCTCCATCAGGAACGTCACATCATCAGCCTGCTCCTCAACTACGGCAACCGTACCTATCCCTGGCCCATGAAGGACGCCGACGGCAACGAGGTGCGGCTCGACTACACCGTCATGCAGATCATCGTCGGCGACATCCTCCACGACCAGATCAGTTTCGACGACCCCATCTGCCAGGCCATCTTCAACGAATACTCCACACGCGTCGTCGATGGCGCCACCTTCGTCGACCCGCAGCTCTTTGTCGACCATCCCGACCCGCAGGTGCGCGACTTCGCCGTCACCGTCATGATGACCGACTATCACATCTCCGACAACTGGGCCAAGAAGCAGATCCACGTCCCGCTGCCCGAAGAACGCATCCAGGCCGACGTTCGCGAATCCATCCTCAGCCTGCAGCTCAAAAAACTCGACAAGAAAATTGACGACCTCGACCGACAGTTCCCTTACGCGCAGACCGACGACGATCGGCTGATGCTCATGGCACAAAAAAAACAACTCTTCCTCCGCCGACAGGAAATCGGCACCCAACTGCAACGAATCTACATTTGACCCAGACGATGTGAAATGTACGAGACGTTCTAATTTTTAATACGTAAATATCCAATAACTCAATATGACGCTCCAATCCGTTAAAAACCGCTACGATATCATCGGCAACGATCCCAAACTGCTACTCGCTATCAACAAGGCTGTACAGGTCGCCCCGACCGATCTCTCCATCCTCGTCACCGGTGAAAGTGGTGTCGGCAAGGAAGTCTTCGCCCGTCTCATCCACGACAACTCCTCCCGCAAACATAAGAAACTGGTCTCCGTCAACTGCGGCGCCATCCCCGAAGGTACCATCGAAAGCGAACTCTTCGGCCACCTCAAGGGGTCGTTCACCGGCGCCGACAAGGACCGCAAGGGCTACTTCGAAGAGGCCGACCAGGGCACCATCTTCCTCGACGAGGTCGGCGAACTCCCGCTCCCCATCCAGGTCAAGTTGTTGCGTGTCCTCGAAAATGGCGAAATCATCCCCGTGGGCTCCTCCAACGCCCGCAAGGTCAACGTGCGTGTGGTCGCCGCCACCAATGTCGACCTGCTCGCCGCCATCCGCAAAGGCCACTTCCGCGAAGACCTCTACTACCGCCTCAACCAGATCTCTATCGCCATTCCGCCGCTGCGCCAACGTGGCGACGATATCATCCTCCTCTTCCGCAAGTTCGCCTCCGATGTGGCCGAGAAATACCACATGCCGCTGCTCCGACTCTCCGACGACGCGCGTCGCTACTTGCTCGACTACCCTTGGTACGGCAACGTCCGCGAGCTGAAGAACATCACCGAGCAAATCGCTGTCGTCGAGACCGAAAGACTCATCACGCCTGAAATTTTACGGCAGTACATTCCCTACTCCGCCGACGGCAAGCTCCCGGTGCTCTTCCAACCCGACAATCCCGCCCCCGAGAGCATCACCGACCGCGAACTGCTGCTCAAGGCGCTCTCTATGGGTCAGAGGATCAACGAGATGCGCTCCGAAATCAACAACCTCAAGCAGATCATCACCTCCCTCGCGCAGTCGCCCATCCACATCCGCCATAACCTCAACGACCAGCCTTCGCTGCTGGCGGACAACGACAGCGACCTCGACAGGCCTCATGCCACCGAGTCGCTACCTATCCACTCGTCGGTAGCCATCCCGCTGCCGCACAACGCAGCCAACACCATCGCCGAGGAGGTCGAGTTTCAGGATTCCGAAGTCATCGACAACGAGCCCCTCTCGCTCGCCGACCGCGAAAAATCGGCCATCCTCGCCGCGCTTCAACGTCACCATGGCCGTCGTCGCCCCACCGCCGCCGAACTGGGCATCTCCGAACGTACCCTCTACCGCAAACTCAAAGAGTACAACCTCGATGATTGAGAATGTGGCATTCGGCTTTTGTTGAATTCTGTCATCCTATAACCATCCTCCCTCTGAAATGATTTTTTTTGGGCTATCTGAAAAATATTCGTTTTTTTGGTGTAAATTTGCAATTATTTTCAACGAATCGAATACGTTGATATTTAGTTAAGAATCAGAAATATACGTCAAAAGTATGGAGCTCGAAACGATACAGATTACATTGCCTTCGTCGAAAAGTTTATCGAATCGGTGGTTGATGTTGGACTATATGTCGCGGACCGGCATCAAGATTAAAAACTTGTCGTCATCCAACGACACGCAGCAACTCTCCCGTTTGCTGCACCAGCTGAAAGGTGGCCGTAGGCACAATTTCGACTGTCGCGATGCTGCCACCGTCGCTCGTTTCATGCTGGCGCTGCTTTCCATCACCCCGGGCAGCCACACCCTTACGGGTTCCGACCAGCTCTGCCGCCGTCCCATGAAGCAGCTCATCGATTCGCTCCGCGCTTCGGGATGCTCCATCGTCTGCACCAAAGAGGAGGGCTTCCTGCCTGTCAAGATTGAAGGTGTGGTGCCTACCGCCCAACGCATCATCATCGACTGCAGCATCTCCAGCCAGTTTGCTTCGGCGCTGCTTATCGCTTCCGCATCGCTGCCTCAGGGCGGCGTGGTGGAACTCACCGGCGCTCCGGCTTCCGAACCATATATTGATATGACCCTCAATGTGATGGCACAGGCCAAGGTCAACTGGTGCCTGAAAGGGGTCCCCCCGGCATACTATGTCGAACACTCCATCCCCCAATGCGATGTGGTCTCTATCGAAAAGGACTGGTCGTCGGCTTCCTATTTCTTCGAGGCGGTATCGCTGCTGCCGGGCGTCGCAGTACGTCTGCCGGGCCTGAGCCGCGAAAGCCTTCAGGGCGACAGGGTGGTGCGCGACATCTACGACCAGCTGGGCCTTACCGTCAACCAGGGCGAACAGTCGCTCGAACTGAAACGCGAAGGCGAGATGGCGTCGAAATATGAGGGCGACTTCCGCAACTGCCCCGACCTCGTACCGGCCGTGGCGGTCACCTGCGCTGCCCTCGGCATCGAAGCACGTCTGACGGGCGTCGCCGCCCTCCGCTTCAAGGAAAGTGACCGTCTGGAGAGCCTCCGCTCCGAACTGGCCAAGCTGGGCCGCACCGTGACTGTCGAAGAGGATGTGTTGCTGATTCCTGCCGGCGCCCCCTTCACCAAGGAGTCGCTCGCCGTTGCCCCCGAAATCGACTGCCACGACGACCATCGTATCGCTATGGCTTTCGGTGCGCTGAAAGTGCTCAACCCCGACCTCAAGTTCAACACGCCCGATGTGGTCTCCAAATCATTCCCCGATTTCTGGAAAATGATGGAGCGCCTGATCGGTTAAAGGTCGCTCATACCGACTGTAAAGCATACATTTTTTAGCACAAAAGTTAAACCATCTTTTTGCCGCGGCTCCCAGTTCCTTCAAAATGAGGAAGTGGCCGCGGTTTTGTTTTGCCCATGAATCGCGTGCATGAGTTGCCCATGAGTCGTGAGCACGAGTTGCCCATGGATATATTTATCCCATTAAATTAATGGTCGATTGTGGCATTTCGCGTTCAATGGAGAGATGCTATCCACTTGTTTTTTGGCCATACGAATGCAAACAAAAAGGGGCTTCTCAAGAGCTTTGATGAATGCGTGGCGGATGGAGAAGCCAGCTGCATTCCGACTGCTTGAGAAGTCCCGGTCACAAGGCCGTTTTGCAGGCCTGAGAGGAACCGAGGTCCCCTTTTCGACAAAATAACAAACAATAGTTTAGTACAACTTCTCGCGAAGAAATTGCAAAAGTTGCGAAAAATTTTCTTTCTCGGTCCAAAAGATTTCAGGATAGCGCTTTAGCCATGTGATTTGTTTCTTGGCATACCGCCAGGTGTTGTGCTTGATGGCCTTGACGGCATCGGGCAGGGTGCTTTGACCGTCGAGGTGGGCGAAGAGCTCCTTGTAGCCCACGGTGTTGAGGGTGTTGAGATGACGGAGGGGTAGGAGGGCGCGGACTTCGTCCATGAGCCCTTGCTCCATCATCAGGTCGACGCGTCGGTCGATGCGTTCGCGAAGGATGGGCGGGTCGGCGCGAAGGGCCACTTTGGTGATGGCAAAAGGTCGTTCGGGCAGCGGCTGGTGAAGGTGGCTGGAGAAGGTGTGGCCGGAGGTGTAGATGACCTCGAGGGCGCGTTGGATGCGGATGGGGTTGCGGCGATCCACGACGGCGTAGTAGTCGGGGTCCAGCTGCCGCAGTTCGTCGAGCAGCTGGTCGAGTTGTCCGTCGGCGATGCGGGCGGCGAGCGAGGCGCGGAGTTCGGGCGTGGGGTCGGGCATGCGGTTGATGCCGTTGCAGAGGGCGTCGGCATAGAGCCCGGAGCCGCCGACGGCAATGGCCACGTCGTGGTGTTGGAAGAGCTGCTGGAGCAGGTCGAGCGCTTCGTGTTCGTAGTCGTAGACGTTATAGGACTGGAGCACAGAGCGGTTGGCGATGAAATGGTGCGTGGCGGCGGCCAGCTCGTCGGGCGAGGGGCGTGCCACACCGATGTCCAGTTCGCGGTAGAACTGGCGCGAGTCGAACGAAAGGATTTCGGTCTGGAAGGCTTGTGCCAACCGGATGGCGCAGGCGGTCTTGCCCACGGCGGTGGGACCCAGAACGACAATCAGCTGTTTCATTGTTCGACGGCTTTGAGGCCCAGTTCAGCGCCGAGTTTGAGCATCATCTGCCATGCCGCTTCGCGTTCGTTGGGGATGGTGCCCTCGAGGATGGCATCCTTGATGGCGTCCTTGATGACGCCGATTTCGTGGCAGGGCCCGATGTTGAAGGTCTGCATGATGTCCAATCCGCTGACGGGCGGCTGGAAGTTGCGTATGCGGTCTTTCTCTTCCAGTTCGACCAGCTTCTGTCGCACCAGCCGGTAGTTGTCGCGGAAGCGTTTCTTCTTCTCCTCCTGTTTGGAGGTGATATCGGCTTCGCAGAGGATCATGAGGTCGTCGATGTCGTCGCCCGCCTCGAAAAGCAGTCGGCGGACGGCCGAGTCGGTCACGATATCTTCCGAGATGACGATGGGGCGGAGGTGGAGGAGCACCAGCTTCTCGACGTATTTCATCTTGGCGTCGAGCGGCAGCTTGAGACGCTTGAAGATGCGGCGGACCATGAGCGACCCTTTGGCTTCGTGGCCGTGGAAGGTCCATCCCATTTTGGGGTCGAAGCGTTTGGTGGCGGGCTTGCCGATGTCGTGGAGCATGGCGGCCCATCGCAGCCATAGGTCGTCGCTTTTCTGCGCCACATTGTCCACCACCTCGAGGGTGTGGTAGAAGTTGTCTTTGTGGCTGCGTCCGTTGACGGTCTCGACGCCTTTGAGGCGTGAGAATTCGGGGAAGAACAGCTGCATGAGGCCGGCCTTTTGGAGCAGTTTGAGGCCCACCGAAGGACGCGGCGAAAGGATGATTTTGTTGAGTTCGGTGGTGATGCGCTCCTGCGAGACGATTTTGAGCCGTTCGGCGTTGTCGCAGATGGCCTGGAAGCAGCGCTCTTCGATGGTGAATCCCAGCTGGGAGGCGAAGCGGATGGCGCGCATCATGCGGAGCGGGTCGTCGCTGAAGGTGATGTCGGGGTCGAGCGGGGTGCGGAGGATGCCGTCGTTCAGGTCGCGGATGCCGCCGAAGGGGTCGACGAGTTCGCCGAAGCGGTCGTGGTTGAGGCAGACGGCCATGGCGTTGACCGTGAAATCGCGGCGGTTCTGGTCGTCCTCCAGGGTGCCGTCCTCGACGATGGGTTTGCGGCTGTCGTGCTGGTAGGATTCGCGGCGGGCGCCGACAAATTCCACTTCCCAGTCGATGCCGTCGTAGTGGTAGTGCAGCTGGGCGGTGCCGAAGGTCTTGAAGACATGGACTTCGAGGGTGGGGCTGATGCGACGGGCCACCTCCTGGGCAAGGGCGATGCCACTGCCGACGCAGACGATGTCGATGTCGGAGCAATGTCGCTGCAGGAAGTAGTCGCGCACAACACCCCCCACGGCGTATGCCTCGAGGTGCATGCTGTCGGCCACTTCGCCGACAAGGGTGTAGATAGGATGGTTGAGCTGTACGTCCATGAAGCCTCGTTGTGTGTGGGAATGGGGGTTGTCAGATCACTTTTTCGGAAGGGCGGCGGCTAGTGGGTGTCGAAGTCCTGACGACCGGCGAGGTTGCCGGCTTCGTCGTAGAATTCCCAGATGTTGGCGCGCTTGCCGTTGATGTAGAATCCGCGGAAGAAGGGGATGCCGTTTTCGCGGAACGAGTTGTAGGCGCCGTTTTCGACACCGCCGTTATAGACGGCCTCCATGCGCAGCTGTCCGTTGGCGTAGAAGAACTCCCAGCGGCCTTCCTTCATGCCGTTGCGGACCAATCCGCGGGCGTTGAGGCTGTAGTCGTCGTTGAACTGGAAGCGCATCTGCTCGTCGCCGCTGCAGTAGGCCACCGAAAGGGGGCGGTGGTCGGCGGTGAAGTCGAGGACGATGAGCGAGTCGTAGCTCTTGCCGTAATAGTCGTTGCCCTTGGTGTCGTAGAATTTCCAGTCGCTGCCGATGGAGTCGTTGCCGTCGAAGCTGCCCTGGGCGTGGAGCTGCCCGTTGTTGTAGAAGAACTTCCAGGTGCCGGCGGGCTTGTTGTCCTTGAAGTGCTTCTCGTACATCGGCTGGCCGTTCTCGTAGTAGAATTTCTCGGCCAGACGTTCTTTCTTGCCGTCTTTCTTGTCGACCACGGTGAAGACCAGTTTGGGCTGGCCGTTGTCGTAGGTTGAAAAGACCTCATCGTGCGGTGCGTTCTTGCAGGCGTTGAAAAGCAGGACGGCGACGGCCATCATGGCTGTGATGTATATCTTCTTCGAATGAATCATGTTTTTTTCCTCCTGGAGAATGTGTTGTTGGTTGCTATTGTTTGATTGGATTGATGTTGGTTGATATGCTTCTTTAATGGGATGCCGTTTGATTTTTTGACTAGTTCGTCGCGGCGGCGATCAGCTGTTCGGCGGCGGCGTAGGCGCTGACGCGGTTGTTCAGAATGTCCTCGCGCGCCTGCTGCAGGCGTTCTTCCATGCCTGGGGTGGCGTAGAAGCGTTCCTTCAGCGTGTTCTCGATGGTCTCATCGAGGATGCGGAGGTTCTGCTGCTGGCGCTTGTGGTAGAAGTAGCCGTTCTGCTTGGTGAAGGCGACATATTCGGTCACCTTGTTCCATATCTCCTGAATGCCCAGTTTGCTGTAGGCGGAGCAGAGCATGACGGGGACGGTCCATTGCGAGTCGGGCATGGGGAAGAGGTGGAGCGCGTTGCGGTACTGCTGTGCCGAGAGTTTGGATTTCTCGATGTCGATGTCGCTCTTGTTGATGGCAATCATATCGGCCATCTCCATGATGCCGCGTTTGATGCCTTGCAACTCGTCGCCCGTATTGGCCAGCTGCAGCAACAGGAAGAAGTCGACCATGCCGTGTGCCGCCACTTCCGACTGACCGACGCCGACCGTTTCGACGATGACGGTGTCGAATCCCGCCGCTTCGCACAAAAGGATGATTTCGCGAGTCTTGCGGGCCACGCCGCCCAGCGAGCCGGCCGACGGGGAAGGACGTATGAAGGCGTTGGGGTCGGTGGAGAGCTCCTCCATGCGCGTCTTGTCGCCCAGAATGCTGCCTTTCGAACGCTCGCTGCTGGGGTCGATGGCCAGTACGGCCAGCTTGTGGTTCAGGCCGGTAAGCATCTTGCCTAGCGCCTCGATGGTGGTGCTTTTGCCGGCGCCCGGCACACCGGTGATGCCCAAGCGGATGGATTTGCCGCTGTAGGGCAGGCATTGCTCTATCACCTGCTGCGCTTTGCGCTGATGGTCGAAACGGGAACTCTCCACAAGGGTGATGGCGCGCGAAAGCATGACCCGGTCGCCGTGCAGTATTCCGTCCACCAGCTGCTCCACAGAGGGCTCCGAGCGTTGTTTTTTTCGCATGTTTTCGAGGTAAAAATTGCTGATTTGCTCAGGCTGTTTTACTCCTTCAACCACGTTCAACGCGCTGTCGTATTCAAAATTTGAATAGGTTTTTTTATCCTGTTCGTCCATCATAGGCTATTGTCTTATAGTGTGTTGTGCTGATGGCGATGCCATCGTTGCCACTACAAAGATAAGATTATTTTGAAAAAAATTTTGTCACATATCAAAATTTGTGTACTTTTGCACCCGATTTCACGGCGGGGTAGCTCAGCTGGTTAGAGCGTCGGATTCATAACCCGGAGGTCATGAGTTCAATTCTCATCCCCGCTACCAAAAGAGGCGGTTTCGCATGCGAAACCGCCTCTTTAGTTGATATGGTTCGAGGAGGTGGGTTGCGCGTCATCCGCGGGTCCCATTTCCGATACCTCATCATCGCACTTTTTATTCTTAATTATTCCATTCGTTGCTCTATCTTCACATTCCATATTGCCATCACAAATGCACCTACTGCGGCTTTTTCTCGGTTGCGGGCCGGCACGACATGGACGCCTATGTCGACGCCCTCTGTCGTGAGATAGCGCAGCGCCACCCTGCCGGCGCCCTGCGGACGGTCTATTTCGGTGGCGGCACCCCTTCGCTTTTGTCGGCCGACCAGTTGCACCGCATCGTCGACGCCATTCGCGAGCATTGCGATGTGTCGCAATTGGAGGAGGTCACGCTGGAGGCCAATCCGGAAAACCTGTCGCGCGATTATCTTGAAATGCTTGCAAACGAGTGTTTTGTGAACCGGCTGAGCATCGGTGTGCAGTCGTTCCACGATGACGAACTGCGGCTGCTGAACAGGGTCCATAGCTGTCGGCAGGCGTTGGATGCCGTCGCCTTCGCCGCGGAGGCGGGCTTCCGGAATGTCTCGGTCGATTTGATCATGGGGCTGCCCGGACAAACCATGGCGCGTTGGGACGACAACCTGCATCGGTTGGAGACGCTGCTGCCGCTGGAGGCGGTCAAACACCTGTCGTGCTACGAGCTGACACTTGAACCCGGCTCCATCCTTGAGCGACAGCTGCAGATGGGGCGCGTCCAGATGGCCGACGAATCGGTGCTGGCCGCACAATACGATGCTTTGCAGCAATGGTGTGAGCGCTTTGGTTTCCAGCAGTATGAGGTGTCGAACTATTGTCTGCCGGGATACCATTCGCGACACAACAGCCGCTACTGGGACCGCACCCCCTATGTGGGTGTCGGCGCCGGTGCCCATTCGTTCGACGGCAATTGCCGCCGTTGGAACTTGACCGATATCGCCGCCTACGTGTCAGGCGCTGCCGAAGGCGAGGTGCCCCACGACGAGGAACGGCTGTCGCCCAAAGATGCCTTCAACGAATATCTGATGACCGCCTTGCGCACCCGACGCGGGGTGCAGAAGGCACTGGTCGACGTGCCCTTCAGGGGCTACCTGTCGGAACAGATGGCGCGCTTTGTGCAGGCCGGCCTGATGGAGGAGACGGACACGGCCTACCGCCCCACCGACAAGGGGTTGCTGCAAGCCGACGGCATTGCCGCCGACCTTTTCATGCTTTGAGACTTCCGCACAGCACGCCGCCGCAACTGTCGCAACGGGCGCCGGTGACCGAGGCCAGCGTGTTGTTCTCGCCCTGCAGCCGCAGATAGGCCAGCAAGGCGAAGATGATGGCCTCCTTATAGTCGACGATGTCGGCGTCGCACTCGCCGAAACGGATGCGGGGTTTCAGCGCTTTCACCCGTTCCATGAGGAATTTGTTTTTGGCGCCGCCGCCGGTGACGAGCGCCGAGCCGATGCTTATGCCCGCTGGCGACAACGCCTCGGCGATGCGCAGCGCGATGTGTTCGGTGACGGTGCGCAGCCGGTCGGGCAGGGGAGTGCACTCAAATTCCTCGACGAGGGGTCGGAAGCAGCCCTCGAACCATTCCTTGCCCAAGGTCTTCGGCGGCTCCATCTGGTAGTAATCCAGCGATTCCAGCGCCTCCATCAGCGGAGCGACAAACTGACCCTCTGAGGCCATCTTCCCGTCGCGGTCGCAATCCATGCCCGCCTTGGCCGCCAGCCAGTTGAGCGCCATGTTGCAAGGTGATATGTCGTAGGCGGTGCGGTGGTTGCCCTGTTCGTACGACAAGTTGGCGATGCCGCCCAGATTGATGCAGCAGTCGTAGTCGCCAAACAGCAGCCGGTCGCCGATGGGCACCAGCGGAGCCCCTTGACCGCCCAGCGCCACGTCGAGCCGACGGAAGTCGCAAACCACCGGAAGGCCCGTTTCGGCGGCGATGGCGTTGCCGTCGCCGATTTGGGCGGTGAAGCCCGCTTCCGGCTGGTGGAACACCGTGTGGCCGTGCGAGGCGATGGCATCCACCCGACCCGGGTGGTCGGCACGGAACCGGTTGACGCAGCGGCCGAAAAGATGGCCCAGTTCGGCATCGGCGCGAGCATAGACCTCGGCCGACGAGGTGTGGAGGGTGGACAGCCGTTGCCGCCAGGCGTCGTCGTAGGCGATGGTGTCGGCCGCAATGAGGCGGAACTGGTGCGCACTTTCGAAGTGGCAGTAGGCGATGTCGATGCCGTCGAGCGAAGTGCCCGACATGAGTCCGATGATATATTGTCCTTTCTTGTTGGAATCCATGACGTTGTGGATTTGTTCTGCGGACGCTCCGCGAATGCAAATTTACGTTTTTTTAATAGAAGTCAATATAATTCAAAAAAAATCACTATCTTTGCAAATTCGTTTTTGTTTGACAAGAATCAAATAAATAAAATAAATATAGTTAAAAATGAAGAAGATAATCAACACTCCCAAGGCTCCGGCAGCCATCGGTCCTTACAGTCAGGCCGTCCTTGCCGGCAACACGCTTTACATCTCCGGCCAGATTCCAATCAATCCCGCCACCAAGGAGGTTCCCGAGGGTATCACCGCCCAAACCGAGCAGGTGATGCAGAACATCAAGGCCATCCTCGACGAGGCCGGTTTCACCTTCCAGGATGTGGTGAAGAGCACCTGCCTGTTGGCCGACATGGAGTATTTCAAACCCATGAACGAGGTCTACGCCAAGTATTACAGCACCGACTGCCCCGCCCGCGCCGCTTTCGCCGTCAAGGGTCTGCCTATGGGCGTTCTGGTCGAAATTGAAACGATTGCAGTAAAATAATTGTGAATCGTGGATAGTGACCGCTGAACAAGGCGCGGGCCGCTGCCCGTTGCGCACATCGCGATCCGTTGTCCACTTAAAAACAAGAATATGGATTTTAGCTACACCAAGCAAGAAGAACTCTTTCTGCAGATGATTCGCGAATTTGCAGAGAAAGAGGTGAAGCCCCTCGCAGCCGAAGTGGACGAGGAAGAACGCTTCCCTATGGAAACAGTCAAGAAAATGGCCAAAATCGGCTTGATGGGTATCCCGGTTCCCACGCAGTATGGCGGCGCCGGCGGAACGAACATCATGTACGGTATGGCCGTCGAGGAGCTGAGCCGCGTGTGTGCCACCACCGGTGTCATCCTTTCCGCCCACACCAGCCTCTGCTGCGCCCCCATCCTGGAGAGCGGCACCGAGGAACAGAAAATGAAATATCTGCCCAAGCTTGCTAGCGGCGAATGGATTGGTGCTTTCGGCCTCACCGAGCCCAATGCCGGTACCGATGCCGCCGGTCAGCAGACCACCGCTGTGCTTGACGGCGACGAGTGGGTGCTCAACGGAAGCAAGATTTTCATCACCAACGGCTCCTACGCCAATGTGTTCATCATCATCGCCATGACCGACAAGAGCCTCGGCACCAAGGGCATCAGCGCCTTCATCGTCGAAAAGACCGACCCGGGCTTCTCGGTTGGTAAGAAGGAGAAGAAGATGGGTATCCGTGGCAGCGCCACCACCGAGCTGATTTTCGAAGACTGCCGCATCCCGAAGGATCGTCAGCTGGGACAGCTGGGCAAGGGCTTCGGCTTGGCCATGAAGACCCTCGACGGCGGCCGTATCGGTATCGCCTGCCAGGCACTGGGTATCGCCCAGGGCGCCATGGACGAGACCGTCAAATACACCAAGGAACGCAAACAGTTCGGACGCAGCATCAGCCAGTTCCAGAACACCCAGTTCCAGATGGCCGACCTCGAAACCAAGGTGCAGGCAGCCCGTCTGCTCTGCCGCTCGGCACACTACAAGAAAGACCACGGCATCCCCTATAGCGCCGACGCCGCAATGGCCAAACTCTTCTCGGCCGAAACGGCTATGGAAGTGACTACCAAGGCTGTCCAGTTCCACGGCGGCTACGGCTACACCCGCGAGTATCCCGTCGAACGCATGATGCGCGACGCCAAGATCACCGAAATCTACGAAGGCACCTCCGAAGTCCAGCGTATGGTTATCGCCGGTAAGTTGTTTAAATAATGACCTTAAAGCCTCAAAGACTTTAAAACTAAAGAATGAATATGAATATAGTAGTTTGTATAAAGCAAGTGCCGGACACCACCGAGGTGAAAATCAATCCCGTTACCGGTACGCTTATCCGCGAGGGCGTTCCCTCCATCATGAATCCCGACGATAAGGGCGGCCTCGAATTCGCCCTTCAGTTGAAAGACAAATACGGCGCACATGTGACCGTCATCACCATGGGTCTGCCCCAGGCAGAGGCTATCCTGCGCGAGGCCCTCGCCATGGGCGTTGACCGCGCCATCCTGCTCACCGACCGCAAACTGGGTGGTGCCGATACCTTGGCAACCTCCAGCGCCATTGCCGGTGCGCTCCGCACCATGGATTTCGACCTCATCATCACCGGTCGTCAGGCCATCGACGGCGACACCGCTCAGGTGGGACCCCAGATTGCCGAACACCTCGACCTGCCGCAGGTCTCCTATATGGCCGACCTTCAGTACGACGAGGCTACCAAGACCTTCACCGTCAAGAAACAGCTCGAGGACGGCTATCAGGTGCTCCAGATGCAGGCCCCCTGCGTCGTCACCGCTCTGGCCAGCGCTGTCCAGCCCCGCTACATGACGGTCAACGGTATCGTCACCGCTTTCGACAAAGAGGTGGAAGTGTGGAATGCTGACCGCATCAATGTCCCCGAGGAGCATATCGGTAAGGCCGGTTCCCCCACCAGCGTCTTCAAATCGTTCCCCAAACAGCTCAAACCCGCCGGCCAAACCGTCGAGGTCAGCCCCGAAGAGGCTGTCGAGCTGATTGTGAATAAACTGAAAGAAAAGCACATTATTTAACCGTTGGTTTGTTGGTAGGTTTATCCGTTGATAAGGTTCATCTGACAACGTATCAACATATCAACATATCGACATATCAACAGAATTGATATGAACTTAGCAGAATATAAAGACGTATATGTGTTTGCCGAACAACGCGACGGCAAACTGCAGAATGTGGCTCTCGAGCTGCTCGGCAAGGCCCGCGAACTGGCTGACGCCAACCAGGAGAAGGTTGTGGCCATGCTGCTTGGCAAGGATGTGAAACCGCTGGCACAGACGCTGGTACAGCACGGTGCCGACGAGGTTCTGGTGGTCGACAACGACCTGCTGAAGGACTACCTCACCGAACCCTACACCGAGGCCATCACCCAAATCATCAAAGAGCGCAAACCCAGCATCATGCTGATTGGTGCCACCACCATCGGCCGCGACCTGGGTCCCCGCGTCAGCGCCCGCAACCGCACCGGTCTTACCGCCGATGCCACCAAACTTGAAATCAGCGACGACGAGGCTCACGAATTCCGCATGACCCGTCCCGCTTTCGGCGGCAACCTCATGGCCACCATCCTCTGCAAGAACAATCGTCCGCAGATGTCCACCGTGCGTCCGGGCGTCATGCAGAAAATGGCTGCCGACGCCAACCGCAAGGGCGTCATCACCGACTATGCGGTGGCATTTGACGAGGCCAAGATTGCCCGCGTCAAGCTGGTGAAGACCGTCAAGGAAGAGAAGACCGTCACCGACATCAGCGAGGCCAAGATCCTCGTCAGCGGTGGCCGCGGTGTCGGCACCAAGGACGGCTTCGGCAAACTCGAAGCGCTGGCCAAAGAGCTCGGCGGCGAAGTCTCCAGCAGCCGTGCCATGGTCGATGCCGGTGTTATGGACGCCAGCCGTCAGGTGGGTCAGACCGGTAAGACCGTCCGCCCGGCCCTCTATCTGGCTTGCGGCATCAGCGGTGCCATCCAGCACCTTGCCGGTATGGAAGAGAGCGAACTCATCATCGCCATCAACAAGGACAAGTTCGCACCCATCTTCAGCGTTGCCGACCTCGGCATTGTGGGCGACCTCCACAAGATCGTCCCCATGCTCACCGAGCGCCTGAAAACCATGCAGAAATAAATTATTTCAGCAACACAAAACAAGCGAGGAGCAGTCGTCAAGGTCTGCTCCTCGTTTTATAAACGAGAAGACAATGAAACGAACAAGCAAAATCATCGGCGGCATCGCCCTTCTGGCCTTCGGCATCGTGTGGGCCCTGGAACTCCTCAACGTCATCAGCATCAGCCTCGAAGGCTGGTGGACGCTCTTCGTCATCGTGCCCTGCTTCATCAACATCTTCAACGACCGACACAAGGCCGGCGCCATCATCGGCTTCGGCATCGGCATACTGCTGCTACTGGCCGCTCGCAGCATCATCCCCTGGAACGATGTGTGGAAGTATATGATATGCATCGCCGCCGTGGTATGGGGCGTCATGCTGCTGTTCTTCAACAAGAAGAGCGACAAGTCCAGCTCCTATGGCGAACAACCCGAAACGGTCGTTCTTGACGGAAGCAAGATGCACAAAATCGATGTCTCCTTCGGCAAACAGGACTACAGCTACGATGGCCAGATTTTTGACGGCGCCTACGTGCACACCAGCTTCGGCTTCGTGAGCCTCGACTTGCGCAATGCCGACATCCGCGACGGAGCCGTCATCGTCGTCGACTGCAGCTTCGGCGGCATGGAGGTCCGAGTCGGCAAGGGCATCTGTGTCCGCAACGACATCGACGCCTCCTTTGCCGGAGTCGACTGCGACTGCTGCACCCAACCCGCCGATGGCGCCAAGACCCTCTACCTCAAAGGCCACTGCAGCTTCAGCGGCATAGAGATAAAGTAAAGGTCTGATCGGCATTTGAATTATGGCGGCTCGCAGCATACGCTGCGGGCCGTATTTGTATGGTTTGAGTTGATTTGGGTTGATTGGGTTGATTTGGGTTGATTTGGGTTGATTTGGTTGAGTTTGGTTGATTGGGTTGGGTTGATTTGGGTTTGTTTGAGTTTGTTTGATTCGAGTTGTTCAAGTTTGTTTGTTGCGCCATGAAAAGTAGATATGGAAGGTCGGAAAATGTGATTTTTGACGTTATTTTTTGGTCGAAAATGTGATTTTTGAAGTTATTCTAGGTCGGAAAATGTGATTTTTTGATATTATTTTTAGCCGAAAATGTGATTTTTGAAGTTATTTTAGGTCGGAAAATGTGATTTTTAATGTTACTTTATACTGAAAATGTGATTTTTGGTGTTTCTTTTTAGTCGGAATCCTTTCCACCAGAAACAGACAAGGAAGTCGGGGTCTGATTTCACATTTTGTGGTACACATTTTGCGAAATTTCAAAACTTTTGTAAATTTGCTGTGTCGAACAAGAGGAAGAACCTCCTCGATGAAAACGTGGTTGACGGCAAAGCCACATACAGCCTTAATGACGTGTTCCTGTCCCGATGGCTGGAGGCGAAATATTAGCAAGCGTCGCAACTTTCGCAGATCTTCTTCTGCTTTTGGCGATATTTCTATTTCGTACATCAACATACGCACTTTAAGAATTCTGATATTGTTTCTCCCGGAAGCATTCTCTTCCCTTTCCCTTGGCGAAGACATCCTCGGGTGGCGCTAGGGCTGGCACTATGTCGCAAAGGCTGATGGCCGCTGTGTAATAGGTGGCTAAGCGGTTAGAGAGAGCACACTGAAGGTGACAATAATGACTTATGGAGTGTGATTATTTTGTGAATGCGTAGGGCGATCGTTTTTTTTTTTTTGATTTTGGGATTCGTCCTACTAGGGTCCTAACAGACTCCTACCGGGGTCCTACCAGAGACTCACCAGAGACCTGCCGGGGTTCTGTCAGGGAAGTGTTCTGTGAAGTGGGGTGATTTTGAGGTGGACATTCATCTGCTCGAAGATGCAGATTTGACTTGTCCGAATGTGTGGGTCGTGATTTGAGATGGATGTCTACATATTGGATTGCGAAATTGCATGGAGGAAGGTGTGATATATGCCTTGGTGATGTCAAATAGGCCGATGAGACGCCGCGTTTGGCCATTTCGTTCGGATTTTTTTGTCAGCTTAGAGCGCGTGGACGCTGCTGAGAAGCGCGGTGAAGGGGGGGGGGAAGAGCATGGAAAAGCGAAGTTGGTGTGTTTTTTGGAGGCCTAATAGAGGGGAAAATGGCATAATTCGGCTTTGGTATTTAGATGCGGTTGTGTCTTATGTGTTGATAGTCTGCATTTTGGAGAAGGATGGCGTTTCAGTTTCAGTTGTTTCAGTCAAAAAATGGATGGTATGTAGTTTCGTTTTATTCTATATATTATATTAATTATTAATTAGTTATATATTATTTAAAGGGGGCAATTGACATGCATATTTCGAACTGAAACTGAAACAACTGAAACGCTTGAGCCATGGGTTGTTTGGTTTTTGTGAGCCTTTCTATCCTAGAAGGCAAAAGAGTGAGCTGAGGGTTTCGTTGGCCACGTTTTGTTTTTGTTCTCCTTCGTATATACGTCTCTGTTTAATTCGCACGCGCGAAACATTATTTTGCTGTTTAAGAAAAAATGCGTATCTTTGCAGATTGAAAAAATCAATGGCTAATTGGGAGAACGTAGATTATATAAATACCTTGATGCAAGTGGTGGAATGAATATGCTATATCATAGTACTCTGATGTTCACCAATGCCACACAGTTGAACGACCCTTTCGACTGCCATCCTGCTTATGTCCGATTGACGGGGGAAATGCTAACACCATATTATGGATGGTCGCCAGAAGACGTTTTCCAGATAGAATACAATAAGGGATTACGACGTAGAGACAAAACCTATATCTGCAGTCTTTCGAAAGTCTACGACTCCATTTTAATGTGGAGCTATTATAGCAAACATTCAGGCATCTGCATTGGTTTGGATATGGAAAAAACGAGGAAGTATCTAAAGCGCATGACAGGACTCTTTCTTGGCTGCCCCGAACTTGAAGTGCAATATAGGGATGTGGTTAATGAACCAAGCTCAATGAAAGGCTCCAACGATTTCCTTTGTTATCATTTTGCGACCAAAGCCAAAGAGTGGCAACACGAACAGGAGGTTCGCTTAGTGGCATACGATCCTTCACCGATGCATATGCGGCTGTTGCCCGGACAATACAAAGAAGAGTCTCTTTGTGAAAAATTCATGCACATATTCCAAAAGCAAAAGGAAGATGAATATATGGATTGGAAAGAGATTCGTGCCTTTCTTGACATCGGCGGCGAATGCTTCGAATCCGTCTACATGGGTGTGAACTTGGATGATAAAAAGAACTCAGAAATCAAGGAAAAAATAATCAAGGTTGCCCGCAGATGCAATCCTGAAATCAATATTTACCAAATGACTATTGACCCAAAGGCTTTTCGCCTTAAGGTACGATTGATAGAACAATAAGATATGCCAAGAATAGCCAATCAGTCAAAACAGAAACCGTCAAAGAGTATGGAGGCTGCCTTGTGGGAGTCGGCCAACAAACTGCGTGGTGCCGTCGAACCGGCAGAATACAAGCACGTGGTGCTGAGCCTTATCTTTCTCAAGTATGCCGGCGACCGTTTCGAACAGCGGCAGCAGGAACTCATAGCGCAGGGTTTGAAAGAGTATGTCGACCAGGTGGAGTTCTATACGGCCGAGAATGTCTTCTATCTTCCGCCCAAGTGCCGTTGGTCGTATATTATGGAGAACGCCAAGCAGCCTAATATCTTCCAGATTATCGACGACGCGCTTGTCGATATCGAGAAGAAGAACAAGCAGCTGGAGGGTGCATTGCCCTACAACTACTATTCCAACCTAGGCTTGGACAAGACCAAGCTCGACACCGTCGCCGATGCCGAGAACGACCTCATCGGCCGTGTGTATGAGTATTTCCTTGGCAAGTTCGCCATCGCCGAAGGCAAGGGCAAGGGCGAATACTATACGCCCAAGTCGATAGTTAACCTCATCGCTGAGCTTATCGAGCCTTACGACGGCAAGATCTACGATCCCTGCTGTGGCTCGGGCGGTATGTTCGTGCAATCGATGAAGTTCGTCAAGGCGCATCACGGCAATATGAAGAACGTGAGCGTCTACGGTCAGGAGAACACCAACACCACCTTCAAGCTGGCGCGAATGAACCTCGCCATCCGAGGCATCTCGGCCGACATCCGTCAGGGCGACACCTTCCACAACGACCACCATCCTGACCTCAAGGCCGACTACATCATGGCCAATCCGCCCTTCAACCAGAAGGACTGGCGCGAGGTCAACCAGCTCACCTCCGACCCACGTTGGAGCGGCTATGATGTACCACCCACCACCAACGCCAACTACGGCTGGATATTGAACATCCTGTCGAAACTCTCCACCCGTGGTGTGGCGGGCTTCCTGCTGGCCAACGGTGCCTTGAGTGCCGACGGCACTGAGCTGGCCATCCGCCGCAAGCTCATCGAGAACGACAAGGTGGAGGCCATCATCATCCTGCCGCGCAATATGTTCTACTCCACCGACATCAGCGTGACGCTCTGGATACTGAACAACAACAAGAAAGCCCGTGTAGAGACCAAGAACGGCGAAGAGGTGCATTACCGCGACCGCGAGGGCGAAGTCCTCTTCATCGACCTGCGGCAGATAGGCGATCCCTTCGAGAAGAAATACATCCAGTTCTCGCCAGAGCAGATACGTGACATTGCCGACACCTATCATAACTGGCAACGAGCAGGCTACGAGCAGACCTACCACAACGAACCCGAATACTGCTACTCCGCCACCCGAAAAGAGATAGAGCAGAAAGGTTACAGTCTCGTCCCCAGCAAATATATCGAGTTCCGCAACCGCGACGAGCAGGTGGATTTCGATGCCAAGATGAAAGAGTTGCAAACCGACCTCCGCGACCTGCTGAAACAAGAGGAAGAAAGCACAAAAGAACTGAAAGAATTGTTTGATAAGCTTGGTTATTCTTTATAATAATATTCAAAGACGATGGCAATTATCACATCAGAATATAAGGATTGGATTGGCGACCTTAAACAACGTATCAGACAGAGCCAAATCAAAGCAGCGGTCAAAGTGAACACCGAGTTGCTGCAACTCTATTGGCAGTTGGGTGGTGAGATTTTTGAGAGACAGCAGAATGCCAAATGGGGTGATGGTTTCCTGAAACAACTCAGTGCTGATTTAATGGCCGAGTTCCCAGAAATGAAGGGTTTTTCGTATGCTAATCTTAGATATATAAAACAATGGTATCTATTTTATAATAAGAAAATTACATTTTGCCAACAACTTGTTGGCAAAATAGACGCCGTAAAAACGAAACAACTTGTTTCGCAATCGGAAAATGAAAATCGGGCACAAGTTGTGCCGCAATTGGCAGAAACCTTTTTCTCTGTTCCTTGGGGGCATCATATTCTCATTATGCAACGCTGTAAGGATATGGACAAGGCCCTGTTCTATATACATAAGACGGTGGAAAACAACTGGAGTCGTTCTGTTCTTGATTGGCAAATAGACAGTAACCTCTTTGAACGAGAAGGCAAGGCTGTCAGCAATTTTTCACTCACTCTTCCAAAACCTCAAAGCGACCTCGCCCAACAGATTACTAAAGACCCATACATAATTGATATTATGGGTGTCCGTCAGGAAATGCAGGAGAGGGAGCTGGAAACACATTTAGATAAACACATCTCGCAATATCTTCTGGAACTTGGCAAAGGATTTACCTACTATGGCCATCAAATACAGTTGAAAGTCGGGGATGAAACATTTTATATTGACCAGTTGTTCTATCACGTCCGACTGCATTGTTATGTTGTGGTAGAACTCAAGGCAACAGTCTTCAAGCCCGAACATGTTGGACAACTTAACTTTTATGTCAATGCAGTTAATGCTTTGATGCGTACCGAAGGTGACAACCCCACCATCGGTCTGTTGATTTGCAAGGATAAAAACGATGTGGTGGCCGAATACACCTTGCAAAGTGTCAATTCGCCGATAGGTGTGTCATCAATGAAGATTTACGACCAGTTGACCGCCGACTACAGGTCTGCCTTGCCGACAACTGAAGAAATCGAGGCAGAAATTAGGAGTATGGAATCATAATGAAATACATGCCAATTCTTTCCAATTTTGAACGAAACACATAGATTAGGCGATTATATCCGCGAGGTGAATGTCCGCAACCGCGACTTGAAGGTGACGCAGTTGCTGGGATTAAGTATGACAAAGCAATTCCGTCCATCAACCTCAAATATTGTTGGAGTTGATCTAAGTAACTACAAGATTGTCAACCATAATACATTTGCCTTTGACCCAATGTCTGTTATTCGGGTACACAAAGTACCTATTGCCATTAATAACACTACAACTCCTATAATTGTTTCTCCTGCATATTACACATTTGAAGTTTCAGACACATCGAAATTATTACCGCAATATTTGATGATGTGGATAATGCGACCAGAATTCGACAGATATGCTGATTATAAATCTGATTCGGCTGTCCGTGGAGGATATGATTGGAAAGAGCTCTGTGACACGCCAATTTGTGTTCCGAGCATTGAGCGGCAGCGGGAAATCGTGTCGGAATACGAGACGCTGACGCGCCGCATCCGCCTCAACGAGCAGATGATTGAAAAACTCGAAGCCACCGCCCAAGCCCTCTACCGCCACACCTTCGTCGACAACATCGACAAACAAAACCTTAGCGAGGTGAACAGTGGCAAGACTTGTTCGGATAAAGTCGACTCTAAAAGTGAAATATACAAATATCCTGTTGCAGGAGCCTCTGGAGTAATCGGCTTTTCTTCAACGTATAATTACGATGAGAAATTAATGACCACAGGACGTGTTGGAACTTTAGGGGTTGTCAACCGATATGATCAACCAATGTATATGGCCGATAATGTTCTTGTGTTGCGAAGTCAATATTACGAATACTGCTATCAGATTCTGCGCAATCTTGACTATTCTGAAATAACAAAAGGTGGAGTTCAGAGCTTGATAACGCAAACCGATTTAAAGGATAGTCCTATAGTTATACCGAGTAAAGATGTACTGAATAAGTTTGAAGAACAAAGCAAAACTATTTATTCATTGGTGGAACATAAACATAAAGAAAACATAAAACTAAACGAATTACAGTCTTTGCTTTTGGCAAAGATGGGACAATAGATTAATTGAAATATGGTTCATATTATTGATAGATTACAGTTAACAGACTGCGGTTTAGTAGTAAAGAACACTAAACAAGAGGTCCATTTACAGCAGGGAGCAATGGATGGAGCCTGTGCCGTGTACAGCATGATGATGTGCTTAATCATTATTCAATCCATACACAGGAAAGATGTTGTTTCTTTAGCCGATGAAAAAATAAAGGGAAATACATCTAAAGGAAGACTTATAAGAACTTTTTTACACAATAACGGTTTTGTAAGAGGAGGGTACTATCTTAGTGAGATAAGAGATGAACTATTACATTCCTACAGAAAAAAAATCTTTGCTGAGTATTATTCAGTTAATGATAATGACAGTGATTTCTTAGAAAGCATTATAAATGAGCTCGACAATAATGTTCCTGTAGAATTAGCTTTTCAGCGTAAAGGAAATTCAGGGCATGCAGTAGTTTCTATTGGTTACGAAAGGAATTCCAAAGGAGTTTTGTTATACGTATTGGATCCTGGTTACACCATTCCTTTTGGTCAGTATTGGAACAATGTAATCCAAGTTGACACAAAAAGTACAAATAAATATAATGCCTTAGATTTTGTAGAAAAAGAAAAAATACAAATAGACGAAGCACTCGTCATAAAGAAGAAAAAATAACCAAACACTCATTTATGCTTTTGGCAAAGATAATACAATAAAAAACTCATACTCATAGACACAAATGAAAAACGGATATTTGGACTTTGACGAGTATATCATTGCGAGCGAACCGCATAAGCGGGAACGGGCTGAGGCCTGGAAGGTGGCCATCGGCCTGCAGGAGGTGGACGGGCTACAGGTGTCGGAATACCTGAAGCAGACTGCCCGTCGTCATATTGAGGGGGAGATTACTATCGATGAGGCCAAAGAGTTGGTGAAACAATACTATGTCTCGAAGACTAAGCACGACGATGATGACGATGACAAGCAAGAGGCCGACCGCGTTTCAATCAACATAACAAAAATCATCAACGAGCGTGCTTTCACATTCAGTACCACAGGCCTTATCTCTATCCATAGGAATCTCTTCAGCGGTGTGTTCAAACACGCGGGGCAACTGCGCGACTACGACATCACCAAGAAAGAATGGGTGCTGCGAGGCGACACGGTGCTGTATGGTCGCTGGCAAGACCTGCGGATGGCGTTGGATTATGACATCGAGAAAGAGAAGCAGTTCGACTATAAGGGGCTGTCGATGGAGGAAGTGATTACTCATCTGTCGCGATTTGTCTCCGGCATTTGGCAGACGCATCCTTTCCGTGAGGGCAACACCCGCACCACCGCCGTGTTCACTATCAAGTATCTGCAATCCATTGGCTTCAAGGCAGACAACCGTATGTTTGAGGAGCATTCGTGGTATTTCCGCAATGCGCTGGTCAGGGCCAACTACAAGAATGTGGCAAAAGGCATCAGTCAGGACGGCCACTTCCTTGAACTCTTCTTCCGCAACCTGCTGATGGGAGAGAACAACGAGCTAAAGAACCGATACCTGCTGGTGAATCCACCCGACGAGTGGAAACAGCCCACAAGCAGAGGACAAGTACAGGACAAGTACAGGACAAGCGTCGAAGGATCACCGAAGGACCATAGAAGGATCACCGAACAAGTAGAGAGCAAGCACCGAGCAAGTACCGAACAAGTACCGAACAAGTCAGAAGACTTATTACACACAAATAATCCCGACATTGTAAGATTGATTAATGCCATAGGCTATCAGCAATTGGCCGTTAAGCAAATGATGGAATCCATAGGATTGAAACATCGCCCCACTTTCCTACAGAACTATCTTAATCCAGCCATTTCCAATGGGTATATCTGTTTGTTATATCCAGATAAACCCCGTCATCCTCGCCAAAGGTATCTGCTGACGGTGAAAGGTGTTGCCCTTTATAACGAATTAACGAAAGGAGAATAGCATTATGCCATACTTCAACGAAAGCCAGTTAGAGATGTCGATTGTCACCCTGCTGCCAAATAATGATAATATGAATAATAATCAGATAACAAAGACAAAATGAAAGATATTGTTCCTATAGAGAAAAGCTCATTACTAAACGACACCAGCGACATTATTGAACAGGCACAGCAGGCAGTCTATCATACAGTGAATGTCACGCTTATTATGAGGAACTGGCTGCTTGGAATGCGCATCCATAAAGAGGTACTTAAAGAAAAACGTGCTGAATATGGTGAGCAGGTGTTAATAGAGCTGGCAAAACAGCTGACACAGAAATATGGTAGAGGGTTTAATAAGAGCAATCTGTATTTGTTTGTCACATTTTATCTGAACTATCCAAACATTTTCCAATCACTGACTGGAAAATCTAATGAAGAAGGTAGCGTCAACATTTTCCAATCACTGACTGGAAAAAAGCCCATTCTTCTTTCTTGGACTCATTATTCCATAATTCTACAGGAAAAGAATGCTGAAGCTCGTGATTGGTATGAACGTGAGGCTGCCAACGAGGTGTGGAGCACACGGACACTGCAACGTAACGTCAGCAGCCAGTACTACCATCGAATGCTGATGTCGCAACACAAAGAGTTGGTGCATAAGGAAATGATTGAGAGAACCAGTCCACTGCAGGACAAGATGGAATTTATCAAAAATCCGGTAATTGCCGAATTCCTCGGTTTTCCACAGGAGGCGACGTTTACAGAGTCTGAACTTGAGACAAGTATCATCAACAACTTGCAAAAGTTCATTATGGAACTTGGCAAGGGCTACGCCTTTGTTGCCAGACAGCAACACATCCATACAGAGAAGGAGGATTATTATATTGACTTGGTTTTCTATAATTACTTGTTGAAATCGTTTGTGTTGATAGACCTCAAAACGACCAAGGTAACCCATCAGGATGTAGGCCAGATGGATATGTATGTTAGGATGTATGATGAGTTGAAACGAGGTGAGAATGACAATCCTACCATTGGTATTTTGATATGTGCCGACACGGATGAAGACATTGCACGATACTCAGTACTCCACGACAATGACCAACTGTTTGCTGCTAAATATAAGACCTATATGCCAACAGACGAGGAGTTGCGAGCAGAGATAGAGGCACAAAAGAATATCTATTATTTGCAACACAAAGAAAAATAGCATCATGCCATACTTCAACGAAAGCCAATTAGAGATGTCGATTGTCACCCTGCTGCAGGAGCAGGGGTATGACTACGTCAAAGGCGAGGATATCGTGCGCAATCTCGACGAGGTGGTGCTGCGCGACGACCTTGCGCAATATCTCCGCAGCCGCTACAAGAACGACGGCATCACGGAGCAGGAGGTGGAGGCGGCCATCCGCGTCATCACCCAGCGGATGGGCGGCTCGCTGTATGAAGAGAACCGACACACGATGAATCTGCTGATGGACGGCTTCTCGTTGAAACGTGAGGACGCGACTCGGCAGAACCTTTATATCCAACCCATCGCTTTCGAAGAGAGTCAGCTGAAACATAATATCTTCAAGATTGTCAATCAATACGACATCGTAGGGAACCAGCATCGCATCCCTGATGCCATTATCTTCCTGAACGGTCTGCCTGTTGTGGTGTTCGAGTTCAAGAGCGCCATTAAGCAGAACACCACCATCGAGGATGCCTACAAGCAGCTGACCATCCGCTACCGCCGCGACATCCCGGCTTTGTTCAAATACACCGCCTTCATCGTCATCTCCGACGGAGTGAACAACAAATTCGGCACACTCTATACCCCCTACGAATTCTTCTATGCCTGGCGAAAGGTCAACGCCAAGGACAAGGCCGACAGCGGCATCCCCTCGCTGAAGACAATGGTGGCAGGATTGTTCCGTAAGGACCGCCTTATCGATGTCGTCCACAACTTCATCTACTTCCCCGACACATCGAAGGACGAGCGCAAGTTCATCTGCCGCTATCCGCAGTACTTCGCCGCCCGAGCATTGTACCAGAACATCCTCAACCACAGCAAGCTCAACCCTGGCGGCGACGGCAAGGGCGGCACCTACTTCGGTGCCACCGGCTGCGGCAAGTCGCTGACGATGCTCTTCCTGTCGCGATTGCTGATGAAAAGCAAAGCCCTGTGCAGCCCCACCATCATCCTCATCACCGACCGCACCGACTTGGACGACCAGCTGTCGCGCCTGCTGCTCAACGCCAAGCAGTTTGTCGGCGACAGCGTGATAGAGCAGGTGGAGAGCCGCGAGGATCTGAAAACCAAGCTTCAAGGACGCACCAGCGGCGGCGTGTTTCTCACCACCATACAGAAGTTCTCCAAAGACATCAACCTGCTCTCCAACCGCGCCAACATCATCTGCATCAGCGACGAGGCACACCGTTCGCAGACGGGATTGGAGGAGAAGGTGGAGATTACCGACAAGGGTGTGCGCCGCTCGTACGGCTTCGCCAAATACCTGCGCGACTCGCTGCCCAACGCTACCTACGTGGGCTTCACCGGCACCCCCATCGACCCGACGCTCGAGGTCTTCGGTCCCATAGTGGATGAATACTCGATGATAGAGGCCGTGAACGACGGCATCACCAAGACCATCATGTACGAGGGGCGCGCCTCGCACGTCTTCGCCGACAGCGAACTCATCAAGCAGATAGAAGCCTACTACGACAAATGTGCCGAAGAGGGCTCGACCGACTACCAGATAGAGGAAAGCAAGCGGGCGATGACACAGATGAGCGTGCTGCTCAACAGTCCCGACCTTATCCATCGGCTGGCTGTCGATTTCATACAGCACTACGAACGCCGTGTGGAAGAGGGCAGCACCGTGAAAGGCAAGGCGATGATTGTCTGCGCCACCCGCGAGATAGGCTATGCCATCTACAAGGAGATTGTCGCCCTGCGTCCCGAATGGGCAGAGGTGAAAGTATGCGGCGACGGGGAAGAACTCAGCAAAGAGGAGGCCGAGAAGATAAAGCCGATGGAGAAGGTCAAAATGGTCTTCATCCGTCAGAAAGACGACCCCGAAGAGCTGTACAACCTGCTCGGCACCGACGAGGACCGCAAGAAACTGGACCTGCAGTTCAAGGAAGAGAAGTCGAACTTCAAGATTGCCATCGTAGTGGATATGTGGATAACGGGCTTCGACGTGCCCTGCCTCGACACGATGTACTGCTACAAGCCGTTGCAGATGCACACCCTCATCCAGACCATCAGCCGTGTGAACCGCAACTATCCCGGCAAGGACAAAGGCTTGATTGTCGATTACCTCGGCATCAAGAAGAAGTTCAACCAGGCGATGAAGCGGTACGCCAATGGCGGACAGAACGAGACACCGGTGGAAACCATCGACAGCGCTGTCAAACTGTTCAAAGACGAGCTGGACGTGCTGCGGAGGATGTTCCACAATATCGACTACACCAAGTTCTTCACGGGTACGCCACTGGAGCAGCTGGACACCCTGCAGCTGGCCGCCGAGCGCATACAGCAGACCGACGAACTGGAGAAACGCTTCATGAAACACACCACCATCATGAAGTCGGCCTACAACATGTGCAACAATGACGAGCGCATAGAGAAATCAGAAGTCGATGATGTGCATTTCTTCACAGGAGTGCGGTCGGTCATCTACAAGACCACCACCGGCGACTCGCCCGACGCCTCGCAGATGAACCGTCATGTGCTGAAGCTTGTCAACGAAGCGCTTATTTCTGAAGAGGTGGTTGCCATCAACACCATGCGGCTTGACAATAGCGAACAAATTGATCTGCTGGCCACACAGTATATGGAGAAGCTGAAGAAACTGCCCTACAAGAACACCAAGGTGAAGCTGATGGAGCAGCTGCTGAAAAGGGTCATCGACAGCGTGAAGAAGGTCAACAAGGTGAAAGCCGTGAGCTTCACAGAAAGGCTGAATGGTATCATAGACAAATACAACGACCGTTCGGACGACATCGTGCTAGCCGACGAGATTGTGACGGAAGTCGCCAAACAACTGGCCGACCTCTTTGAGGAAATCAAAAAAGACAGCGTGCTGCCTGACGGCATTCCCAATATCGAGGTAAAGGCCTTCTATGACATTCTGAAGTCGGTGGCAGAACAATACGGCTTTCTTGACGAATATACAGAAGAACAATATATTGCCCTTGCCAAGGATGTGAAGGAGGTGGTGGATGATAAGACACAGTATATCGACTGGGACAAGAAGGCTGACATCAAAGCGCAGCTGAAGGTCCAAATTATCCTTACCCTCGCCAAGCACAAGTATCCACCGGCCACACGCGACGAAGTCTTCAAGGCCATCTTCGAGCAGGCAGAGAATTTCAAGAAGAACAGAAATGATTCAACACACGAAGTGATTCGGCCTTATCAAGTTGATGAGGAATATGAGAGGATTATGGTAGCAGAAGACTACGAATTCTACCAATGGAAAGAAACAAACGATGAAATGTCGAGCGTATTTGGTGACAACAAGACCGTCCTGTTGGGTTGCTACAAGAATAAGAAGCATCTAAGCTGGATTCAGGAGCAGAAAATATATAACATCCGCTTGGGCACAAGAAAGGGGTCGAAGGCGGGCGAATCGGAATTGTTTGAAAGAACATCGCATCTCGTACTTTATGATGTTGACCACCCGTACAAACAGCTGTTTTTTAATATAGAGTCGTGTGCAGAGATGTCGGGTGAACAACTAAAAGAAGTTGGCTATCCAAAAGAAAAGCCAGGAAAGATATACATGACATTTAAGCTTGTCGAAACATCTTCGAATGCGCATGCCTTATATGGACCAAGCTTAATAGAACAAATATCCGAAGAGCATCCGGAACATGTAAAAGGAACGCCTGTGTTTTTAGAGCTGTAAAAGATATCAATCTTGAATGATTAAATGCTTTAATGTGTAACTATAATAAACCCAGTTTATTTGCACCAGAAAACACCACCTGTTTTGGATATTGTAAGAAATGTGTGATTCAATAACAAAAACTGCATAGATATGAAAGGAGAGGCTCAGCCATTAATAAAATTCTTTGACGGCTCTGACAAGAGGTTTATCATCCCTCTTTATCAGCGCAACTATGACTGGAAAATCGAAAACTGCCAGCAGTTGTTCAATGACCTGTTGAAACTGCACAAGACGAAGAGAAAAAGCCACTTCTTTGGCAGCATTGTGTCGAGTATTGAAAATGGCTCGGAAGACAGATTCATTATCGACGGTCAGCAGCGAATAACAACGGTGTCGCTTATCTTGATTGCCCTGGTGAATGCATATAAGGAAAACGCCATAGAGGCCACGGACAAGAAGATAACGGAGAAAATATTCAAACGATATCTTGTTGACGAATATCAGGAAGACGAGCGCAAGGTGAAGCTGAAGCCCATAAAGAAAGATATGCAGGCTTTTGATGCGTTGCTTTATAAAACAAGGGACAATTATGTGAAGGAGTCGAATGTGACGCGCAACTACGACTTCTTCTATGAAGAAATACTGAAAAGCAAACTTTCTGTCGACGAGGTTTTCGAAACAATAAAGAAACTTGAAGTGATCAACATCAAGTTGGAGGAGGACGACGATGCACAGTTGATATTTGAAAGTCTGAACTCCACTGGCCTTGACCTGAGCGAGGCAGATAAAATACGCAACTATCTGCTCATGTCGCTGACACCTGCCCAGCAGGATGACTTATATACCCGTTATTGGAATCCTATAGAAGAAAAAACCGACTATGAGCCCACATCGTTCGTTCGTGACTACCTGACCATGAAGCAAGGTAAAATAGGACGCATCGACAAAATATATTTCATCTTTAAAGATTATGCGGAAAACAGCCCTATGGATAAGGCTGTATTGATGGAAGACATGTATCATTATGCACAGATCTACCATCAGATAAACCATGCTGAAATGGGCATTGACAAAATTGACAGGAAACTGAAACAGCTCAGAACATTAGAGTCAACGATTGTGTATCCGTTCTTCATGGCGTTCTTTGACTATGCGGAGAAGTATGGGTTGTCTGATGATGAACGATATCGGGTGCTGGACATTGTGGAAGCATATTATGCGCGCAGAATTATCTGTAATCTTCCTTCTAATGCATTGAATAAGGTGTTTGCCACTTTGCACAAGGACGTGATGAACCAGATAGAAAGAAACACCACCTCACAAGCTGAAGAACCGTATTATATTGATGTGCTTACATATTTGCTGCTCAATAAGGCGCGATCTTCGGTGTTCCCTCGCGACGAGGAAGTGAAGACCGATTTCGCTGTGCGTCAGGTGTACAAGATTCCCACGCCGTATCGTCTGTTTATCTTGGAGCGGCTGGAGAACCAAGATAATAACGAAAGGCATGATGTTGTCAAGCTGCTGTCAAATAAAGAGATCACAATCGAACACATCATGCCTCAAACGCTATCTGAGAAGTGGAAGGCGAGTTTGGGCGAGAATTGGGAGACGGTACACCAGCAATATCTCCATACGATGGCGAATTTGACGCTTACAGGATACAACTCACAATACAGCAACCTGACCTTCGTTGAGAAACGCGATATGGAGAAGGGGTTTAAGGAAAGCGCTTTCCGTCTCAATAATTATGTGAAGAATTGTGATAAATGGACCGAAACAGAGTTGTTGGAGCGTCAGCAACAGCTCTTAAAGGTATTCTTGAAGTTGTGGCCCATGCCGTCGACGGCGTTTGAGCCGGTTAAACGCGATGTCGAAAGCGTATCGATGGACGAAGAGGATTTCGAATTCACAGGCAAAAAGCTTCAGGCGTACATCTATAAAGGAGTTCGTTATACCGTGAATACTTGGAAAGAGATGCTGATTCAGGTTTGTGGTCATGTACTATTAGAGTATCGTCCAACAATCGAATGGCTCTGCGCCAATGAGAAACATGGATTTTCGTTCAAATCCGAGACCTGGCGACGAGAATTAGGACAGGATATGTACGTTTGGAGTGACAATAGCACCAACACAAAACTGAGCATACTGCATGGGTTATTCAATGAATGTGACATTCCTTTTTCGGAGTTGGCCTTTGAGTTCAGACCTGATGTGGAATATGATGAAAGCGAGGAATAGACATTAGTGATAAAGGAAGATACGAATTGAGTGCCTTTATGTGTAATTCTTGAACAATTGATTGCTTGAACTGAGGTCGGCGGTATGGTTAAGGGTTCACGGTTAAGTGTTAAGGGGTCAAATAGAATGCGTTAATGTGTAAATGCGTAAATGCAATATAAATGTGTGAATGTGTAAATATGTAAGTGAAAATTGGAAAGATAATATTTGAATATGAGCAACGATAAGGATGGATATTTAAACTTTGACGAGTATATACGCCAAGGGGAGCCCAGCCAGAAGGAAAAAGCGGGCTATTGGCAGACGGCTATCGGGCTTCAGGCTGTGGATGGCCTGACGGTTTCGGACTATCTGCAAGATACGGCACGTCGGCACATTGAAGGAGATATTACTATCGATGATGCTCGAGAACTTGTCAATCAATACTATATTACAAAGACAGCCCATGATGCTAACGACGAAGACCAAGAGGAAGCCGACCGTGTATCGTCAAATATCGTAAAAGTACTGTCCAGTCCTACTTTCAACTTCACCACTGGTGGCTACCAATCTGTACATCGTCGGGAATTTGAAGGTGTGCTGAAGCATGCTGGTGAATTCCGCACATACAATATCACCAAGAAAGAATGGGTGCTGGAAGGAGACACTGTACTATACCTGAACTGGGAAGACTTGCGTCGCACCATAGATTACGATTTGGAGCAGGAACGTGCATACACCTACAAAGGGAAGGTTCCTGACGAACTGATAACCCATTTGGCTCGGTTTGTCTCGGGGTTGTGGCAGATTCACGCTTACGGAGAAGGCAACACACGCACCACTGCCGTTTTTACCATACAGTATCTCCGCTCCTTGGGATTTGATGTGGACAACGATCAGTTTGCAAAACACTCATGGTATTTTCGAAATGCACTGGTGCGTGCCAACTACCGTAATGTAACGAAAGGAATAGAATATACACCTGTTTTTTTGGAGCGTTTTTTCCGCAATCTGCTGCTTGGAGAACAATGGGACCTGCGCAACCGCTATCTTCATATCCATCCGACATCAGAATGGAGCGTTCAACCCAACCTTGCCACCCCCACAAGTACCCCCACAAGTACCCCCACAAGTACGCTTGCAAACAACTTAAATCCAAATAGTAAATTCAATACAAACAACAACGCCATCGTTGAACTTGTTCGGGTGATAGGAGCCGAGGAGTTGAGTATAAAACAGATGATGGAAATCAAGGGACTCAAGGATCGCAAGAACTTCATTGATTATCATCTCGAGCCTGCTATGACAGAGAATTTCGTGCGGCGAAAATACCCCGACCGTCCCAATCATCCAAGGCAGAAATACCTGTTAACGGTGAAGGGTGTGGCTCTATATAATGAATTAATAAAAGGAGGGATGTAATTTAGTATCGAAAAAAATGACTTTTCTGGAATCAATTCCCAAAAAGTCATAACTTTTTTGGAGTTAATTCCAAAAAAGTTGTATATTTGCATCGTAAAACATTAGATATGAAACAATATAATATTACCGAAGGCTATATGCCGTTTTTGAACTACAAGACCTATTACCGCATTGTCGGCGAACCGTCGGACAAGCCGGCGTTGCTGCTGCTGCACGGAGGTCCGGGCAGCACCCACAACTACTTCGAGGTGCTTGACCGTATCGCCGACACGGGCCGACAGGTAATATCGTACGACCAGATAGGTTGCGGCAACTCTTATTTGGACGGACATCCCGAACTGTGGACCCAGGAGACTTGGATCAACGAACTCATCGCCCTACGTGAGCATCTGCACCTCGACCAAGTACACATCCTCGGCCAGTCGTGGGGCGCCATGCAGGCCATCGCCTACATCATCGACCATCAGCCTCAAGGGGTCAAGTCGGTAATCCTTTCGTCGGGTCACGCCTCGAGCTCGCTATGGGCCAGCGAACAGCACCGCCTCATCAAGTATATGTCGCAGGAGGACCAGGAGGCTATCCGCCGCGCAGAAGCCTCGGGCAAGTGGAATGACCCCGACTACCTCCGCGCCAACGAGCATTACTATGAGCGTTACGTCATTAGCGTCGACGAGCATTCTCCCGAGTGCCTGCGCCGTCTGAAACGTGCGGGCAACGAGGCCTACCTCTACGGCTGGGGCCCCAACGAGTACCAGCCCCTGGGCAGCTTGAAAGATTTTGAATATACCGACCGCCTCGACCAAATCAAACAGCCCTGCCTGATATGCAGCGGCACACGCGATATCTGCACCCCGGTGGTGGCGGCGTCGCTCTACGAGAATATCCCCAACAGCCGTTGGGAGGTCTTCAAGGGCGCACGGCACACCTGCTTCGTCGAACAAACCGACAAGTACTGCGCTATCCTGGAGAAATGGTTGGAGGAGTATGATTAGGCGTGGGAACACTAGGGATTGACGACCGATGCTAAAAATGGTTTAATACCAATGTTTTATAAATAGATAGTGAATTTTATCCAATATCAAACACAGGGCACCGGCCTGGTGCCAATCGACAAACAAAATGCTAACAAACCATGAAAAAAACACTTGTAATTGCCTTTGCCGCCCTGCTGATGGCGGCATGCACCGAAAACGAAGAAAAACTGAAACAACGTGCCGAGGAGCTGTGCCGCTACATTCCCGACAAGGAGCTGCAGGAACAGTCGAAGGACTATATGACGGCGGACTTCTACGCCGTGCTGGACACCATGTTCAACCTGCTGCCGGAGTTTGAGGGCATGGATTACGAATGGCTCTACTACTTCGTGTCGGGTAACGACGGGTCAAAACCCGAATTCAGCGTCGACGCCGTGGAGCTGACCGACAAGAGCCATGCCGTGGCCACCATCGGCGTGCGGCAGGTGTCGGGGAACAAAGCGTTCGACGAAGCCATCGAACCCGTTGAGCACAAGCTCTACATGGAGAAGGTGGACGGCCAATGGCTGATGTGCGATTTCGACGGGCACAAGGCCGACTGCATCCGCCAGATAGCCATGAGCCGCAAAGAACAGGCCCTGCGTGACGCCATCGGCGACTACCTGGTGAAGGAGATCGGCGCGCAATACGAGAAGGGCGAAATCTGCATACCGGTGCAGATGATGGTGCACGAGGAGGAGGGGCTCTTCATGGGCGACTTCTGGGTGCAATGGTACAACGTGGTGGGCGACACCCTGAAATGCGTTTCGGGCGGCAACCACAGCGGTGTGATGAAAATTGGCCAGGAGAACGGCAAATACGTCGTGAGCTCGTTCGAACAGACGGTGGACGGTGCGGGCAACGACGCCAGCGCCCGCAGCATTTTCGGCAACTACTACGACGTATACAGCGACATTCATAGCGACGATGTGATGGTGGAAAATATCCGCCAACAGCAGCTGGGCAACTACGTGAAACGTCACCAGATCAACGCCAAATACTATCAGGATTACGGCTGGAACGCCGTGGCGCTATAAGAGAGATGGCAGCAACCCATGTCGACGAGATAAAAGCGGAGGCCGCCAAGGCCCACAAGGATGCGACGCTAAGGGAGCGGCTGTTTGACGATATGCAGGCCGCCAACAAGGAAACGGCGGTGCGTTCGGCATGGGTGCTGACCCACCTGCCGGCGTCGGACAACTGCCATATAGAGCGCCATCGCGAGCCATTGTCGCGTCTGGCTGTGACCACCGAAAACATTTCGCTGCGCCGCCTGACGCTGGCCCTGCTGGAACGGCTTGACTGGCGGACGGCCGGCGACGACGCGCCCGAACACTACATGGTGCTGCTCGACTTCTGCCTGCTGCACATGATGCTGGCCGACGAGCCCTACGGTGTGCGGGCGCTCTGCATGAAGCTGGCGTACCAGATCAGCCTTCCGTATGCCGAACTGCTGAACGAGCTGCGACAGAGCCTGCTGTTGCTGCAGCCTTCGGAGTTGGGGCCGGGGGTGCGCCATACGCGCAACAAAATACTGAACAGTCTTTAGAAATCGTAGCCCAATCCCAAGTAGAACCCCACCGATTTGTTGAGGTCCGACCAGTGGATGTTGGCCTTGACGGGTCCGATGATGGTGCGGTAGGCGTATTCCAACGCCACGCCGACATAGGTGTTGGATTGCCCGCCATCGAAGAAGGTGCGGATATTGTCCGACTCCTGCAACAGCTGCAGCGTGGCGGTGAGGTAATGCTTGGGGTAGGCTTGGAAGCGTGCGCTGAGTCCCAGGGTGCCCAGCATCCGCTCTGAGGCGACAGGCGTGCTGATGCCGATGAAGGAAATCTGTTGGTCGAGGCTCTTGTTGGCGTCGCTGATGGAGAGCATGTTGATGTATGGAACCACATCGTCGCTGATGTGCCGTGCCTCGAGAAAAGGAAGCAAGGTGAGCCGCCCTTTGCTGAGGGCCGCCTTGTAGTTGAAGTGGAAGGCATGCAGGGTGGGGGTGCGCTGGAGCCATCCGGGCAAGTAGACATTGTAGTGGAAATTGTAGAGCATGCCCTGACGGGGGAAATAGGGTTCGTCGAACGAATCGTAGCGCAGACGGGCAAAGGTGCTGGCGTAGATGTTCGATTTGCCGATGTCGGACCATGTGCCGGAGGTCAAACCATAATCCACCAGCATGGAGACCCGATAGAAATAATCCATACGCACGCCGGTTTGCAGGTAGAGCTGCTTCCAGGGAAGGAAGGAGACATAGCCGTCGAAGCGGGTGCGGTTGAAGTCGATACGGAAATCATAGGGTTCGGAGCGGAAGGCGCCGTTGCGGATGGCCTGGAAGGAGCCTTCGGCGCAGAAGTCCACCCCTTTGCCCGTGCGGTAGGTGTAGCCGACGGAGAGGCTCGATTTCAATCCCAGTCGGGCGGTAAGGTCGAGGCGCGAACCCATCAGCCGGTTGGCGTTGAAACCGGCGTGCAGCTGCAGCGAGGCGAAGTCGTAGGCGTCGAAGCGCGCGCCGCCGTCGAGCTGGTTGATGGGCGAGCGGAAGCAGTTGAACTGCAGCGTGTAGGGGCTTTCGTTGCCCAAGAGTTCGTAGGTTACTTTTTCGAAGGCTTTGGTTCCGATCATGGTGGCCACGGCGTCGTCCACCGAATGTTTCAGCAGCACGGTGTGGAGGCGTAGTTGCTGCCGCAGGTAGGCCTCCTCCTCGTCGTTGATGCCCTTGAAGACAATCTTTTCGGTGACCACCGGGCGCGACCGCATGTTGACGGCTTTCTTGGCGTTCTGGTAGGTCATGGTGTCGCCGATCAGCTCTTTGAGCACGGCGATCTCGTCGGCGTGCGCCAGCACCGCTTGGCGTCCGCGCGCCAGAATGGAGTCGATGCTTTGGGCGTCGAAGCTGAGCAGCGAATAGTCGGTCATGTCGGGCTGGATGTAGATGTCGGTGGTGGCCAGCGCTGCCAGATAGGATTCGCGACCCAAGACGTCTGTGGTTTGGAAGATGAAGTCGACAAGGCTGTTGATCTGCTTGGCGTTGAGGGCGGGTGCGGAGATGTCGACGGTGATGATGATGTCGGCGCCCAGTTGGCGGGCGATGCTGGCCGGCATATTGTTGCGCAGGCTGCCGTCGACGAGCACCATGCCGTTGGTTTTGATGGGTGTGAAGAGACCGGGGATGGACATGGTGGAGCGCAGGGCGTCGACGAGGCGGCCGCTGTGCCACACCTTGGGTTGGGCGGTGACCATGTCGGTGGCTACGCAGACAAAGGGGATGGGCAGCCGCAGGAAGTCCTGCTCGTCGCCGAAGCCCACCAGGAGGCTGCTGAAGAGGTTCTCGATGTTGCGGCCCTGCACGATGCCGTTGCTGAGCAGGCTGCGGTTGCTGCGTTCGGTGCGCTGGTCGTTGCCCAGAAAATCCCATTGGTAGGCGCCGAAGGGGATGCTGAGCTGGTACTGTCGGTCGAAGTCTTTCTGAATCAGCGCGTCGTAGCGTCGTGGGTGGGTGTCGCGCATCAGGTAGTTCCAATCCTGCGAACGGATGATGTCCTCCAGTTCGGAGCCGGAATAGCCGCAGGCGTAGAGGCCGCCGACCAAGCCGCCGATGCTGGTGCCGAGCACCAGGTCAACGGGGATGTCGGCCGATTCCAGATAGCGGATGATGCTGACATGGGCAGCGCCCTTGGCGCCGCCTCCGCTCAGCACCAGCGCCACGGTGGGGCGGTGGGTGCGGATGCTGTCCATGTGCTGACGGAAGCGCTCGAAAGCCATCGAGTCGAGGGTGGGGTTGATGCCGTAGCTGAGCTGCTGTGCACGCAACGAGGCCGTCGCCGCCAGAAGAAGCAGCAATAGTAGCAGGCCTTGTCTATGGATGCGCATGCGGAACATGGAGGAATGGTGGCGGTTTTGGGTGGGTTTGGGGGCGTCAGACGATAAGGGCTTTGAAGATCTCGGTCATGTTGTCGGCAGCCTTGTCGGCGGCACGCACCACGTCGTCGCCGTCGTTGGTGCAGTCGTCGCTGAGGTCCTTGGCGCAGTTGGTGATGACGCTCATGCCGAAAATCTCCATGCCGCAATGTCGTGCCACGATCACCTCGGGGACGGTCGACATGCCCACGGCGTCGCCGCCCAGCATGCCGAACATGCGGTATTCGGCGGGCGTTTCGTAGGTTGGGCCGGTTTCGGCGACGTAGACGCCCTCCTGCAGCTGCAAGCCCAAGCGGTGGGCGGCCTCGTGGGCACGCTGGCGCAGCGGGCGGCTGTAGACGGTGGTCATGTCGGGGAAACGGACGCCCATTTCGTCGATGTTTTTGCCAACCAAGGGGTTGGGCATGAAATTGATATGGTCGGTGATAATCATCAGGTCGCCCACTTTGAAGGAGGGATTGATGCCGCCGGCGGCGTTGGAGACGAGCAGCCGACGGATGCCGAAGCGGCTCATGACGCGCACAGGGAGGGTGACTTCCTGCATGGTGTAGCCCTCGTAGTAGTGGAAACGGCCTTGCATGGCCATGACGGCTTGTCCGTTGAGCATGCCGACAATGAGGTTGCCCTTGTGCCCCACAGCGGTGCTCTGCTTGAAGTGGGGGATGTCGGCATAGGGGATGACGTCGGCGTCGGTGATGGCATCGGCCAGTTTGCCCAAACCGCTGCCCAGGATGATGGCGGTGGTGGGGCGGAGGGTGGTACGGCTGCGCAGATAGTCGGCAGCCTCGTCGAAGATGGATATGGGCGTGTTCATTTCTTCAGTTTTTCGATTTTTTTCATTATTTCGGCGGCGCGTTCGTAATCCTCGTCCTCTTCGCAGCGTCGCAGTTCCTCTTCCAGCTCGTCGATGTCCTCGCCGCCCGAAAGGGTGGTGCCCAGCCCGATGTCGTTGTGCTGCGGTGTGAATCCGGTCTCCTCGATCACCTTGTCGGCCATCTCGATGTCCACCGAGAGGTTGAGTGCCAGCACGACGGCGTCGCTGGGACGGGCGTCGATCTCCTTCTGGTTGAATCCGTCGCTGACAATCAGGCTGGCATAGAAGATGCCCTCGGCGAAACGGTTGATGCGCACCAGCTCCAGATGGAGGTTGAATTCGTGCATCAACGAGATGATCAGCTGGTAGGTCATGGGCCGGTAGGCTTGACGCTGCTCCTGCTCGAGGATGATCATCTCGGCTTCGTGCTCGCCAATCATCACGGGCACCTTTTTGTCGCCCATGGGTTCGTAGAGCATCAGCACAAACATGGCTGTTTCGGTAAAGCCCTGTAAGACTTCTGTGGGATATACTTTTTTATAGTTCAAGCGGTTTGGTTTTTAAGATGGTTTGCAAAGAAAGGGGTGCGGTTGGAAGAGAGGAGGGACGAGAGGCGTCGGGTGGGGCATCGGGCCTTGCGGCAAGGCTCAGCTGTTCGCTTCCTTCAGATAGGCAGTCAGCTTGGCCACGGCACGTCCGCGGTGGCTGATGCGGTTCTTCACCTCCATCGGCATTTCGGCGAAGCTGACGGCGAAGCGGTCGGGCATGAAGATGGGGTCGTAGCCGAAGCCCTCTTTGCCGTAGCGTTCGGTGAGGATTTGTCCGTCGACGCGACCCTCGAAATAGCGGGGTACGCCGTTCTCCAACAGGCAGATGACCGTGCGGAAGCAAGCGCGGCGGTTGGTTTTGCCCTCCATTTCGCCAAGCATCTTGTTGATGTTGTCGTCGAACGAACAATGATCGCCGGCATAGCGGGCCGAATAGACGCCCGGGCGGCCGTCGAGGGCCTCCACTTCCAAACCGGTGTCGTCGGCAAAGCAGTCGCAGCCGGTGCGCTCGTAAACCCATTGGGCTTTCTGCAGCGCATTGCCTTCGAGGGTGTCGGCAGTTTCGGGTATGTCGCCTTCCAATCCTACATCCGACAGGCTTTGGATGGAAATGACAGAGTCGAGCATTTCGCTGACTTCTTGTAGCTTATGCTTGTTGTTGGTGGCAAAAATAAGTTTTTTCATGTGTGCAAAAATACGTTTTTTTTGTGGTTGCCACAACAGTTTGTGAGTATTATTTTGCGGAGGGACGGGCGGTTGTTGTTTTTTTTTCATTACCTTTGTGGTGAACAAAGAAATGTGAGGGTGTTTGTTAATTGGCTAAAAAATATGATGTTATGAACAAATCGGGTGAAGATTCCGTCCGACATATCCATTGGACGGTGGCGCTGTTGCCGTTTGTGGTTCTGATTGTGTTGCAGGTGCTTGTCATCAGGCAGTTCGGGTCGGACGCCATCGATGGAGCCAGCCAGACGGTGCTGCTCTTTTCGGCAGCGGTTGCGACGGCCATCGCCATGGTGTTCTACAAGGTGCCGTGGAAGACCATCGACCACGCCATAGGCGACAACATACGCACCGTGGGTGCGGCAATCATCATCCTATTCCTGATAGGCGCCGTGTCGGGCAGCTGGATGGTGAGCGGGGTGGTGCCGACCATGATCTACTACGGCATGAAGGTCCTCACACCGTCGCTCTTCCTCTTTCTGGCCTGTCTGGTGTGCGCGCTGGTGTCGCTGGTCACCGGCAGTTCGTGGACAACCGTCGCCACGGTGGGTATCGCCCTTGTCGGCATCGGGACCGCCCATGGCTATGCGGTGGGGTGGACGGCGGGAGCCATCATTTCGGGCGCCTATTTCGGCGACAAGATTTCGCCGCTGTCCGACACCACGGTGCTGGCGTCGTCGGTGGGCGAAGTGCCGCTGTTCAAGCATATCCGCTACATGCTCATCACGACGGTGCCGTCGTTCGTCATCACCTTGACCATCTTTCTGGTGGTGAGCCTGAGCCACACCGGTTCCAGCCTCCAGTTGGAGACCTCGTTTGCCGAGGGGCTCTGCAACACCTTCACCATCAGCCCCTGGCTGCTGCTGGTGCCCCTTTTCACGGCGGTGCTTATCGCGTTGCGCTTGTCGGCGGCGGTCATCCTCTTCCTTTCGGCGCTGGCGGCCGGCATCGTCATGCTGGTTGTGCAACCCGGCATTGTGGCCGGCATTGGTGACGGAAGCGCCTTCAATGGGCTGATGATCACCTTCTATAGCAGCACCTCCATCGACACGGGCAACGAAATGCTCAACAACCTGGTGCAGACACGCGGCATGCGCGGCATGCTGAGCACCGTCTTCCTGATTTTCTGTGCGTCGGCCTTCGGCGGCGCCTTGACGGGCAGCGGCATGATGCAGAGCATCACCGGCCTGTTGGCCAGAGCCATCAGCGGCCGTCGCTCGCTGGTGACGGGGACGGTGGCGACAGGATTCTTCTCCAATATCGTCACCGGCGACCAGTACCTGAGTATCGTGCTGACAGGCAATGTCTTCAAGCGGCTGTACAAGGAGAAAGGCTACGAGGGGAGGCTGCTGAGCCGCTCGACCGAGGATTCGGCCACGGTGACGTCGGTGCTGGTGCCGTGGAACACCTGCGGCATGACGCAATCGATGGTGCTCAAGGTGCCCACGCTCGACTACCTGCCCTATTGTTTCTTCAACATCATCTCGCCCTTCATGTCCATCAGCATCGCCATGCTGGGTTACAAAATCTTCAAAACGGAGCCCTCGGAAGCGTGAAAACCAAAAACTTTTGTGGCCAAAGGGCCGAGATTCCCTTTTTTTGCGTATATTTGCAGTTCTAAAAAATAGTTTACAGAATACAAAAAACTTTAAAACAAAGCATATTATGGGTAAATCAATTGCAATTTTGACGGGTGGCGGTCCTGCGCCCGGAATGAATACTGTGGTGGCCTCGGTGGCCAAAACCTTCCTGCGCGACGGCTATCGCGTCATCGGTCTGCATGGTGGCTACTCGGCACTTTTCACCGACAGTCCGCGTATGCAGGACCTCGATTTCCTCACCGCCGACGAAATCTTCAACAAGGGCGGTTCGATCCTCAAAATGAGCCGTTTCAAACCGACCGACGAGGACTTCGAGAAACGTTTCAATCTCAAGTTCTTCACCGACAACGAGGTGGAACTGCTGGTCACGGTGGGCGGCGACGATACCGCTTCGACAGCCAACCGCATCGCCAAATTCCTGGAAAGCAAACATTATCCCATCGCCAACATCCATGTCCCCAAGACCATCGATAACGACCTGCCGCTGCCCAACAGCAGCCCCACCTTCGGCTACAACAGCGCCAAGGCACAGGGATGCGTTCTGGCCACGGCCGTGATGGAGGATGCCCGCACCAGCGAGAACTGGTTTGTGGTCAGCGCCATGGGCCGCTCGGCCGGCCACCTGGCCCTGGGCATTGCCGGCGCTTGCCATTACCCGATGGTCATCATCCCCGAGTTCTTCAACAAGACCGAAATTACGGTCGAGAAGATCGTCAACATGGTGATTTCCTGCATCGTCAAACGCAAACTGATGGGCATCAACTACGGTGCCGCCATGATTTCGGAAGGCGTCTTCCATAGCCTCAGCGACGAGGAAATCGCCAAGTCGGGCATCCATTTCAGCTACGACGAGCACGGCCATCCCGAATTGGGCAAGGTGTCGAAGGCCCACATCTTCAACGACCTGCTGGAACGCAAAGTGAAAGAGCTGGGTCTGAAGGTGAAATCGCGTCCGGTCGAAATCGGCTACGAGGTGCGCTGCCATACGCCTATCGCCTTCGACCTCACCTATTGTTCGCTGATGGGTATGGGTGTCCATACGCTCTTCAACCAAGGCATCACCGGCTGCATGGTCTATTGCGACCAGCAGGGCACCGTCTCGCCGCTGTACCTGAAAGACCTTCAGGATCCTGTGACCGGCAAGATTCCGCCGCGACTGGTCAACGTCAACAGCAACAAGGTGTTGTCGTATGTCAACGACATCATGGACTACATCACACCGGCCGACTACGAGGCTGCCAAGAAGTACCTGCCCAATCCTGAGGCTTACGACTTCAAACGCATCTTGAACTGGTAACCGGCGTTCCGGTTGTCCGCTTTATAGAGGGGGTGCATCGCTATGCATCCCCTTATTTTTTTGGCCTTCTGATACAATATGTATATTATTTCTTCGTTATCAAACGAAAATCACATCTGTAAGTATGCACCTCAAAAAATATATCCTACCTCTTCTGCTGGTCGTCGCGGTGGGGCTCTCGATGCCCGCCATGGCCCAAAGCAAGTCGAAAAAACAGCTGGAACGGGAAAAGACCCAACTGGAAAACGAAATCAAACGTCTGAATGCCGACCTGGCGAAGGCCAAGAAGAACACCAAGCTCAACGCCAACCAGTTGGCGGCGCTCAACAAGAAAATCAACGAGCGCAACAAGCTGATTGATAACATCAACGGACAGCTGTCGCAAATCGACAGCCAGATTTCGAAGATGAACGACAGCATCTCCAACATCCAGTCGCGCAGGGCCTCGCTGCAGCAGAGCTATGCCGCCGCCGTGCGGTCGCTGTTCCGCGAATACAACAACGTCGACAAATGGGTGCTGCTGTTCGATACGCCGTCATACAACAAGGCGCTGCTGCGCACCAAATACTTCAAACGCTACAACGAATTGCGGCTGCGCCAGTCGAAGGCTATCCGCCAATGCGAGAAGGAATTGGAAGATGCCAATGCCGAACTCAAACGCCAAAAGGATGCACAGACAAGCCTGCTGAGCCAGGAAACCCGCCATCGCGAACAGCTGGCCAAGGAACAACGCCAGAAGGAGGCCTCGATGAAGGAGTCGAAAGCCAACGAGAAGAAACTCTCCAAGCAGCTCAGCAACAAAGAGGCGCAGAAACGCAAACTGCAACAGCAGATACAACGACTGATTGACGAAGAGGTGCGCAAGGCCAACGAACAGCGTGCCGCCGCCCAGAAAAAGGCTGCCGCCGCTGCCGCTTCGAACAAGACCACCACTACCAAAGGCACTGGCACCACCAAGAGCAACACCACCAAGACAACCGCTGCCACGTCGAATACCGTAACCGACAAAACGACGGCCGCCGAAACGGCGCTCTCCAACGACTTCGCTTCGAACAAGGGCCGATTGGCATGGCCGGTGGCATACACCTCCATTGCCCGCAACTATGGCGTGTATACGCACGAGAGCGGTGGACAGAACATGAACAACGGCATCGACCTGGTGACGGTGCAGGGCACCAATGTCTATGCGGTCTTTAAGGGCGTAGTGTCGCGCACGTTCACCTGTCCTAACGGCACGCTGGGCGTCATTATCCGCCATGGTGACTACATGACGGTCTACTGTAACCTGGCATCGCTTTCGGTCAAGAGCGGTCAGCAGGTGGCCACCCGTGCGGTTATTGGCACCGTCGCCAACGACGGCAATGGCCATGGCGAATTCAGCTTCCAGCTTTGGAAAGGACGCGAAAGCCAGAACCCCCGCAGCTGGCTACGCTAGTTTGAAGGGTGACAATGGTTGATTGTGGGCATTTTGATTGCAGGTTTAAACTTCCAATCTCGGGTTTAAACCTCCAATTTCAGGTTTGAGCTTCTGATCTCTTTTTAAGCCTCCACACTTTGGTTTGAGCTTCTGATCTCTTTTTGAGTTTTCACACTCTGGGTTTGAAATTCCAATCTCCGGTTTGCGCTTTCACACTCGGGTTTAAGCCTCCCATCGCTTATCGAAAAGATTCGAGGGTGAGCTGTTCGCCGTCGAAAACGGCATAGTCGCGGTTTTCGATCCAGTTGCCCACGTTGATGTAGGTGGCGTCGCCCACGGGGCGGCAGACAGGTGTGTGGCGGTGTCCGAAAAGGAAATAATGGAAGGGGGGCATGCCGGCGGCGATGCGTTCCAGCTGGCGTTTGGCGCAGTATTGGTAGATGGCCTCCTTGTCGTCGCCCAGGTAGCCGTTGTTGGTCAGGCTGTGGCGCCGGCGGCTGTTGGCCGACCAACGGTGGGCCAGCGGAAAACCGATGTTGGGATGGATGCCGGCAAAGAGCCATTGGTTGAAGCGGCTACGGAAAACACGTTTGAGGAAATTGTAACTGCGGTCCTGGTTGCCCATGCCGTCGCCGTGTCCCAGCAGGAACAGCCGGCCGTCGATGGTCATCTCTTCAGGTTCGTGATGCATCAGCACGCCGATTTCTTTCTCCAGATAGTCGAACAGCCACATGTCGTGGTTGCCGATGAAAAAGTGGAACTCCACCCCGTCGTCGGCCATCTGCGCCATCTTTCCCAACAGCCGGACAAAGCCGCGGGGTACTGCATGTTTGTAGGTGAACCAGAAGTCGAAGATGTCGCCGAGCATGATCACCCTGCGGGCGTCGTTTTCGATGCTGGTCAGCCACCTTACCATGTCGGCTTCGCGTTGGCGCGTGTCGGCTCCGCTTCCCAGATGGGCATCGGTGATGAAATAGGTCTTGTGACGCATGCTTCGTGTTGTTGTGGGTTGGAGAATGTGGGGATTCGTGGTGGGAATTGATGGTTTGGTGGCGCGAAGGCGTCCAATCTTCAATTCGCCGTCATTATTTGATGATGATTTCCTGTCCGGGTTGTTGCTGCTGCTGAGCCATGGCGCGAGCGCTGCGGATGCGTTCCACACGGGTCTTGAAATACTGGGTGTGGGGGTTGGTGGGCAGCGAGTCGTTCAGTCCTTCGAGTGCGGTTTCGAACACCTCGAAGTCCGATTCGGCGTAGAAGACGCGCATGGTGTGGTTGTAGGGGGCGTCGATGGCGTAGAGGGTGCTGAGCGAACCGCGGTGATCGTTGATGAAGTTGTAGAGGGTCAGGTAAACCAGCTGCCGGTTGGAGACGAAGATGGAGTCGGTGACCTTATGGGCCTCCTCGTACTGCTGGGCGTTCATGGAGGCTTTGTTCTGCTGGTCCTGGTGGGCAATGTCAGAAATGACCAGGTTCGACGCGTTGATGTGGTCCTGAATCTCCCACATCAGCTGCGATTCGGGCGATCCTTCGACACGGTAGGTGCTGCCCAATTTGGTGGCGTCGCCGTGAAGGACGATATGTTCCGCATCGCGCGGCAGCAGGACGATATAATCCACCGGCGACACATGCAGGTTGTAGAAGGTCTGGTAGGGCATGGAGCCTTCAAAGCTGAAGTGGCCTTTGCTGTCGCAGCGGATGGAATCCACGAAGTTGGCTCCGTTGTCGGGCGTCATCTCCTCGAGGTAGAGGGTCATGTTGGCGGCGTTGGTCAGGGTGCCTTCGATGGTGAAGGTGGCGTTGCCGTCGGTGGGCTTGTTGTGGCATGCGGTGGCGCAAAGCAGCAGGGCAGCCATCCATATCATTGTGCAGAATCGGTTCATTGCTGATTGATTATTGGGGATTGATGTTTTTGCTTGATACTATTGATTGAATAAAAAGATGACGTCGTTAGGGTCCGGAGAAAGGGCGTTTTTTATGGGTTTGTTCTTGCCATGAAGTCCGCCAGGGTGAGCGCCGCCATGGCTTCCACGATGACCACGGTGCGGGGCAGGTGGCATTGGTCGTGCCGACCGCCGGGGATGATGGTTTTGAGGTTGCCATTGGCGTCGATGCATTCGGTGGGTTGGTCGATGGTCACCACCGGATGGAACGCTGTGCGGAACACTACGGGCATGCCGTTGCTGATGCCCCCCTGAATGCCGCCACAATGGTTGGTGCGGGTGGTGAAATCGCTGTTCCAAGCGTCGCGGTATTGGCTGCCCGGCATTCGAGCCGCTTCGAATCCGGCGCCCATCTCGAAGCCGATGGCCGACGGGATGCTCATCATGGCGGCCGCCAGACGGGCGTTGAGTTTGTCGAAGATGGGGTCGCCGATGCCAGCCGGCAGGTGGTCGATGGTACAGGTGATGATGCCGCCGCTGCTGTCGTGGTCGGCAGGGGAGGGGCTTTCCGCCACTTGTGCCTGGATGCTGATGCCCGTGGAGCGCAGCATCATCTTGGCCAGTGCGCCGCCCGCCACGCGTGCGGCTGTTTCGCGTGCCGAAGCGCGTCCGCCACCGCGATGGTCACGTCGGCCGTAGCGTTGCAGGTAGGTGTAGTCGGCATGTCCGGGACGGCACAGCTCCTTCAGCTGGTCGTAGTCGTCGCTGCGAGCCTGACTGTTGCGGATCAGGAAAGCGATGGGGGTGCCCAGGGTGGTCTCTTCGTAGATGCCCGACAGCAGTTCCACCTCGTCGGGTTCACGTCGGCTGGTGGCGGCATTGCCCGCATGGCGGCGTGCCATGTCGTCGGACAGCAGTTGGCGGTCGATGACGATGCCGGCAGGGCAGCCGTCGACCACGCCACCGATGGCGGCGCCGTGCGATTCGCCGAAAGTGGTCAGTCGAAAATGGGTTCCGAAGGTGTTCGACACGTTTTTTCCAGTTGGGTTTTAAAAGGCTAAGAGCCGTGCGAGGGCACGGCTCTGATGCGGATGAGGTTTGTTTACTTCACAATATCGAGCAATTCCACCTCGAAGATGAGCGTAGATCCCGGCGGTATTTCGCCGTTGATGCGGTCGCCGTAGCCCAATTCGGAGGGGATGTAGAAGATATACTTCGAGCCGACGTTCATCAGCTGCAGACCTTCCGTCCATCCGGGAATCACTTGGTTGACGTAGAATTCGGCGGGATTTCCGCGGTCGTAGCTGCTGTCAAATTTTTTGCCGTCGATGAAGGTGCCGGTATAATGTACCCTGACCATATTCTTGGCGGTGGGCTTACGGCCTTCGCCTTTCTTCACAATGCGGTACTGCAATCCGCTATTGGTGGTGTAGACCGACTTGTTGTTGGCGTTTTCTTTCAGGAATTTTTTGCCGGCGGCCTTGTTCTTTTCGAGGGAGGCCATCATCTCTTCATGTTTTTTGCGCTGGTTTTCCTCGAAATTCTGTTGGAAGCGTTGCAGCAGCGATTGGCTTACCTGCGGCGGGAATCCGGCATTGCCATGGGCCATGTCGTAGAACGACTGGGAGACGATGTCGAGGTCGATGCCCAGATGCTGTTGCTGCCAGCTGGCGGCAATGTCGCGCGCAATGGCGTACGATGCCGAGTCGTTGAATGTGGTGATTTGCTTGTGGCCATGGTCCAGGCGCTTCACCTGCTCGGTCAGTTTGGCTTCGGTCGCTTTCGCCGTTTTCAGCTCATTCTGCAGCGATTTGAGCTCTTTGCTCATTTCTTCCATCTCCTGACGCATCTGGTAGTAGTGGGATTCGCTCATCACGGCTTTGCCGCGTTTGATGGTGACCTCGTCTGACTGAGCCATGGCGACGCCTGTCAGACAGCAGGCAGCGATAAGAATGAATGTTTTTTTCATGTTCTGTCTATTTTAACAAACCGCATTGGGAGCCCGGCTCCCAATGCGGCATACATGTCGTTGGTTCTTTTTGGAAAGATGCTTGCTGGGCTTAGGCGTAGATTTTGGCTTTGGCGCCATCCAAAATCTCTTTGCCGCACATGGCAAGGGCCAGCATCTCGTTTTCGCCTTTGTAGATCTTGACAGGGGCGATCCAATCGATGCGTTTGGTGATTTCGGCCATCCAAGGCTTGCTGTAGGCGATGCCGCCGGTGAGGAGGATGGCGTCGACTTTGCCGCAAACCACAGCAGCCAGACGGCTGATTTCCATGGCCACCTGATAGCAGAAGGCGTCGACCAGCAGTTTGCATTTCTCGTCGCCGGCAAGGGCTTTCTTTTCCACCTCGTAGGCGTCGTTGGTGCCCAGATAAGCCACAAAACCGCCTTCGGCAGTGACCATCTTCTTCAGCTGGGCTTCGGTGTATTTGCCGCTGCAGGCCACCTCGATGAGTTTCGAGGCGTTGATGCTTCCGCAACGGGTGGGCGAGAAGGCACCGAGACCGCAGAGGGCGCGGTTCACTTCGACCACGCGGCCGTGGTTGTGGATGCCCACGCTGACACCACCACCCATGTGGGCGATGATAAGGTTCAGGTCCTCATAGTGTTTGCCCAGTTCGCGCGCATAGAGCTTGGCGGTCATTTTCTGGTTCAGGCAATGCCAGATGACGCCTTCGCGGCTGGGGTCGAGGTCGAATACAGGGTGGCCGGAGATTTTGGCGTAATCGGGACGCTCGTCGACGATGCCGGGGTCGGAGATGTAAGCGTGCTCCAATCCGATTTCGGTGGCGATGCTGTCGGCTATCAGAGCGCCCAGGTTGCAGGCATGCTTGCCCTGGATGCCGTCGTGGCACTCCTGCTTCATCAGTTCGTTCACCTCATAGGTGCCCGATTCGCAAGGACGGGTCAGGCCGCCACGGCCCATGACGATAGCGATTTCGTCGGTGCCCACATTGTGGCGCTTGAGCATGTCAAGGATGGCACCTTTGCGGTAGTCGAACTGGTCGGCCACTTCCTTGAATTTTTGGATCTCTTCAATAGGATGGCTCAAATTCTCGGTGAAAACTTCATTTTCTCCTTCGTAGATAGCAGCCTTGGTCGAGGTTGCGCCTGGGTTGATAACCAGCGTATATTTCTTTGTACTCATATATTATTTTGTTGTTTGATTTTCTTTTTTAATCGATGCAAAAATAGCAATTTTTTTACAATTGGCGATTGTTAAAAAAAGTCTATGCAATTTTTGGAATGACGAAAATGTTAACATTCTTTATTTCTTATTTGAAAATCAGCCTTATACGATTTGGTATTTTTTTTGTTTTTTTTCGTGAAAATCCTTTTTTTTTCATTGTTTCAGGATTTTCGTATAATAAAATAGAACTATTTGAGTTAATTATTCAAATTCATTCGCTATGAACAAACTCATCCATCATTATATTGCTGTCTTTTCTTTGTTGGCTTCACTCGCACTTGCTTCCGTTCCCGTTTTCGGCCAACGCCCCGACAACAGCATCGACACGAATTTCTTCCTGGCAGTGGATGCCGCCAACTACGACAGCCTGCTCCACAATTTCTATATGCAGCAGTATGTCCAGTCGGCCAACAGCCATCGCAACCGCAAGGCCTCGCAGGCTTATGCCGAATTTGACAATATTCCCGACTCGGTCTTCATCCACCGCTTGCAGCGCCTCCACATGGTGGTGCCCATGACCTACAACAGCGATGTGCGTGCCTATATCAAGCTCTATGTGCGCATCATGAGCCGCCGACTGGATGCAATGCTCTCATTGACGGAATACTATTTCCCCATGTTCGAGGAGACGCTTGACCGCTACAAGGTGCCTTCCGAACTGAAATATCTCACCATCGTTGAATCGGCGCTCAACCCCCAAGCCACCTCACGTGCCGGCGCTGCCGGATTGTGGCAGTTCATGTATTCCACCGGACGGCACTATGACCTGGAAGTCAACTCGCTGGTCGACGAGCGCCGCGACCCCTACAAGTCGACTGTCGCTGCGGCCCGACTGCTGCGTTCGCTCTACGACATCTACCGCGACTGGCAGCTGGCCATGGCGGCCTACAACTGTGGTCCGGGCAACGTCAACAAGGCTATTGCCCGTTCGGGCGGCAAACATACCTTCTGGGAAATCTATCCTTACCTGCCCCGCGAAACGCGCGGCTACATCCCCGCCTATATCGGTGCCACCTATGTCATGAACTACTATCAGGAACACGGACTTACGGCGGGCCGCTACGAACTGCCGTTGCGCACCGACACCATCCATCTGCACAAAGATGTCCACTTTGCCGCTGTGACCAAATTCACTGGCATTCCGACGGTGCAGCTGCGCCAGCTCAACCCGCAGTACCGGGCCGATGTGGTGCCGGCATCGTCGCGCTCCTACGCCATCTGCCTGCCTTCCAACCGCTCCGGCCTCTTCCTGAAATATGAGGATTCCATCTATAGGGTCTCGAAGGACACCATTGCCAAGAAAAACACCTATGTGGCCTCGTCGGTTTCGTCGGGTACCATCGTCTACCATAAGGTGCGCAAAGGCGAGACATGGAGCGGCATCGCCAACCGCTATGGCGTTTCGGTCAACAGCCTGAAACGTTGGAACGGCAAAGGCCGCAAGAGTTCGCTCAAGGTGGGTACCCGCCTCAAAATATATCTGCCGGCCAAAGAGGATAACAACAAGTCCTCCAGCGAGTCGGAGACTTCGAAAAACGACACGGTCAGCACCGCTGCCGACTCGTCGCAGGTGGCCAACAACACTTCCAAACCGACTGCCAACACGACAAAAGCCGATAACAACAAAAGCAACACCGGCACCAAGACAACCACCAAGACAAATACTGCCAAAAACAACAGCCCGGTCTACTATACGGTGCGAAAGGGCGACAGCTTGGGCAAGATTGCCAGCAAACACCACACCTCGGTGACCAAACTGAAGCAGCTGAACAACCTCAGATCAGACAAGATACGCGTCGGTCAGCGTCTGAGGGTCAAATAACATCGCAAATTCGGTAAGCACAATGAATTTCAAGGATACCAAAGTCTGGAAAATCATCAAGAACAAGTATGTCATCACTTGTATCATCTTTCTGCTGATCATCCTTTTTCTTGACGAAAACAACCTCTTCGTGACCCGCTCGCTGCGACACGATGTGGCCGAATTGAACTATACCATCGACACCCTCAAACAGGGCATCACCGCCGACAGCATCAAGGCGGAACGGCTCAAAAACGACATCGACTCCATCGAACGCTACGGACGCGAGACCTACTTCATGAAGGGCGATAAGGAGGATGTCTTTGTCGTGACCCGTGTTGCCGAGTCGGATTGAAACCACGCTTCGGATAGCTAACCATAAACACAACGCGTAACCTATGAAATCGTCAAGCAAATACATCGTTTGGGCATTGGCCGCATGTCTGGCGGCAGCCTCTTTCTCTTCGTGCCAGGCTCTCAAGAAGTTTTTCAACACGGATCTTGAAGACGAGGACTATATCGTCGGACAGCTCTATGCCGACGAATATGTCAAGGAGGAGCTTTCCCACCGTCCCAATGACGATGCCAAACCCCAGAGCCACGGACGGGCGGGGTCGCGTTGCGGCATGGAACTCAACGACAAGGACAACCCCAAACTGTATGAGGCTATCGACAGCTGGTACGGAACGCCTTACCTCTATGGGGGATGCACTACCGACGGCGTCGACTGCTCCTGCTTTGTGGGACATGTCTACAAGGCGGTGTACGGCGTTGCGCTGCACCGTACGGCCAGCGATATCCAGAAAGACATGTATAAGGATGTGAAACGGGATAATCTGCGCGAGGGCGATGTGGTCTTTTTCCTCAACTCCAAAGGCAATGTGGGCCATGTGGGCATCTATCTGCGCGACGATCTGTTTGTCCATTCCTCCACCTCGAATGGTGTCATCATCAGCTCGCTCGAGAACAGCTACTGGAAAAAGCATTTCTACAAAGGTGGACGACACAAGTCGGTGACCACCAAGTACAAATAATTTCCACCCTCACAATCGGTAGCTTGCAAGGATGAGGGAACGGTGTCGGAACGACCGTTCCTGTTGTTACGTATGCTTTAGTTTCTGGTGGTTTTGTAGCCCTCGGAGGTCAGCAGGGACTGCACCTTTTCGCGGTGGTCGCCCTGAATCAGTATTTCCCCGTCTTTGACGTTGCCACCGACGCCACACTTGGTCTTGAGCATCTTGCCCAGTGCGTTCAGGTCGTCGCTGGTGCCGACAAATCCGCTTACCAGTGTGACTTGTTTGCCGCCACGCTGCTTGCGGTCGAGGGTGACGTGCAGTTTCTGCTGCTGGGGCGGCAGCGTCACCTGTTCGATGATATCGTCTTCGTATTGGTAGTCGAAGTCCGGATTGGTGGAATAAACCACCCCAATTTTGTTTTTCTTTGACACGGTTGAACTGATGATTGGAGGTTGATTGTTAAGGTACCAGCACCCGAAGGGATTTGCGGAGGTTGAAGAAATGGAGCTCTGTGCCGATGCGTTCGCCTTCGCCGTCGATGTTGACCCAGCGTTCCTCGTTGTTGTAGACGGTCACTTCGCGGGCCTTGAAGTATTCCACATGCTGCGAAAGCTCGAAGTGGTTGAGGTAGAGCAGGGGGGCGGTGAGGGGCAGATGAAGCAGGGGGATGCGGTCCACGATGCAGACGTCGATCAGACCGTCGTCGAGTTTGGCCATGGGCGCCACAGCGGTGTTGTATCCGAACTGGTTGGAGTTGGCGAAGCTGATGAACCAGGCTTTGCGTTCTATTTCGTTGCCGTCGATGTTGAGCCGGAAGGTGTGTTCCTTGTAGGTGGGGTAGTCGGTAAGGATGATTTTGGCGTAGGCTTGCAATCCGCGGGCTTTGGCTTGCTTCATGCGTCGAGCCACGCGGGCGTCGAATCCGATGCCGGCGATGCTGGTCACAACGCGGTCGTTGAGATAGATGGTGTCGATTTCGGCAATCTTGTATCGGTTGATGACCTCCACGGCATGGGTGGGGGTCAGCGGTATCTTGAGGTTGCGTGCCAGACCGTTGCCGCTGCCGCAGGGAATGATGCCCAGCGCCAGATCGGAACCTACCATGCCCGAAACCACATCGTTCACACTGCCGTCGCCACCTACGGCGACAATGGCGTCGAAACAGCCCTGCTGTACGGCTTCGCGAGCCAGTTCGGTGCCGTGGTGGATGCGCTCGGTGTAGCGCACGGTGTAGTCAAGCAGCGAATGGTCTATCGTGTTCTCCAGAATGGTCTCTATTTTTTTCTGCTTCCCAATGCCCGAGACAGGGTTGACGATGAAAAGGATGTTGCGTTTCATGGCTTCAGTCGGTTGTTGATCATGCGGTTGTTATATTGCTGCAGGATGGCTTTGAGCAGCTGCAGTTTGCCGTTGCCGTCCTCCTCGAGGGTGCGGCTGCTGCTCTCTTCCAACAGCGCCACGCCCTTGTTGTCCACCAGTTGGTGGTAGCCGCAGCCGTAGGCTATCTGCCATCCTTCACGTTGCTGCAATGCACTGGTGCCAAAGCAGATGCATGGGTCGTCGTAGCCCAGATAGTCGATGAAGGTGGGCATGACGTCGCTCTGCTGCATGATGCGATCGCTGCGTTGGCCCTCGGGGTGCTGGGGGTCGAAGATGATCATCGGGATGCGGTACCAGGCGTTGTAGTTGTTGAATTGTGGCGAAAGGGCCTGTGCGGGATGGTCGGCCATGATGACGAAGATGGTGTTCTCGTACCAGGGCTGCTGCGCGGCGGTGGCAAAGAACTTGCGCAATGCCATGTCGCTGTAGTTCACGCATTCCAGAATGGGGTGGATGCCTTTCTTGAAGGTGCCTTTGTATTCTTTTGGGATGGTGTAGGGATGGTGCGACGAGATGGTGAATACACCGGCAAAGAAGGGCTCGGGGGTCCGTGTCAGCTGGTTGGCCATGTATTGCAGGAAGTGCTCGTCGAAGATGCCCCAGGTGCCGTCGTGGCAGGCGTCGTTGCCGAATTCGTTGCGTCCGTAGTAGGCGTCAAAACCTATCTTTTTGCAGAAGACGTCGAAACCCATCGACCCGTTGTAGGCGCCGTGGAAGAAAGCGGTGTTGTAACCGTGCCGTTTCAGCAGCATGGGCAATCCGACAATGTCGTTGTTTTTGAATGTCGACATCAGCACCGGACGGTCCATCAGTGTGGGCAGCGAAGCCATCACTGAGGGTATCGACTCTATCGATTTCTTGCCGTTGGAGCGGCCTTGGAACAGCAGGCTGTGCGCCGCCAGCGAATCCAAGAAGGGGGTGAAGCTCTCCATCACGCCGTCGTTGTAACAGCCCATATATTCTTGCGAGAAGCTTTCCAGGATGATGAATACCACATTCTTGCCGCGCTGGTGCAGCGTGCTGTCGTTGCCCATGTAGGTGATCTGTCCGCCGCCGGCGCAGAAGTTGTTGTATGCTATTGGCTGGGTGTTGTTCTGACTGTTGGCCAGCGGCACAAACAGCGGGTCGAAGAGCTGTGTGGCCTCCTCGTCGCTCATGTAGTGCACCTCCTCCAGGTCGCTGACGCCAAGGGTGCGGATGATGTTGTAGGGCGAATTGAGCACCAGCGGGGTGTTCTTCATCTGGCAGTAGCGCGCCGAATCGTTCAATTCGATAAAATGGCGCTGCAGTCCGCCGCGCATCAATATCCACGTGAGCACCAGCGATATGGCCAGGCCGATGTAGTCGTTGCGACGGTTGATATTGTATTCGTTGAAGGTGGGGAAGACGGTGCGGTGCGAGAAGAGGATGAAAAGGATGATGATGGCGACGCCGCTGACGCTGACGGGCCAGTAGTCGACCAGAAATTTTGGTATCAGGTTGCCCATGTCGCCGCCAACGCCCATGTAGGCAAACATCTCGCTGCTCATGCGGCGGTAGGTGAACTGGAAGTAGGCCACGTCGATGTGGTTCACCACAATGACCACCAGCGTCGGAATCAGGTATAGGCAGTTGCTGAGTCCACGGAACCAGGGTTTCCAGCGGCAGTTGAGGGGCAGCAGATTCATCACGATGAAGGGCAGCAGCACCAGTGTCAGCGTGGCAAAGGCAAAACGTGTGAAACCCCACACGCAGCCTACCCACTCGCCGAAGCTGTCAATCGGGAAATGGGTGGCGTTGAGCAGATAGAAGGCCACCTGCGTCAGCAGGAGGAAGATGTAGGCGATGATGATTTTTGTTGCCAGATAACCATAGGTGCTTCTGGGATGGAACCAGCCTTTGTTGTTCGTCATGATGGGTTGTGGTGTTGAATAGATTTGTTCGGGTGATAGTTGATGTTATGTTTGGTGGTTTGGCGGCAGCGGATGCCGCTGGTTTTCGTCAGGGCTTGTATTGCGAGGCTTGCAGAATGGATTGTGAATTGGTGTTTTCAAACAGTTCCTTCATGCTGCACTTGTTGTTTTTCATGTAGTTGCGTACAATCTGCCACCCTATGTAGTCGGTGGTGCGCGGCGACGAATCCTTGAAGGCGTTGGTCTTCGGGGCGTCGTCCACGAAATTGTGGTAGCGGTTGAAGTCTTTCTCGTAGAGCAGGTTGTGCTGTATGAAGTAGGCCCAGATCATGCCTTCGTTGCGCTGGCACCATTCCAGTTGTTCGGGGGTGTAGCGAATCTTCAGGTGGTCGGCTTTCTTGGGCATCACCACGTCCAGAAAATACAGCACCTTGCCTTCCATCACCATGCGGTCAAGCATGGTGATTTGGCTTTCCTCGGGCGATGCGATGTATTGTCGGGCGATTTCGCCCATGATGTCCGACGCCAGATAGGCACTGTCGCTCAGGGTGACAATGAACATCGGCAGCCCGAAGTAGTTGTATTGCTCCATGTGTCCGACGGCATACTGGTCGATGCTGACCAGCAGACTCTTGCTGTCGCGGTCAGCCAATATGCGTTGCGAATAGTCGAAAAAACCCGACACGAAGGTGGCGAAATGCTCCATGCTTATGTCGGCGTCCTCTTTGGCAGCTTTCTTTAGTGCTTTGGTGAGCTCCTCTTCCAACCACGACAGGTTGTCGTAGTGCTGCTGGCTGATGGTATAGATGCGCTGCATGATGCTGTCGGCGATGAATCCTTGCAGCTGGGCCATAAAATCGGCATTGTCGGGATAGATGTTCAGCAGCGGGCTGGGATATTGGTTGCGGAAATCGGTCAGTCGTTCCCGCATTTGGTCGACAGGTGTGTCGAACAGCACTTTCTCAAATCGGGCTATTTCGATGTTGCCCTCCTTGTGTTCTGTCGGTTGTCCGCCCCGGCAACCGCTCAGCAACGCTGTCCCCAATACGCTAAATATAAATAGGTTCCAAAAAAATTTTTTCATTATTTTATCTTATAAATAAAATGCAAAATTACATAAACTTTTTGATATTGATTGTCCAAACCTCAAAGAAACCGTCGCAACACGACCGACCCCACCCTTTGGCATCAGACCCTAAAGGGCCAGAGGACCATAAACACACTTAGGCCCCTTAGGCTCCTATGATCCTTGGAGACCTTGAAAAAGCATCGTCCTATCAAAAAAAAGTTGACCCCCTGAGGAGTCAACTTTTTTCAGTTGCCGCCGCCATCTAGGCGGTTGTTATCGTAGGCTGGTGAGCCTTGCAATTATTGTCAAGCCTGTTCGGCCGGCTGTTCTTCGTTTTCGGAGCCCTTTTCCGACTCGTCCAGAATGCGCAGTTTTGCCTCCAGCAGCGCTATCTGCTGACGAGCGTTCTGCATCTTCTTTTCGAATTCCTCTTTCAGCAGGTCGGCCTGTTTGGAATTGGCCAGGAAGCCCAGGTTGTTCTCCCACAGCTTGATGTCGTCCTGGATTCGCTGAATCTGAGTGAGCAGTGTGTTGCGTTCGTTGTTCAGCGACTGGTGGTTGCCCATCGTGTTGCGGACACGTTCTCTGTAGGCGTTGGCCTGTGCTTCGCGGGCGCTGATTTTCAGCTGGTCGAAGAGTCCGTTGATGGTGTCGCGGAATTCTTTCTGCAGACGCTGTTTTTCGGCGATAGGCACATAGCCCACCTCCATCCAACGACGCTGGAAGTCCTTGATGGCATTGAGGTTCTCATCCTTGTTCTCGCCAAAGCTGTAAGCCTTCAGTTCGGTCAGGATGGCTTCTTTCTTCTGCAGGTTCTCCTGTTCCGAACCGCGCAGGTTGTTGTAGTATTCCGATTTCTTTGAGAAGAATTCGTCGCAAGCGCCACGGAAACGTTGCCAAATCTTCTCCGACACTTTCTTGTTCACCGGACCGATTTTCTTCCATTCGTCCTGCAGTTTCAGCAGTTCTTCGGTGGCTTTCTTCCAGTCTTCGCGTTTGGCGATGGCTTCGGCTTGCAGGCAGAGGTCGATTTTTTTATTGTAGTTTTCGGTCTGTTCGTCCTTCAGGGTTTCGAAGTGGAGCTTCTTCTGTTCGTAGAAGCGGTCGATGCCGCCCTTGAAGGTGCTCCATATCTCTTCGTTCTGCTCCTTGGGCACGGTGCCGATGCTTTTCCACACCTTCAGCAGTTCGTCCAAAGCGGCCGATGTCTCGTTCCACACCTTGGTGCTGGTGGGTTTTTCGGCGGTCAGTTCCTGCATCTTCTCCACCAGTGCCTGTTTGGCCAGCAGGTTCTTCTCCAGCTCTTCGCGACGCTGTTCGTAGAATTCTTTGCGGCGTTCGTCAATTTGGTTGGCGGCGTTGCGGAAACGGGCCCAGATCTCGTCGTTCTGTTCCACAGGCACAGGACCGATCTCGCGCCATTGTTCGCGCAGGTTCTGCAGTTCTTTGAAGGCCTTGGTGATCGAAGTCTCCACAATCAGTTCTTCGGCGCGTTCGCACAGCAGGGTCTTGCTCTCCAGGTTCTTTTTCTGGTCCAGAAGCATCAGCTCCTTGTTCATCTTCACCTTGTTGAAGAATTGCTCCACCAGGAAGTGGTAGTTCTGCCAAAGGCCGTTGATTTCGGTGCGGGGCACGTCGCCGATGGCTTTCCAGCGATCCTGGATGGCGTTGAATTGGTCGTAGGTCTGTTTCAGGCTCTCCGAGTCGCTGTCAATCAGTTTGCGGAGCTCTTCGAGGATCTGTTTTTTCTGTTCGAGGTTCTGCTGTTTGCGGGCCTCGATTTCATCTATATGTTTTTGCCGGCGTTCGCGATACACGGCATAGGTCTTTCTGAAATTGATGGCGGTGTCGTCGTCGTTGCCTTCGTATTCGTCTTTGTTGCCGCCCTCTTCAATGAATTTGTCGAAGGCAGCCTTCTTGGCTTCGCGGTCGGCGTTGGAGAAGCAGAGCTTCAGTGCGGCGACACGGTTCTTGATTTTGGTGATGTCGTCGGTCTGCAGCAGCTCTTTCAGGTCTTCCACCAGTTCTTCGCGGGTGCGGTTGCTGTAGTCCACCACGGGTTCTTCCTCGATGGCGGCCTCTTCTTCGACGGTGTTTTTCGTTTCGTTGTCGGCAGCATTTTCTGCGTTGTCGGCAGGTGTTTCGGTAGCTGCTGGTGCAGCCTCGTGGGTTTCGTTGATGGGGTCAGCGTGCTCGTTTACCGTTTCCGGGGTCTCGGCGGGAGTGGTCTCGACGGCCTCTTGAGCCTGTGTTTCAGGAGCGTTGTCAGTAATGGAGCTCTCGTTGTTGTTGTTAGGGCTCTCCACTGCTTCGGGTTGCATCTCTTTTAGCTCTTCCATGGGGTGTTTAATTTGGGTTACAAATAATTGGTTTTTAGTTTTTTGATGGTTGTTATCGACGATTGTTTCAAACAATTCAAGTTGCAAAAGTACAAAAAAATCTTTTGTTGTGAAAAAAATTGTTCATTTTCATCGTTCTGTAGCCTTGTCCGAAAGCCTTCTGCCGGAAACCGCTCTTTCTTCAGCCTCAAATCGCTTGGACCTTAAAGTCCTTAAGGTCCTTAAGGTCCTTAAAGTCCTTAAAGTCCCTTCGGTCTTAAAATAAAAGTGTTTCCTTTCCGTTATGGCGTTATGTTTTTTGGAGAAATCTTATCCCTGGTTGTGGCGTTGTCTTGGACGGTGACGGCTCTTTTTGCCGAGGTCGGTTCCAAGCGCATCGGGTCATTGCCTTTCAATGCCATCCGTATGACCCTCTCGTTGCTTTTCCTTGCTCTGACCCTTTGGCTGGTCATGGGCGCTCCTTATCCGCGTTTTGCCGATGCCGGCACCTGGTTGTGGCTGCTTCTGTCCGGAGTGGTGGGCTATGTGGTTGGCGACTATTGTCTTATGCAGGGTTACATCATCATCGGTTCCCGTTTCGGACAGCTCTTCATGACCCTGTCGGCGCCCACAGCGGCCTTGCTGGGAAGGCTCTTCATCGGCGAAGCCATGCGGCCCTTGGCGGTTGTGGGCATGTTCGTCACGCTTGGCGGCATTGCGTTGTCGGTGCTCTCCAAGCAGGACCCCTCGGCCGACGCTTCGTCCGCTTCCCGTCACGCCCAGTGGCATCTCAGCCTGCCCCCCAAAGGGGTCTTTTTTGCTGCCATGGCAGGCATCTGTCAGGGTGCCGGACTGGTGCTGAGCAAGATAGGGCTGCAGCGCTACGATGACGCTTTGGCGGCACAAGGAATCACATCCGACATGGTTCCCGACGGTGCCCTCCTCAGCCTACCGCTGAGCGTCAGCATCCCATTCGCTTCCACCATGATACGGGGCACTATAGGTTTGGTGGGTTTCCTGCTTCTGCTGTTGCTCTTTTCCAAAGAGGGCCCTCGCCAGTTGCGACAGGCCCTTGGTGACCGCAAGGCGCTCCGTTGTGCCTTCTTCTCCATGCTTTTCGGCCCCTTTGTGGGCGTCAGCCTTTCGCTGATGGCCACGCAATACACCGCCACCGGCATCGCGCAAACCATCTTCGCCCTCACACCGGTCCTCATCATCGCCCCCGCCGCATGGCTGTTCCATCAGCGAGTTACCCTGCGCGAAGTGTTGGGCGCTATAGTCAGTGTTGTTGGTGTCTGCCTGTTTTTTATCTAAAATGTTGGCCCAAAAGCCCCTAAGGTCCCTAACGTGCTTAAGGTCCTTAAAGTCCTTAAGGTCCCTAACGTCCTTAAAGTCCTTAAGGTCCTTAAAGTCCTTCAAAAAATAAGTTAGTCGAAATCCACCAGAATATCATCCAGCTCGACAAAGATGCCCTGAATGTACTTCATCTGGAAATCCAGGAAAGCCTGCTGTTTCTTGTTGGGTGTCGTGTTGGGGGCAATCATTGACGACCGGGGTTCGTCGGGGTCCGAGAAATCGAAGCTTTCACTTTCCACAATACCCGAGTTGACAAACGACAGTCGCAAGGCTTCGCGCTGCATCGCAATCAGGTCGGTCTCCGCCCGTTCTGGCGCATTCAGGTCGTCGTATATCTGTTGGGCGCGATCGAACGATTCTGGGCCGTGGATGAGGAGCGTCTTGTCGAAATAGGACAGCTCCTGCACCTGTTGGCGACTCGACAGCCCGTTTTCTATCAGGTAGAACGACAGGTGGTTCACCATGTCGTCGTATGAATATACCGAGCATTGTATCTCCTCTTTGAGGGTCGAAAGGCAGATGTCGTCGCGACGTTGCAGCTCAAGCCCATAGAGTTGGTTGAGGTGAAATGCGAAGGTATAGGCCGAATAGCTCGTGTTCCACGCCAACATGGCGGTGGTTTCAAGCATCTCGTCGTAGTGCGAGTACACATCTTCAACGCTCAGCGAGTATTTCGTCTGTTTTGCCAAAAGTGCTATTATTTAAAATGTTATGTGTGTCCAAAGAATCATAAAAAATCGCTATTCTCTATTCCCGAAAGTGGTTTCCTCTTCAAAGTGAGGATGGTAGTTCTCGGCCGATGCCAATTCCTGGACCCATCCCTTATGGAAACCCAAAGCGTAGAAGGCATCCGTCACCCTATTATATTCCTCGGGGGTCAGCCGCCGGTTCAGTTCGTCGGGCAGCGCAATGCCTTTCGGCGGAAAGTATTGTGCCATCAGCGAGATATGGATGTTCGTCGACAGGTGGTCGGCCATCCATTCCAGACAGGCAATTGAATTCTCCACCTGTCCGGGCAGCACCAAGTGGCGTACAATCAAGCCTCTGAAGGCTATCCCGTCGTCGTCGGTGGGGAGTGACGATCCTCGTTGGCTGTACATCTCCTTCAGTGCCCGCCCGGCCACCTCCGGATAGTCTGCAGCGTTCGAATAGCGTCCTGCCAGCTGCGGGTCGGCATATTTGTAGTCGGGCAGGTAGATGTCGATGTAGGGCTCCAGTTGTTGCAGCACCTCTACGCGCTCGTAGCCGTTGCTGTTGTAGACGATGGTGGGTCTGCAGCCCCGTGCGTGCAGCCCTTCCACAATGGCCGGCACAATGTCGGCATATTGCGTCGCACTGACCAGTCCCACAATGTTCTCGGTCCGCTCCAGGCTTTTCACCGTGGCGTCGACAATGGCGTCGATGCTATGCAACCCGATGCGTGCACTGTCCACCTCCCCACGCGATATCTCGTGGTTCTGGCAATAGCAGCACTGTAAGTTGCAGTGGGCGAAGAAGATGTTGCTGATGCCCTTGCGTCCCGACAGCGGCGGCTCCTCGCCGGTGTGGGCATAGACGGCCGCCACCTCCGGATGGGTGGAGTCGGCCCGGCAGAATCCGGGTCGTGCAGCACATTGGCGGGGACAGTTGGGACAGGTCATCGTGGCTTACTTTTTCTCTCTCAAACGTGCTATTGAAAAAAAAATTTTGTCGTATTCCGAAAAAATCGTATTTTTGTACGCTCAATCTTGATACAGATTATTAATTAAAATACATAATATTATGACTATCAAAGATCTCGAACCGAAAGCATTGTGGAGCAATTTCTACTCCCTCACCCGTTGCCCGCGCCCCTCGAAGCACGAAGAGGCTGTACGCGACTTCCTTGTGAAATGGGCAAAATCGAAGAAAATTGACTGCCGTGTCGATAAGGTCGGCAACGTCATCATGACCAAACCCGCCACCAAGGGTATGGAAAACCGCCGCCCCGTAGTGCTTCAGGCCCACATGGATATGGTGCCCCAGGCTCGCGCCGGCAAAGTTCACGACTTCCTTAAAGATCCTATTGAAACCAAAATCGTCGAAGACTGGGTCTACGCTTGCGACACCACCCTCGGTGCCGATGATGGTATGGGCGTCGCCGCTATCATGTCTGTCTTTGAGTCTAAAACCATCAAGCACGGTCCGCTCGAAGCCCTCATCACCACCGACGAGGAAACCGGTATGACCGGTGCCTTCGGTCTCAAGGCTGGCGAACTCAAGGGTGAGTTCCTGCTCAACCTCGACTCCGAAACCGAGGGCGAACTCTACGTGGGTTGCGCCGGCGGTATCGACGCCACCATGTCCATCCCCTACAGCACCGAGAAGGCTCCCAAGGACTACTGCGCCTACAAGGTCTCCTTCGGCGGCCTCAAGGGCGGCCACTCCGGCATGGAAATCAACACCGGTCGCGCCAATGTCAATAAACTGATGTTCCGTCACCTTCGTTGGGTGGCTGAGTGCGGCCTCCGTCTCATCAGCATCAACGGCGGCAACATGCGCAACGCCATCCCGCGCGACGCCGAAGCGGTCATCGCCTTCCCCAAGGAACATACCGAGTGCATCCTCGCCGAATTCGACAAGGTGGCCGGTTGGGTCAAGAAGGAACTGGCTTCCGTCGAACCCGACTTCTTCATGAAGTATGAAAAGGTGCGCATGACCCAGAATGTCATCTGCGACGCCGATACCCAGAAGATTATCAACCTCATGATGGTTGCCCCCAACGGCGTCATCCGCATGAGCCGCGATATGGAAGGCCTCGTCGAGACTTCCCTCAATCTGGCCATCGTCAAGACCACCGGCAAGAACTTCACCGTCCAGGCGCTTCTCCGCTCCTCTGTCGACACCGCCAAGGAAGCTCTCGCCGAACGCCTCGTCTGCCTCGCCGAACTGGCTGGCGGCACCTGCAAACTCAGCGGCGCCTACCCGGGTTGGAAACCCAACATGCAGAGCCCGCTGCTCAAAACCATGAAGCAGACCTACAAGAAGCTCTACAAGAAAGAACCGGCTGTCGTGGCTATCCACGCGGGTCTCGAATGCGGCCTTCTGGGCGGCAAATACCCCAACATGGACATGATCAGCTTCGGTCCTACACTCCAGAGTCCCCACAGCCCCGACGAGCGCGCCAACATTCCTAGCTGCAAGAAGTTCTACGACTATCTCGTCGCTGCGCTCGAAGCAATTCCCGAAAAGAAATAAATCGTAGTCATACACATGATTAGGGTTGCGGCCCCTGGGTCGCAACCTTTTTTATGTTTGCTGCTCATGGATAGCGTGCTGCTCACCGTCATCATACCCGTCTACAACACCGCCGCCGCACTCGAACGCTGCTTGGATTCGTTTTTCCTGTCTCCTCGATTTCTGCAGTCGGTCGATTTCGTCGTGGTCGACGACGGGTCCGACGTGCCTGTCTGCGTCGACCGTCCGCAGGTGACGGTGGTGCGTCAGTCCCATGCGGGCGCGGCGGCAGCGCGCAACGCGGGTATCGCTCATGCCGACGGACGTTTCGTGTGGTTTTTTGATGCCGACGACCGGGTGGCGCCGCTCCATTTAGATCGGCTGCTCGAACTGCTGCAGTCATTGCCCGACGGGGCGCTGCTCTTCCACACGGGTCCCATGCAGCAGGGGGTCGACAGGGTGGGGGAGGTCCCCGTTACGCCGAGTGCCCCGCTGTCGTTGTCACAATTGCTGCTGCCGCGCAGCGGATGTCTCGATCATACTACTTATCTGGTGGCGCGCGGCCTGTTGCTACACCATCCGGAACTGCGCTATCCCGAAGGACGCTCGCTGCTCGAGGATTCTTCTTTCGTGCTGCAGTTCCTCGACACGGTCGCGACGGTCCACACCCATGAGGGGCTTTCGCCATACATCCGCTCTTCCGATCAGCCTTCCCTGACCTCGGGCGCGTGGAACTCCGCTCGGTGCCAGCAGTTTCTGCCCGATATCATCGATTTCTTCGACCGTCTCTCCGCCTTTGTCGGCCGTCATCCCGACTGTCGACAGTTGCCCCAACTCTTCGACCGTTACTGCTACCTCTATTTGCGGGTGCTGGCTGTCAAGGGCTGCCCTTGGAATTTGCTTTTCGAATTCCGCAGCCGGCTGCACCAACTGGGCTACAGGCCGGCGTCGCTCAAAGGGCGCCTGTTCAACGGTCGTTGTCTTCTGTTCCTGCTTTCCACTTCTTGCCGACTTTTGCGATGAATACCCTCCTCCCCAAGTTGCTCTCCTTCTCTCTCTTCGGCGGACCGAATCCTGTCGACGCATTGCCGCAGCCTCTTTCGGAAGAAGCGTGGCAGCAGCTCTTCGACGACTCTCGCCGTCAGGCCGTCACGTCGTTGCTCTACGACGCTGTGCAGCTCCTCCCCAAAGCGCAACGGCCGCTGCGTCGCGTCCTCTTCCATTTCACTTCCATGTCGCAGACCATCGAACACAACAATGGTCGGCGCCAGGAGGCGCTCGTCCACTTTGCCCAGATGGTGGATCAGCGTCTGGCGCTGCCGGTAGTGGTGGTCAAGGGCAGCTCCTTGGCGCGTCGCTATCCTGTGCCCCTCCACCGCGAATGTGGCGACAACGACCTCTACACCGGCACCGATACCGATCGGCTTTGCGACCTCGTCGAATCGTTGCATATCAGCGTCAATCGTGACGACCGCCGACATGCCTCCTTCTCTTTCGAGGGGGTATCGTTCGAGTGCCACAACTATCTGCTCTATCACGACGACGACCCCCAGTGGGATTGCAGCGGACGCTTTTCGCTGCTCGACACGCAGCTCCACGCCCTCTCCGCCGAACACGAGGCGTTCTTCCTCGCCAAGCATATCGAACATCATGCCGTCTTCTTCCACCAGCCAGTCCGTCTGCGCGATGTGGTCGACTGGTGCGTTCTGGTCCGTTCCGCTGACTTCGATTTCCAGCGTCTCAGGCAACTTGCCAAGGGCACCGATGTCGAATGCTTTGTCGAGTTGCTTACGCAGTATGGCATCTCCCTCTTCGGCAGTGGAATGCCAAACGCTCCGGCCTGCTGCGAAACGCGGGGTTTGACCGATCGCGATTTCGAAAGCATCTATATGGAATGTCCCCTTCGCCACCGCTGGGCGCTGGTGCGGGTGGCCCGTCGCGCTGGCAAATATCTGCGTTTCCATCGCCAGTACCGAACGCTCTACGGGCAGTCCATGTTCCGCCGCTTCTATCTCCATAATGTCTGGGTGGCCATCAAGCAACGGCTATAGGCTGACTGCCGGGTGTGGTCTTCGCATTTCATTTCCGCACCTCAAAAAACACCGCTACAATCATAATCGCTGCCGTTTTTAAAAAAAATTTTACCAATTGATAAAATATCCGTATCTTTGCAGTCCCAAACTATTTAAAAAACACAACAACAATTATATTCAATTATGAGCATCATCAAACCTTTCAAGGGCTTCCGCCCGCCCGTCGACATCGTCGAGAAACTGGCATCCCGTCCCTATGACGTTCTGAACAGTGAAGAAGCCCGCGTGGAATGCGAGGGTAATCCCTACAGCCTCCTCCACGTCACCAAGGCCGAAATAGACCTCCCCAAGGGCACCGACGAACACTCCCCCGAAGTCTACCTTCAGGTCGTCAAGAACTACAACATGTTCAAAGACCTCGGTTGGCTCGTCAAGGATGAAGAGGAAAAACTCTACATCTACGCCCAGAGCATGAACCCCAAGGATGCCAACGCCAAATGGCAGTACGGCATCGTCGCCTGCGCCTACAGCGAGGACTACGTCAACAAAGTCATCAAAAAACACGAACTCACCCGTAAGGACAAGGAAGAGGACCGCATGAAACACGTCCGCATCACCAACGCCAACGTCGAACCCGTTTTCTTCGCTTATCCTGCCGTTGCTCGCATCGATGAGATCGTTGCCAGCGTCACCGCCAAGAAACCCATCTACGACTTCATCGCCAAGGAAGACGGCTTCGGTCACCGCTTCTGGGTCATTGACGACAAGGCCATGATTGCCGAACTCGTCGAACTGTTTGACAAGAAAGTTCCTGCCATGTACATCGCCGACGGTCACCACCGCAGCGCCGCCGCCGCCCTCGTGGGACAGGAGAAGAAAGAGCAGAACCCCGCTCATACCGGTAAGGAGGAATACAACTACTTCATGACCGTTATCTTCCCCGACAACCAGCTGAACATCATCGACTACAACCGCGTGGTCAAGGATCTCAACGGCCTCACCAAAGAGCAGTTCATTGCTGCAGTCAGCGAAAGTTACGACGTTCAGGACATGGGCACCGATATCTACAAACCCACCAAGCTGCATGAGTTCAGCATGTACCTCGACGGACACTGGTACAAGATGACCGCCAAGGCTGGCACCTTCGACGACAACGATCCCATCGGCGTGCTCGATGTTACCATCCTCAGCAACCTCGTCCTCGACAAGGTGCTCGGCATCAAGGACCTCCGCACCGACAAGCGCATCGACTTCGTCGGCGGTATCCGCGGCCTCGGCGAACTGAAACGTCGCGTCGACAACGGCGAGATGAAGGTCGCCTTCGCCCTCTATCCCGTGAGCATGAAGCAGATCATCGACATTGCCGACACCGGCAACATCATGCCCCCGAAGACCACCTGGTTCGAGCCCAAACTGCGCTCGGGCCTCGTAATCCACGAGCTTTGCTAGCGGGGCCTCCCGCAGAGGGATAAAGCGTCTCCGCGGTGGGGAATAATTCCCGCCGAGGAACAAAGCATCCCCGTCCAGGGGTATACAAAAAACAGGTTGTCACGCAATGTGACAACCTGTTTTATTTTACACAATAAAATCAAAAACACAACGTTATTGAAAATTGTAACATTAATTAAAACAATACACGTGCATAAGGTGTTGAATCTATATTAAGCGACATTTTTAAACGTAAAACGTTAAATCTCAAATATCAACAAATGAATACAGGGTATATTCTATTACTTGCTTTTCTCGCCATAGTGTGTCTGTTCATGTCTCGCCACAAAAAAGACAAAAGCGGCGAATTCAAGGAAATCTCCACAACTGACAAACTCCGTACTATTCGCCTATTCGACATGGACGAGACGCAGCTGCAGAAAGCCATCGACGAATTCATCGAAATGTACGGCGATGTGGAACTGCCCGACATCAATCCCCTCGGGGAATCCTTCCTCCTCACCTTCAAAGCCTCGACCGACTATGTGACTTTATGTTACTGGGTCAACTACCTTGTCTACTCCGACGAAAGCAAACAACGCCGCTTTTCGGTACTCGGATGGTATCCCTTCGGCGAAGTGACGCTGAACGGCGAAAAACAACTTTTCAGCAACCAGACCGTTATGCTCTATGTGGAAGAAGACGATAATGATTACGACAATGTCCGTTTTGTCACGTCCAACGGGAATCACTATCTGCAGCCATTCCCCATCGAAGACAACCTGATTCTCGACCCCGCCGACAAAGAACCCTACCGTCCCCAACAGTCAGACCCCGACTACAACAACTCACCCAAAGAGTTTTAAAGTCACATATCATTAAAATGTCTACCAAAACAACTTTTCTTCTGACCCTGTTACTGGCCCTCACCGTCACTTCTCCCGTTTTTGCCCAGAAAGGCAACCGCAGCAACAACTCCAAGAACCCGCACAACACAACGGAAGAAGTCTCCTCTCTCAAGTGCAAGGCTCCCGCATTCCTCCGTCCGGGCGACAAAATAGCACTTATCACTCCCTCCTACTCCGTCTCGTCAGAACGTATCAATCAGGCTGCCGCCGTCATCCGCTCCTGGGGTTTCGTCCCCGTCATCGGCGCCTACGCCGACGGCACCGACCATGGCATGTATTCCGGCACCGACAAAGAACGCCTCACCGACCTGCGCTGGGCGCTGCGCGACACCACCATCAAAGCCATCATATGCAACCGCGGCGGCTACGGCGCCATCCATTTCTACGGACGGCTCAAAAGTTCCGAACTCGCTGACAGTCCCAAATGGATTGTCGGTTTCAGCGACATTACCACGCTCCACTGCATGGAGGCCGCCTCCGGTGTCATGAGCATCCACGGCACCATCGGCTCCCACATCGCCTTTACCGGCGGCACCGATGCCACCTGCACCGTGATTCGCGACCTGCTGACCGGCACCATTCCGCAATACGAACTTCCCTCCCACCCGCTCAACCGCAAGGGCCATGCCGAAGGCACCTTGGTGGGCGGCAATCTCAGCACTTTCATCCCCTTGCTGGGTAGCCAGATGGACTGTCTTAAAAACAAAGACATCATCCTCTTCATTGAAGAGGTGGGCGAAACCATGCATCACATCGACCGCATGTTCAACATGCTTCGCATCCACGGGGTGCTGAGCCGCTGTAAAGGAGTGATCTTGGGCGACTTCAGCGACATTGACAACGACATTGACTACCCCAGCGTCGAAGCGCTCTTCCTTACATATCTTCAGAAAAACAATATCCCCGTAGTCTGCGGATTTCCCGGAGGTCACTGCAAACTCAACCTGCCCCTTGTCATGGGCGCCCCCGTCACCCTCGATGTGCGTAACGATGGCGCTTCTCTCGTCTTCAATATCGACGGCCCTACCACAGTTGTCGACACCAAACGACTGACCGACTCTCTGGCCGCCTCACAACCCAAAAAGACCCATTACAGCAAATCTTCCAAATCCAAGAAAAGAAGAAGATGAGTGAAGCTTGATACTGTAATAAATTAAAAAAGAATTAAATATAACAAACGATAATACATTTTTTTTATTAATAATTAATATCTTTAAAGATGTTACTCCTAGACGACACAGAAAAACTAATGGCAGCTGCAGCACAATCTGCCACCACCCCGGCTCCAACTGATTCTATTGCTTCGGGCAGCATTGCAGAAGTGGTGCAAAAAAGCGACAGCACCCTCCACACCGTTATTGACACCGTCCGAAACATGAACCTCAGCGACATAAAAGACGTTGTGACAGGTCAGAACACCATTTTCAAAGACGCCCTCTCGGGTCTTGTCGACCTCACCGTGGCCTTCGTTCCCAAGCTGCTGGGCTGCATCCTGGTGCTCTGGATTGGTTTCAAACTTATCAAGCTGCTCAAAAAAGCGCTCACCAAGCTTCTCGACAAACGCAACGCGGAAGGAACCCTGAAAGGTTTCCTCACCTCGCTGGTCGATGTCATGATGAAGGTGATGCTCATCATCATGGCCATGGACATTATCGGCATCAAGGCCACTTCGTTCATCGCCGTCCTCGGTGCTGCCGGTCTTGCTGTCGGCATGGCATTGCAAGGCACCCTGCAGAATTTCGCTGGCGGTGTCATCATTCTCCTCCTGCGACCTTTCAAGGTGGGCGACTATATCGAGTGCGGCTCCTATAAAGGCTACGTCAAGGAAATCCGTATCTTCCACACCCTCATCCGCCCCTTCAACGGCCGCATCATCATTGTGCCCAACAGCGAGTTGGCCACCAAGAGCCTCATCAACCACACCCGCGAAAATGTCATCCGTCTCGATGTCATCGCCAGCGTGGCCTATGGCAGTGACCTCGACAAGGTGCGTCAGGTCATCATGGACGTCATCAAAGAGGACAAGCAAATCCTCGAAGATCCCATTCCGAAGGTCTCCGTCAGCAATCTTGGCGACAGCTCGGTCGACTACTCCATCTGGGTATGGACCACCGTGGAGGATTATTGGACCGTATGGATGCGCATCCGCGAAAATATCTATAAGGCCTTCTACGCCAACAATATCTCCATCCCGTTCCCGCAAATGGATGTTCATCTCGACCCCAAACCGAAAGACCTGCCAGTCCAATCCTGACATTCCTTTCGTTTGGAAACACCATACCGCATTGGGTCGCTGCCGATCGGCAGCGACCCATTTTTTTTATGCAAATATTTTCTTTTTATAAATATGTCACTTTTAATAAAATAAAAAAGACAATTCCACGTTACTCAGACGATAATTATTCCAAATAGACCCCACTCATGAGCCGCTTTCTCCATCAGGGCAAAAAACGAGCACCCCTTCTCCGAATGGTGTGTCTCTTTGTCATGCTGTTTGTGGCGTGCGCTCTGTCGTGGGCTCAGACCATCACCATGCCCTCCAGCGGCATCCAGACCTACATCCTTCAGCCCAATACCACCTACACCGTCCTCGACCCCGGTGGAACAGGCAACTATGGCAATCGCTGCAACGGCATCGTCAAACTGATGACTGCCAATGGCGCCGGCATCCAGTTCAACGGCTCCTACAACACCGAGACCAACTACGACCGCATCGAAATATATAACGGTTCCCTCTCGGGGAGTAATCTCATCAATAGCTACACCGGCATAGGCAGCATCTCCTTAACGCAGTGCCACTCGGGCATCCTCTTCATCAAGTTCACCTCCGACGGATCTGTCAATCGGAGCGGTTTCTCGCTGACGGTCACCTCATGCGACTCCAACAGCAACTGGATGCAGCAGGTCACCACCGCAGTATCCGACACGGCTGTCGTCATCTCGTGGGTCGATCCCAACCCAACCACCTCCCAGTGGACCGTCCGCTACGGCACAAACGCCGCCAGCCTGAACCATTCGGTCGTCACCTCCACGCCAACTGTCACCCTCACCGGCCTCCAGGAATATAAGACGTACTTCTATCGCATCTTTCGTAACAATATCAGCGACAATGCACTATGCTATACATGCACCTATTTTTTCGATACGCCTTGTCGCACCCAACGATACTCATGCATCGAACATGACAACCTGACGCCCTGCAACGTCGAGGCCCGCTACGGCACCTTCGAAAACCCCGATGTCGATATAGGTTTCGTCAACAACGGCAGCAGTTCGGGAAGCTCCCGCCACACGGTCCATACCAATCTCAACGAATACGACAGCCGCACCGGCGGACAACTCAAGACGGTCCCTCCCGGCTACACCTCTTCCGTCCGCTTGGGCAATTGGCTCACCAACTCCCAGCAGGAGAGCCTCACCTACGAATATACCGTCGATACGCTGCAGAGCGACCTGCTCATCATGAAATATGCCGCCGTGCTGCAAAATCCTAACCACAGGGCTTCCGAACAGCCTCATTTCTCCTTCCAAATCATGGACTCCAACAATGTGGAGATCGACCCCTTGTGCTATTCGGCCGATTTTGTGGCGAGCCTCAGCCTGGGATGGAACTCCTACCAGGGCACCCTCTGGAAGGACTGGACCACCGTGGGTGTCGACCTCTCGCAGCTGCAAGGACAAACCATCCGTATCAAGCTCTCCACTTTCGACTGCGAACAGGGCGCCCACTATGGCTACGCCTACTTTGTCTTCGACTGCACCTTCAAAAATCTTCATTCCACCAATTGCGGCAATGTGGTGGAGAACACCTTCACCGCTCCCGACGGCTTCGCTTACAGTTGGTACCATGCCAACAATCCCGGCACAATTCTCTCTTCCAACCGCTCGCTCCATGTCACCCAGGCGGGCGAATACCACTGCAATCTGCAGTTTGTCGGTGCTCCGGCTGGCGCCAACTGCTCCTTCGAACTGACCGCCGTCGCAGGCGAACGCTACCCAACAGCGCTCTTCACCTCGCAAGTGACAGACAGCGTCGACTGCCACGTCAATGTGCAGCTTTTCAATAACAGCGTCATCAGCCTCGACTCCAGCCACCAGCAGATGACCAGCCTGCCTTGCGAAAGCGTCCAATGGCTCTTCGACGACAGCACCTCGTCGTCCGACAACAACCCCCAGCATCTTTTCACCCCGGGAATGCATACCGTCACCCTCGTCGCCGGATTGAGCGACAACGCCTGCACCGACACCCTCCGTCAGCAAATCTACATCCCGAACCCCTGTCAGATTTTCGACACCGTCGCTGCCAGCATCTGCGAGGGCGACAGCTATCGTTTCTTCGACACATTACTCACCTCGCCGGGTGTCTACGAACGCGACTCCAGCTGGGTGCACCGCACGCTGACGCTTGCCGTCCTGCCTGTCAGCAGCGCTTCCATCGACACCGCCGTTGTCGAGAACAGCCTGCCCTTCTCTGTGGCGGGAACGGCTTTCAACGACTCCGCCAGCGCAGTCCCTATCCACCTGACAAATCACTTCGGCTGCGACAGCACCATCGTTGTCACCCTTCATGTGTGGCGAAATGTCAGCACCGCTGCCGACAGCATCATCTGCCAGAACGCCGCACCGCTGCTATGGAACGGCGAGAGCTTCGACACTTCCGACAGCCGCTCGGTCACCTTTGCCGGCGCCGAATGGCATGGTGCCGACAGCACCCTTACCATGACGGTCACCGTCCTGTCGAACAGCACGCTGACGCGCCACGACACCATGGTCCAGAACAACCTGCCGGTCTCCGTCGGTGGCGTCACGTTCCAT
>CADBDA010000017.1 GCA_902793295.1 uncultured Bacteroidota bacterium
GGTACGAAATTCAAGCCCCGGACAATACTTCTCTTCCATAATTCAATGTGCTTAAATTAAATATAAATAAAATTAACAATAATTAAGAGACACTAGTGGGAATAGATAATGATTTTGAGGACTCGAAGGCCATAAGGCGAAAAGTTGCCGACTGTGAAAAGGCTGGCAAGAAAACCATTTCGCTAACTGTTAATAGGATGCTAACAGGAAGCACGGTCAAAGAGTGGGATACAATGGTATTTCTAAAGGACGTGTCATCTCCGCAGGAATATGACCAAGCAATCTTCCGCATACAGAATCCATATATTATTACGTACACTAATGAGGATGGGGATACCATAAAGAAAGATATGAAGCCCCAAACTTTGCTTGTTGACTTCGACCCAAACAGGATGTTCTATATGCAAGAACAGAAGTCAAAAATCTACAACTACAATACTGAAAACAAGGGAAACGAACAGTTAGAGGAACGGTTAAAAAGAGACCTGGAAATCTCGCCAATAATTGTTGCCAACAAAGGCAAGATGGAGCAAGTAACGGCAACAAACATTATGGATGCTGTCAGGAAATACTCTGCTGAGAAGACCGTAATGGATGAGGCTTCTGACGTGCCGATAGACGTGAACTTGCTTAACGATGAGGACATATTGTCGATTATTGAGAAACTGGCTCCGATAGATTCTAAACAGGGCTTAAATTTTAAGCCCAGCGAAGGAGAGGGTAATAATATAACTATGCCAAGCTCAGGTCAGGGCAAAGATACAGATGATGATGATTCAAAAGAAAATGAGACTCAGCAGAGTAACGCCAAATCTGAACCCGAAGAGGATAATAAGTTGGAAAAAAGGCTGGCTTCTTTTTATGCTCAAATTTTGTTCTTCGCTTTACTGACAGAGGACAGGGTAAAATCGTTGCACGATATTTTAATGATTGTCGAAAACGGGGAAGACAATAAGCGTATTGCTAATAATATTGGGCTAAAAAGGTGGGCTTTGGAACTTTTGAGCAAAAGGATGAGTGCCCCCGTGTTGAGTGATTTGGACTACAAAATACAGAATGTAAATGACCTTCTAAAAGATACAAATGTTGAAGCGGTTGGTCGAGTGGAAAATGCGGTACGAAAATTTGGGCGTATGTCGGAGTCAGAAATTGTAACTCCATTAAAGATTGCGGACAATGTGATAGGTCTTTTGCCAGAAGAATGGATTTCTGAAGAGAAGAGATTTCTGGATATTGCATCAAAACAAGGAGAGTTTGCCTGTGCCCTCTATAAGAAGTTTGTTAAGATAGGAAAAGAAAAATGGAAGAAAAATATATACGCCATACCTACATCAAGTGTGGGTTATGAATTTACTCGCAAAGTATTTAGTTTATTGGATATTCCCATTGAAAATATCTATTCAGAGTTCAACTCCTATGATTTAATAGGAGAAAACAAAGAAAAATACGTTCAGATACTTAAAAATATGAAGTTTAACGCAATAGTTGGAAATCCACCTTATCAGGTAATGGATGGAGGAAACAAGTCAAGTGCAAGCCCAATTTATAACCATTTCGTGAATATGGTCAAATTGTGTGAGCCGAGATATATTTCTATGATTATGCCAGCAAAATGGTATTCTGGGGGCAAAGGGTTGGATTCCTTCCGAGCTGAAATGTTAAATGACAATAGGATTGAGAAGCTTGTTGATTTCACAGATTCTACCGATTGTTTCCCAACTGCTGATATTGCTGGTGGTGTATGCTACTTCTTATGGAATAGTGATTACAATGGACTGTGTACTTTTTGCAACAATTTGAATGGAAAACAATCAGTCATTCAAAAAAAACTAAACGAGTTCGATGTTTTTGTACGATATCCCATAGCCAATGAGATTATTCACAAGGTAAAACAAATTAGTCAATCATATATGAACGAACAGGTTTCTGCAAGAAAGCCGTTTGGATTGGCAACTGATGTAAAACCCATTGAGGGGAGGGGAAATATTAAGTTACGTTATAGTGGTGGTATCGGTAATTTTAACAGAAAGAATGTGAACGTAGGATTAGATAAAATAGATAAGTGGAAGGTTATGATTTCTTATTTGTCCGCAGAACACGCTGGACAACCTGATAAAAATGGTATGTTTAAGATTCTATCCACCTTAGAGGTTTTGCCACCGAAATATGTATGTTCAGAGACGTATCTTATTGTTGGGACAACTGATGCTCAGTCTGAGGCAGACAACCTACTGGGTTATATGAAAACAAAATTTGTCCGTTTTTTGGTTGGACAAGTGGCAATTGGGCAACATATTACAAGAGCAAGTTTCCAGTTCGTCCCAACACAAGACTTTTCAAAACCGTGGACAGATACAAAACTATATAAAAAGTACCACCTTACCGATGACGAAATATCATTCATTGAGAGTATGATTAAACCAATGGAGTAAAGACTTTATGAACGACAACAAAATAATAGCCAGTCCAAGGAAAATAGAGGGTGGAGAGTGAGGATGCTTTTTTGGAGAAATTGACCTCAATAGCAGAGGTCTTAGATGGTATTCGACAAGATGACGGGTGCATACCAAAGGAAAGCAAATACATTATAACCTTACTGGAGACCTATTTGTTCTCCCAATTAGCCCTTATGGAGCTATTGTCTTATGATAAGTCATGCCAGAACGCAAAATCCATTATTGAAAGAAACACATCTATTGGTTATTTTGACTTGGCAATAGGAGAAGGTGTATCTTATTTGTGTGGATATGGTGCAAAGGAAAAAAATACCAAATTGTCTGGTATCAAAAAGGGGATGCCTGACTGCGACCATAAGAAAAAGATAATTGATATTTGTGAGGGATTCAAAGAATTTTGCGAAGGACAGAAGCTAACAACTGGTGAGTTTAAGTTGGTGAAAGAGTACACAAAGCATTATTGGACTGATTATATAGATGCAATTCGTCATCTAATGACCATAGACAATCAAACCGAGGCTATTCGTGTAAACTCATATATCTTGATGCTAACGGAGCTGTCCGATTGTATTGGTTATTTCTTCAATTCACAGCCAGTTATAAAAATCAAAACGAACAAGATAATTGGTGAGAAAACACTAAAATGTCCGATTGCAGAGGACGGAGGAGTAGTGATGCAATGTACAAAAAGGATTGCCATTGATGAGGCTTGCATGACGACACTATGGGAAGCTGCAAAAATGTACGATAAGACTATAAAATTTGGTGAATGTGGTATCTTGTCGGCAGATAAAGCAAAGTCTCTTGAGTTGGAAATAGCTACGCTAATGAAACTTTCCACTCCCGTATGGCACATTAGAAAAGTCAGCCTTGACATCGACTATGCAATAAAATCCTACTTCAACTCTGAAAACCATTTGGAACGGCAATCAAGTACATATCGGATGCTTATAGCTTTGTATGGTGGTTTCACTCGGTTGTTTGGCATTAGCGACAAAGAACAGAACGGCTCTTTGATAGCTAACTATCATAAGGCAATAAGTGATTGCTACGACAATGCACTATTAGCTAAAGAGCGGACACTCAAAAGAGACTTAAAAGATTTTGGGGTGGAGTTGAAAGACAGGTTTGAGCAAGTAAGAGACACGCTAATTCATAGTCGTAGCGGAAATAAAAGAAAGGATATGGTATTAGAGAAATACTATTTGATATGCGAACTATGCCCTTCAGAGATTTTCGACTACGTTGTTCGTTTCTCCAATATTTTGCAACCTCTCAGAGAAATAACCGATGCTGTCCTTGCTCACAACTATCCTGAAATATGGACGCGATATTATAAGGACAAAGCCCACTCATAACGCCAATTCTTCTTTACAATACTGAAACAGATTATCGTCCCAATGGGACGATTTTTTGTACCTCTTTTTTTTTTATGTTATAATATTTCGGCATAACGCACGTTATTATTGTAAATAGATGAAAATGATGCCGTTCTGCGAGCTAAAACTTAAACAAAAACTTAAACAAAAGCAGATAACAAGCATAACAGGCAATATATCAGTTATCTGTATTTACCTTGCATCCTATTTGATGGAGTTCGGGGCCGAAGGTTGATTTGCATCCATAACAAGCCATCCGTGAAAACAAGGAGCACCCAGTCACATTCTCCTTACAATCCCATCATTGTCAGAAAACTGCTACACCCAATCAAAGAAGGCAATGGGCATCAATTACCGGATTGGCCACTTAAATATCTATCGGCAATATATTGCTTCGCAACGAAACGCTGTCAAAAAAAATCGGGCGCCTCTTTCCAAGGCGCCCGATTTCAATTTATTACAGTCGTAAGAATTAATTCTCCTTCGGAGCAACGCATTTGTAGAACACACCTGCGATAGCGGCACCCACAAGCGGAGCGACGATGAAGAGCCACAGTTGGCCACAAGCCGACCAAGTGCTGCAGTCGCTGAAGATGGCCTGGCTGATGCTGCGAGCGGGGTTGACGCTGGTGTTGGTCAGCGGGATGCTGACAAGGTGGATAAGGGTCAGCGTGAGACCGATGGCAAGACCGGCAGCTTTGGTGTTGCTGCGCTCATCGGTGGCACCGAGAATGACCATCAAGAAAACGAAGGTCAGCACAGCTTCAACAATGAAAGCGCCGACACATCCGACATTCAGGTAATTGGCACCTGCGGCAGCCTGAAATTCGGTACCATAGCCATTGGCAGCAAAGACACCCGTTTCACCAAGACCGGCGGATTTCCAAATGGCCAAAAGAACAGCACCGGCAACGATGGCACCCACAACTTGGGCTGCCCAGTAGCAAAGCATGTCCTTGAAACTCATACGTCCGTTGACAAATACGCCAAAGGAAACAGCAGGATTAAGGTGTGCGCCACTCACATGGCCAATACCGTATGCCATAGCTATGACCGTAAGACCAAAGGCGATGGCAACGCCAAGAAAACCTACGGTTGATCCGGCAAAGAGGGCCGTACCGCAACCGCCAAGTACAAGCACGAATGTACCAAAGCATTCTGCCAGCATTTTGTTCATAATCTTCATGGTATTAGAGTTTTGAAGTTAGTAATTGTTTTGTTAACGAACTTTTAACAAAAATAGTATTTAACATTCTGCCTTTTTTTTGCCGAAAAACACTTTTATCATACTGTTGTTCGAAAAAAGAGAAAGGGAGAAGCAACTAATTGCTTCTCCCTCAATCTATAGCATCTTACAAAGTGTAATCAGTAGCTGCGAGCAAAAATCACGCGGCGATGGCTGGGTTTGCCACTATAGATGCACTTGCCTTCCTCTTCGGGAGCATCGTAAGGAATGCAGCGAATGGTGGCCTTGGTCTCCTCTTTGATTCGCTCCTCGGTTTCGGTGGTGCCGTCCCAGTGGCAGAGCAGGAAGCCGTTCTTTTCAATCTCGACTTTAAAATCTTCCCAGGTGTCCACCTTGCGAGTCTGGCTCAGACGGAAATCAAGCGCCTTCTGGAAGATGTTCTGCTGGATGGTTTCCATCAGTTTTTCCACATGTTCGGCGATACCCTCGATGGGCATGGTCTCTTTCTCAAGGGTGTCGCGGCGGCAGACTTCACAGGTGCCGTTCTCCAAGTCGCGGGGGCCAATGGCCAAACGGACAGGAACGCCCTTGAACTCGTATTCGTTGAATTTCCAACCCGGTTTGTACTCAGGTCGGTTGTCGTATTTGACACTGATGCCACGAGCGCGCAACGAATCGATGATGGGTTGGACCTTGGTGTCGATTTCACGCATCTGCTCTTCGCTCTTGCAAATAGGAACGATAGCCACCTGAATGGGAGCCAGCTTCGGAGGCAGCACCAGTCCGTTGTCATCGCTGTGGGTCATGATGAGGGCACCCATCAGACGTGTGGAGACGCCCCACGAGGTGGCCCAAACATACTCCAGTTTGTTCTCCTTATTGAGGAACTGGACATCGAACGCCTTGGCAAAGTTCTGTCCGAGGAAATGGCTTGTTCCGGCTTGTAAAGCCTTGCCGTCCTGCATCATGGCTTCGATACAATAGGTGTCGAGGGCACCAGCGAAGCGCTCATTAGGCGACTTCACACCCTTCACCACCGGAACGGCCATCCAATTGTTGGCGAAATCGGCGTAGACGTCGAGCATACGACGGGCTTCAGCCTCGGCATCCTCGCGGGTGGCGTGGGCGGTATGGCCTTCCTGCCACAGGAATTCGGCGGTGCGGAGGAACATGCGGGTGCGCATCTCCCAACGTACGACGTTGGCCCACTGGTTGCAGAGAATCGGCAGATCGCGATACGACTTGATCCAGTTCTTATAAGTGCTCCAAATGATGGTTTCCGACGTGGGGCGGACAATCAGTTCCTCCTCCAGACGGGCATCCGGATCGACGACCACACCGGTACCTTCTTCGTTCGTTTTCAGACGATAGTGAGTCACCACGGCACACTCCTTGGCGAATCCCTTCACGTGGTCGGCTTCACGGCTCAAAAACGATTTGGGAATGAAAATCGGGAAGTAGGCATTCTGATGACCGGTGTCCTTGAACATCTTGTCGAGCGCATCGTGCATCTTTTCCCATATTGCATAGCCGTAAGGCTTGATAACCATACATCCGCGTACTGCCGAATTTTCGGCCAGGTCGGCACGCACGACCAATTCGTTGTACCACTCCGAAAAGTTCTCGGAACGTTTCACAAAATCTTTTGCCATTTATATATTCTGTTTACAATTTTTTTAGATGAAATTCGTTATATTTTACGAAATTTGCGTATCTTTGCACGCAAGAATTCGGTTTGCAAAAGTACGAAATAATTGGAGAATTAAAACATATTAACATAAACCCTTTTAATCTGACACAAATGAAAAGACTTAAAATCTGCATGTTAAGTGCACTATTTTTATTACCTTATTTGTGTGGAACTGTCACCGCCCAAAACACTACAGGGGGCGAAAATTACTATTCCAACCCTAAAAAAGGCATCACTGCATCCGCTCCCAAGCCTTATTACGACACATCAGTTGTCAACAAATCGGACGATATCACCGTCGAACTGGTGGGCGAATCGCTCGACACCACCCCTTCCATCGACTCGACAAAGAAAGCCCTCTCCATCTCCGGCTTCCATGACAATACCTTTACCCGTCGCATCCAGCTCAACGGCCGCGGTCTCGGCTCGGACTATTTCGACGCCTATTACACCGACCTCTACTGGTACACCGGAAACCCCTACTATTGGGGACCGAGCATCTACTACAGCTGGGATCCTTGGTTCAGCCCCCATTGGAACGGATGGTACCACCACGGCTGGGGCGGCAGCTACTGGCAGTTGAGCTACGGCTGGGGCTGGGGTCCCTATTGGAGCTGGGGTTGGGGCTCGCCGTGGTACTATGACCCCTTCTACTATGGCGGCTGGTCCAGCTACTATGGCTGGGGTGGCTACTACGGTTGGGCCGGCTACTACGGCTGGGGCAGCTACTACTATCCCTATGGCCGCAACCGGAACTGGGGACACCAGTATCTGGGTCACAACAGCCGCAGCAAGGCATCGTCCGTCTCTCGCAACAACGGCACTACGCCCTCTCCCAGTCCGGCCAATCGCGGATCGGTCCGTCGCGGTGGTGTCGACCTGAACAATGGCGGCCGTGGTCGCTACGGCAACGTCAGCGGCACGGGCAGCGTCAGCTCTCGCAACAACGGCAACAGCAGCCGTTCCAATGTCACCACATCTTCCAACGGTCGCTACTCCCGTCCGGCGAGCGTGGCCCAAAATCGCCAACAGTCGCTGTCGCGAAACAACGCATCGCGCGCCAACAACACTTCGGCTACCCGCACCAGCAACAACCGCAACGGCTACAACAACGCCACCCGCACCTCTAACCGCTCTTTTGACAACGGCAGCCGCTCCTCCAGCAGCTACAACCGCTCTTCCAACCGATCCTCCAGTCGCTCGTACGACAACAGCAGCCGCAGCAGCTACAACAACAGCAGCCGTTCATCAAGCAGCAGCTCGAGCCGCGGAAGCTTCAATTCCGGCAGCCGCAGTTCAAGCTCCAGTTCCAGCAGCCGCGGAGGTTACAGCGGCGGTTCGTCAAGCCGTTCTTCGTCTGGCGGCGGCCACAGCAGTGGCAGAAGATAAACCTTCCCACCAGCAACCGACAAAACCGACGAAACACTTTTCCCCAACAGTAGAACGCATTTCCCCACAAACTGAATGAAGAAAAAAATCATCTCCATAGCGCTTCTGGCAGCAATGTCTCTTCCGGCATTGGCTCAGCAAAGCGGTTCTTGCAACATCCAGTCGTCAACCGAAAAGATACTGCAGAACGAAACTCCCGGACAATGGCTCGACAGCGCTCCGGCCAAGAGCAAGAAGGCCAAGAACATCATCATCATCATTGGCGACGGCATGGGCACCGCCCAAGTGTACGCCTCCGTGGTGGCCCAAAAGGGAGCTTCCAACTTCCTCCGCTTCCCCTTCTCCGGTTTTTCGCGCACCTATTCGCACAACAAATACACCACAGACAGCGGCGCCGGCGGTACCGCCATCACATGCGGCCGCAAGACCGACAACTATCACATCGGCATGCTACCCGACGGCACCCCCATCCCCTCTTTCCTCTCCATGCTTCACGACATGGGACTTTCAACCGGCTTTGTGGTGACCAGCAGCGTCCTCGACGCCACCCCGGCTTCGACCTACGCCCATGTGCCCTATCGTAAGATGTACGACACCATCAGCCTCCAAATGTCGCAATGCGACTTCGACGTGATGATCGGCGGCGGCGTACACAACTTCCGCCCCGAAAACCGCAAGGACGGGCTCAACCCCATCGACACACTCCTCCGTCGCGGTTACGACATCGCCTATAGCCTGGAGGACATGAAACGTTCCAACGCCAAACGATTGGTGACTTTCTTCTGCGAAAACTACTACGGCCCCATCGCTCCCGGTCGCGACCCCATCCTGGCCGAAGGTACCCGTAAAGCGCTGGACATCCTTTCAAAAGACCCCGACGGATTCGCCATGATGATTGAGGGTTCACAAATCGACTGGGCATGTCACAACAACGACGCCCCCTACATGCAGGCCGAACTGGCCGACTTCGAATCCATGCTCGCCATCGTCCTTGACTTCGCCGAAAAAGACGGCAACACTCTTGTCGTCGTCACTGCCGACCACGAAACGGGCGGACTAGTCCTTCTGGGTGGCGACATCGAAAAGGGCCGCAACGAATGCAAATACATCACCGACGGCCACTCGGGCGTCATGGTGCCCGTCTTCGCTTTCGGACCCGGCGCCGAACAGTTCTCCGGCATACAGAACAATATCGACATCCTGCCCAAAATCCTCAACATCATGGGCCGCAAAACGTACCTCAACTAATAAAGGTCACCATTTCCAATTATGAAATCATTCCGTTTCCTTTCCATCTTTGTCTGTGCAGTGCTTTTCTGTTCTGCCAGCATCCATGCCCAGGTCAAGCTCACCAAAGACACCCTAGACTCCCCTTACTTCGGCTTCCATTTCAGCACCCTATTCCCTTCCGACGACCTCTCGACCGAGAACGGCATGCACGACTTATATGAATCGCCCTTCCTCCGTTTCGGTATCGACGCGGGCTGGAAAACAAAATCCAATTGGTTGATGACTCTCGAAGGCGGCCTCACCATCGGCAACGACAACCTTCGCAACAGGGCCGAACGTATGCCTGCTGCCTTTTCCACCGATGCGGTTCCTTTCGTTATCGGATCTAACGGCATCGACGCCAACGCCACATGCTACAACCGCGGTCTCGACCTCCGCATTGGGGGCGGCCGCATCTTTACCCTTGGCAGAAACAACCCCAATTCGGGCATCGTGACAAGGTTGTCGGCGGGCATCATGCAACAGAAGACCATCTTCGTCATGAACGATGCCACAGCTCCTCAGCTTGAAGGCGACTACGCTCGCCTCTACGACCACAAGCGCAGGGGATTCACCCTTACCGAAAGCATCGGCTACTGGTTCATGAGCAACTATTCCAACTTGATCAATTTCTATGTGGCATTCGAAGTGACACAATGTTGGAACCACTCGGTTCGTGATTACGTCATCGACAACGTGATGGGTCTCAGCGGCCCCGACGACACCAAATACTTTGACCTCATCTACGGCATCAAGATTTGCTGGATGTTCCCCCTCAAGGGCAAAACGGCCTACGACTACTATTTCTACTAATCACCCAAGCATCATTCCGAATTCTTCAAAATGCGATTATTCTATTCTTCTGCTATCGCCTGCTATGCCGCCGCTGTCCGTCTGGCAGCCCCTTTCAACGAGAAAGCCTCCGCACTCTCTCGTGGTTGGAAGCATTGGCACCGCCGTTTCCCGGCCGAGAAGCTCGCGGGGTGCAAGACGGCTTGGTTCCATGCCTCCTCTCTGGGCGAATTTGAACAAGCTCGCCCCGTGATGGAATCCTTCCGCGCCAACCACCCCGACTACAAGATATGCCTCTCCTTCTTCTCCCCGTCGGGCTTCGAAATAAGGAAAGACTACCCGGGCGCCGACGTGGTTTGCTATCTGCCGCCCGACACCCGCCGCAATGCACGCCGATGGATGCAGCTGGTTCATCCCGACATCTCGTTCTTCGTCAAATACGACTTCTGGTTCAACTATCTGCAAGCGCTGAAACAGAACAATATACCCACTTTTATCTTCTCTGCCATATTCCGTCCCTCCCAGTATTTCTTCCGCTGGTACGGCGGTTGGTTTGCTCGACAACTGCATTGCTATTCCCATCTTTTTGTCCAAAACGAGACATCGCTCCAACTGCTCCACAGCATCGGCATCAACCACTGCTCCATTGCCGGCGACACACGCTTCGACCGCGTCAACGACATCGCCCGTCAGGCCCAACCGATTCCTGTCGTAGAACGTTTCGTTGAATCGGGACGCTCCAACAGCGACGCCCCTGGCAGGGTCCTCATCGCAGGCAGCTCGTGGGAACCCGACGAGGCCAATATCCGTCAATTTCTCGACAACTACAAGAAACCGCTTAAAGTCATTCTCGCGCCCCACATGATCGGCAAAGAGCATCTCGCCTCCATCGAACGGCTCTTCGAAGACTATGGTTGCGTTCGCTATTCCCAATTGGCCGCGGCCGACAACAATTCCGAATTGTTCGGACGGCAAGTGCTCATCATCGACAACATCGGCATGCTTTCTGCCATCTACCGCTACGCCACGGTGGCATACATCGGGGGTGGCTTCGGCAAAGGCATCCACAACATACTGGAGGCCGCCGTCTACAGCTGTCCAGTTTGCTTCGGTCCCAACTACCACAAATTCCAGGAAGCCTGCCAGCTGATCGAGCTGCAGGGGGCTAAGAGCTACTCCGAACCGGCCCAACTGACCGCCATCCTCAGCCAGTGGTTCGACGATGACAACGCCCGCCACGCGGCGGCGACAGCTTGTCACGACTATATGCACCACAATTTGGGCGCCACACAAACAATCATCGCTAAGGTCGAAAATGTATGATACACACCCCGTCGCCATCCTTCACCTCTAAGGCCGTCAAAGCCATGCTCTGCTGCCTCGTGCTCCTCTGCATCGGAGCATGCAGCAACGTAGAGAAGTTTATCCGTGGCGACGAACGGATACTGAGCAGCAACCAGTTTCTGGTGGAGATGCCCGACGGCAAAGAACAACCTGCCGAAATCAAAGAGGCACTCAAAGATGTACGACGCTATGCACGCCAAAAGCCTAACACGCGACCTCTGGGGTTACTCCCACGCATCTCCATGCACATCTACTGCCTCTCCAACCCTGCCGACTCCAACTGGCTCAACCGCTACCTGAGGCGCCAAGGACAGGCACCGGTCATTTACGACGAGTTCGCCACCATGCAAACCGCCGAACAAATCAAGGATCTGCTGGAAAGCAAAGGGTGTTTCCGTTCCAGCGTTTCCTTCGACACCACCCACCTGCGCAAACACGACGTCAAGGTGGCTTACCACATCGTCCCTGAACCCCGATACCGTATTGACACCGTGACCTTCCACGCCGCAACGCCAGCGGTGGAGAAACTGCTACGCAACTGGCAGAACGAATGCCTCATCAAATCGGGCGACTACTACGACCAAGACGTGCTTGACGCCGAACGGTCCCAACTGGTCGAACGGCTCCGCAACCAGGGTTACTACTACGCCTCACCCGAACTGGTCTCCTACCTGGTCGACACCGCCTTCGAAGACCACCGGCTTACCATCCGTCTCAACGTCCGCAATCCAAGGTTCGCCGATTCTACCCGACAAATATCGTCCCGTCCCCTACAACAATACCGCATCGACAACATCTACATCTATCCCAACACCTCCGCTTCTTCGAACGGCGTCATCGGTCATTTCGACACCGTATACGACGACTACAGTTTCCGTAACCGCACCACACGATACCAGTTCCTCTACAACCAGCTGATGGCCATCAACCCGCACGTTATCGGCCGATCCCTTTTCCTCTTCCAAGGACAACTGTATCGCCCACGCAGCATCGAACGCACCTACAGCTCGCTTCTCAGCCTCCGCAATTTCAAATACATCAACCTCGAGTTTTCCGAATCGCCCAACAGCTCCGACACCAACAGGCTGCTCAACGCCAAAGTCAGGCTGCTCAACGCCAAGCGGCAACGTCTTTCGGCTTCGGTCGAAATCAACAACTCGTCGCCCTTCGGCGAACAATACGAGGGTCTGATGAGCGGCAACTTCGGACTTGAAACGAAACTCAGCTACCAGAACAAGAATCTTTTTGGTGGCGCCGAACTGTTCAAAGCGGAATATTCGCTGCTTATCGAACTTCCGAAACTGGCTTTCCGCCACAATGACAACAACCTGCGAGAAAATGTCAGCAGCTTTGAGAACGGGCTCGACCTCTCCATCGACCTGCCAACCTTCCTTTTCCCCTTCACAGGCAACATCCTCTGGCACCGCATGCGTCCCCACACCGTTTTCACCCTCGGTGCCAACTACCAGTACCGCAACTACTTCGAACGCATCCTCTTCAATTCCAGCTTCGGTTACAGCTGGAGCCACGACCAGCACGCCCACCAGCTCTTGCCCCTCGAGATGACGTTTGTCCGATTCTTCAACATCGACAGCACCTTCCGCTCCCGAATGGAGAGCCTAAGCGACGCCCGCGTCAAATACCAGTACAGCGACCACTTCATCATGGACGCTCGCTATGACTACGTCTACAACACACAAGTTTACAACACTCGCACCAACTTCAACTACATTCATCTCTCGGTCGAGACAGCAGGCAACCTGCTCTATGCCGTCAGTTCCCTCACCAAAGGCGCCACCGACGACAACGGTATCCGACAGACCTTTGGCGTTCCCTTCTCTCAATACGTGCGATTCAACGCCGAATACAAACACTACTTCTATCTGGGCGAACGCTCCACCTTCGTCACACGATTCATGCTCGGCGCCGGACTCCCCTACGCCAACTCCTCGGTCATGCCCTTCGAAAAAAGCTTCTACGGCGGTGGCCCCACCACCATCCGCGCATGGCATCTTCGCCACCTCGGCCCTGGCAACTACCGCAACTCCGACAACAGCCTCCTCGAACGGGTCGGCGACATCCAACTGGTGGCCAATCTCGAATACCGGTTCCCCGTCGTCTCCATCATCGAAGGGGCTCTGTTCTCTGACTTCGGAAACGTATGGCTCTTCAACGAGTCAGACGAATTCCCCGACGGCAACTTCCGTTTCCGTGACCTTCACAAAAGCATCGCTTGCGGCATCGGTCTCGGCATCCGCGCCAACATCTCCATTCTCACCCTCCGTTGCGATATCGCCATACCACTCTACGACCCCGGCACCGACCCCGACAAACACTGGCGCATACCCTATTGGAAATTCAACCAACTGACGTTCAACTTCGGTATTGACTACCCATTCTAGAAATCCCCTCCCAAATATGCATTTCACAATGCATTGTGCCAAACCAATCTTCAATCCTGACAATTGTTATTTTTTCAATATTTTAAATTAAAATAATGTTTTCCTCTTTAGAATTACAACAAAAAGTGCAGCAGCTCTTCGCTGACGAAAACTTCCTCCACGAACCCCGCCAGCTCTATGAGCCTATCGCCTATACCCTCTCTTTAGGTGGCAAACGTATCCGCCCGTTCCTGCTCCTCGCAGCCACCGACCTCTTCGGCGGGGACATCGACATGGCGGCCAACTATGCCATCGGCATCGAAACGTTCCACAACTTCACCCTCCTCCACGACGACCTTATGGACCGTTCGCCCATACGCCGCGGACAGCCTACCGTCTACCGCAAATGGAACGACAATATCGCCATTCTTTCTGGCGACGCCATGAACATACTCGCCTGGCGCTACTTCATCAAAAAACAGCACCCGAACCTGCTGCCCATCCTCCAAACATTCGAACAAACCAGCATGCAAATATGCGAAGGCCAGCAGTATGACATGGACTTCGAAACACGCGACGACGTCTCCATTCCAGAATACATGGAGATGATACGCCTGAAAACAGCCGTCCTTCTCGCCGCAGCTCTCAAAATCGGCGCCCTCGCCGCCTGCGCCCCCGACGACGATATCCAGAATCTCTACCAATTCGGAATCAACATCGGCCTCGCCTTCCAACTGCGCGACGACCTGCTCGACGCCTACGGCGACATCGCCACCTTCGGCAAGCAGACAGGCACTGATATCAAAGACAACAAAAAAACATTCCTCTACCTCCAGGCCCTCGAAAAAGCCGATCCCTCCCAACAGCAATTGCTCACATCGCTCTTCAAGACGCAACCCGACAACCCGCAACAGAAAATCAACCAAGTCATAGACACCTACAACACCCTCAACATCCGAAAGGATGTCGAAGAGCGCATCGCTCAGCTCCACTCCCAAGCCGCCACCTGTCTTGACAGTATTCACCGCCCCGACGAAGCCAAAGAAGTGCTACGCCAAATGGCTGCAAAACTGCTCGACAGAAATGTCTGACGGCCGCCCCCACTTCATCGAACTAATTCATAGACATTTATCAAATCTCGAGAGCATAAAAACCCTACGTTTTCAAAAAAAATAGCAAAAAAACTTTCTCAGTTACAAATATATTGCTACATTTGCAAATGTATTGTAAAAATATAGAAACAATTTAACTAATTAATAATTAATACATTAAAAACAACCATGAAAAAAGTAATTGCTTTAATGTCGATAATTGGATTATTGACATTCACCAATCTGAACAGTGTTATGGCTCAGGACGCAAAAAATGCCAATGAAGCCCAAACTGAACAAGTGGCTACCGACAGCAACGCCGCTGCCACCGTCGACAGCAACGCCGCTGTGGCTGAAACTCCCGCCGTCGAAGAGGCTACCGAAGACAAATCTTTCCACGAAGTGCTGAAAGAAAAATACATCCAAGGTGGTGCAGGCTGGATGACCCCCGTGCTCCTCTGCCTCATCCTCGGTATGGCTCTCGTCATTGAGCGTATCATCTACCTCAACATGGCTACCACCAATGTCAACAAACTTCTCGAAGGCATCGAGAACAATGTGAGCAAAGGCGACTATGCTGCTGCTAAAGAACTCTGCCGCAACACCCGCGGTCCTGTGGCCAGCATCTTCTACCAAGGTCTCGACCGTGTTGACGAAGGTCTTGAAAACGTCGAAAAAGCTGTTACCTCCTATGGTGGTGTCCAGATGGCTCGCCTCGAGGCCAACCTCACTTGGATTGCCCTGTTCATCGCTCTGGCTCCCTCCTTCGGATTCCTCGGTACCGTTATCGGTATGGTCCAGGCATTCGATGATATCGAAAAAGCTGGTGATATCAGCCCGACCGTCGTCGCTGGTGGTATGAAGGTGGCTCTGTTGACAACCGTCTTCGGTCTTATCGTCGCTATCATCCTTCAGATTTTCTACAACTATCTCCTCACCAAAATCGAAAGTCTCGTTTCTCAAATGGAAGATGGCTCCATCACCTTCATGGACATCCTCATCAAGAACAAAAGATAATAGTGTAAGGATAATAGAAACCAATTATTAACTAATTAAATTCCCTTACCTGTTATGAAAGAATCCACAAGAAAAATAATCACCTGGATTAGCCTTGCATTTGCACTGATCATGTCAGTATTTGCAATCCTTTTCGCAGCCAACCAGGAAAAATTCGGGGGCATGTTCGACATCGCCTTCTGGGGACTTATCTGCCTTGTCTGCCTTAGCCTTGTCCTCTGGCTTTTCTACGGCATCCTGAAGGTGGTCAAGAATCCTAAGAAACCCCTTATTGCTGCTGGCATCATCATCGTTGTGATCGGTGCTGCTTTCCTTCTTGCCAATGGCGACTCCATGCCGCAAGATTTCCTCACTCGTTACGAAACAAGTGAAAGCACTGCAAAACTTATCTCCACAGCTTGCTACACCACCTATTTCGTGGTCCTCGCTTCTGTTGTGCTGATGATTTTTGCCGAAATTTCCAAAGCATTTAAAAAATAACTAAATTATGGCTAAAAGAGCAACTCCTGGTTTAAATACTAGTTCGATGGCCGATATCTCGTTCCTGCTGCTGACATTCTTCCTTATGACCTCCAGCATCAACACTGATATGGGTATCGCTCGGCGTCTGCCTCCACCGCTGCCGCCGTCATTTACACCGCCGGATGTTCGTGAGCGTAATATTTTCATTGTTAAGATCAATCGTAGCGACCTTATACTTTTCAACAAGGAAATTCCTGTAGATAAAGAAACGGCTCTCTCTCTGTTGAAAGACCGTGCTAAAGAATTCTTGGGCAACCCCCAGAATCGCGAAGACCTTCCCCAAAAAGAGAATGTCAACATCAAATATCTCGGCAACTATCCTGTATCGAAAGGCGTCATCTCGCTGCAAAATGACCGCGGTACTTCCTACGAGACCTATTTCCGTGTCCAGAACGAACTCACCGCTGCCATCAATGAAATGCGCGACGAACTGGCTAAAGAAAGATTTAGCAAATCATATATTGACTTAGACACCGCACGTCAGCACGCTATCGACAAGGCTATCCCTGTCGCTATCTCCGAGGCTGAACCTGCAAATAAGGGAGGAGGAAAATAATGGCACGTTTCAAACAAAAAAATGATAAAGGTACGCCCGGTCTCAACATGGGCTCCATGTCTGATATTATTTTCATGCTCCTCTTCTTCTTCATGGTGATCACCACCATGCGCGAGAGCACCCTCTTCGTGAAAATCAACGCCCCTAAAGGCTCTGAAGTGGTTAAACTGGAGAAGAAAAGTCTGGTCGCCTACATCAACATCGGTGTTCCTCAAGAAAGCTACGTCGCCAAGTATGGTACCGAACCGCGTATCCAGCTTAACGACCAAATCTCCGAAGTGTCCGACATCCGTCATTTCGTTGAAGAGGAAAAAGCACAGCGTAGTGGTGTCGAAAAGGACCTCCTCACCTTTGCAATCAAAGCTGACTGCAACGTCAAGATGGGTACCATTACCGACATCAAACAGGAACTCCGTGCTAGCAACGCCCTCAAGATCTTCTACAACGCATCCAAAGACGCACGTAAGAAGTAACGCTTATTTCCCTATAGCAAAAAAGCTGCTGTACACCTCTTGTCCAGCAGCTTTTTTTTATAACACCTGTTCCCTCTTTTGACAAATAAAACAGACTGATACACCATCCATATTAGAATAAGATAGACTTTTACCCGTTCCCGGACATCTCCATTTCCAAATTTCAACCTACAATACCACAAGTGTTTTCCTTCAAACAATTCACCGTTTCCGACCAGGGCGCCACCATGAAGGTGGGTACCGACGCGGTCCTTCTGGCCACATTGGCCAGTCCCGACAAACCGCCAGCCTCCATCCTTGACGTAGGCACAGGATGTGGCGTCATCGCCCTTATCCTCGCGCAACGCTTCGAGCACGCCCAAATCATGGCTATCGATATCGATGGACCGTCGGTTCATATAGCCTCCGAAAACTTTGAGCGTTCCCCATGGTCACAACGTCTTTCCGCCCACCAGTGTTCTCTGCAGCAACTGGCCAGAAACAGTGGCGATAACGCCAATACAACAACATCGGAACACGCACACCCTCGTTTTGCGAACGGCATTCCATCCTCATCGTTCGACATGATTGTGTCCAATCCCCCCTACTTCTCTCATTCGCTCAAAAACGATGACCCGCGCAAACGTCTGGCCCGACACGACGACCAACTGCCACTTGAAGCACTGTTCGCCGACACCCGTCAGCTATTGAAACCCGGGGGGACATTATCGCTCATCCTCCCCTTCGAACAGCACGACCATACCCTACAAACCGCCCAGATCCTCGGATGGACACTCCACCATTGGACCACCATCCACAATCAGCCCTCCAGTCCTGCGAAACGCGCTGTTTACAATTTCGTGGTTCAGTCCGATAGGGCATCATCCGAGGTCCTTCCCACCCCTCATGCGCTCCACATGCGCGATGCCGACAACAGATATTCTGAGGCCTACTATCAGCTGACTTCGCCCTATTACCTTTGGCGCGACCGCGCCAAAGATGGACATACCGACTAGCGCGTCCTTAAGCCGTCACATGCAGACATCTAGCAACATCACGGCTATTCATTCAGAAAAAAAAAGTGGGTCCCGTTATCATCAGGACCCACTCAAGTTGTAATCTGCGTTTGTTCGAGCAGCTTAGTTTTTCAGACTACCGTTGTAGAATACAAACTGGTCGTCTATCACGTCTATCGTGATATTGTCGTTGGTACGAATCTTCTCTTCCAGTATCTGTTTCGACAGTTCATTAAGGATCTGTCGCTGTATCACACGTTTCACAGGGCGTGCACCCATAGCGGGGTCAAAACCAATCTCGGCAAGCAGATTCACTGCATCGTCTGTTGCGCTGATCATGATCTCGTTTTTCTCCAACTGTTTGGCCACCAGATTGAGTTGCAGACGCACCACTTCGCGGATCTGTTTCTTGTTCAGCGGACGGAACATGATGATTTCATCGATACGATTCAAAAACTCCGGGCGCATGTTCTGCTTCAGCAGTTCCAGCACGTCTTCTTTCGTCTTCTCTATGGTGTAGTCGTTGATGTTCATCACATCGCTCATCCTTTCTTGAATGATATTGCTACCCATGTTCGACGTCATGATGATGATCGTGTTTTTGAAGTCGCATGTTCTTCCCTTGTTGTCCGTCAACCGTCCGTCTTCAAGCACCTGCAGCAGCGTGTTGAACACATCCGGATGGGCTTTTTCGATTTCGTCAAAGAGCACAATGCTATAAGGTTTGCGGCGCACGGCCTCGGTCAGTTGTCCGCTTTCATCGTATCCCACATATCCCGGAGGCGCTCCGATCAGACGCGACACGCTGTGCCGTTCCTGATACTCACTCATGTCGATACGCACCATCATATCCTCGTCGTCGAACAGCACCTCTGCCAACGCCTTTGCCAGTTCGGTCTTGCCCACGCCGGTCGTACCCAAAAACAGGAAACTGCCGATAGGACGTTTGCCGTCGCTCAAACCTGTACGATTACGGCGTATGGCATTGGCTATTGTCTCAATAGCCTCGTTTTGGCCTACGACACGTTTGTGGAGTTCCTCTTCCAGGTGTAGCAGTTTGTCGCGTTCGCTTTGCATCATCTTTGTCACCGGTATGCCGGTCCATTTGCTCACCACTTCAGCAATTTGTTCGCTGTCCACCTCCTCGTTAATCATCGCATTGTCGGCTTGCATGGCCCTAAGCTGCACTTTCAGTTCGTCCACATGCTTTTCCGCCTCCTTGATCCGGCCGTAGCGCAATTCTGCCACCTTGCCGTAGTCGCCTTGGCGTTCAGCCTGTTCTGCTTCAAACTTGTAGCGTTCAATGTTTTTCACTTCGGTCTGGATGGACTCCACGATGCTCTTCTCGTTCTGCCAGCGGGCTTTCATCTGGTCGCGCTGCTCCGTCAGCTCGCCAATCTCATGACCAATACGGTGCAACTTGTCGCTGTTGGCCTGTACCGACTCCGCATCGCTACTGTCACTGTGTTCGTTCTCGCGGCTGATGGCCTCGCGTTCAATCTCCAGTTGGCGTATCTTTCTTTCAATCTCATCCAATTCTTCCGGAACCGAGTCGATCTCCATACGCAGCTTTGCTGCCGCCTCGTCGATCAGGTCTATAGCCTTGTCGGGCAGGAAACGGTCGCTGATATAACGATTGCTCAATTCCGCGGCGGCAATGATAGCCTCGTCCTTGATACGCACCTTATGATGCACCTCGTAACGCTCCTTCAATCCACGCAGGATGGAAATCGTGTCGTTCACATCCGGTTCCTCAATCAGCACGCTTTGGAAACGCCGTTCGAGGGCTTTGTCCTTTTCAAAATATTTTTGGTATTCGGCCAAGGTGGTTGCACCGATAGCCCTCAGTTCGCCACGTGCCAGCGCCGGTTTCAAAATGTTGGCGGCATCCATGGCTCCTTCTCCGCCACCGGCACCCACCAGCGTGTGGATTTCGTCGATGAACAGGATGATTTCGCCATCGGCGTCGTTGATCTCCCGAATCACACTCTTCAGTCGTTCCTCGAACTCGCCCTTGTATTTGGCGCCAGCCACCAACGCTCCCATATCCAACGAATAGAGTGTCTTCGTCTTCAAATTCTCCGGAACGTCGCCTGCGACTATACGATGGGCGATACCCTCGGCAATGGCAGTCTTGCCCACGCCGGGTTCACCGATCAGAATAGGGTTGTTTTTCGTCCTGCGGCTCAGTATCTGCAACACACGTCTAATCTCATCATCCCTGCCAATCACAGGGTCCAGTTTGCCGCTTTGGGCCAGTTCGTTCAAGTTCTTGGCATATTTGTTCAATGCATTGAAGGTCTCCTCTGCCGTCTGGCTGCCCACTTTGCTGCCTTTGCGCAAGTCAGCAATGGCAGCACGTAGCTGCTTGTCGCCAACGCCGGCATCTTTCATCAGTCGGGCCGTATTGTCACGCCCGTTCACCAGTCCGATCAGCAGATGCTCCACCGAGACAAACTCGTCGCCCATCTCCGTCGCCGTCTGCTGTGCTTTAATCAAGGCATTGTTCAGGTCGTTGCTCGCATACTGGCTGCCGCCGCTCACTCGTGGCAGCGATTGCAGTTGTGCATCCAACGCCTGGCTCAGCCTTGGAATGTTCACCTCCATCTTCTTCAGCAAGTAGGGGGTGACGTTCTCATCCTCGCTCAGAATGCCTTTCAACAAGTGGACTGTGTCGATACTCGGGTGCTGGTGCGCCTGAGCCATCTCTGCAGCCTTCTGTACCGATTCTTGTGCTTTGATTGTAAAATTATTCAAGTTCATATCGTTTGTTTACTCCTTTCTGATTCCATTTCACATCAAAAAACACTCCACGGCCCATCACATGACAAAATGACCGACAAAAACAGCCTCACCACTCACCAAACAGGAAATAATGACACATCAAAAACAAAAAAAGCCGCCCAACGATAGGCGGCATTGGATGTTCTCCATTATTTATGGAAGTTGGAAATTACCGTTTACAATATCATGATATCGCAACATAAAGTTTTTCCCTTCCCAAGGAGTGAATGTGACATTCTGATCATTATAAGCGCAACTTTGATACTGGCAAGGGATCAACACTTTCCCGGTCTGATCGACAATGCCCCAGCTTCCTTTTTTCTTCACACAAAAGAGGCCAAAATCGCTAAACGACCCCAGAAAATGGATGTCCGTGTACTGGCTTTCCACCATCCAGCGGTTGAAGTCCGAACTGGCTATCACACCATACATATTGTTAAGACCACGAACAATGTAATACCACGTTCCTTCATAGCTGGCCACCCTTTGAAAATTATCGCCCAACTCAATATTGCCCGCACGACTGTTGTCTCTGGTATTGGTCAGGCAATAACGTTTAATTTCATTATTATATCGCACTTGAACATCTTGACAATTGGCGGCAAATCCCAATGCGATGAGAGTTGAGAATACAAAAAAGACTTTTTTCATATAATATTTGTTTTAAATATGTGGACTTTAAAAGGTAACGATTATTCACCAAAGACATGAAAAGGATTTCTTAATCTACTTTTTCACCCATAAAACGTCTTTTGGCAAAAATTATTTTATGACGCCTAAAAAACGTGCAACCGCCCCACCCTGCCATCCGACCATTAGAGCCGCCGGAAGCGACTTTTCGAAGGTCGTCGTCGACCTCACCATGGAGGAGGGCGAAACAGCCAATATCGCACACCAACTTGTCATTATCCTCTGTTCAAAGCCGAAAAAGTGGTTGGCATTGAGTGTTGAGACATGCTCGCTTCCACCATTGCAGCCATAACGGGCCGCCGTCAGGCCTCTGCCAAAAAAAAGGCCCTTAAAGTCTCGAATGACTTTAAGGGCCTGTATGTCAAATGTACAGAATCTGTTACCAAGCAAACAGCGGACGGTTCTGCATCATTTCGTTGGCCTGGCCGGCAATCTTGGCACGGACAGCCTCGTCTGTCGGGGCGCAGAGCACCTGGTCGATCATGTCGACGATGACGGGCATGTCGTTCTCTTTCAGACCGCGGGTGGTGATGGCCGGAGTTCCGACGCGGAGACCGCTGGTCTTGAAAGCGCTGCGGCTGTCGAAGGGGACCATGTTCTTGTTGATGGTGATGTCGGCGGCCACAAGGGCGTTCTCAGCTTCCTTACCGGTAAGTTCGGGGAACTTGGGACGCAGGTCGATGAGCATCAGGTGGTTGTCGGTACCACCGCTGATCACCTTATAACCCTTGGCCATGAAAGCCTCGGACATGACCTTGGCGTTTTTCATCACCTGCTGGATGTACTGGTCATAGCTGTCGGTGAGAGCCTCGCCGAGAGCAACAGCCTTAGCGGCGATGACATGTTCCAGAGGACCGCCCTGGGTACCGGGGAAAACGGCGCTGTCGAGCAGAGCGCTCATCTTCTTGATCTCACCCTTCGGGGTGGTCTTGCCCCAAGGATTGTCGAAGTCCTGACCCATGAGGATCATACCGCCGCGAGGTCCGCGGAGCGTCTTGTGGGTGGTGGTGGTGACAATGTGGCAATATTTCACAGCATTGTTCAGATAGCCCTTGGCGATAAGGCCGCTGGGGTGGCTGATGTCGCCCATGAGGATGGCACCGATCTTGTCGGCGATCTCACGCATGCGAGCCCAATCCCAGTCACGGCTGTAGGCGCTGCCGCCGCCGATGATGAGCTTCGGGTGATGCTCGAGGGCCTTCTTCTCCATGTCGTCATAGTCGACGATGCCGGTCTCTTCCTTCACCTGGTAGCCAACCACCTTGTAGTTGATACCGCTGAAGTTGACGGGGCTGCCGTGCGAAAGGTGACCACCATGGTTGAGGTCCATGCCCATAAAGGTGTCGCCGCTGTTGAGGCATGCCAGGAAGACAGCCATATTAGCCTGTGCACCGCTGTGGGGCTGCACATTGGCCCAGCAAGCACCATAGAGCTTTTTGGCGCGCTCGATGGCGATAGTCTCGCTCTGGTCGACAATCTGGCAACCGCCGTAGTAGCGCTTTCCAGGATAGCCCTCGGCATATTTATTGGTCATGACAGAACCCATGGCTTCCATCACTTGATCGCTGACAAAGTTCTCAGAGGCAATCAACTCGATGCCTTTGATCTGACGCTCACGTTCTTTCTGAATGAGGTCGAAGATTTGTGTATCTCTTTGCATATCAATAAGATTTTGAATTTATTAACAATGTTTGGAAAATGCAAAGATACGAAAAAAGTTGAATGTGGACTGCCAAAAGTTGAAATGACGTTTTTTTTTCTTCTATATCAGATTTTTTTCATATTTTTGCATTTTGTTTTAATGAATAAAAATAGCAATATGAAAAGGTTCCATGTTTTGTTGGCAATCCTAATTTGCATTGTGTGTACTGCTAGTGCTCAAACACTTACAATGGACAAAAGCACCAAGCTATACGGCTACAAGAACAGCGACGGCGCATGGCTCATTGCGCCCCAATTTGCTTATGCTTTCGATTTTCAAGGCCATTTCAAGCGTTTCGCCGTTGTGAAGGTGGACCGCTTCTGGGGCTGCATCGATAACCGTGGACACATGATTGTCCGCAATATTTTCCAGACCAGCCAGGACGCCGAATTGGCCGGCAAGGAATGGGAAAAGGGCGACGAACCGGGCAAATGGCTCTTCCCCGCCCAGAACCCCGCCGACGGCAAATGGGGATTCGTCGACTACTACGGCAACTGGAAATTCGAACCGACTTACGAGGCCGCAACTTTCTTCCAGGGTGACGAGCCCATGAGCTTCGCCTCCGTCAGAACCAACGGCCGCTGGGGATGCATCGACCGCAAAGGTGTCATGGTCATCGACCCCACCTTCATGGACAAGGCCCACTCCGAACTGGCTGGCAAACAATGGATCCACGGCCGCCACTACGACACCTGGCGCTATCCCACCAAAGACAAGGAAACCGGCAAATGGGGCTACGTCAACTACCTGGGCCGCTGGGTCATCGCCGCCGAATACGATGACTACGACTACTTCGGCAACGACAACAACTACATCTACGCCCAAGTGAAACGCGACGGCCGCTGGGGCTCCATCGACCGTAACGGCAACGTCGTTTCCAAATGCATCTTCTACACCCGCGAGGACGCCGACTACGCCCTCAGCCAAAAAGAACACGGCCGCGACATCAACGGCTGGCGTCTGCCCGTCACCGACATCGCCACTGGCAAATACGGATGGGTCGACTATGAAGGCGAGTGGACCATCAGCCCCATCTACGAGGGCGCCTCTCGCTTCGCCAACGACACCGGCCGCTTCGCCACCTGCAAACTCGACGGCTTCTGGGCCAGCATCGCCGACGACGGCGAGATGCTCTCCCAAAACGTCTTCACCCTCAGCAGCGAGGCCTACCAAGCCGGATACGAATGGGACAACAATCAGGAACTGGGCCACTGGCTCTACCCCATCAAAAATCACGCCACTGGCTACTGGGGCTACGTCAACTTCAAAGGCGAATGGGTCATCCAACCCACATTCGAGGACGCCAAACTGTTCATCAAGACTTGGAACAACCGCGCCGCACCCGCCAAAATGGACGGCCGCTGGGGATGCATCGACCACACTGGCCAATTTGTGGTGAAGAACATCTACACCACTTCGGCCGACGCCTACGAAGCTGGCCGCCGCTGGAGCGAGAAAAACAAATTCTAAAGGCAGAAAAAGTGAGGAATGAATAGCAAATGGCGGACGGTGGCATCGCTACCGCCGCCACCAAAACTTCAAAATGTAATGTCAAGTAAACAAAGTCTGATCGAAATAAAGAACGCCACCATCGTCAACGAAGGGCAGATATTTACAGGCACTGTATGTATCGACGGCGACAGAATTGCCAAGATATCCTCTGGCGAAAGCACATCAGACACCTCCTCCCCTGTTTCACACACCATCGATGCCGAAGGTCTCATACTGATTCCCGGAGTCATCGACACGCACGTGCATTTCCGCGAACCGGGTCTCACCGAAAAAGCCGACATGGCCACCGAAAGCGCCGCCGCCGTAGCAGGTGGCGTGACTTCGTTCGTCGACATGCCCAACACCAAACCTCAAACAACCACCACACAGCTGCTGGAGGAAAAAGTGGCACTGGCCGCCGCCAAAAGCCATGCCAACTATGGTTTCATGCTCGGCGCCACCAACAACAATATCGACCAATTGCTCGAAGCCGACCCTTCAAGCTACGCCGCCATCAAACTCTTTCTGGGCAGCAGCACCGGCGACATGCTGGTCAACAACCCGCAAGCCCTCGACAAACTCTTCTCCCAAAGCAAAAAACTCATTGTCGCCCACTGCGAAGAGGAGGACATCGTGCAGGCCAACCTGCGCAACTTCAAGATGGAATGCGCCGGCACCGACCGCGAAACTGCGGCGCTCCACCCCCAAATCCGCACCACCGAGGCCTGCTACGTGAGCACCTATAAAGCCATCGAGCGGGCACGCCGTTACAAGACACGTCTCCACATTGCACACATCAGCACCGCCACCGAGCTGGACCTGCTGAGCAACATGCCGCTGGAACAGAAACACGTGACCGCCGAGGTGACACCCAACCACCTTTGGTTCGACGACCGCGACTATGCCGAACTGGGCAACCGCATCAAATGCAATCCCGCCATCAAGCGCAACGAGGACCGGCTGGCGCTCTGGGCCGCCCTCTACGACGGTCTGATCGACACCATCGCCACCGACCACGCCCCGCACACCCTCGAAAGCAAACAGCAACGCTACTTCGATGCTCCTGGCGGCATCCCCTCCATTCAGCACTCGCTGACCATGATGCTCGAACCGCTGTTCAACAACAGCTACAATGCCGATGAACAGCGTGAATTTCGTGACACATGGCTACCGCTTATCGTCCGCCTCATGTGCCACAACCCGGCCCTGCTCTTCGGAATCAGGGACCGCGGTTTCATCCGCGAAGGCTACAAGGCCGACCTGACCCTTTTGAAACCAAACGTATCCAATACCGTAACACGTGAAAGCCTCTACTACAAATGCGGATGGTCGCCTCTCGAAGGCCAGACCTTCCACAGCCGTGTAGAGATGACCTTCGTCAACGGCCGGCCGGCATTCACCCACACCGACGGGGTCAATCAGCAACGCCACTCCGAACGGTTGGAATACAACTAAAAAGACACAATTGACTTTTGAAATTATACACAACAATAGATACTGAAACATGAAAAAACTGGTTTTAACCCTTTTGGCCCTTGTCGCCTTCTCCATGGCTGCCTCGGCCCAAATCACCCAGATAAAGAGCACCCAGCTCCCCAACCAGGCTCGCACCACCATCAGCCGCGCCTGGAACAACGCCCCCATCGTCGACGCCTGGCGCAACAAGGAGGGCAAACATGTCGAATACAAAGCGACTGTCGAGGACGGTTCCGTCATCAAATTTGCCGCCAATGGTCAGTGGATCGAGGTCCACAGCTACAGCGGTGTGCCCAACAGCCTGCTGCCCAAAGCACTGCTCACCCATCTCGACAAATACTACGAAGGCCAGTATGTGATCACCGCCACAAAAACCACTCGCCGTTACCGCGTCGAACTGTCCGACGGCACCAAACTGGAATTCAACAGCAAAGGTGCCTTCCAAGCTTTCTTATAAGCAGCTATGGGATTATCCGACCCCACCAAGCAAAGACTGACGACAAAAGACACTTCTTGTCGCTGACAACAACCCCACCCTCACGACACTCCGACGACTACGGAACGAGAAAACAAATGAAATAATAATACTAAAATTAACTCTTAAATAATGATGAACAACGAAAAAATTCTAAAGATCAGCTCAATCACTAAAAAGTTACTACTCGGACTTTTTGGGACCTTCCTGCTAGTGTTCCTGCTATTCCACATGACGGCCAACCTGTTTATCTTGGCCAAAGACGGCGGCGATGCCTATAGCGCCTTCACCCACTTCATGGGCACCAACATCTTCATCAAGGTGTTCGAAATTGTCCTGTTGGGATGTTTCCTGCTGCACATCTGCCTGGCCACCTACATCTGGATCTGCAACCGCAAACAGCGTCCGGTTCGCTACCACCAACCCTCAAAGTCGAAAACAGCCAAAGGATCCAAGCTGGCCATGATCACCGGCAGCCTGATTCTTGTCTGCATCATCTTCCACTTCTACGACTTCTACTTTGTCAAACTGAACTTTGTAGAGGGCACTTACATGACCAAGACCGAATCGCTTCAAATCGCCATGAACGATCCTGAAATCGAATTCACCGACGAAGCCCAGTCGGCCCTGCTCGCCATCGCGTCCAACCCCGACAACTTCAGCGAGGACATGCAGTGGATCCGCAACATCAGCGCATCTGACCGCAAAGCGTTGGAAAAAACCTTCACAGAGGTGGAATTCGAGCCCGACTTCTACCACATGGCCCGTCAGAAGTTCAGTGTCTGGCACATTGTCCTCTGCTACCTGATTTTCTTCGCCTTGGTCGGTCTCCACATCCGTCACGGCTTCGAATCGGCTTTCCAGACCTTCGGCCTCAACCATCACAAGTACAGCCGCCTCGTCCAGATTCTCGGCATCATCTACTGCTGGGTCATCTGCCTTGGCTTTGCCATCGTTCCGTTGGGCGTCATCTTCGGTCTGTAATACCCGCATCGGAATTCCCTAGAGACTTCCCCTTCTTTCAAAATATCATTTTTCAACATTCAACTTTTAATTAATAATGACTTTAGACTCCAAGATACCTGCCGGCCCCTTGGCCGAGAAATGGACAAACTACAAGACCACCCAAAAACTGGTCAACCCCGCCAATAAACGCAAACTGAGAATCATCGTTGTCGGCACCGGCCTTGCCGGCGCCTCCGCCGCCGCATCGCTCGGCGCGCTGGGCTTCAAAGTCGACATCTTCTGCATACAGGACTCGCCCCGTCGTGCCCACAGCATCGCGGCACAGGGTGGCATCAACGCCGCCAAAAACTACCAAAATGACGGCGACAGCATCGAACGCCTCTTCCGCGACACCATCAAGGGCGGCGACTACCGTGCCCGCGAAGCCAATGTCTACCGTCTGGCCGAAGTCAGCGGCGACATCATCGACCAATGTGTGGCTCAGGGTGTTCCCTTTGCCCGCGACTATAGCGGTTTGCTGGACAACCGCTCCTTCGGCGGCGCCCAGGTCAGCCGAACCTTCTACGCACGCGGACAGACCGGCCAGCAGCTTCTGCTGGGTGCCTATGGCGCCCTCAGCCGCGAGATTGAACGTGGCACCGTCACACTCCACAACCGCTGCGAGATGGAAGAGCTGGTGCTCATGAAGGACCGCGACGGCAAAGAGCGCGCCCGCGGCATCATCGTGCGCAACCTTGTCAGCGGCAAGCTGGAACGCTACTCCGCCCATGCCGTGGTGCTCGCCACCGGCGGCTACGGCAATGTATACTTCCTCAGCACCAACGCCATGAACAGCAACGGCAGCGCCGCCTGGATATGCCACCGCAAAGGCGCCCTGTTCGCCAATCCCTGCTATGTGCAAATCCACCCCACCTGCATCCCCGTCCACGGCGACTACCAGTCCAAGCTCACCCTCATGAGCGAAAGCCTCCGCAACGACGGCCGCATCTGGGTGCCCAAAAAGAAAGAGGATGCTGAAGCACTCCGCGCCGGCAAAATGAAAGCCAACGACATCGCCGAAGAAGACCGCGACTACTACCTCGAACGCCGCTACCCCGCCTTCGGCAATCTCGTGCCACGCGATGTCGCCAGCCGCGCCGCCAAAGAGCGCTGCGATGCCGGCTACGGCGTCGGCAGCACCGGCCTCGCCGTCTTCCTCGACTTCAAGGAAGCCATACAGCGACTGGGCAAGGATGTCGTCGAGCAAAAATACGGCAACCTTTTCCAGATGTACCAGAAAATCACCGACGAAAACCCCTACGAAACGCCGATGATGATCTATCCCGCCGTACACTACACCATGGGCGGCCTCTGGGTCGACTACGAACTGCAGACCACCATCCCAGGCCTTTTCGCCGCTGGCGAAGCCAACTTCAGCGACCACGGTGCCAACCGCCTTGGCGCATCGGCCCTTATGCAGGGTCTGGCCGACGGATACTTCGTGCTCCCCTACACGCTTCAGAACTACCTCTCCGACCAAATCACCGTGGGCGCCATTCCTACCGACTCCCCCGAATTCGACGAGGCTGAAAAGGCTGTCCGCGAACGTGAAGAGAAACTCATGGGCATCCACGGCGACAAAACCGTCGACCACTTCCACAAAAGTCTCGGTCACATCATGTGGGAATACGTGGGCATGAGCCGCAACGAGGAGAGCCTCACCAAGGCCCTTTCGCTCATCGACGAACTGGAAGCCGATTTCTGGTCTTCCGTCAAGGTGCCGGGCGACATCGAGAGCTTCAACCCAGAGATGGAGAAAGCCCTCCGTCTGGCCGACTACTTCGAACTGGCACGCCTTATCGCTTCCGATGCACTCCACCGCAAAGAATCATGCGGCGGTCACTTCCGCACCGAAAGCCAGACTGAGGACGGTGAAACCAAACGCGACGACGAGAACTTCATGTATGTCGCCGCATGGCAATACCAGGGTCACAAACAGCCCGAAACGCTCTACAAAGAGCCCCTCAACTACGAACACATCAAGATTGCCACGAGAAATTACAAGAACTAATCTCTCTTCCCTTTAACGTGATAACGAAAAACAAGAAACAATGAACTTCACACTTCATATATGGCGTCAGGAAAACGCCAAAGCCAAAGGGCGCTTCGAGACCTACAAAGTCAGCGACATCTCGCCCGAATGCTCCTTCCTCGAAATGCTCGACATCCTTAACGAGCAACTTATCAACGACAACATCGCTCACCCCGTTTGCTTCGACAACGACTGTCGCGAAGGCATCTGTGGCATGTGCGGCCTCTACATCAACGGCCGTCCCCACGGCAACGATGATGGCATCACCACCTGCCAGCTCCACATGCGCAAATTCCACGACGGTGACGAAATCTGGATCGAGCCGTGGCGTGCCAAAGCTTTCCCCATCATCCGCGACCTCGTCGTGGACCGCAGTGCCTTCGATAAGATTATCCAGGCTGGTGGCTACGTCAGCGTCACCACCGGAGGCGTGCCCGACGCCAACAGCATCGCCATTCCCAAACGTCTGGCCGACATGGCCATGGATGCTGCCGAATGCATCGGTTGCGGTGCCTGCGTGGCCGCCTGTAAAAACGCCAGCGCCATGCTCTTCGTAGGCGCCAAAGTGGCCCACCTGGCCTTGCTGCCTCAAGGCGAGGTCGAAGCCAACGAACGTGCCCGCAAGATGATTTGCCGCATGGACGAACTGGGCTTCGGTGGATGCTCCAACACCTATGCCTGCGAGGCCGAATGCCCCAAACAAATCAAACGCCAGAACATCGCCCGTCTCAACCGCGAGTGGATCAAGCAGATGTTCGCCGGCAACCACAAAAACTAATGCAATAGTGATTAGTGACCTGTGACCAGTGACACGAACCCGCTCGTCTCACAGGTCACAGGTCACAATTCACAAATCACTTACAACAAATACTTTCTGCGCTTTCTGCGGGACAAAAAGAAATACACAATCCACAAAACAATCTCATCCGATGCGCAAAACAATCTCATTCTTAGTTATTTTAAGTATAGCGTTTTGCGCATCGTCGCAAACGAACAGCAAGTTCAGACGCAGCGCCCGCCAGCAGCGAACACTCGAACGAAGCATCCAGCGGCTCGAAACCGAACCCATCCAGGGCAGTATATGGGGCACAGCAGCGTACAGCACCGACGACGCCCCGTGGATACTGAACCACTACCTGACCATTCCCGAGCTCTACGCCTACGCCGACACCCACCATTGCGCGCATGTGCGCGCCGTGGCCATCTGGAGCCTGATGTCGCGCAAGGCGCAAGGGGCCAAAGAGTTGTTTTTCCGCCACGTGACCGATGGCACTCCGATCGAAATGGTCAGAGGATTCTTCATAATGAACGACTGGACCCTGGGCGACTTCCTTTTCGCCCATGCCAACGAAAACGGCCTCCTCGACGAGCGCGACAGGCTGAAAGTCGACAGCCTGCTGCTCGGCAGTCCCGACGCCGTGAATATGAAGCTGCGCTACGAACTGCTTGAATGGCTGATGCCAGGCGACGAAGAGCTGGACACCCTGCGACGCGTGTCGCAGCAATGCGTCGACCCCGGCGGACTGCAAGTGCTGGCACAATACCACAAGCCGCAGGACACCGCGCTGGTGCTCAAGGCTTTGGACACAATCTACAACGCCATTTGGTCCAATCCCTGCCACGTCATAAGCCGATATCATTTAGATCACCCCTACCGCCGTATCGAGAACCAGATAGTCAACGTCGCTTACACGTGGCAGCACCCAGCCTTCTACCGCCGCGCAGAGCAGATGTGCGACAGCCTCACAGCCAAAGGCATAGCCCCGTCCGAGAACCTGCTGCGCTTCGCCTTCATCCAAGACGCACAGCAGTTCCCCGCCCTTGTCGAACGCACACTTGCACGACTTGCATCCGACACCGCCAACGCCGTCAGCGAACAGCACGACCGCTTAGTCGCCAAAGCCGTGAAGCAGATTTCACAATCGATGGAAATGAAAGACTATGCCATCGACGGCATCTCGAGACACAGGTGCTGCTGTTTCATAAAATACGATGCCGCTATGCAAGCAGCAGAAGAAGCCACCAACGAAATCCTGAATCGCTTTTCATCTGGCGACAGGTAAATCACCCGTTTTCGTAATACAAACAATAACACACTTATGAAATGAAACGAATCCTTCCAATCATCGCGCTTCTGGTCTTCACGTCAGTGGCTCATAGTCAGAACAATAAACGCTATTGGAATGAAGGGAAACTGCGCTGGAACGATTTCCGCGTCATCTCGACCACAGAGCCACAGAAAAGCTACCTGCAATACACAATTGCCTACTACCCGGACAGTAAAGACAGCAACGGCGTGCGGTACAAATACTACAAAGCCGACGCCTATATGCTGCCACGCAGCTCGTGGGTCAACGACCAGTATATGAACTCGCAGAACCTGCTCTACAATCAGGTGATTTTCGACTTTATCGAAGTCACACGGCGCCGGATGCAGGCAACGCTCCACACCTCGTGCCGCTCCGACCAGTTCCAGTCGCTGCTGGAGGAGCACAACCTCGCGCTCAGCAACCGCATCGGGCAGTTCCGCAAGGCCACCAGCGACGGCGAGGACAGCGCAGCACTGGCACTATACAAAGAGCTGGTGGACCGCGAGCTGTCCGCGCTCCAAGTCAGCGACTTGCCGCACTACGAGCTACGGCCATTCAACGGCGAAATATTCGTCGGATTAGGGACAGTCCTCAACACAGGCAGCCTCAACAACCTCTTCCCCACCAGCGGAGCAATGTTAAACTACGGCCTGGGACTGGGTCTGAACCGGCACAGCCTGATTGTCGACTGCGCGATAGGCAGCGCAGCAGCAAAAAGCGACGCATCTGTCGGCAGCCACAATTTCCAGTCGGAACAGAGATACAGAACCCTTTTCACCACAATACTTTACGCCTACAGAATCATCGACAGCGACAAACTGTCGCTCAGACTTATGGCCGGCATCGGTGGCATCGAGTTCAGCTACAAAGATCGCAAAGAACCCAACCACTTTTGGGTCGACTGCACAAGACCGGTGTTCGGAATATCCCTGATGCGGCACATCTACACACAGTTCCAGGCGCCGATGTGCAACCCCTTCCGCAGCTGGGAAACAATGTCCGAACGCGACCGCATTTCAATCTACGGCAAGATTCTTGTCACGCACTCGGCTTTCAAAGAAATCAGCACACAGCCACGTGGACTCAACATCGCCCTGCAGGTGGGCATCTGGTTCGGAGCGCAAAGCGCCAATCTAAACAGTTCTCCCAAACAATAACACTTTCGTTTTATTCGGTTAGACAATATCTAATTCGTTTTATTCGGAGAGACAATAACACTTTCGTTTAATTCGGCTAGAAGGTTTTTCACTACCCGACGGCAACATTTTCGCCTATCCTTCGAAAGCAGTTCTTATATCGTTCTTATTTACCAAGCAAAAGCGGAGCCCACAATAGGCTCCGCTTTTTTATTCCTCTCCTGAAATAATATAACAGCCATAGCTATCAATCTACACGGTAAAGAGGATCATGATTTCGTCGGATCAGCAGTCGAATTGCACCTAAAACAACTAAAGTTTGACAAGTTATTTTTATAAAAAATGTGACGTAATAGCTTGTGCAAATTACTAATTTTTTGTAATTGAACAGTGGTGACAGTCTGTTAGCATCCAACTATTGTGTTACGGTCCAAAACAGTATCTGCAAAGGCTCTGCTGCAGTGCCTTGCTGGTTGCCGTTGACAAATGGGAATGAGGTGTCGGTGTTGAAGATGTTGTGCAGCTTATGGGAAAAATAGCGCAGAGAAATCTGTCCGTAGGGCTGCGAAGGTGCGTGGATGAAGAGGAAGAAGCGACCCATGTCGTCGCATTTGGCGACACCTACACACTCGTCGCCCACAAAGGCGGCGAGGCGGTCGGCAGCGTCGGTCGTCCAGATGTCGGAAGGAACAGGCATACTGTCGGCCATCAACAGACCCACCTCGATTACGGCGGTCATACTGTTGGAATAGTCATAGTCGGTATCGACCACCCAGGCGGGGTCGTCGATATTGCCTTGTATGGGATAGGGATTTGCGCCGCCTTCTTCCCCGCCACAAGAGGCAAGGAAGAAGAGGGCAGCGCATGCGATTATCATTGCTGTGTTTTTCATTTCTTGATGAGTTTAAGGGTGGTTATTGTTCCGTTATTGTTCACTGTGGCGAAGTAGACGCCAGCGGCGAGGGTGACCGTCGGTGTCCATCGGGTGCTGCTGATGCGGTCGATGATGACGCCGGTAGCATTGTAGATAGTAATGGTGAAATCGTCCGCCCAGCCGTCGGTGGAGGTGAAGTCCACGTGGTCGGTGAAGGGGATTGGATAGGCGGTGACTTGTGCATTGAGAGCCGAGAGCATTACGGGATTGCCCAACGCGCCATAGTGGCTATTGGGGGTTGCACGCAGGCCTCTTGTCTGTGTGTTTTTGATTTGCAAGCCGTATGTCTGCATTCCATCCTGTTCGAGAGCAAAGGTAATGTCGCCAGCGTTGTCGGTTGTGAGGGTGAGGAAGAACAGCGTGTCGCCATCGACAACCTGCGGGGAGACAGATGCAACAGGAGTGCCGTTGATGTAGGCGCTGAGCTGAGAGTTGCATGCCGAGAGTTTAGAATCGAGGGCGGCGATGACGGTCATATTGGTAGCCGGACGGATGGAGTGGTCGGACTGTTCAGGCAATTCCGACTCGGGGCCCTTAACCGAACCGCCGTTGCGGAATGTGAAGTCCACGGTGGCATCGGCATTGCGATAGAGCAGGTAGCCTTGGCCCGGGTTGAGCACCTTCAGCGAGCCTTCCCAACGTTCGTTTTCGGAGTATACGGCGAACTCTGTCTGCGACTTGATAATGTCGCCAACGGTGACGTTCTCTATATAGTCGGCCAAGGCGTTGGTCAGGTTCATCGTGCTGCTTAGCAGGTAGGGGAAGGCGTTCCATCCGTGATGCAACTGGATGGTACGTTCGGCATCGGTGGCAAGGCGACGGCCGGCGAGCTGCGTATGGTTGTGATAGTCGGCAGTGCGCATCATGTACATCTGTTTATAGTCCAAGCTGAAGAACGAGCCCGTCCACTGCTCGCCGTCCCATTCGGCAAACTGCTGGGTGGCGACGCTTTTCATCTGATCGCCCACGCTCCACGGGGTGGCGCTGTAGAGGAGGTCGCCTACAGATGCGTTGCTGTCGGGTTCCAAATAGAACGATATCCAGTTCCATCCCTGCACGATGTCGAGGCTCTGCACTTCGTTGGCCGAGGTGGAAAGGAGTACGGGTGCCGCAGGCGGCAGACCCACGGTGGCGTCGTTCTGGTAGCTCACCTCGGTCGATGGCATCAGGCTGTAGATGCGACCTGTCGATGCCTGCCACAGGCGGAAGTGGAGGGGCATACCCTCGAAGACTTCGTTGCCGTGGATGGTGAGGTAGAGGTAGCTGGTGCCGGCTTCGGCGTTGAAGTCGACATTGGCCTTGCCCACGATGTCGTTGCCCAGCATGGCTACCACCACGTCTTGTGGATCGCTGTCGTAAGCTCCATCTACCATTACCTGTCCGCGCAGCGACATCTGGCGAGCGTAGCCGCGGGGGTTGTCGTCGTCCCACGGGCAGAAGGCCTTGATTTCGACCATTATTTTCAGAGGTTCGCTAAGACCGTCCTCATCGGTGAGATAGATGATTTCGGAGTAGATGCCGACGGGCAGGTTGTGGTCGATAGTGAAGCGCAGACCGATGGTCTCCTGCGGGTTGATGCTGCCGTAGGCCTGGCTGACGCTCATCCAGCTAGGCAGCCCCTCAATGGTGAACTGGTGTCGACGGCCGCTGATGTTCTGGATGTCGGCCGAAAGCTCGAAGTCGTCGACCATCGTCTCGTAGAAGACGCCCTGCAGACGGTTCTCGCTCCACAGCAGCACGTTTTTGTTGACATACACCTGCCACATAGTGGGGCTTATGGTGCGGTTGCCGTTGAGGTCCTCGACGTTGCGCACGGTGATGAAAATGTTGTTCTTGTTGATTTCGCGGTCGAGCATATTGATGTTGATGAGCAGCTCGTCCTGGTTGAAGCTCCAGTCGAAGTTCATCTTGGTCAGCAGGCCGCGTTCACGCACGGGTGCGATGTCCTCGTTGGTTGCGAACTGGGTGTTGAGGGTTGAGAATACCGGTGCGGTGACGAGGGGCTGGATCTTCTCGACGACGGTACCGTCGGTGGTGCGGAATATCTTGCGGTTGTTGATCGAGAAGTGCTCTTCCATAATGCCGTTGCTGTTTTCCACCTGCTCGCTGAAGGGCAGCCAGGCCACGAGGCCCATCTCGTCGCCGTAGGGGGCTATGTTGTCGTAGGCCTCAACCAGGTTCTTGGGCAGCGCCTGCTCGAAGAGTACCAGCTCGTCGATGGTGCCGCTCAGCACTTCGCTGTTCCAGGCACCTCCGAGCATCATGTCGCCGCTCAGTCCGCTCAGCGTGTCGGTGGCGAAGGTGTTCATCAGGTTGCCGTCGACGTAGATGGCGGCGTTGTTCTGCGTGCGGTTCACGGTCAGCACATAGTGGTGCCAAGCGCCGTCGGCGAAGGTGCCGCTGGCCTGCTGCATCAGGTTGCCGTTGTGGAAACTCAGGCTGCCGTTTTCGATGGCTATCAGCGTGCCGTCGAAACCGTCGACGCCCTGATAGCCGCGCTGGCGCCAGCCGGCGGAGAAGAGGGGCGCGTTGTTTGCCTCGGTGCGGAACCAGAACATAAGGGTGTAGTCCTGAATGGCCGAGCGCGAGAAGATATTCTGGTCGAGGCTGACGGGCTGTGTGCCGTCGAGGTGGAGGGCATAGCCGGCGGGGTTGGTCCAGGCAAAACCTTGAAGGGTCAGCGTGGAGCCGCTGGCAAGGTCGGCGCAGGTGTTGCCGCGTCCTTCGTTCATCGGGTAGTATGCTGCCAGCTTCTTTTCGTATCCCGTCAGGTGCTTCTCGTGGGTCTCAACTATTTCGGCTTGGCTCAAGGCCTTGATCCATACACGTGTCTCAAGCATATTGCCGCGGTAGCCGTGTCCGAAGACCAGCGGTGCGGATTGAGAGCGGAGGGATGAGAGCTGAGAGTTGATGAGGGAGTCTGCTATGTTGGCCTGGTCGGTCAGTTCGCTGGTGCCGGCGAAAAAGCGCACCTGGTTTTCGTCGCGGTCGACGACGACCACCATACGGCGGAAGTCGGTGAGCGGCTCCATAGGTTTCGACACCATATGGTAGTCGTTAATGTCGAGGTACATACGGCAGCTGTCGCCGTCGGGAACCAATCCGAAGGAGATGTCGCTGCCCGAAGTGGAGTGTCCGAAGAGTTCCATCTTGCTTGCGGGGATGGGCGAGTAGGGTTTGGCGATGAGGTCGATGCTGAACGACTTGCTGGCCAGCACGCGAGTCACTTCGCTCGATGCGCCGCAGGTGGGCGTTCCGTCGAAGTAGAGCGAGGTGCCCGTCGTGATGCGTCCGCTCGAGTTGGTGATGCCGAGCAGCTGGAAGTTGTTGTCCTCGTCGAGGTAGTTGCCGGCAATGGGTTCGTTAAAGCGCAGCTTGATGTTGTCGGCCACGCCGAGGATGCCGAAGGCCGGTTCGGGCTGGCCGAAGACGCGCGGCGGACGAGTGTCCTTGGTACCCGTGAGCACGGGCGACGACTTGGTGATGAAGCCCGAGCCGTGGCGGCAGAAGCTCACGGCGCGCAGGTCGTAGTGCTGCTCGATGGGGTCGCGTTCGCCGTAGAAGTGTATGTTGTCGATGCGGCCGCCGGTAATCATAGCCTTGGTGCCGCTGGCGGCGGCATAGATGGCGCTGTCGTAATAGTAGGAGCAGATGGTCACCCACTCGTCGGCGCTCTGCGTCGACAGCTTGTACTGTAGCTCTATGTGGTCGAAGCCGCGGTAGTTGACGTCATAGTCGATGATGCTCACCGGCAGGTAGTAGCCCGTCGAGTCCTGCGGCGAGAGGGTGTTGAGCACCCAGTTTTCGTGTGGCTGCTCGATGTTGACGTCGCAGCTCACCGGCATAAAGTGAACCGAGAACTGGGCCTGGCTTTTGTTATAGGCGATGCAGGTCGACTGAAACTCGATAATGAGGTCCTCGAAGTCGTAGCCGTCGCCGGCATAGACCTCCATAGTCTTGGTGATGACTTGCGAGCCTGTGAGGATTATGCTGCGGCCGTCGGTGAGGGGCATGCCGTCGATATAGACGCGGGCGCCGTGTGGATTGCTCGAGTCCTTCATTTTTAGCTTGAAGGTAATGGGAAACTCTACGCCAGAACCTGCGGTGGCCTCAGTTTCGTTGTAGAGTTGGATGGTGAAGATGGCGGGACGGTCTATCGGCACATTGCTGAGTTCGTGGACGTTGATGTCGACCTTGGGGTTCTCGAGTCGCAGCGAGCCTGCCGAGAGTGGCATCTTGGGGCGGTAGAACTCGGTGCTGTCGGCCACCTCGCAGGGGCATCTGGTAGCGCCACCGCGCAGGTAGTAGACCAGCGAGCCGTAGAGGTAGTCGTCGCCGTCGTAGTCGTTGCCTTCGCTAACGAAGTCGCGCGTGTCGGCCGAGGCAGTGTTGAAGGCAAAGTCGCTGATGCTCTTCTTCAAACGATAGACGCTGACATCCATATTGCTGTACATATCAGGTGCCAGGGTGAAGCCTATCTCACGTGTGTGCGAGAGGCGCTCCTCGGGGTCGCGCCCGAACTGGAAGTCGATAATGGGTACAAGCGAGAATTTGGTAGCAGAACCTGGGGCATTGAGGGCTACATTGTATGGACTATCACTGTTTTCACCAATAGCACCACTATATTGATTGTGAATATATTTAATATCATTAAATGCATTAATAATTAATTGCCTCATAGAACTGCTGAAAGCGTTGCCCAAATGGCTGACCAGGTCTCCTGTACCCACGCTGGCGCCGGGATAGTCCCAATAGACGTGGTAAGCATCGCTGTAGGAGTAGGTGTCGGAGTGCGAGAGTGTGAGAGGACCGCTGACGGAATAGGTAGCCACCGAGTCGTGCTGGCTCTGGTGAATGGCGGCGACCTTCTCGGCCTCGTTCTGTAGCAGCAGCTTGACCCAGTCGGCGATGCGACGGTTCAGGCTGGCCACCTCGTCGACATAATACTGCGACGAGTTTTCGGGCAGCATAGCCAAATAGTCGCTACCCCAGTTTGTGTCACTGGGTGCTACGCGGCTCCAATATACTTGTGTATTGCGAGCGTTGGCGGTGGCCTGTGCGGTGGCGCTGTCGCAGGTCAGCAGCAAGGCGTCGCGCTGGTGCATCAGCTGCGGAATGAGGTTGTCGCGGATATGGCTGTGGGTGTAGGCGAAGGTGGCAGCCAACGCGGGACCGCTCTCCAGCTCGCTGCCGATGACCAGATAGTAGCGCTGGCCGTTGGTGTCAACGCCAGTGCCCACGGTCTGCATAGTGCCGTTGGCACTGCTGCCGCCGAGGTCGGTGAATGTCACCGAGTCGAGAGGCTGCACAGCATCCACACGGCGGAAATAGACGTTCTGCACCGCACCGATATAGACATCAGCATCCTGACCGACAAAATAGGGGTTGTCGCTGGTGCTGATGCGCTCGTTGGTGCGGAAGGTGTAGTTGCCTTCGTGCTTGTAGTTGTAGCTGCTTTTGATGGGCAGGGAGAAATCATAAGTAGTGCTGAAGTCCATTGTCTGTCCACTGAACACACCAATTCCTGCACCCATAAACATCTTTGCCTGAGTACCGAGGGTAAGACCGAATTCGAGTCCGAACGTGAACTGGAAGTCGTAGGTGTAGCTGTAGGAGTATTCCGCGCCGCTTTCGATATAGGCACTTGAGGTGCTTCCCGGCGGGTCGCGCAGCACGTCGAGCAGCTGGATGGTGCCGTGGGTCGAGGTGATGGCGTCGGCTGCGGTGGCGCGGTGGCCGGTCACATAGCCGCGCACAGCCTGTTGCACCACATACTCGCCCTCGCTCTCCACCGAGAGGTCGAGCACACGCTGCACGTTGGTATCGCTGCGCACAAAGGAGACATAGTCGATGGGGATGCTGAAGTCGGCGCTGCCGAGGGTGTCGAGCTCGAGGCTCATCACCTGCGTGTTGGCGTTCTCGTTTTCGTGCATTCCGTTGTAGACCTTCAGCGTGCCGCCCTTGATGCGCACCTCGTCGCGGGCGCCGTTGGGATTGTTGTTATAGTAATAGTCCTCGTGGGCGTAGGCGCGGAAGTCGTAGGTGCCGCTCTTGAAGACCGGAGCCCCGAAGAGGTAGCTGTAGCTGCCGTCGGCCTGCTTGGTGGCCAAAGGTACCTGAATAATCTGGTTGGTGATATTCTGGCGTGCCATAGTGGGTTCGCCGAGGTAGTCGACCTCCATACCCCAGTGCAGCTGCTTGCAGGTGATGCTGATGGGAGCACGGTAGGTGAGCTTGTACTGTGCATTGCTGGTGGTGTAGCGGGCATACTGGCCCCAGGCGTTGGCGCCTGTGGGGGCTTCGCGCACGGTATCGCTCGCGGTGGCGGCATCGCTGAGGTCGACCACATCGCCTGTACGTCCGCGGCTGAAGAGGGTGGCATAGCCGGTGGCGTTGGCCTGAACAATCTTCCACCGCACGGGGAAGAGGTCGGCGCTGAACTCGCCCGTCACCGGGTCGGGCTCGATGACCACGCGACGCAGCTGGTAGTGGACCTGGGTCTGTCCCACAGTGTCCACTCCGTTGAATCCACCATACAGCAGATGAGGAACAGTATATTCGAGTGTGTCCTTGGTGAGGTCGGAGGGCACGCGCACCACATAGCTCACGTTGTCGCCCTCGAGCTCGAGGACCAGGCGGAGGTTGTCGCCCAGATTGTTGTGCGAGAGGCCGAGGCCGAGGGGCAAGGCCGCTTGGTCGAGACCGCCGCTGACGCGTCCCGTGAGGCGCACCTTGGTCTGGTCCCACACGCGCACGCCGTCGAGCGGTGTGTCGAGGGTGAGCAGGCTGTCGCCATCCATACGCACATAGCCGTCGCCGTCGAAGTGGTGGCCGTCCTTGACCACCTGCAGCGTGAAGGCGCTACCCTGCGGCACGCGCAGCTCGAAGTTGCCGTTGGCGTCGGTGCGCACCGGCGAGCCGGCAAAGCGCATCGTCGTGCCGTTGAGGCGGAAACAGGCGTCGCGCACAGGCACCGAGCTGTTCTCGAAGAGCACACGGCCGGTGAAGCGCACCGAGCTGATGTTGTCGAAGTCAACCCCCTGCGTATTGCAGCGGTTCAGCGTCAGCGTGATGGTGGCCGACGTGGAGTTAGTATTGTTGTAGCGGAACTGGGCGGTCTGCGAGGTGGGGGTGATGGCATATTCCACACCGCCGCCGTAGGGCAGACTGTCTAAGAGGTAGGCACCCGTGGAGTCGGTGGTGACCACCTGCACCGTGGCGCCGTTGTCGGTCCGCGTGGCGGTGACGGTGATGCCGGGGCATCCGCTGCCGTCCTCGTAGTGTACGCGGCCGGCGATGCGGCCGTAGGGCGAACGCGAGCCGGTGGTGACGTGGCTTGTGCTGACGGTATTGCCTTCGCAGGTGTAGCTCATCGTCACGCGGTACTGCCACACGGGGCTTATCTGCGGGTCGGCCGTGCGGTCCACCCAGAAGCTGTTGGTCGTGGTGCCGAGGGTGGTCCAGGCAGCGTTGGGGTCGTTGTCGGGCCGTGTCTCGACGAGGAACTCGTCGACGCCGCCGTCGGTCATCCCCCAGGTAAGGCGCACATATTCGGGCGAGGTCTGGTGCGTGCCGCTGAGGCTTTCGAGGTTGGCGGCATTGGTGTAGTAGGGCGTGCTGCTGCCACCGGAGGGCGTAATCGTTCCGGAGAGCCTGGCGCTATACAATGGCAGACTGATGCCGGTTGTGTCGAGCATCCAGGCGTATGAGTAGTGGACGCAAGGACTGTTTGTCACGTCGGTGTAGGTGAAACTTACGACGCCGTTAAAATAGGTGCTCCAGTCGGGATTGTGTATTACACGGTAGAGTGCAGCCTTGATGGAGTCGTCAGGCACGGGGATGCGGATGGTATCGCCCGTCTCCTGCATAATCTTGAGGATATAGAGTGTGGCACGGTCGTCCCAATAGCCATGTGGCTCGTGGCAACTGTTGTTGCCGCACGGACCTCTATAATTTGAGTTGCTCATTCGGATTGTCAGATGCACCTTGTGGTTGTCAGCGAAATTGTCGTCAAGGTGGTAGTATATATTGTTGTTGAACCACGCCATATAGAGAGTAGGGCTGACACTGGCGCTGCGGGCGTAGTCGTGTCCTGTCCAGCCCCAGATGGACGACGAGGTGCGGCGCACGCGGTAGTAGATGGTGTTGCTGTGCTCGACGGGGTTGTACCAGGCGGCACGGGCGGAGTCGACGTAGGTGAAGGTTCTCTCGTTCGTTGCGGTGTCGCCCCACTCGATGGGCATCATAGCGATGGTCTGCGCGTCGCTGAAGTCGCTGCTGTAGGCACGCTACAGCTCGAACATATCATTCGGCACGATGTCCTCTGTGTTGGGATAGCGTATCTTCCAGCTGAGCTGCTTGTAGCGGTTGTCGTAATAGGTGATGTTGTCGCCCTCGCGCTGGTAGGAGTAGGTGCTGGCCGTGAAGTCGTGGATGCGGTGGTATGCGGGTACGTTGACTTTATTGGACGTGTACCACAGAATGATGTCGGACGAGTCGGTGGACTCGGAGCTGTGCACCTGCATAAAGATGCGGAAGCCGGGCTGCACGGTGTCCTCGGCCTGCAGCCACAACATACCGCTTTGTTCCTGACAGGGGATCTGTGCCGGGTTCCACGAGGTGTAGTACTTGATGGGCTGTTGGAAAGCGACGTAGGGCACGGCCACCTTGCCTGCTGAGTTGGCGCTGTTTTCGTTGTTGGAATAGAAGATGGGGTTTATCAGCTGGGGCTGCACATCGCGGCTGTTGAGGTTGCTGAAAGTGCCCAGGGTGAAGTTCTTTGTGTATTGGGTTTGGGTACTTACAGATGACCCATTCTGGAAAGTAATCTCAGTTACTGTTGATTGGAATTGTATACCCGCCGTGATAGTGCTCCCCAGAACCGACTCTGGCGGATACCAGTCGAACTCAATGTAATACTCTTGTCGGTAGAGATTCAAGCGCACTTCTTCTGAATTACTTCCCTGCAAATCGTACGTCAGATTGTGCATTTGGATGGTATCGGTATTGAAAGTTGCATTCACGCCATCACTTGCCGAAGTGAACACAACGGTTCCCGACATCACTCGGAACTTATGTTCACCATAATAAGTATAAAGTTCAAGAATAGGCACAGGGGTCTGTCCGCCCGCACTATAGTAGATCTGGCCATTGTCAATTATACTATATAGGGAGCTCCCGAAATAAAAACGTACAGGAATCCTGAAGTGCAACTTGCCTTGTGCAGTCTTCACGGCATCGTAATAATTTGAGTCAACTATGCGTTGTACGAACGCACGATCTGTTGGCAGTGCCTGCGCCGACCTGGGCAGCAGCATCGCCGCCATCAGCGGTAATGCCATTAATAAGGTTTTAAAAAAGTGTTTCATATATTTTTTTATGGTTCTTCCGACAAATGCGTAGGTGAGACACAATAAAAGAAGCTGGCATTTCGTATTGTAAATGCTAATAATAAGTACGGAATGGAAACCAGCTT
>CADBDA010000018.1 GCA_902793295.1 uncultured Bacteroidota bacterium
CGACGCTTTTCTCTCAAAAAACGCCGAGGGGAATTATTTGTCAAATGGCTGTTTTTGTGCAGGATGCGGAAATAATACCAGTTTCATTTTCACCGGCAAGGAGTTAGATGCGGAAACGGGCTTCTCATACTTCGGTGCGAGGTACCTTGACCACACCCTCACCACCGCCTGGCTGAGCGTCGATCCGATGAGCGACAAGTATCCGTCGATAAGCCCATATGCCTATTGCGCGTGGAATCCGGTGAAGCTAGTGGATCCGGAGGGAACCGAAACCATGGAGAACAACGATGGGTGGAAAGTTGACAAACAAAACAAAACCATTAGTAGAGTCAGTTTGAGTGGTGGAGATTTAACTCAGTTTGTTGAAGGCGATGGAGAGTATATCAGACACGAATCCAGATGTGACTTGTATAACGAGTATAAGGGTTTTACTGTGATTGACAACCTCAAAGGAGGTGTCCAAATAGACCCTGCTGAAGAAAAAGAGAAAGCAAATGCAGTTTCACCAGTAGCCATCATGGGAACTCTTGCAGGAAGTGGAGATGTAGCATGTTCTAGAATGAAGAATTATATTTTTGATTATGAAAATGGTACATACATGGGTAAGGATGGCTCCATAAAAATAATGAAAAAAGGAAAAAATGGAGGATTAAATGGGAGGTATAAGTCTCAAATAGAACTTTCAAATAAGTATGGTAAGGCCGCAACAGGATTAAAGTGGTTAGGACGCGGTTTTGCTGCCTGGTCTGCTATTAATACCGAAATACAAGCACACAATGGCTTAATATCCAATGGCGAAAGAATAACTGATCATGCCATAAATCTTATTAGTCTTTTTCCTTATTGTTGGCATGCTACTTTTTTCTATGAGTTAGGAAAAAAATATGGTCCGAGTACTTGGTTTTAAAAAAAATGCTATGATTTTTAGATATCTTTTTTATTTTTTTTCCTATCTCGAGAAAAAATGTGGCATATTCAAATCCGAAGATAATTACATCTCGTCATATATCATTGTAGGCCTATCCTTGGCAGTAAATATATTCGTAATGATTGATATTGTCTGTATTTTTTTTGTACATAGCACCGTTGTTGATGATATAATAATAAAGATAATGCCAATCATCGGTTTTATAATGATTGTACTTTCCTATTTGTTTTTTAAGCATAATAATAGAAGGGATAAAATATATGACGAGATTGAACAATCCCCTGCACATAAAAAAATTAAATATGGAATATTTTGTGCTCTATATCTTATACTTTCATATGTACTGTGGTTTATGTGCAATGATATTGTTTGTGTTTTAAAAAATGGGCACGGATTAACTTATGCTGAAAAAATTGTAAGTGTATTTAATTTAGAATATTGGTAAACATAAAGTGATGACTGTCTTAATCTAAAAATATTACTGGTGCGTTAATTTTGAAATTAATCATATAACTTACTGATAAATTGTATTCCGTTGCGACGGATGTTCCAGTTGCGTGTTGTCGCGTCAGATTTGAAATCCGTTGCGACGGATGTTCCAGTTGCGTGTTGTCGCGTCAGATTTGAAATCTGACGCAAAATATTATAAGGATTTCCAAATCCACAAAACACAATATAATAGTCCATCAAACGTTATATCAACAAAATCAGTATTTTGAAAATGTTCGGAAACATATCAAATTGTCAAGTCATCGCTTTCGGAAACACCGGAAATGGCCGTTTGTGGTGTTTTCAAAATGCTGATAATCAATATATATATAGTCACAAAATCATCCCGAATTCCACCGGCAAGGAGTTGGATGTCGAAACAGGGTATTCCTACTTTGGTGCGAGGTACCTCGATCACGAACTTTTGACCGCCTGGCTGAGCGTGGACCCGATGGCAGACAAGTACCCGTCGCTGTCGCCGTATGCTTATTGCGCTTGGAATCCGGTGAAGTTGGTGGATCCCCTAGGCATGGATACTATTTTCTCTTTTGCAACACAGCTTCTTGATCCTGAAAGAAATGCAGAAAACATGCAAATATATGCATGGATGAGGGAAGAAGGGAATACACCTGGATTGGTAACATTCAGCATGCATGGTGGTCCCCAATCAGTTGCATATCCGGTTTGCAACGGACTTGCAGAGGATCCATATTCGGCTGATAAAACTATAGGCTTTATCAACAAACTGTATTCTGATCAAATGTTGCCTGATTATGAAAAAAACGAACAGAATGGTATTCCAACAATTTTTCTGCTGTATAGTTGTTATACGGGGAAAGGAGAAGATTCATTTGCAGAACAACTTTCAGGCAAGTTACAAGGAATTACAATCGCACCGCAGGGACTACTTCGTCTTAACGTCGAAACTCATACAATGAGAGTGACTACAAGTAAAGAAGACAGCACTCCTCAACCATGGAATGTCTTTTATCGGGGTCGGAAAGTATTGAGTTTCGAAGGTGTTACACCCAAAGAATGGATTGATAGCATGGGTGGTATCGAAGCAGCAACGGAATATATAATTGACAGGGATGGGAAAAACCATCCTTGGGAATAAAACAGCAAAGAAAATGAAAAAAAACAATTTAGCCGTCCAGTCAAAGGTTTTGATACTTTGTGCAGTGCTTGGCCTTATAACGAGTAGTTTCGTTATATTTCGTACGGATTCGGATATAAATAACGGAAAAAATGAGATTGAAGACGAAAAAACCAATGCTGTCTCCTCAAAGACTGATGATCCTGATTGTTCTCTAAAAAGAGATATCGCAATAATTCTTGGAGATCGCAATGAATATCTGCGTTTCCACAATAGATATATGCGTACAGAGGACAAAGATTGCGAAATGCAACGACAGATGTTCTTGTATTCTTTTATTATGGCAGAGATATATCAGGATAAAACCGCAGCTGGCACTTTTTGTTCCATTGTCATTAATAATGGCATTGAGGTTGATTCAAATTTGTCAAAAACCCTCATCAAGTATTTGGAGTTAACTACCACACTGGGAGTGGACAGTGCGGCATTTCTTGCGGCAAAAAGACTTCATAAAGTATACCGTGATGGTCTTTGGGGAATAAGCGTCGACAAGCAAAAGGCAAAATATTACGACGGTTTGAGTGGCTTAATATCTGCATACAATGATGATTTTGGGATGCTTGAAGATGAGGAATCTGGTACTTCCATGTCAAAGACCGATGATTCAGATGTCTCTCTAAAGAGGGACATTGCCATAATTCTTGGAGATCGCCGTGAATATCTTCTTTTTCACACTGGATATATGTATTCAGAGAATAAAGATTGTGAAATACAACGACAGATGCTCTTGTATTCTTTTATTATGGCAGAGAAATATCAGGATAAAATCGCAGCCAGCTTTTTTAGTAATTTTATTACAAATGATGATTTTGACGTTGATTCAAATCTGTCAAAAACCCTCATCAAATACTTGGAGTTAACCACCACATTGGCACCGGACGCTGCCGCTTTTTTTGCGGCCACAACACTTCAAAAAGCATACCGCTATGGTCTTTGGGGAATAAGTGTTGACAAGAAAAAAGCGAAATTTTACGATGATTTGTGTGGATGGATAATCAAATTCATGCACTAGACAGTCTTATACTGAAATAGGTTGACACGGGCTGTTAAGGCACAAATGCATGATGATACTTGGGGGAAAACACGCGCTTATTCTTTCAAGACGCATGGATTCAGTATGGGATAGAATATGGACTACAATTAGAGAAACCCAAATTCCAGTTACAAGTGCAACACTAAGTAGAAAAAAAGAGTACCAAATATTTGGTACTCTCAGGTAAAATGACTACTTTTATGTTGTCAAATGAAAAGATATAATCACCTTACCAAAGAGCAAAGATACACAATTTCTGTGTGTCTGAGAAAAAAATGTCGTTGTCGGCTTCCTTCTCCAAAAACACCTGAATGTTAAGACAAATAGAAAAATAATGGGGCCAAGCGGTGAATTGAGGACATGTCCCTATGGGACGCTTGGCACGATGAATGTGGCAATGCGCCTCAATCGCGGACGGAGAGAGCAAGGACGACGGCGGCGGCACGGGCGTCGTTGACGGCGTCGTTGATGGACATGGGGCGCTTGCAGGTGCCGCAGACGTAGAGCCCGTCGAGCGAGGTGCGGCAGTCGTTGAGGTGGGGGTCGACCGACTGGAAGAAGCCATACTCGCCGGCAATGCCGCAAGCCTTACCGAGACAGCGGGTACCTTCGGAAGCTTCCATACCAACCATCAGGACCAGAAGGTCGGTGGTCATCTTGAGGGGAAGGCCCATAAGGGTGTCCTCGGCTTTGATTTGGACGCGGCCGTCGAAGGTTCCGGAGGCTTCGGAGATGCGGCCACGGATGTAGCGCACACCGTACTCCTGCTGGGACTGGCGATAGAGCTCCTCGAAATGCTGTCCCCACATGCGCAAATCCATGTAAAAGATATAGGCTTCGACGTCGGGCAGGCGACGTTTGAGTTCGATGGCTTGTTTGACGGCGGTGACACAGCAGACCTTGGAGCAGTAGTGGTTGCCCGACTTCTCGTCGCGTGAGCCGACGCACTGGAGGAAGGCGACCCGACGGGGCCGTTCACCCATGCTGTTGACAATCTGGTCGTAGCGAATCATTTTCTCCATCTCGAGCGAAGTGACGACCCCGCCATAGATGCCATAGCCCAACTCTTCCTTGCGGTGGGCATCGAAGGGGGTATAGCCAGTGGCGACGAGGACAAGGTCACTATAGTAGCTGTTGCCCTTGGCGTCGGTGAGTTTCCACACGTTGTTGTCCTCGCGGGCGAGGTTCACGATGTCGGTATCGAGCCGCTGGGTGATGTTGCTGTTGAGGAGTTTCTTGTTCATGTCCTCGACGATGTCGGCGGCGGCGGTGAAATCGGGGAAAAGGAAAGCCTTGTCGGCCACATTCTTCATGACGGAGGAGGATTTTTCGAAGAGGGTGACGGCAAAACCTTGACGAGCCAGAACGGAGGCTGCTTCAATGCCGGCAGGACCGGCGCCTATGATGGAGATTGATTTCATGAGGATATGTGAGGTTTGATGTATGATGCGGATGAATTTGTTTGATTTGTGAACAGCGATAAGAAAGGGTGATTAGTCCTGACGAAGGCATTCGGGGCGTTCGGGGCGCGGCAGGAGTCGGCCGGAAACGCCTTTATATTTCTCATCGGGATTATAGGCGATGCCAATCTTGTTGAGCAGGGGCTCGCTCTGCACCTGATGCAGCTGCAGTCCCAACTGCCAAGGGTCGTAGCCTAACAGGAGACCGGTGAGCTCCTCGTAGGTGAGCACGGGGATGCCGTAGCCTTCCTTGTCGAAGGTCTTGTGCTCCATCTCGGCAATGGTGTACTGCCATTTGTCGAGGAACATGCTGCATCCCGGACAGTTGGTGAGGATGAAGTCCGGCTCGTAGGGTTCCATGGACTGGAATTTCTTCTTGGTGTTGGCGATGGAGTAGCCACGGTTTTCCTGAACCAGATACTGACGGAAGCCGAAACCGCAGCAGTGGCGTCGCTCAGGGTAGTCGATGACTTCGCCGCCCCACGCCTCGATCATGCCTGCCAGCACATAGGGGAACTCGGCTTTGCCGATGCCGCGTTCGGGAAAGATCTTGGCATAGTGGCAGCCGATATGCTCCACCACACGCAGGGGCTTGCCGGTGAAGCGGTTGACGAGCTGGTACTTCATCTTGGGCTTGAGGTCGAAGCGGAAGTGGTAGATGATATCGGAGGGGTGGGCCAGGTTTTTGGGGATCTTGAATTCGCGTTTGGTGGCTTCCCAAAGGAACTGACGGGCCTGTTCGAGAAGTTGCGGGTTGTGCTCCCACTTTTCGATGACTTCGGAGAAGACGCCGAAGGAGGTGACACAGGAGGGCACATAGTTCTCGTAGCCGCATTCGGTCATGAGCGAAAAGAGACGCGCCACAACGGTCATGGTGGTCTCGAAAGGCACCACGTCACTGTGGTAGCCGATGCCGGTGCAAGTGTGCTGGTGGGGGTTGTCGCAGATGTCCTTGCCCAGCTCGTCGCGCAGGATGCGGAGAAAGGCCGCCTCGGAGCCCGGGAAGAAGGTTTGGCGGATGCAGCTGCGCTCATAGAAAAAATGGTCGTCAGCTATCTCTTTCTGATATTCGTTCCAAAAGCGTTTCATGGGGGTGAGATGTGAGGTTTGGTAATGAGATTTCAATTCTTCACGATATTTTCGGCCACGATTTCGGCGATGTCCTTGACCGGGACGTTGTCGGCATGTGCGAAGGCTTTCTTGCACATGGGGCAGGCGGTGGCAATGGTGTCGGGATGAGGGGCCATAAGGTTATCGCGTGCGGCGTTGCGGATGAGGGTCTGCTGGTCGAGGTCGAGGAGCGGGTTGCCGAGGTTGAAACCGCAGCAGAGGCTTTTTTCGCGTTCTTCGGCGGTTTTGAGCAGTGTGGTGGTGGCACGCAGGATGTCGCGCGGTTCGTCGTAGATGCCGCAACCGCGTCCCAGTTCACAGGGATCGTGATAGGTTACACGGCGGTCGTCCTTGCGCAACTTGAGCCGTCCGCTCTTGATGAGCATATCGATGTACTCGGTGTGGTGGAGCACGGGGATGGGGAGTCGGTACTCCTTCTTGAACGACTGGTAGCAGATGGGGCATGAGGTGATGAGCATGGTGGCCTTGCTGTTGGCGATGAGCTCGGTGTTTTTGCGGCGCAGTTCGAAGGCCTGATGTTCGAAGCCCTGTTGCAGCAGGGGCCGTCCGCAGCAGATGGTCTCGTCGCGGTCCATGTACCAATATTTCTGGCCCACGGCATTGAAGATGGTCTCCATCGAACTGGTGATGTCGGGAGTGAGGTGTGACATGCATCCGCCGAAGTAGGCCACACGCCCGATGGCGTTGAAGGGCTGCACGTCGCGCAGATAGCCGTAGCCGTCCTTGGTGTCGATGGCGGCCTTGTTTTTGATGCGGACCTGACGACGGATGAGCGAGAGGTCGAGATTGACCGGGCAGTCGGCCACGCAGCGGTCGCACATCAGACAGTTTTCGGCGATGGGTTCGGCATTGCGCTGCAGCTCGAGGTTGCGGACCGACTGGAGCATATAGACGCCCTGCATATTGACGATGCCGAGCTGACGGTTCATGGGGCAGCCGTCGATGCAGATGCCGCAACGAGAGCAGGCGCTGAGTTCGAACATGGTGTAGCCGGTCTTCTTGTCGCTGTCGCGCACGCCCAGCTGTCGGAAATAGATCAGGAAGACCTCGGTGAAGATATGCATGTAGCGCGAGAAGGGCATCAGGCTGAAGAAGACACCCAGCGCCACGCTGTAGAGTAGCCAGCAGGTGTATTCGAAGGCCGGATTGGCCAATCCGATGCTGTCGAACACCCCGCCCAGCCAGGTGACCAGGAAGCCCCCATTGCCGTTGATGCCGGCAGTGACCGACTCGGACAACAAACGTAAGGGGAAGATGCACCACAGCGACAGTTTGGCGACCCTGTCCATGAGGGTATGCCTTGTGGTGCGCTTCATGCCCAGCGGACGCGACCACACCTTCTTGAACATGGCCAGCATCAGGCCGGTCAGCACATAGAGCAGCAGCACATCCATGAGGTTGGCGAAAAACTCAGCCTGGGCAAAGGCAGAGAGGTCTACCTCGGGTTCGAAGTAGTTGAAAAATATGGCCATCCAGATGGGGTGTCCATCGGGAAACGCCATTTTGGCCTGGACGGCACCCACCACAATGAGCAGAAACCATCCGAAGGCGAGGCTACGGTGCATGTAGCCCAGCAGGATGTTCTTCTTGGTGATGCGCCAATGGAGCAGACTTTCGCGGATGGCCTCCCAAATGGCGGGCAAGAACCGCCACGACCAGATATTCTTTCGGATGATGGCCCGCTGCAACTTGTCGAAGCTGCTCATCCAACGCCAATACTTCACTATGGAGAAGAACAGCAACAACACCACACCCACCAGGAAAGGCATCACGTAGACCGAAAAATACGGATTGAAGACTGACCAGACAAGAAATCCGACAGCGACAATCCAATAGATCACCACAAAAAAAGTCATCTGAGTTTTCATTGCACCACCTCCTTCGCTTTAAAGGTGTTGGTCTCGACATTGGCCAGGATGCGTCGCATGTTGACAATAAGCGCCCGGGTGTTGACCCCGCGAGGGCATACCAGCAGACACTTGCCGCAGAGCATGCACTGCCTTAGTTTCTTGTCGAGTTCGCTGTACTGTCCACGGATAAAGGCGGTGTGGATGCGCCGGATGTTGAAGTCGGAGAAGCCCCCTGCCGAGCAGGTGGCTGTGCAGCCGCCGCAGCCGATGCACCACTTGTAGGAAGGGACAAGTTCCAGCAACTTGTCGACCTTCTCAAAGTTGGTGTCGTCAAGGTTGATGGAGCGTCCGGAGGATATAGTAAAACCGAATTGTTTCATAGCCTTCGCCATTATTGTTTGGATTCAGTGGATTCGCCACAGACCTGTTCGCGGAGCTTCATGCCGCCGGTGACTTCGAAGATGCGGCGCACCTCGTCGAGGTCCTCTTCAGAGATGGTGCGGAGGGCGCCAGCGCCCTTGCCGTGGTAGTTGGCGCCCAGTTTGGGGGCGATATCCTCAATATGTTCGCGATACCACTCCCACACAGGCCCCTGTTCGGGATGGTATTCGGGGTCGACGCGGTCGGGATGGACGCAGTAGCCTATCTCCAAGATATTGGAACCGATGGTGTTCATCAGTTGCTTCTGCTGACGGCCTTTCTCGCTTTCGGCGAAATAGCCCAATTCCTCGGAGGCGCGTCGCAGGACCGAGATGAGTTCGCCAGGCACATTGCCTCGAGGGCAGCGGGTCTTGCATGACATGCACTGTCCGCAGAACCAGATGGTGTCGCTCTTGAGCAGACGCTCTATCTCGGTTTCGTTGCCCCGCTGTACGGTGTCGCAGATGCGGCGTGGATCATAGTCGTAGAACTCGGCCGCCGGACAGATGGCCGTGCACATGCCGCAGTTCATGCATGCTTTCAACGCTTCGTCGGCACGAATATCCTGTTTCAAATAGTCTACCAGATTGCTCATACAGGTTGATAGGTTGGATGTTTTATGCTGATATGTTTATGGGGGTGGATTGCTACACTTTCCGTTGTTTTGGCTTCCGGGTCCAGGGGTTGATGGGGACAGCCCTTACAATTTCACCTTGTTCATACCCATCAGGCGGAAGAAGAACTTGGGGAAGGGTTTTTCGCGGTTGCGTTTCAACATGTTGATGTAGATGTGGGGATGCTTGAGGACGGTGAGTTTGTGGGCTTCCACCAGTTCGATGAGGGTTCCGTCGGGGTCTTCGATATAGGTGAAATGGCCACTAGCCTCGCCCATGTCGAAGTGAGCGTTGTCCTTGCAGCTGTCGACCGTGAAGGGGAAGCCGAGGGCATTGCAGTGCTCCTCGAGGGCACGCATATTGGTCACATCGAAGCAAATCTGTATGAATCCGGGATCGCCCCAGAAGCGGCCCTCGTAGATTTTGCGGGGCTGGCGGTCGAGGGCCTGCACCAGTTCGATGGTGCTCTGTCCGAAGAGAGGCACAAAGGCACCCTTGCGTGGTTTGCTCGATGCCAACAGCACACGACGATAGCGCTGGCCGCCGCCCTGCATGAAGGCGAAGTCGTCGAAGGTGCCCGTCTCATCGTAGACCACGCGGTCGTAGCCCAGGATGTCGCGGTAGAGGGGGATGGTGGCGTCGATGTTGGAGCAGCCAGTCATGGCGCCCACGATGCCGCCGCCGAGCCGCCGCTGCTCGATGAAGACACGTTTGTCCTCCACCACCTGGAAGTAGTTGCCCCAGGGGTCCTGCACCACAAAACAAGGGGTGCCGTCGGGCAAAGCGCTGACGGGGCCCACCTTTTCGTATTTTGCCAGCAGTTCGTCGTGGAAGGCAGCCACATTGCGGCTCTTGATTCTTGCGGCGAAGATGCCAAGGTCGGCCACCTGCACGTCGAAGCCGACGGGCTGCGGTTGGCGTTCGCTGTACTGCCATATCTCAAATCCGCCGCCACCCTGCAGGTTGACGGCGATGCAGGCATGACGCTTCTGCGCCTTGCCGCCGGTGTAGGGGAGCATGCGCTCGGCCACGGTGTCGTCCTCCAGAATGCGCACATCCATCTGGAACATCTCGATATACCAACGCCACGAGGCTTCAAAATTCATGCAGCCTACGCCCACTTGCTGTATGCCGGAAACAAAAAAATTGTCCATAGTCTTTACTTTTTCATTGTTAAGTCATTGCGACCATTTCCGACAACCCTCCCTAGCCCCTTTATTCTCAAATTGTTGGACATAGAGAAAGATGCTCAGAAAACCATGTCGCACAAAGAGTTAACTGAACAAAAAAGAAAAAAGTATACAACCTGCTTTTTTTAACTTTTTAGTTACGTACTGCCCTATAGATTAGATAGATACCGATAGGTAACATGACCAATGTGGAAATCCACATGCCATAGGTGCCAATGGCCGATTCGCGGACTGCCTTTTCGGCAATCATACCCACCACGTAATAGATGACAAAGAAGAGCAGCGACGCCACCAGCGGCAGACCGAGACCGCCCTTGCGCACCACCGAACCGAAGGGGGCACCGACCAGGAAGAGGACGATGCAGGCGATGGAGAGGGTGAATTTGCGGTGCCATTCGATGTAGTGGCGGCGTATGTATTCGTTTTGCGAAGTGATGATCTGCTGCTCCACCTTGGCCTCGTTGTAGCAGCGTTCCACGCGGATGGAGGCGCTGCCCAAGGCGCGACCCAGGGTGATGGGGTCCAGCTGGCCCAGCAGCGAGCGGATATCCTTGGACTGGGAGGCGGTGCCAACAGCCGGCAGGCTGTCGCGCAGATGGAACACGCGCCGATGGTTGGAGCAGTCGTCGGCCAGTTTCTGTTCCAACCTGACGATATTCGAGTCCAGCTGTGCGATATTCATCATCTGGTAGCCGCCCTGGAAGAGGTTTTCGTCGGTCTTGTCGAAGGCGAACTGGCCCAAGTCGAAGGTCATCTCGTTTTTGGCGAAATAGATGCGCGTGAAGGGTTGGGAGTTGGATCCCTGTTTGGCGTTGGTCTCGCTGTAGGAGCAGCCGTCGAAGAGGCTGAACACCAGGTAGCGTTCGTCGGGGCTGGTCTGCATGAGCCCCTGACGGGCCTTCACCACGTCGGGCATGCCGGCGTTGTTGCGATGGTCGAAAATGGTCACATCGTGGAGGGTTTTGCCGTCGGCGTCCTTATCGTTGACACGGATGACAAAGCCGTCAATTTCAGAGTAGTATTCGCCAGGTTTGATGTTGAGGGCCGGCTTTTTGCGGGTGATGTCGTAGAGCGTGGTGCGGTATTTGAGCACGGCCGACGGCATCACACAGTTGGCGAAGAGGAATGCCACCCCGGTAAGGATCACCACAATGACACCCATAGGCAGCATGGTGCGCCACAGGGGTATGCCGCCGCTCTTGATGGCGATGAGCTCGTAGCGTTCGCCCAGATTGCCCATGGTCATGATGGAAGCAAAGAGCACCGCAATGGGCAACGCCATAGGCACGAAGGTGGCCGAGGCGTCGAGCAGCAGCTCCAGGATGATGCCCACCGAGAGACCCTTGCCCGCAATGTCGTCGATGTACTTCCAGATGAACTGCATCAGCAGCACGAAGACCGCTATGACGAACGTCAGGGCGAGGGGGCCCAGAAACGATTTGATGATGAGGCGGTCCAGCTTCTTCATAGGACAGAGCGTAGCGGAGGGAGGGGCTTTATTTGAAGATTCGCAAAATGTCGTTACCGTTGGCCACAATCAGCAGCAACAGCAGCAACGCCATGCCGATCGACTGGGCAATGTCGAGGAACTTGTCGCTTGGTTTGCGACGGGTGATCATCTCCCAAAGGGTGAAGAGGATGTGGCCGCCGTCGAGACCGGGGATGGGAATGACGTTCATGAAGGCCAGAATCAAGGCCAGCAGTGCCGTGGTGGACCAGAAGGTGTACCAATTCCAGGTGCTGGGGAAGAGGCTGCCCAAGGTGCCGAATCCGCCCAAGCCTTTGTAGCCGTCCTTTGTGAAGAGGATGCGGAGCGAGCGGGCGTAGGTGACCATCTGGTTCCAGCCGTAGGAGATGCCCACCGGCACCGCCTGGAAGAAGGTGTAGTCGGTGTGGACCGTTTCAAACACTTCGAGTGGCGACTCGAGATGAACGCCGATTACGCCGTTGCTGCCCACCAACACCCGCACGGAGTCGTAGACACCATTGCGGATGAAGCCGACTGTGACGGTATCGTTCTGACGGGCCATGAGGGCCGGTTTGATTTCAGAGAAGCAAGCCATGGGCTGATGGTCGATGCTGACCACGCTGTCGCCGATCTGCATGCCCGCCCGTTTGGCGTGGGAACCCGAGGCAAACTCTTTGACCACAAAGGGAGTGCGCAAGGAGAAGAGCAAGTTGGTGTCGCGCGGGTCTATCTGTTCCAGTAGGTCGTACTGTATGGCGATGTCGACCAGCATCTGGGTGTCGCGCACGTCGACCTGCATCAGCACCGGTTCGCCGGCAGCGGTGTCGCTGGTGATGATGGTGTCGCGCATCACGGCCGAGCGCATCACGGTGACCACCTTAGGTTTGTCGAGCAGCAGTTTGTGTTGGGTTTTGACGATATCGGTCATTTCCTCGCCGTCGATGGCGTAGACGATGTCGCCGTTCTGGAAGCCCTGGGCCAGCAGCAGTTCGTGGTAGTCGTAGCCCATCTTGGCGTTGTGCATTGGCAGTTCGTCCTTGCCCCAATGGCTGAAGATGCAGCTATAGAGAAGCAGTGCCGAAAGGAAATTGACCAGGACGCCGCCGCTGATGATGCAGAGGCGTTTCCAGGGTTTCTTGGAGCGGTACTCCCATGGCTGGGGTTCGCTGGCCATATCTTCCGAGCTCTTGGTCTCGTCGACCATGCCCGCAATGTCGCAATAGCCGCCCAGCGGAATCCAGCCGATGCCCCACAGGGTGTTGTCGCGGTCCTCTTCACGCAGGTTTTCCTCTTTCCAGGAATCGGGCGTTTTAGCATTGAAGAATAGGAAATGCCACTTGCCGTCGAACTTCTTGGCTTTAAGGATGGAGAACTTCCAGTTGAAGAACAGGTAGAAGCGGCGCACTCTGGTTTTGAAGAGACGTGCAAAGAGAAAATGGCCGAACTCGTGGGTGATGACCAGGAGCGACAGGCTGAGGAGCAAAGCTAATACTTTCAATGTAAGAAGATTTTAAATATTCAATATATATATATGACAGATAATGATAACGGCTGATTCTAACGTTTATTGCATTCCTGGCGCACATTTGCGTCGGTGGCGAAGAGGTCGTCGAGCGAGGGATTGGCGATGAAAGGCGTCTTGGACATGGCGTCGGCCACAAAGTCGGCAATGGCCAGGAAAGGCAGTTGGCCGTCGATGAAGCGTTGCACAGCCACCTCGTTGGCTGCGTTCATCACGCATGGCATGTTGCCGCCGCGGCGGATGGCGTCGTAGGCCAGCGGCAAGGCGCGGAAGGTGTCGGTGTCGGGACGCAGGAAGGTCAGTTCGGGATGGTCGAAGAAGCTGAAGCGGGGCAGGTGGCTCTCGATGCGCTGCGGATAGCTGAGGGCGTACTGTATGGGCGTCTCCATGGTCGGGGTGCCCAGCTGGGCCTTGATGGAGCCGTCCTCGAACTGCACCATGGAGTGGACGATGCTTTGCGGATGCACCAGCACCTCGATGCGGTCCACGTCGACATCGAAGAGCCATTTGGCCTCGATGACCTCCAATCCTTTGTTCATGAGACCCGCCGAGTCGATGGTCACTTTGCGGCCCATCTTCCAGTTGGGGTGGTGCAGCACTTCGTCGAGCGACACGTTCTGCAGTTCGTCGCGGTGCCGACCCAGCAGGGGGCCGCCCGAGGCGGTGAGGAGAATCTTGTCGATGCGATTGACGTAGACGTCGCCACCGTTCAGACCCGATTCGCCCTGCAGGGTCTGGAAGATAGCCGAATGCTCGGAGTCGACCGGCAGGATGGCCACATGGTGGTTGCGCGCCTCGTCGGTCACTATCTGGCCGGCCACCACCATGGTCTCTTTGTTGGCCAAGGCGATGGTCTTGCCGGCACGGATGGCCTTGAGGGTGGGTTCCAAACCGGCGAAGCCCACAATGGCCGCCATGACGATATCGACACAATCCATGGCACAGATGTCGCCAGCCGACTCGATACCGGCAAAGACCTTGATGTCGGTGGACTGGAGCGCGTCGCGCACCGCAGCGTACTTGCCACGGTCGGCGATGACCACGAAATTGGGATTGAATTCGAGTGCCTGAGCCACCAGCAAGTCGGCATTGGAGCCAGCCACCAGTGCCTCTATTTCGAAGCGGTCGCGATGGCGACGCACCACATTGAGCGTTTGCGTTCCGATAGAGCCTGTGGAGCCTAAAATAGCGATATGTTTCTTCATTATTTTGATTTCTTTAGCTCGTCGATGAGCGTTGCGGGATTAACCGGCTCACCGTCGACAAAAAGAGCAAATTGGAGCGTGGGGGTCTCCTTGCTTTTGGCCGTCTGGAGAGTCAGCAGCGGTTCGCCAGCCTGCACCAGGTCGCCACCCTGTTTCAGCAGTTTGCCTTCACATTTGTAGAGCGACAGCCTGTCGGCGGAGTGGCGCACGACGACCGTGCAGAAGCCATCGGAACCTTTGTCGGCGAGCAGCACGACGCCGCTTTGGACCGACAGCACCTTATCGCCGGTGCGGCCAGTGATAGCGACACCTTTGAAATCGTTGCGGCTGTCGTATTTCTTGCTGACGGTGCCCTTCAGAGGGCAGGCATAGTGGCGGTCGCCACCGCGCGCCTTCATCTCGTCGCGCAGTGCGCTGTCGGCGGCCGAATGGACGTAGGGTGTAGGCTGCGGTTTGGTGCTGTCGGAGGTGGTGGAAGTCTGTCCGACGTGGCGTTGGGCCGGGTCGCGTCCCATCATGACATCCTGGATGTCGGCCAGCAGCTCCTCCTGCTGGTGCAGCCGCACCGACAGCGAATCGACCATGCGGGCGTTGGCGTAGGTCTGCTCGGTCATGCGGGCATTGGAGTAGCCCGGTATGAATTCGCGCAGGGGGGTGAAGGCCAGCAGCAGCGCCGTCAAGAAGACCAGCACCAGGGCAGTGACGCCCAGAAAGACAAAGATATTGATGCCCGACAGCTGGAAGGAAATCTTCTCTTTGTAGGTGTCGGTGTCGAGGACAACGAAGCGGTGTTTGTGTTTCACCAGGTCGCTGATGGTGTGGCGGCCGTTCCACAGTCGGCGGAAGAAGCGCGCTGTGCGTTGCCAGAAACCCTTTATCCTTTCTTTAATGCTCATGACTGCTGATTGATTGTCGCGGTTGTAGCCGCCCCGTTAGCGGGGGCTTTCAAACGAAAGGCGGTGCTGAGAGTGTCACACCTTCGCACCGCCTTTGGATAATGATGTCCTGCCGGTGGGGGCAGGTTTTCGTTCCCGATGGGGATGATTAGAGTCTTCTGAGACCGCTGTCGTCGACCTTGATGCGGTTTTTGAGCACCGGAATCAGGGCGCCGGTGGCGTTGCGGCCGATGCGCTCATACTGCATGCGGATGGCGTTGACATCGCCCTTTTCCACCTTGCTGTTGTTGTCGATATTGATGACATAGACGCCCCACGAGCCCTTGACGGGGCCCACAAGGCCGGTGGTGTTCTTGGCGGCGATGGTAGCCACAGCCTTATATTCCATGCTGTTCTGGCCCATTCTGTCGGCATTGAAGGTGACGCCAGTCACGGTGTCGACGGTCACGCCCAGATTGGAGGCGATGACGTTGATATCCTGGGTGCCCTGCATGGCTTTCTTGGCTTTCTCGGCGAGCAAGTCGCCCTCTTTCTCGTTGCGCAGCGGTTGCTCGATGAGCGGGCGAGCCTGGTCGAGGGTCAGCTTGTTGGGGACATAGACATCGCGCAGACCGACGACGATATAGCTGAAGTCGGAGGGATAGATTTCGCCGCTGATAGCGTTGGTGAGGGTTTTTTCATCGAAAGCCCAGCGGACAGCGTCGCGGGTGTTGGTGTAGCCCGTCAGCGAATCGCTCATGGCGATAAGCATGGCGTTGCGCAGCTGCACGTTCGACGACTGGGCGCCTTCGATCATGGCCTGGCAGGTAGCATACTGCGAAGCGAACTGGTTGGCGTCGTCGCGGACGGCATTGACGGTGGTGTTGCTAGGAACGATTTCCTTGGAGATCATAGCCACGCGGTATTTCTGTACGGGAGTGGTCTTGCCGGTGACCTTGACGACCAGATGGCCGGCATCGTTGGGGAGGTCATAGTTGAAGACATCGCCCACGCTGTGGTGGACAATCATCCAGTTGAGTTCGCCGGGGCCGTCGGGGGTCCATCCCTGGTCGCCGAGCTTGTTGGTGTCGATGGAATATTTCACCACAGCCTCTTCGAAGGTCATGCCACCCTTGATGCTGGCCATAGCGCTGTCGCGACGAGCGGCGGCCTGTTCGACGGTGGTGGGGATGCTGTTATGGTAGTTCTGGTTGGGGATGAAGATGACCGAAGCGCGGAGGCTGTCGGGACGCATCTCAGTAGCCAGCACCTTGCCCATGACATACTGTCCGTAGTTGAGGCGCATGCGTTCATTTTTCATGATGGTATTCACCACGCGGGGAGTGATGAACTGGCCGGCATGGGCGTTGCGAATCACGGTGTCGAGCGGGGCGGCGAAATCGCTGCTGCTCATGAAGGTCGAGTCGTAGATGTAGCCATGCTGGCTGTGCATGTTGGCGAAGTCGATGATGGCGTTATTGTCCATGGTCTGGATCTGGTTCCACCAGTCCTGCACCTCCGATTCGATTTCCTGCATGTCGGCCTGCGAAGGTTGTGCAGTGAAGACGGCATAGGCCACCTCGCGGATTTCGCGGTTTTCCATGCGGAACATGCTATAGTTCAATTCTTTCTTATGTTCTTCGTAATACTTCTGATAGTCGGCGTCGGTGAGTTCGACCTTGACGTCGGGCGACTGTCCGTAGCGGAGCACAGCCAGACGCACATCAGAGCTCTTGGTGCTCATTTCGGCGATTTTGTCGGCTATTTTGTTGGGCATGTAGAGGCCGGCGACGATCATGGTGAAGTATTTGTTGCGTTTTCTGTCGTCACGCACCTGGCTCTGGAACTTCATCCACTGCTGTTTCATTTCCGAGGTGTCGGGCATGTCGTTGTACTGGCGCACCACGTTGTTCATCAGCTGTGCATCGAAGGCACCCGTCTGGGGGTTGGTGAACTGCTGACGCACCCAAGGATGGATGAAGCGGCCCAGGAACATGTCAGACACTTCCTCGTCGCTGACGTTGATACCCAGGGCGTTCATCTCTTTGTCGAGGACACGTTCCTGGACAATTTCCTGCCACACAGCATCTTTGAATGCATAGTTGCTGTTGCCTTCCATCTGGTTTTCCTTCTCGCGCTCGGTAAGACGGCGCTGGTAATAGTCGTAGGTGACCTTGTTACCGTCAATTTCTGCGAAAGTTTCTGTTCTGTTGTTCTTGCTGAGGTCGCCGATGATGAAAGCGACAATGGCGATACCCACGATGAGCACCGCCACCCAAGAATGTTTTCTGATACTTCCAATAATTCCCATTGTAGTTCTGATATTTTATTATTAATATTTCTTAAAACAATAAGGCACAATCGCCCTAAACAAGTTTGCAAAAGTACAAAGAAAATTCTGTCCGACAAATTTTTATGTCAAAACTTTTTTGCCGGATTATTTAGACTGCTGTTTCTAAGCCATTTAAACAAATGCCAACCGAAAGGTTCTACATAGTGAAACTGAAGGGCAGAAGCGACTCAACCCCATCGAATATCGATATTTTGTCCTCTGAATGATAGCACAAAACACGCAATTTTGACTGCTGTCGGTTTTCCTGTTCGGCCATCACCTGGCGGCAGGCGCCGCACGGGCTGGCGGGTACGAGGGCCCCTTGGGGGTTGCGGCCCACGATGGCCAAGGCGACGGCCTTTTTGTCGGGGTGATGGGCACCGGCGGCGAAGAGGGCGGTACGTTCGGCGCAGAGGCCGCTGGGGTAGGCGATATTCTCCTGGTTGCTGCCCGGAACGATGGTGCCGTCGGACAGCCGCAGGGCGGCACCCACATGGAAATGGGAATAGGGGGCGTAGGCGCTGGCGGTGGCGTCGATGGCAGCCTGCATCAGCTGGCGGTCGGCATCGGACAATTGGGCAAATGTTGTCTCCTGATAGTGTATGATTTGTGTTTTTTCCATGGGGAAGATGTTTCTATAGTAACGTTTTCCGTGTCGTTTTGTTATTTATTTCGTATATTTGCAACATCAATGTTTCTCAAATAAAACCGTAAAGTCATGAAAAAGTGTATATTGTTTGCTATTTTTTTCTTTTCAATGGCATTGATTCGGGCACAGCAGCAAGGCGATTTCACATTTGATTTATCAGCCGCCATCAATCTGGGGACACAGAATGTCACAACACGTTACACGAACGAATACAACCTCACCTCCTACACATCGCAAGATATCGCATTGGCGAAGAATGTTGCTGCAGGACTGGGTTTTTCCTATTTCCTCAACGACAACTGCCGGATAAGTTTATTGGCGTATGTAAACTACAATTACACCCCTACCGTACAAACCACCTCCAGTGTCTATGGCACCTCAACTGTCGGCTTTGGACTGGCACCAAAAGTCACTGGCATGAAACGCATCACCGACTGGCTGTACTGGGCTCCTTCTGTGGAATTTTCTCTTGAGTATGGCAACTATCGTGAAGAACTCAGCAACGCGCCTAACATTGAAACCCATTACACGGGAGTTCAAATGGCGGTCAACCCGCTTGCGTTCGACATGCGCTTTTCACCGAAAGTCTCGATGACGGTTGACATCATTTCTCTTGCACATGCATTCCACGATATCAAATACCAGACCGTTTCCCTCCACGGCACCTCCAATGTGTTGAAATTCAACGGTGCCTCGGTTACCCTCCATTTATTGCTCTAATGATCCGGATAAAAGACATAGCGTTGGGTGAATTCCCGCTGTTTCTGTCGCCCATGGACGACGTGACCGACCTGCCCTTCCGCCAACTGTGCAAACGGCATGGTGCGGATGTGCTTATCAGCGAATTCATTGCCAGCGAGGCCCTGATACGCGATGCCGAGAAGAGCCGTCGCAAGATGCTCTTTGCCGACTTTGAGCGGCCCATCGGCATACAGGTATTCGGCAACGACGAAGAATCGATGTTGCGCTGCATCGACGTGGTGGTCGCCGAGCAGCCCGACTTCATCGACATCAACTGGGGCTGCCCCGTGCGCAAGGTGGCTGGCAAGGGCAGCGGATCGGGCATGCTGAAAGACCTGCCGAAGCTGCTGAAAATCACCGCAGCGCTGGTGCAACGCTCTCCCCTACCCGTCACCGTCAAGACCCGGCTGGGATACGACGACAGCGACAAGCCCATCGTCACTCTCGCCGAGCAGCTGCAGGACATCGGCGTGGCCGCCATCAGCATCCACGGCCGCACCAAGAGCCAGATGTACCGCGGCGAGGCCGACTGGACCCTGATTGGCGCCACCAAGGCCAACCCGCGGCTGCACATACCCGTTTTCGGCAACGGCGACATCACCACACCACAGCAAGCCGCCGATGCCCGCCGACGCTACGGCGTGGACGGCATCCTGATAGGACGCGGCGCCATCGGCAACCCATGGATCTTCGAGCAGACAAAAAAACTCATGGCCCATGAAGCCGACCCTTCGGACGGCACGCCCCCCTACCCTGCCGTCAGCGTGAGCGACCGTGTAGGCGTGTGCCGCGAGCATCTGTTGGCCGAAGCCGACTTCAAAGGCGAACGACAGGCCGTCTTCGAGATGCGAAAACACTATGGCGCCTACTTCCGTGGGCTGTTCGATTTCAAGCGTTTCCGCATTCCGCTGGTCACCGTGACCACACTCGACGAGGTGCTGGTCGTACTGGACCGCATCGACGAGCACTACAGCAACCCCGCCTGACCGCCCCAACAGGGAATAGTGGGCACAACAGCCTAAACAGCCATTTGTTCAATGAATTAACGTCTTTTCATGAAAAAAACCTCCCCATCACACCGACAGGGAGCAATTGTCCGAAGCCATTGGCGATAGTCGGGACCGCCGTCGGCATGCGGGGCAAACTACATAGGTTTGATTTTGCGCGCCAGACGGGCAGCCAGACCGGGAAAATACTGCTTGATATAGGCCATCAGCAGCTCGTAGCGGCCCACCATCACCTCGCGTTTCTTACGGTACACGGCTCTGACAATCTTGTCGGCGGCCTGCTGGGGCGTGACACCGCCCGCCTGGCCGGCATCCATCTTGCCATGCTGCTGGCCGTCCTTTTCGAGCGCATACTTGGAGATGTTGGTCTGCACGCGTCCCGGGCATACGATGGTGACGCGGATATGCTGGTCGTAGGTCTCGGCCTGCACGGTCTCGAAGAAACCGTAGAGGGCATGTTTGGCCGAGCTGTAGGCGCAGCGCAACGGGAAGCCGAAACGGCCGGCGATGCTGGTGGTGACGACCAGCTGCCCCCCGCCCCGTGCAATCATGCGGGGCAGGATATTCTTGGTCAGGATGACCGGGGCAAAGTAGTCGATATCCATCACCTTGCGGATGACGCGCATTTCGGTCTCGACGGTGGTGCCTCTTTGGCTGATGCCTGCATTGTTGTACAGGATGTCGATGCCGCCAAAGCGGTTCCACGCCTGCTCGGCAAGGGCGTCGAGCCCGTCGCTGTCCGACAGGTCGAACGGCAACGCCGCCGCATCGGGAGCACCAAGCTCCTTGCAGCGGGCCACAACCTTTTCGAGCAGGTCGGCCTCCAAGGCGGTGACAATCACCCTTGCGCCCTCTTTGGCAAAGCGATAGGCCGTAGCCTCACCGATACCCGACGAAGCTCCGGTGATCCACACCGTTTTGTTTTCGAATTTTTTCATTTTCACTCTTCTACCAAATCTTTGAACCACTGTGCACGGTCGCTACCCTCACCGGTATTGAGCAACACCGTGTCACCGCTCTTTATCAAGCCATTGTCAACGGCTTGGAAGAATCCGGCATAGCATACCACCGAGGCGGGCCCCATGAGGGTGCTACGCGAAGACTTCATCTCCTTGCCATAGTGCGGCAGCTCAGCCTCCTTTACGCGAAGGAAGGTACCGCCGCTGCGGCGTACCAGCGGAGCCACCAGCGGGTAGTTGCCCGGATTGGCAGCCGTCAGAATGCCGATGCGTGTATTGATATCCTTTTTGGCCTCATACTGTTGTTCCCATCCGTCGGGGAATCCAGCCGCAGTGGCTTTTTCCCATGCAGTGACCATAGGGTCGCATTCGTCCTGTTGCACCAGCAACATGCGTGGCAATGCCGCATCGGGAGCCACCATACCGCACTGTTTCAGATCGCGGAAGCCTTTTTCCAAAGCCAACGGCGAGGTGCCGCCAGCCACGGCCTGCATGTATACCGTAGGCAGCTGCCCCATCTGGCGCAGACATTCGTATGCCAGCAAGCGTTTCGACTCGATGCGCAGCGGGTCGGTATTGCCGCCGCTAATGAGCACATGGTGTTCCTTGTGGTAGTCGGCAGCCTCTTTTTTGGCGTCGCCGTAGCCCCCTTTGGAGATGACCACAGGCTGACCCACTTTGCGAATGGCCTCCACCATGGCGGGGTCGATGCAATTGGGGGCGAATTCGGAGAAGCGGATACCCGCTTTGGCCAGATAGGTGGCGAAAGCCACGCCGGCATTGCCTGTCGACGCCAGGCAATACTCCTTGACGCCCTGTTCTTTCAGCACCGATGCCGCCAGCGACGCTGAGATGTCCTTGAACGAACCGCTGCCGGCGTTGATGTCGTTGCGGTAGACGTATACCTTACAGTCGACACCCTTGTCTGCAGCATAGGCTTCCAAGTTGGACCACCGTTCCATAGGGATGAGTCCCTCACCGAAAGTGACGATATTTTCGCGTTTCCCGATGGGTAGGATATCGAAATAGTAGTCCTGGTAGGAATCGTTGGCAGGTTCTTTGAACTGGAACGGCTTCAGTTCCGGATATTCCACTTCGGCATAGCCGCTGCCGCACTGGCACTGCTGGTCCTGCTGAAACCAAGTGGCAAAGTCGGGGATGACTTTGCCACATTTTTTGCATCTAAGCTGATATTTCATGGTTGATAGGAAATGGTGATTCACAGATTGAACAACTCAACCCTTCTTGATGATATGCATGTCGGGCATAGGCTTGTTGTAGACGCCGGCATCCAGTTTTTTCTTCACTTCGCGGAAGACCTCGATGGTGCGGTTGGCATGTTCCATGGTGTGGACCGCCGTGGGGATGATGCGCAGCATGATCTGGCCCTTCGGAACGACAGGATAGACCACGATGGAGCAGAAAATACCGTAGTTTTCGCGAAGATCGACCACCACATTGGTGCCCTGGTTCACATCGCCCGGGAAGAAGACCGGGGTGATGGGCGACTCGGTAACACCCGTGTTGAGGCCCTCGGCCTGGAGCGACTTCTGCAGGTAGGTGGAGAGTTCCCACAGTTTTTCGCGATATTCAGGATGCTGGTTGATAATCTCCAGACGGCGTTTCACGCCCCACACGATAGGCATCGGCAAACTCTTGGCGTAGATTTGCGAGCGCATGTTGAAGCGCAAGTAGGTGATAATATCCTCATCGTTGCAGCCGATGAAGCCGCCGATGATGGCCATCGTCTTGGCGAAGGCGCAGAAATAGAGGTCGATATCGTCAGCGCAGTTGAAATGGGTATGCGTGCCACGACCTTCGGGACCCATGACGCCCATGCCGTGGGCATCGTCGATCAGGATGCGGAAGTTGAATTCCTTCTTCAGCGCCACGATTTTGTCGAGAGCGCCCAAGTCGCCTTCCATACCGTAGACACCTTCGGTGGCCACCAAGATGCCGCCGCCCTGCTTCTCGGCCAGTGCGGTGGCCTGAGTCAACTGTTTGCGCAGGCTTTCGATGTCGTTGTGCTGGTATTTGAAACGCTTGGCGCCGGTGACGCGGAAACCGTCGATGAGGCAGGCGTGCGCTTCGCTGTCGTAGACGATAACGTCACGCAGGCTGACGATGGTGTCCAGGATGCTGATTTGGCCCTGATAACCGAAGTTGAGCAGGTAGCCATACTTCTTGTGGGTGTACTCGCAGAGCATCGACTCCACCTCTTCGTGGAGGGCGGTGTGGCCGCTCATCATGCGGGCACCCATCGGGTAGGCCAAGCCCCAGCGGCGTGCGCCCTCCTCGTCGGCAGCGCGCACCTCGGGATTGTTGGCCAGACCAAGATAATTGTTCAGACTCCAGTTCAACACTTTTTTGCCGTTGAACATCATTTCGGGGCCCAGCTCACCTTCGAGCTTCGGGAAATAAAAATAGCCGTCGGCCAGTTTGCGATACTGTCCCAGAGGACCGCCGGTCGACTCTTTAATACGTTCAAAAATATCTTTCATATCATTAAAATAATTTGTTTCAAAAACTATTATCTATTTGTATATCAGTGTACAAAAAGACATTTCTGCAATCTGTGACTGATTGCATCGAAAAAGCAAAAATACTAAAAATTCTTAAATTACAACAAGAAACTTCGCCTAGTTATAAAGTGTAATAATGGGAAGTAATAAAAGGAAGTGAATCTTCGATGGAAGTAAAAATGGAAGTTATGTGCTGCGCACAGGACGATACAGATCATTTGTCCACTTTTGCCGAAGGCTGCGTGGTATGCCTGCCGAGCTTGATGAGGCAACACCGTAGAAATAAAAAAATACAGTGAGCAACTTCCTCTTTTACTTCCATTTTAACTCCAAGATCATATTTTTAAACGTAAACCATTAATTCAAAAACTGTCCTGCGTAGCCCATTTGAGTAATTAGCGTAATTCGCCGTTCAAAAACAATCCCCGTTTCTCTGGAATTCCGACATGAGGATGGCGGCCGCCACGGCGGCGTTGAGCGATTCGCATGTGCCGCCGATGTTGGGGATGGTCAGCCGGTGGGTCAGCGACGCCGCAACCCCTTCAGACACGCCACGGCCCTCGTTGCCAATCACCAGCACGGCCGGTTGCAGCAGGCGGCTGGAATAGAGCGGTTCGCCGTCGAGCATGGCACCATAGACGGCGTAGCCCCTGCTGGCGCAGTCATGCAGATAGGTCTCCAGATGACAATAGTGTACCGCCGTGCGGAAAATGGCACCCATCGAAGCCTGCACCACCTTGGCATTGTAGCACGACACCGTGTCGTTGCTGCACACCACCTGACGAATGCCGTACCAGTCAGCCGTGCGCAGTATGGTTCCCATATTGCCCGGATCCTGCAGACCGTCCAAAGCCAGCACCAGAGACCCAGGAATGTTGAGAATTTTCGGCATGTTACGTTCCACGAGCATCCACACTTTGTTGGGTGACCGCATCAAGCTGAGACGATCCAGTTGATCTGCCGTGACTGTATATTTTTCGCAATCTGGCGGCAGTGATGTCTGATGGGCAACCATCCATTCGTTCGTCCCACAGATTGTGCGAATACGGAAACCCGAACGCAGTGCTTCATCACATAATTTGACACCCTCTACAACAAAAACCTCCTTTTCGTCACAACATTTGGGAAGTCTGTATGCAGCCAGATTTTTCAGCAAGTTTTTTGACAGTTCAGCCATTGGAAAAGTATCAAAGAATAAAATTATGCCACACTTGAAAGTAAGAAATAAGAAAAATAGACGGTTTTCACTATCGTACAAAGTATAGGAGTGCTATACTATTGTTTTCTTACTTAATCAGCGTTCATAGTAAAATAATAACGCACATGCTATAGATTTATTATGAGCTTTCACTGTATGTTCTTTTTTTTGAGGAGCGGGAGGGGTGTTCTCCCTCCCGTTCCTGGCCCGTCCGGTTCTTGAGGGACAGGTGTTCGTTTCCTTTTCACGGGTCGGATTCCTTGTCGCTTGCTTCGGTCACTTCTTGACGAAGGCGCGGCTGCCGCTTCGGTTGCCGTTGCTCAGGCGCAGCAGGTAGCGTCCTGCTGGCAGTTGGCGCACGTCGAGCACAACCTTCGGGCCCTGCAGTGTGCAGCGCAGCACGCAGCGTCCGGCGGCGTCGAACACCTCAGCCTGGCTGGGGGTCTCCATTCCGGTGCTCACTGTCAGCTCGCCGCCCGTGGGATTGGGCGTCACGGCGAACGCCAGCCCGTCGGCTTCGGAGATGCCCTCATGCGTCGTGTCCAGCGCAAACACCGCCGTGAACAGTGTGTCCTGCGTCAGGGTGAACGTACGCGGATTTGTGGTGTCGCCGTCGTTCCAACGCTCGAATATGAAGCCGTTGGCGGGGATTGCCCTCAGCTCCACCTCCGTATTCGCGTTGTACAGTCCGGCACCTTCCACGGTGCCCCAGTAGAGGACGTTCACAGCCGTCTCGACCAAATATTGGCCTCTCCACCCGAAGTATGCCGTCAATGTCGTGTCCGATGAAAGACAAACCATCTTTGGATTGGCGGTGTCACCGTCTTCCCAGTGCATGAAAACGCGTCCCGGACGGGGTTCGGCATACAGTTCATGGCATGTGCCATCGGGATACAGCCCTCCTCCTGTCACCGTGCCGTCGGCAGGATTGGATGGAAGCCCGTTCAACTGCCACTGGTCCACGATAGGAAGGAACAGACCCCACTGGTCCTCAGGCCAGCACGAATTGATAAAGCCCCAACGGTCCTTCATCGGATTGTAAACATACGATAGCTGGTGCCACCTCCCCTCGGGGAAGCACTCTGGATTCCACGGTCCGCTGTGTGCGCAGTTGGGTACTATCTGCACGTCCCAGTTTCGAATATGAAGGTAAAATGTTGGCATATAGATATTTTCCAATGTATGTGTATCCACAGCGTTACTGTTGTGTGTCCCGTAGATGTAAAACGAGGAATCCACCATCACCGGCTGGTCAAAATAGCATTCGAAGGCGTAGCAGTACTGTGCGCTGGGGTTCGACACGCCCTCGGTCAGTTCCATGATATGGGGCTTCACCGTGTCCCATCGCACCGAGTCCAGCTTGATCAGCGGCCGTTCGTCAGGAGGCATTATCATGAAATCCGAGGTGTCGAACTGGTACAGATACATATATTCAGGAAGTCTATAGGGATTTCTGAACGATTCGTGGTTACAATAGATGTCCACCAGCGCCACCAGACCCTTCACCCTTATCGGCTGGTCGGTGTAGTACCACTGGGCATAAGCCGACCAACTGGGGGACAAATACAATCGAGTCCGCCAGCAATCATTCACATAACCGTCCTTCTGGAACCATTCGCACTTGTCGTACCAGCCGTTGGGACCGTAGTAATATTTGTCGTAATGGCCGGGTATAGTGTCGAAATTTGTCCACTGACCCATGGCGCCTGTCGCCATCAGCAACATCAGCATTATGGCCAAGAATTTGCCTTTTTTTTCAATCGTTTTCATATCGTTGTTTTTTAATAATTATTTTTTTTCAAGCTATTGTGTCCACCCTCGAGACCTGGGCGTGTAACGTCTCGAATAGCAAAATGAAAACTAATAATCCATATTTTTGCATATTTACACCATTTATAATTAAAGTCACATATTTTATGAAAATTGTTGCGCAAGCGAAAAAAAGGCATGTGACGTTTCTCCCTGTCCTCGCTATGCAATAGCGATGGCGTTGCTGCGTTATACTTGACGCATCGGCGCCTTCCGCCGTGCCTGCGGTGCCTGTCGGAGAGCGGTTTTATTTAGGCGATTCCCATTTTTTTAGTGGTTCGACGATTAATTGTTTGTTTTTTTGTAAAAAATCTATACTATGTTAGACGACAAAAGTGCCCAAAAGGGGACATTTTTTTTCGATTTTTTTCATTTTTTTGAACTACGGCCCTATTTTAATCATTAAAACCTTATTTCCATATATTTACGGGATAATATTTTTTTCTTTTTTTTGAGGAGCGGGAGGGTGTTCTCCCTCCCGCTCCTGCCCGTCCGGTTCTCGAAGGACGGGTGTTCGTTCCATTTTCACGGGTCGGATTCCTATCGTACTTTTAAAGTATATTCTCTCTTGTCAATGATTTCAGTCTCCCAAGGACGTTTATATATCATTTTAATCTGTGTTGTCCCCTTTCGTTTGCCAACAAATGTCCATCGTTCCACTCCTGGTCCTGTTGGAAATTCATATGGGATGAATTCCCATCCGATTGTGTCTAAAATGTCATCTTTTTTCTCCCATTGCCAAGAATATCCGCTTCCCATACCTGACGTTTCAAGGTTTAAAACAAACTGTTCATCAACAGCTATTTCATAGTCATAATCCTTGCCACACGATGTCAGCAGCAAGATAAGTGGCAATAGAAGTGTAAATGCTGGTTGTCTCATAGCGATTTATTTTTTGATTATTTTTATTGCACTTGTTATTTTATCTTTATTCTATTCATACCTCACCTCCTTCACGTATATTATTGGTGGCAGTGGACGACTTGACGGCGGATATGTATCTTTCTTCAACGTTCCTGTTACGTATGCTTTTCTGTAGAAAATAGTTGTATCCTCATTTGCCCACTGACCCATGGCGCCTGTGGCCGTCAGCAACATCAGCATTAGGACCAAGAATTGGCCTTTTTTTTCAATTGTTTTCATATCGTTAATATTTTTAGTGGATTTATCATTGTAATTAATTGGTTACAGATACTGCTTGATGTCTATTCTATTTCGCATGTTGCATCTTTTTCCACCATTTATAATTAAAGTCACATATTTTATGAAAATTGTTGCGCAAGCGAAAAAAAGGCATGTGACATTTCTCCCTGTCCTCGCTGTGCAATAGCGATGGCGTTGCTGCGTTATACTTGACGCATCGGCGCCTTCCGCCGTGCCTGCGGTGCCTGTCGGAGAGCGGTTTTATTTAGGCGATTCCCGCATTTTTTTTAGTGGTTCGATGATTAATTGTTTGTTTTTTTGTAAAAAATCTATACTATGTTAGACGACAAAAATGCCCAAAAGGGGACGTCGGGATGCGAAATTTTTATTTAATGGCTGTACATATAAATTCTCCAGTACGTTCGTTATAGTTCACTGTAACTATATAGTTGTCATCCTCCATCTTTTTGGCCCACTTGATGGCGTCTGCTTCATTTGTGGTCACATAAGTTTGCACGTCCTTGGAAAGGGATATTATGGCCTGATTTGTATCTCCAATTACGATGCGGCAGCCTCGCTTTGCCAAGGAGAACAGCCATCTATGCAGTTCGTCCCATTCCTGTTCGTTGGAAATGGTTCTTGTATATCGGCATCCATCAATGTAATAGATCATTGTTCGGTTCTCGTCGGCTTGAGATGTTGATGTGGTAAAGCTGTCGTCCAACTCTTTTTGGCAGCTGCTCGTGGCGGCGGTTAGCAATGCCAGCATGGCTATTGTGATGAATTGACGTTTCATGTTTAAGTGTTTCTATTGCTGTATTAAGATATTAAATGATTTGTGGCTAAGGTATTTTGGGGGTGGTTGCATTGCTTTTGGGTCTCTTGAGTGTTTCTCTGATTTTATGTTCTGAGAGTTCCAAACCCTCCTGCTTTGAGCTGACGGGTGCATAGATGAATATGCGGTGCGAGAATGAGTAGAATACCACTCCCCCCACCATCGCGCCGTTCTTGACTGGGTTCTCGGGGTGGTCCCGTTCGCATAGATAGGTTGTCACACTTTTGAACCCCTGTGCCAGTGCCTCATATCCGAGCTGTACGACTCTCTCGTCGATATTCATTTCTTTGAGCAACTCAGTCCAGGCACTGGAGTCTTCCGCTGCGATGACCGTCAAGTCGAAGAAGAGGCTGTCGCCCACCGGATAGTCTTTCACCCACGACACCTGCAAACCGTCCTTCTTGCAATAACGTCGGTACACTTCGCTATTTTGTCTAGTGACAATAGTATCGATGCAGTTTCTGAAGATCAGCACTGCAACACCAGCTAACGCCATCAATACCAATATCAAAGTGACAGACTTTTTCATGATATTAATTGATTGATTTGTACGCCAGTCTCATTACGATCAAGGTCGCCATTGGTCAAAAAAACGGTATCTATGTGAAAAATATTGAGTAAAGCTGTCACCACAATGACGACAATGGCTACAATCCGCACATATTGCCCCATCTGTTGCTTTTGTTGTAAGTGGAGAGCGTCGGCTTGGCGACAATCGTCGTCCAGGCCTTCCATTATCATTCGCCGCAAATCGCCTTGAGGCAGGTCGTAAGCAGCCTCTATGCGATTGAGGATGCGCTCACGCTGCATGCGCTCCAACAGGGCTTCCTCGCTTTCCGCATTATATTTCTTTTTTTTCATCTCTATATTTTTTCAGTTTTTTAATGATTCTTTCATGTTGTTTACGAAGGGTGGCGGGTTTCAGTCCCAGACGTTCAGCAATCTCTTTTTGTGTGTACCCCTCCAAACCCCATTCGATAATGTTGCGTTCATAAGGAGTCAGGCTCGCGAGCCATTCTCGCAGTCGTGCCTCGTTGTCGCTGTCATTCGGTACGCCCAAATCTGGTTCCTCAGGTCCTAAGGGGATGAACAGGAATCGTCGTTTTCGTCGATGCCTGTCCCACTGCTTGCGTACTATCGACATGAGCCAAGCGTCCTGCTTTTCGGTATCGCCGTCGAGAGGTATTGTGTCGCGCTCCTCCCACAAGCGAACCAGAATGTCCTGCATGAGGTCGGGCACCTGTTCATGGTGCCCATAGGTTTTCCGAATACAGAAAAACCTCACCTTGGCATGGTTACGTTGCACCACGTCCAAGAACAACCGGTTGTATGAATTATCAGAATGACGCGACAGCATATTTTAGGGCTCTGATATCTATATATAGGCACTTTTTTGTCCAAAATGTGACACGACTATGAATTTTTTATAAGGAAACTATTATATATTTGTGTAACATTTATTTATAGACCATTTTGATAATTCTTGACTTGGGATAGTCACAGGATTGGACGAGACCTGCCCGACAAAGACAAGGAGCCAGACATTGACAGCACAGACTGCAAGCACATGGGACGGGCCACAGGGGACGATGTCACATTGCCGCCTGGCAAAACCAAGCGAAACGATGCGAAACATCAGCCTGAGACTATTGCACTTGCAGTGAAAGAATAACGTACAATAGGCAACCAACGATATACTGTGGTGACAAAAAATGTGCAGAAGGAGGAGGCAGGCCGATAATTTTGCACGTCACACAACATTTTGCATTTTTTGGCGTAATAAGGGCATGGTTGAGAAGAACATCATTGAAATAAAAAACAAGAAAGCCGAATACCAATACTTTCTGCTGGACGCGTACACGGCGGGGCTGGTATTGACCGGGACAGAGATTAAGTCGATTAGAGAAGGCAGGGCCAACCTGACAGATGCCTATTGTGTATTCATTGGCGACGAATTGTTTGTACGTCAGATGCATATAGCGGAATATCGTTTTGGCAGCTGGCTGAACCATGCCGCCAAGCGCGACCGCAAACTGTTGCTGAACAGGAAGGAGCTGCGAAAACTGCAGAACAAAATCAAAGAGCGCGGCTACACCATCATACCCACCCTGCTCTATGTCAACCCGCAAGGGTACGCCAAACTGGACATCGCATTGGCCCGAGGCAAGAAATTCTTCGACAAGCGCGAAAGCATCAAGGCCAAAGACACACGCCGCGACATGGAACGCGAATTGCGATAACACCCCACCCCACCGACATCCAACCAAAATCAGGAAACAAGCAAGCAGCCATGAGAGTCTTCAAATTCGGCGGCGCGTCCGTCAACAGCGCATCAGCCATACGCAATGTGGCACATATCGTCAACCATCAGGGAAACAGCCCGCTAGTGGTGGTCATCTCGGCCATGGGCAAAACCACCAATCTGCTGGAGAAGGTGATTCCCGGCATTCCTGCCAACGAGCAGGAACGTACCGCCCTTATCCGTCAGACAAAAGACTACCACATGGGCATAGCGAACGAACTCTTCGAAGGCCGACAAAACGCCACCACCCAAAGACTGGAGCAGCTGTTCGACGCATTGGACGCTGCCAGCCGCAACAAACCCACGAACTACAACTACGACTATGACCAGGTGGTGTCGTTCGGCGAAATCATCTCCACCACGCTCATCTCAGGATACCTCAATGCCATCGGCATCGACAACACATGGATGGATGTGCGGACCATGATACGCACCAACGAACACTACAGGGAAGGCATCGTGGACTTTGAAACGACACGACGTATGGCCCAGGAGCGGATGAGCCAACTGAAAGCAGACGGAGAAAACAGCCGACAAATCATCATCACCCAAGGTTTCATTGCCGGAACCGCCAAAGGCACCACCACCACGCTGGGGCGCGAAGGCAGCGACTACTCGGCATCCATCCTCTCCTACTGCCTCGACGCCGAGAACATGACCATTTGGAAAGATGTGCCCGGATTTCTCAATGCCGACCCCAAATACTTCTCGGACACCATCAAAATCAACAGAATACCATTCAACGAAGCCATTGAGCTAGCCTACTACGGTGCCTCGGTGATACACCCCAAAACCGTCAAGCCCATACAGAACAAAGGCATCTGTCTGAACATCAAATCCTTTATAAACCCCGATGCCGAAGGGTCGGTCATAGGCCCCTTTGAGAGCATAGCGCCGCTAACGCCACTCTACATCTTCAAAAACAACCAGATACTGCTATCCATACAGCCCAAGGACTTCTCATTCATAGCGGAAGAGAATCTGCAAACCATCTTTGCCGTGCTGGCGCGTCTGAACATCAAGGTCAACCTGATGCAGAATTCCGCCCTGAGTTTCTCACTCTGTATCGACTACAACGAAATATTGCTCCAACAACTGCGCAAGGCGCTGGAAAGCGACTTCCGGCTGGTGTATAACTCTGGCCTGCAGCTCATCACCATACGCTACTACAATCAGGACATCATTGACCGGATAGTGGCCGGACGAACCATTCTGCTGCAACAAAGAGCACGCACCACAACACAACTGCTGGTCGAGAACTGAGACAACATCGCAACCGATGCGCTACCGACTGACCAAAAGCAAATTCATTATGGGCCTGCAATGCGAAAAGGCCCTCTATCTGGACATCTACAAACCCCAGCTGGCCTTCCACAGCCAAGAGACCTTGGCGCGCTTCCGCAAAGGACGACATTTCGAAAGCAAGATAAAGTCCATGTTCCCAGGGGGTATAGACATCAGCATGGAACTGCGAGGCGCCGTGCAACGCTACCCTGAACTTACGGCCCGCATGCTCTGCGAACCCGGGGCGGTGACCCTTTTCGAAGCCGGATTCCAGTACGATGAAGTGCTGGTGTTGGCCGACGTGGTGCAGAAAGCGGCGGATGGGACCATTAAAATATTTGAAATCAAGAACTCGCAGACCATCAAGGAAGTGATTCGGCACGATGTGTGCCTGCAGCACTATGTGATTGGCAACAGCCTGCCCCAACTGTCAGAAAAAAGCGACAAAGCATTGGTTCTAAAATCATTCGATATCATTTACAACGACGGCAACGACCAACCGCTGTACGAGGAGCTGCTGTCCGAAGCGAAAGCCGCCGAGCCACTGATAGCAAGACAAGTAGCCCATTTCAAAGAGATGCTGCAAGGCATGGAACCCAACGTAACGACAGGCAGCCATTGCCACATGCCCTACGAATGCCCCTACCAACGCTACTGCGAAGGGAAGGCCACCGCCCAAACCGACCTCAGCTTTTGAGCGACAATGGTGAAACCTCAAGGGAGCGTCGCTGCCGGACAAAGGAGCCACCGGCTAGAAACTAGAAATCAAAGCTTCGACAACGAAAGCAACGCGTCGCGCACCTCGTTCTCATCGACAGCCACATCGACCACCGGCACGCCGACCGACTGCAGCAACACACATAGTATCAGTCCTTCCCGATTTTTTTTATCGTGGCGCATATAGCCAAGCACCCCTTCGGCATCGCGAAGAGAGAAAGCGGGCACCGTAACCAGCCGGCGCACCAACGAGACATAACGCTGAAGCAGTGAAGCGTCGAGTCCCAATTTTTTGACCGAAAGATACATCGAGCACATCAAGCCGATGCCCACGGCGATGCCGTGCGAAACAGGCGAACCCACTTGCATCAGATAACTCTCGATACCATGACCGAAGGTATGGCCCAAATTCAACATCTTACGCGCCGAACGCTCATAAGGGTCCGCCGCCACAACCGACTGTTTGAAAGCGGTGCAATCGGCGATATGAGACTTGACAAAATCCAGCGGCACACCATCAGAACGAAGCACCGCATCGACTAGGGCGTCGAAAGCGACGACGTCAGACAACAGGAGCGTCTTAGCCATTTCAAAAAGACCAGCCACCCGTTCCGACTCAGGCAATGTGTCGAGAAAATCCGGTTCGACACATACCGCGTCGGCGGCATGGAAGAATCCGACAGCATTCTTCACCGTCTCCAGATTCACTGCCGTCTTGCCACCGATGGCAGCATCGACCATGCCCACCAAAGTGGTCGGCACATTGACGTAACGGATCCCACGCATGTAGGCCGCAGCCACAAAGCCGCCGATGTCCGACACACAACCACCGCCCAGATTGACAATCACGCTATTGCGGTCGGCACCACTCTCCAACAGCGCCCCCCACAATTGGGCAGCCACATCGACACCCTTGGCCTCCTCGCCCAGCGGCACCTCGAAAAATTCGGACTGCTGCAATGCAGAAACACCTGCTATCAGCGTTGGAAGGCAGTGGGAATAAGTGTTTTCGTCGACAACGATAAAAAAACGCGATTGCACATATTGTTTTTGCGACAATAGTCGGTTCAGCCGGGCCAACGGCGAAATACGAGAAGGCAGGATCAATTTGGTTTTCATATAAACATCATGTTACCTGATACATACATATTCCGGACAACAGTCGTTGTCCGATACAAAGATACATCATTTTTCGACAAGAGAGACCCGCAGCAAAGCAAAGAGCAGCCAATCGATCAAACGGGCCGTTATCCATAGAGCCAACCCGAGGCAATAAAAAAAGGATGCCGCCGTTAAACGATACATGGAACGACAATTGGAACTGCTATCACCGGCAAAGAATCTGGAACAAGGCATTACCGCCATCGACCATGGTGCAGATGCCGTGTATATCGGCGCGCCACAATTCGGTGCACGCGTAGCGGCAGGCAACAGCATGGCCGATATCGAGGTCCTGGTCAGACATGCCCATCTATTTGGGAGCAAGGTGTTTGCTACTGTCAACACCCTACTTTTCGACCAGGAACTGGAAGATGCGCGACAGATGATATGGCAGCTCTACCACGCTGGAGTCGACGCCCTGATAGTGCAAGACCTGGGACTGCTGGAGACCGACCTGCCACCCATCGAATTGCACGCCTCCACCCAGACGCATAACAGGGATCCGCGACGCATAAAGTTCTTGGAACAAGTAGGTTTCAAACGCATCATCCTAGCTCGCGAGACGTCGTTGGATGAGATGTCGGCGCTTCGGGAAACGGTCTCCGCCGATTTGGAGGCATTCATCCAAGGAGCGCTCTGTGTCTGCTACAGCGGACAGTGCTACATGAGCCAGTACCTCAATGGGCGCAGCGGCAATCGAGGCGCATGTTCCCAACCCTGCCGGTCGGCATACGACCTGCTGAATGCAGAGGGGAAAGTGCTTCACCGCAACGAACATCTGCTTTCACTGAAAGACTTCTCAGCGGCGCAGCACATTGAGAACATGATAGATGCAGGCATCACCTCATTCAAAATCGAGGGGAGGCTGAAAGACATCTCCTACGTCAAAAATGTCACCGCCTACTACCGCAGGCTGCTCGACGGCATCATGGCCCGTCGTGAAGGGCTGAAGCCTGCATCGTCGGGCCGGACGGTATTCTTTTTCGAACCCGACCTGGAACGCACCTTCAACCGCGGATTCACCGACTACTTCCTTGTCGGCCGCCAATCCATGGCCTCACGAGCCACACAGAAATCGCTTGGAAAAAAACTGGGAGCTGTCGTCTCCTCCCAAGGCAACCGACTGACGATAAACTGTCAGGAGCCGCTGACAGCGGGTGACGGACTCTGTTATTTCAACGAAAAGAACCAACTGGAAGGTTTCCTGGTCAACCATGTCAACGGACATCAGATAGTGGCCAACAAAGCGGTGGCTGTCAAGCCCGGGACAACCGTTTGGCGCAACAACGACTATGCCTTCGAGAAACAGCTCCAAGGAGATACCTCCGAACGGAAAATTGCTGTTTCCATGACACTTGAGCAGACCGCAACAGGCGTCAGACTATCGCTCATCGATGCCGACGGATGTCAGGCCTATGCGGAGAACAACGGCACACCACAACCCGCCAACAACGCAGAACGAGCCAAGGAAAGCATTGAGAAACAACTGGGAAAGCTGGGCGGCACCCCCTTCCGGATGGAGACTTTGAAGCTGCAGTTCGACACGCTGCCATTTCTGCCTGCCGCCACCCTCAACGAACTGCGCCGACAGGCAGTCGAACAACTTCTTGAGCGACGATTGGATTACTTCCATCCGAAAGACAAACCCTTTGTCGCCAACGACATACCCTATTTTGAACCACAAGTGGACTACCATGCCAACATCATCAACGACAGCGCCGAAGCCTTCTACAGAAGACATCAGGCACCATGCACCGAACGCGGCGTGGAGCAAAGCCACGACTATGGCGGCAAAGCACTGATGACCTGCAAATACTGTCTGCGCTACGAACTCGGCCAATGCCTGAAACTGAAATGTAACGCCACCGTTGCACCCGACTACCAAGGCACGCTGTACCTGACCAACAACGGACGTCGTTTCCGTCTCCAATTCAACTGCCAGCCGTGCGAAATGCAGGTGCTGGCAGCCGAAGGCTGATTGCTCACCCTTGTACATCCGATTGACAACGTGGTGAAATTATACTTCAACTGCTGTAAATTTTCGCTTCCAACGGATACTAATCGGATGTAATAAAACGAGTACGGAAAACCACAAATCGAGAAGAAAAAGCCAGATGAACTACCATACGACCATGTTTTTTCATATATTTGCACTTTCATTAACCAAAGGTTAAAGCAATACAGCATTTTGATTGTCAACAACAAACAACACAATTACTCCCCTATAGCCACCGCAATCGTCGGAAGCTTCAGCCGACCACATCCATTATGAAAAAAAACATCAACACACACACCCGATTGTTCTATCTTCTCGTGGTCGTCCTCGTTGCCATTGCAACATCCTGCAGCCATGAGGACGACATCATCCCTTCGGGCGACGACGGCAACGGTGCGCGCATTGTTCGCACCGAGCACCTCGCATCAAGCCACATGATGGCATACCATTTTACCTATCCGTCGACAGATCCCTATGGCAATCCCACCACGCTATCCGGCACCATCACCATGAGCGACGACCTTCACGAAGGCGACCTTGCCGAAGGCCTGATGCTCTACAACCATTTCACCATCTACCGTGCCGACCAATGTCCTTCGAATGGCGGCCTCAGCGAACAGGCGCTCATCGTCGGCAGCCGTCTAATCACCATATCGCCAGACTACTATGGTTTTGGCATCACCGAGGCGCAACCCCAAGCCTACTGCATCAGCAGCGCCAATGCCCGAGCAGCCGTCGATGCCCTCATTGAAGGGCGGAAACTGCTGGAGCAAATGGGATTCAGGTGGAAGGACAACCTGTTCAACGCAGGATATTCGCAAGGAGGGCAGACCACGGTGGCCGTGCTGCGCGAAGTCAGCCAACACCATCCCGACATCCACTTCACCTGTTCCTTTGCCGGCGGCGGATCCTACGACCTGCCCGCCACCTACCACCGCTTTGTCGTCATCGACCGATCGGCAATGCCCAGCACCGTGGCCAGCGTGATGCTGTCTTACAACCATTTCAAAGGGCTCAACATCCCCCGCGAGAAGATGTTTGTCGAGCCGCTGCTGAGCCACATCGACCAATGGATACTGAGCAAACTATACACTCGGGCGGAGATTGACAGTCTGGTGGGCACCAACGACATCAGCGCCTTTGTCAGCAGCGACATGATGGACTTCAACACCCCTTATGCCCAACAACTGCTTGAAGCACTGGACAGCGACAACCTCTGCAAAGGGTGGACGCCACGCAGCGACGAACACCTGATACTGGTACACCACACCCTTGACGGCGCCGTTCCCGCTGAAAACACCAGCAATCTGGCAGCATTCATGCAACAGCAGGGAGTTCAGAACGTGGAGGTGGTGATGGACGACTTTGGCAGCTATTTCGGCATGCCCGCCCACGAAACCGGCGCTATGATCTTTGTCAACACCACCAAAGAATGGATCAGCCAACACCTGGGTATCAGCTGGTAACAAAAAGGATTGTCAAAGCGGCGACCCGCAGCTCTTCCGCTGTCACCCTAAACAGACCACATATAAAACTAAAAAATGAACACCCCCTTTAGAGACACCCTTGTAGAAATCTGCTGCAACTCCGTCACCTCGGCCTGCAACGCCAAGCGCGGAGGCGCCTACCGCATAGAGCTCTGCCAAGCCCTGGGCGAAGGCGGCACCACACCATCGGCGGCAGCCATCGAATACTGTGCCAACCGCCTGAACCTGCATACCCGTGTGCTGATACGCCCACGCGGAGGGGATTTCTGCTACACCGAACAGGAGATGGATGTGACACTGCGCGACATCGAGCTGGCCGCCCAGCTGGGAGCCCACGCTGTGGTGATAGGATTCCTCACCCCCGACGGCGACATCGACACCGACAAGACCCGCAGGGCTGTCGAGGCCGCCCAAGGCCTGAGCGTCACCTTCCACCGTGCCTTCGACGAGTGCCGCAATCCCCACGAGGCCCTGGAACAGATTATTGGCTGCGGATGCAACAAACTGCTCACCTCGGGCGGAATGCCCACCGCCTTGGAAGGATGCAACCAGCTGCAGCAACTGGTGCAACAGGCCGACGGGCGCATCGGCATTATTGCCGCCGCCGGCATAGTTCCCAACAATGTAGTCGAAATTATACGCCGCACGGGCGTCACAGAAGTGCACGGCTCATGCAAGACCACTATCGGCGACACCACCGTAACCGACAGTGACCAAGTGCGCCAACTATTTGAAAAACTGGAACAATAAGCAAACATCACCCCACCCATGAAAATCAGAACCATCGCTCTGCTCGCTATCGCCACGCTGCTCACCACAGTGGCCTGCCACAAAGAGAAGCACTTTATCAGCGACAAAACCTACCGCAACCAAGTCCACGCCGATTTCCAACAGCGGCAACAACTGGCAGCCGGACGTGCCGACGCCCTCTTTAACGGCATGGACACGCTGGACACCGAGACCCGTGAGGCGCTGGAATTCCTCTACGCCTACATGCCTTACAGCGACTTGGCCGACTACGACCAATCCTTTTACTTGCAGCAGATTAAGGCCGCATTCAACACCCGTCGCCTGTTTGCCTGGGGAGACAAGATACCCGAAGATATCTTTCGGCACTTCGTGCTCGTATACCGAGTGAACAACGAGAATCTGGACACCGCCCGAATGCTGATGCAGCGCGAACTGGCACCACGGTTGGAAGGTCTGTCGATGTACGATGCCGCACTTGAGGTGAACCACTGGTGCCACGAATACGTAGCCTACCGCGCCAGCGACGGACGTACCTCCGCCCCGCTGGCCACCATGCGCACCTCGCTGGGACGCTGCGGCGAGGAATCGACATTCACAGTCACCGCACTGCGCAGTGTGGGCATCCCTGCCCGTCAGTGCTATACCCCCCGCTGGGCCCACTGCGACGACAACCACGCCTGGGTGGAGGTATACATTGCCGACAGCAACCGCTGGTATTTTCTCGGGGCCTGCGAGCCTGATCCTGAATTGGATATGGGATGGTTTGCCGTCCCCTCCACACGCTGTATGATGGTCCACAGCAAAGCATTCGGCCGTTACAAAGGCGACGAAGAAGTGGTGAAACAAACTGCCATGTACAGCGAATTGAATCTGCTGAGCCACTATGCTCCCACCCGCAAATTAACCGTCACCGTAACAGATCCGTCAAAAAAGCCCTTAAAAGACATCGATGTGAAATTCAAACTGTACAACTACAGCGAGTTCTACACGCTGGCCACAATCAAAACCGACGAAGAAGGACAGGCACAACTCACTACCGGACTGGGCGATCTTTTGGTTTGGGCCACCGATGGAAAACATTATACATACCGCAAAGTCGATGTAAGAAAAGATTCGCTAATCACTTTGGAACTAGATCCTAACGATGAGGATATCCACACGCACTTCACACAACAGAACGAAGAAAATCCCGGATGTATTGTCATGATTCCAAATATGTTGCACCTTGACATTGTCCCACCCGTGGCAGGCGAGGCCAAGGTGACGCCCACCAAAGAGAAAGCCGACCGCAACGCAAAACGCTTGCTCTATGAGGATTCCATCCGCAATGCCTATACCGCCACCTTCCCGACGAAAGAGAACTACAAGAACCTGCTAAAACCCAGCAAGAACCTGACAGACGAGCAGGCTTGGGAAATCATCCACAAGGCAGAAGGTAACTATGAAGAGATTGCGAAATTCATCAACAACCACGCCGACGAGGATTTGACAGAAACGGTAACAATTACCTGCCCCTGCCTGGAAGAGGACGAGAATGGAGAGTATCATTCCGTCGGTGGCGGCGAAAGCAAAACGTATTTCTTATACGACTATCTACATACCTTTAGCGACAAAGATATGCGCGATATAACGGCTGAAACGCTTGAGACGCATTGGTGCAAACCTACGGTGCCGGCCATTATGGAGACTTATGAAGAATTCTATGTAAAGGGCCTGATGCCTGCCCGCATCAGCAACGAGATGGTGCGTCCTTGGCGACAGTTTTTGGCGGAAAAACTTGCGGATATCAATAATGTCAACAGCCTGATAGCATGGACCAAAGAAAACATTGCCGTCGACGACACCGGCAACTACTACAACTGTCCCATTTCTCCCCGCGGCGTCTACGAACTTCGCCACAGCGACCGTCACAGCCGCGACATATTCTTTGTCGCCGCCTGTCGCTCACTGAACATCCCCGCCTATCTCGACAACGCTACGAACACCATCTATGTATGCAACGGCGACGCCAAAAAATTCTGGAAGCAAGGCAAATGGGTGAAAGTATCGTTTGACGACGACACCGAAGTCCAACCCACGGCCAAGCTGACGCTGACCTACAAACCCACCAAGGAGCTGGCAAAACCCACCTACTGGTCGCACTTCTCGCTGGCACGTTATGAAGGCGGCGACTTTGTCACGTTCGATTTCGAAGAGGACAGCCGCATGGCAAAATTTCCAGCAACAATAGCCTTGGAACCAGGCTACTATTGTCTCACCACCGGCAACCGTTACCCCGAAGGCGACGTATTGGCCCGCTCCGAATACTTCATTGTTGAGGAAGGCCAGAGTATATCCAAGGAGATCATTCTAAGACCTTTGGTGGCACGACAAAGCAGTGACAAGCCCCGATTGGATCCCCATTTGGAGATTGTGGCCGGCATGTCCGACCTGGCCGACTATGCCGGCGAAAGCGGCATGCTCTTTGTCTTCACAGGCGACTACAAGGAACCCTCCAAGCATCTGATCAAGGAGATGCAGTCGCTCCGCGACGCCTACAAAGCCTGGGGCGGCATGATCTACATGGTAGCACCTGCAGCCGCCAAGCCTACCACTTGGAATCTGCCCAACACGGACTATATCATCCTCGACGCCAACAAGAAAAACCCATTTGAGACCGCCATCCTCGACGCTCTGAAGCTCGATTTGCACAACGACTACCCCCTGGTGGCACTTGTTGACAATCAAGGTGAAATCCGCTTCCATAGCCACGGATACGCCATCGGATTGGCAGAACAAATACTCAAACAAACCAAAAAATAATATTTTTTTGTATCTTTGCAGTTAATTTATGTTTGGAAAGGAAGCGACTTTTCTTTCCAAATTGCGCGTAATCAATAAAATAAAAAAATTATTTTCCAACAAAACAAAGAGCTATATGTGTGGTATTGTAGGATACATCGGGGAGCAGGAAGCCTACCCCATCTTGATTAAAGGGCTTCACCGTTTGGAATACAGAGGCTATGACAGTGCCGGAGTTTCGATGATCAACAAAGCCGGAGTGCTCTCAGTGTACAAATCGAAAGGCAAAGTGTCGGCGCTGGAAGCTTCGGTTGCCGACAAGGACATCAGCGGCACCATAGGCATCGCCCACACCCGCTGGGCCACCCACGGCGAACCCAACGCCACCAATGCCCATCCCCACTTCTCGCAGTCGAAAAACCTCTCGTTGGTGCACAACGGAATCATCGAGAACTACAAATCGTTGCGCACCGAATTGGAGAAGAACGGCATGACCTTCTGCAGCGAGACCGACACCGAGGTGCTGGTGCAGCTGATAGAATACACACAGATCACGCACAACTGTGACCTCTATACCGCCGTCCAGCTGGCACTGAAGAGCGTCATCGGCGCATACGCCATCGCCATTCTCGACAAGCGCAACCCCGACCAGCTGATTTGCGCCCGCAAAGGCAGCCCGCTGATTATCGGCGTAGGTGCCAACAACGGGAAGAAAAACGGCAAAGCCGAGTTCTTCCTGGGCAGTGACGCCACCCCCATCATCGAATACACCAATAAGGTTGTATACCTTCAAGATGAAGAGATTGCCATCATGAACCGTGAAGGCGACCTGCGAATCACCAATCTCAGCAATGTCAAACAGACCCCGCAGCTCCACACCCTGCAGATGAACCTTGACGAGTTGGAGAAGGGCGGCTATGCCCACTTCATGCTCAAGGAGATCTACGAGCAACCCAGCGCCTTGAAAATCTGCACCAAAGGGCGTCTCAACGTCAACGATAAAGATGTGCTGCTCAGTGGCATCATCGACCACAAGGAGAAATTTGTCAACGCCCGCCGCATCATCATCTGCGCCTGCGGCACCTCGTGGCATTCGGCCCTGATTGGCAAATACTTCATTGAAGAAGCCGCCCAGATACCCGTCGAAGTGGAATACGCATCCGAATTCCGTTACCGCAACCCCGTCATTTTCCCCGACGACGTGGTCATCGCCGTCTCGCAGTCGGGCGAAACCGCCGATACCCTGGCCGCCATCCAGCTGGCCAAGAGCAAAGGAGCCTTCCTCTACGGCATCTGTAACGTCATCGGTTCCTCCATACCCCGCGCCACCGACAGCGGCACCTACCTCCATGTGGGACCCGAAATCGGCGTGGCATCGACCAAAGCCTTCACCGGACAGGTCATCACACTGATCATGCTCGGTCTGGCCATCGCCAAAGAGAAGAAAACCCTCAGCGACGAGCTCTTCCACATGCTGGTCGACGAACTGCAGCAGATTCCCGACAAAATGCAGTGGACCCTAGACCACAACAAAGGTATCGACCAATTTGCCCAGATGTTCACCTACGCCCGCAACTTCATCTATCTGGGACGTGGATACAACTACCCCGTAGCCTTGGAAGGCGCGCTGAAACTCAAGGAAATCAGCTACATCCATGCCGAAGGCTATCCCGCCGCCGAAATGAAGCACGGCCCCATCGCCCTTATCGACGAAGAGATGCCGGTCGTAGTCATCGCCCCCAAACGCGGCATGTATGACAAGATTGTAAGCAACATTCAGGAAATCAAGTCCCGAAAAGGAAAAATTATCAGCGTAGTCACCGAAGGCGACACCATCGTCAAAGGCATGAGCGACTACTGCTTTGAAATTCCCGACACGCGCGACTGCTACGTGCCCCTGCTGGCCATCCTGCCCTTACAGCTCCTCTCCTACTACGTAGCCATTGCCAAGGGCCGCAATGTCGACCAACCCCGCAATTTGGCCAAATCCGTGACCGTAGAGTGATTTTGGAAGTGTCCGCCGAAAAGCAGGGCGGACAAGCAAAAGAAAAGCCGCAGAATCGAAATTCTGCGGCTTTTTTAGTGACTAAGCTGGGGCTCGAACCCAGGACCCCATCCTTAAAAGGGATGTGCTCTACCTGCTGAGCTACTTAGTCGAACCAACTCGATAAATGTGTGACTAAGCTGGGGCTCGAACCCAGGACCCCATCCTTAAAAGGGATGTGCTCTACCTGCTGAGCTACTTAGTCAATCCTGCTCGATTTGAGTTTGCAAAAGTACAACTTTTTTATTTACCTACAAAATATTTTTAAACCACTTTACACAACAACACCCATAAAATACTATATACTAAATGTTTAAAATATCGTTATAAATGGTCTGACAATACATAAAAACAGGTGAAACAAGACCAACAGCAACCTTCAATCATTCAAAAAAGGGCATGGTTTTTGCACACTTTTTCCACAATAACATACGTAAGGAACACCCGTAATCGCAAGCGACGCATAAACGCACAAGAAAAGAACCAAAATGGTTATTTCAAGTTTGAAGCCAATAAATTCAAATCACTGAATATTAACACATTCTGAAATCATTTGAAATAAAATTTTGCCAAGTCCAGGAAATTATGTATTTTTGTTTTTCAAAATTGTACAAAATTCCGCCATTTCAACCACCATCAGACACAACCCTGAACCATGAAATATGACATCAAAATAAAAGAAGGTCTCGGCGACATCCATTTCGACATGCCAATAGAGGAAGTCGTAGCGGTGCTAGGCGAAGCCGACGACGTGGAAACCGTAGACAACGCCACAGACGAAACCACCACCATACTCCATTATGACGATGGGGAACTGACGCTCTTCTTCGAAGGTGAGTGCCCGACCCTGCAATGCATCGACATTTCGAAGACGGAGAGCACACTGCTGGGCAAACACATTTTTGACCTCAACGAAAAGGAGATTGTCAAGCTAATGGTATCCAACAATTATTTCGAGCAGGACGCCGACGAGGAAGCCTGGGGCGAACGACGCATCTCGTTTGGCGAGGGCAACATCGACTTCTTCCTTGAAGACGACGAACTGGTGGCTATTGTATATGGAAAATAAACCCACCGCCGGCAGCCAGATGCCATCCATATTTCCCACCGCCTACTTCCCCTCTCTGACGTTGATGGCCGCCATGGTTCAAACCAGCGACCTGCTGACCGAGATATACGAAACATTCCCCAAACAGACACACCGCAACAGAACAGTCATCCTGACCGCCAACGGCCCCATGACGCTGAGCGTTCCCGTAGTGCGACCCAACGGGAACCACACCCTTACAGCAGACATTACCGTAGCGTATACCGAGCGGTGGAATGTCACCCACTGGCGCGCCATCGAATCGGCCTACAGCGCCGCCCCCTATTTTCTCTATTATCGCGACCCGATAGAAAAGCTGCTGATGGCGAAATACGACCGTCTGATCACACTCAACGAAGCGCTACTGGAAGCATTGTTCAAAGCCTTGAAAAGCAACTGCACCATACGGCATACGGACAACTACATACGAAACGAAGCATGCAGCCACGACTACCGCGACCGCTTTTCGTACAAGCGCCCCGACGCCAACGTAACGTTGCCACCCTACACACAAGTGTTCTGCGACAGACAAGCCTTTGACGGCAACGTCGGAATTCTGGACCTGCTTTTCAACAAAGGACCAGAAGCTAAAGACTATCTGCTCCAGATAAAATTATAGTCCCACATCCCATCCTTTCGTCAACCGAATTTGTCGCAACACAGCCGTTCGACATGAACTAAAAACCATGTTCCATGTGATTTAGGACCATTGTTACACGTGAAACACCACCAGCAAAGCATTATACAAACAAAAAGAGGGTTAAACACCATGGTCCATGGCACTTAACCCCGATGTTTCACAAGGAACAATAGCTTTTCAACAGCCCATCACAATAAGCAACACCGAGATGTCGGCAGGCGACACCCCACTGATGCGAGAAGCCTGACCGATGGTCTGCGGCCGCATCTTGGACAGTTTTTCGCGAGCTTCGAACGATAGCGCCTGGATGGCGTGGTAATCCACATCGTCCTTGATGGGAAAATCTTCATATTTGAGAATCTTGTCAGCAACATCCTTTTCCTTCTCGATGTAGCGACGGTATTTGAGCAGCACCTCGGTGGAGAGGCACACTTCATCGCGGATGGCATTTTGAATCGAATCGACAAACTCGCGCAACCCGGCATCCATAGCCTCCAAATCAGACAGTGACAATTCGGGGCGCGAAAGCAAGCTAGAAAGCTTGACCTTTTGCTGTATCGGTGCAGATCTGCGGGCCTCGAGCGCCTCATTCACACCCGAAGGAAGAACGGAAGTCGTTTCGATGTAATCGGATAAGGCTTTAACCGCTTCATCCTTCTCCCCTACCCTACGCATACGTTCGTCCGATGCCAACCCAACAGCATGCGACAACGGCGTGAGTCGCATATCAGCATTGTCCTGACGGAGCAGGATACGATATTCGGCACGAGAGGTGAACATTCGGTACGGTTCGTCAACCCCTTTAGTCACCAAATCGTCGATGAGCACACCGATGTAGGCCTCAGTACGACGCAACACAAATGGAGAGCGACCCGTAAGCTTCAGAACAGCATTGAGACCCGCCATGAGACCTTGACAAGCAGCCTCCTCGTAGCCGGTAGTGCCATTAATCTGTCCTGCAAAATACAAGTTTTCAACAAGTTTCGTTTCAAGCGTATATTTCAGTTGCGTGGGAGGAAAATAGTCGTATTCAATGGCATAGCCAGGTTTGAAAATACGCGCCTGTTCGAATCCCTCAATAGAATGGAGCGCCTCCAGTTGCACTTCAAGCGGCAGCGAAGAGGAAAATCCGTTAAGATAATAGGAATGGGTGTTGCGTCCTTCCGGCTCGACGAAAAGCTGGTGCCGATCCTTGCCTGCGAAACGTTCAATTTTATCCTCGATGGAAGGACAGTAACGTGGTCCCACACCTTGAATACGGCCGGTAAACATAGGTGATTTATCGAACCCCTTTCGCAAAATATCATGTGTTTGAAGATTGGTATAAGCCAAATAACAAGGCATTTGATTCTCCAAGGGATGCGTAGTGTCGCTAAAAGAAAACTTTTGGGGATTGGCATCGCCAGGTTGTTGTGTCAGGGCATCGAACCGGATAGAGCGTCCGTCAATACGTACAGGTGTGCCTGTTTTCAGTTTGCGCACTTCGAACCCAGCCTCATGCAAACGGTCGGAAAGCCCCAAAGCAGGCAATTCTCCTATACGGCCACCCGAAAAAGAGACTTCGCCGATAAAGATCCGACCATTCAAGAATGTTCCATTGGTGAGAACCACCGCACGAGCCGGAATCTCAATCTGCATTCGTGTCAGAACACCCCTCACCACCCCTTGGTCAACGCACAGGTCCACCACCTCGTCCTGCCAAAGGGAAAGATTGGGTGTATTTTCCAACACCCGACGCCAATTCTGTGAGAATTGCGCCTTGTCGCATTGCGCACGAGGACTCCACATGGCGGGACCTTTCGAAAGGTTGAGCATGCGAAACTGAATCATCGACTGGTCGGTGACAATACCGGACCAACCTCCCAAGGCATCGATTTCGCGAACTATTTGTCCTTTGGCGACACCGCCCATAGCTGGGTTGCACGACATCTGGCAGATAGCATCCAAATTCTGTGTCACCAATAGCGTTTTGGCACCCATATTGGCAGCAGCAGCAGCAGCTTCGGCTCCAGCATGGCCTGCACCTACAACGACAACATCATATTGTTCAAACTTCATAACTCAACTTATTTTCAATAAAGTAACATGCATGTTCCTCGTGAAACACAACATCACCGCATCGCTTCGAGCAGCTTTAATGACTCTTCTTCTTTCAGACGCATCTGTGCAGCATCGGCATCTGTCTTATCCTTAAAACCCAACAAATGAAGCACGCCATGAATCAGCACACGGTGCAATTCACGTTCAAATGAACAACCAAACTGATGGGCATTCTCCCCTACCCTATCCAAACTGATCAGTATGTCACCCGAAACCAGGTTGCCTTCAACATAATCAAATGTGATAATATCGGTATAGGTGTCATGGTTTAGAAATTGGACATTGTCACGAGCTATACGTTCATCGTCACAAAAAAGGTAAGTGATGGTACCAGTTTTTTTACCATGATTGCAGACAACAGCATTAATCCACTTTTTTAGCATCGATTCATTGTTTAGATCGAATCGTTCATAGTCTGAATAGAAACGTATGGCCATAAACCTCAAAATAATTTTTTTTAGAAAGATGAACCGAGATTGGAAAAGCACACACAACTAGATGAAAATCTGTACTTTGAAGCAAGATTTGCCAATTTATTCGTCATTTTCTGACGCACAAATGCAACAAAACAGACTAACTGGTCAGGAGAAAAGAAAGAAATCAAGTTGAAAACAATCCTGGGATTATGCATTTACCATCTTGGGAGAATAAAAATTGTGCAAGGTCATGATGCGTTCCAAAGCACGCGAGGCTTCGATGCCGTCGATGACATATTCGAGACAAACAGCACGACCATTGTCCGTGAATGTCATTTTGTCTGACAGGGTTCTCATCAGGTAGATACCCATACCCTGCTCTTCCTGATCTGGCATAGCACCATAGCGTTTGAAGTCAAAACCCTGCCCTTCGTCGGAGACCTTGAAATAGACACCACCCTTACAAAAATCACTCTCAATAGTGACATGTTTTTCAGGATTGGAGCCATTGCCATGAACGATGGCATTTTTCACAGCCTGAAGCAGCGACATGGAGATAGTGGCGACATAATTATTGATATTATACGTATCACAAACGGCGTCGACGAAGCGTTCCACCTCGGGCAATTTATCGATATCAGATTGAATAATAAGTTTTTCCATAACTATAGCGTACTACTATCTCAAGCACAAAGATACACAGAAAAAATGGAAAGACAAAATGAAATCAGAAAAAAGGAGTGAAAAAGGGGAGTAGGGGAGAGGGGAGGTGTCAGAATTTGAAGAAGTAGTCGTTCACTTTTTGCTTGTAGAAATTGGAGAACGAAGGCGGGTTGGAGCGGAAGAGGTCGATGTTTTTCTCCTGCAATTTCCTGTATTTTTCCAAGTCATTTTGGGAAGGCTGGTAGATATCTTTACCCTCGTTGCTCTCCCTTCGATCCTCTTTTTCTCGCTGCATTTCAGCCTTTTCGTGTTCCAACAGACGAGTCAATATCTGCTGTTGTCGTTGAATGGTCTGTCGGGTGATGGTTTTGTTGACGAGGTCCGTTTCGGTCTGTTCCATCTGACGGATCATCTCGTCGATTTCGCGAGCCAAACGCGGATTGCCGCCATGTTCCTCTTTCATGCGTTGCCCATATTCCTGCATCATACGACGTATTTGTTCCTGTTGGGCTGCCATTCTGGCGAACTCACCGCTCATAGAGTTGCGTTGACCCAATTTGGTGCGACCATTAGGTTTGTTGCCCTGTTTTTCAAGCTCTTTCTTCAGCGCATTCATTTGCTTGTTAAGTTCGTCCTGCATCTGACGCATCGACTTGGGTGAGGGTTTCCCCTTGCCCGGATTGCTACAGTTGCCCTTCATTTTCATGCCTGGTTTCTTGCAGCTGCCGTTCTTCTTTTGCTGTTGGTTCTGGCGCATCTGATTCTGCATCTGGTCAAGCGATTCAGCCAGCACCAAAGAGAGGTTGTTGAGTGACGTCATAGCATATTGCATCGTCTTCGAAGCGCTGGTATTGCGGTAGTTGCCATAGATTGACTGGTTGAACTGAAGAAGGCCAGAAAGTGATTTGGCGATATTAGTATTCACCTCTGAAAGCTCTTTGTTGACCACCGAAGCAATGGCAATCTGACGCTTGGCCATGGCGCGCAACGAGTCCTCCACATTACGGAAATCATCCTTTAGAATATTCTGATTTGTAATGATCTGCTGATATTTAGGGTCTTGAACATTGACGCTGTTCAAATCCGCAATCAGTTTTTCCTGATTGAACGAAAGTTGCACCAAATTTTTGAGCAGTTGGCGCACCTGTTCGGCATCCTCGGCCAGTTCCTGCTGTTCCATATCCAACTGCGACTGAGCCAACGATTCCGACAGCTTTTCGAGGTCTTGCGAAGCCGATTTCTGCGACTTGGAAGCATCCTTGTTTTTGCCCTTTGACAGTTTGTTTTCGGCGTCTTGTTGCTGTTGTTTGATCCTGTTCATCAGATCTTTATCAATCTTGAAATCCTCGGGATTATCCAATTGTTGGTATTCCTTCTGGATTTGTTCGATATCTTTTTCCAGCTGCTTGAATTCTTCTGACAACTGCTGCTGTTCCGACAACCGGTCCTTGGCATCGTTCTGCGCATTGGAGAGTTCCTCCTGTTTCTTGGCCAATTCGTCGGCCTTGTTGACCGCATGCTCCACCTGCTTTTCCAGCTCCAGACGCTTCATCAGTTCGATGTTCTGATCCAACTGTTTTTCAACATCTTCGCTCTTCAGTTTCATCTGTTCAAGTTCGTCCTGAACCTTCTGCTTGTCCATCTCGTTCATGAGGCGTTCCATCTCCTTCATCATCTCTTTGATTTCGTCGCTCATCACCTCATCGAAGAGCTTGTCCAACTCCTGCTGTTTCTTGAAAATCTCCTCGCTCTGGTCGCGGTATTTCTCCTCCAGCCGATTGTTTTCCTTCATCTGTTGGCGCATTTGCTGCAGCTGTTGTTTAACCTCCTCCTGACGTTTTTTGAGTTGTTCCAACTGCTTTTTGTCCTGCCAGCTCAACTCTTTCTTATCCACAAGCTTACGAATCATTTCATTGATTTCCTCCTGAATACGTTTCAATTCGGAAATCGACATTTCGGCCTGATGCTGGATGTCGGAATTGTTCTCGCGAAGCATCTGGTCAATCTCTCCGCTGGTAGGCATCTGGAGTTCGAAAGTCTGCGACTTGGTCGATTTGGCACCGTTGACGCCATCATTGTCCCACACCTCAAAATAGTATTTGACATGGTCGCCCGGATTGAGTGTAAGCTGCGACAGATCAGTAGAATAGTTGAATTCCTGCGAAGGATCGGCCGTCAGAGGAATGGCAGTACGGACCGTTTCGTTGACTGACGAATCGGTGGCGTTGGTCCGTTCCACGACAAATTCCAGTTTGGAAAAACCGTAATCGTCCTTCACATGGCCACGGAAGAAATAACGGTCGGGCATCAGCGAGTCGCCCATCTGTATGACAGCAATCATGGGGAACGCATCATCGATGACAGAGACATTGTACGACAGCGTGTCGGACAGGGTATGGCTGTTGATGGCGAAGAAGCCATATGAGAATGAAGCCATTGCGCGAGCCGATGTGCGGCTGCGGCCATTTTCGGACGGTGTCAGCGGCAGCATGCGGCTGTCGGTGAAAAAGCGAAGAGTGTCGCAGTCCTTGGTCATGAAGACCCATTCCACTGTCGTGCCTTTAGGTACGGTGATATCGCCCTCGTTGGAGAGCGTTTCGGAGGCTTTGCCTGTATAGGCAGGGTAGGAGAGGAGTGTCTGGAAATGGACAATGGCCGGCCGTGGAGCCACCTCAAGGGTATAGACTTTGGAAGTGACATCGACAGCGGTAAACTGGAAATCAACAGAATGCTGCAAATTTTTGAGCAGATAACTGTAGTGCAAATTATCCTTTTTTTGCATCCGATAATTCACACCGTCGAGAAGGAAAAACACCTCGTTGGGGATTTCGTCACCCTCAATGGCAACCTCCACCAGAAAATCGTCCTGTTGGGAAGCCTCAAGCGACTTGTTTTCCAGCACAAAGGCAAAAGGGGCAGGCTTTTCGTAGAAAGTGGAATGGTTCATGAGGCGCTTGGAAGGCTCCGTGATAAACGACGGCGCGACAATCAGAACCACCGCAATGAAAATCACCGGTATGGCGACATACTTGACATATTTGAGATTCTTGCGCAAATCGATGGCGTTAAGGAACGGCACCGGTGTCAGCTGCGCCGTCTTCTGGTCGATACTGGCACGCAACATCTCGCTGTCGACCTCCGCGCCCATCTGCTGCAACTGCAACAGATTGAGCAACTTGTCGCTCACCTCTGGAAAATAGTCGCCGATGATGACAGCAGCCTTTTCGTAGGAGATGCATTTGCCCAAGCGGAACATCTTCAGAAGCGGGACGACCACATAAGAGACAAGAATGACCCCTGTGACACAGATGAACGTCCAAAACAAAATCGTCCGTACAGCAATGCCAAAGTAACCGAAATGCTCCAGCACCACCACAAGAATGTAGAGCAACAAGACCGCTGCAACAGCATACAGCAACCCCTTCAGCAACTTGTTCTTGTAGTATTTTTTGATAAAGCGATCAAGCTTATCGATTATGTTGTTTCCTGTAGACACGGTGCGAAGACGATAGCGTAAAAATACGAAAAGATATATAAAAACGAAGTATTTGGGAAAAAAGTATGAGCGACGATGTCAAATTAAAATATTGAAATAGTATAAAAAGAGATTCTACGCTAATAATCAACGACAAATGAAATTGTACGACTCCGTTTTTTCGATGAAGTGACGCTGTGATCGGGGAATGGAACAACGCCATGGTGGGAAAGTCGGCGAAAATAATGCATCGAAAGCTATAGGAATCGTATTTTTTGTGTAATTTTGCATTTCAAAATAGAAACGATGAGCAAGACAGTATTGATTACCGGAGCCTCGTCCGGATTTGGCAAAGCCACCGCCGAACGGCTGGCAAAGAAAGGCTATACCGTGTATGGTACCAGCCGCAAAGAGACGACACATGAAATCATCCATTTCTTGAAGATGGATGTCTGCGACCCTTTGTCGGTGCAACAAGCCGTGGCACAGATGATGGCCGAATGCGGAACGATTGACGTGGTGGTGAACAATGCCGGCATGGGCATCGGCGGTTCGCTGGAACTGGCCACCAGCGAAGAAATAGACCTGCAGATGGGCACCAATTTCCGCGGCTGTGTGAACGTCTGCCAGGCGGTGCTGCCCATCATGCGGCAGCAGGGTAGGGGGCAGATCATCAACCTCAGCTCGATAGGCGGCGTGATGGGATTGCCCTACCAAGGCTTCTATTCGGCCTCCAAATTTGCCATCGAAGGCTTTACCGAAGCCCTTGCCGCCGAAGTGCGCGGCTTCGGCATCAAGGTCAGCATGGTGGAACCCGGCGACTTTGCCACCAACTTCACCGCACGGCGCCGCAACTCCGAAGCGACCGCCAAAAGCGAGGCTTACAGCGATAGTTTTGCCCGTTCGCTGTCGTTAATCGAGAAAGAGGAAAACGGCGGCCTACAGCCCGAAATTCTGGCCAAAAAAATAGAAAAAATCATTGAAAGCAAACACCCCCGTCTGCGCTACGTGGTGGCCAACCTTGAACAAAAACTGTCCGTGCTGCTGAAACGCATCATTCCTGGCAATTGGATGGTAAGCATCCTGCGAAACTATTATAAGGTATGAATGGTTTCATTGACAGGAATATACATATTCTTTGTCCGGATTGGCTCTGATAAGTGTCTTTGCTTGTGACAGGGTTCTGTTTTCAGACATCATTATCTACGATAAGCAATCGAAACAAAACAAATCAAACAATAATTACAATATGGAAAACAAAGGAAAAAACATCTGCGAACAGCTGAAAAAAATTCGCCATCAGATAGCAGCCGAGAACGGCATAGCGATGGCGGAACACGAATGTCATTTTGAGGGCGAATGCAAAGGCACCTGTCCGCGCTGCGACGGTGAATTGCATTATCTGGAACAGGAGATGGTGCGCAAAGGCAAGCTGAGCAAGGCCGCACTGATTGCCGGAATGACCTTTAGCCTTGCTGCCTGCTGCACACCCTTGGAAGGCGAAGTTGCCTATCCCGATACCTTGGGAGAGGGCGTTCCTGAAGACACCACGCTGTCTGTGCAAAATGAAACAGCCCCATCCGTAGACGAGGCTGCATCATTCAATTTCTAATCCTTCTGTACTAGATTTCCTTGCCGAAGACTGCCCGTTTCATGAGCTCTTCGGTCTGATAGGTGGTGCCCCAAATCTTCTCGGCTTCGTTGCCGATAATCTGAGGATTGGTATAGGCCCAAATGACATTGTTTTTGATAGCGTTGCGGTTCATCTCGGCATAGTAGATGGAGTGGACGCCACGCTTTTGCCATTCGGGATGGACGCCGTTGAGCAGGAGGTCGATGGTGTCGTACTTGCGCAAGGCACGCAGCAGGTGGTACCAGCCGAAGGGGAACAGACGGCCGTTGGCTTTCTGGTAAGCCTCGGTCAGGCTCGGGATGCTGAGGCCGAAAGCCACCAGATTGTCGTCCTTGTCGACCACAAAATTGCAGAAATCGAGGTTGATGAACGGAAAGTATTCTTTGATATAGACATCGATTTCCTTCTCGGTCATGGGCACAAAATCATAAAGGTCCTTGAACGACTCGTTTAGCGTGTGGAAGAACTTGCGGGCATAGGGGTAGACCTCCTTGCGTTTGTTGAACTTCAGAAGTTTGAGGTTGTAGCGTTCAAGGATGAGCTGGTTGATGCGCGCCACCTTGTCGGGGATGGGCTGCGAAGCAGGCATCTTGTACTGCTGCCAGCGGCAGAGCATTTTGCAATCCAGCTTTTCGATGAAGTCGATATAATACTTCGGGTTATAGAGCGTGCTCAAGTTCTGACGGGCGTCGAAACCTTCGATAACCCAACATTCCTTGTCCATGTCGGTGAAGCCGAAAGGACCTTCGATAAAGGTCATTCCCTTCTGCCGGCCATATTCCACCACCTTGTCGAAAAGCGCCTTGCACACGTCGAAATCCTCGACGAAATCGAACCAACCGAAGCGGACCGCTTTCTTGTTCCAATGGGTGTTGACCGTGTGGTTGATGATGGCTGCCACGCGACCCACCACCTTGCCGTCGGCATAGGCCAGATACATCTGCAAGTCGCTGTGTTCGAGCGAAGGGTTCTTCTTGGTCAGAAGTGCCCTCTCGTCGCGATTCAGTGGCGGCACATAAGTAGGCACCCCTTTGAAGAGCTGGTTCGGGAAGGCGATAAATTTGTTAAGGTCACGGCGGGTTTTTACTTCACTGATGATAATATTATTCATAGTGCAGAACAATTTATGTTTTAACCTGATCGATCGCTTGTTTGTTGGAGATGATTAATGGAGCAAGTCGAGTTTTTTGAAACACTTGACACATTTGTCGACAGCGAAGTCGACCTGTTCCATGGTATGGGTAGCCATCCATGCCAGGCGGATAAGCGTATCTTCGGGCGGAACGGCGGGCGAGATGACCGGGTTGACAAACACACCCTCGTCGAGCAACATGCGAGTGACCATGAAGGTTTTGTCGTTGTCGCGCACATACAGCGGGATGATAGGCGTCTCGGTGTTGCCGATTTCGAAACCGGCATCGCGGAAAGATTTGAGGGCATAGTTGGCCACTTTCCAGAGGTTCTCCTGACGTTCGGGTTCGCTGCGCATGATGTCGATGGCGGCGATGACCGAAGCCGTTGCCGAAGGAGGAATGCTGGCGGTGAAGATGTAGGGGCGCACATTGTGGCGCATCCAGTTGACGGTATCCTTGTCGGCAGCGATAAATCCACCTATGGAAGCCAGCGACTTGGAGAAGGTACCCATGATAAGCTCCGTCTTGTCGAGCAGATTGAAATGATCGGTGACGCCACGACCTTCACGGCCGAAGACACCCAAGCCATGCGCCTCGTCGACCATCAGCGTGGCCTGATACTTATCACACAGCACCTGCATTTCAGGCAGCTTGGCCACATCACCCTCCATACTGAATACACCATCGGTGACCACCAGCTTGGCAGCATCGATAGGACAACGCTGCAGCACACGCTCCAGATCGTTCATGTCGTTGTGACGATACTTGAGGGTGGAGGCGAAAGTGAGGCGTTTGCCTTCAATGATGGAGGCATGGTCCATCTCGTCGAAAATCACATAGTCGTTACGACCCGTAACGCAAGGAATGACGCCGGAGTTGGCTTGGAAACCGGCTGAAAAGAGGAGGACACCATCCTTATGAAGAAAATCGGCCAGAATGGATTCCAGCTGGTGATGGATGTCGAGTGTGCCATTGAGAAAAGGGGAACCGGCGCAACCAGTGCCATACTTGTCGATGGCTGCCTTTGCCGCCTCTTTGATTTTAGGGTGGTTGGTGAGACCAAGATAACTATTGGAGCCCAGCATCAAGACCTTTCTGCCATTCATCAAAACCTCTGTGTCCTGGTCGCTGGAAATCTCTCTGAAGTATGGGTAAACTCCTTTGGCTTTGGCCTCTTGAGGGGCGGTGTACCTAGAGAGTTTTTGTTGAAGTGGTTTCATCTAAATATAAATTACAAATAAAATGCAAAATAACAAAAAAAAATCGAAAAAACACCCTATCCAATTGTTAAAAAATTAAACAATTGAGGGGTGAGGCGACTCGTTCCAATTCTAAAATTTTGATTAGTAACCACTTCTATATTCAATATTTTTTTCATCATAAGATAATAGAACCATGCGTCGTCCACTGTGGAGACCCCACCAGCGGCCTTGAAGCCAATGGTTGATGCGTTATTTTTAAGAAAATCACGCATGGCTGTCATCATGACGCAAGCAGACAAGGGAGTCGCACCAATGCTGATTTTGCCCGTGGAGGTCTTGATGAAGTCGGCACCGGCCTGCAATGCCAGCATCGAAGCGACATAGATACGGGCAGGGGTCTGCAATTCACCGGTTTCGAGAATCACTTTGAGTTTCTTTTCGCCACAGATGGCCTTGGCCGCAGCCACCTCGTCGAAGAGCGACTGGTTGCTACCCTGCAGGAAAGCGCCCCGGTTGATGACCAGATCCACCTCGTCGGCACCCGAATCGATAAGATAACGCACCTCATGGCATTTGAGTTGCAATGGCAGCTGACCTACTGGAAAACCGCCAGCTACAGCAGCGACGCGTATGCCACTACCCTCAAGCAGTTTCTTCACCTGCGCCACATAGGCAGGATAGACACACACTGCCGCCACACCAGGCAGCACATCAGAACGCATTTCCAACGTCGACCTGCAGAAAGAACGGATGGAGGACTCGGAGTCGGTACTGTTCAACGATGTGTGGTCCAAACAATTGTAAATAGTGTATAGCGTTTCGCGCTGGGGTCCTTCGGCCGGTTTGGAATGCGCTATTTCGTCGACAAGCTGTTGGAAATAGGCATCCGAATAGTCATAGTCAATCTTCATCAACTGTTTTTGGATTTCAGGTATAACTTGTTGAATGTTTCGGATTTGAAAACGGGAAGTTTGCGTGTTTTTTTCGCCTCCGAAGTGAAAAAACATCCCAATTTGATATTCTTCATCATCTTGGACGCATTCATTTTGGAACGGCTCATCAGCTGTTTGCGTTCGGCCGTGAGCATGCGCTGCTCGCGCTTGTCGACATTGCCTTCCAGTAGGAGTGCCCGACGCGAATCGATGATCATGTCGCGAATAGGAAGTGAGATGGGACACACCTCCTCGCAGCGCCCGCACAACAGACATGCATAGTTGACGTGTTTGTACGACTCGTGCGACTCCAGATAGGGGAGGGTGACATTGGCTATCGGGCCACTGAAGACATTGTTGTAAGGCTCGTCGCCGATAGTTTGCAGCACAGGACAGACATCCTGACAACGTCCGCACTGCAAGCAGGTAAGCGACTGTCGGAGGTCTTTGTTATAAAGCAGCTGGGTCCGCTGATTGTCGATGATGAAAAGGTAGTTGTTGCACTGCGAACTACCTTTGAAGAAGACCGCCTCCTGGGTGTTGCCACCGCTGCGGTAGGTGGCCAGCTGATGGTAGACTTCGGCCCAGTCGCTGTTGCTCATGATACGGTCGATAGTGGTGAAGAAGACATTCGTCTTGCTGTTGGTCAGGCGCGAATAGCTATTATTGCTCTGGTTCAACAGCAACAAAGCACCCAAATCGGCCAGCATCATGTCGGCTACAAAAAACTGGATGTCGCCATCTTCACTCAGTGCGATTTTCTCCTCCTGCAGGAAGAACTTCATACCCAATTCGCGGAAGATGGTGGAAGCATTGATATTCGGCAAACGGACGGAACGCACCTTCTGCGCTTTGAAAATCTTTTTGAGGCTGGCGAAGACATCCTGATAGTCACTTGCCCAATAGACCGCATTGTTTTTGTTGGTGAAATGTTTCTCGAAGCGGTTCAATTCCTCGTCCAGATTTTCGATGGTGTGCTGCAACATGGTGCGAAAACGCCATGTTGTCTCGTCCCTGTCAACAAACAGCGAACCGATATCGTCTCTGGTTTTGAACAGTTGCGCCCCCTTATTCTCCTTGATGGATTTTTCGGCGGCATCCAAAAAACTGTTGTAATAATCTTTATTCATCAAACGATGCATTTGTTTATTTTCTCGACGCGGCGCTGGTGTCTGCCGCCTTCGAAAGGAGTGGAAAGAAAGATATCCACCAAGCGGAGCGCTGTCTCTTCCGGAATGAAACGAGCGGGCAGAGCCATCATATTGGCGTTGTTGTGCTGACGTGCCAATTGGGCTATTTCCTCGTTCCAGCACAGTGCACACCGCACATTCGGGTACTTGTTCACAGTCATCTGCACACCGTTACCCGAACCACAAATCACAATACCTCTCGGATAGTCGCCCTTGTTGACTGCCGAACCGATCTGATGAGCATAGTCGGGATAATCCACACTGTCGGAGGAAAAGGTTCCGAAATCTTTCACTTCAAAGCCTTTCGACTGCAGATAAGCCTTCACTTTTTCTTTCAAATCAAAACCCGCATGATCCGATGCCAGCGGAAACACGTTACTGCTATATGATAAATTTTTTTCTGACATGACTGTAGTTGATAATTTTTTTCAATTTTGCAAAGTTACAATAAAAAAAACACATGAATGACACCTATGCAAAATTATCAAACACTTTCTATTCACAAAAACATATATTCACCTAATAAACAATAAAATACATTTTAAAAGTTTACAATTATATCATCATAGAATTCACAATCGTAAACTATATTTTACAAATAACAACACCTATTTACAACAATCTTTTGAACAATATAAGCTGATGATAATAACCAACCATTTAATAGATAACAACAGTAAACTTTTTAGCGTCCAAATAAATTTCAAACAACTAAATGTTTGCAAGGAAGGGCAATTATAGTGAATAAAAAATGACAAATCAGAAGCCCATCGGTTTTTGTTGAAAAAACACCATTTTTGCTTACTTTTTCATCAATTATGAGACATGAAATACACCACAAAATGTCGTTAACAAATTGCGGTGAATTGTGAAATTAACAGAAGGTTGATAACCTCATAAAACCATAGAAAAGAGCAAAGAAAAAATGAATAAAACAGGTGAAAAACTATTTATGAATATTCCAGACATATAGTGAAAACGGGCATTTATGAACATTTCAACATCACTAAAAAAAGAAAAAAAATTCATTTTAAAATTAATATTATTTCTTTTCTTTTTTTGAGAAATTTTTTTTCTCTGTTTGCTATTCAAGTCATCGTTTTACACTTGCTGAAATAAATTTTGTCAGAACGCTAATTTTCTGTATTTTTGCAAAATAATAACGGCAACCAATAACCATCTATAAGATGTTTAAAATGAGTTGTTGTGAAATTTTAGAGCATCATGACAAGCGAAGAATTGAAAAAAGAAATCGTCAGAATCAAGAAGGAAAAGAATATTGTCATTCTTGGTCATTACTATCAAATAGATGATATTCAAGAAATTTCAGATTATGTAGGTGACAGTCTGGCTTTGGCACAAGAGGCGCAGCGCACCGATGCCCCCATCATAGTCTTCTGTGGTGTGCATTTCATGGCCGAGACTGCCAAGTTATTAAATCCTACCCGAAAGGTGTTGTTACCCGACATGGCCGCCAGCTGTTCGTTGGCTGAGTCGTGTAGTGGTGATGACTTGCGTAAATTCAAGCAGCAGCATCCCGACCATATTGTCGTTTCTTATGTCAATTGCTCCGCCGAGGTGAAAGCCGAGTCCGATTTGATTTGCACGTCGGGCAATGCCGAAAAACTTATCAATGCCCTGCCGGCCGACCAGAAGATTATTTTCACTCCCGACAAGAATCTAGGTTCCTATATCAACCGTCAGACGGGACGCAATATGCTGTTGTGGAATGGTGTCTGCACAGTTCATGACGCCCTCGAAGCCGAAGGTATTCTCAAGTTGAAACAAACGTATCCTGATGCGCCCGTTGTGGCCCATCCCGAATGCAATGCTGCGGTGCTCGCAGTGTCCGATTTTATCGGTTCCACCAAGGCCATGCTTTCCTATATTCAGAAGACAGATTACAAGCGTTACATTGTCGCTACCGAGTCTGGCATTCTCTATGAGATGCGCAGAAATAATCCCGACAAAGAATTTGTTGCCGTATCGGCAGGCGAATCGTGTGCTTGTCTTGACTGTTCTTATATGAAGATGAACACTTTGGAAAAGCTTTACCGTTGTGTGTGCGACGAGCAGCCTGAGATTTTGCTCGATGCCGAACTGATAGCCAAGGCCAGCAAGCCCATTGTTCGAATGTTGGATATGTCCAAGCAACTGGGAATCATCAAATGATAGGACAGCAGCAAGTATACGACTGCCTACGTTCGATGGGCATAAGCTTTGATTATTACGAGCATCCCGAAGCGCCGACCATAGAGATAGCGGCCCAATTCTATCGTGGTGAAGGCACCACGTTGTGTAAAAATCTTTTTTTCCGTAACCACAAGGGCAACAAACACTATCTGGTGATTATGGACAGTCGACATGAGATGGACATTCACAGTATTGAGAAAATCCTGCATCAAGGGAAGTTGTCGTTTGCTTCGCCCGAGCGGATGATGAAGTATTTGGGTGTCCGTCCCGGATCGGTGAGTCTCTTTAATCTGGTCAACGATGTAAACCATGAGGTCATTTTGTTTGTTGACGAATCGTTGAAGCAAGCCACCAAAGTCAGTTTTCATCCCAACGATAATCACGCTTCGTTGGTGATTGGTGTTGACGATATGTTGAAATTTATCCATACCATTGGCAACACCTACGAGTTTCTGAAATTATACGATTCGGATACTGTTGAAAACTGAGTGTTTGCTGTTGATACAAATAATTATTTATCTTATTGGTTGTTAATAATTTATATGTTTGTTTCCCGTGAAACACATGATGGTTGAAAAATAGGTACAGAAATTGTAATGAAAACAATAGAAATAGAGGTCAAGGAACCGAAGAAATTGATGGAGTTGATAGCAGAGCAATTTCCCGACAGCAGTCGCACAAAACATAAGGAAATCCTCGCGCATCGGGTATTGATAGCTTCTCGTCATATCACCCAGTATGATTTTCCGTTGCACCCTGGAATGAAGGTGATCATTATGGGCGATGAGAATCGGAACCAGCTTATGAATGGAAAGATGACCATCGCTTATGAGGACCGTTATCTGATAGTGGTGAACAAGCCGGTGGGGCTGCTCAGCAGCAGCGCCCATCCGAACGATGTCACTGTTATCACCGAATTGAACGAATATCTGATTCGTCGCCGGTCGCGTCAGCGTGCCCATGTGGTTCATCGGCTTGACCGCGACACGTCGGGTTTGTTGATTGTGTCGAAGTCGAAGGAGTTGTCGCGCCAGTTGGAGCATAATTGGAAAGAGCAGGTCTACGACCGCGCCTATGTTGGTGTGGCATGGGGAGCGCCCGTTCCACGCGACGGGGTGATTCGCACATGGCTCACCGACGGCGAGTATTGTGTAGAGTCGTCGCCTGTCGACAATGGCGGCAAGCTGTCGGTGACTCACTACAAGACGCTCAAGAGCAACAACCGTTTTGCGCTGATGCAATTCCGCCTCGACACCGGACGTCGCAATCAGATTCGTGTCCACATGCGCGAATTGGGACATCCCCTGCTGAAAGACCCCATCTATGGTTACCGCGACGACAACTCGCCTTTGAAGCGACTGGCCCTGCATGCTTTCAAGCTCTGCTTTCACCATCCCGTGACCGGCAAAGATGTGGAATTGGAAACACCCATACCACCCGAGTTTCTGGAGCTTTTCGCCAAACAAAAGTAACATACGTCGCTGTAAAAAGCGGGTGCCTTTGACTGCCGCTGGCCACGAACGAAAAAAGAAAAGCCGCGCAATATAATAAAAAACGGCAGTTGGGCGTTATCAATAAGTATATATAGAAAAAAATAGCAATGGAATATAATACGAAACGAGGCGATATGCAGTATCGCGAATATGGACGCAGTGTGATGAAGATGATAGAACAGGTGTGTGCAGCCGAGGACGGGGAACCCCGCAATGAAGCCACACGCGCCCTGGTGGGAGTCATGGGACAGGTCAGCGGTCTGTCGATTCGCGATGAGGTGTCGTTGCACAAATTGTGGGACCACCTGATGGTGCTCTCGCAGTTCCGATTGGAGAAGGCATGGCCTTATTCACAGGAGGAACTGCAGTCGCTGAAGCAGCGTGCCACGCAGGAGCAGCAGCGCCCCACCCAACGTCTGCCTTACAAGAACAGCCAGATCGACCGTCGTCACTACGGAGCCCATCTGGAAAAGATGATGCAGCAGTTGAAAGAGATGCCCGACGGCGAGGAGTACGAAGCCCTTTCGTTGCTGGTGGCCCAGCAGGCCAAGCGCTCTTATTTGGTATGGAACGGCGAACTGTCTGACGACAATATCGTGGTGCAGCAGATGACTCAGGTCAGCGACGATGCACGCGTGGCTGAAAAGCTCACAGACAAGCCCATCTATGTCAATCCTGCCACCCTGCCCATCGAACCCGTTGCGACGAAGAAAAAGAAAAAGAAGAAATAGCAGGACGACAGTTCCGCTACCTTTAACGATACTTTGAAATAAGAAAGATATGTCCACATTCCAAATAGAAGGAGGTTACAGACTGCAGGGAACCATCACCCCGCAAGGCGCCAAAAACGAGGCGTTGCAGGTGTTGTGTGCTGTCCTGCTCACTTCCGAGCCGGTACAAATCGACAATATTCCGGATATTCGCGATGTCAACCATCTCATCAAGTTGTTGCAGCTGCTGGGTGTCAAAGTGGAGGAGCGACCATGGAATGGCGTGGGACGAAGCTACGTCTTCCAGGCCGACGACATCAACCTTGAGGTGCTGGGCAGTCCCCAGTACTGCTCGTTGGCGTCCAGTCTGCGCGGCAGCATCATGTTGGCGGGTCCGTTGCTGGCCCGTTTCGGCAAGGCCGTCATCCCACAACCGGGAGGCGACAAGATTGGCCGGCGCCGCATCGACACCCATCTGACGGGTCTGGAGATGCTGGGTGCCGTTATCGACGATTTCCTGTTGCGCACTCCAGCCACCCCCACCAGCAAGGGAGCCAGCTATGGCGGCTACAGCCTTAGCGTCCCCCAGCAGATGAAGGGCACCTATATGCTTCTCGACGAGGCCAGCGTCACCGGTACAGCCAACATCATCATGGCTGCAGTGATGGCACAAGGCACCACCACCATCATGAACGCCGCCTGCGAACCCTACATCTACCAGCTTTGCGAGATGCTGAACCGTATGGGAGCCCGCATATCGGGTGTGCGCAGCAACCTGTTGACCATTGAAGGTGTCGATGTGTTGCATGGCACCACCCACTGTCTCTTGCCCGACATGATTGAAGTGGGCAGTTTCATCGGCATGGCCGCCATGACGCGCAGCGACATCACCATCAGCAATGTGGCGTTGCAGCATTTGGGGCTCATCCCCCAGATATTCCGTCGTCTGGGCATAGAGATATGGCAGCGGGGCGACGACCTCTACATTCCTTCGCAGGAGGTCTATGAGATAGACCGTTTCATGGACGGCTCCATCCTCACCATTGCCGACGCCCCCTGGCCGGGATTCACGCCCGACCTCATCAGTATAGCACTGGTGACCGCCATCCAGGCTCGCGGCAGCGTGCTCATCCATCAGAAGATGTTTGAAAGCCGTCTTTTCTTTGTCGACAAGCTCATAGAGATGGGCGCCCAGATCATCTTGTGCGATCCCCATAGGGCTACGGTCATCGGACTGGCCCGCGAGCATCCGCTGCGGGGGGTCCACATGACATCGCCCGACATCCGTGCCGGTGTGGCCCTGCTCATTGCAGCCATGGCGGCCCAAGGAGTCAGCCATATCGACAATATCGAGCAGATAGACCGCGGCTACCAGCAGATAGACCAGCGGCTCAATGCGCTGGGTGCTCATATCACCCGAATCGAGTAGCAGTAGGCTCTCGGCAGTTTTCACTCAAAAAAACAGGTAATACGATATGTTTGGATTATTCAAAAAGAAGAAGACACCTCCCACTTTCGCCCCCTTGCGGACCGATATGCACTGCCATCTGCTGCCATTGGTCGACGACGGCAGCAAATCGCTCGAAGAGTCGCTCGAAGTGCTGCAGACCATGAAAGAGGTGGGTTTTGAAGAGGTGCGTCTGACGCCCCACTACCAGTATCCTCGCTTTCCCAACCGGGAGGACGACATATTGGAGCGATACAAGAATTTCTGTGACGAGGTGTCGCGCAACCGCGGCGACAAGGAGCTGCCCCAACTGAAAGGCGTCACCGGCGAATACCGCATCGACGACGGTTTCCAGGAGCATGTGGACCGCGGCCAGCTGCTGACCTACCATTTTGCCGACCCCAAACGCGGATCCGCCAAAGGACTGTTGTTGCTGGAGCTTTCGTTGCATCAGCCGGTGATGGGTTTCGACGAAATCATCTTCGAACGCCAGATGGAAGGTTACGACATCATCTTGGCGCACCCCGAACGGTACCCCTATTTCAGCAGCCACAGTGAGAAGTTGGACCAGATGAAGGAGCAGGGCGTCTATTTCCAGGCCAACATCCTGTCGCTCGACGGCTTCTACGGCGAGGAGGCACGCAAGAAAGCCTTCGAATTCATCGCCAACGGATGGATAGACTTTTTGGGCACCGACATGCACAATGTGATGTATGCACAAGGACTGCGCCATGCCGCTCAGAACAAGAAGATCATCCAGCTGCTGGAGCGCGAGGAGTTTGAAAACAAAAATTTGGTTGAACAATAATAACAGAATCATCATGGATATATTAGATGCTATATCGCCCATCGACGGGCGCTACCGCGGCAAGACCGAACCCCTGGCCGCCTACTTTTCAGAATCGGCACTGATACGCTACCGCGTAAAGGTGGAGATAGAATATTACATTGCGCTGATGCAGCAGCTTGGCTGTGTCGACCAACCGATCGACACCGACGCCCTGCGCAGCCTTTACCGCGACTGGACGCTGCAGTCGGCGGCACGCATCAAGGAGATAGAGAAGACCACCAACCACGACGTCAAGGCGGTGGAATACTTCATCAAGGAGCGTCTGGACGCCATGGGCAGCACCCTGCCGCGCGAACTGGTCCATTTCGGACTCACCTCGCAGGACATCAACAACACGGCGTTCCCGATGATGATCAAAGAGGCCCATGAAGCTGTCATGCTCCCCGCCTACAAGGAACTGGTGGAAAAACTGGAGTCGCTGGCCCGCGAATGGCGCACCATCCCCATGCTGGCCCACACCCACGGCCAGCCCGCTTCGCCCACAGCGTTGGGCAAGGAGCTGATGGTCTTCGTCTACCGCTTGAAGGAGCAGCTCGACGCCTTGGCCCATGTGCCCTTTACCGGCAAATTCGGCGGCGCCACGGGCAACTACAACGCCCACAAGGTGGCTTATCCTCAGTTCGACTGGCGCCAGTTTGGCGACAAATTCCTCGAATCCCATCTGGGCCTCAAACGCCAGCAACTGACCACCCAGATAGAGAATTACGACCATTTGGCCGCCTATATGGACGGCATGCGCCGGCTGAACACCATCCTCATCGACCTTTGCCGCGACATTTGGACCTACATCTCCATGAACTATTTCCGTCAGCGTATCAAAGCCGGCGAGGTGGGCAGTTCCGCCATGCCCCACAAGGTGAACCCTATCGATTTCGAGAATGCAGAGGGTAACCTCGGAGTGGCCGACGCCCTGTTCACCCATTTCTCGCTCAAGCTGCCCATTTCACGCATGCAGCGCGACCTGACCGACTCCACAGTCATCCGTAATTTGGGCATGCCGCTGGCCCATTCGCTGGTGGCCCTGCAGTCGCTCCAGAAAGGACTGGGCAAGCTGCTGCTCAACGAATCCAAGTTGCACGAAGACCTGGAGGAGAACTGGGCCGTGACAGCCGAAGCCATTCAGACGGTGCTGCGCAGTGTGGGCTATCCGAACCCCTATGAGGCGCTGAAACAGCTGACCCGTACCAACGAGAAGGTCACGGCCCAGACCATGGCCGCCTTCATCGACACCCTCGAGGTGACGCCCGAGGTCAAAAAACGTCTGCACGCCATCACCCCCCACAACTATCTCGGTTACGCTGAGGAAATCTAATCCGTCATGAAATCGGATATCACTCGCAAGGGTCTGTTCCGTCACGGAAGCACCATGGCCGCCTTCGTCATCACGGCGGCCATGGCTGCGCTTTTCACTATGGCCACAGCCTTGAGTGTCACCGATTTTCTACAGCTGATATTCCCTTCGGGCGGCGACACTCCAGCCCTCTCCACTGCAGGAGCCAATCCTATCGAGTCGCTCCTTTCGGGCGTCTACCGTTGGCTGGTGGCGCAGGGGCCCATGCGTGCCTTGGCGCTCTATGCCGTGCTGCTGTTTGTGCTCTACGGGATGAAGAATGTCTGTTCCTATCTGGCGGCGGTGTCGTTCGCCGCCACCAAGACGTCGCTGTTGTGCGATGTGCGCAACCAGCTGCATGGGGCGGTGTTGCGCCAGCCCTTTGCCGGATGGTCGCAGCAGCAGCAGGGACAGTGGCTGTCACGTATGAGCAACGACATGGCCGAATACGAAGCCAATGTGCTCGACAGCATCCAGCTGCTCGTTCAGGCCGTCCTGACGCTGGTCATCTACATCTTCATGCTTTTCTATCTTGATTGGCGCATGACGCTGCTGGTGGTTGCTGTGATGGCCGTGGGAACGGCGTTGCTTTCGGTCAGCCGACGGCTGAAACGGCAGTCGAAGCAGTTGCAGGCGCTGAACGGCGAACTGATGACCACGACGCAGGAGACCATGGATTCCCTCAAGGAAATCAAGGCGGCGACAGCCATCGACTACGTCAATGAGCGCCAGCAGGAGCAGAACCGCATCTTCACACGCCGTCGCATTGCCCTCTACCGTCGCATCAATGCCGCTTCGCCCATCAGCGATTTTGTGGGCAACACCATTGTTGTCGTCATCCTGATCTTGGGTGCCTATCGGGTGCTGGGCGACTCCGCATCGCTCACGCCGGCGCTTTTTGTGTCGTACATCATGATCTACGTCCTGCTGCTCACCCCCATCAAGGACTTCAGCAACGCCATTGCGCAACTGAAGAAGGGCAGGGGAGTGGAGGAGCGGCTGGCCGAATCTCTCGAGGTGCTCGACGGGGTCCCGTCGAATCAGGACAGCGACGATGCTCCCTCGGCACAGACCATCCAATCGCTCCAGTTGCACGACGTCAGTTTCTCTTATGGCAGCGAACCCGTTTTCAGCCACTTGTCGCTCGACATCCCCATCCATCGCCACACCGCCATCATCGGTGAGAGCGGTTCCGGCAAGACCACGCTGGGACGTCTGCTGGTCGGTCTGCTGGATGCCGACAGTGGCGAGGTGCTGGTCAATGGGACGCCTTGCAGCGGCGCACAGCGTGCCGGCAGCATCGCCTACATACCGCAGGAGCCTATGCTCTTCAACGACACTATTGCCGAAAATATCCGTTTCGGACGTCGTCATGTCACCGACGAACAGATTGCCGAAGCGGTCCGCATAGCCCAAGTCGAACCCATTCTGAGCCAGTTGCCCGACGGCTTGCAGACCGTCATCGGTGACGGCGGCAGCCGTCTGTCGGGCGGCGAACGGCAGCGCATCAATATTGCGCGTGCCTTGGTGGGAAATCCCTCGGTCATCGTCATGGACGAGGCCACGGCGGCACTCGATGCCGCCACCGAACAACATTTCAGCGACTCGCTGCGCGAAACGATGGGCGACCGCACCCTTGTCGTCATTGCCCATCGTGCATCGACCATTGCGCGTTGCGATGCCGTCTACAGCATGGAAGAGAAACGCTTCATCAGAAAGGCGGCCGTATGAGACAATCTGTCCTTCCCCGATGGCTGGTTGCACTGCTCGTTGCGGTGGCGACATGGCTTTTGCCTTCGCCCCTGAGGGCTTGTGCCGACACCATCCCCCTTCAGGCGCAGCAGACCGCCACGCGTACCGTCGCGCTCACTTGGAACCCCACATCGCCTGAGGTGGTCACCACCATCCTGCGACGCTATCCTGGCGAACAGACCGAACGGACTGTGGCCACCACAACGGGCAGCAGTTATATTGACCACCATGGACGTGCCGTGTGCGACGATACGGTCTATTACGTCATCCGTCAGACGGTGGGAGGCCTCGTCGATCAGGGTTTTGCTGCGGTCAATGTGATTGATATGGACCCCACCGCAGCGGCAGCGTGGGGCGTGGTTTCTGTCGACGAACAGCAGCAGACCGTCACCCTCCAGTGGGAAGCGTCGGCCGATACCGACATTATGGGCTATATGGTGATGGAAGGCACCCCCAGCATTGTCATCGACACCGTCTTCGGACGGCTCAACACACAGTATGTGGCCCTGCAATGTTCGTCCGACACCGTCTATCATTTCCGCATCTGTGCCTTCGATACCTGCCGTCAGGCGTCGGCGCTCACCGAGGCGTGCAACAATGTGGTGCTGACACTGGAGAGCCAGCCCTGCAGCCGTTCGGTGACGGCCCGTTGGAACCGCTACGAGAACATGCCAGACGGCGTCGACCAGTACGAGTTGTGGGTGTCGGAAGACGGCGGCGCCTTTCGACGCGAATCTGTCATTGCCGCCGATGGGACGCTACAGTCGGAGTTCACCGTGGCCGAACAGACGATGACGCTTCAGGCCTATATCAAGGTGGTTGGAAGTCACCAGTATGCATCGTACAGCAACCGCAGTGAGGTGGCTTTCTCCACCGCCGAAAGACCCGCATATTTCTATCTGCGCAAGGTCTCCACCTCCGACGATGGCAGCGTGGTGACCGTCGAAGCGCAGACCGACCCCCAATTTCCCGGCACCGACTACAAGGTCTATCGGGCCGTCGGCGATGGACCCGCCGCCGTTGTTGCCCATTGTCAGCCCACGACCGCCGGCTTGTTGCGTTGGCAGGACTTTTCGGCCCATCCCCTGGAACAAATCTACTGTTATTATCTGGGCGTCGAGGACGGCTGTGGCCGCAACGAGATGTACACCCGTACGGGAGCCACCCTGCAGCTCCTCATTGCTGAGCAGGGTTCGTCGGTGGCGGTTGCTTGGAATCCCTACGATGGGTGGGAGGGAGCCACGAGTTACGAGCTGCTGATGCAGCAGGCCGATGCAACGACGTGGACTTCGGTGGCCAATACTGTGGCAACAGAGGCCGTGGTGGATATCGACGGGATGCATGCTGGTGGCAGCTGTCGTTTTAAGGTGGTGGCCGCCGAGTCGTCCGCTTCGCGCTACCAGCAGGGCGACACCCTTCAGAGCGCCGTCTTCAGCCACAGTCCCCATGTCACCTTATGGATGCCCAACGCCTTCACCCCGACAGAGTCGACCAACAACCTCTTCGGGCCCTGTTTCCAAGCCATCGACGCCAACGGCTACGAGTTTCATATCTTCAACCGCCAAGGCCTTGTGGTGTTCAGTACCCGGAATCCCGAAGAGCGCTGGGACGGACGCCGGGAAGGCAACCTGATGCCCGCCGGCAGCTACGTCTATTACATCACTTTCCATCAGGGCGACGGTACCATACAACAGCTGAAGGGCACCGTGACATTGATTTACTAATGTCAAACGGGTGATAAAAATGGCAGATTTTTTGTATCTTTGCCCACAGTAATTGTATTATATGCAGTATATAATATATTGATTGATATTTGTTTAAATTGATTTGTCCAAATGAGGGTAGCACTTTTTACAAAAAACAACACCAAGGAACATCAGGCGGGACGGGAGGCGCTCATCGCCGCCTTGCAACAACGGCACATCGAAGTGGTGGAGCCTTGGAATCCTAGCATCGGAATAGACATGATGATTTCCATCGGAGGCGATGGTACCCTGCTGAGTGCGGTACACCAGATAGGCGACTGCGGCATACCGGTGGTAGGCATCAATTTCGGGCATCTGGGTTTCTTGACCACGGCGGGACGCGACGATATCGACAAGTTGGCCGACTGTCTTCGTGACGGCCGTTACAGTATCGAGCCCCGCACCATGCTGGAAGTGCAGGTGCATGTCGGCGGCGAGTGCCGACAACTCAGCGCCCTCAACGAGGTTTACCTGCACCGTTGCGACGATGCGCCGCTGCTCCATACGCAGGTGGAGGTGGACGACGACAAGGTGGCCACCTATGCCGGCGACGGACTGATAGTGGCCACGCCGACCGGTTCCACCGCCTATTCGCTCAGTTGTGGTGGTCCCATCCTGGCCCCCGGTTCGGGTTGTTTGGTGCTGACCCCCATAGCGGCGCACACCCTTACACAGCGACCTGTGATTGTCAGCGACAATGTGCGGCTGCGGTTGCGCGACGAAGAGCCCGGCATCCGCTTCACGCTCGGGGTCGACTCGTATGTGTGTGTGCTGGACGGCACCAGCGTGGTGGAGGTGTGCAAAGCCCCCTACAGTATCCAGTTGGTACGTATCGAGCATCAGAATTTCTTCTCGGCCATCCGCGACAAGCTTATGTGGGGAATGTGATAGAATCTGTGTCAAAGCTTTTAATAGATATCTTTTTCATAATATTTGCAGTATCCTTATTGTGTCTTGATATATGTTTTGTTGTTTTTGAAATGTATTGAATTAGAATAATTTACAAGCAAATTTTTAATTATATGAAAAAGAAAAATGGTTCATCCGCTAAATGGATAGGTGGAGTCGTGTAGGGAGAGGAGTTTGAGTTTAAAGAAAGGCATGTCTCTGTAGCCATAGGCTTGCCGTTTCATG
>CADBDA010000019.1 GCA_902793295.1 uncultured Bacteroidota bacterium
TGACGTAAATGGCGTTAAGAAAATGGTTCCGACAGCACGTTAAAAAACGGCCACTGTCTGAGCGAGGTCACCGTCTTACTTCGGTAAAGAAGAAAGCATACAAGTCCTAACGACCAACCCCCAAAAGGTTCCGACAGACCTGCGAGTTTGGACGTTTTAGTGATGGCGGAGCCATTTTTAGCCATTTCGTCAGCGGTATTACTTCGACGTACCAAGCACTTTCTTTGCGAGCGTTTCTTTTTGCTTCGGAAAAGAAATGCGGAAAAACAGATCAAAGAAACCAACCATAAATATCATCACCTCATAAAATCAAAAAAAACAAAGAAAAAACCCACCCCGCCACCCCTCTGTTTCTAAAACCGACCCCCCAATAGAACATCCCCACTCATTAAAAAACACTTCTTCTCCCGTAGCTTGCTGTAGGGTGAAGCAAAGAGCCAGTGGCTCTTTGCGATAGCGACGAAAGGAGCGGAGAAAGCCACCCGTCGCGGTGGCTGCGCTTAGGATAAGCGCCCCGCCGATCCGAATACGGCGGCAAAAACAAATCCGACCTCCTGTATCCAAAAAGGAACCCCAATAGAACATCCCCTCTTAATAAAAAACGCTTCGTCTCCCGTAGCTTGCTGTAGGGTGAAGCAAAGAGCCAGTGGCTCTTTGCGATAGCGACGAAAGGAGCGGAGAAAGCCACCCGCCGCGGTGGCTGCGCTTAGGATAAGCGCTCCGCCGATTCGAACACGGCGGCAAAAACTAAATAAAACCAACCAACCACCCGTATCCAAAACCGACCCCCCCAATAGAACATCCCCTCTTAATAAAAAACGCTTCGTCCCTCGTAGCTTGCTGGAGGGTGATAGGAAATCACAAGCAGGAGGCTGTAAAGGACGCAGGGTGTCTGAGCGCGATTACCTTCAAAAGCCAAAAAGAAATCCAGAACCTCAAACCAACCGACAAAAGTAAAAAAGCATCGACGAACCTGCGAGTTCCTGCGCCACAGCCTCCTGAGCCGATGATTTCCATCGCCCGGAAGCAGCGGACAATCTCCTTACGTGAAAAAAGCACTTTTTCTTTGCCAGCGTTTCTATTTTTGCTTTGGAAAAAAGAAATGCTGATAGACAATAAAAGGAAGAAATGCTGATAAGCAATAAAGAAAAAAAACTAACCAAATAAAAGAAGAATCTTTTGCACCCCTCAGCCAATTCGAAAAGTGAGGGACTTTTCGGGCTTCGACTCATAGCTTCACAGGAGCTCTTTCATATTTCCGGCTCTGGCAAAGAAAAGTTGATGAAAAAAGAAGATGAAGATAAAGTTGAAGAAAAAATAAGAGTAGAAGAAAAAAAAGAAGTGAAAATGAAGAAAAGAAGAAGTGAAAATGAAGAAAAGAAGAAGTGAAAATGAAGAAGAAAGAATAGTTGATAAATAAAGAGAAAAGAAAAAGAATAAAAAGAAAAAGAATAAAAAGAAAAAGAATAAAAAGAAAAAAAATAAAAAGAAAAAAAAACTCCCCGTAATATCAGATTCACCCTTCCCCTATAAGTGTTATTTAAGTATTTGGTGTTAAGAGAGATGGTATAGGATTCCCTTGGGAATCAAAGAGATCGACAATACTGCCTTGCGAGAGGTGGTATCCCCTTATGCCGGCAGCTCGAGCGCCTTCAAGATTCTTCTCTATATCGTCGATGAACACAGTGGCTGAGGGCTCCAGGTGCTGCTCTCGGATGATGATATCGAAGCCTTCCTTGGCAGGCTTGCGACAGTGCATCTGATGGGAGAAATAGGCGGCATGGAAGCATTCGGCGAAGATGTCAAATCCATACTTTTCCTTCATCCTGTGGGTGAAGCAGTCGTAGTTGATCTGGTTGGTGTTGCTGAACAGGTAAACGCCATAGCGTTTCTTGAGACGCAGGAGCAGCTCGACGCGTTCGCGTGGGATGTCGATCAGTATGGCGTTGACGATATCGTCGATCTCGCTGTCGCTCAACTCAGGGAGCCGGGCCACACGACGTATGTAGTCGCGGTATTCCTCGACGGTGATTAGCCCTTTTTCGAAGAGGTCCATCTCGTGGGTCTGGAAATCCTTGCTGTAGAACTGGCCCAGATGGGTGATGCCGCGGCGGGCAATGGCCTCAACGACATTCTCGTAACGGATGTCGTAGACCACGCCTCCAAGGTCGAATATGATGTTCTTGATAGTATTCACGACAAATTAGAAAATGAGTTATTTTATTGAATTATATAGTCTTATAGTGATTTTCTGCGCAATGGTTTTTTGCGAATGTGTTGCAAAGGTACGATTTTTGGAGAAAATGAGGTCCGGAATGGTGAAAAATGCATGTGATTGCGGTTTTTGTATGAAAAATAATATAATTGTAAATCAAGCGTTTTCAATTTATTTTTGCAGAAAAAAGAAAAAAAATTTGTCAGTATCGAAAAAAGTTGTACTTTTGCACTCGCATTTAAGGAAGAAAGACTGGAAAATGCAAACGGTTCGGTAGTTCAGTTTGGTTAGAATACATGCCTGTCACGCATGGGGTCGCGAGTTCGAGTCTCGTCCGGACCGCCAAACAAAGAAGAAGCTCTCATTCGGGAGCTTTTTTTATGCAAACACTTTAGAATCCCTATTCCTGGGGCTGACTGGTTTTGACAGCAAGGAGATGGATTTGTAAGCATGCAGGCTCACGCATCAGCAGCCTTGACCACCGATGCACTAAATTTAATTGGCGAAAATAACTACGCTCTTGCTGCATAACCGAAGCACAGTAGGTTAGCTTAATCCCCGCAACAGTTGTGGGGACAAGACATCTCCCACAGGCCCCGACCGTCGGCATGTGATTCGGAGGTGCTCGCAAAGACGGGATAGCCGGCATAAAGCCTCGCAGTGCCGGTGAATTTTTAGAGGCTACGGTCGGCCTTGGGTGTCCGCGTCCGGAGTCGCCCCGACAACCAATCACGGAATAAGCATGTAGAAAGCACGTCAGTCGCTTGTTTGGACGGCGGTTCGACTCCGCCCAGCTCCACTTTCAACGGGGTAAAATTACCCCGAAATACAAAGAAAGACACTGATAATCTTTTTGATTATCAGTGTCTTCATTAGGAAAAGTTCGTTCTCCAAGTGGAGCTGCCAGGAAACGACTATGTCTTTTGCATCATAGACCTTTGCTCGGGTTGCATTACGGCCGCTTATACGGGCATCGTACCGCTCGCCGCCGAACTGCATCGGCTGCCAGTATAGCTATAGGGTGAAAGCTTGGCCAACAACACATTCCAAGCCGCCTTTTTCGCCCTGGGCCACGCTGCAATGCTCGCCAATGTGATACACGGAGACTCCTCCTGGCCCCTCTACGAGATAGGCCAACAGGGAGGCCTGACACTTGTCCGCCGTCTCACCTCAATAGGCGAATAGTTCACAAACAATATCGCAAATACCATTAAAACATCATTTCACTAAGTGATTCTGATAATCTGGTTCAGGTCTTTCTATAAGGAAGTCCTGTTTTGTTATGTTTATTTTCAATACATTACAAAACGGACCAAAACGGTTTGAGGTTGTGACACAATAATGTTTAAATTTGCACATCATTTTAAACAAACTAGTTATGGGACTCTTAAACAACATCAAAGACGCTTTTAACAAGGCGGAATTCACAGTGGCACCGAACAAGAAACTCAAGACCATTTCGGCCGATTTCAAGAAGAGCTTCGATCTAACGCTGGCATTCTACAAAGGCGTTCAGCTTGCCGACCCCGAGATGACGCTCGCTGCGCTGAACAGCAAGACCTCCAAAGAGGTGAACACCAAAGCCGACGGCCTGAAGATCAAAGGCTCGATGAAGGTGGGCGATGCCGAGAAACTCTTCGACCAGAACTTTGGCGTCACCGTCCAAATCAAAGACAAGGCCGGCAAAGTCCTCGTCCCCAACAATATCACCATCGGCCAGGCCGCCAGAGGGGAATACAAATAAGGCGTTATGGAACTACTGAAGCAAGCAAAAGAAGACATCCAGCAGTATTTAGAAAGTAAGGATGGCGAACTGCTTTTCAATGAGCGAGACTTGCAGATGCACTTGGCTATACATCTAATAGGCACGGGGCACTATGACGATGTGGATGTGGAATACTATGTGCCATACGAGCAATTGGACAATTACATCTGGAAAAACGAATTGAAGTTGGATATTCTGGTGCACAAAGGCAATGAGTTTTTGCCAATAGAATTGAAGTACAAAACCAAGCGGCACTGCAAAAAGATATATAGGTTCAACGAAGAAATGCCTAATGGCGTTGAAGTACTGAAAAATCAAGGTGCACAAGACCTCGGCATGTACGACTTCTGGAAAGATGTTCGCCGTGTCGAGCTAGTGTGTCGTCGCTTCGCCGCAGTTAAGAACGGGCTGGCTGTATTCGTCACCAACGACAAGCAGTATCTTAACCATTGCCGAGAGACATCGAACAATTACCATTTTTGTATGTCCGAAGGCATTCACGACACATACAGGCATTGGAAGAACTCGGACAGCAGTTGTGCCGGGAGTCATCCTGACTTTGAACTCGAAAGAAATTACCTTGTCCACTGGGAAGACAACGTCTATGAGGGTGTTGAATTCTATTACTGCATTGTTGAAATATAATAATGTTATATTAAACAAATTAGGTATGGTAAACAAAGTACGCGTTTACGGTAAAGCGCAAAATCGCACAGCTCTGGGCATTATGCACGCCTATATGGTCATGTATCCCCAAGCCACGATGGAAGACCTTCAAAAGGCTTTTCCAAACGAACTCAATCCCGATAGTGGAGTGAAGAAAAACTTCGTCCGCGCTGGCGAAAAAAGCACCGACGCCAACTGGGACGGCTTCTTCCAGAAGGAAGACGAGCTGCTAACCATGGGCGACGGCAGCCAAGTAGCCGTGGTCAAGATGTGGACCAAATCCAGTTTTGAGCGTTTGGTGACCCATGCGGCCCAATACGGCATCGAGATAGCCCAATTCGAGGAGGCAGAGGGTGGCGGCAAAAAAGGCTCGTTCCGCTTGGAATACCTCAACGGATATGTACCGCCAGCACCTGTATCACAGAAGAAAGGCATGTCCTGGTGGCTCTGGGCTATTATTGGCGCAATCATTGCAGGACTCATCATCGCTCTGCTCTGCCGTCCGAAAGCCAAAGCCGAGGTGGTGACGGTAACCGACACTGTGGTACAGACAGTAGTAGACACCATTTACATCCAGCAGCTTGAAAAGATTGAAGACAACTTCAATGCCGCCGAGTTCGTGAAGGGCAAGGCCGACCTCAGCGAGGATGCCAAGTTTGTCCTCCATGACCTAGCCAAACTGATGAATCAGTATCCTGAACTGAAGTTGCGCATTGAGGGCCACACCAGCGCCGAGGGCGACGCCAACTTCAACCAGAAGCTCAGCGAGGCACGCGCGCAGGCCGCCGTCACCTTCCTCGTGGAGCACGAGGGCATCGACGCCAGCCGTTTAGAGGCAGCAGGCTACGGCAGCAACAAACTGAAGAACGCCGACGATCCGATGGCTCCGGAGAACCGCCGTACCGAATTCAAAATCATCTAAAACACAATTACATTATGGCAACAACGACCAAGAAAACCACGACGGCCAAACCTGCAGCAAAGAAGACTACGACGGCCAAAACCGCAGTAAAAAAGACCGCAACAGCCAAACCTGCTGCAAAGAAGACCACCACAACGGCCAAACCCGCTGTAAAGAAAACCTCTCCGGCAAAGACTGCTGTCGAGTTGTCGGTGAATGGAAACAAGAAAATAGCCACGCTGAAAAAAGAGTTCAACAAGCAGTTCCCCTATCTGCGTCTGGGCATCTATTACAGCTATGCACGTCAGCAGGCGGCCAAAGGGGAGTCCATTACCCCCATCGATGGTGACAAGACGTTGGCTTCGGTGCGTCGTGCCGATTCGGGTGGCGACATCTCTATTGGCGGCAACAAGAAAATCAAGACTCTTGAAAAAGAGTTCGACACTGTGTTTGGCCTCTACGCTCAGGTGTGCTACACCGAAAAAGACGGTCACCGCTATTACACCAGCGGCAGTGCCGATGAGATGACCCTTGCGGCCTTCAACAAAAAGTGCGAAGCCAATGGCTGCAAGAAGGGAGAATGGAAATAATGACAAATAATATATTCACCAATTAAAACAATTCAATTATGGAAATCAAAGTTGATGGACGCCTTTTGGTGTCAACGCTCTGCGAGCGCTTTAAAGAAGAATTCGGTGGCACGCTGCGCGTGTACCAAGGTCAGAAACGTCTCACCGGTAGCGAGAAAGTGAGCGAAATTGCCAGCAAGACAGGCAGTTATGAGTGCCGTGGCAGCAAGACCGTTGGCGGCTTCGAGAAGGATATGATGGAGAACTTCGGACTGAAGATCCAGGTGGCCTCGGCCGACGACTGGGTGCTGGCTCTCGACGAGATGACCCTCGCCAAACTGCCCGAAATCCCTAAAAATGCAAAAAAAGCAGATATGGATGCCCTTAAAGCAAAATATGCAAAATAAAAACTTTTTATCAACACTTTAAATCATAATTATTATGGCAGAATTCAAATTAGATGGCCGTATGAAGGTCAAAAGTCTGAAGGAAAACTTCAACAAATGCTTCGGCGCCACGCTTCGCGTCTACACCACTCCTGCTTGCAAGCAGTTTGCCGACGACAACGCCACCTTGGCCAGCATCCGTGCTGAGGGCGCCAAGGGCGGTGAGCTCACCGTGGGCGGCAACCTCCGCGTAGGCAACTTCGAGGACAAGCTGAAAGAGATGTACGGCATCGGCGTACAGGTTGCCAACAAGGACAACAGCAAGCTTGCCGACAACACTGCCACCCTTGTGGCTGCGGGCAAGTAATGTCAACCCCAATCCGGCAGATGGGAGACTGTCCGCCGGGTTCCATTTTAAACTACATTATTATGAGCGTAGAATACTACCGTAAGCGCCTTATCGACCTTAGGACCGATGTTGACAAAGAGCGCGAAGCAAAGAAAAGAGACAATGCACATTATGCAGATCTCGTCAAGCGTGCCACCAGCACCAGTAGTAAGGCCAGCTACCGTAAACAGAAAATCGACCACGCCGCCAGCCACGACCGTCGTATCGAGAGCCTGAAGCGCGAGATTGAACGGGCCAAAGAAAGCTTGGCACGTGAGCGTGCTGCCGCCAAGCGGAAATAAATGTGTTAATGCGTTAGTGTGTTAACGTGTTAATTTGTTAATGTTTGAATGATGAATAAATTCAAGCAAGAGTTGGCTCGTGTCTTCGACGACAACTTGCGTACAAGACAATGGCAGAACTGGGTAGACTATGCTATCATCGGACTGATTGTCATCAGCACCGTAGAGGTCTTCCTCTCGACGTTTGACGGCATTGCCGAACGCTATGGGAACTGGCTTAATGCCGTAGATCTCTTTACAACAGTGTTCTTCACTATCGAAGTGACGCTACGAATATGGTGTGCCGACCTCATCGCTCCCAAATACAAAGGACTCTGGGGCCGTGTTCGCTACTGTTTTTCGTTCTACGGACTTATCGACATCCTGTCCACCTACACCTTTTACATTGCTTTTCTTCTGCCCATCCCTTATTCTTTGCTCAAAGCATTAAGAATAGCGCGTTTGATGCGTGTGTTCCGTTATCTCAAGGCATTCAGGATTTTGTCCAAAGCGGTCAGCAGTAAAAGTCGAGAGCTATTGGTGTCACTGCAATTTCTTGCTATCGTGACACTGATTCTTTCGTTTATCCTATACTTCGTCGAGCACGAAGTGCAACCCGAGGTGTACGAGAATGGCTGGACGTCGGTGGTATGGGCCTTCGCCCAGTATATCGGCGATCCTGGCGGATTTGCAGATATGCCACCCTTAACTCTCGCTGGTCAAATCATTGCCTGTCTGGTGGGTGTCCTCGGCATTGCAATATTCGCTGTGCCAGCAGGACTTATTGGGTCGGGATTCAGCGAGGTTATGGAAGCAGAACAAAAGGAAATTGAACTTAAGGATAATGCAATGGCCATCAACGAGATGATGCTGGTCAAAAGCATAACACGCGAAGGAATATATTGGCCAGCCAAGAACATTAGTTTTGGTGACTTGACTCTCAAATTGAGTCTTACGGAAGAAGAGATTATCAAATCTGTAGCATCAAGTAAAAACCTTCGAGTCAAAAACCTCGCGGCCGCTGTGCTGGAAGGCCCCAAAATGGATATGATGGTGGTGAATCAATATTGTGTCAACGAGGAGTACGGTAGCCACGTGGAGCGTGGGTCCAGCGTAACCATTGTCAACCCAATTGGTGTAGGTGACAACGGATTGAGTTATTTCGACTGGCATATTGCACAGCTTGGCGGCTTCAACTATGTGGCCAATGAATGTTACTCTATGCAACATCACGACCGTACGAAACGATGCACATTCTATTCTGCCACTGCTAACACGCAAGCCAATCCCGCTTTTCAACTATTTGCCGACCATATTCTCGATGGTCGTACCAAGGATGACTGGATTATAGTCATTGTTGGCGAACAGCGCGTAAAGAACAAAACTGACGTACACTTCGAATTCGGCGGTGATACAGGTGAAGAACGCTTTGACTTTGAAGGAGGTATCGCTCCCGATCGTGTCACTGTTCGCAACCTCTACAACGATATGCAGCCTATCTTGCAGAAGGTCGGTCTCTCCGTCGATGTCCACCAAGTGCAACCACGACTACCTGATAATGCTTTGGCTCGGTACTTGCAAGCAAAGACAGAGGCCAACGTGCTGCAGCTATCGGTGTCATACAAACTGATGGTGTTCGACAACGAAGTGCATAGCGCAATCGTAAATATTGCAGATGTGTTGAATCGAAACCTGGAATGCAAGAATTCTGTTGGACTACACAAGAAAGAATATCTTGTCCGTCCAATCGACTCGGACTATTGGAAAAATCTCTACGGAGTGGAATACTAAGATATTAAAAACTGAACAATTATGGCAATATTTCTCTGGCTTTTTCAATTTATAAGCCCCATCGCATTTTTCATCGGAGGCTTTTACTTAGTTGAGGATCCTGATCCGCTGGCACTGATCCTTGGTGGAGTGTCTGCTGTTCTTGGACTCATCGTCGGAATTGTGGGTTGGGCAGACACCGTGCCGCCGCGCTGGTTCTGGATAAAGAGCAGTATGGATCTCGCTGGCAGCCGAATTATGACTGCCCTTGGCTATGCCATCCAGTTCTTCTTCATTCCACCTGCTATCATTGGAATTATAGAGATAATATGATTGAGCAAAAGATATATGAACTTTCAGAATGCACAAAATATTATTTATTAAAAACAACTTAGGACAATGAAAATTAAAAAACTAAATTATTCTTTTATTGCATTGGCACTGCTAATGCTGACAGGATGCTCCGCCAAGGAGAAGCAAATTGAACAACGAGTGCATCGTATGGCCGAAGCTGCCGAATTGGGCACCGTAGAGTACAAAGTCAAAAAGATCGTAAAAACAGATGACAATCAATGGTACAGTGTTGGCGATCGCAAAATTCTATTCCAAAGTACAGCCTATTTGAAGGCTGGCGTAAAACTTGATGGGTTTACTGCCGACAAGGTGAAAATCAATGGCAAGGATGTTACCGTCACTTTGCCGCACGCAGAACTGCTTTCCTTCAATATGCCCGCAGAAGAAACAGAGACAGTCTTTGAGAATTATGGTTTCTTCCGTAGTAGTTTTAGCGCTGAGGAACAAAATCATATTCTTGAGCTGGGCGAGAAGGACATCCGTGAGGATGTGCCTAACTTGGGTATCTTGCAGGACGCTGAGCAAAACGTCTCGGATATATTTACAGCAATGCTCAATCAAATGGGTTTCCAAAATATTAACATTAACTTTGAGGAGGTAAAGAAATGAAAACAGTAAGAAAAATCATAACACTCTTAACCGTTATCATTGTGGTTTGTGCAGGTCTATTTGTAGCCTACAAATTCACACATATGTTTGATTTCCTCAAACGTGACCTTTCCATCGAAAAGACTGCAAATGTCGTGGAAGAAGTGAAGAAAATTGGAGAGTTCACTACCGCTTGCTATTACGAGGAGGTACCTCTGCGCGACATACGTATCGATACCATTGAACGAGAAGGTCTTTTCGGTATTGGTGCAGGTAAAACCTTCAAAGAAAACGAGATTGTCCTTGTTGGCAAAGGCCGTGTACGTGCAGGATTCGACCTGTCGAAAGTAAAGGATGGTGATATGAATGTCCACGGAGATACACTGGAAATGAAACTCCCGCAGGCTGAGATGTTTGACATCATTATGAACCCATCCGACTTCACCACCGAATACGAGAAAGGCACGTGGAGCCACGAACTTGCCAAACCTCTCAAAGAACGAGCCAAAGCTAATTTGGAGAAGAATGCCATTGATTACGGCATTCTTCAAAAAGCCGAAGAAAGTGGTTTGAATCGTCTTGAAATGCTCTTCAAAACATTCGGATTCAACACTGTCTTACTCACTGTATGTGAAGAATAAGACGGAATTGTAACCATTATTCATTGTTGCGTGTCTCCGACACGCGATGGGTAAAGGTGTGATAAATACCCCACACTGCGCGACTTGCAGCCGCTTAGTGTGGGGTTATTGATGTGGCGTCTCTTCGAGACGCAAGCTGTCAGAATCGTTTGTTGGCTATTGCCGCTCCCGGATGCTCACTGCGAAGCCGCCGCAGGGGGCCATCTTCAATTTGAGGGTGGTCTTAGAGGTGACTTACTTGGTGGTAATGATGTGACCGTTATGAGTATATGGTGTAAAAATAGTTATACAGAGGATACAATGATACCATAAAGAAGGCACAAAGAACCCACTACGAAGGCATCAAATACTATACGCTTTGACAATCTCAATTGTACCTTCGGGGACTTCCAGACGCTCTTCGTCTGACAGGGTTACGATGGTGCCAGATGTTAAATGGAGTTCACTCATTGCGTCACGCAGTCCACCTATCTCTCGTTGTATGTTTTCATCGGTCAGCTCCAGGCAGACCTGGTAGAGCGATGATGGTTTGTTGTGGCTGTCGGTCACCACAAAAACACATTCGCCAGTACCTTGGTAGTAAAAGATGTGGCCTTTGTGTTGCTTCCGCAAATTGAGAAACACGTGGTTCTCTAACAAGCGGCCCATCTCGAGCTCAACGGGGTAAAGGCTTCCCTTATTGAGGGTCCGGCCGGTGACGTTCTTGGTGCGGGTGCAGGAATAGTAGATGCCATTAATGCTGGTCGTGAACTCTATGGTTCCATTGGCGATGGGAGGAACGACCACATAGATGGGGCCAGCAGCATGCGGACCGGCACCGCGAGAGACCGGCAACAGGGAGGTTACGACCAGGAAAGAAAAGGGAAATAGTATCGCCCGCCGCCATACCGGCAGCAGAGTGTTTAAGAACAGATAAGAATAGGGGAATTGCCCGGCTCGCTACAGACTTAGCGGACTTGTGGGGGGTGAAAATCAGTGAGTTATGAATAGAATAAGATCTCATATCCTCGTCATCTTGTGTTGCAAAGATACACATTTTCCGCAAAATGAAAAGAAAAAAGTGTGCCGGCTCCCAAGGCGGAAGTCGGCACTGCCGATCAGAAACGACGAACAGCCACGATTTTTGCTCCTGGTTTGAAATCAGATGGTTTCAGCGTTATATAGTCTGATTGGTAGTATTTTCCGTTGGTTAAATCATACTTGAAATCCAATTCCGACAGCAAAAACTGGCAGCTTTCGTATTCGTCGCACATCATCATAAGTAGCCCGGAGATGTAGGTGAACCCCAGATTGGCACTGCTGTATGTGTTAAAAAACGTTTCAATGGTCGACCCGACACCGATTCCCTCGGCAGTCTTCACGCGGGGGGATAGGATCTTTATCTCATTTATGGTGTTTTTATCGTAATCCTTCACCAGCTCCATGACTGTTTCGTTGTCAAACATCACTTGGTCAATCACTACAGTGTATTCCTCACCTTCCCCGATCTCAGTACGTGATGTGCGCTTGATTGTGAGTTTGCTTCCGGGAACTGGGCCGGCAGCGGGGAATTTGGCACCGATGGCAAAGGGCCCTACGCCACTTTTTGTAATGGTGAGGTCCTTGTCGACGCTGTTGTCGTTTGCTGCGGCTCCGGAAACAGCGTAGTACTCAATTTTCCGGACAGTCTTTTCACCGATGTTGTTACTTCTCGACAGCCAGTTGCCATACGCGTCTGTGTTGCCGTAAGTGTAGGTGACATAGACATCACGGCACTCGTCACAACCCTCCACTTGCTGCTCGCTCTTTTCCGCTGTCCGAAAGCCGCGCTCGTCGTAAGTGAACGTGATGTCGCCGATCATCGGCACGGTGTATCCTGTGGGCCGTTTGGAATCCCAAAAGTATACATATTCCATTCCGTCAGCGTTTTCCGATACAATCCTTCTTTTCTCATCGCGGGAGTATAAACTGGACGGGGACTTCCCGTTCACTTTGGTCAGATTGCCGTTGTTGTCAAATTCGTAGGTGTTTTTGTTGACGGTTACTTTCTTCACCGGTCCCTGGAGCTCAAAGAAAGTGAGGTCGGGGGTGACCAAAGGTGATTTCGCCGTCACTTCTGCCGTTGCAGAGTCGGATCCCTGTCCGGAGTCCGTTCTCGAATTGGAGCATAATGAGAAAACAAGACACATGCTTAGTGCTGCGGTTGTGAATAGTATTTTTTTCATCTTGTGGGTGTTTTGGATGTTAGTGGTTTCTTAACCGAAGGTCAGCGCCACCTGTCTCTGCAATGGCACATGACAAATACGACTGCAAAATTACGAAAAAAAAGCAAGCGAACCCGATTTCTTTTATTATTTTTTTTTGTCAGGCCGTCTTTTCTTTTCCGAACAATGTGTTGTTGTGCAGGTAACGTGTGTCTTACAGAACCAAAATCCCACTTACAAGTACAACACTAAGCAGAACAAAGTACCAGTATTTGGTACATAAAACCCACCTCCCAATAGAACTCCCCCCCGTCAATAAAAAACGCTTCTTCTCCCGTAGCTTGCTGGAGGGTGAAGCAGAGAGCCAGTGGCTCTCTGCGATAGCGACGGAAGGAGCGGAGAAAGCCACCCACCGCGGTGGCTGCGCTTAGAAGAAGCGCCCTGCCGATCCGAACACGGCAGCAGAAACATCAGCAAAACCAACCATCCCTCTGTATCCAAAACCGAACCCCAATAGAACTCCCCCCCGTCAATAAAAAACGCTTCTTCTCCCGTAGCTTGCTGGAGGGTGATAGGAAATCACAAGCAGGAGGCTGTAAAGGTCGCAGGGTGTCTGAGCGCGATAACTTTCAAAAGTAAAAAGGTAAACCAGAACCCCCATCCAACCGTCACAAGTAAAAAGACACGGACGAACCTGCGAGTTCCTGCGCCACAGTCTCCTGAGCCGATGATTTCCATCGCCCGGAAGCAGCGGACAATCTCCTTACGTGAAAGAGCCGCTTTCTTTTGCAACTTTTCTTTCCGGCTCTGGCGAAAGAAAAGTTGATGAAGAAAAGAAGATGAAGTTGAAGAAGAAAAAAGCACTTTTCTTTGCCAGTTCCTCAGCCATTCCGAAAAGTGAGGGACTTTTCGGGCTTCGGCTCATAGCTCCACTGGAGCTCTTCATGTTTTGCTTTGGAAAAAAGAAATGCTGATAGACAATAAAGAAACGCTAACCAAATAAAAGAAGAATCTTTTGCAACCCTCAGCCATTCCGAGGGCAATAATAATCATGTTTTTACGTTAAAAAAATGAAAATGGGCGATGCCAGTCTCACGAATCATTGTAAATTCTTCAAATCATGCTTGCCTTCCGACACAAACGCCACTGGCTCGAGCCGAAACTGCCGCATGCAGTGTTTCTGGATGGTTTGTGCGCCGGCATTCTGAAGAATGACACTTCCTGTCTGGCTGTGCCGCAAGGGCCCCATGTTTACCGAAAACGACAAAGGATACACCATCAAAATTGTCAAACAGTGACTTTGTCCCTAGGCAACTGACCGGTACCGGGTGCTTGTGACAACGCCAGCCGTTAAACCTCCATTATAAAATGCATTTGCTATGGCTACTATCGACGACAAAAACAGAGAGGATTTCCCGCAAAACACAGGTCCGCTGAGTCTTTATCAGTGGAAGAACAAAGTCGTGGTTGCAGCCGTTGGCAACCGCGGCTCTGTCCAAACACACAATCAAATCGTCAATGCCCAAAAATTCAAACTGATGCAGCGGGTCTTCGGACCTTCCTTTGTCTTCCTGCGGCTTGGTTTTGCAGCCTTCCCGGGTCGTCCGCGCGACCGTGCCATGAAGCTCAACTACCACAAAGCCTTCAAAGGCGAGTATCCCAAAATGGAGTTGGACTATGCCGTGCTGCAGTTGGCGGAAGGCCCGTTGCCGTTACCCGACACGCTCTCCGCACAAGCCGGCAACGATAACACCATCCGTCTCTCGTGGAAAGCCCCCACCCATACCAATACCACTCGTCAAGCTTCAAACCAACCTACCAATCAAACAAATCAAACCTCCACCGCAAAAAAACAATCCGACACCGCTAACCTCCAATCCTCCTCCGACCTCCTGATGGTCTCCCTCTACTGCCCCGAATTTCGCCAGGCTATCGTCTACCCCGAACTGGCTTGCCGTGCCGATGCCTCCGCAACCATTGTCGTCGACCCCAAGTGGGCCGGCATCCCGTTCCATCTCTATGCGGCCTGTTACAACAAAAACTCCTCCCTCGCTAGCAATTCCACCTACTTGGGCTGCTTCACCTTGCAGTGCGACAATCCGGTCCCTTTCAACCCGGCCAATCGCTACAAACCGCGCATCCGCAAACCGGCACAGAAAAAGGAGGGCACAAATTTCGACATCGTCGGTCTCTCCGGCCGCGTCGGACCAATAAATATCTTTACCGACAAGCGGGGCCGCGTGATCGCGCGTGCCAACCCCGCAAAACGTACGACACCACCTACTCTGGGCGAGAAAAGGAACATGTCCCGCTTCAGCCTGATGTCGCATTTCCTCTCCAAGGTGCGCGTATTCTACACCATCGGCTTCGACGCGCATAAAAGCCGCACCCACGTCCGCTCCGCCGCCATGTCGGCCAATCTCCGTAAGGAGGTCGTCGGCAATGGCCCGAATTTCGCTATCGACTACCTCGCTGTCCAACTGTCGGATGGCCCGCTGGCGGCTCCTCGGGTGACGAAGGCCCGCCGCGAAAAGAATACGGCGCTCTTTTCATGGGCGTCGGATGGCGACAACGGCATTAGTAGTCCCGACGACACGCTTCTGGTGGCGGTCTACAATACCGAAAGGGACGAGGCTGTCGTCTCTCAGACGGTGGCGAAACGCAGTGAGGGAAAAGCGGCAGTGCCGCTCCCTGAGGGCTGGAATGACAACGGCTGCATCGCCTATCTGGCCTTCCACAACGTTGACAACAACTTGTGCAGCCCAACGACGGCCCTAACCATTTAGTGACATGGGAATAAAGTGAACGTTTTCTTACCCTTCAAATCCAAACGTATCAACCATGAAAAAGATTGTCCTCCTGTTGTCTTTTGTCCTCTGCCTTGCCGCTGTAGGCCGCTCGCAGACCGTCCGCAACGCCAACAACTCTTTCATCGCTAAGATGGAGAGCAATGGCACCGTCCGCGACGGCAACAATTCCATGTTGGCGCGAATCCAGTCTGACGGCGTGATTCGCGACCCCAACAACCGCTATCTGGGCAAAGTGGAAACCGACGGCACCGTCCGCGACCGCAACAATTCTGCTTTGGGCAAGGTGGAAAGCGACGGCCGGGTCCGCAATACGAACAATTCCACGCTGGGCAGGATCTATCCCGACGGCGCCGTGCGGGACAAGAACAACCACACGCTCGGCTATGCCAGGGACATCCCGGCACGTTACGCCGCCCTCTTTTTCTTCTTCAACCTCTTCTGACTGCAATTCGGCAACAAATAAGACGCACTGATGTCTTTTTTTCTTATAGTCTGTTGCCCTGTACAACAGACAGATAAAATATTGTCTCTTGAAAGACGGGGGCGCTACCAATGAGGTTTTGATAGAACAGCTTGTTGCTTTGGCGTCGTCCTCCACTGTTTTACAATTATTAGAAGCTGTTTAATTTTGATTGATGGGTTTTAATATGGATATGAACGAGTGGATTTCCGCCTTTCCGAGGGCGCAATGGGATTCCATTGTAACTGAGGAAAGGTATAGAATATGCCGTTCAGGTGATTTTAGAAATTCATTGAATTTAATTTTAAACAGCTTCTTATATCTACGATTTAAATTGAAATCTCATTTTGTTGAAGTCAAGTGTGTAATTTAATTGATTTAGGACGTTTTGTCCAATAGATGGTAGGTCGTTTTCATTTTCATTGAAAATGATTTCTACAGCCATGTTGTGTATTTCTGAGCATCCGATTTTTATTAAAGGAATGTTCACTACAATCCCTTCTTGATTGTTGTAAAGTATTGGGCATTCAACTCCACAATTGATGATCTCTTTTAGGGTGTTGTACGACAGGGTCCCAATGGCTCTTGCTGGATTGATTGTGAAGTGGCATTCTATTTCGTTGTCCTCGTCTTCTCCGTCTGAAAAGATATTGCTAATGCCTGTTATGGTACCTTTTATTATTGGTAGTTTATTGTACCACCACATCCTTACATTTCCGGCACCTGACACTATACATTTATGCCAGTTCGGGTTTAGATGGCTTATCGCTTCACAGTAGTTTATCACCTGGTTTTTCGCTTTGGCCTTGTCGATGGCTTCTTCTCTTAATGCTTCGAAATCTGGGTGTCTGTCAAACACTCGTAATGTTTCGGTACATAATTCGATTGCTCGGATATAGTAGCCATAATTGACGTACTTTCGCACAATTTCTTTGCGGCAAAGTGGTCCGACTCCTTCTGGACTTTGTAGCATTTCTTCGGCATATTGGACAAATGTTTGTTGGATGTCGTGAGGTTTCATAGTTGCAGTGCTATTATATCGTTGTTTATTTGAATTTTGGAAAATTTTGAAAGAATATCGGTGCCAATGACATTGTTTTGGAAGTCGTTTGTTACAGCGATGGCTTTCGCTTTTATTTGAATGTCATTGAAAGAGAGGTTGACTGTTGTCATGAACCCGGTTACTGTGCCATGACATTTTGTTTTATGTTGGGTTGTTTTCTTTCTTGATGTGCAGGGAACATATTGTGCGTTAATTAAGGTTGTTGATTCTCCACCGAATTCAAAAAATGTAGGTGTTTTGTTGACTGATATTGGGACGAGAAGGGTTACTCCGTCAGTGTTACGAGAAATGCTCATTGCAGTCCGTTTGGGAATGTTATATTGCGTTGATTGAGTCTTCTTGGATGATATAAATTCTTTGTAATCATTGTCTTCGTTGTTTTCGATGAATTGAACTACTCTTCGGTATATGCTGCTTTTGTCATCAAATACATTTTTTAATGCGGGGTCATCCAGTGTGGAGCGGGATAAAGTCTCGTTTACACCTTTGACGGTAATATCATCTATGCAGTTCTCTAATGCAATAGCCGCCTTGTCTGTTTGTCCGACAAGTGAGTAAATCTCTGCAGCCAAAAGATTTTTCCAAATGATGGTGTTTTTCTCAGCAATGATTTTGTTTAACATTTTTATGGAGGCATCTATGTCTCCGAAATATGCCAAACAAAAGGTTGCATAGTATTTTGCCAAGTCGTTCTTTTTTTGTTCTGACAGGCATACAATTTCATGGAGATCATCAAATGCTTTATCCATTTTACCCAATGCTCGATAACTCCATCCTCGTTGAAATAGAGCCCATTCTTTTGATCTAGGATGTTGATGTAATGCTTTGTTGCATATCTCGATTGATTTTTCGTGTTCGCCCATGTTCCTGTATGCGAAAGCTTTGAGTACAAGTAAATTCTCGCTCTCTTTGTTGTACATTTCGGTTATATCTGGTACTTTATTATATTCTCCTAACTCGTAATAACATTGAACCCTTCTTTCCGTGAGGACCTCCTTATGAATAAATTTATATCTATTTTGTATTATGTCTATGTAATATAATGCAGTATTATAATATCCAAGATGCATAAGTAGTGCACATTTGGTATCGATAATGTCCAGACAATGAGGTGATTCAACCTCAAGATTCGACACTTTTTCAAGTTTTTTCATATATTCATGTCTGTTGAATTGTTTGTTTTTTAGTGTCTCCCAAATTGACTGGATGTATGAATCTTGTGTTTCCATGGCGATAATTATTTGGTTTTTTGATTGGTATTTGTTTTTTTTTGTCTGTTGTAGGGAAGCTATTGTTATTTTATTTCAAGTGTTACAACAGTAGTAATCGCTTTTTTTTATTTATCGTTTATTCTTTTTATTAATTTTGACAATGATAATAGATTTATTGTGAGATTTTTTGCGGTATATTTGTGTTTAAATAATTGTTATTCAAATTAAATATCATCTATTTCTAAATATAGTAAAATCCACTGCAAATATACAAATAAAATATTACAACAAGATCTTTTTCTCAAAAAAAATGAAATTTTTGAGGTTTTCTCTACATAAAGAATTGATTACTAATCGATTTTTTTTCGATGCCAAATGATATAAAAAATAGAGGAGAATTTCATGAAATTCTCCTCTAATGGGTGTGTCTTTATATTGTATGTTTTTACAGTCTTAATGCTAAGTTCTTGTTTTCCATATAATAGTCATACCAATTGTCATCGTATTTGAACAATACGGCTGGACGAGTGGTAGACTTTTCGGTTTTTTTGACTTTGCCGTTTTCTGTATATTCTATGATTAAGTTGCGCTCTTTTAGTGTCTTTTTCAGGTTACTTATCTCTAGGTTCCCATCAATGATTAAATCATACATTCTTTTGATTTGTTGCATTGTGAACATTTCTTTGTTGTTTTCGCTAATAAAGAAATCTCTTCCTACAGGCTGTGTCCTTGCTTGTAATCGTAATGTCTGTAATGCGTCTAATAGTATTTCTGCATGGTCGAACAACATACGGAACACCCATTTTTCATTTCGTTCCTCTTGACTGGGCCTTTTCTCTATATTGTTTGATGTGAGGTTTGGTGCTTTTCTTTCGATTGTCATTTCATAACAGTCGTTGTCTTTAAATATTTGATAAAGAGGTGCCCAATAGGCAGTTGTCTCAGTCTTTCCCAGTAATTTGGGATTTTTAAAGATTAAGGATGTTTCTTTTTCGATCGTTTCATTCTCTTTGCTTACAAAAAAATTGTTTACCAACCTTTGACGTCGTTGCAGCCGAAGGCGTTGATTGGTTTCATTCTCTTTGCTTACAAAAAAATAGGGGTTTACCAACATCATGTAAGGTTGTGTGATGACTCGGTCTTTCTTGTCTATTCCGGATACCTCAATTAGTGGTCTGTCTTTGTCTCTGTTCGGACAGTCACGCAACTTCAGTGGCGTCATTTCTGGCATCATTTTCAAAACAAACTCTTTTTCGGAAAAACGTGTTCCGTCAATTTTAAGCCGGATTGCATCTGATAGACAATGTTTTAATTCATCTCCGTTTTGATAATTGTCAGGAACCTCTCCCCATTGGTTTCCGTTTATTTCATCAAAACGCAGCTTCCGTCCAGGAAGCCGCCAATGTTCTTGATCTTCCGAGATGATGAGTACTCGCAAATCATTCTCAATTATGGATAGTATTACCCCATCGACGGCTATTATCGCTCGAGGATGTCTGTACTCATATTTTCCTTCCTTATTAAGCATAATGTTGTTTTTTTCTAATAACGTCATGAAAAAAAATATATTGTTGGATCTATTATTCTTTTATTAAATTCTTTTCTTTCTTTTAGTAAAAACCATTATTATTATCTCCCGAACAATGTTTTTAACCTTTTTTAACTATGGCTATGTGCCATAATATTAGGTACATATGTAGTTTAATTAAAAAATATTTCCAAATATAGTAAAAAATATTAAAACATTACGTATTTTTGCAAACGAAAAACGAAATGTCATTGTAACTGACAGTGCTGCTGCATTGATAGGTGCTTGTAATAATTGGTATTTTTAAGATGCTGTTTGATATGATTGATGAATTTTATTATGGACATGAACGAGCGGATTTTCGCCTTTCCGAGGGCGCAATGGGGTTCCATTGTAACTGAGGAAAGGTATAAAATATGCCGTTCAGGTGCTTTAAGAAAATCATTGAATCTTATTTTAAATAACTTCTAATAAATAATTATTATCTTAAAAACATAATCATGAAAAAAATTATTGTTTCTATCGTAATGTTCGTTTTCGTTGAAGTTGCATTTGCTCAGAAAACAGACGTGGAATGTATGCTTGACAGGTTTCTCTCCTATGTCAAAATTGGTTCGCAATCTGTTGACACTTCCGAAAACATCTTTTTCTTGACTGAGGGTCAACGACAAATGGCCAATTTGATTTACAATGAAATCAAAACTATCAAAGGTGTGGAAGTCAAAATGTCGCCAGACTATTATGTCTACGCCAAGGTGCCGTCGAACATGAAAAAACAGGTGCCTTCGGTGGCCTTTATGGCTCATCTGGACAACACACCCGAGGCACCTGGACCGAACACCGGTCGGCAAGTGTATCCTCAAGTACAACACAACTACGACGGCGGTGACATTGTGCTGAACAATAACATTGTGCTGAGTCCAAATTCGCCGCAAGGTGCCCATCTAAAAGATCTCATTGGTAGAACCATTGTTACCAGCGATGGCACAACTTTGCTTGGGGCTGATTGCAAGGCGGGCTGTGCTATATTGGTGACACTGATAGAGAAAATGGCTGCAGATGAAAAATTCAAACATGGCGATGTCTATTTCTTCTTTACCCAAAACGAAGATGTGGGCAAGGTGGCCATGCGGATAGACCTCAATTATATGGACAAGGTGCCGGAAATACTGATTGATGTCGATGGCAATGACTATGGCGAATTTTCCGTGGCCAATTTCACAGCGGAGAACCGCGCCTATCTGTTCAAGGGTAATCAGGCACATTCAAGCAATGGCAAAGTGTTGGGATACGCTGACGCACGCACGGCCATGGCTTATTTTATTGCCCAACTGCCGTTGGAGGTTCATCCTTCTAACTCCGAAAAAATGCAAGGATATGTGCATTGCTTTGACATCACAGAAATGGATAACATGCAAGACTGGGAAATTCAGTTTAGACTGCGCTATTTCGATAAGGCCGACAGCGTGACTTATTCGGGCTATATGAACGAGGCCATGCGTAAAACCCGCGAAGCCTTCCCTAAAGTGGAGATAGAGATGACTAAATGTTTCATACAGTATGACAATGTTGCCAACAGCATGTATTCAGGGCTCCCGGATATAATCATGGCTGCTGCAAAGAAATCGGGCATTCCATTGAAACCCACACACCTTCGTGCTGGAACGACTTGTGCTCTGATGGTGGCCAAGGGTCTGCCCGGCGGTCCCTGTATTTATGGTGGTCAGCAGGCTGTGCACAGCGTCCGCGAGTGGAGCTGCATGGAGGAACTGGTGGAACTGACGGGACTTTGTCGGAACATTGTTGAGGAGGTCTGCAAGTTGTCAAAATAAGATAACAGCACATAATAAATAAAAAACATATGAAAAAACTTATTTTTCCCACACTGTTGGGCCTGTTTGGATTGGTTGCTTTTTTACTGCAATTGGAAATAATATTGGTTGTCTGCGAAACATTATGTCTCGCAATCATTGTATGGCAGTTTTGTAGTAAAAAGCTACCCATTCGGGTATTGCCGCTGATAGTGTCTGCTCTTGTGGTTGGAGCAATATTGTTTAGTCAGGCATCAATAGGAAAATGGATCAATATGATTTGGCCTCATACTTCAGTATGGCTTCCAGATGAACAACCGCAGGAGGAACTCCCGTGGATAGCCAGGTATTTGCTATATCGTCCGTACACTTGGTTTTATCGGGTGGCTGATGCCCTCATGGGACTTTGCCTTTCTGCCATTTTAATGCCTTGGTTCAAACTCCTTACAGAGAATCACCTTGTGTCAACATCTGTCATAATGGCCGTAATGTTTTTGCTGTCAGCCATTCTCTTGCCTTTTGGAATTGACTTGGGACTCGTTTTGGGGATTCCATTCGCTGCCTATTGTGTTACTTTAATGGTAATTGACTTTTTTGCTGAGAGAAAAAACATGTTGTTTTTAATGACTTTTTTGTCGGTACTGGCATTTTCGCTATTTGTGACGCTTGTGGTGGGAATACGATGTCACCAAGGGCATAATAATGTCGACATAGTCGTCGTTATAGAATGGATTGTTATCTTCTCTGCTCCATTATGCGCATCCCTGATGTATATTGTATGGCCTCTCCGAAAAAAACGTATAGAATCACAACTGCTTCGCGAATGTGAAAAAAAAGAAGATTGATGCCTTGGTACAGGATTATTTGAATCATGGAAGAATAATATTAGTTTGAAAACATATTAAAAATGGATTGTTTATGAAATACCTACATGTCTATACTGCAATGCTATTATTACTAATGGTTGTTGGATGTAATAATAGTAACACGGTGAAAGAGGAGTCCGTCGATTCCGGAAAATTCCTGTGTGACCTATTCTTGGATTTAGGATATGGGTCTGACGGAGTTTTTCTGATAGAGGATAGCAATTTATACCGTTATTTGGACTCGGTTTGTTTTCTTCTGAGTGAGTCTAATTCGAAACAAAGTGATGATTTTTACCGTAATCTCATCATTGACGCAAGGGAAGAGGGTACAAAACGATGCATTCTTGTGGAACAAAACATCCCTTACTCGGTGTGGCTCAACATATACAATCTGCCTGGTTGGAGGCATGGAGTGATAAAGATGGTTGACGGAAAGAGTGTCGTTCTGAAAGAATCATGTTATTGATTATTATTAGTGACAATTATTAAACGATATGCAATATGGGCAAAATTGGACCAATAATATATAAAACCCTTGAGGGAATCTTTGGTGGTGTTGTTTCTTCAATTTTAACGTGGATTGGAATAGTTGTTGTTGGCATCATTGTTTTGGTTGGAATAGTCAAACTGATTGTATTGGCCAACAAAAAAATGATGGAGATGAAAAAACAAAGAAAAGAAACAAGGTCTAAAATAGAACGGATCAATGACATAAGTCCATTGGTTTGTGGAATTGGGGAATGTTTGTGGGATGTAATGGGTGATCAGAAACAATTGGGGGGCGCTCCGATGAATTTCGCCTTTCATGTTGGGCAGTTGTTGGGAATGGACAAATCTATAGCAATAAGTTCTATCGGTAATGATAAAAATGGAGATAATATTGTCGAAGAGTATAACAAGATTGGGCTAAGGCATATTTTGGCAATTAATAACTCTCATAAAACAGGAGTTGTAAATGTGAAGTTGCATAAGGGTATTCCTAATTATGAGATTGTGGAAGATGTTGCATGGGATTATATTCCATTCTCATCTGAAATTAAAAAGAAAGCATCCAACGCGCGTGCAGTTTGTTTCGGTACACTGTCACAACGTTCCATCGCTTCTCGCTCTTGCATTAACAGTTTCATAGACGCAACACCGGATTCCTGCATGAGGATTTTCGACATCAACTTGCGTCAAAACTATTACACTAAAGACATTGTCGACAGTTCGATGCATAGATGTAACGTGATGAAACTTAACGACGAGGAATTGCCTATTGTATGTAAGATGTTTGGGATAGAAAAAAACACACCGGAGGATTGTTGCCGTGAAATAATGTCATCATGGGGAATTAATACTATAATCTATACATGTGGTGCGGAGGGATCCTATATTTTCACTCAAGACGAAATGTCATACAAGGACACTCCTAAAGTGAATGTTGTTGATACGGTTGGCGCCGGCGATTCCTTTACCGCCGCATTTTGTGCTGCCATTCTCAAAGGTTTACCACTTGACGAGGCTCACCAACTTGCCGTTGACGTCAGTGCATACGTATGTACTCGACAGGGTGCAATGCCGGAACTGCCCGAGAAAATAAGGGGCTCACTTATGAATAATTGAAACACAATTGCTGCTTTTTTTAATGTAACATATAAATAAACCATTAGTTATGAATAACAAGAGTCTGAAAAGTTGTTTTATTGTTTTGCTTTTTGCATTTCAAGTAAGTTATGCAAGTGCACAGGGCACTTGGCTCGAAATTGGCGATATGCCTGATCTGGTGAAGATTCTCCCACCGCCACCTGCTTTTGGCAGCCAGGAGTTTTTGACGGACAAGGCATATTACGATTGGGGTGTGGAGGTCAGAGCTTCCGATACGGCCAGATGCTCTCAGGCAAAGGGTGATGCGGTGTATTCGCTCGAAACCATCTGTCGTGTCTTTAGTCCTCTTTGTGGGATGGAGCTGTCTAAGTTGGCCACACCTGAGATTTATGGCTTTCTTGACACGGCAATCGCAACGGCAGATCTTATCTGCAAGATTCCAAAGCAGACATATATGCGTACGCGTCCTTATGTTTATTATCATTCCCCGACATTGGCTCCTTGGGACGAGGAGACGTTGCGAAACAATGGGTCATATCCTTCGGGTCATTCGATATTGGGGATGACGTCGGCATTGCTGTTGGCAGAATTGTTCCCGGACAGCAGTGATGCCATTCTGCAGCGAGGGTATCAGTTTGGTTTCAATCGCATTGTCTGCAACTATCACTGGTATAGCGATGTGATTGCAGGCTTTATGGCTGCCAGTTTTGTTTCCGCAAGGATGCATGCTTGCCCGTCTTTCATGCGCGCACTGCAGAGAGCCAAAAAGGAAGCGGTTAAACGGGTGATTTTTGATACGGATATGGGTAGTAGTACGGATGATATTTTTGCTCTGCAACTATTACACAGGTATATGGATGAGGGACGGTGTGATTTGATTGGCGTGATATGTGACCGTGTGGGCAATAATTATGCCGCGATGGTTGATTTGCTGGACACATATTACGGCCACGGCAACATTCCAATTGGATGGGAAAGGGAATGTCGCGTGCCCCAAAAACTATTTATAAATTATTGCGCACGAACTGGAGATAGTAGTATTTTGAACAATGATAGATATAATCTAAAACGCACTTGTCAAGATCAATATATTGATTCGTTACCTGACGGTTGCCGCCTTTATAGACGACTTTTGGCTAAGTCTCCAGATCATTCAGTTTCAATTGTGTCGGTTGGGTTCCTTGTCACACTGTCTCATCTGCTTAATTCTGGGCCGGATACTATTTCTCCGTTGTCAGGAATTGAACTTGTCCGGGCGAAGGTCAAGGAAATTTATTTTATGGGAAGCAAATTGGAGCCATCAAAGATTGGGAAACCTGTCAGTCTGGGATTCAATGCCTCTGTGGACAAAATGGATGCTAGTTATGCGGACACGGTGTTCTCACTGCTGCCGGATAACGTAAGTGTGATTCTGTCTCCAAGTGCTGTAGGTGATATGGTGAAGTATAAAAACGAAGACGTACTTGCTGATATCAAAGACGACAATCATCCTATTTTTCTTGTTTATAATAATTTTGTAGTTGACACTGGTCAGTATATGACTGATGTAATGCCAGTCATTCACTGTATAGAGGGTGGGTCTCTATTCCATTTGTCAGAACGAGGCACGTGTAAAATAAATAGGGAAAGCCTGAGCGTTGTGTTTGAGCTATCACCCTATGGCAACGTTAGGTTTCAGTATGTAAATGAAGAGAATCGTAAAGCCTTTATTAATGCCATAATGGAAAGGCTTCGTGCTACCTATTGATTTTGATTTTTGAGATGAATAATCATACCGCTAGTGTCTGGGAGTGTCTTTTCTTTCCAACCGAGTTGGTTGAGAATATAGAATAGTCGACTGTTTGTATCTATGTCTAATTTTATTTTGTTGTTGCCATGGATCTTTTTTATCATCATGTAAAGATGAAGAGGTAGTTTACATTGCTTATGGAGACTGTCGTCGTAGACATTCAGAATTTTTATGTTGTTAGTCTCATTGTTTTTAATATTGTATAGTTCGTTTTGTAGTACTATGATTGCGGAATAGCTTTTATTTCCCTTTTTATCTAGGTAGTAGCCTTTAAGAAGATCGGGTCTGGATGGTCTGATGGGCGCACCAATCAGTTTGTCGATTTCTAGTAGTTTCTGAAATGTGTTTAGTGTTCCGCTATGTTCTGAGGTGGTGACCAAAAAAAGATTGTTTTCCTTTAAATTACCGATAAGTTCCTTCAATTGGGAAACGGTGATGCTGTCTTTGAATTGTTTAAATGCCTTTTTGGGGTATATTCCGACTTGGAGAGGTATCGAGTCAAGAAAAAGGTCTATCAGCCGATGACTATCGATTAATTGGCTAGAATCCCATTGTGAAAATAATTGATCTACAGAGCCGATGGTTTGTGACGATAAAACAATGGTTGTGTAGTTCTCGTTTTCTGAGGTGTCTTTATATGTTTCGGCTAATAGTGGCCAAACAAGTTGTGACGGTGCATGCATCATCACTGTATTTGGCATAGTGTCTGGGTTTATTCCATGACGTAAGAAATATTGTTTGGCTGTTCCCCCGCCAATAAGTACAATTTTTTTATCGTTCAGTTGTTCTTTCAGATTCTCTGCCCGTAGATAATAAAATACTGCTGTGAATAAGGCAAAAAGGATAATAACAGTTAAAGCTATGATGTGTTTGGTTCTCCTGTGCTTTTGGGTCGCTTTCTCGTATCTTGATAGACGTTCTATTATGTCGATGATTGTTTGTTTGGAAAGGGGTTCGTTATAATTGGTTTTAATATAGTTTATTGACGACAAGAATTGATATTCTTTTTTTATTTCAGAATACTCTTTGTTGTCGAGCCTTTTTCGGACGAAGCGAATCTCATTGCTGTCGATATCTTTTCCTTCTACAATATTTAATGGTATTATTCTACTTTCATCAAATTTCGCTAATTCGTTGAGTTCACGTATGAGCATGGAACGTTCGTCTTTTCTTTTGCTCATTTCTCGTTTGATGGTTTCAAGGGTCTTCGAAGTGAGTAACAAAACGACAACACTGCTTTGTTTTAAAGCCAGGGTGGTGTCGTTTGTGGACAGGTTGCTCTTGGAGTCGATGAAAACTCTTAATAAGGTTTCTTCTGTCAACAAATTGTACAACTTTTGGGCATATTCTTTACCCACATCATAGTGACTATAGGCGATGAAAATGTCATATTTGTTCATAGTGTGGATGTTGGTTGTTGGCTTGGGGAGATTGTGTTAATTCATCGGATTTTGAAAAAACAAACGTGGTTTAATGGAAATAATTGTATTATTGTATTATTTTTTAAAATCAATTATTTATGAAAACAATAACTCGATTTGAATCATGGTATGTCTACTCTGACGGAGTGGTCAGGATTAATGATGGTGTGGAAAAAGTTCCCGAATGGTCGTTTGAGAATATGGAAGGTGTTAAAGAAATTATTATTCCAGATTCGGTGTTTGAAATTGGTACGGGCGCGTTTTCCAATTCGACTGTTCAGTCAATTGTTTTGCCATCAGGGTTGAAGTGTATTGGTGATGACGCCTTCAGTGATTGTGACGCGTTGGAACAAATAAACTTTCCTCCTAATGTGGAATACGTCGGATCGCGAGCTTTTAAAAATTGTTCAAAAATGATATTGAAACGTCTTGTCTTTCCTCATAAAGTAAAACATATAGGAGATCAGGCTTTTTGCTGCTGCGATGGACTTGAAGAAGTTGTTGTTGAGTCTAATCCTCTTACGCATAGGGTTAGGTATGAGTACGAAAAGGGTGCTTTGCCGGATATCAGCTCTGATGCTTTCCAAGAGTGTCAAAATGTTAGATTTTTTACAATGTCATTAAGGCTTGCCGAAACGTTGGGATTTAAACTGGAGAAAAACTTATCTGATAGGGCATTTCCGGGATATAGAGAAGAAGGTTATAGAGATTGTTGTACTGATGTGACGTTCGATAGGGAGGGACATATTGTTAAGGCTGTTGTCCCTGAGTGGATTGAGTATATTCCATCAAAGGCATTTGGGGGTTGTCGCCATCTTGAGATTGTTGCATTTCCACACGGTCTCAAAGGGGTTGGCGACTATGCTTTTAATGGTTGTAATAGACTGTCCTGTATTATTTTCTCTTATAAATTCAAAATAAGATTATCAAAATTGACCATAAGAGATGTCGTTGATTTTGGTGAGTCCAATATTGTCTATGTTGGTAAAAGTGCCTTTTCCCATACGGGTTTCAAGCATTTGATTATTCCAGAACAGGTCAAATATGTCGACGAAGATGCTTTTGCGGTGTGTGAAGCCCTTGAGAAATTGGAATATGGTCCCTCAAATATTGCTCATGGATGCTTCTCGGATTGCCATTCGTTGAAACATCTAAAACTGAGTGGCTCGGTAGAAAAAATTGGAGAAAGTGCTTTCCGCTATTGTACGAGTCTTGAGTCGGTTGTTATCCCTGATAGGGTACGCATTATTGAATCGAATGCGTTTTGCGGATGTACAGCACTAAGTGAATTATGGGTTCCGGATACAGTGCATGACTGGGCATGGTCATCTTTCTCATGGTGTGGAGGCTTGGTTGAAGTGACTGTCTATACTTCAGATATGTCTCATGACGGTTGGTTCGATGATAAGGAATACTTTATTAAGAATTGGTTCGCAAATAGCCATTTGTTGACGCAGGAAGGTGTCAAGACGAGACCTCATGGTTTTAGCCATCTGAGATATATTGGTTCGCATGATGAATATTAATCAGAATATAATATGGCTTGGATTTTATTCTTTGCCACCTTATGGTTTGGGACTTCGGTTTTTGTTTTTTATATAGTAGGAATAAAAAGAAAGCGTTGGCGTAATTTGGCTGTCATTGAAACGGCAATCGTTATGGCGGGTCTATTCTTTATAGGGGCGTCAATGCTTTCCGTTGATAGGTTGTGCGACATCGGTACGGTAATGCTTTTTTTTGCGTTGGGAATAGGCCTGCTATGGATGTTTGTAGCAAGGTGCTGGGACGGGGTGTTTGAACTTGATGATTTGTTTTTGCTCCTGCTGGGTGTTGGGTGTTTCGTTGGGGTTGTTCTGTTTTTCATATGTCGGTCGGAGCCTGATATAAACGAGATGACGATTGTTGAAGGAGAAAAATGTGACAGTATTTTGATTGTCGATAGTTCTCGTTATTGTTGCAATATTGTTGAGAATGGAGATGCTCGATTTATGTATAAATCTGATGGTGGAAATGTTAGCCGTACCGATAGATGCGCGATTTGCAATAAAAGGTGGTGCTCTCATTTTAAAGGGCAGATAACTCGTGAAGAATATTACAACTTGGGAGAATACGTGGTAGACCCTGTCTGGTTTTAAATGATTCTTCTTCTTCAACCTCTTCTGACAACAGGTCATCGACAAAAAAAAGAGACGCCAACGCGTCTCTTTTTCTATAACAACAGGTAAGACGTCACACAATGTCCTACAAGCTTTCCTTAAGTGTGGCTGTCGCCTCCTCGCATGTCACCTCTCCCTGTACGCCTGACAGCTCACGGAAGTCGATAACGACGGTACGCTTCGCCCTGTCGCCTCGGGGGAAGCATGTCTGATGCAGAACATTGCCGGAAAAATGGCAAGAAACCATTGCGCCTTTTTGCTCTTTTTTGAGATACTGTAATTATAAAACTGTTGTTTGATCTTGGGCTATAGATAAATAAAAAACAAGGTCTTGAAAGGGTGGGGGTGGCGATACCAGCGTGGTCTCGATATGACATTGGGCAATCGCCGCCTCCTCTTCCACCGTTTTCAAGTGGTCGATCAGGATGCCGGTGCCGGTCCATTTGAAGTAGGCTTCTTTGCGGGTCCAGATGCGGGCAAACTCCCATTCGGGGTCGTCGCTTTGCCGCACAAGGTGCTGCTCGGCTTCGCTGAAGGCGCGTCCTAGCAGGTTGTCGCTGAATTTCCTGCGTCCCTCCACGTCAACGCCCACATCGTGGCTGCTGACGGCTGTGACAATGGCTTCGCGGCAGTGGCTGATATTGAAATGGACACCCTCGTGGTTCGTCAGATAGGGCTTCCCGTGCTCGCCGTTCTGCCACAGGGGCGCCCGCTCGGGCTGGTAGTAGAGGGCTTCGCTAGGGAAGGGGAGGACGTGCGTCTCACCGCTGGCTATCAGCGCTGCGTCATGCTCCAGCGCGTACGCCAGCATGGCATAGCTCACCGCCTGCTCGCGCTTGCGGCTCAGCGTCTTCATGCCGGCCACGGCTGCGGCCTGCTGGTCGGTGCTGTTCGCCACCATCCGCGCTATGGCGCTCTCGTCGATGGCGTCGCTCTGTGGAAAATGATAGATGACCATTCTTTTTCGTCGGGTTGTTAAAAAAGGGATCCCCTTGATGCATACGGGAATCCCTTTGGGTTATGTGTCGGTCCGATCGGGTCAGACCGCCTCAATCGTTTTTAGTTTTGCGTGTTGGTGGTGATGCGCTCCAGCCATTTGAGCATGCCGAGCATCACGGCCATCGAAAGCAGGCAGAACAGGGCGAAGACTCCCCAGGTCATCCACTGTTGCGGGAACTTGTTGAGCATGGTCACACCCAGGAAGATGAACAGGTTGCCGACAGCGGTGGCGGTGAGCCACAAGCCCTGGCACAGACCCACCATGTGGCGCGGTGCAATCTTGGTGACAAACGATAGTCCGAGGGGCGAAATGAGCAGCTCGGCAACGGTCAGGAAGAAATAGGTGACAATGAGGATGCCAGGACCGCACTTCATGGCTGCTTTCGCGCCTTCTTCATAGCCCTTGAATTCTTCGCCCGAAGGATAACCGTGGATGCAGGCGATGACGATGAGGAAGATGTAGGCGCAGGCGGCAACGAACATACCCAGCGCGATTTTGCGCGGCGTCGACATGTCTTGTCCTTTCTTGCGGGTGATGGAGGCGAAAATCCACATGATGATGGGCGTCAGCACAATCACGAAGAACGGGTTGATGCACTGCAGGATTTCAGGTGCGATGGAGCTGGTGTCGACAAAGTCGCGGGCAAAGATGGACAGCGACTGGGCGTTCTGGTGGAACGAGAACCAGAAGAAGACTGCCACACCAAGCACTGCGTACAGTGCCATCATGCGCTGCTTGATGTCCTTGGCCATCGTCTGGCGCTCTTCGGCGGTGTAGTCCTGTACGGCGGATTTCTCTTTCTTGATGGGGTTGGGCAGGCGTTTCTTCACTGCCAGGAAGATGAAGAGCGAGAGGAGCATGGCGGCAACCGATGCGATGAACGAGATGTGGACACCGGTGTTGTACACCTGCAGGTAGTTGGCGCTGAAGTCGGCAAGGCCGCTCTCCTGAACGTTCGAGAGGCTTATCAGGTTGGCCATGTCGTTGCCTTCCATGGTGCCTTGGTTGAATTTGTGGCACAGACGGGGCAGGTCAGCGTTGTAAAGCAAATCTTTGGTCTGAAGGTACCATTTGCGGATCAGAGGGGCCACGAAGGGGGCCACCACACCGCCAATGTTGATGAATACATAGAAAATCTGGAAGCCGCTGTCGCGTTTGCTCTTGGCTTCGGCCAGTGCCTCAGGGCCTTTCTTGGCGGCCTCGGCCTCGAAGTCGTCATACAGCTGTCCGACGATGGCCTGAAGGTTGCCTTTGAAAAGACCGTTGCCGCAGGCAATCAGGATAAGGGCCAGCATGGTGAGAACCAATGCAAAGGTCATGCTGCCGCTGGCTCCCATGCCAAACACCGGAATGGAGAGGATGATGTAGCCGATGGCCATCACAACAAGACCGCAAATGATGGTCTTCTTGTAGTTCTGGCTGCGGTCGGCAATGATGCCGCCGGGCAGACTCAACACATAGATAAGGAAGTAGAAGACTGCAAACATGACGCCCGACACGGTGTCGTTGATGCCGAATTTCGAGCAGATGAAAAGCACCAGCACAGCGTTCATGATGTAGTAACCAAAACGCTCGCCCATGTTGCTCAATGCGGCTGCAATGAGACCCTTAGGGTGCTCTTTTTTTGCCTTGCTCAGGTAGAAGATAAGGAAAGGCGTCACGATAATCAGCACAACAATCAGGAAAAAGACCATCCTGTTGTTCTCCCATAGATTAGTGATGAAATTCATAAGTTTAAGGATTTGGTTTATAAATATTTTAACTTAAATTTACTTTTTCTATCCTATGTATTTGATTTGCAAAAATACACAAAAAAATTGAAATGTGACGCCTTTTTCTGTTTTTTGTGTATTTTTGCAGTGCGTTTTTAGTGTATCTTTATCGTGGAACAAGTTGTCTCTTCTTTAATTGACTCCCTCTCGGCGGGCGCCACTTTCCTCTATCCGACCGATACTATCTGGGGCATTGGCTGCGACGCCACCAACCCCGACGCCGTCGAGAAAATCTATGCCTTGAAGCAACGCGACCATTCCAAGTCGATGCTCGTCCTCTGTGCCGATGTCGACATGGTGGAGCGCTTCGTCTCGCCTGTCTCCGACGGGGTGCGCTCCCTCTTGCTCGACGGTGGTCGCCCCACAACGGTGATCCTCCCCGCCGTTCATCGGCTCTTGGCGCCCAACCTCCTGGCCGCCGACGGCACCATCGGGGTGCGCATCCCGCGCATGGATTTCTGCCTGTCGCTTCTCCAGGCCTTCGGCCGCCCCATCGTCAGCACCTCGGCCAACTTGTCGGGTCAGCCGTCGCCGGCCTGCTTCGCCGATATCAGCGCCCAGCTGATGCAGTCGGTGGATTGCTGCGTGCCGGCTCGCTTCGAGGAACACAAGGGGGGAGCCTCGTCACGCATCGTCAAGCTTCAGGCCGACGGCTCCCTGGCCGTCATCCGACCGTAGCTGCGCATGGCATAAAACAGCAACGGCCCGCCGACTTCCTTGTCCGCAGACCGCTGTGGGGCTCTGGCGCCTTATGTGCTGCTATAGCGTGTTGTTCATGAACGTGTGGCTCTTCAGCATCTTCTTGATGCGTCGGTTGTTGGTGGAATGGGCCAGGGCGTTGGCATAGCTGGTGTTATGCATGTCGGTGCCCAACAGCTCCACATAGCCTTTCTCTATGTACTCGAATCCTTTCTCCATGGCTACCTGTCCATAGAATCCGTCTAGCGACAGTATGTTGATTTGGAACAGGATACCTATGTCCTTCATCTTCTTTATCTCAGGACTGTTCGGCCCCAGATAGGGGTAGCGCTCCGGATGGGCCAGAATGGGGGTGTAGTGCATGTCAAGATAGGCCATGAAGGTATCAAAGGGCATATAATTGCTGTCGTGCAACGAGAATTCGCTCAAAAGCATGTTGTTGGGCAACAAAACCACCTTGTCCACACCTGGTCGGCGCGCAAAGAGGGGGTCGAATCGGTATTCGCCGCTCACGGCAGCCACCTCGGGCAGATTCGGGTAGCTCGACAGCTCTTGCTTCAGTTTTGCAAATCGTTGCTGGATGTCATCCTCCATGTTGGGGTACTTGGCTTGGAAGTGGGGGGTGAAGAAGACTTTCTTGAATCCCACTTCGGCCATGGTCTTGAGACAGGCTACGGTCTCACTGATGTCATGCGAACCGTCGTCAACACCGGGAAGTAGATGGCAGTGCATGTCTGTCACGAGTTCAGAGTAGATGGGGAAGATGCTGTTTCTTGAGAATAGACCCATGGTGAAAATGGCGTAAGTTGTTTGTTTTGTTTCTGATGAATGCCTGATGGCGCATTATTTTGTATCTGCAAAGATAGGATAATTATCTGAAAATACCAAAGAATATCTCATTATTTTACAAAAACTTCCCCCAACAGACCGCTCCAACCCGCCCCATCAAAATCCCTCGCCCCCTATAAAAAACAAGCAAATCCCTCAACAAACCGCCCCAATCCACCCCATCAGAGCCCCTCCAAATAAACAAGCAAATCCCTCAACGAACCGCCCCAACCCACTCCATCAGAATCCTCAAAAGAAAAAGACATAATACAAAAAAAGAGGGCGTCACACCGCAGTGTGACCCCCTCTTCAAAGTTCAGTCTAAAAGGTAGGCTATTTTCCCTGACCTTAAGGTCCTTAAAGACCTTAGGGACCTTAAAGCCCTTAAAAAAATCCCTACCGCAAAAAACCTTTATCAATGTCTTCTGCCATTGCCGTTGCCGGAGCTGCGACGCGGGCCGTGGTCGCCTTCTTTGCGAGCACCGCCGTTGCCGTTGCCGCCTTCACGACGCGGTCCGCGCGGACCGCCGTTCGAACGGGGTTTCTCCTCCTCGTAGCCTTCGGGCTTCGGAAGCAGCGCTTTGCGGCTCAGTTTCAGCTTGCCGTTCTTCTCGTCAATGGCGATGATCTTCACCCGGATGGTGTCGCCCTCGTGAAGCAGGTTCTCCAACGTGTCGGTGCGCTTCCAGTCGTATTCGCTGATGTGCATCAGGCCCTCTTTGCCGGGAAGGAACTCCAGGAAGGCGCCGAATTCGACGATGCTGACAACCTTGGCGTCATATATCTGTCCCACCTCGGGAACGGTGCAGATCTCTTTGATCCATTTGACGGCGGCATCAATACTTTCCTTGTCTTGCGAGGCCACGTCAACAATGCCCAGGTCGCCCTGCTCTTCAATGTTGATGATAGTGTTGGTCTCAGCCTGGATCTTCTGGATGACCTCGCCTCCCTTGCCGATGACTGCGCCGATGAAGTCTTTCGGAATCTGAATCTGGACAATGCGCGGCACGAAGGGCTTGTAGTCTTCGCGGGGCTCTGCAATGGTCTCCTGGATGTGGTCCAGTATGTGCAGTCGTCCCTGACGGGCCTGCTCCAGTGCCTTGGCCAGCACGTCGTAGCTCAGACCGTCGACCTTGATGTCCATCTGGCAGGCGGTGATGCCGTCACGGGTGCCGCAGACCTTGAAGTCCATGTCGCCCAGGTGGTCTTCGTCGCCTAGAATGTCGCTCAGCACTGCCCATTTGTCGCCCTTGGAAATCAGACCCATGGCGATACCGGCAACAGGCTTGCGAATCTTCACACCGGCATCCATCAGTGCCAGACAGCCGGCACAGACGGTGGCCATGGAGCTGGAACCGTTCGATTCCAGGATGTCGCTCACCACGCGGATGGTGTAGGGGCATTCGGCTTCAGTGGGCAGCACCTCTTTCAGTGCGCGCCAGGCCAGATGGCCGTGGCCTACCTCGCGGCGGCTCAGTCCGCGGTTGCCCTTCACTTCGCCAGTGGCAAAGCCGGGGAAGTTGTAGTGGAGCAGGAACTTGCGGGTGCCTTCAATGACTGCGCCGTCAATAATCTGCTCGTCAAGCTTCGTGCCAAGGGTCACTGTCGACAACGACTGGGTCTCGCCACGGGTGAAGATGGCGCTGCCGTGTGCCGAAGGCAGATAGCTGACCTCGCTCCACAGCGGACGGATCTCGTCCAGCTGGCGGCCGTCCAGACGCGTGCGCTCGGCCAACACCATGTCGCGCATGGCTTCGCGCTCGGTGTCGTGATAGTAGCGGTCAATCATGAATTGGATCTCCTCGGTGAGGGTCTCCTCGGTATAGTTGGCGTCGATAAATTCTTGCTTGATGGCCTCAAAGCCTTCTTCGCGCATGTGCTTGTTGGCAATGCCTTGCTTCGAAAAGTCGTAGCACTTCTGATACACGGCATCGTGCAGACGCTGACGCAGCTCTTCGTCGTTGACTTCGTGGTTGTACTCGCGCTTCTCGGTCTTGCCGGCCTCAACGGTCAGCTCCGACAACACACGGCACTGGATCTTGATGGCTTCGTGGGCAGCCTTCAAAGCACCGAGCATGCACTCCTCGCTCACCTCTTTCATCTCGCCTTCCACCATCATGATGTTGTCTTCGGTGGCGGCCACAATCAGGTCAAGCTCGGCACGCTCAATGTCCTGCATCGGGGTGTTGATCACATACTGTCCGTCCAGATAGCTGACTCTCACCTCCGACACGGGTCCGTTGAAGGGTATGTCGCTTACGGCCAGCGCCGAGGCGGCTGCCAGGGCGGCCAGCTGGTCGGGCATCGTGTTCTTGTCACCCGAAATCAGGGTGATCTGTACTTGCACTTCGGCATGGAAGTTGTCGGGGAACAGCGGACGCAGGGCACGGTCCACAAGACGGGCAATCAGAATCTCGTGTTCCGAGGGACGCGCTTCGCGTTTGAAGAATCCGCCAGGAAAACGCCCCATGGCGGCGTACTTCTCTTGGTAGTCTACGGTGAGGGGCATGAAGTCCACAAATTCACCAACTTCTTTCTTTGCACAAACCGTGGCCAGCAACATGGTGTCGTTCATCCGCACCACTGCGCTACCATCAGCTTGTTTGGCTAATTTGCCAGTTTCAATCTCGATCATGCGGCCATCGCCCAGATCGAATTTCTTTGTGATGATGTTCATTTTTTTCTTACTTTTTTCCTTGTCCTACATAATCAGCATGGCGAACGTCACGTCATGCCGCTATTTGGCTAGGCTTCTCTCTTCTGCCGGTCGGCTCGCCTAGGCCTTGCCCGAAGCCTCGCTCCGCCCAATCAAAAAAAAGGCACCCAGAAGGACTGGGTGCCTCAACCATAACCAAATAAATATGAAAAACTATTATTTTCTTAAGTTGAGTTTCTTGATGATGGCACGGTATCTTTCGATGTCCGTTTCCTTCAGGTAGTCGAGCATGCGGCGACGTTTTCCGACGAGACCGACAAGGGCTCTTTCCGACACTTGGTCTTTTTTATTCTTCTTCATCAGCTTGGTCAGGTGCTGGATGCGATAGGTGAACAGCGCCACCTGTGCTTCGGCCGAACCAGTGTCCTGTGCGTTCTTGCCGTATTCGGCGCAAATTTCTTGCTTCTTTTCTTTGGTCAGATACATAATGATATTATTTTTTCCTTTAAAAACGGCTGCAAAAGTACAACCTTTTCTGAAATATCTGCCATCTTTTTCTCCCAAAATTTCATTTTTCTACCTAAAAAGCTGGTCTTCAATAATCGCTAACTTTGTTAAAGATTCTTAAATCCCACCCAAGCGTGCAATTTTTCGACAAGTCAACCTTCTTTTTCAGCAAAAATGACCTCCCATCCACCCCTCTTTTTCCACAACAATAACCCCGCCCATCCACCCCATTAAGCCCATCCAACCCTCTTTTTCCACAACAATAACCTCGCCCATCCACCCCATTAAGCCCATCCAACCCTCTTTTTCCACAACAATAACCCCGCCCATCCACCCCATCCAGCCCATCCAACCCTCTTTTTCCACAACAATAACCTCGCCCATCCACCCCATTTAGCCCATCCAACCCATTCACCCCATAAAACTGAATCAACACAATGAATATTGGTCGAGCAATTCACAAAAACCATAATGTCCGAGGAGTATTAGGGGAATGGCGGTAAAAGTGCCCCAATAAAAAAACCTGACGGTCAACCGCCAGGTTTTGAGCGATAGACGGGGCTCGAACCCGCGACGCTCTACCAACTGAGCTACTATCGCAAAAACAAATCCCTAAACGCATGGGGGTTTGTTTTATTGTATCGTCCGATAATTTTTTTTCTTCAAAGGGGGGCGCTGAAGCGCTCCCCCTGAAATTCTAGTATTCGAAGCTGCTTTCGCCCAGAAATTCCCTCAGAATGCTGGTCGGCGGGATGAACTTCGTCTGTATGGGCTCTATCAGCTCCAACATGCCCAGCAGTCGGATGGCTTCGGCATACTCCTCGGCGCTCTGGGGAACCATCTTCAGCAGCGGCTCGGCAAAGGGCCGCAGTATGCCTAGCTCGTAGAGCAGCGCACTGTTGAACATGATGTCGGCATTCTCCTGGTAAGGGAAGATGTGCTTCTCTTCGCCCAACCGCACGCTCGGCCAACGCTTCAGGGTGTTGAAGGCACTGTAGCCGCGGAAATTGTTGTCGCGCACTATGCGGCGTATCAGTCGGTTGTCGTTCGAACGGATAATGTTCTGACGGTCCAGCGCCAGCTGGGTCAGCGCCGATACGTAAACCTTGAATTTCAACTCGTCGTCAATCTCGGCGGTCAGCTTGGGGTTCAGGGCGTGGATGCCTTCCACAACCAGTATGCTCTCCTTTTTCAGCTGTATGGTCTTGCCGCTGAAATAGGGCTCGCCTTTCTTGAAGTCGTAGGTCGGTATCTTGACTTCCTTGCCGTCAAACATCTGCTGCAACTGCTCGTTCAGCAGGGGGATGTCAAGCGCTTCGACGGCTTCAAAATCATAGTCGCCGTTGGGTTGGCGGGGGGTCTTCTCGCGGGGCAGGAAGTAGTCGTCCAGCGACAGCTGCTTCACGTCGAATCCCAACACGGCAAGCTGCACGGCCAGCCGGCGACAGCTCGTCGTCTTGCCGCTCGACGAGGGTCCGGCCAACAACACCATCCGCACCTTGTCGCGACGCTGGTCTATCATGTCGGCAATCTGGGCGTATTTCTTCTCATGCAACGCCTCGCTCACCTGTATCAGCTCGTTCTCATGATGTTGCCGCACCTGCTCGTTCAGGTCGTCAACGGTCGACGCCTTCAGCAGTCGGGCCCACTTGCGGTGCTCTTGGAAGATGTTGAACAGCTTGGGGGCTTCCTGATAGATGTCCAGACGCTCGGGCATCTTGGGGTCGGGACATTGCAGCAGGTAGCCGTTGGCAAACGAACGCAGATCCCATTGCTTCAACACCCCGGTGGAGGGCACCAGTCGGGTGACCCACTTGTGGGGGGTGCCGCCCAAAAAGTGCATCTCTATGTACAGCTGGGTGAGCCCTTCCAACAACCGACGTGTGGCAGGAATGGGCTCGTTCTCAATGAGTTTGATGGCGTCGGTCACCAGCATCGACTTGGTCAGGAAGGGGAGGTCCTGGTGCTGCAGCTCGGCCATGCGGTCTCTCACTGTGCGCACTATCTCCAGCTGGGTGGGCAGCTCGTATCCTTCCTCCAGCGACTCGATCTTGCAGAAGAAGCCGTTCACCATCCAATGCTCTATGGTCAGCACGGCCTTGGGGTAGCAGTCGCGCACCGCCTTGTACAGCAGGAAGCACAACGACGTGATGTAGGTGCGGTATCCCTGCCGGTGGCTGATGTCCACAAACCGTATGTTCTTCGGCTTGTAAATCCGGTAGTTGAGCATGTTGATCTTGTTGTTCACCAGCGCGCAGAGCACGGGGTATTGGCAGTGGTGGTCCACTTGGGTGGCCAGCTCGGCTAGCGACAGCCCTTGCTCCACCATCCGGCGTTCGCCGGTATTCTCAATGATGACTTCTATCTGTTGCATGAATCCTTTTTTGTAACTAGTGAGATTCTTCTAACGACAACATCCTGCTTTTATTGTGGCTTGGCCTCGAAAAACTTTTCCTCTCGCCGAATGGGTTCTCCCGCAACCGCCTCGTCCCGCTGCCGTTGCTGCGGGTGGAATAGGTGGAAGTGTCGATATTTGTGGAAAAATAGTAAACTCGTTCGGTTTGAGCATATTTGGATGCCTAAAAATTGTTAAATCGACCGGCACTTTGTTGCGGGTATCCTTTTTTTTTTATTTTTGCACTTTGTTTTTGTTACACCAAATGGACTCGAACGTGATTTAATTGTTTGAATAAACTCTTTTTAGGGAGTCGGGAGGGTTCGGGTCGGTTGGGTCAACAAAACACTTTTTGCAACAAAAAATTTAAAATTAAAAGAACTATATATATTAATTTTTTCATACCATATTGGATTAAAAACAGAAAATTCATATAAATCACTAAATTACTAACCAACAAAAAATCAGCTTATGCGTAAATTTTTTAAAAGTCTTCTGCTCATGGCACTCCTCTGCGTGCCTTGGGTGATGCAAGCCCAAAGTGACACCCTTACGGTGGCTGATGGTTCGGAATCCAATTCCTACGTCCCGTTCTACGGATTTTGGATGGACGCTAGCCAGCACAACCAGGTCATCTATCCGGCTTCTATGATCGCCAATATCTCTGGCGACAGCATTACGGGTATTGGATTCTACATGTCCTCTACCAACAGCAGCCCTTGGAACTCTTCCGTGACTATCAGTCTCGGCATTACAGGCGATGCTTCCCTCACCGCCCTCAACACCTCTGCCGATCTTGTCCAGGTGTGGCAGGGTACTGTGAACGGTCAGGGCAACTTCTGGATCAATTTCGATCAGGCTTTCCCATACCCCGGTGGCAACCTGCTCCTCGACATCCAGACAAGCGCTGGCTCTTTCAGCGGCGGTTCGTTCTATGGCACTCAGGTGCCCAATGCTTCCTTCTATAGCTATAACACCACCGCTAATTCCGTCAACTTCGTTCCGAAGACTTCTTTCCTCCATGTCGAGGGCGACTTCGAAATCTGCGCCATGCCTCGTGGCTTGTCTGTCCTCCCCGATACGGCCGACCTCTATCTCAGCTGGATTTCCGCTGAATCTCCGGTCGACGACTATGCCGTCTTCCTCAACGACTCACTCATCGCTACCACTGGCGATACCTTCTATACCATCAGCAATCTTGCTCCCAACACTCCCTATTCGGTGAAGGTGGCTTCCGTCTGCGGCACCGACTATTCCCCTGCCGTCGCGGCTTCGGTCCGCACTGCTTGCAGCCAAATCTCGCTGCCTTTCTTCACCAGCTTCGAGAATGACCCCTACGGCGTCTTCCCGCCTTGCTGGACGCGTACCATCGCCTCGGGTACCGACCCCTCGGTCAATACGGTCTATGCCCACACCGGCACCCAGTCCATGTATCTCCAGGCTTCCTACGACTACAACCTCTTCGCTAGCAAGGCAATCCCCACCGATGGCAACGATATCAAGGTCGACTTCTGGGCTCGCCTCAGCAATAACTATGAGGGCTGGATCCAGGCTGGCGTGATGACCGACCCCACCATCGACTCTACCTTCATCCCCCTGCTCTATATCAACGATATGGCTGGCGAATGGAAACACTATAACTTCTCCACCCACGACCTCGACGCTTCGGCTACCTATTATGTCGCCTTCAAATACTACGGCACCGGTGCCTACAACAGCGCTGCCGGCGCTATCGACGACATCACCATCAGCCAGACCGACGGCTGCGCCATGCCGCGTCTCGCCGCTTTCGACTCCGTCGATACCTCCTTCGTCACCCTCCATTGGGTCTCCGGCGCCTCCAACAATGACTTCGAGCTGGCCTACAGTCTCCAGAACGATGTCAACACCGCTTCTGTTGTCAGCAGCATCTCCGACACCGTCTACACTGTCAACGACCTCAACAGCAACAGCTCCTACCATTTCTGGGTGCGCAGCCTCTGCTCCTCTGGCGACACCAGCCTCTGGTATTATGCAGGCAGCATCCGCACCACTTGCGCAACGGGTATGGATGCCCCCGTTTTTGAGGATTTCGCTTCCTTCGACTACGAGGCTCCTAGCTGCTGGACTGTCATGCAGAGCTACGACAGCTACGGTAGTATCTATCCTTATGCCTCTTCCTACGATGGTCTCTCCTTCTATCCTCAATATGGTCAGCCCAATCTCATCGCCATGCCTTTCATCCGCTTGGCTGCTAACGAGATGGATATCGAAATCAACGCTCAGACCAATAGCTATAACGCTGCTACCCTCGAGGTGGGCTATGTCACCGACCTCTCCGACGCCTCCACCTTCCGTCTGTTAGGTGCCGTCACCAGCACCACTCCTGCCGACTATGAGTTCACCACCGACACCGTGACTGCCGATACCATCTGGATCGCTTTCCGCGCTTCCACCAACGGCCAGTATGGCTATGCTTACGTCCACTCTGTCAATATCCATCATCTGAGCAACTGCATGCGCCCCGACAATCTCGTCCTCGACACGGTCAGCCACGAGATGGCTCAGCTGCATTGCACCACCGTCACCGGAGCCACCGGCTATGAAGTGCTCTATGCCACTGTCAACAATGTCAACGCCGATGGCGCTCAGACCGAATCGTCCTCCGATGGCTACTTCACCATCAACGGCCTTTCCCCCAGCACCACCTACTACACTTGGGTCCGCACCGTCTGCGGCTCCGAAGAGTATAGCGACTGGCGTCAGGGTCCTCAGTTCACCACCATGTGCGGCGAGGATTTCTGCCTGCTTCAGGTCGACCTCCACGATAGCTATGGCGACGGCTGGAACGGCAATGCCATCAATATGTACACCAACGGCACATTCCTGACATCTGCCACCATCTCCTCTGGCTACTCCGCCACCGCTCAGCTCTCCATGTGCCAGGACGACACCGTTGTCTTGATCTGGAATACGGGCTCCTTTGCTAGCGAAACTTCCTTCGAGGTCTACCATGCCGGCTCTCAGGTGATCGCTGCCGCTGGCACCGATTTCGCCACTGGCGACACCATCGTCGTCAGAATGGGCTGCCCCACCTGTACGGCTGTCTCCAACCTCGTCGCTGTCGACACCGCTGCTACCGACGGTAGCGTCACCGTGTCCTGGACCCCCGCCAGCGAAAATGACTCCGAATGGATCATCTCCCTCAACGGCTCCATCTTGGATGTCGCCAACGACAATACCTTCACCATCGACAACCTCGAGCCTGGTAACGGCTATAACATTGGCGTCGCTACCTACTGCGGTGAAGGCGATACCAGCGACTTCGTCTATGTCTACGCCTCCACCTTGTGTGATGTTTCCTGCAATGTTGTTGTGGAAATGATAGATAGCTACGGCGACGGCTGGAACGGCAACGCCATCAGCCTCTATCAGAACGGTGGCCTCAAGGGTACCGCTACCCTCACTTCGGGCAACTATCAGATGGCCAGTATCCCTGTCTGCCAGGGCGATTCCATCGAAATCCGCTGGACACTGGGCAGCTATGTCTCCGAGACAAGCTTCAGAATCCTCAGCCTGTCGGGCGACACCCTCTACAGCGGCAACGCCACCGCCGAGGGCTTTGTAGGTATGACCGACACCGTCTCCTGCCCCTCTTGCTCTTCCCCCACAAATATCGCTATTAGCAACATCACTACCAACAGCGCTACCATCAACTGGAACACCAACGGCTCCGCCAGCAGTTGGCTGGTCACCGTCAATAGCGCTTCCGCTATGGTCCTCAATACCGTCATCACTTCGGTGCCTTATACCATCACCGGCCTCGACGCCGCCACTTCTTATACCTTGTCCGTGAGCAGCATCTGCGACAACGACACCGCTGCCGCTTCTTACGCTACCGTCATCACTTCGTGCGACGCTATCACGCTGCCTTGGTACTTCGACCCCTTCACCGATCCTAGCTACAACGACCATACCTTGCCGAACTGCTGGTATGCTCCGCAGACCTACGATAGCTATGGCACACTCTATCCCGCCAACACTTATAGCGGCCTTACCGTCTATGGCTCCTCCGGCAGCTCCTGCATGGTGGCTTCCCCCCTCATCCCCACCGCGGGTAACAATATCTATGTCCGCTTCCACGCTTCCTCCTACATGTACAACAACCCGACCATGACTGCCGGTATCATGACCGACCCGTCCAACCCGGCTACCTACATCCCGTTGGTCAACATCACTAGTTCTGAATCGACCGAGTACGAGTTCACTACCGACAATGTCACCGGCATCACCGCCAACGACAGCGTCTATGTGGCCTTCCAGGTTGTGCCTCCCACAGACTATGGCTACGGCGAACTCTATATCGAGGACCTCTACGTCCAGAGCATGCCCAGCTGCCATCGCCCCGATAGCATCGTGGCTAGCAACGTGACCTCCTCCGCCGTCACCCTTACTTGGCCCGCTACCGGCGCTACCAACTACACGGTCTCCTACGGCGACACCTCCTTCGTCGTCTCCACCAACTCCGTGTCCCTCTCCAACCTCACCCCGGGTACTACCTATACCGTATATGTCCAGGGCAACTGCGCTTCCGATTCCAGCTTGTTGCAGCACCTCACCTTCAATACTTCTTGTGCTGCCGTCACCATCCCCTGGACCGAAAGCTTCGAGGGCTACTCCAACTATGCGGCTCCCAACTGCTGGACTATGTACAACCAGTATCCTGACTACGATGGTAACATCGCACCCTACATCTACAACGACTCCTACTATGCACATACGGGCGTCGCCTCGCTGACCCTTATGGGTACTTCTGCCATCAAATCCATGGCTGTCGGCCCCGAACTGACCGGCGCTGCCATGAATACCCTTCATGTCAGCTTCTGGGTCTATGGTAGTTCAAGTTATGGCTTCGAGGCTGGTTTCATGACCGATCCTTCCGACACCTCTACCTTCATCCCGGTGCTGAATGTCCCCACCACGACATACAACTCTACCCAGTATGATTTCATGACCAACTCCCTCACCAACGCCGCTACCTCCTACCACTTCGCTATCCGCATGCTCAATAGCGCTTCTTATAGCGGCTCTATCTATATCGATGACATCAACATCATTGTTATGCCGGCTTGCTCTGACGAGTTCGCCGCTGTCTCCGTCAATGGTGTCACCAGCGATGGCGCTACCATTTCTTGGACTCCTGGCCTCGGTGTCAACGCCAACGCTACCTACACCGTCAACCTGATGGATGCCAACAACAACTCTCTCAATACCTATACCGATGTTACCTCGCCTCTGACCATCACCGGTCTCGGCGCCAACGCCACTTATAAGGCTATTGTCAGCCTCAACTGCGGCGGCGGCGTCTCTGCCGTCAGCGACACCGTCAGCTTCACCACCCTCTGCAGCTCTTTGGATGCCTTCTTCAGCTTCGACACCAACATGATCGCTGAAACTTCCAACTATGCTCCTATGGGCTACAGCTACTACAACTACGGCTACACCCAGACCATCATCGACTCCGCTCGTATGGTCGAAGGCGACATCGTCGGATTTGCCTTCCTGCCTGCTTCCGCTGAAACAGGCGACTACTTCACCCACATGGATGTCTACATGGCCAACGTGAGCGCTACCGACTTCAACAATGGTTGGATCGTCCCCGACGACAGCACCGTCTTCACCCAGGTCATCTCCGATGCCAATATGTGCTACGACACCGCCGATTGGCAGCAGCACACCTTCAACCAGCGCTTCGTTTGGGACGGCCATAGCAATGTGCTCGTCGCTATCCGTCGTGGCCACGGCTCCTATAACACTGGCGCCTCCTTCTCCGTCCATAGCGACGCTACTACTACCGCTAAGACGATCTACGGCTATAACGACAACACCACTTACGACATCAGCAACCCCGATGCTGCTTCCTCCTACAATGTCTACACTGGCGACTATGTGGGCGACTTCATGTTCCTCGTCTGCGGCGAGTCTTGCCCTGCTCCTACGGCTCTCTCCGCTACTGCTGTCGACTACCAGAGCGCTACCATCTCTTGGAACGCCGCTTCCGACAGCGTGGAATATGCCATCAAGGCCGTCTCCGACGCTACCTATCCCGCTCCTACTGCCATCATCAACAACGGCAGCTTCAGCTTCACGGGTCTCGTCCCGGCCACTACCTACTCGTTCCATGTCCGCACCATCTGCGAGGAAGAAGTCACCAGCAACTGGGCTGACCTGACCTTCACCACCGACAGCCTGCCGTGCTTCGCACCCAGCAGCCTCGAAGTGACCAACCTCGAAATGAACGCTGCCACCTTCAACTGGACCGTCAACGGCGAAGAGACCGCTTGGCGCATCCGCGTCTGGAACACCAACTTCGACCAGACCTACGATGTCACCTCGCATCCCGCCACCGTCACCGGCCTCACCAAGAATACCCAGTACAATGCTGCCGTCATGGCAGTCTGCGGCGGTATCCTCGAGTCCGAAGCTAGCGACACTGTCTCCTTCACCACGCTCGACTGCCCGGTTCCGACCAACGTCGCCGTGAGCAATGTGACTACTCACACTGCCACCATCACCTGGAACG
>CADBDA010000020.1 GCA_902793295.1 uncultured Bacteroidota bacterium
CATGAAGCTGGTTTCCATTCCGTACTTTTTTTTCCATTCACAATACGAAATGCCAGCTTCTTTTATTGCATCTCACCTACGCATTTGTCGGAAGAACCATATTTTTTTTGAAGAATAGAACATGGCATCGGTACCCCCGCTTCATGTGAGATAATAGCCGTTAGAAGACTTCGACGCTATGCCGGTTTTGATTTTTTCAATTAACACGATTTTGTTTCTGACGCCATCTATTCAATTATACAATAAAAGAAACTGATTGCCGTTTTTTTTGCGCAGTCAAAATAACTACAACAGACAGCCATCAACGAACAGACAAATCCATGGATATTGAAAGCTACCGCAACTACTGCCTGTCGCTGGGCGACGACGTGACCGAGAAGATGCCCTTTCAGGCATTCAAGGCCGCCAACGGAGTGCTGGCTTTCTACGTCTGCGGTCACATGTTTTCCTATTTCGACACCAACCAGTTCAGTATTGTCAACCTCAAATGCCAGCCCGACCGCATCGAAGACTTGAAGACACTGCATTCCGAAATAGGGAAGCCCCACAATCTGTCGGACAAGCACTGGATAGGCGTCGACGCCACCCGGTCGGAAGCGACGCTGTTGCGCGATTTGACACGCAACTCATACAATATCGTGAAACAAAAATACGGACGTCGCAAGCCCTCACCCAAACACCCCTCCAAACAATGACCCACAAGGAAGCACCACTGGATCTGGCGGCTTATATGAGCAACAGCATCCGCAACATTATGACCACCGCCTACAAGAATGTGCTGTCAAACCCCCGCGAAGCCAAATTCGCTTTCACCATGCAACGCATCTTCGAGAAATCCGAGAAACGGCGCCGTCAGGTGAAAGAGAAAGAAGGCCTGGACATCCCACCATTCCTCATCAGCAGCATCGCCACCCAATGCAACCTGCATTGCAAGGGCTGCTATGCGCGCAGCAACGGCATTGCCGAGGACAAAGAGGAGCGCCGCAAAGCCACCCTGAGCCCCGAGCAGTGGAAATCTGTCTTCGAGGAAGCAGCTTCGCTAGGCATCAATTTTTCGCTGCTGGCCGGAGGCGAACCCATGATGCGGCGCGACATACTGGAGCAGGTCGCCGAGGTGAAAGAAATGATTTTCCCTATTTTCACCAACGGCACCCTCATCGGACCCACCTACATGGACTTTCTGCGCAAACATCTGAACATGGTGCCCGTCATCAGCGTCGAAGGGAATGCCAACGCCACCGACGAGCGGCGCGGTAAAGGCGTCTTCCAGCGAGCCCTGCTGTCGATGGAGATGCTACAGGAAGCCTCGCTTTTCTTCGGAACGAGCATCACTGTGACCAAGGAGAACATGCAGTACGTCACCTCGCCAGAATTCATCGACATGCTGCGTGCGAAAGGCTGCAAACTCATCTTCTACGTAGAATATGTACCCACCGAAGAAGGCACCGCTCATCTGGCGCTGGACGATGACGACAACCGCGAGTTGGACCGCATCGTCGAGACGCGACGCAGCGAACAGCCCGGCATCATCTTCCTCTCCTTCCCCGGCGACGAGAAATATCTGGGCGGCTGTCTTGCCTCGGGACGCGGATTCTTCCACATCGGTCCCGACGGTTCTGCCGAGCCCTGCCCCTTCTCGCCTTTCAGCGACAGCAACGTGGTCACCATGGGTCTGCGCGGTGCTCTCCAATCGCCCCTATTCCGCAAAATACGCGACGCACGCGCCCTCGGCTGGGAGCACACCGGTGGCTGCACCCTCTTCGAACACCGCGAAGAAATAGAGCAGATGCTTTAGCTCAGTTCCATAAATCCCATATCTGACAAACCGAAGCGACCGCCCTACATCCATCGCCTGGGTATAACAAAAAAGGGCCTCTGACGAGACCCTTTCTGTGGAGTATATCGGAATCGAACCGATTACCTTTTGACTGCCAGTCAAACGCTCTAGCCAAGTGAGCTAATACCCCGTTGAAATCGGATGCAAAAGTACAACTTTTTTTTTATCCACCAAAATTATTTTTTATTCTACTGGTTTTCAATAGATAATATTTACAAATGGCGTATATTTCGAATTCAATCATTCCCAAAATACGCCAATTTACAGCCATTTTTCACTCCTTATACATCCCAGTTGAAGCCTGAAAAGGCATCGCCACCATTACCATTGTTACCATAATTTCCGTAGTTCGTGCCACTGGTTCCATTCCCATATTCGTCGTCCGAATAGTTGCCACCAGTTTTGTAAGCCTGCTGTTCGGATAATTCCTGCAAATGACGCAATTTCTTCATGCAGATTTTCCACATACGGAAGTCGAAAAAGAGAAACAGCGGGAAAAGGATGCCCGACAGCCACGAGCCGTCTTCGCCCATCGCTTCAGGAATCATCAGCAGCGCATCGAACGTGCCATGCAACAGCATGGGCACCAGATAAGCCAACAATAGGTTGCGTTTACGGTGTTCCGGCTGGAATTTTGCCAAAGCGAAGAAATAGCCCATAGCCACACCGAACAGGAAATGGCCCGGCACAGAAAGCACCGCCCGCACGGAGCCCGTCATCAGTGCCGACGCGAAGGTGTCCTGCGCAAAAACATAGAGCACATTCTCCAAACTGGCAAAGCCCAGCGACACAAACGCAGCATAGACGATGCCATCGAAATACTCGTCGAAATGACGGCTGCGCCACACCGCCAGCGAGAGAAGAATCAGTTTGCACAATTCCTCGGAATTGCCCGCAACGACATAGCCGTTGTATATTCCACCGAAAAAGTCCGGAAGGAGGCTTCCAAAGCCGATGTAGAGCGAAGAGAAGAAACGCTCCAAGAAAACAGCCGGCACGGCGGAAAGGCAGCCAAAGAAGAACGCCTTGGCGAGCAAGCCCAGCGGCTCTTTCTGGAATTTGTCCTTGCGGTAGATAAAGATTGCCAGTACCAGCGCGGGAAAAACGGCCAGTGCAAGCATTATTACTTGTTCAGTCATTTGCGAATAATCATCAGAGTTTTGCAACTGCAAAAATACGTATCTTTTGCCAATTGCAAAAATAAATTTTCACAATCCATAAAAGTTCTGTATTTTTGCACAGATTTTTTCAGCATTAAAAAGGGATAACATGTTCGCAAACAAACCCACTGTCGGATTATTCATACCTTGCTGCGTAGACCAGTATGCACCCGCCACAGGCATGGCTATGGTACGCCTGCTCGAAGGGTTGGGACTGGACTGCTACTATCCCCAGGAACTCACCTGTTGCGGCAAAGACCTCTACCATCAAGGCGACCGCGACACAGCCAAGGCACTGGGTGAAAAACTCATCGAACAATTCGGCGACTGCACCCACATCGTCTCCTGTGGCAGCGGATGTGTCACCTACATGAAGGTGCATTTCGGCCGTCTCTTCCACAACACCACCCTCCATAACAGCTATCGCCAGTTTCTCGACAAGACTTACGATCTCAGCGATTTTCTGGTCAACGTGATCCACTACCAGCCCACTGACGTCATCTTCCCCCACCGCGTGGCATTCATAGACCACTGCACCACCATGCGCGACTATGTCTGCACTGCCCACCCTGACCATAAAGGCCTCACTGAAGAACCACGCCAACTGCTGCGTGCCGTCAACGGTCTTGAGCTGGTGGAAATGGCCCAGGCCGATGTCTGCTGCGGATTCGGAGGTCAGTTTGCAAACTATTTCACCCCCATCTCCGACAGCCTGGCCAAACGCAAAGTCGACAACGCCCTGGCCGCAGGCGCCGAATATATCGTCTCGACCGAGATGAGTTGCCTTTTGCATCTGAAATCCTATATCGACAAGGTGGGCGCTCCCATCTCCTGCCTCCATCTGGCCGAACTGCTGGCACCACCCATGGAGGAGCACCATTGATGGCAAACCACCGCTATAACGCCTACGCTGACTTCTTCCGCCGCACTTATGGGGAACGCATGCAGAAGCTCTCCATCGACGCCGGTTTCAGCTGCCCCAACCGCAGCAGCAACAACCGCACAGACGGCGGCTGCACCTTCTGCAACAACAGCGCCTTCAACCCCTCCTACTGCACTCCTCAAAAAAGCATCCGCCAACAGCTGGACGAGGGCATCTCTTTCCACGAACACCGCTACCGGAAGACAGGTCGCTACCTGGCCTACTTCCAAGCCTATTCCAATACCTACGCCCCGCTCGAAGTGTTGAAGGAACGCTATGGCCAGGCACTTTCCCACCCGCAGGTTGCCGGACTCATTATCGGCACCCGCCCCGACTGCGTCGACGAGCGTGTACTCGACTATATCGCCACCCTCACCAAAACACACTTTGTGGCAGTGGAATACGGTGCCGAAAGCTGTTACGACGATACGCTGCGCCTTATCAACCGAGGCCACGATTTCGCCACCACACGCCGCGCCATCGAGATGACCGTCGAACGTGGCATCGGCTGCGGCATACACCTCATCCTGGGGCTTCCTGGCGAAGACCGCAATAAGATACTCCTCGAAACGGACATCGTCAACAGCCTTCCCATCAACACCCTGAAGTTGCACCAGCTGCAGATTCTGAAGGGCTCGCAGATGGAACGCCACTACGACGGCAGCCTTCCCGTGCCACCCGAAGAGGCCATCATGCACTTCCAACTGGACGAATACATCGCGCTGGTGTGCGACTTTCTGGAGCGTCTGCGTCCCGACATCATGATGGAACGTTTTGCCGGCGAAGTGCCTCCCCGTTTTCAAGCACAACCCCAGCGCAGCTGGCGACGCCCCGACGGCCGCCTTATCCGAAACGAAGAGATTCCCCTACTTGTCGATGCCGAACTGGCCCGACGCGACAGTCGTCAGGGATCACACTACAACCCACATCCAAAACAATGAAGAAACAACATAACATCTGGATCATCTGCCTGCTCTTGGCCGTTGTGGTGGCCGTCACTATGGCGCTCTGCGCCGGTCTTGGCGTCGTCCGCTTCGACCGTCAGCAGTTGCTCGAATCCCCTATCTTCTGGAACCTTCGTCTGCCGCGCATCGTGCTCAGCGTCCTGGTCGGCGCGCTACTGTCGGTTTGCGGCGGAGTCTACCAGTCGGTGTTTCGCAACCCACTCACCGACCCTTACGTCTTAGGCATCTCGTCAGGCGCCTCGCTAGGAGCCGCCATCGCCATCATCCTCGGATGGGAGTCCTACCTGTGGGGGGTGGGTGGCATGGCCCTTGCCACCGCACTCCTCACCATACTGCTCATCTTCAAGATATCCTCCATCGGCAACCGCATGCACACCACCACGCTGCTTCTCACCGGTGTCTGCCTCACGTTCCTCATCACCGCCGTCATCTCGCTCCTTATGGCACTGCGCCAAGACAAGATGGAGAGCATCATCTTCTGGACCATGGGCAGCTTCGCCTCCGCCTCGTGGTTTGATGTATGGATACTCATCCCCGTTGCCGTGGTGGGACTTTTTGTAGTCCTCTACTATCGTAAGGACCTCAACCTGCTGCTGGCCGGCAGTGAGACGGCGCAAAGCCTCGGAGTGGAAGTCGAGAAGGTGCGTCGACGCCTTCTTTTCTTCACCACCCTCATGGTGGCCTTTTCTGTTTCCACCTGCGGTGTCATTGGTTTCGTCGGACTTGTGGTGCCACACTGTGTCAGGCTGGTCTGTGGAGCCGACAACCGTCGCATCATCCCCTACTCGATCTTCATCGGGGCACTCTTCATGCTGCTTTGCGACACACTGGCACGCACCCTGCTACCGCCCAACGAACTGCCCGTCGGAAGCATCACATCGCTCATCGGCGCCCCCATGTTTATCTACCTGCTCTACAAATCCAAACGTAAAATCTGAACCCATGATCGAAGTACGCAATCTCTCCTACAGCTATGGCAAGAAAAGCATTCTGAACGACATAAGCTTCAGTGTGCCTGAAGGGTCATTCGTCGCCGTCATGGGTTCCAACGGCTGCGGCAAGACCACCCTGCTGCGCTGCGTATCGAGGCTGCTGACACCACAACAAGGGACGGTACTCATTGACGGCCGTCCAGCCGAGAGCTACAGCATCCGTCAACTGGCCCAGCAACTGGCGCTTGTACAACAGCATCCGCAGACTGATTTCGACTTTTCGGCCTTCGAAACCGTCCTGATGGGCCGCAACCCCTACCAACACCATCTGCAGAACGAATCACAACAGGACTGGGACATCGTGGAACAATGCATGAAAATGACCAACACCTGGCATCTGCGACTGGCACTGCCCGGACAGATGAGCGGCGGCGAGCTGCAACGCGTCATGATAGCACGCGCACTGGCACAACAGACACCGGTGCTGCTCCTCGACGAGCCCACCTCCAATCTCGACATCGCACATCAGTTTGAAATCATGGAGCTGCTTACCGAAATCAACCGCCGTGAGAAAAAAACCATACTTATTGTGGTCCACGACCTGAACCTGGCCCTGCGCTACTGCCCCGAGGCGTTACTGCTCCACCATCAGCAACTACTTTTTCAAGGGCCCACTGCCGACGCACTCTCCAGCGAACGCATCGCCACCGTCTTCGGCGTAAAGGCCCAGAACATCGGAGGCTATCTCCGCTTTGAACGTTAAGCAACACTTCCTTCATACAACAAGGGAGGTAACCTCGGTTCCGACATCGCCTCCCTTATTTGTTTTACACAATAGCACTACAGCTGTGTATTAAAAATGAAACCCCGCAGGAATAAAAATGCCAAGGCCAAAAGAGAGATGGTCCATATCCAACTTGGGATACATGTGGTAGCTGCAGCTCAACAGCACTGGACCCACCTGCAGCTGTGCTTCGGGGCCCCACATGAAATAGACACCATTGAAAAAATTGGGCGACTTATCGAGGATTTTGCCGAAGGTAGACGACACCAATCCGGGTAAAGCGCCAAAACAATAGAGCCAGTGCGCCTTCTCGGTATTCCATGTGTAGCCTACGCCACAACCCACCGACACAGGACCCAATTTGAATCCCAATGAACCGAGGTTGTAGCTCAACGGATTGAACGGATCCTCAACGGAACGCGAAGTCTCAAAAGTTTTTTTGCCAAAATTGAAACCACCCTCTGAGGAAAAATAGAAATACTCGACATACACGCCCATCTTGAAACTCATCTGATAGACGGGCGAAAACACATAGCTGAAGGACACGCCACTATCATCGTACCAATCAATAAAATCGGTCATTTTCTGTCTATGCGACGGTGCGAAAAACGATGGTTGCCCAGAAGGTTGTAGACTTTGGATAGAGAGACTTCTGGTAAGGCCCGAGGGCTGCATCGGATTGCCGTCGGCCCATGCCGGTAAAGAAGCAAGGCAAATGAGTGCCAGTAAGATGTTTTTTTTCATAACTTATTATTTGTATAAATGATTCGCAATTAACAGGCAAAACGAGGAACGCCATCGATGCAAATACCGATGCCCAGGAAGAAATGGTCCATGTCGAGTTTGGGGTACATGTGATAGCCACCGGAGAGCATTACATGGCCCAGTTGCATGTGCACTTCAGGCCCCCAGGTGAAATAGACCCCATTGAAAAAGTTGGTCGATGAGTCAGCTATTTTGCCGACAGCAGAGGCTATCAGACCCGGCCCGGGTCCAAAGGAGTAAAGCCAATGCGCCTTTTCTGTGTTCCAGGTATAGCCCATGCCACAGCCCAGCATGAGCGGGCCCAGTTTGAACCCCATAGAGAAGCGGGAATAGCTCAACGGATTGAATGGATTTTCGACATCGCGCATGGTTTCATAGGTTTTTGTGCCGAAATTAAAACCATAATCCATGCCAAAATAGAGAAAATCGGCAAATAGTATATTACTGAAAGACAGCTGAAACACCGGAGAGAAAGTATAGCCGATGGAGACCCCTTCTTTAAAGACAAGACTGCTGATATCCATCGATTTCTGATGAAGCGATGGAGCGAATAAAGAGCGGCTTTCCGCCGGTTGTAAGCCTTGGAACGAATGTTCAAAAGAATGATTGACAGATAGCGAGGAAATACCGTCAGCCCATGCCGGCAAGGACATGAGAACCAGAGCCAGCCATAGAAAGTTTTTTTTCAACATAACGATTGTTTTTTGTACAATTTAACGAATAATAATATCACAGGTACTATAATACAAATCAATGAGTTACATGCATATTCAAAACCGCAGCACCTCCATCTCATAGTGCAAATATAAGAAAAATTTCATCAACTATGAACATTAGAAAAAACTTATGAGACCCTTTACTGCGAGGGATGACCAACATCTTTGCTAATGCCTGAACCGAAAAAGATGCAAGCAACAACATTCAAGTACAGATTGGCGGCACATAACTTTAAGGCATCTTCGACGTCTTGGCAAATGACTTTTTTTTTGCAGAAACCTCTCAATATGTTAAAAAAATTGTAAATTTGAAAATTAACTTCAAACAGAAAATTGACGTTATCTATTTTTGAAAGAATCGTTTATACGTGATTATTGCAGAACGGAATAATACAAATTAAAGAATAACACGACAGAATTATGAATATCCTACTCCTTGGTTCAGGCGGGCGTGAACACGCCATTGCCGCAAAAATTGCAGAGAGCAAACAATGTGAAAAACTCTTCATTGCACCAGGCAATGCCGGCACTACGGCATGCGGCACCAATGTGGACTTGAAACTGGACGACTTCAAAGCCATTGGCCAGTTCGTGCAAACCAACAATGTGCAGATGGTAGTGGTAGGACCCGAAGCCCCCTTGGTGGGCGGCATTGTGGACTATTTTGCCAACGATGCCATTCTGAAAAACGTCATGATTATCGGGCCCTCTGCACACGGTGCCCGACTGGAGGGCAGCAAGGACTTCGCCAAGCAGTTCATGCAGCGGCACAACATCCCCACAGCCGCCTACCGCACCTTTACCGCCGACACCCTTGAGGAAGGCTGCCGCTTTCTGGAGACGCTAAAGGCCCCCTATGTGCTGAAGGCCGACGGATTGGCTGCTGGCAAAGGAGTGCTCATCATCGACGACCTGCAGGAAGCCAAGCAGATGCTTGAGCAGATGCTGGTGGAGAGCAAATTCGGCGAAGCCTCACACAGCGTGGTGGTAGAGCAGTTCCTTTCAGGCATAGAGTTGTCCGTCTTTGTGCTGACCGACGGGAAGCACTACAAAATACTCCCCACCGCCAAAGACTACAAGCGCATTGGTGAAGGCGACACCGGACTGAACACCGGCGGCATGGGTTCGGTGAGCCCTGTCCCCTTTGCCGACAAGGAGTTCATGTACAAAGTGGAGCACCGCATCGTGATGCCCACCATCAAAGGCATACAGAAAGAACAGATAGCCTATAAGGGCTTCATCTTTATTGGTCTGATGGCCGTAGCGAGCGCCGACGGTGGCCGCGACCCCTATGTGATAGAATACAATGTGCGCATGGGCGACCCCGAGACCGAGTCGGTCTTCCCGCGCATCAAGAGCGACGTGGTGGAACTGTTTGAAGCCACTGCCAAAGAACAGTTGAACACGGCCGACCTCACAGTGGACGAGCGCACGGCAGCCTGCGTGATGCTGACCGCCCACGGCTACCCCGAAAGCTACAAGAAAGGCGACGTCATCAGCGGAGTGGACGAGGTGGAAGGCGTCACCATTTTCCATGCCGGCACGCGATGCGACGAGAAAGGCAGACTGCTTACCAACGGAGGACGCGTGCTCTGTGTCACCTCGTTGGGCGAAACCCTCCCTGGAGCCATCCTTAAGTGCATACAAGCCGCCGAACAAATCAAATGGAAAGGCCGCTACTACCGTCACGACATTGGCCAGGACCTGTTGAAACTGATGTGCCAATAAACAAGTTAAATATAGCGAAGAGAAATGATAAGCGCCGGTTTCATTCGAAACCGGCGCTTATCGTATTGCGCCCTGTTGCCATGGCCGTTCAGTCGAGGACAGCGTGCATTTCGGCGTCGTTCCAATAGGTCATGTGACGGAATTCGTTGGTGTCGTCCTTTTTGCGGGTAAGCACTTTTTGGTCGGCAATAAACTGACGAATGCGACTATAGTCGGCCTGATAGCGACTCCATTCTTCGTTGTCCAGATGTTGTTTCTGCGACAAGTGGCAAAGCACCTGATAGGCGTGACGGCGTTTGGCTGCGGGATAGGCTTCCCACAACTGGTCGAAACGGCCGTGGATAGCCTCCCAGCTGCCAAGTGTGCCGTTTTCGATGTCGTCGATAAGACGTTGCATATCCGCTTCGGCAATGAGCTGTCCGCCGATATTGACCCACCGCGTGGTGCGCTCGCCGTCGCCCAGCGAAGCATCGGGCAACGGCCCGTTGCCGTCGGCATCGAGCGTCTTCATGGCGTAGAAGACCAACATATCATAGTAGGCCTTATAGCCTTCGCCAGCTTTGAGGATGATGGTTTTGCGCTTGCCCTTTTCCATACCGTGGGCTTCGATTTCGGTGCGACCTTCACGATAAGACTCTTCGGTCCAAAGATGCAGCAGGTCGCGAGCAATGATGATTTCCTCAGCCGTGTCGGGTGCCAGGTTGTCGAACTCCACATGCTGGGACTTGTAGTGGCGTTTGTCGCGGGCAGCGAACTTGCGGCTGTTGCGGTCCATGGCATACATGTTATACATCCACCAGTAGGCAGGCATCACCTCGAGACGGTTCTTGGCCGCATTGTTGTTGACCAGAGCAAACGGCAGGGTGATGTTGAGTTCCGAAGGGTAGTCAGCTTTGGAGAGAAGGCAATAGGAGGCGAAGCGGCTTGAGTGCTTAAGACTGACACAGAGCCCCGGCCAGAAACCGCGACCGGCGCTGATCTCGTTGTCGGCCGTACGACTGTTGTGGTTGCTGCCCAGGGTGCCGCCGGCGGCCACATTGCTTTGTCCCATCACCAGAGCGGCGATGAGGAACGAATTGTTGTGATGCTGCTCGTGGGCGGGGAAGATGATGCTGCATCCCACCTCGCAGCGTGCCAAAGTGGAGTTGTCACCCACCACGCTGTCGTTGAGTCGCAATCCATATTCCAGATGCACATGCTCACCAAGCAGGAAACGCTGGGCGATAATGCCAAATTCCAATTTGCAGCCATAGCCCACAACGCCGTCACCCAACATGATGCACTCCTCGATACGGGAGGGATCGTCGGCGCTGGAGCGTACTGCCACATTGTGAATGCATTTGCTGTTTTTAATCACCGCATGGGCTCCGACCATGCCGTAGCCCCCATCGGGGGTGGCCAAAGTCTGGCGGGTGATTTCCTCGAGACGTTCCACCAGCCGCGACTGTCCGCGGAAACGGGCCCACATGTAGGCATCGCCGATGGTCATGCCGTTGAACGGCAGAATACGTCGGCCGCCGTTCTCGTTCATGGGTTCCAGCCATGCAAAGTCGCCCTGGCTGTTGGCCGTCATCTCGTCGATATTGAAAAGCAGGCAGTGGTCACCGACTGTGTAGCCCGAAAGCATTTTGACATTATGGATGGCACAATGGTCACCGATGCAGCAGTTGCGGAGCATACTGTTGCCAATGCCTTCCGGCAACTGGAGGTCGCCGTCGCAAAGGCTTTCGTCGGAACAAGCACCCAGGTATATTTCACCACCGAAGAACGAATTGTAGACGCAGTCGGTACTGAAACTGTCGGCAACATGGACCCTATTCCAGTCTTCGGCACGGTTGCCCTGCTGTTTGAGTCGGGCAATTTCGTCGGTGGTCAGATTTCTGTATTTCATAGATCAAGGAAGAATTTATAAAAATGAAAGTTCGTTTTATATTTATTGTCTCGACATCAAGCGAGACAGAATCTAAAAAAGAGACGGTGCCGCGGCACCGTCTCTCGATATCAGATGCAGAACTATCAGCAGGGGAAGTAGGCGCAGAAGCGACCCAAAGTATTCTCAATCTGCTGTTTGTCCTTGAAATAGTCGTAGGTGCTGCGTTTCAGTTCGACCGTAGCCTCCTCGTCGCAGAACACAGTGCCATGAGGGTGCATCTGCAGCATGCTGGAGGTCCACATGTGGTTGATGCCATTTTCGATCATGTGGTGCAAGGCACGAGCCTTCTTGGGACCGTTGCAGAGGATGACCACCTCGCGGGCATCCATCACGGTGCCGACACCAACGGTGAGGGCCTGCTTGGGCACCTTCGACTCATCGTTGTCAAAGAAGCGGCAGTTGGCCTGAATGGTGTCGGTGGTGAGGGTCTTGATGCGGGTGCGGCTAGCAAGGCTGCTGCCCGGCTCGTTGAAGGCGATATGGCCGTCGGGGCCCACGCCGCCCATGAAGAGGTCAATGCCACCCGCCTGGGTAATCATCTCCTCGTAGTGTTCGCATTCAGCCATCAGGTCGGGAGCATTGCCGTCCAGAATATGGACATTCTCCTTTTTGATGTCGATGTGGTTGAAGAAATTGGTCCACATGAAGCTGTGGTAGCTTTCAGGATGCTCAACTGGCAATCCCACATATTCATCCATGTTGAAGGTCACCACGTTCTGGAAACTGATGAGTCCTTTCTGGCACAGCTTGGCCAGATGCTGATAGAGTCCGATAGGCGAACTGCCGGTGGGACAACCCAGAACAAAAGGATGGTCGGGAGTGGGCTTGAAGTCCACAATTTTTTTGGCAACATAGTTTGCTGCCGCTACAGACATCTCGTCGTAGTTTTTTGCAATAAGTACGCGCATATGAATGTGTTTTAAAAAAGGTTTATTTGTATTACAGAAGTCAGCGACTTCTTGATATATATTTTTGAAAAAAAATGGGGCCGCAGCACACTTGAATCATCCCAAGTAAGGGGGGGGCGGCTGCAGCAGCCTACCGTCACCGGCGAAATCACCAGTAGCAGGCAGCAGTGAGTTGGATTTTGTTGTGTGAATGGCTATACATAATGATTATGGATTGGTTCGAATTTGGATTAGAAACCGGCAGTGGTGAGGAATTTGATGCGCATCAATCGGATTTCCTCTTCCGTATAGTCGGGATCATCGGAGAACTCTTCGATGGCATCTTCTATGGAATCGCTTTCGGTATCGTGCCAATAGTCAAAGAGGGCATCCTGATGGTCTTGCTCGATGTTGTCGTTGATGTAATAGTCGATATTGAGTTTGGTCCCCGACGAAAGGATGCTTTCCATCTCGGTGAGGAGCTCTTTCATGGTGATGCCTTTGCCGCGGGCGATATCCTCGAGGGGCATCTGGCGGTCTATTTCCTTGATGATGTAGACCTTGAGGCCCGACTTGTTGACGGCTGAACGCACCACGATATCCTGCGGACGTTCAATGTCGTTCTCCTCGACGTACTTCTTGATGAGTTCGACGAAGGGAGCCCCATTTTTCTTCGCCTTGGCAATGCCGATGCCCGTGCAGCGGCTAAGTTCCTCGATGGTGCAGGGATACTGGATGGTCATATCCTTGATGGAGCGGTCCTCGAAGATGACGTGGGGTGCCAAGTTGGCTTTGTGGGCAATGGAACGCAGCAGTCCTTTGAGCTGGACATAAAGCGCCTCGTCGCCTGCCGCCGATCCGCCACCACCGGTCGAAATCTCGTCGTCATCGTCGGTTGCCGTTGTGGTATAGTCATGATCGCAAGGCACCATGAGGGTGTAGGGCGACTTGATGTATTTGAAGCCGGCCGGGGTCAGTTTGAGCACACCGAAGAGTTCTATCTCCTTAAATAGCAACTTCTCAATGATGGCCTGACGGATCACCGCCTTCCAGTAGAGGTCGTTGCGGTCAGTGCCCTTGCCAAACTGTTCCAGCAGGTTGTGCTTGTAGATGCGCGTATGTGAATTGGTGCGGCCCATGATGACGTCGACAATCTCCTTGGTTTTAAAGGCCTGTTTCATGGCCAGAATGGTTTCGAGCACATAGACCATTTCCTCCTTGGTCTCGATGCGCGGCTTGGGGTGGAGGCAATTGTCGCAGTTGCCGCAGTTGGGTTCGTTGTATTCCTCGCCGAAATAGCGGAGGATGTTCATGCGGCGGCACATGGAGCTTTCGGCATAGGATACCATCTCCTGCACCAGTTGTCCGGCCATCTCCTGCTCGGTGATGTTTTTGTCAGTAAAGAATTTGTAGAGCCGCTCCACATCGTGCTCGGAATAGAAGGCGATGCACTTGCCCTCGCCGCCGTCTCGACCGGCACGACCAGTTTCCTGATAGTATCCTTCCAAGCTTTTGGGGATGTCGTAATGGATGACGAAACGCACGTCGGGCTTGTCGATGCCCATGCCGAAGGCGATGGTGGCGACGATGACATCCACATCCTCCATAAGGAACTTGTCCTGATTTTCGGCACGTGTCTTTGCGTCGAGACCTGCATGATAGGGCAATGCCTTGATGCCGTTGATGACCAGCAGTTCGGCCAAGTCTTCCACGCGCTTGCGTGTCAGGCAGTAGATGATGCCGCTTTTGCCGCTGTTTTCCTTTATAAATTTGATGATTTCCTTGTGAAGTGCCAGCGTCTCGGCCGGTTTGGGGCGTACCTCGTAGTACAGGTTGGGCCTGTTGAAGGAAGAGACGAACAGTTTGGCGTTCTCCATTTTGAGATTCTTGATGATGTCCTGCTGCACCTTGGGAGTGGCCGATGCCGTGAGGGTGAGTATGGGCACCTTGGGGTTAATCTGGTCGATGGCGCTGCGCAGACGGCGGTATTCGGGGCGGAAATCGTGACCCCATTCCGAAATGCAATGCGCCTCATCGATAGCGAAGAAGGTAATCTTCAGCTGCTTCAAAAATTCCACCGTATCCTCTTTCGAGAGTGTTTCCGGAGCCACATATAGCAGTTTGGTGCCGCCTTTGAGGAGGTCCTCCTTCACCTCCAGCATCTGCTGTTTGGAGAGTGACGAATTGAGGAAGTGGGCCACAGCATTGTGACCCGAAGTGTAGCGGACCGCATCGACCTGGTTCTTCATCAGGGCAATGAGTGGGGAGACAACAATGGTGGTACCTTCCAATATCATGGCCGGCAGCTGGTAGCACAGCGACTTGCCACCGCCCGTAGGCATGATGACAAAGGTATCCTGACCGGCCAGAACGTTCTCGATGATCTGTTCCTGGTCGCCTTTAAAATTATCAAAACCGAAGATTTCCTTCAGTTTCTGTCGCAGATTGTAGTTCGTCTCCATAGTTTAAAAAATGCTGGCTCCTTGGCCGGCGGACAAAAATAAAGTTGGCACTAGTATAATTTTCCAGAAAGTGCGGCGTTATACAATACGCATTACATTTACAAAGTTACATTTATTTTTTGGAATGACAAAATATTTTTGAAATTGATACACTCTGAAGAACTCAAACATATTGCACATCAAGTAATTGAAGATGAAAAAAAAGCCATCGCAATGATGGCTGAAAGGATAGATGACAGCTTTGCGAAAGCTGTTGAAATGATTTTTTCATCCCACAGGCGGGTGATAATTACAGGCATTGGCAAGAGCGCCAACATCGCCACCAAAATAGTCTCCACCCTAAACTCTACCGGCACACCGGCACAGTTTATGCATGCCGCCGACGCCATTCACGGCGACTTGGGAATGGTACAGCCGGGCGACGTGGTGATTTGTATCTCGAAAAGCGGCAACACACCCGAAATAAGGACGCTGGTCCCTCTCATCAAGGACTTCGGCAATGCGCTGATAGCCATTGTCGGCAACACCGATTCCTATCTGGCATCCGAAGCCGACGTGGTGCTCGACACCACCGTGTCGCATGAGGCCGAGCCCAACAATCTGGCTCCCACCAGTTCGACCACGGCCCAATTGGTGATGGGCGATGCATTGGCTGTTGCCTTGATCCACTGCCGCGACTTCAAGGCGCACGATTTTGCACGCTACCATCCGGGCGGCGCCCTGGGCAAGAAACTCTATGTGAAGGTCGACGATCTGTACCGCCAAAACGAACGTCCGGCGGTAACCCCCGACGCCTCGGTGCGCGATACAGTGCTCGAAATGACCGGCAAACGATTGGGGTGCACCGTGGTGGTCGACAAAAACGACCAAAACAAGGTGCTCGGCATCATCTGCGACGGTGACCTGCGTCGCATGATGAAACAATACAGCAACATCGACCACCTGAAAGCCGGCGAAATCATGACGGCATGCCCCAAATGCATCAAACCGCAGGAATACGCCATCGACGCCCTGAACATCATGCGCTACAACGCCATCACCCAACTGGTGGTGGTCGACGACAGGGGCGCCTATATCGGCGTGCTACATCTGCACGACATACTGCGCGAAGGCATCCTCTAACCTTCACCCCCAATAGGGCATACATCGTTCCGCCCTGTCCAACCTGCTGAAAACAAAATAAACTATTCCCAACCAGAGCACAGAAAACAACCCCGACCATGGAACTGCGAACCGACAAAGTAGTCAAAAAATACAAACAGCGCACCGTTGTGAAAGAAGCCTGCGTAAGCGTCAGCCAAGGAGAGATCGTGGGTCTGCTAGGCCCCAACGGTGCCGGCAAAACCACCACGTTCTACATGATTGTGGGCATCATCAAACCCAATTCGGGACGCGTCTACTACAACGACAAGGACATCACCGACCTGCCTATGTACCGCAGGGCGCAGATGGGTGTTGGCTATCTGGCACAGGAAGCTTCTGTCTTCCGCCAGATGTCGGTGGCCGACAACATCATGTCAGTGCTGGAATTCCGTAAGGATTTGGACCGCCAGCAACGCAAGGACAAGATGGAATCGCTGCTGAACGAATTTGGTCTGCAGAAGATACGCAACAGCAAGGGCATCCAACTGAGCGGCGGCGAACGGCGGCGAACCGAGATTGCACGCGCACTGGCCAACGACCCCAAATTCCTGCTGCTCGACGAACCCTTTGCAGGTGTCGACCCCATTGCTGTGCAGGACATCCAGGACATCGTGGCGCACTTGAAAGAGAAGAACATCGGCATATTGATTACCGACCACAACGTCAACGAGACGCTACGCATCACCGACCGCGCCTACCTGCTCTACGAAGGCAGCGTGCTGCACCACGGCACACCCGAAGAGATGGCCAACGACCCCGATGTGAGAGAGAAATATCTGGGTCGCGACTTTGAGTGGCGGGGCAAGAAACAAACCAAAAGCTTGGAATCGGAATAAACAATCGTCTTGGAGTCAAACTCCTAAATCTCCTCTTCGGGGGCGCAGAGCCACACAATCAGATAGGCCCAGACTCCGAACGTGCCGAAAAGGACGGCGAGCAGGAAAATGATACGGATAACCGTAGGATCCACATTAAGATACTTCGCTATGCCGCCGCATACGCCCGCAATGCGACGATCGGAACGGCTACGATACAGTCGACGATAAGAATCTTCCATAGAAAACATTTTTTAGAATGTGGCGGCGGCAACGTATGTTGCTGCCGCCACGATTGCATCTATCAATATTCGGCCGAATGGGCGTTGGCATTGGCGTCGACACGCTTGATCATGCCCTGCAGCGCCGTGCCGGGGCCCACTTCGATGAATTCCTCGGCACCGTCTTTGAGCATGTTCTGCACCGTAGCCGTCCAACGGACAGGAGCGGTGAGCTGCTTGTTGAGGTTGGCCTTGATCTCGTCGGGGTTGCTGACGGGAAGGGCGCAGACGTTCTGGTAGCAGGGGCAGATGGGCTCCTGGAAACGGGTCTGTTCGATAGCGGCGGAAAGCTCCACACGGGCCGGTTCCATCAGGGGCGAGTGGAAAGCGCCACCCACTGCCAGCGGCAGGGCGCGGCCTTTGGCTTCCTTCACCTTTTCGCAAGCCTGGTTGACACCCTCGATGGTGCCGCTGATGACCAGCTGACCCGGGCAGTTGTAGTTGGCCGGAACCACCACCTCGCCGGCAACAGAGGCGCAGATGTCCTCGACCGTCTTATCGTCCAGTTTCAGCACGGCAGCCATGGTGGAGGGATGAGCCTCACAGCATTTCTGCATAGCGTTGGCACGTGCAATGACCAGACGCAGACCATCCTCGAAACTCATGGCCTTGGCGGCCACCAGGGCGGAAAATTCGCCCAGCGAGTGTCCACCCACCATGTCAGGCTGGAATTTGTCGCCCAAGAAGGCGGCCAAAATGGTGCTGTGAAGGAAGATGGCCGGCTGGGTCACTTTGGTCTGTTTCAAGTCTTCCGGTGTGCCGGCAAACATCAGGTCGGTGATGCGGAAACCGATAATGTCGTTGGCGGTTTCGAACATGTCACGGCACTGTTTGTTATTGTCGTAGAGGTCTTTGCCCATTCCCACGAATTGGGCTCCCTGACCGGGGAAAACGTATGCTTTTTTCATTGCAGATGATTATTTTTCTGTTTGTATGATTTTCATTATTTCACGGATGTCGATGAGACGCAGCATCAATCCCATGGCCAGCGCCACCACGGCCACCACCACAAGGGTGATCCACCACTGGAGGTGCGGCACACAGAAGGTGCACGCCACAACGGATAACGTAAAAAAGACTATTCTTAGTATGTATCCTGCAGACAATTTGAGCCTGAACAATTTAACGGCAGCCACAATCTGTGCCACAGCCATAAACGTCTGTGCCGTCAGGCCTGCCCAAGCGCTGCCCACAGCTCCCCAACGGGGAATGCACACCAGGTTGACTGCCAGGTTGAGCAGCAAAGCGGTGGCGGCGAAGATGTTGAGCATACGCAGCCGTCCTGCAGCGGTAAGCAAGGTGCCGAAGACGTAGGTGGCTGCAATGGGTATGATGCAGAAGATGACAATACGGAACACGACGGCGTAGTCTTCGATGTTTTCTTTGTAAAAGAGCGCCATCAGTTCGTGGTCGAGGCACGAAAGGGTGCATGCTGCCGTGACGGCGAAAACGGTCATGAATCCCGTCATGAGACGCACCGTGTCGCGCAGTTCGGCAGCCTGACGGCCGTCGGGGTCGGCCTGCGGCCTGGTCATCTTGGAGAAGATAGGCAGCAACGCCACCGAGGCCAAGTAGGCAATCATGGTAAGGGCATCGAGCAGCCGGAAGGCGCCGGCATAGATACCCGCGTTGTAGTCGCCCAAGCCTTGGGGCGACAGTTTCTGCAGCATGACCGGATCCAGCCTGTTGTACGATGCCATCAGCAGCACCAGCAGTGCGAAAGGCAGGCTTTTTTTGAGGATGGCTATAGAGAATGGGCGGTTCCAGTGCAGCCGGCGGAATCCCGTTTTGCGGGCCAACACCCCTAGCGCTGTGACGGCGGTAAGCAGATAGGCGACGGTCTGCGCATAGACAAACCACTCGATGCGGAATCCTTCTGCAGCAGGACCCCACAGCAGCAGACCGCAGATGACTATCATCAGCAGGCGGTCCATAACGCTGAGCAGGCTGTCCCATTTGAAGAGCAGCAAGCCTTCGAAGTTGCTGCGCAGATAGACGATGAGCGAATTGAGGAACTGGTTGATGCAGAGCCAAACCAGCAGGTGGAACTGCTGCGAACCGTACCCCAGCAGCGCCCCAACGCTGAAGGTCACCACCAGATAGAGTGCCAGCAGCAGCAACTTGATTGTGAGTATGCCCGAAAGGTGCTTGACAATGAGTTTCGGATACTGCGCTATATTGCGCGTATTGAAATTGGTGATGCCCAAATCCAGCAGAATATTGAAGATGTAGGAGAGGTTGAAGACTGCAAAATAGAGGCCGTACATCTGAGTGCCCACTGCGTTTTGGACGCCCACCTCGATGCCCAGCAGCCAGAACGGCTTGACCAGCAGGTTAGCTATCAGAATCCAAAACAGACCCGAGAGGAGCGATTTCTTGATGGTGGGCATGGCGTTGACGGTAGGCTGTTAGGGGATGACGATGATGAATTTCTCCTCGAAATCCCAGTTGGCGCGGATGTCGAGGGTCTTGGCGAAGCCGACCACCCGTTCGGGCTGCAGGCCGCTCCGGTAGTCGCCCGGATCCCACTGGCCGTTGCCGTTGTCGTCGACGATGGCGCGCAAACGGTACTTCTCGGGGTTGAGGTGTTTGAAATCGATCGCTCCGGCGGCAGCCAAACTCCGGCGGTCAACCACATTGCCTTTGGTGTCGAGCAGTTCGATGACGAAGGCCGACTGCGCAAGACTGCTGTCGGGCAGGATGTCCAGATGCAGGTTGCCGTACTGCTCGGGTGACGTGACGGTCACGACGGCATGCAGCGAGTCGCTGGGCTTGCCGTAGATGTCGTGCAGCACAGCGGCGGGGATGTTGATATCGTATTTCTCACCTTTCAGGAAGGGGTAGTCGACCGTCAGCCGCAGCAGGCTGCTGTCCATCCTCAGCGCGCAATGGGCACGACTGCTGTCCCTCAGCCGGAGCACACTGACGACCGAATCGGTATGGCAATGGACACGGTCGAGCGGTCGCGGAGCCACCAAGCGCAGCGTGTCGAAGAAGGGGAGCGTTTTGTGGCTCAGCTTCATTTCGACGCTGCTGACAGGCTCAACCGGACGCCCCTTCTTGGAGCGCCAGCGCAGACGCAAGGTGTCGTTGATGCCCGAAGGGTCGGTGACCCGCAGCAGCAGCGAATCGCATTTTTCGTTGCCCGTCCACAGGGTCAGGGTGTCGGCCGACTTGTTGAGCTGCCAGTAGAGCGGTTCGCCACCCGCGTCAAGCACAGGTTGCCGCATCGGCATGAGGCTGGCGATCTGGATGGTGCCCGGCTGTTTGAATTCGCTTGAGGTGAGACGTTGTTTCTCTATTTTCGGTGTGAAGAGGCGCATCGCGATGACTGACGGCGATGCATTGCTGTCAGCAGGATTGAACGGCATGAAAACACTCGGCGAGAAGGCGACGGCCTCGGTGGAATCGACCTGCAGGTTCTTGTTCTCATCGACCAAAGCGGTGACGTAGTACACCCCGTCGCGTATGTAATTGAAGGCGAAGTGGCCGTTGCTGTCGCAGCGGGTGACGTAGCGTGGGGCAACCGTTGCGAGGCTGTCGTTTGTGGTGTCAGCCACCGTAAGCGTTTCGTTCCGGCTGGCGTCAGTCAGCAGCACGGTGACGGTCTCCTTGTTGGGCTGCTGGGTCAGCGCGTCCAGCACACGCCCTTTGAGCGATAGGCTGTCGAGCTTGGCACCCGTCGAGAAGACATATTCGAACGACGGCAACAGGTTACCCTCGTTGAAGTCGGCAATGGCATTCTTGAACTGGAAGAGGTAGGTCGTATTGGGTTGAAGGGTGTCGGCAATGCGAACCTGCACACCGCGTCCTTTGGTGCGGTAGGTGGGTTTGTTCTTCAGCGGTGGCGACACCAGCACATTGTTGTCGGCATCCTTCAGCACCACATATTCGTCAAATTCGATGTAGAAGTCGCGTCCTGTATAGTTGCACGACTGATTGGCCGGTTGCGCCGACCGCAGCTGTGGCGGAGTTTCATCCTTGGGGCCGCCGTTGGGCATGCCCTGCTTGGCACAAGAACAGAGCGTTGCCACAAGTGCTAGCGTAATGATATGTCGGGTTATCGGTTTCATGATGATTCTTTACAAGCCATCGGCCAGCGGCAAAACACGCCGACACAAATGGACTGTTAAGAGTAACGCCACCCCTGCCATTTTATTGTTACGCCCGCACGATAAAATATGGCGTAGACTCAACTACCAAGTGCAACACCGTTGTTCAAATGCCCTTTATTCCCGATAGACTTTGTCATATTTTGGGAAAAGTGTATTTTGTTCAATCTAAACAATTGGCAATGACATGAGCACAAAAAGAATGTTTGTATGTATGTTGTTATTCTTTAAACTTGCAGTACCACAGAACGCGACTTTCCCCCAACAATTCCCCTCAATATACATCGGAACACACCATCCAGGTGTTTCACCATGTCAGAAACAGGTCATGCCACAGCAGGATTTCCCAGTATGCTTTTCGGACTCATGTGGCGGAAACAAAAAAGAGGACGGACCCTTGAGGCCGTCCTCTAAATACATCTTGAATTGTAGTAAGCACACCTAGATAACGGAGCATGTCGTTTTTTGTTGGATGAAGCTACTTAAAAAATCTTAAAAGAGACCATTTTTAACATTTTGAATCCATCTGTTTTGCGGAAGTATAGACCGCGTTCTGACATGTTTTTACTGGCGGTTTGCCATGTTTCGATTTGTTTTTGCGATACAGCCGTCTTCGCTTGCGGCAGTCCGAATCACACTCCCAGAACTGCAATTGAGATGGACAGCACTCCCTTACGTGATGCGGGATCATATCATCCAAACAAAAAAACATTTGATCTAATATGGCTTTCAATCACATCCAACTAGGTCTCGTCTCGTGATGATGCTTTTGAAATTTCGTAGTGTCATCAAATATTATTTTACGCGATACTGCTTCCGTTGCGTACATTGTGCCTGACAAGTCGGCCCCACGGAAATCGGCCCCTTCCAAATCAGACTCATAAAAGTTTGCCTCGCTTACATCTGCTTCTCTGAAGTCGGCCCGCTTTAGGTTTGCTTGGCGAAATTTGGCAAAAGAAAGATTCATCCCACGAAAATCGGCATTCTCCAAATTCTTCCCACTGAAGTCAGCCATAGCCAGATTGTCGTATTCCTCCTCATTGAGCGTTTCTCCCGAAAGCCTATACTCCAGTTCATTTCGAACCGTATGAACGATTCCGATCACATTTCCCTGTCGGTCTAAAATATTCTTTATCATATACCTGTCGTTTTGGTGTCGTATCGGTTATTGACGATTCCTCAAGTCCATAAACTGCAAATGGCTGTAATTATTGTTTGAACAATGATTGCCAATTGTTGTTCGCCGACTGTACCAGCAGTCGTTGACAAACATTCTTGTGGGGGCACCTATAGTGTTTGCGGAAGGTGAACTGCCCGGTGGAAACGAACCTGTCGATATGTTCTTCAATTCAGTTCGGGAAAATGCTTGTTGAGGTGGGAATCGGTTCTATTTACTCTTTTTATGCGTTTACCGATTGTAAAAAATAACTATTTTTGCAATACCTATCGGCCTCCGCCAATGTGTGGCACACTCGCGCATAACATTATGATTATCTGAAACAAATCATTTTTACAGCGATTCATAAAAAGCGCCTGAGGCTTGGAGGCACCCCATCGAAAAGACTGAAAAAACTGCTTGACAATCACTCATGGACTGCGACATATCGACATACACCACCTTCGGCACCTTCTATCAAAGGCTGCTTTCCGACATCCGGAATGCTTGTCAGCACGTATTCCTGCAGTTTTTCAAGTTTGAACCCGATGCCATCGGACAACAACTGGGTGCAGCACTGATCAGCAAAGCCCGACAAGGGCTGGACGTTCGGCTCCTGTATGACGACTTTGTCTGCCGACGGTGGCGCTGGTACTACCGCCATCTGCAATCGCAGGGGGTCTCGGTGGCGGGTTTCGCTCCGCTGCACAAGCCGCTACCGCTGCCACACGACTACTTCCGCAACCATCGCAAAAACGTGTCCATCGACGGAGCTGTCGCCTACACTGGCGGCATGAATATCGCCGAACGCTATCTGCATGGTCTCGACTGGGGCTGTTGGCGCGACACGATGATCCGGTTGCAGGGTCCCGAATCGCAGCTGCTTCAGACGTGCTTCCTCAACGACTGGAACCAATGCACCAGCCAAGCGGACCAAGGTCTCTCGGTACACTTTCCAACTTCCGAATCCAAAATCAGCGTCATCACCTCCAACCCGATTGGTCGCGACCGCAGCCACGTGCAGCACACCATCCGCCTGCTTGATGAGGCGCGGCGCTATGCCTGGTTCGAATCGCCCTATTTCATCCCTACCAAGGAAGTGATGCACGCCATGTGCAACGCAGCCAAGCGCGGCGTGGATGTGCGTGTGCTCCAACCGCCCCGAGGCGACAAAGGCGAAGCCTGCCAATGGGCCTCAAGGCACCACTACAGAGAGGCGATGGACGCAGGTGTGCGCATTGGCATTTACCGCGCAGGATTTTTGCATTCAAAAATCATCGTTTCGGACGACCGCGTGGGTGTGGTGTCGTCGTGCAACATCGACCACCGCAGCTATCGGCTGTGTCAGGAGGTGGCTGTGGCTGTCGACGACCCATGCTACGCCTCCCAATTGCGCGACATCTTCGCAGCCGACGAAGCACAGTCGTCCTATATCGATCCTGACAAATGGAAACAACGGCCATTGGCCAACCGCATCAAGGAAAAACTCTTCAACATCATATCTTCCCAACTCTAATACTCTCGACATGGAACACATCAAACAAGCAGAACGCATTCAGACCTCAATCACTGGCGCCATCGAACGCCGTGTGCTCGTATGGCTTGCCCAGAGGCAGCCCCGATGGGTCTCATCAGACATGCTCACCCTCGTCGGTGTCATGGGTGCCTTTCTGACCGGCTTAGGATTCTACCTTACCCACTACGGCATCGGCTGGCTGTGGCTCAGTTCGGCAGGACTGCTCATCAACTGGTACGGCGACTCGCTCGACGGCACCCTGGCGCGGGTGCGCAACAGCCAACGCCCCATCTATGGCTACTATCTGGACCACACCGTCGACTGCATCAATGAGGCCTTCATGTTTGTCGGCGCCGGACTGTCGCCACTGGTGCATCTGGACCTCGCACTGGCAGTCTTCATCCTTTACCTCTTACTGACCATCAATGTCAGCATCAACGCCCACCTGAAAAGCGAGTTCCGCCTGACCTACGCCAAACTCGGTCCCACAGAGTTCCGCCTGCTTATTGTGCTGGCCAACACCCTTCTCATCGCCTTCCCCTCGCTGGCCTCACACTCTTGGTATGTGCCGGCATTCAACGTGACCATGAGCCCCTTCGATCCGCTAGGCATCGTCGTGACGGCCTTGCTGGCTATCATCTACATAAGCACCATCATTTCCGACGCCAGAAAATACGCACGCATTGACCCTCCCCGCCACTAATGCATAAGCCCCCAAAAAAGAAACCTTCTCAGGCGGCAACAAACAATCAACCCGGTCGGGCAACGAACCGTATTGGCACAAAACAATTAGGGCGCGTCGACATGCCGACGCGCCCTAAGATTATGAAAAAATGAGGAATTCCCTACTCATCCTCTTTCATGGTCATTTTGTACAGACGCACCGAACCGTCGATATCTTTCTCTTTGGCTTCGTTGCCGTACTTGTCGACATCGAAGACGTTCTTCGGCGAACGGGTGATGCTCAGCGGACCGCCCACACAACCACCGTCGCAGGCCATACCCTCAAAGAAGTTGGCCGTTGCCTTCTTGGCACGCAGCAGCATCAGATGTTGACGGCACTGGTCGATGCCGTTCATAGCCACCGGCTTAACACCATCGACACCCATCTTGCCGGCCACATAGGCCACACCTTGGGCAATACCGCCGCTCTTGGCGAAAATGCGGCCATAGTAGGAGGCGTTGTCGAGTGTCGAATCCTCACATTGTGTCGTGTCGATGCCGCGGGCGTCGACAAAAGCTTGAAGCTCCTCGAAACTCATCACGCTGTCGATCATACCATGCGTCTTCTCGAGCGTGTATTCGAACTTCTTGGCGGCGCAGGGTCCTATGAAGACCACGCGGGCCGTGGGGTCGCTATGCTTGATAAGGCTGGCGGCCATGACCATGGGCGACACCGAATTGGAGATGGCATCCTTCAGTTCGGGGAAATTGTTCTCCACAAAACGCACAAACGCCGGACAGCAACTGGTAGTCATCACGGGGTTCTCGCTCTCCTCCATCTTCTCTTTGAATTCGCGTGCCTCGTTGTAGAGGGTGATGTCTGCGCCGATGGCGGCCTCCACCACCTGATGGAAGCCCAGTTTGCGAATGGCCGTCACCACCTGGGTGGCACGTCCGAAGCGGCACTGGCTGACGATGGCTGGAGCAATGACGGCATAGACCTTATAGCGCGTGTTGTTCTCCGACTCCTTGAGCATCTTGATGATGTCGAGCACCAAGCTCTTGTCGCTGATGGCGCCGAAGGGGCAGCTGACCACGCATGCACCGCACGAGATGCACTTCGAGTTGTCGATTTCAGCCTTGTCCTCGTCGTTGATGCTGATGGCCTTCACCTTGCAGCTCTTGATGCAGGGACGCTTCTGGGCAATGATGGCGCTGTAGGGGCATGCCTGAGCGCACTTGCCACACTCGATGCACTTTGTCTTGTCAATGGTGCAGCGGTGGTCGACGATGGTGATGGCACCCTTGGGGCAGACCTCCTTGCACGAATGCATAAGGCATCCGCGGCAGACGTCGGTGACGATCATGCCGCCGGCGGGGCACTCATCGCAAGCCTCGTAAAGCACCTCGATGACGTTGGGATTTTCTTTGTTGCCACCCATAGCCATGTGGACACGGTCCATCAGCACGGCACGTTCCTTATGGATGCAGCAACGGGTTTCGGCCTTGGGGCCGGGCGCAATGGCACGCGGGATGGTGTAGGCATTCTCAAGCCCACCCTCGTAGGCGCGGCGAATCACTTCGCGCAGCACCCTGTATTTGGTCCATTGTACGTTTGTGTCAAAAAGTTTTTGTTCCATAATCAATCATAATTCAATGTTACCACTTTGCCCATACGGCGTAGATTTTCGGCCAGATGTTCGACAAGCTTGAGTTTCATCGTAATGTCGATATCCAGACCTTGATGTGCGGCGTTGACATTCTGGCCGACGAAGAAGACGACATGTGTGGCCTCCTCAAAGATGATGTTGGCCAGCAGCGAACCGCCGTCCTTCTTGCTGTAGGTCTTTGGTGTCAGATCTTTGACCGACACATATTTCTCCGACAAAGCCAGCAGGCGACGCATCGTGATGACACCTTCGGTGACCAAGTCGATGCCATCGATGAAACCGATGGGTGGCACCTCCTTGTCGGGAAAGTCGAAACTGGTTTTCAACTGTCGTCCCATACAGCGGGCCACCACCTGCGACGTGGTGCCGCCGCAGACGATGCGTTTGTCGGCGCCCTCAAGGAATCGCTGCACGTACACCTCGTCCTTGTCCTTGTCCACTGGCGGACCCACCATGATGTGGACCTCTGTGCGCGGACATACGCGAATAGCAGCCACCGTGGTGTCGTCGCCAGGACGGTCCAGGTAGAGGTCGTTGCATGCCGACGCCAGCAGACAAGCGGCCGCGCGGGCCGACATGTGGGCGTCGATATTGGTGTCGAGATGTTCCATAATCTCTTTGCGCTGCCAGCCGAAATTGAGTATTTGTCCGATACCCGCATGGATAGTGCCGTCGCTCATCACGAAGACCATATCGCCCTCATCCAGTTCCAACGGCGTATGGAACACCTTCTTGCCGCAGATTTCCATCTCCTCGCGGGGAAAATCACAGGTGTGTCCGCGGTGGTACCAGATGGCTTCGGGGTTGTCGAACTCGAAGAGATGGCCCTTACCCTGGTTGTCGACATGAATGACCGAAAAGGTGCTGTAGGCCACGCCACGATCCTTACACACCGGCAGGGTCTGGATGATGGTCTCAACGCAATCTGCCATATCGGCGCCGCCCGAAACCATCGTGCACAGTATCTTGCTCGTCAGCGTGGAAAGGATGTTGGCCTTCACGCCACTGCCAAGACCGTCGGCCAACACCACAGTGGTCCAACCGTCGGCCACACTCATCTCGACATTGTCGCCGCAAAGTTCCTCGCCATAGTGGTTCAGCGAGGTATATCCGTATTCAATACACAGTTCTTTCATCACTACTTAGCAGTTTTCCAGTCGGTGGGTCTACCGTCTTCGTTAATATCCATTTTGCCGTCCGAAAGGGTCTTCTTCAGTTTGAGCAGGGCCACCTTGGTTTCGGCTGTTGTCTCGCCCAGAAGCGAAGCTATCTCTTGCGCCACGCGCATCTGTTTCATGATCAGATCGTCGGTGGTGCTGATGGTGTCCATCTTCACCTTGTCCAACTTCTTGTCGTAGTTCACTTCGTCACTGATGTCCTTCATCAGACCGAAGAGCAGTTTTTGTTCGCCCAGCTGGCTAACAGTCAGCGACACATAGCGGTCGGTAGAGACGATGTGCAGGCAGCGGTTTTCCATACGACGATGCTGGTTGAGGGCGTTGTAGAATTCGATGGGGGGAAAATATTCCGACACCGGGCGACCCACGTTGTCTTCCGGTCGACCGCTCATGCCCAGCAGCTTCATGGCTGTGGTGTTGCAGTCGTAGATGTTCATCTCGCTGTCCACGATGATGACACCCTCGGGCGACTGGCGGATAATATCGACAGCCAAGCTCTCGGCGCGTTTGCGCATATAGGGGAGGCAGATGTCGATGTCGGCATAGCCGTTGACCACAGCCCATGCCTTCTCGCGACAGGTGCTGTAGCCACAGGCGCCGCAGTTCAATTCGTCCTCCTTGGAGAATTTGCCCGTGCGGTGCAGCACATCCTCGATTTCCTGATCGGTGGCGGGACGGCTCTTGGAACGCAGACGCGGATGGGCATAGGCCAGGTCGACACCCGCATCGGGCGCCGGACGCATGGGTCGGTTGGTCTTGTCGAGTGCCACGTAAGCATCGATGTCGGCCTCCGCCTTCATCAGACCTCCCGGACGCACTATCGAACTGGGACCGTTGATGCAACCACCTGGGCACGAGTTCATCTCGATGAAGACATGGTCGAGATTCTCGATATTTTCGAGCACGTTGGATATACGGTCATAACCGTCGACAGCCATATAGGTGTAACCCTCGGGCAAGGCGTCGAAGGAGCGGATAATGCCCCTAGTCACCGGGAAGGCCTTGGCCAGGTTCACGCCACCACCTTCGCCGGCAATGGCCAGGCGGTTGATGGTAGCCAGGTCGATATTGTTTTCGGCGAAGAGCGTCAGCATCTCGTCGAAGGTCAGCACACCGTCAATGCCATGTTCGTCGGCTTCGCGTTTTTTGGCCAGACAGGGGCCGATGAAGACCACTTTGAGCGAGGGGTCGTTCTTGCGCAGCATCTTGGCATGGGCCGTCATGGGCGAATCGACAGGCGCCAGGTAAGGCAGCGCCTTGGGGTAGTACATCTGTATCAGTCGGCAAGCTGCCGGGCACGCCGAAGTGATGAAATTGCGCATCTCGCCCTTGGCCAGCACGCGTTTGTATTCCTCGACCACGGCCTGGGCGCCGAGGGCGGTTTCCTCCACCACCGAGAAGCCCAGTTTGGCCAGCGCGATACGCACCATCTGGAAGTCGTCGATACCCAAACTGCTCACAAACGACGGTGCCACCGAAGCGGCCACATGACCTTCGCGCAACAGTGCGCGCACCTTGTCTAAGCCGCTCACCTGCACCTTTGCCTCCTGCGGACATGCCAGCGTGCAGTGACCGCACAATATGCAGTGGTCCTCTATCACACTGGCATGGTGGCCTTTGATTTCAATTGCCTTCACAGGGCATTCGCGCAAGCAGCGGTAGCAATCCTTGCATTGAACAATTCGTGATTCTATATAGTTAGCCATATCAGTTCTATCTCTTAGTTAGTTTAGTAATTAACAATTAGTTGTTTTGAATCATTTCAATTCAGTTGCAGCGAAGGATATATTTCGGTGGCGAACAGTTGTTCGACGTTTTCGGCATTCACGCTGTGCAGGATGAAACCTTTTTCCGTACGTTCCACCTGTTCGCCGCTGGCAGCAGGTTCCACACCGTCACAATCCACGGTGACACCCTTTGCACAATGGCCCAGGCAGAAACTGGCCTGCAGGTCGACAAGGTCTTCGACGTCGTACTTCTTCAGCACGCGTTTCATTTCTTCTATTACGGCATAGCTGCCTTTCAGGTGGCAGGAGCTGCCGACACATACTTTTATCGCAATCATCAGATATGTTGTTTAGTTTTTATGGATTAATTGTTTTGTCGTCAAAATGGACACGGAAAAACAGGACCCAAAAAACGATTTCCGCTTCATTTTGATTTTACAAAAGTACTAAATATATTTGTTTTAGCATATAAAACTTTCCAAAAATCGCATAACTACCACATTCACAATACTAAATAAAATTTTGTTTTCGATATTTTTTTATCGAATATATTCAAAAATGCTGTTTTATTTATCATTTTTCACTCGGAAAATACGAAACATCTTAAAACTTATCAACCGACGCAAAAAATTACAAATCCGATCATTTTATAAATAATAAGTTTTTTTTCGGGACGTTATAATAGCCTCGTGGCTTCGCAGCTAGTCATCTTTTATCCCCGTCTAAAATAAGCAGACCGTCACGACATCCATACGGCGCGGAAAGCCTATACTGAGACACCTAATCTCATCAACATACACCGAAAAATGGACACAAACGCTATTGAGACAGAACGCCATCCGCTGGAACCCTTCCTGCCGCCCAACGCCAAACTGTTGATGCTGGGCAGCTTCCCGCCACCCCGAAAACGCTGGGCAATGGACTTCTTCTATCCCAACCGCACCAACATGATGTGGGAAATTTTCGGGCTGCTGTTCTATGGCGATTCGCAGCGGCTGGTGGACGCTCCGAACAAGACCTTCCGCATGGAGGACATCAAGGCCTTGCTTGAGGAACGCGGCATCGCCATCTTCGACACCGCCTGCGCCGTGCGCCGCCTCAGCGGCAACGCCTCCGACAAAGACCTCGAAATCGTCGAGAAGACCGACATCCCGGCACTGCTGGCGCAGATACCGCTATGCCATGATATCGTCTGCACCGGACAGAAGAGTTTCTCCGTCCTCACCGACGATTACGGCGTTCCTATTCCCGCGATGGGCACCTACAACAAGTTCGCCATTGCCGGCCGGAAGATGCGCCTCTGGCGCATGCCCTCCTCCTCGCGCGCCTACCCCATGAAGCTGGAGGAGAAAGCCAAGTATTATCGAGATATGATGAAACAAATAGGAATCGTTGACGCATGAAAGCATTGATACTCATACAAGGAGCCAGCCAACAGGCGGTGGAAACGGAGATAAAGAGGGAGGTACACCTGTTAGGCGGTGACAACGACAGCATCACTTCGTTGCAGCTGTTCGCCACCCGGCAGGCCGACACCTTCGCCCTGAAACCCAACAGACTCTCTGAAAGTGGAGACTTCATCGGCCTTTGTATTGCCTTAACCGGCGCTTTCGACAATTACAAGGGGGTGCATATTGATGCCTGGATCCAGTTCGACAAAGAAACCTCCCATTACCCTGAGCTGCCCTCCGGCAAGATGCTCTATGTCGACTTCGACTATCCGGGACATGACTTCTTTTACCTCGTCGACCCCAAAGGCCAGCGATGGGAACTCCTCGACCATACCGACGAGGAGACCGGCGCTGAAATTCTCCGAGCCGAAATCACAGGCACCGCTACCTACCGGCCCTACCCCAAAATGCAGCTCAACCCGTTAGGACGACGCATTGAGTTTGGGGAACAAAGCCGTCGGCGAGACTTCCGCAATCTCTGGTGGTGGTTGGCCGGCAAGGGGATGATTACCTTGCTGATTGTTGTTGTCTTCTGCGTCTTGGCCATCCTTGGCATTTGTGCCGCATGGGACTTCAGCGGGACGCTGTTGCCGTTCTCGCTGCCAAGCTGGCTGCCCTACGTTGTGTTTGCGTCTGCAGGATTCGTCCTTGCAGTGCTCCTCGTCATCTTCAAAGACTTCAACTTCTGGGAACACTTCTGGGGACTTTTCTTCTTCAGCACCATAGCGGCGGCGCTGGCGATTGGCGTGATTATGACTTTGGTCTTTTCGGTCAACTGGTGGTTCGAGTCGTCCGAGCCGGTATATGGCAGCGGTGTCGTGACTGAAGTGGAAGCCAAAGGCAAGAGCGGCGAGGAACCAAATTACAGCCATCACGTCGATGTCGACACACCCAGCGAAGGCAAAGTGTTCATCCGCATGCACCACGACAGTTCCTTCCACGACGGCGACTCGGTCACCGTCGTCTTCCACCGGGGGCTCTTCGGTTTGTATCACGCAGAAAAAATCAAACACCGATGACCCCGTTGCTCGTATACTACCTCCTCGCCGTTAACCTGGCGACATTCATCGCTTACGGCATCGACAAGCTCAAAGCACGCCACAACGGTGGCCGCGGTTCCCGCCAACAGACACGCCGCATCCCCGAGGCCTCACTGCTACTCCTCGCCGCCCTTGGCGGCTGCCGCTTTGCCACGATATCGTCTGCACCGGACAAAAGAGTTTTTCGGTGCTGTCGGAAGGCTATGGCGTGAGTGTCCCTAACATGGGAAGCCACACGCCATTTGAAATAGCGGGACGTGCCATGCGGCTATGGAGAATGCCCTCATCGTCACGCGCCTTCCCCATGAAATTGGAAGCCAAAGCCAGCTATTACAGCTCATTGATGAAAGCAGTGGGCATCGCAATGTAGCAAGCAGTTTGGCCACAGACAGAAAAACCGCGTTCTCATTTCCCAGCCGTCCACAGCAACGGCAACAAAAAAAGGGCACACCAGCCCATACAATAAACTCGCGGAGACATCGTTACACTACGAAAAAGGGCAAAGTGACCTTCGATCAGAATACCATTCACAATTGAATACCAAATACATCGCACAATCATGATCAACCTTACAGAGATTTTCAGCACTTTTCTGGTGATGTTCGCCATCATCGATATCACAGGTTCCATCCCCATTTTTGTCTCCATGCGCGACAAGGGAGCCAAAATCAAACCCTTTCAGGCCACCTTTGCAGCACTGGTGCTCTTCATCGGCTTCTATTTTTTGGGCGACGCGCTGCTGCATCTGTTTAGCATCGACATGCCCTCGTTTGCCGTCGCCGGCTCGGTAGTGCTCTTCATCCTGGCCTTCGAAATGATTCTGGGACGAGACATCATCAAGAACGAACCCACCTCGTCGGGTGCCAGCATCGTGCCCATCGCCTTCCCCCTCATCGCTGGTCCGGGAGCCATCACCGCTTTCATCTCACTCCACGCCGAATACGAAACGATGAACATTATGATAGGCCTGGCCCTCAACATTGTCATCGACTTCGTTGTGCTGCGCTACCTCGACAAGATCACCCACTGGCTCGGCGCCGACATCATCTACGTGCTGCGCAAATTCTTCGGTGTCATCCTCCTCGCCATGGCTGTCAAGCTCTTCGCCGGCAACCTGCCGATGGTGTTCGCCCTGAAATAGTCTTCACATCCAAAACCTCATATAGACATCAACTTGTCTATGCGACAAAACAATAGCAAACAATGCAACGGCATCGAGCAACCCTTGTGCCGTTTCTGTCAATGACAACACCAATATATTAGATGACCAAACTATCCATCAAACCGCCTCGTGTCAATATAAACGCCAAGGGTGCAAGCTTTTGGAAACAGATCGGCATGATCGTTATCGGTACCACCATCTCGATTGTTTTCACACTGATGGCTGCCAAACTCACCGAAAACCGCCAACGCACCAAAGACCGCCGGGGCGTCTGAAGGTGGAAGCCACCTTCGACGGTGAACCTTATCGCGGCAGCGTGGTCAACATGGGCGTCAAGGACGCCGACGGACGCATCTGCTACATCATCGGCATCACCAAGGCCATCCGCAAGCGGATTGGCAAAACATTTGGCGAACAGGTGGAGGTGACGCTGCAGCCCCTAGCAATCAAATAAGCGGTACTCAGAGCTTTTCTGCAATCAAAGCTTGTCGTGATGGCATTCGAGCAGCCCGCTCGAAATCGTTATTTTTTTACAAATTCCACACGACGATTCTTCGCACGGCCCTCCTCAGAGGTGTTGGGTGCGATGGGCGAGTGCGAGCCTTTGCCCACAGCCGTGAGCCGCGACTGGTCGATGCCTTGTTTCACCAGAGCGGCGACGATGGCTTCGGCGCGTTTCTGGCTTAGCGGGTCGTTGACGGCATCGCTGCCTGTGTTGTCGCAGTGGCCCTGCACCTCAAAGTTGAGGTCAGCGTGCTCCTTCATTAGCTTGGCCACGCGGTTTATCTCCACAATGGATTCGGGCTTCAGGTCGGCCTTGCCGGTCTCGAAGGTGATGGCGTAGGTCACAATCTTGCCATCGGTGGTCAGACGGTCGTAGAGCGGCACGGCGCCTTTGGCGATGCGTACGTTGCTCAAACCCGTGTAGCGATAGGCGGCACCGCTGGTGAAAAAGAGGTAGCCCGGAGCCTTCATTGTCGGCACGTTGATCATGCGCACTCCGTTCACGTAACCCTTGAAAGCCCTCTTGTTGAACGAGAAGGCGAAGTGGTTCCACTTGCCGGCAACTACAGGGTTGTCCTTCTCCAAGTAGTCGCTATTTCCCGGACTCAATCCAAGCATCTTCTCGCCAGAGGCAGAGGAGCTCCCGTCTGGTTTCAGCAGGTTCCACGAAAGATTGCACGAGCCGTCTTCCCTGTACCAGAAGCGAACATAGCTCTCGACGTTGTAGTAGCTTTCGTCGCCGCGGTCGCCGAAATAGATGTTCATTTCGAGCATCGAACCATCCTCATCATTAATCGGTGCCACGTAGAGGTCGAACTCCACCGTGAACACCTCAGGAAGCCAATCCCATTTCTCTTTCATCAGCGGCATCACCTGCCCCAGCCCGTTATCAGTGAACGCCAGCACATTGCGACCCTGCTGCTGAGCCGCCTCCGCATAGCCGTCAAGCAGGTCCCATCGCAGCGGAAACTCGCCAATTTTCTCTCTTTCAAAGTTGTCCTCGAAGATTATTTCGTCGCCGGGGACGAAATCAGTCTTTGCATAGTTGGATTCTTGGGCCTTTGTGGTCATTCCGACCAACAGTAGCAATGCTGCCGCCAATAGTGTTTTCTTCATAATGATGTGCTTTGTTGATTATATTTGTTTGCTTTATTTCGATTTGCAAAGATACGAACATCTTTTGACATAATAACAAAAAAGAGCCTGCAGAGGCTATTTTTAACATTTCAACAGCAGGAGGCTGAAGGCTTCAGATGTCTCTTTTTTTCAGAGCCTTTTCCGCCAAGCGCATGGCAAGCAGGGCGACAGGGAAGGTTAGCAGCATCATACCGACGAGCACGGGTATGTTGTCGATGACAGGCAGCATCAGTTGATCGTAGCCCTCAGGCATCTCCTCGACGGCAGCGGCCAGCGAGCCTTCGGTGTCGGTCCACCAATGAATCGTGTAGGCGAAAAACGAATAGGCAAACGGCACGAAACTCCAACGGACGCTCTTCAGGGTATCGTTGCTTTTCGCTTTGCGGATGATTACTGCCAATGCCGTCAGAAGCACTATCCCGACAACGAAGGCCACATCTGCTTCGCCAGCAATCAAGAACAGAACCAGGATAAAGCCATTGAGAACCGTGGCAGCACCAAAGCGCTGAAGCAAGGTGCAGGTGTAAAGATAGATGAATGCCGTCAGCAGGGGCAGCAATGCACCGATATAGGCGTAGCACGCGGGATGGATGGCTCCACTGGCGGCGCCGAGAATAAACGTGGCAAGATAAGCTACTGCCATCAGAATGATTTTGAGATTTTTTTCATATAAATCAATTTTTTATAAGTGAATATGTTATTTTGTAATATGTTGCAAAATTACCCTTGCCGTTTCGCCCCTACAATCCCTATTATTGATGATTTGCAGCCGTTGCAGTGCTAGTTCTAAGCGTTCGGATGTGCGTAACCACCACATTTCCTGACTTTACGATGGTTATCTTTTACCCTATGCGGCCCTATGCGGAAGCTGACCATATGGCATAGGGGATTTCTGCGCCATTGATCCGGAAAAAAAGGGTTCTTCCGACAAATGCGTAGGTGAGACACAATAAAAGAAGCTGGCATTTCGTATTGTAAATGCTAATAATAAGTACGGAATGGAAACCAGCTTCATG
>CADBDA010000021.1 GCA_902793295.1 uncultured Bacteroidota bacterium
TGAAGCTGGTTTCCATTCCGTACTTTTTTTTCCATTCACAATACGAAATGCCAGCTTCTTTTATTGCATCTCACCTACGCATTTGTCGGAAGAACCAAATAAATTTGGTGCATTCCTGTTTTTTGTGTATTTTTGTGGGTTGTTTTGCAAAATACTAAAAATAAATAAAATATTGTAATTATGTACACTAAATTCCAACAGCATCTTCAGAAAGAACTGGCAGACATCGAAGCCGCCGGTCTGTACAAACACGAACGCATCATTGAAAGCCCCCAGGGCGCTGAGATTATGGTGAAAGGCAAGAAATGCCTGAACTTCTGCGCCAACAACTACCTGGGACTGGCCGACAATCCCCAACTGATCGAAGCCGCCAAGAAGGGCATGGACGCCCGCGGCTACGGTATGGCCAGCGTCCGTTTCATCTGCGGATGCCAGGATCTCCACAAACAACTTGAGAAGAAAATCGCCGAGTTCTTCGGCACTGAGGACACCATCCTCTACGCTGCCTGCTTCGACGCCAACGGCGGTGTTTTCGAACCCCTACTGACCGAAGAGGACGCCATCATCAGCGACGCCCTGAACCACGCCTCCATCATCGACGGTGTGCGTCTGTGCAAAGCCCAGCGCTATCGCTATGCCAACGCTGACATGGCCGACCTGGAAGAGCAGCTCAAGGCAGCCCAGAAGAACCGTTTCCGCATCATCGTCACCGACGGTGTCTTCTCGATGGACGGCAATGTGTGCCCGCTTGACAAGATCTATGAGCTCGCCAACAAATACGACGCCATGGTGATGGTCGACGAGAGCCACTCGGCAGGTGTTGTCGGCAAGACCGGACGCGGTGTCACCGAGCGCTACAACCTGCGCGGCAAGATTGAAATCCTCACCGGTACGCTGGGCAAGGCCTTCGGCGGTGCCATGGGCGGTTTCACCACCGGTAAGAAAGAAATCATCGACATGCTGCGTCAGCGCAGCCGTCCCTACCTGTTCAGCAACTCGATGGCTCCCGGCCTCGTGGCCGCCGGCATCCGCATGTTCGAGATGATGAGCGAGACCAACGAACTGCAGGACAAGCTGCATGAGAACACCGACTACTTCCTGCGCCGCATGAAGGAAGAAGGTTTCGACTGCAAACCCAGCGAAAGCGCCATCTGCGCCGTGATGATCTACGACGCCGCCAAGAGCCAGCAGTACGCCGCCAAGATGCAGGAAGAAGGCATCTTCGTCACCGGTTTCTACTATCCCGTCGTTCCGAAAGGCCAGGCCCGTATCCGCGTTCAAATCAGCGCCGCCCACGAGCACGAGCACCTCGACAAGTGCATCGAAGCCTTCAAGAAAGTACGTAAAGAGATTGAAGGATGAAACAGTCGCGCTTCTACCTCATCGTCACCGCGCTGATGCTCGTCGTTCTGGGAGTTGTCTGCCTTGTCAACCCCAAAGAATGCTTTGAAACGATGGCATGGCTGGTGGGTGTGCTCATGCTGGTAGCCGGATGCACCACGCTCCTCTTCAGCCTGAAGGCCCGCAATGTGCTGCCCAACAGCAGCACCACCATCTTCCTGGGCATCTTCCAGCTCTTCATCGGACTGATGTTTATGGGCAACAGCCTGCTAGCTGCCACCACGCTCATCGTGCTTTTCTCGGTGTGGGTCATGTTTGAGGGCGTATCGCTCTCCGTGCTGGCCTTCGACTACAAGAAAGCCGGTTTCGCCTACTGGTGGACCATGCTGCTGCTCGGCGTGTGCAGCATTGTGCTGGGATTCCTGGCCATGCGCAACCCCGACACTACCAGCGCACTCTTCGGCATCCTGCTGGGACTGGGCATCCTGTCCAACGGCATTATCCGTATCGTGGCTTTCTGTGCGCTGAAACGCATCGAGAACCGTCTGCGTGACCTGCGCGACAGTGCCACTGCCATCAATATCGACGACAAGCAGTAGGACTGGGCGTAGATTGTCCACACGACTTTGACTTTTGCGAAACGGAAGGAAAAAACCTTCCGTTTCGCGTTTTTATAGGGAGAGAAAGGAATGGCCCTCAAGGTCTCCAGTCACCTTAGAGTCTTAGCGTTAAAACACTCTCGGGGGTCAGGACACATCGCTTGTGGTGGATTTTTTGGGGGATGGCATACTATTTTTACAATTTTTTTGTTTAAAGGGATAGAAGCGGCTTTTGCGGTTTGACGCTTCCGCTTCCGCCGAGATCCTTTTTTTGCGCCCGCCATCGGGCCTAACTCCAAACAAGACAGACGACCATGATTTCGCAGAAACAGAAAATGAAAATGCAGCAGAAACTGACGCCCCAGCAACTAATGCTGATGCGGCTGCTGCAACTGCCTGTCACCCAACTGGAACAGAAAATCAAAGAAGAGGTGGAGAAGAACCCACTGCTCGATGTGGAGACCTCTGCCGACGACAACTATACGGCCGACACCAACGACGACATCACCGACACCAACGACAGCACGGCCGATGACGACTTCCACGGCATCGACATGGACGACTACTACGATGACGACTACAGCTACCGCGAACGGCTGGAACGGGACCACAACACCGAGGAGCGCCACTTCGAAGTCAGCGAGTCGGAAAGCTTCACCGAGTCGCTGATACGCCAACTGGAACTGCGCAACCTCAACGACCGACAACGCCGCATTGCCATGGAAATCATCGGCAGCATCGACGGCACCGGCTATTTGGGACGCGACATACAGCTGATAGCCAACGACCTGGCATTCCGCTACGATATGGATGTCACCGACGAGGAGCTGGAGGAGGTGCTGCACGACATACAGCAGTTCGACCCGGCCGGCGTAGGCGCCTCGAACCTGCAAGAATGCCTGTCGCTTCAGCTGCACCGCATCGAAAACCCCGACGAACGCACCCTTCAGGCCACGCTGGTGGTCGACAAATACTTCAACCAACTCAGCAGCAAGCACTACACCGCCCTGAAGAACCTGCTGAAGATAGACGACACCGCCTTGCGCGAGGTGCTTTCGGTCATCCGCCGGCTGAACCCCAAGCCCGGCTGGGGTCGCGAAGAGGAACGTCACGGCGCCCCCTACATCATCCCCGATTTTATCGTAGTGCGCGACGGCGACCGACTCAGCTTCAGCCTCAGCGACCGCAACCGTCCCAAACTGCGCATGAACAGCGAATACACCGAGATGCTGCAACAACTGTCGCAGCAAACCCGCCTGAACAGCAGCGACCGCGAAACCCTACAATTCATCAAAAGCAAGAGCGACGACGCCCAGTGGCTCATCGACACCCTGCAACAACGTGAGGTGACGCTCAGCAACACCATGAGCGCCATTGTGGACTACCAGCGGGACTATTTCATGAGCGGCGACACCGCCGACCTGCGTCCCATGCGGCTCAAGGACATCGCCGCCAAGACAGGCTACGACGAGTCGACCATCTCGCGCGTCGCCAATGAGAAATACGTGCAGACCGACTTCGGCACCTTCCTGCTCAAAGAGCTCTTCTCGAAAGCCGTGGTCACCGACGAAGGCGAAGTGCTGGCCGTAGAGCACATCAAAGAAGCGCTGCAACAAGCCATCGACAACGAAGACAAACGCACCCCGCTGACCGACGAGGCGCTGACACAACAGCTGCAAGCTCAAGGCTTCAAGCTGTCGCGCCGCACGGTGACGAAATACCGCGAAAGCATGGACATCCCCGTCGGACGTCTGCGCAAAGAGGTGAAAGGAGACGACTGATGCGGAAGGACCACAGACACCCCAAGGCCCATGTGCTGCTGATGCTGCTGCTATCGGCCGTAGCGCTGCATGCCCAGCAGAACAACGCCAAGAAAGAGTCCCAATTCTACGAAGGCGACGGCTCGGAGGTGTTGCTGTGGAAACTGTTCTACCACGACAACCTGTCGGGCTCGGCGGTGAAGTTGCGACAGCTATCCATGGACTCGCTGCCCGACGAGGTGAACCTGCGCCTCATCAAAGACAGCAGCGAATTCTGTTTTCCGATGAAGAATATCCGCACATCGCCCTACGGCTGGCGTGCCTCATTCGGCAGGGCCCACCGCGGGGTGGACATCCTGCTGCGCACCGGCGACCCAGTGCGGGCCTGCTTTCCCGGAGTGGTACGCATAGCACGCACCATGGGCGGCTACGGCAATGTTGTCGTGCTGCGCCACGAAAACGGACTGGAGACCGTCTACGGGCACATGTCGAAGATACTTGTCAAGCCCCGCCAGATTGTAAAAGCCGGCGACGTGCTAGGACTGGGCGGCAGCACCGGCAACTCCACCGGGCCCCACCTCCACTTCGAAGTGCGCTTCCAATATGAGCCCTTCGACCCCGAATGGCTGCTCGACTTCAACAACTACACCCTCCGCACCCGACGGCTGCATCTCGACAAGACCTACTTCGGCATCAGCATTCCCAAAGGCAACAAGCAACCCGCCTTCAAGGCCGACAAGAGCATCATCAAGGAGCGCCCGATGCGCACCAAGCCCAAGGAGGTGTACCACACAGCCAAACGCGGCGAATCGCTCGACCTTATCGCCATGCAGCACAGCACCACCGCAGAAGAGCTGCGCCGGCTGAACCCCGACTTGAAAAAGGTGAAAGAAGGGATGAAGATAAGGGTGCGATGACAACTGACATAATATAATAAAGATATAACTATAAAAACATGAAGAAAACGAATCTTTCCGAACATAATGCCGCCGAGGTGCCTTCAGGCAAAGGCTTCCGCATCGGCATCGTCGCTGCCGAATGGAACAGCGAAATCACGCACCCGATGGCGCAGGGCGCCTACGACACCCTCATGCAGTACGGCGTGACGGCCGACGACATCCGTGTGGTGCATGTGCCAGGCAGCTACGAACTGACCACCGCCGCCGACCTGATGCTGCGCAACGACAGCCACCTGGACGCCGTGATATGCATCGGCTGCGTCATTCAAGGCGAGACCCGCCACTTCGACTTCATCTGCGAAGCCGTATCGCAAGGGCTCACCAACGTGTCGTTGAAACACGAGAAGCCCGTCATCTTCAGCCTGCTCACCACCAACGACATGCAACAAGCCCTGGACCGCAGCGGCGGCAAGCACGGCAACAAAGGCATCGAAGGCGCCGTCACGGCACTGAAGATGGTACAACTGCAACACGATTTGGAACACAACAAACAATAGCGCATGAGCCGACGTATCGTATTCATGGGCACGCCCGACTTCGCCGTGTCGTCACTTGACGCCATCGTACGCAACGGCTACGATGTGGCCGCAGTCGTCACCGTTCCCGACCGTCCCACCGGACGCGGACAGAAAATCACCATCTCGCCCGTCAAAGCCTATGCCCAGCAGCACCAACTGCCCCTGCTGCAACCCGAGAAGCTGCGCAACCCCGAATTTCTGGAGCAGCTGCAGGCGCTGAAGGCCGACCTCTTCGTGGTTGTCGCCTTCCGCATGCTGCCCCGTGAAGTGTGGGCCATGCCCCCCATGGGCACCTTCAACCTCCACGCCTCGCTGCTGCCCCAATACCGCGGAGCAGCCCCCATCAACTGGGCCATCATCAACGGCGAAAGCAAGAGCGGTGTGACCACCTTCCTGCTCAACGAACGCATTGACGAAGGACAGCTGCTGCTGCAACGCGAAACCCCCATCAGCGACGACGACACCGCTGAAACCCTCCACGACCGGCTGGCCGCCATGGGCAGCGAACTGGTGGTGGAGACCCTCGACAAACTCTTTGACGGCAGCATCCAACCCCAGCCCCAAAGCAGTCAGGCGACGCTCAAGCCAGCACCCAAGATCTTCAAACAAGACTGCGCCATCGACTGGCGCCAAAGCGGCCAAGCCATCCACAACTTTGTCCGCGGACTCTCCCCCTACCCCGCCGCCACCGCCACCATGAGCGACAGCAAAGGTGCTGAAATCTACATGAAAATCTACCAAACCCACTTCGAATCCGACGGAAACAGCACCATAGGAACCATTTATACCGACAAAAAAAAGTGGCTAAAAATCGGTGTAAAAGACGGATTTGTCGAAATTTTGAGCCTACAAATCAGCGGAAAAAAGAAAATTTCAATTGATGAATTTTTAAGAGGTTACGATGTATCAAACTGGAAACTAATATTTTAGATTATTTCTTAAAAATATTATCAAAAAAAGTTTGAAAAAAAAATTGCATATTTAAAAATTCTGTATAAATTTGCATCGTAAATTGATTGTTTAACCCTCAAAATCTTCAAAATGAACAAGACTGAATTAATTGCAGCTGTAGCTAAGAAAGCCGGCATGACCAAGGTAGATGCAGCCAAGGCATTCAACGCACTCACCGAAGTCACCAAAGAGACCCTGAAGGGTGGTGACAAGATTGCTCTGATCGGATTTGGTACATTTGCCATGCAGAACAGACCTGCTCGCAAAGGCAAAAATCCGCGCACCGGCAAAGCTATCAAGATTCCCGCAAAGAAAGTTTTGAAATTCAAAGCTAGCAAAAAATTCTAAGGAATTTCAGGAATTAAAAAAAACATCCTCAATTTTTTTGAGGATGTTTTTTTTATGGGGGTGGATGATTGGCACTTGCCTATGCGAGATGCTCCTTAAAGGTCCTAGCGCCACCATCAACTTATAGATACTGTCTTTTACAATCGAACTCGGGTTTAGAGGATATTGCCCAGTTGCTCTTTGATTTTTTCCAGTTCGTCTTTCATGGCCACCACGAGCCGTTGGATTTCCACGTGGTTGGCTTTGGAGCCGGTGGTATTGATTTCACGTCCCATTTCCTGGGCGATGAAGTTCAGCTTCTTGCCGCTACCCTCTTCGTGTTCCATGACGTCGCGGAAGTAGTCGATATGTTTGGCCAGACGCACCTTTTCCTCGGTGATGTCCAGTTTTTCGAGATAATAGATCAGTTCCTGTTCGAAGCGGTTCTCGTCGACATCCTTGATAGCCGCATCGTTGAGATAGCTGCGGATACGTTCCTTGGCGGTGGTGATACGTTCGGCCTCGTAGGCAGGAATCTGCGCCAAGCAGTCGGCAATCTTATCCAGATGTTTCTCGAAATCCGCCTTCAGAATCATGCCCTCATGCAGGCGAGTGCTATCCACATCGTCGACAGCCTCCTCGACAGCCTGAGCCAGCTGCTGGCACGCCGCCTCGTCCAAGGTGTCGTCTTCGTGGCTGACCCACACATCGTCCTGACGAAGGACGACGCAGAGCAGTGCCGTATTGTCGAACGATTCGCCCAAGGAAGCACTCAGCGATTTGAGTTCCTGATAGCGGCTCTTGGCAAGCTCATTGTTCAGCTGCAGTGACCGATCGTTGGAGTTCTCCTCGGAGAGGATGCAGTCCACCTTGCCACGTTCCAGGCGGTTCAGCTGGCTGCGGATGAACAGTTCGCGTTCCCTGAGGCTGGTAGGCAGTTTCACATTAGCATCCAAGACTTTGCTGTTTAGTGTCTTGATTTCGATGGTTATTTTCTTTTCGTTGATGATGCATTGCTTCTTGGCGAAGCCAGTCATTGATTTCATTGGTCTGTATTGGTTAAAATCATCGTTTTTTTTCAGTCCTCGGGCTGGTACAAGAGCGACTTGAACCGGTCCGTCATAAAGATTTTGTTTTCGCCATTCTCGTTGAAGATGAAGCACACCGTCTGGGCGCCGTTGTCGTCCGGGTGGCTGACGATAAAACTGCGGGCCCTGTCGAGGCCCATCACCATAAATGCCGTAGCCAGAGCGTCGGCGCGCCAGGCGCAGCTGTCGACCACGGAGACGCTGAGCAAGGTATGCGTCACCGGGCGACCCGTACGCGGGTCGATGGTGTGGGAATAGCGGGCGCCGTCCTTTTCGTAGTATTTTCTATAGTTGCCCGAAGTGACCACCGACTGGTCGAGGAGTTTGATGCGTGTTTCGACGACAGGATTGGCGTATTTGTTTTCCGACGGGCGTTCGACACCCACCACCCAGTTCTGGCCGTCCGGTTTGCAGCCGCGGGCGTACACTTCGCCGCCGATATCGACCAGGTACCGGCTGATGCCCTGCTGTTCGAGGAACTGGCACACCCTGTCGGTAGCGTAGCCCTGTGCGATGGCGTTGAAGTCGATAGCCGTTTCGGGAGAAGCCTTGCGCACCACGAGCGAGCCGTCATCGCGCTGCACCAGTTCCGGCTGCACGCCGCAGAAATGACGCAAGCTGTCGATGAGCGCATCGGTGATATCGGCACGGTTGGCGAAACCGAAGCCCCAAGCGTTGACCAGTTTGCCGACGGTGCAGTCGAAGCAGCCCTCGGTGTAAGCGTTCATCTCCACCGAGTGGCGCAGCAGCGTGGCGAAGAGGTCGTTGACGACGCTGTCGCGATTGTCGTTGACGCGTCGCAGGAGCGAGTTGTCCACCCAGAGGGAAGCCGTCAGGTCGAAATCGTCGAGCAGCGAATCGATAGCCGGCTGCAGGTTGCGCTGAAGGCTGTCGTAATAGATGACGCTGTAGAAGGTGCCCTGAGCCTTTCCGCTCAATTCGATGCGGTTTGAGCCACTGTTGGTTTGGCCGCCGTTGCAGGCCGACAGCAGCATGGCGGCAAGCGCCAGAAGCGCTGTTGCGAGAGCGGACATGCGGCGTCCGCGCCCCATGATGGCAAAAGGAGAGGGGAAAGAAGTCACACTATGCATAGCGGATACTGTCGAAGGGTCAAATAAAAAAGCGTCCGGACGAGCCGAACGCTTTATCGTTATATCTTATCAAGAATTATTTCGAGAGGATGACCGTGCGGGTAGCGACGTTGCCGTTGCCCAAATCCACGCGGACGATGTAGGTGCCGTTGAGCAAGCCACGCATATCGATGCTGGTAGCGTTGTCGGCGCGCAGGACCTGCTGGCCGTTGACGTTGAAGACGCAGATGCTCTTCACCTCTTCGGCGCTCTTGACGTTGATGATAGCGGTGGTGGGGTTAGGATAGATGCTCAGCTGGTCGTTGTCGACGCCGTTGATACCCACGTTAGCCATGATGGTAGCGTAAGCGGTATGGGAGCAGCCCGTGGAGGTGTTGGTACCGGTCAGGGAGACATCGGTGTTTTCGTTGACCTGTTCGAGGGTGATGCTCGTTTCGGTGCTGTTGTTGAACCATTTGTAGTTGACCTGCTGGTCGCAGTTAGCGTAGAGGGTAGCGCTGGAGCCCGGAGTCACACGGAGGTCGCCGCTGATGCTCACATAGGGCGATTTGTTGATGGTGAGGTGCATGTAGTAGAGGCTGTCGCAGCCGTTGACAGACTTAGGAGCCTTGACGGTGTCGATGATGCTCGAAGTCCAGTTGTAGACGGTATCGTTGATAGTGATGGAGAAGACGTCGCAGGTTTTCTCGGTGATAACGATTTCCTTCTTATTTTTGATATTGAAGTGGAAGTTGATGACGCTGTCGTAGCACTTGTCGAGGCTGCGGGGGTGGAAGATGTTACGGAGATCGACGGTGGAGGTGTCGAAGCCATCGTAAGCGGTGGTGAATTCGGTACCATCCTGGTTGATGTCGATATAAGCCTTGTTATTGTTGCTGGGGAAGCGGAAGGAGTTGTTGAATCTGAAGCGATAGTTGTCGCAAGCGGAGATGACCGAGTCCTTGACGCGGGGAGCGCCGGTGGAGACGATGGTCAGGTCGAGGGAGAGGATGGAGTCGCATTCAGGGTTTGTCTGGTCGGTGACGTTGTAGACGCCCGATGCGGTGTATTTGGTTCCCTTCCAGGTGTAGTCGCTGCAAGCCACCTTGGTGTATTCGCGGAAGGCGGAGTCGGCGAGGACGAGGTTGATGGTGACGGTGCTGTCGCAGCCGTTGACAGACTGGAAAGTCTGGGTTTGGACACCTTCGTCGCTCTGGTGGTAAACGGTGTTACCCCAAGTGAAGGAGCAACCGCCGTAGGTCAGACCCGGGACCACGATATTGTAGGCCGGGTTGATGGTCAGGTCGAGGATGTAGAGGGTGTCTCCAGAGATGTGGGTGTATGCTCCTGTTGTGGTATATGTTTGCCCGTTGACATTCCATGTGTAAGTCTCACATGCGCTGACAGTGGTGTCAACATGGACTGCAGATTTGGGCTGTGCATTCATTGCGAAAGGCATAATCAATGCAGCCACTAAAAGAAAGAATACTCTTTTTTTCATCTTGTAGATTGGATTAATATTGTTATACTACTTATTTATTATTTTCTTTAAATCACTGTCGTTAAAATGGATAAGGGACAATTATCCACTTTGTCGGACAAATTATCAACATGCAAAGATAGTAATTTTTTTGATAGTGACGAACTTTTTTTTAATTTTCGTCTTTCCTGACGAGGAGCGCCACGTTCTCCACATGCTGGGTATGGGGGAACATATCGACCGGTTGGAGCGCAGCGACGGCATAGTGAGAGGACAGCAAATCCAAGTCGCGTGCCTGGGTTGCCGGGTTGCAGCTGACGTAGACGATACGCTGGGGAGCCACGTCGAGCAGCTGTTGCACCACTTTTTCGTGCATGCCTGCGCGCGGCGGGTCGGTGATGACCACGTCGGGTCTCCCCTGCCGGGCGATGAAATCCTCGGTGAACACCTTTGCCATATCGCCAGCGAAAAATTCGCAATTGGACAAGCCGTTGCAAGCCGCATTCTCCTTAGCGTCGGCGATGGCATCCTCGACGTATTCGATACCCACCACCTTACGGCAACGGTCGGCGACGAACTGTGCGATGGTGCCCGTTCCCGTATAGAGGTCGTAGACCGTTTCGGAGCCCTTCAAGTCGGCAAATTCGGCCACGAAGCTATAGAGTCGGAAGGCCTGTTCCGAGTTGGTCTGATAGAACGACTTGGGATGGATGCGGAAGCGGAGCGGGTTGCCGCCGCCGAACCGCGGCATGGACTCGGTGATGAAAGGCGAGCCATGGTAGCAATGCACCTCCAGATCGCTGTAGGAATCGTTCATTTTGCCATTGATGATATAGAGCAGGGAAGAGATTTCCGGGAAGAGATTTTTCAGGTGGTCGAGGAGCGGGAAGAGCCATTCGGGGCGTTCTTCGGCGACGATGACGACGACCATCCATTCGCCCGTACTGGTGCAACGGATGACGATGTTGCGCAGGAATCCCGTATGGTTGCGGATATCGTAGAGCGGCAGTCCGTTGGCGAAAGCGAAGTCGCGCACAGCCAGACGGATTTTGTTGGACGGTTCGCGTTGCAAGGCGCAGTGGTCGATAGGGATTGCCTTGTCGAACACCGTCGGTGCATGGAAGCCCACGGCGCCCGGGTCGTCGGCAGGGATTTCCTCGTCGCCGTTGCGCCAGCGTTTGGTGCTGCAGGTGAACTCCAGCTTGTTGCGGTAATAGTAGATATTCTCGGAGCCGCAGATGGGGCGCATGCTTGAGGTGTCGACATGGCCCAAGCGTTCGAGGTTGTCGCGCACCTGCTGCTGTTTGTATTTCAGTTGTGCGTCGTACTGCAAAGTCTGCCACTTGCACCCCCCGCAGACGCCGAAATGCGGGCAAGCCGTCGGGACGCGCAGAGCGGAAGGCTGCTTGAGGGCGAGCATGCGGCCCTCGGCGTAGTTCTTTTTCTTCTTGATGATTTTCAGGTCAATCACATCGCCCGGCACCACAAAGGGCACAAATATCACCATGCCTTCGTGCTTGACGATGGCCATGCCTTCGGCGCCCGCATCGGTCACCGACACGTCGTTCAATATAATTTCCTGTTTTGTTTTGCTCATTTTCAAGGGTTGGATTTTTTAAGAAACTGACGGGTTACAAGCTGAAACGATGACTGAATCGAGCAGTGCGACGTCGAGACGCCAATGACAGCCGTTTTTGGCGGTTCCACGTCTTGTGTGCGGCCATATACAGCGTCGGCACATAGCAGTTTCAGCCCATTAGCGATGATACTTGACAAGAGAGAGGGGGGAGGCATAAAAAAAAGAAGTATTGACCACAATACTTCTTCCTCTCATAGCAATCAGGCTGCGGCCTATCGGCACAACCGGCACGATTAGCGTTCGTCGGAGACGGTGAGTTTTTTTCTGCCTTTTCTGCGGCGGGCGGCAAGAACTTTTCTGCCATTTGCCGTAGACATTCTCTGACGGAAACCGTGCTTATTTGCTCTTTTTCTGCGTGATGGTTGGAATGTTCTCTTCATTTTTACTCAAATTTGGAAGTGCAAAAGTACACAAAAAAAATGAAACGGCAGTAAAAAATGTTCAAAACTTTCAAAATAATATTATAATCAACTGGAATTGTGCATTATAAAAAATATTCACATTGTTTGTTTTTCCATGTCGAAAAAAGTCTGTACATTTGCATTTTCAAATAATGGACTCGAAAATTGCAAAATGATGGATAAATCAGCATTTAATGTCAAGTTGTCGAATCTCTGTCGTTACTCCATGATAGACAAGTCGGAAATACAACAAGAGAAAAACCGATATCCCTACTGCTCGCTGTTGCAGGTCATGGACATACTGAGCGACAAGGCCACGGGCACGTCGCAATGGGAGGAGCATTTTCTGCCGCGCGTGACGTTGTATTTGCCGGACGATGCCAAGCTGCGCAGTTATCTGGAGCAGGTCACGCTGACGGAGATACAGACGCCGGCCGACCTGAAGGCCAAGCAGGAGGTGGAGCAGGCGAAGAAGCAGGAATACAATGCCACAGAGCCGGAGGCCTTCGACATCATGAAGGAGATCAACGCCTACCAGGAAGTCTCGTTCAAGACGGCGCCGAAGAGTGTGATCCTGTCCAAATTTCTGGAAACGGGCAATTACAAACCCGAAGAATTGGGTGACAGCGACAATGTGCCCATCGAAGTTTTGGGCAAAAAAAGCATCCAAGCCGACGACTCGTTAGACACTGAAACTCTAGCAGTTGTGCTTGAAAAGCAAGGCAAATTGGACAAAGCCATAGCCGTATATGAAAAATTAATTGTAAAATATCCCGAAAAAAGTAGTACTTTTGCACTCCGAATTTCGGAACTGAAACTCAAAATCGAAAATAATAAAATCAAATAACCATGTACAATTTTATCGTAATTCTGATCCTGATTGTCAGCGTGCTTTTGGCTATCGTAGTATTGGTGCAGAACTCCAAGGGAGGCGGACTTGCCGCGAATTTTTCGGCTCCGAACCAAATTATGGGTGTTCGCAAGACCACCGATTTTCTGGAGAAAGCCACATGGACCCTTGCTGCCGCACTGATCGTGCTGAGTTTGATTGCCACCATATCGATTCATTCCGGCAAGAAAGAGGTGACCCAACGCAACGTGGTCAACGCTGAGCAAGTCGACCAGACCTCGTCAGCTGCGAACGCTATGCAAAGTGCCAACCAAGCGCAGCCCGAAGCAGCACCGCAACAGTAAGTGCTGACCGGACTAAAAACAATAGAGAGATTTGCCCGTCCGGCAAGTCTCTTTTTTTTTGAGGCATCCGAACGTGAAGCCACAGAATTGTTTCAAGGGTTCCAAAACACTCAAGGCTTTGAAGGTTGCAGGGCTTTAGGAATTGAAGGACTCTGAAGGTTTAAAAGGCTTTGAGAGTTCTAGGAATTTAAGGGCCCCAGAGGTTCTGAAAGTTTAAAAGGCTATAAGGACCCCGCCGGATTCAGAGACTTTAAGGACTGAAGCAAGGAAGACATTTTGGCTCCATTTTACGGGAGGATGTGTTACCGTGGCGAGATTTAGATTCAGACATTCATTATGACAAGCGCAGAGAGGCTCATCTTCAGGTTTTTCCCGCACCAGCCCACAGAGGGACAGCGGAAGGCGTGTGAAGCCGTTGTGCGGTTTCTGTACGATACCGATCCGCATGCCGCCTTCCTGTTGCGCGGTTATGCCGGCACGGGCAAGACCTCGCTAGTAGCCTCATTGATACAAGCGGCGCCGCAGATGCGCATCAAGACGGTGTTGCTGGCACCGACAGGACGAGCCGCCAAGGTGCTGTCGGGCTATGCCCACAAGCAAGCCTACACCATCCACAAAAAGATCTACACCACGGTGACGGACGGCAACGGCGCGATACGCTGTGTGCGTGCGCAGAACAAGCATGCCTACACGCTGTTCATTGTCGACGAAGCCTCGATGATTGGGGCCACCGCCGACGACAGCAGCCTGATAGGACGACGGTCGCTGTTGGAGGACCTGATAGACTATGTAAAGGACGGATCGCACTGCAGGCTGATGCTGATAGGCGATGCGGCGCAGCTGCCGCCCGTAGGCTCGACGGAGAGTCCGGCGCTGTCGGCGCAATATCTGGAGCACATGGGAGATTTGCAGGTGCATGAAGCCTCGCTGACCGAGGTAGTGCGCCAGGAGCAGGAGTCCGGCATACTGAGCACCGCCACTGCCATACGGCGCCAGATAGCCGAATTGGACGATCGCGACGAAGTAGCCACTCCCCTATTCCACCTGGAGGGGCTGACAGACGTGGTGCGGCTGCACGGCAGCGAACTGGAGGAGACGCTGAACAAGGAATACGATGCCGACTCGATAGACAGCACCGTCTTTGTGTGCCGCAGCAACAAACGCGCCAACGCCTACAACCAAGCCATCCGCAACCGCGTGCTGTTCCGCGACGACGAGATAGGCACAGGCGACTACCTGATGGTGGTGAAGAACAACTACCACTGGCTTGAGGACGATTCCGGCATAGGTTTTATCGCCAACGGAGACATCGTGGAGGTGCTGTCCGCGCGGCACTACGAAGAGCTTTACGGATTTCATTTTGTCGATGTGACACTGCGATTCATCGACTACCCCGATGCGCCGACGCTGGACTGCAAGCTGTTGCTGGAGACGCTCCATTCGGAGTCGCCGTCGCTAACGCGCGAGGAGTCGCAACAGCTGTTCAACAATGTGATGGAAGACTACGCCGACATGCCGACGAAAGCCGAGCGGCTCAATGCGGTGCGCGCCAACCCCTACTACAACGCGCTGCAGGTGAAATTCGCCTATGCGCTGACGTGCCACAAGACGCAAGGCGGGCAGTGGCCTGTGGTGTTTATCGAGCAAGGCTACCTGACGGAAGACATGGTCAACAGGGACTTTCTGAGGTGGCTATATACGGCGCTGACGCGTGCCACCAAGAAGATCTATCTGCTGAATTTTGAGGAGCGATTTTTCGAGCCAGGGGAATAGTTGGAATCCGGATTCCCGGTCGGACTTCCAGTCGCAAGAATCGTCAGAATCGCAAAGTTTATATGGGCTTAATTCGATATAGAGCCTTATAGGTAATATAGGTTCTCGAAGGGCTTATATGACCTTAATAAGTATTATAATTCCTTAATAGAGCTTTAGGAGGGGGTAGCGTCAATGGGAGATAAAGGTTGGTTTGAATGGGAATAATGCAATAAAAAAAGGCATCCACGAGGGATGCCTTTTCCTCGTGGATGCCTTTTTTTATTGAGGTTTGCTAAAAGGATTAGCGAACAATCAGTTTTTCAACCTTGCTGAACTTGTCGTTGGAGATGCGAACGAAGTAAGCACCCTTAGCCAAGTTGGAGACGTTGATGTTGGTACCGTTCTCAGCGTTGAACGTGGAGGTGGTGATGACGCGGCCGCTCATGTCGATGAGGGACATGTTGACGTTGCCAGAGACACCCTTCATGGAGACGTTGACGTTGGAGGTAGCCGGGTTGGGCTGGAGTTTCATAGAGACACCAGTAGCGGCATCGATACCGACGTGGAGTTTGAAGCTGCAACGGAAGGTGTGAGCAGCCTGGACATTCTCGAGTTCGACGTAGCCGTAACCTTCGGCGGCATCCCACTCGTAATCGGTGGTTTCAACGCCATCGATCCAGATCTTGTCGATTTCGTAACCCTCGGAAGGATAGATGTAAGCTCCAACGGAACCGCCCTGAGCGACGCTATCGGTGAGACCGCAGAGAGACTCGTTACGGCCGTTTGCGAAGTAACCGAGTTCTTCGTCATCGCACTCGAAGGTGACAGCGAAGTGAGGAACATAGAAGCTAGGACCAACGATCATACGAATCATAGGATATTCGTCGACGGGGAAGATAGCATAACCCTGTTCGAAGGGGCACCAGGTCAAAGTGGAGTAGAAGTTGTCAACGGTAAGAACATTGCCATAGGAAGCCATGCCAGGTTCGTTGTAGTAGTAGTGCCAAGCGCCATCGGGATCGTAGTAACCATTGGTGGAGGAAGCAACAGCGAAGTTACCTTCCTGAGCCAGACGATAACCGATACGGTAGCTGGAGGAGGGGAGCAGATCAGGCTGTTCGGGGAAGGGGATGAAAACAGTGGGATAGTTGTCACCAGGAGTCATGTAGGTCAGGTACTCGTAGTCATCGGAAGAAGAGATGAGGTCGTTAGCGGTGACGGTATAGGTGCTAGCGCCAGTGTTCATATAGTAGAAATTGAGGTTACCAGTTTCAGCGTCGATACTGTCGCGGAAGAGGTAGGGGATCAGCTGAGCACCAGGAGAGGTGAGGCCGTCCTGAGTAGCAGCGACCATTTCAACGCCGAGGACTTTCCAGCCCTGGGGCACCTGGCTGCCAGTGACGTAGGAAACGAATGCGCCGTAACCAGCCTCATCCCAATGGGTATCTTCGTAGCTGTCAGACCAGATGTAGCCACCATTCTGACCTTCGCGGATAGCGCCGGGGGTGAAGTAGGAGTTTCTGCTGACGAGGGAGTTGTCGCGAGCCCAAGTACCTTTACCATTGTGGTAGGAAGCGTCGAAGTTGACCTCGAAGCGGAGGGTATCAAGGGTGAGGGAATCCCAGACGTGGGTCAGCGTGGAAGTAGTGATATCGGTGAAGAAGTGACCAACGCCGACGTTGGCGGTGGGCAGGTAACCGACATGGCTAGGATCGGGGGTACCGGTGAAGCCGAGACCGTTGTGTTCGCTATTAGCATCGTACCAACCCATGGGGTCGATAACGATAGCGGAAGAACCTTCAGGGTTAGAAGCGATGGTACCAGCGTTTTGGGAGACATAGGTGAGAGTGTCGTTAGAACCTTCCATCCAACCGCGAACAAGAGCAGTGACGTTGTTCTGAGCATTCAGACCGTCGTTGACGAAAGAAGCGCGATAGGTGAGGGGGAGGTTGAGGCCCTGGGGCAGCTGATGGTAGAAACCTTCGAAGTGTTCGTTGGATTTCATGGTCAGACGGCTAGCGGGGGCAGCGGAGACGGTGAGGTCATCGACATACCAGTAGTAGCCATAAACACCACCATTGTTGCTGGAGCTGGTCCAACGGAGACGGAGGTAGAGGTTAGCCTGGTTACCGCAAGCAGCGGGGAGGGTAACACGTTTGAAGCCGCGGATAGCGTCGTTCGAACCAAGGTCGACGTTGCGGACGTTGATTTCGAAAGCGTTCCAAGTGGTACCGTCGGTGCTATAGTCGATGAAGCACTGGTCGGCGTTGAATTTCATGTAGTACTGATAGAAGCGGACATCGACGAGGGGGCTACCCACAGTGCTGATAGCGGGGAAAGCCATGAAAGCGTCGAAAGCGCCAGTAGCACCAGTAGAGACCTGGTCAATCATACTCATGAGCATGAAACCATTGTTGGGGGTCGAGGAATAGAAATAACCGGCACGGTTGAACCAAGAACCATCCTGTCTCTGCTGAATCAGATAGGGATAGTGACCGGTCTGCTGCATCTGCATGCAGTAAGCCATGGTGGTATCTTCCCAACGCTGCCAAGTGGAGTGGTACTCCGTCTGGGCGTGGATAGGAGCATTGGTACCACCGATGAGCTGGTTGGCGGCAGTGATGACGCCTCTGGTGATGGAGGTAACGTCACTAAAGTCGTTGGTGTAGAGTTCACCGTCTTTAGTGAAGATGGAGCCATTGAAGCCAGCTTTCTGTTCGAACTGAACAGAGGGTTTAACTGCAACGGCGCGCTGATCCTGAGCTTTGATAGCTCGGGCAGTGTTCTTCGTCTGAGCGAAACCGAAGGTAGCGCAGAGGGCGAAGGCAAGAACCATTAATGTTTTTTTCATTGTAATTGAATTTTGATTAATAAAAAATTTTCGTTCACAATAATGCGCAAAATCCTCAAATACAGCGCACAAAGTGCCACATTGAAGAGATTCTGCATGGTTATTAATTGGATGCAAATATAGAACATTTTCCATTACTGACAAAATATTTCGTCTATTTTTTATTTTTTTTAGAAATTGGACATACTAAAGAGCCGAGTTGCGAGTTAAAAGAATTTAAAAAAGTAAAAAGGGGTAATAGTCCCAAGAGAAAACGCGAAACATAAATAATAATGATACATAGGAATATAATATACCGGATGCCGACGGTTGTGGTAGCGGTAGTGCTGTGGGTGGTAGCAGGGCTAGCCGCCGCCAGTTGTGGCGGCAGCAAGTCTGCCGCCGGCGCAGGCGACGGACGTTACCAGCGAGCCCCCATGGTGGAGACCACGGAGGAGGCGCTGAAGACGGAGGTCCAGATGATCCATGCCAAGATGAGCCAGGAGGTCGGCCGGAGTGCGGAGGCGCAAGCCCAGTACCGGGCCATAGTGCAGCAGCATCCGAACCACGCAGCCGCGTTGTACGAGCTGAGTCGCATCATGGAGGCGGAGAACCGGCTAGACAGTGCGATACACTATGCCGAGCGCGCCGCCGCCAACGGTCGCGACGTGGTGTGGTACCAGCTGCAGCTGGCCTCGTTGTACCGCAATGCGCAGGACGCCGACAAGTGCGTCAAGCAATGGGAGATGATTGTGAAGCGGTGGCCCGACAACCTGAACTATTACTATGAGCTTTCGAACGCCTATCTGCGGAAGGAAGACCTCAAAGGCGCCATAGAAGTGCTGAACCGAGTGGAGAAGCGCGTAGGAATCAGCGAGGAAGTGTCGATGCAGAAAGCCAAGCTATGGCGAGCCGCAGGACGTGAAGACAAGGTATTGGAAGAGATAGCGGCGCTGAGCGAAGCCATGCCGCAGGAGAGCCAATACAACATCATGCTAGCAGACAGCTACATGAAGAACAAGGACTACGCCAAGGCGTTGGCCTACTACAACCGTGCCCTGGAGCACAACCCCAACGACCCCTACGCCCACATAGCCCTGGCGGAATACTACAAGAGCAAAGGTCAGGCCCGCAAAGCCTACGAAGAGCTGAAGTCCGCCTTCAGCAGCGCGGAACTGACGACGACCAACAAGATACAGACCCTTACGAATTTCTACACAGGCGAAGAGTTTTACGGCATCCATTCCAGCTTTGCCTACAGCCTGCTGGAGCAGGTGATGCAGCAGAGCGACGACAGCACCAGTTATGCCGCCTTCTATGGCGACGTGCTGATGCGGCAAGGGAAATACAGTGAAGCCCACCACCAGTTTGCCCTTGCGCTGACGAAAGACAGCAGCAAATACGAGTTATGGGAGGCGATGCTGGTGAGCGAGATGAAAGAAGCCAAGGACAGCGAGCGACTGCAGCGAGACGCCGAGCGAGCCGAAGCGCTGTTTCCGTTGCATCCGCTGCCGAAATACATCCAAGCCGTTCTGGCATACGACGCCGGCGACTACAACAAAGCACTGGAGCAGAGCCTGCGTTGCGAGAATCTAGGATTTGACAAAGGCTATCTGGAATCGGAGACCTACCTGCTGATAGCCGAATCGTACAGCCGACTGAAAGACGCCCGCTGTCTGGACTACTACAAACGCTTTCTGGAGATGCACCCCAAGGACCTGCAGGTGATGAACAGCTACGCCTACCAACTGGCACTGAACGGACAGGAGCTCAACACAGCGGAGCGGTTGTCGAAGCAGACCCTGTCGGCACAGCCCAACAACCCCTACTTTCAGGACACCTATGCATGGATACTGCACCTGCAGGGACGAGACGAAGCCGCATGGCCCTACATAGAGAAAGCCGCGAAGCAGCTGCCCGACGACGAAGAGACCGCCGAGCATCTGAGAGTCATCAAAGAAAAACTGAACAAATGAGCCGAGCGATGAAAGCGACGACAAGAACCACAAGAGCGAGCCGCCACGAAGAAGCCAGAGGACTGGGCATGCTATTCCTAATAGTGGTTATGGTAGGCGGCCTGCTGGCCGGGAGCTGCCGCAGCCACAAGGATTTGGCGCACCAGGCCAACGACAGCATCGCCAACGTTGCCGACCAACCAGAGCCACCGAAGCCCCCCGTGGTGCGGCTGGACACCATACAAAACGCCTACTACCGATACTACAGCGCCAACTTCAGCTGCGAAGTGGACGGGATGCGTGTGAACGGTCAAATAAGGATAGTACACGACAGCGCCATCTGGATCAGCGTGAACAAGGTGATAGAAGTTGGCCGGGCACTGATCACCCCGACGCGAGTGCAAGGCTATGTGAAGCTGTTGAACAAACAGTACGACGGCAGCTACAGCGACGTCGTGAAGCGATGGGGACTGGATCTGGACTACGCCACCCTGGAGGCACTGCTGACAGGCAACTGTCCGCCCCACTGTGTGAAGCATCAGGAACCCGAGCGCAACGGTGACCAAGTGACGCTCCACTTCACCCAGAAGAGCGCCGCCACCGGCAAGCAACGCCAAGTGACGATGCAGAAAAGCCTCAAGCGCAAAAAAATACAGCAGACCGATATTGTCAGCGGAGAATTGCACCAGCAGGTGACATGCGACTACGGACGTCCGCAGACCATCAACGGACAGGAGCTGCCCACGGAGATAACGCTGAACATCAGAAGTCGCGTCTATAGCGGCGCCACGCAAGTGAAGTTGGAGAAGATCGTACTGAACCAGCCACAAGGGATGCCTTTCAAATTAAAAAACAAACACTAGAAACCCTATTATCAACAAGAACCCAAACCCAATCAAAAAGCCACAATAACGAATTGATCCATTCATAAGCGCACACCGACGTGTGCAGACAATTCATCCTAAAACACATACATCACATAATATTTGGAACTATGAAGAGATTACTTATACTTTTTGTCCTGGTAGGGATTGGCTTTAGCGGGCGGAGCCAGGTGGAATCGGACACGCCAGAGACGGCGACGGAAGCCATAGAAGCGCTGGGGTATGACCACGACTTGGTGGCAGACTCGGCCGTGGTGGTGTTGGAGCGCTACCTGAATCTGCTGAATTTCGACTCGATACGGACAGACAGCATCCTTTACATAGAGAGCCACATCTTCAGCCGCAGTCATCCGGAAGACACCATCGTGATGAAACGGTGGTTCTATCCCGAGGCCAACTACCGGACCGAGTTGTGGAGCAAAGACACCCTGGAGATAGGGCTGCGATCGAACGGCTACGACACCTTCTTCAAATACGACAAGAAGAAACGCGCATGGTTCAAGACCGACGTATACAACTACTACGAGAACTTCGACTCGTACAACTTCCATGGCCCCTTCTTCCACTGGCAGCAGCGGAATGTGCGGATGCGCTACGACGGCATCTGGAACTTCCAAGGTCATGAAGCCTACCGTCTGTTTGTGAAACAAGGCAGCTACTTCGACCGCTACTACATGTTTGAAAAGGAAAGCGGCCTGCTGTTCATGTACGACGAGCTGGACTCGTATCTGGACATGGAGCATGACGAGACGCGGCATGTGGAATGGCGCGCCTTCCACGAATACCAGCCCCTTGACAAATGTCTGTTTCCCAGCGTTGAGAGTTATATGATAGACAACGACATTGTGATGATCTACCACCATTACCGCTATGTAGCCTTTGACTACGACTATTTTATGGAGGACCTCGTACGATGAGCCTGTTTGACAACGAAGACGAATTCTATATGCAGCAAGCCCTGCGGGAAGCCCGTGCGGCGCGCGACGAAGGGGAGATACCCATCGGGGCGGTGATTGTGTGCGACGGCCAGATCGTAGCGCGGGCGCACAACAACACCGAGCGGCTGCACGACGTGACGGCACATGCCGAAATGATAGCGTTCACCTCGGCGGCGAACACCTTGGGCAGCAAATACCTGCCCGACTGCACGCTGTATGTCACGGTGGAGCCCTGTCCGATGTGCGCCGGAGCCGCCGGATGGGTACAGATAGGCCGGATAGTGTATGGCGCCAGCGACGCGAAGAAAGGATTTGAGAAACTAGGTCGCGGGATGCTGCATCCCAAGACGGAAGTTACCGGCGGCGTGATGGAGGAGGAATGCGCCATGCTGATGAAGGAGTTTTTCAAAGGGAAGCGATAGCAGCCCACCAGACATCCTTAGGACAATAACTTTAAAAACATTAATATAAAATGAAACCCACACTATTAGTTTTGGCAGCCGGTATGGGCAGCCGCTACGGAGGACTGAAGCAGATGGACGGCGTCGGTCCCAACGGAGAAATCATCATGGACTACTCGATTACGGACGCCATCCGCGCCGGCTTCGGCAAGGTGGTCTTCGTGATCCGCCACAGCTTCGAGCAGGAATTCAAGGCCAAGATCAACGCCGAGCACTTCGGCAACAAGATCAAGGTAGAATACGTCTTCCAAGAACTTGACAACCTGCCGGAAGGCTTCACCGTTCCCGAAGGACGCGAGAAACCTTGGGGCACCAACCACGCCATCCTGATGGCCAAGGACGTCATCAAGGAACCCTTTGCCGTCATCAACGCCGACGACTTCTACGGCGCTGACGCCTTCAAGGTCATAGGCGACTACCTGCGCGGTTTGGAAGGCAAGAAAGGCGACTACTGCATGGTCGGCTACCGCCTGGAGAACACGCTGAGCGAAAACGGCACGGTGAGCCGCGGGGTGTGCAACGTTGACGACAAAGGATACCTTGTGGGCATGACCGAACGCACCAGCATCGGCCGCACCGCCAACGGCATCGAATACAAGGACGACGACGGCTCGATGCATCCGCTGCCGGCTGACGCCACCGTATCGATGAACCTGTTCGGATTCACACCTGACTACTTCGTTGAGAGCGAAAAACTGTTTGTCGAGTTTCTGAAAGCACGCGGGACGGAGATGAAATCGGAATACTACATCCCCTTCGCAGTCAACACTTTCCTTGGCAACGGATATGCCACTATGCGCGTGTTGAAAACCACGGCACAGTGGTTTGGCGTGACCTACAAGGAAGACCGCCCGATGGTGGTGGAACGCCTGGCTCGCCTGCATGCTGAAGGAGTTTATTGATTTTTTTGCATTTCTGCCGCGGGTGTGGGGGTGACTCCCCGCCTGCGGCGGAAATCTTGGAATTCTTGGAAATAATTCTTTTTCTTGCTCCATTGGGCTGGCTGATAAATATCAACGAGGACGATTTCACTCACGGCATGATCAAAGTTCCCAACCGTTATTTCAATTCTCTTTAATCCAGCACCCCAACGAATTCAAAACCAGCAAGCAATTTCAATTCCCGCCTGCGGGAGTACCATTTCCCAAGATTAAAAAAAAATTACAGGATTCGCACGTAACAGCCATGACAGAGAAAGATAATTTCCAAGATTTCCACGATCTCGCGAAGCGGGAGGCAATTGCGTTTGCCAAAGAGCATATCAATGACGACCCGCTTGAGCTGTTGCTGCACAAACAACGCTATCCGAACGTAGACGTAGCGTTTGCCGTTCAGCAGATTGAAGGGTGGCGGACTGCGCGAGAGAAATGGCCGTCGCTGCTGGATTACGACGACTACCTCTACCCTCCCCGACTGAACCGCGAGCAAGCATCGTCGGAAGAGACCGCCAACCATAAAGCAGACATCATTCTGAGTCTATACGGCGAAAGGCATCATCCGTTGAGCGTCGCCGACCTGACGGGCGGAATGGGAATAGACAGCATTGCCTTTGCGAAGATGCCAGACACAGAAGTCGACTATGCGGAATGCAACGTCGAACTGAGCCGTCTGATGGAGCACAACTGCAGCGCTCTCGGGCTGAACAACATTGCGGTACACTGCGGCGACGGCATTGAATGGCTCCGCGACAGCAAAAGAAAATACCATATAATATTTATTGATCCCGCGCGTAGAGACACCCACGGCAAGAAGGTGGCCGCTTTCGAGGACTGCACGCCCAACATTTTGGAGCACAAGGCAGTGTTGACCGAGCACTGCGACTTTCTGATGGTCAAAGCGTCGCCAATGATGGACATTGACAAGGGGATAGCGCAACTAGGCAACGTCAGCGACGTATATGTGGTAGCCGTCAAAGGCGAGTGCAAAGAGCTGCTGTTTCTGTGCGGTGGTCAGCGAGAAGAGCCCCTGATACACTGTCAGAACATCATCCCTGGCGACAGCATCTATAGCAACGACCCCTTCACGCGAAGCCAAGAAGCGCAGGCCGAGGCCGTATATTGCACATCCGTAGGGCGCTATATCTATGAGCCCGATGCATCGCTGATGAAAGGCGGGCCATACAAACTGCTGAGTGACGAATGGGGGATGCAGAAACTGGCAAGAAACACCCACCTATACACCAGCGACAACTATCACGGATGGATGGGACGCACCTTCTGTGTGCTGAAAGAAGTATCGCCCAACAAGAAAGCCATTGCCGCGCTCATCCCTGGCGGCAAAGCCCACGTGATAGTGAGGAACTATCCTGCACGAGCCGAAGAACTGCAACGGCAATTTGGGCTGAAAGAAGGAGGAGACCTGTTTGTCATTGCCACCACCGTTGGCACCCAAAAGACCAGTTTTGTCTGTTGCGAGCCCAAAAATTATCAACAATTTTTGGAAGAAATGAACAAATAAATTTGGTCAGTTTCAAAAAAGTATGTAATTTTGCACCCTCTTAAAATGGTGCGTGAAGAGATGATTACCCGTTCAATATCTTCAGTGCCAGATGGATAGGATTGTGTTATGGTCATCCGTCAACCATAGGATAGGACTAGAAATCAAGAGAAAGTAACAGGAATCGGACATCACTCTTGGTGACAGAAGAGACCAAAAGTTAAGAACATCATCGTAAAAAATAAAATGAGTACATTAAGTTACAAAACAGTATCGGCCAACAAGAACACCGTTCAGAAAGAATGGGTATTGGTTGACGCAGAGGGACAGACGGTAGGCCGTCTGGCAACGCGCGTAGCCAACATTCTGAGAGGAAAAACGAAGCCCAGCTTCACCCCGCATGTTGATTGCGGAGACAACGTCATCATCATCAATGCAGAGAAGATAGTCTTCACTGGCAAGAAGATGACCGACAAGATTTACCAGCGCTACACGGGCTATCCCGGAGGACAGCGAGAGACGACACCCGCGAAGGTGCTTGCGACCCATCCGGAGCGTGTTTTGGAGCACGCCATTCGCGGCATGCTTCCGAAGAACAGACTGGGAGACCAGCTGTATCGCAATCTGTATGTGTATGCCGGCAACGAGCATCCGCATCAGGCCCAGAACCCGAAAGTTATCAACATTAACGACATAAGATAGTAGCAATGGAGCAAGTAATCAACACTATAGGAAGAAGAAAGACTGCTGTTGCCCGCATATATATGAAGCCGGGTAGCGGTAAAATCACCGTCAACAACAGAGATTATAAGGAATATTTCCCGACCGGTCCGCTACAGTTCATCGTGAACCAGGCCTTCCAGATTGTGGATGCCGAAGGCAAATGGGATGTCAAAGCCAACCTTGACGGTGGTGGAATCACCGGCCAGGCCGAGGCACTGAGAATGGCCATTGCCCGTGCGCTTTGCGAGAACAACGCCGAGGATCGTCCTGCACTGAAGAGCAAGAGCCTTCTGATGCGTGACCCACGTATGGTTGAGCGTAAGAAACCCGGTCAGCCGAAGGCCCGTAAACGCTTCCAGTTCAGCAAACGTTAGTATTGTATTGTCACAGCCGGAGGCATCCGGAGTTGCAGTTGGGAAGGGCGGCAAAGCACTTGCAGCCTAACCGACCAGGCAGAACCGGAGCACGTGCGACAGGTCAAGGGACTTGCAAGTTGCGAGTCGGCTGCAGCGAATATGCAGCATAGGAAGCCTGACGCAGCCTGAAGGGGACTGGCGAGACCACCTGTTTGCGGCAAGCGCCATCAGATAGCGATATTGCAGCGAGCAGACGGCATTGGCAGTTTCGCGGCTGGAGCAGCACTGAGAAAAAAAAAATCACAGTTTAGTATCCAAATTGCAGGGACTCTGTCCGGTTGACAGTTTGACGGCACAGGACCGTTGAAAAACCGGGCCCGAAGGACTACCCTGCGATTGGTAAACAAGGAACGTAAACAACAATAAAAAAATGACAGAATTAAAATTCGAAGACCTGCTTGAAGCAGGATGCCACTTTGGCCACCTCAAGAGAAAATGGAATCCGAAAATGGCTCCCTATATTTTCAAGGAGCACAACGGTATTCACGTTATTGACCTTCAGAAGACCATTGCCAAAGCCGACGAGGCTGCAGCAGCGCTGAAGCAGATTGCCAAGAGCGGCAAGAAAGTACTTTTCGTTGCCACGAAGAAACAGGCAAAAGACGTCGTCGCCGAGATGGTGAAGGCTGTTGACATGCCTTTCGTCACCGAGCGTTGGCCTGGCGGTATGCTGACCAACTTCACCACGATCCGCAAGGCCGTGAAGAAGATGAACGCCCTGGATCAAATGATGCACGACAAGGACTTCAACAATATCTCCAAACGTGAGCGTCTGCAGGTGCAGCGTGAGCGTGCCAAATTGGACAAGAACCTTGGCAGCATTGCCGACCTGACCCGTCTGCCGAGTGCGCTGTTTGTTGTTGACATCAACAAGGAGCATATTGCCGTGGCCGAGGCCCGCAGACTGAACATCCCCACCTTTGCATTGGTCGACACCAACTGCAACCCTGACCTGATCGATTTCCCGATTCCCGCCAACGATGATGCTTCGAAATCGATTGCCGCCATTCTGAAATACATGGTGGAAGCCATCCAGGAAGGACTCAACGAGCGCATGCTTGACAAAGAGAACAACGTGGAAGAGGAGAAGGGTGAAGAAGAAGTGGAGAACATGGAAGAAGGCAAGAGCGAGAGCCACGAAGAAGGCCGTCCTCGTCGTCCGAGAAGAAAGAGCAATGCTACAACCAAAGAATAAGGAGAAAAGACAATGGCAAATATCACTGCAAAACAGGTTAACGAACTGCGCCAGCTGACTGGTGTAGGAATGATGGACTGCAAGAAAGCGCTGGTGGAATGCGACGGTGACGTCCAGAAAGCCATCGAGCTGCTGCGTCAGAAAGGCCAAAAGATGGCCGCCAAGAGAGCCGACCGCGACGCCAACGAAGGTTGCGTTTTGGCCAAGAGCAACGGCAAGTATGGTGCCATCATCATGCTGAGCTGCGAGACCGACTTTGTGGCCACGAATGCTGACTTTGTGGCATTCACGAACAGCATCATTGACACTGCCATGGCCAACCACCTGATGACCAAAGAGCAGGTGATGGATATGGAGCTGAACGGACGCAAGGTGAGTGACAACATCACGGATCAGATTGCCAAGATTGGTGAGAAGATCGAGTTGGCCCACTTTGAAGCCATCGAAGCCGAGGCCGTGTATGCCTACATCCATCCGGGCAACCGCATGGCCAGCATCGCCGGCATGAACAAGAGCGGTTATGACGAAGTAGGACACAACGTTGCCATGCAGGTTGTGGCCATGCGTCCTGTGGCTCTAGACGAGGCCAGCGTACCGCAGAGCGTCATTGACAGCGAGCTGAATGTGTACCGCGAGAAGACCAAGGAAGAGCTGATTGGCAAGGCTGTTGACGCCGCCCTGAAGAAAGCCGGTATCAACCCCGCCCACGTGGACAGCGAAGACCATATCAATTCGAATATGGCCAAGGGCTGGATCACCGAGGAGCAGGCCAAGATGGCCCGCGAGATCAAGGAGAAAGTTGCTGCCGAGACTGCCAGCACCCTTCCCGAGGCCAAGATTGAGAACATTGCCAAAGGTCGTTTGAACAAGTTCTTCCAGGAGAACACCCTGATGAACCAGGAGTATATCATGGAGAGCAAGGTCAGCGTGAAGGACTTCATCGCCCGCACTGACAAAGATCTGAAATGCACTGGATTCAAACGTCTTGAGCTTGGTGCTTAATACAAAGCAAGAATCATCCCAAAAGAAAGGAGCGGTTGTGTGAATGCGCAACCGCTCTTTTTTCAGATATATGACATGGCAAAGAAACAGAAATACTATGTAGTATGGCAAGGCAACCGACCGGGGATATACGAAAGCTGGGCGGAGTGTGAGAAGCAGATCAAAGGCGTTGCCGGAGCGAAGTACAAGTCGTACGAGAGCCGCACGTTGGCGGAGCAAGCCTTCCGGATAGGGCCCGATCTAGCCGCCTCGGTAGTCGAGCGACAGACCAAGGGAGAATCGATACTGACGGTGGACGATATGGGCATGACGCAGGTGCGACAGGACGTCCAAGGGCCCAAGCCAGAGTTGGACGCCATCGCCGTCGACGCCGCCTGCAGCGGCAATCCCGGAGTGATGGAATACCAAGGAGTGTATGTAGCCAGCCACACCCAGCTGTTCCACTTCAAAGCCCCTGTAGGGACGAACAATATCGGAGAGTTTCTCGCCATAGTCCACGGACTGGCCTATCTGAAGAAGCACAACATGAAACAGATCCTCTATTCAGACTCGGTGAACGCCATCAACTGGGTACGGGCGAAGCAATGCCGGACCAAGCTAGCCCTGACGCCCGACACGGAGAAGCTGTACGACATCATACGACGCGCCGAGGCATGGCTGCACAACAACAGCTACAGCACCGAGATAAGGAAATGGGACACCGACCACTGGGGCGAGATACCCGCCGACTTCGGGAGAAAGGGATGATCGAACCTATCGACCCATTGTTGTATTGTGTTTTTTCATTGTTTCATCATCAAGCATCGACAAAAAAGACAAGATAGCATCCATGGCCTTATGTTCAACATAGCATTTCCATGAACCGACCATCCTTTTTGGGATTCCAAGCGCCAACGGTCAATTCAATAGCAAAACGAGATCCCTATAAAATATATCAACCAATATCCAGTCATCAGCAATCATTAACTATTTAATTCATTTTAGCAGTTGAATACACGGGAGATGCATATTGCCTCGAATCGGGTACGCGATATTGAGCGTTACTGTCACCAAGAGCTGGACGAGCTGTACGGAGCGTCCGAAGTGAAGGCCATGGTGCGGATGCTATTCGAAGCCTTTGTAGGATGGGACATGGCCATGCTGCTATCGCGCAGGGAAGAGACGGTGGACCAATCCGACCTGCTACGTTTCCACTGGGCCGTGGAGGATCTGAAGCGGTGGCGCCCGATACAGCAGATCATCGGCTGGACGACGTTTTGCGGCTGTCGGATAGCGGTGGACGAGCACACCCTGATACCCCGACCGGAGACGGAGGAGATCGTGGAGCATATTCTATCCACCTATGGAGACCAAGCCCCACGCCGCGTAGCAGACCTTTGCACAGGAAGCGGATGCATCGCCATCGCATTGGCGAATCGATGGCCCGAGGCGACAGTCATCGCCGTCGACTACTCGGAGGAGGCGCTGACTGTAGCCCAACGTAACGCTGCGGAGAACGGAGTATCCGTGCAGTTTGTGCGAGCCAACCTGCTCAGCGAGGGATGGGAAGCGGCACTTCCCCCCCACCCTTTCGACCTTCTAGTCAGCAATCCGCCATACGTGCGGGACAGCGAACGCACGGCGATGAGGAGAAATGTCACAGAATACGAACCCGCGATGGCGTTATTTGTCCCCGACGAGACACCGCTGGTGTTCTACAAATCGATAGCGCGGTTTGCGCAGCGGCGGCTGGCGACAGACGGAATGGGGGTAGTGGAGATTAACGAATCGCTGGGCAAAGAAACCGCAGCCATGTTCGAATCCACCGGATTCAACACAGCGATAGCAAAAGACTTCCGAGGGAAAGAGAGAGCAGTGACGATACATCCGAAAAAAGGATGTTATAACCAATAAGACAGACACCATCACCGCAAGAAAACCATTTGATGAACGCAAAGAGCGACCACACCCAACTGAACTTCAGAGCTGTAACCGTTGCAGACCGACAAGCGATACAAGCCATAGGGCTGCATAGCGGCAGACGCAACTGCAACAACACCTTTGCCAACCTAATAGGATGGCAGACTGTGCTCAGCACAGAGATATGCCTGCTAGACGATGTGTTTGTCACACGCTATCTGTTCGGGCGTCGGCATCCGGCCTACATCATCAATGCCGCGACGGTGCCCGACGACGCCCTCATCATGGCATTGCGCCGACGCGCCAAAGAAGAAGACGGCGACGGCAAGCTGCGGCTGAACGCCGTAGAAGACGCATGGGCCGAGGTGCTGAAAGCACGCTACGGAGCGACAGTCAGTGTGGAGCCCCTGCGAGACAGCTACGACTACATCTACCGACGGGAAGCACTGGAACAGTTGCAAGGCAAAGAGCTGAAGGCCAAGCGGAACCACGTGAACAAATTCCTCAGCCAGCATCCAGACTACCACTACAGAGAGCTCGTTCCAGACGATTTTGACGCCTGTCAGAAGCTCACACAACAATGGCGTGAAGAGGTGCACCACGACAACCCCTGGTACGGCGACACGATAGCGTCCGAGCACGAGATGATAGAACGTGTGTTCCAGCACTGGGACGGTTTGGGGATGTATGGCGGCGTGATTATCGTAGAAGGGCGCATTGTAGCGTTCAGCTGCGGAGCCGCCGTCACAGACGACACTTTTGACACCATCATAGAGAAAGCAGACCGCAACATAGACGGCGCCTTCAACATCATCAACCAGCAGTTGGCCATCCACCTGCCGAAGCAATTCCGATACATCAACCGCGAAGAGGATATGGGTCTTGAAGGACTACGCAAGTCCAAACTCTCGTATCATCCCGAGGCGCTGTTGAGTTACAATATTGTCACCTTTGAAGCCCTATGAACATCACACTGCGACGAATGACCCCCGCAGATGCGGAAGAGACCATTGACTGGATGACGCGGCAATACAGCTTTGACCGCGAAGAGGTGCGCTGGTGGGTGACGCACCTGCATTTCAACTGGACGCTGAGCGTCAAGGCCACCGACGAAGGCGGTCAGACGATAGGTCTGCTGAATATGAGCGACTACCGGATAGCCGAGGAGACCGAAGCCATTATCGGTGAAGCGCCGGAGCTGCTGGCGCAGCTCGACGCGATGCGATATACAGCCGTATTCTCGTTTATCGTCGCCGAAGGCTACCGACACGTCACCCCACTGAGTCACCAGATGCTGATGGAGATATGGGACGAACTGGAGGCGCGGTATGATTTCATCTTTGTTCCAGTGATGCACCGACTGACGACGCACGCCTTCTGGAAGCGGCGAGGCGCTGTGGAGTTTTTTAGGGATGCGCAATCGGTTTACTACCTGATACCCCTAGGTCCGCGAGCCGAGGAAGTGAAGGCGCTAGTGACGCAATCGAAAAAAAATGTGTAATTTTGCACTGCTGAAAGTCCCGCAAACCAATCATTCGGACTGGAGCAGATGGAGGACCGTTTGGATGGATTTGTCGTCGGATTTTTTGACTTTTTTGTCCAGTTTTTTGACGTCCTCACTGCGGAGCGCGGCGATGATGCTCGTCTGGATGTCGATTTGCTGCTGTAGCCTGTCGAGGTCGGCAGCGCTAACGAAGGTGCGGTTGAGCATGTTGTAGTGGAGCTGGTATGCCTCGATGATATGCTCGCCATGCTTGACATCCATATTGACGATGATGTTATGGTTCTCGTCGAAGGCCTTGCGGAGTTCGATGAGACGGAGGTAGCGGTTCTGCTGAGACTCGATATTGTCGATGGAGGAGAGCACCTGAGCGGCAGAGAGGTCGCGGAGGCCGGCGGTCTGCTGATTGTAGTAGTTGGAATAATAGTTGTAGAGATCGAGGAACTTCGCCTTCTCGGCGGCGGCGAACACCTTGCTATGGAGGGAGACGATGTCGGCATAGCGTTCCTGGACGTCGTTCCACTCGTTGCGGACCGGAACGCCATTGGAGACGGACCGATTGACCAAGTCAGTGGAGGGGAACTCATAGCTGTAGCTATTGTCTTTGCGGGAGATGGAGCACTTGCGCATGAAGAAGCCCAGACCGTTGGGATAGTCCACGTAGACATCGAAGCAAGCCGAGTCCACCTGGTTATCGCTGTTGTAGACGACTTCGGTGATTTCGTAGCGTTTGTCGTCGAGCGCTTTGCGCAGCCTGCTCTCGAACCTGTTGAAATTCTCGTCGCGCATTTTCTTTTGGACATTGTCCATGAGGGAAGGTATCCGGGCGAGGATAAGTTGACGTGTTGCGTTATTGAAATAGACGCTGGTTCTATAATAATCGGAGGATCTGTAGCAGCAGCCGGTGTCGAGCGCTGCGCGGAGTTTTTTAAGATCGGAGATGTCCATGTTCTCCAATTGGGAGGAGAAATCGTTGTAGGAAGTCAGTTTCACCTCAGTGAGCATGCGTAAGCTGACATCGAGTTGGGAGAAGCGAGTGCTGCTGCGGGCGTAGAAGAGGAGGTTGAAGACTTCGTCGTCGTTGACCACTGTCAGGAAGTTCTCGCTGATGTTGCGTACGGTTATGTCGTCGAGCGTATAGCCCAAGTCGATGAGAGAGTCGTCGTCGATGATGCCGTTGGCATAGCGGTTGATGACATCCGATTCGTATTCGCCCACTTGGTAGATGTCGCCCTCGCGGTCGTAGTAGCGGTCGGTGATGACACCATTGCGGAAGGAGAGGCCAGTAACCTCGTCGTTGGTGATAGTGCCCGACGGGCGGTTGCGATCGTCGAAGGAGATGTGGTACTCATTTTCGAGGTCTCCGTTCTTAAAGAACTTTTCGTCGTATTTGAGGAGGGTACCATCCTTGTAGCTGGCAGAGACGTTGCTCTTTAAAACGTTGGAGCCCTGGCGCATGTCGGCGACCAGTTTCCAATTGTCGGTAGGGTTGCCGAGGGCGTAACGTCCGTTGAGTGTCAAGGTGGCGGAGATGTTCTGATTGCGGTTGATTTTGAGTTGTATATTGGTTACCGAATGATAAGAGAAAGCCCCGTCGAGGCGGTCATCCTTGTAGTTCGCGTTGACCTTGCAGGAACGTTTGTCGGTGTAGGAGTCGATGTACTGACCGTAGGCGTAAAGGTCGTCCTTGTTGGATAGCGTCTGGTTGACGGTAGCAGCGCCATGCCACACCTTCTCGCCACTGTCGTCGAGGTAATAGTGGTTGGTGCCGGTGAAGGCAATGTCCCATTCGCCCTTGATAGGGACAGAAAATTTGCCGGTACGGACATTTTGGTTTTGAGCCGGGAGCGCCACGGCGAGGAAGACGAAGGAAAAAAAAGGGTTCATCCGCTAAATGGATAGGTGGAGTCGTGTAGGGATAGGAGTTTGAGTTTGAAGAAGGGCATGTCTCGGTAGCCATAGGCTTGACGTTTCATAGT
>CADBDA010000022.1 GCA_902793295.1 uncultured Bacteroidota bacterium
TGAAACGTCAAGCCTATGGCTACCGAGACATGCCCTTCTTCAAACTCAAACTCCTATCCCTACACGACTCCACCTATCCATTTAGCGGATGAACCATTTATTTGTCTTCCGGCATGCGGGCAGTCTTGCCAGCGCCGGAAAACAAGCGTGTGGGTCTATGGTGGTTAGCTGTAATTATTCTGTAATCCAGCCTTCTTGGACAAAGCGGGTGATGCTGGGTTGGATGTACTGGTATTCAGTATTTTGGCTTCTTGCATGTCTTGCATCAACAATGACTTCTGCGGCTCCCTCATTTGTGGTCAGGTCATACAACTTCATTCCCACATCGGAACTCTTTTACGAAAAAGGATACAAAAGCCGTTGACGCGTCACAGCAACGATAGGTATTTCGTTTTTTATGATGCGGGTGTTTAAAAAAGTGAAATCCATTTTCCTATGAATGGGTTCGGAGGGTCCCTCGAACGCAAGTTTACGAAATAAATTTCTTTATGTCGGAAATCTTCTGTATTTTTGCACCCATTATCCGCAACATCATGAATGAATATATCGTCACCTCACGAAATAACGGTACCACACGGATGGGATCGCCCTATTGCAACCTGCGGGTGTGCAACCTTGAGGAGGAACTCTCGCTGGCGGTGTGGGATGTCGCTCCCGACAACCCTCCGGCGGTGGGCCAGCTGGTCTCTTTCGTCTCCATACAGAACAACGACGGCAAGCGGTCGGCACGCAAGGGCGACATGCGTGTGGGCGACATGGCGGCACCGGGACATCCGTTCTACGACCTGCTGCCTCGTCCCATCGGTCGCGAGCGGTGGGATGCCACCATTGCCAACCTGCAGTCCATGTGCCGCCAGTCTCCGCTGTGCGGCATGATCGGCGAAGTGGCCGAAAAGCTCTATCCCGCCTATGCCCAGTACCCGGCGGCGACGAGCATTCACCATGCCTTCCGCGGCGGTCTGCTGAATCACACCTACCAGATGCTCCACATGTTGGAGGGTATCGCATCGTATATGCCTTATCCGGTACGGGTGGACCACTGCACGCTGGCCATCCTCTTCCACGACTATGGCAAGGTGAAGACCTATACGTACGATGGCGAATCGCAGCCGGAATCTTCCCTGCTGGGACATATCTACATCTCGGCGGTGGCACTGCAGAAAGAACTGGAACGCCGCGAGGTCCCGACGGCCGAAGTGGAACGCATCGTCCACATCGTGCTGTCGCACCATGGCATGAAGGAATGGGGATCGCCGGTGCTGCCTTGTTCGCAGGAGGCCATGTTGGTCCACATGCTCGACAATCTCTCGGCCAAGAGCGACACCATCGAGAATAGCGCGGAAATGGAATATGTGGGTGCTCTAGGCACCCGTGTTGTGAAATAAGAAAGTCTTTTTTATGAAGAAAATAGTTTTTATCAGCCTTTTGGTGTTTGTGATGACGGCTGTGTATGCCCAGAAAAGCAACGAGACAGCCTTGCAGGGCATGTCTGCCGGTGAAACGCTCAAAAGCCCCGACGGGCGGATGGAGGCAAAGTTCTACCTCCGCGACGGCGTGCCGCAGTACGAACTGAAACGCGACGGAAAGCCTGTAGTGCTGGCATCGCGCATGGGTTTCACATTGGAATGGCGCAAGAGCGACTTGGCCAGTAATTTCCGTATGGCGCGTGTGGATACTGCTAGCTTCGACGAGGTGTGGCAACCGGTTTGGGGCGAGGAAGCGCACATTCGCAACCACTATAACGAACTGGCGGTGACGTTGGTGCAGGACTTCTACCTCGACCACGAGGGCAAGCGTGTCGACAAGCCGACGGTGATGGTGGTGCGTTTCCGCCTCTACGACGACGGCCTGGGCTTCCGCTACGAATTTCCTTCCGACATCTCCACGCTCCATTTTTCTTCCAAATACAACTCCCTCGTCACTTTCTGGCTCACCGACGAGCTGACGGAGTTCAGCCTTCCGGACGACCCCATGGCATGGTGGATTCCCGGCGACTACGACACGCAGGAGTTCAACTACACCCAGAGCCGCCTCAGCCAGGTGCGCGAACTGCATGACAATCCCCATATCAGTGGAGGCTGGCCCTGGAAGAGCTTCTCCGACACGGGATTGCAGACGGCTTTGCAGATGAAGACGGATGATGGCTTGTATGTCAATATCCATGAGGCTGCGGTGCTGGATTTCCCGACCATGAATCTGGATTTGACCTATAACGAGGAGGTGAGTAAACTTAAAGTACATCTCACGCCCGATGCCACCGGCTACGTCGGCCGCCTCACCTCGCCCTGCTACTCCCCCTGGCGCACCGTGCAGGTGTGTGAGAAAGCTACCGACGTGCTGCGCTCGCGCTTGATTCTCAACCTCAACGAGCCTTGCGCCTTGGAGGATGTCAGCTGGATACACCCCGTGAAGTATATGGGTGTGTGGTGGGAGATGATCAGCGACCACAGCACCTGGGGCTACACCAACGACTTCCCCTCCGTGCGCCTGCCGGGCGACCCGTCGCTGCCGCCGTCGCTGCAGGAGGCTATCACCGACTACAGCAAGGCCAAGCCTCACGGCCGCCACGGTGCCAACAACGCCAACGTGCGCCGCTATATCGATTTCGCCTCCAAGCACGGCTTCGACGCCCTCCTCATCGAGGGGTGGAATATCGGCTGGGAAGACTGGTACGGCAAGGACAAGGACTATGTCTTCGACTTCCTCACCCCCTATCCCGACTTCGACTTGCCGGCACTGAACCGCTATGCCCACGAGAAGGGCATCCGCCTCATCATGCACCACGAGAGCAGCTCGTCGGTGACCAACTACGAACGCTTTATGGAGCGTGCCTATAACCTTATGAACCAGTATGGCTACGACGCCGTGAAGAGCGGCTATGTGGGACACATCGTGCCTCACGGCGAGCACCACTACAGCCAGCCCATCATCAACCACTACCACCGCGCCATCGTCGAGGCGGCCAAGCACCACATCATGGTCAACGCCCACGAGGCGGTGCGCCCCACGGGCCTCTGCCGCACATGGCCCAACATGATCGGCAACGAGAGTGCTATGGGTACCGAATTCCGCGGCCGCATCAATCCGGGTCACACCACCATCCTGCCCTTCACACGCCTGCAGGGTGGCCCGATGGATTACACCCCTGGCATCTTCGAGACCGATATGGAGAAGAATGCCCCGTGGAACCGCGACCTCATGCGCCACACCATCTGCAACCAGCTGGGCCTCTACGTCACCTTCTATTCACCTTTGCAGATGGCTGCCGACTTCCCTGAGCACTATGAGCCTTACCTCGACGCCTTCCAGTTCATCAAGGATGTGGCTGTCGACTGGGACACCAGCATCTATATTGCCGCCGAACCGGGCGACTATATCGTCACCGCTCGCAAGCCGAAGGTGTCAACGCTCAACAAGGCCGCCGACGGAGTAGGGGAGTTGTCCGACGGCAAGAAGGGCGTCATCAGCAACGCCGCTCGTTATGTCTATGCCATTCCCGATTCCGTGCAGCCTGTCGACTTGTCGACATGTCGACCCAAGGATGTCTGGTACATAGGAGGCGTCACCGACGAGAATGCCCGCGAATTCTCCGTCCGCCTCGACTTCCTCAAGCCTGGTGTGAAATACGAAGCCACTATCTACGCCGATGCCAAGGATGCCAGCGGTTATGTCTCCGATGTCAAGATGGGCTGGGAGGCCGCCCGCAAAGAGGGCTACAACCCCCAAGCCTACACCATCACCCAAAAGACCGTCACCAGCAAGACCGTCCTCAAGCTCAAGATGGCCCCCTGCGGCGGCTTCGCTGTCAGCATCCGGGAACGATAGAGAATACAGATTGTTAATATTATATTTGCCAGTTCTGATATTTTATGTAATTTTGCAGTCGAATTGCAAGATTGCATAAACCTATGACACCTTTGGACGTAGCGGAAAATATACATTTTCTCCGCATTTCCGTATTGTTGCCTTCTTGGTGAGCTCTTTGTGGGTTCTTTGTTGTTTCTGTGCTAACTTGTTTTATAGTATCTTCCTTTTCCACAATCTGTCGAGAAACTGCACGACAGGCCATACTTCTATGCCGTTCAGCATTCTAGGCCTTTCTTCTAGTGAAAGCAGTATCAGTTTTGCATCAGGGTGTTCTTCGCCAAAAGCCTTCAACCCCTTTGTATCACTCGAAACAACTTTGTCAGATGATTTTACTTCTATTGCAACCTCTGCGTTGCCAATGATTGCATCCACCTCATACTTGTTGTCGAGAGTGCGCCAATAGGTCAGAGCCTTGTCCTCATAAAAGTAGTATGAGAGAAATGCTCGCAGTTCCTGGATGACAAGATGTTCAAGTGTATGTCCGTAAATGTCGGTGCCTTGTTGCAGTGGCACGCGACGTAGCAAATGGTTGGGGATAGCCACGTCGAAGTAGTAGAATTTGGGCGACAGTATTAGTTTGCGCTTTACTACACGGGTGTATGCGGGCAGGAAAAAACCCAGCATAGTCTCCTCCAAGATGGAGAAATACTCTTTTACCGTCTTATCCGAAATGCCGCAATCCTGGGCAATATTGGTGTAGTTTACTATTTCTGTATTGCATAAGGCCGCAACTTGCAGGAAACGTGTAAAGGCATCCAACTGGCGGACAACAGCTTCTTCCACAATTTCCTGTTGCAGATAGTCGCCGATATAGGACTGTATGCGTTTCGATGGATCTGCCACCAGATAGTGGCGTGGCAGCATACCGTTGTTCAATGCCCTGTTAAGGTTAAAGTCGGGGATTTCTGCACTTACTAAGGGAAACAACGTGCGTTTCAATGCCCTTCCTCCTAATAAGTTGGCACCGCTGCGTCGTAGTTTGCGTGCACTTGATCCGCTGAGAATGAAGCGCAGCCCGCGGTTCTCTATCAGCCAATGAACTTCGTCGAGCAGTGCTGGCACTTTCTGAACCTCATCGATTATAACAATCTCTCCCTCTTCCAACATCTGGCATTCTTCCCGTAGTTGTGAAGGACGCAATTGAAAAGCTGTGCGGACATCGGTCTTCAGCAGGTCGTATAGCTGAACTTTTGGGGAAAGCGCCTTCAGTAATGTACTCTTACCCGTCTGACGGCTTCCCCAGAGGAAAAGGCTATCCTCATCTACTTCGTTTAATTTCAGTATTCTATCAAGCATATACCCTTATTGTTTAGTATTGCAAAAATAAAAAAAATAATAATGTGAGCAAAAAATAATACATAAAATCCGAAGTGCCACTTCGGAAATTCGTCGAAAATCCGAAGTAATAGTTCCGTTTTTATTTACTAATACGCGGCGAGAAATGACGGCTGAAATACAATTATTCTCCGCACGTCCATATTGATGCCTTCATGGTGGGTTATATGTGGGCTCTTTGTCCCGATACGAGAATCACCACAAAAAAAAGGAAGCAAAGCCGTACTGGTTTTGCTCTCCCTTTACTCTTCTTCGTTTCACCTATTGTCTCGGAATACTATGACAATAAGGAGTCATCGACGATGTCTTGACGGTCTTTGCGGCGTTTTTTTGGTGGATGGGGCATAAATCCCCTAGAGATAATGACGAAAATAAACATTTTTTGCAATTTTCGTCATTAATATGTATCTTTGCAGAAACTTTATAAGTTATGGTGTTACGAGAAATATATCTTAATCAATTAATTAGCCTCAGAAATCAAAAAATTATAAAGGTAATAACAGGTATTCGAAGATGCGGAAAATCGACACTAATGTCAGAATACCAATTATGGTTGCAATCTAATGGAATAGATGATAGCCATATTCTTGCCATCAATTTTGAAGAACGTGAAAGCAGCAGATTTACAATATGGCAGGATGTGTATGATTACATCGTTGCACGTCTTGCTGGTGATGGTATGCGGTATGTATTTCTGGACGAAGTTCAGACATTGCATAACTTTGAAAAACTTGTGGATGCCCTTTATGTAACGAAAAATATAGACCTTTATATTACAGGTTCCAACGCATATCTGTTATCAAGTGAACTTGGAACATTGTTGACAGGGCGTTACATTACCATAAACCTGCATCCATTCTCCTTCGCCGAGTATATTACAGCCTATGGTGATAAAGCAAATGCCGACAGGTTGTTCCGTCAATACATGAACACCTCTTGTTTTCCGGAGGCTGTCAATCTATCCTTGTCGTCACCCGATATGGTCAATAATTACCTGAAGGCCTTGTATGAAACGGTTGTGGTAAAAGATATCGTCAAGAGAAACAAGCTACGCAAATTCGATACGCTGCAACATATAGTAAACTTCCTGTTCGACAGTGTCGGGAGTGTTGTTTCGCCCAATAATATTGCTGATACCTTGCGGAAAACCTCTACCGAAAACCTCTCACACAATACGGTACAGAAATATCTTCGCTTCTTCACAGAATCCTATTTGATTTATCCCGTTCGTTTGTATTACATCAAAGGCAAAAGGCTCTTATCCAGTAATTATAAATACTATGTTGTTGACCTTGGATTAAGGAATATTCTGCAAATGAACAACCCCATATCCGACTTGGGACATAAACTTGAGAATGTTGTCTATTTTGAATTGCTACGTCGCGGAGGTGAAGTTTTTGCTGGACAAACAGACAATGGCGAAGTCGATTTTGTTGTTATGAAACCCAATGGGGAAAGGGTGTATTATCAGGTGGCCTACACTGCTAATGACGAAAAAACACTAAAACGCGAACTTTCGTCACTAAAAAAGATACGAGACTCATATCCTAAATACCTTCTCACAACAGACTTCGAGACATCGAATATCGAAGGCATCCAACGGCTTAATGTCATCGATTGGCTATTGGAATCGAACAACTGAATCCGTTGGCAGAGTTGTCCCTGAGTTCCTCCTGCTTGGCCTGGGAGTACATGAATGAACAATAACTGCTCTGCAGGCAGGCTGCCTGCGGCAAATATACGGACGTTTTCGTTAAACCGAGTGCAGAGGGTAAACCACGCAGTGTTTGTACTTTGCCGAGGCGAGAAAACGAAGGATGAAATCCAATTATTCTCCGCATTTTTGCGGAGAATAATCTTTTTTTCTCCGCACATCCGTATGGATGCTTTCGTAGTGAGTTCTATGTGACTTCTTTGTTTGCTCTTTATGTCAATGCCAGAATCACCAAAAAAGAGGGGAGTAAATCCTTATTTGTTTTGCTCCCCTCTTTTCCCTCGTTTCTCCTATTGCCTCGGTACAGGGTGACAATAGGGCTCCTTCATCGATGTCTCGACGGTCATTCGGCAGTCTGACTAAAAAAAACGCCATGTTTATTTATTCCCTTTGGCGCGATTGTGGGTGAGACAGAGCATTTGGCAGTTGACTTCAGTAGTGGCGCCTCCATTGCTCCATGCTTCAACATGGTCGGCATCCATTTCTTTCTCGCCCCATATTTTGGTGCGTCGCGCCTCGTGTCCCATGGCACATAGTGGGCAATTGCTGATACCACGCCTGCGTGCATCCTCTGTCTGCCGTTTATAGACACGGCGCTTGGTGGCATCGTCAAACACACGTACATCCAACAGCCGTGTGTCTCGTTCCCCTCCAAGCAAATATTCAAATACTCCTTTGTGGTTTTTTACGCAGGGATCGTCCATCAGTTCGGCGGCACGGGAGGTTATCTTCTTTTGGTCGTAGGGAGTGGAATGGTATTCATCATAGAGTAGTCCCCATTTCAATCCGCACATTTCAGTGTAGTGGTCACTAAAGATGCTTTCCACCCAGGCGATAACGTCGTTGAAGTGAGCTTGTAGTTCATCGATCTTAGTGTCTCTGCGGTGTGACTGCATGTACTCCTCAACTTGCCCATGACTCACCCAGTCGAGAGCTGTGTTAAGTATTTCCTGTCGTTTCACCGATCCGCGGACATAAGCACTCCACTTCTGCACATTAGCATTGTGGCTGTTGGAAAACACTTCGCGTGCCTTCGTAACAAACGGTCCACTATAGACGGCGTTCAGCTCTTCTTGTTCGTTGAGGGGAATACCAGCGATATTGATTGTCTGGAACCATTGTTTTATTTCGCTTTCTGTACCTTCGCACTCGTAGACGAGCAGTGGAGTACTCTCTATCAGCTTCTGCTTGTCTTTCGGTAAGGCGTGGAAGCGGTAAGGCAAATCATTGCTCATCACAGAAAACTTATCGGTCAGAAATCGGCCCAATGAGGTGATGCGCTGCTGACCATCCAGCACCTCCAACCGACCGTCGGGCAGTTTATTAAAGTAGAGTAGTCCCAATGGATATTGCTTCAGAACAGAGTCGATAACAGCCACCTCTTTCTTGCCGTTGTCTTCGGCATAGAGATAGTTGCGCTGATACTCTGGCTGGATGGTCAACCTGCCGGAAAGACCACAAAGGCCTTTCTCTTCAAGTTCGTTATATACAAACCCGTCGCACAGTTCCGCGACGGTATATTGTTTTAAAGTTGTTTCCATGATTAGATCTCGTTTAGTTTATCGATGGCATCATCCAGGCTTGTGACGGCGTCGTCGAGTGCATCAATGGCTTCTTGCATCTGTTCGCCACGTTCGCTGTCCTGTAAGCCTTCGGGCATATTGTCATACTTTTCCTCCTCGTCGTCCTTCAAGGATTCGAGTTTGTCTTTGATTTCATTGAGCGAAGCAATGTACTTCGCGATTTCTTTTCTTCCTTGTGCGTTCATAATATTATTGTTTTTTGCGGATTAATATTCTTGCATAGGTTTCTTTTCCGTGTAAATGGAATCTATGGCCATAATGGGGATTGTCATCAACATATCGATCCAATCCTACTATTTCGTATTGTTCTATGCATTGTTTGTCGAGAAAAGATATTGGTACACCCATCACCTCTGTATAATCTGACGGAATGGCATCGGAATATGGCACTTCAATGGCGTTATATTCGTCGTATTGCTCATATGCGTGTTTTTCTTTGAGGTCTTTGTGCTTGCTGTATTTAAGATTGTCGACCAATGTCATTAATTCCATTGGTTGATGTAGGCGACCGTGGTCAAGGTTGGTGAACCATACACTTGGTGAACGGCCAAGAACTACACCGTTTACAATCTTATACTTACTACCCTCCTTACCATTGGCAATAAATTGTTCTTGCAATTCTGTGGGTATTTTAAATAAAATGTCTTGGCTCATAGAAGTTTTTCCAGTCCACATTTGTGCGGATTTGATATAGGGAAACACCTCCTTGTAGGTGATGCAGTTCTTGTTACTTATCAGCAAAAACAATTTCCCGGTATCTATAATCCATGCAAAGAACTCCCGGAATAGCGAGAATGGCGGATTGGTTACAATGACATCTGCCTCATCGCGTAGTTTTGTGACCTCTTTGCTGCGGAAGTCGCCGTCGCCTTTCAGGTAGTCCCATTTCAGGTCATCAATATCTATGCGACGGTCGCCGTTCTCATCGCGGTCGAGTATGAATATCTTGCCATGGGAACGTGTCTTTTTCTTGTCGTATTTTGGCGACTTGGTTTCGAATTCTGTCTCGAAGAGCGAGAGTTGCACTCCATAGCGTTCCTGCTTACGTTCGATGGCATAGCTGGTGCTGATAAGTTTTCTCAAGCCTAAACGCTCAAAATTTTGGGCAAAGTATTTAGTGAAGTTACTCCATTCGGGATCATCACAGGGCAGGAGTACCGTTTTGCCCCGGAACACATCGGGGTTATAGTCGAGATAGGCTTCCACCTCGCGTTCTATGTCATAGTATTGAGTGTAGAACTCATCCTGTTTTGCCTCTCGGGCATTGGTCAATGTTGTGTTTGCCATTGTGATTGACAGCTTTGTGCATTGCCATCAATCACTATTGGATACAAGAAAGGTGTAGACCTTTCTATCACATTCACGAGGAGCGTCGGATGAACCCCGCTGCACAGTTAGAAGCCTACACCTATAGTGCAGCTTACTTATACTGTGCAGCATCAATTCGTTCACTCTCTCCGTGAAATATTATCCAAAAGAAATCTCCAGTTTCCGACGCTTTTGATTCGAATGTGAATAATAGTAATGCTGTTAAATAATCATTCTTTCAGCCTCTCACTCTTGAGGCATTTCGGATGCAAAAATACAACTTTTTTCCAATTTGGAAAAATTATTTTATTGCTTAATAGTTGCTGCTTCACTGCAACGGAAGTGGTATCCTTCTGTCGACCATGATTCCTGTCCTATTTTTCGGAAGCAATAATTCAGAAAGAGTTTTTGTCGCGCGGTGCTGAATGGGGCCGAAATATGTGGTGTGTCAGCACTATTGGTTAACGAAAAGGCAAAAATCACAATTTTTGGTGATTGTGGGGGCTGTTCGGTTGTCTGATTTTTGCAATTTGATAATGAATTGTGTCATATGAGTAGAATTGTTTTAAAATCATTTGTTTGCGCGTTCTTTGTGTGCGCTGTCTCTTCCGCTGTTTTTGCCCAGCAGGACTCGCTTCGGGCACCGTCGCGACTCACTATTGGTGGCTATGGCGAAGCGGTCGGCTCGTACAATTTCTTTAGCGACAATCCGAACCGCTACACGCATGCGGCGGACTACAAGGATGACAAAGGGCATGGCCGCGTGGACCTGCCCCACGCTGTCATCATGCTTGGCTATGACTTCGGTCGGGGCTGGAGCTTCGGCACAGAGGTGGAATTTGAACACGGCGGCACCGAGTCGGCCGTGGAAATGGAGGCCGAGGAGGCTGGCGAATTTGAAAAAGAGATCGAGCGCGGCGGCGAGGTGGCACTGGAACAGTTCTGGATCCAGAAACGGTTCGGTGAAGGGTTGCATCTGCGTGCGGGCCACATCGTGGTGCCGGTGGGCATGACCAACAGCAACCACCTGCCGAATCAGTTCTTCGGCGTCTACCGTCCCGAGGGCGAGAACACCATCATGCCGTGTACGTGGCACGAAACGGGTGTCAGCCTGTGGGGCCGTCTGGGTTCGTGGCGCTACGAGGTGCAGCTGCTGCCGGCCCTCAACAGCCGCATGATGAACCGCTCGGGTTGGATTCACGATGCGTCGGCGTCGGCCTACGAATTTCGAGTGGCGAACCATTTGGCGACGGCGGCAAGAGTGGACTATCAGGGGGTGAAAAACTTGCGACTCAGCCTGAGCGGCTATGCAGGCAACAGCTTCAACAACGACATCCGTACCGACAGTTACAGCGAGACGTCGCGCTACGCGGGTGTCAAGGGCACCGTGCTGGTTGGGGCGTTCGATTTCGACTACGACAACGGCCAATGCATCGTGCGCGGCAATGCCGACTACGGCTATCTGGCCGACAGCTATATGATCACCCAGCAGAATCTCTCCCAAAACCACAGCAGCGCTTCGCCCTATCCCCACGACAAGGTGGGCCGCAACGCCTTTGCTCTGGGCCTCGAGGCGGGCGTCAATCTGCTGCGTAACCAGGGCCATCAGCGTCTCTTCCTTTTCGCACATGGCGAACACTACGACAGCTTCATTCCGGCCGAGAACGTGCTGGACGACGAATGGACCCGACGCACCGTGCTCTCCGTCGGCGTGAACTACTATCCGCTGCCCCAAATAGCCATCAAGGCCGAAGGGGGCGTCCGACTGCTGAAAGAGGCTTTCAACAACGAACCGTGGATGGCCGTCGGCATCACCTGGAGCGGCATGTTCAGATGATGTGTGGCGCTTTTTTATGGCAAACCTTATTGTTTATCATTTAATATTTCCAAATAACCTATCTTATGAAACGTAACTACCTTAAACTTGGATTTATGACGGCTTTAGTGGCTGTCGCAATGACTGTGACGTCCTGCAAGGACGAAAACGACGACCTTTACGACGACGGACAGGCCGCCCAAGTGGCCGCCCAGTTTGTGGACCATACCGTGGCGCCCACCTACACCGAGCTGGCTGCACGTACGGAACTGCTGGCCACCCAGCTGGAAACACTGAAGAACGAACCGACTGACGCCCATCTGCAGGCAGCCTGCGAGACATTCCTCGACGCCCGCGCCTGGTGGGAAATGAGCGAGGCCTTCCTTTTCGGCGCTGCCGGCGACTTCGGCATCGATCCGCACATCGACAGCTGGCCCTTGGATGTCAACGCCTTCAACACGCTGATGAACAGCCCCGCCATGATCGCTGCCCTCGACGGCGATGACGGCGACGAGGTGGCCGGCAACAACCTGGGCAACGCCCTGCTGGGATTCCACGGCATCGAGTACATCCTCTTCGCCGACGGTCAACCTCGGTCGGTCTCGTCGCTCACCGAGAACGAACTCATCTATGTTGCTGCGGTGGCCGGTGACCTGCGCAACCGCTGCTTCCAACTGGAGGTGAGCTGGTGCGGCGAGAAGGCTCCCCAAAGCCATATCGACAAGCTCGACGCCCTCGAACTGCCCTACACCGTGGCCGGCGGCACACAGAGCTACGGCGACAACATGAAGAATGCCGGCAAGGCGGGCAGCACCTACTCCAGTCGCATCGTGGCACTGATGGCCATCGTGGACGGCTGCCGCAGCATAGCCGACGAGGTGGGCACCTCCAAAATCGGCGCCCCCCACAGCGGCGAGGACGTCAACTATATCGAGTCGCCCTACAGCCAAAAGTCTGTCATCGACTTCCATAACAACATCCTGAGCATCAAGAATGCCTATATGGGCGGCGTTGAGGGTCAGCGCGACGACAGCAAGTCGCTGCACCGCTTTGTCAAGGACAACGACGCCGACCTCGACGCTCGCATGACTGCCGCCATTGACAACGCTCTGGCGAAAATCGACGCCATGCCCACGCCCTTCGTGCTGCACTACACCAGCAGCGCCTGTGCCGATGCAATGGAAGCCTGCGCCCAGGTCGACGAGATCTTCTCGGAAATCAACGACATGCTGTCCAAACTCTAGCAAACCAACTAATCAACAATCAATTTCTTTACCATGAAACGAATACCAATCTATCTGGCTGGCGTGCTGCTGCTGGCCGGAATGAGCTCGTGCAAGGACGACGAGCCTGTGACCGTCGGCGACGCCACAATCGACGAGGAGACCTACGCCGGCGGCAAACTGGGCACGACGTTCAACCAGTCGGCATCGGCATTTGAAGACCCCACGCCGGCATGCGAACAGGCGGGAATGGCCACCGCCTTCAAGTATGGTGAGTTCTTCTTCGAACACACCATCACCCAAAACAATCCACCCTTCAACGGCTTGGGTCCGCTCTATGTGCGCTCGTCGTGCGAGAGCTGCCATCCCGGCTACGGCCACGGACGCCGCATGGAGCGCTACCGTGCCGACGACTGGGGCAACGGCTACCTGCTGGTGGTCTACGACAAGTCGAAACCTAACGAACCTTACGAGACCTCGGTGGCGGGCATGCCTCAAACCAAGGCGGTGGCACCCTTCAAACCTTCCATCGACGAGGAGAAAATCCAGATCGCCTGGCTGAACTATACCGACGAATGGGGCAACAAATTCGACGATGGTGAGACCTACAGCCTGATCTATCCCGAAGTGACCATACCGGAGGATGCCTTCTACGCACCGCTGGCTGTGCCCTACAGCCAATTGGGTTTCCGCCTCGAAACGACCATCGGCATCTACGGCACGGGCCTCATCGACGCCATTCCCGACGACTCGCTCAAGGCGCAGTACCAAAGGGAATATGACGCAGGTGCCGACCTTAACCCGGCTTTCTGGGCTGGCAACGACTGGGCTCCGGGCGCCTACTATGGTGCCACCACCCATCCCAAACGCTTCACCTACGCCCTTAGCCGCGGTCCCCTGCAGGATGCCCCAGGCAGCAATGCCATCTGGAACATACCCAATGTGACGCGCAGCAACAAACGCAGCCACTACCTCAGCCTCAACAAGAGCATCTATGCTACCAAAGCGTCGCAGGACCCCGAGGTGCAGGCTGAGTTCTACCATTACTTCCCCGAATGGAACAAGACGGGCAACCCCGAAACGGACATCTACAATTACTTGATGTGCGACACCTTGCCGGCCGAAATGAGCGACCAGGACTATGTCAACTTCATGATTTGGCACCGCGGTCTGGCTGTGCCGGCTGCACGCAACCTGGCAGATGCCGAGGTGCAGCGTGGCCGCAAACTGTTCCGCGAAATGGGCTGCGCCACCTGCCACCGTCCGAGCTGGACCACGGGTCCCGACGAATTCACCGACCCCACGGGTTTCTTCAAGGAGGCCGATGCCCGGCTGCCCCGCTACCCGTATCAGAAGATATGGCCGTATAGCGACTTTGTGCAACATCGGCTGAAGATGGTCAACGACATCCGGACGGGCTGGTGTCGCACCACCCCGCTGTGGGGTCGCGGTCTTTCGCAGATATGCAGCGGACACAGCGACCGTCTGCACGATGCCCGTGCACGTAACGTCATTGAGGCTATCATGTGGCACGGCTGTCCGGGTAGCGACGCCCGCTGGACCGTCGAGAAATTCCGCAAACTGAGCAAGAGCGACCGCGACGCAGTGGTGAAATTCATCAACGCCATCTGACGATTCGCTCGCGCCGTACGCTTTCGCAGGTGAGGGGAGACCTTCGCCTGCGAACAAATGGAAGGGCTGTATATGGCCCTGCAAAAAAAACTATTATCGCAAAAATAGACCATTCGCTTTTAATCGTTTATCGTCCTATTGAAAACCATGAAGAAAATAATACTTCCTATTTTGGCCACCGTCACGGTGGTGGTGCTGGCCGTTGGCACCGTCGTCGAAAAATTCCGTGGAAATGAATATGCTTGCGATCATATCTACGGTTCCTGGTGGTTCTGTCTGCTGCTGGCGCTGACGGGCGTCTACAGCCTTTGGCGCATCGTCTCGGACAAGTTGTGGCGTCGCCCCTACCTGCTGCTGCTCCATAGTGCAGTGGTGGTGCTCCTCTTGGGCGGTGCATTGACTGCGTGGACGGGTCGTCATGGCAGCGTGGTGCTGCATCCCCAAACGGCTGCCAACAGCTATACCACTGACGACGGCAAACACGTCGATCTGCCTTTCGCCATCACCTTGGACAGCTTCGAGGTGGTCTCCTATGCGGGCACCCGCACGCCGATGGACTTTGTGAGCCATCTGCATGTCGACGGCGAAGCGGTAACGGTGTCAATGAACAACATCATGCGTCGCGAGGGCTTCCGCTTCTATCAGGAGGACTATGATGACGAGGGCAACTCCACCCTCAGCGTGGCGCACGACCCGTGGGGCATCGGTGTCACCTATGCGGGCTACCTGCTGCTGTTGGCTGGCGTGGTGGCTCTGTTCGCCGACCCGCGTTCACGCTTCCGCCAACTGCTCAAAGGGGCTGCGGTGCTTGTGCTGCTGCTGGCTCCGGCATTGTCACAGGCGGGCGAAACACCGTCGACACTCCCTCGCGCCACAGCCGACAAGATGGGACGCATGTATGTGCTCTATAAGGGGCGTGTATGCCCGCTGCAGACACTGGCCAAGGATTTCACCACCAAGCTCTGCGGCAACGCCCGCTACAAGGGACTGTCCGCGGAACAGGTGCTGAGCGGATGGATCTTCTACTTCAACGAGTGGCAAGCGGAACCGATGATCAAGGTGAAGGGTGACGACGTGCGCCAACTGTTAGGTATCGACGGACGCTATGCCTCGTTCAACGATTTGATGGCGCATAGTGACGCCTTCCAGTCCAAGTCGATGCCAGCCATGATGGGCGGCGGGGCTGCCGAAATGCCACAGGGCAAGGTGCAGTCGAAAAACATGCGTGCCGCTGGCGAGAAGAAGAGCTTGGTCCAGATGCTGGTGGGCGGCTCGCTCATGAAAATATTTCCGGTGGCGGACCCCACGGGACAGGTGGGCTGGTACAGTCAGAGCGACGACCTGCCGATGACAGTGGCCGACGACGAGTACTTCTTTATTCGCAAACAGCTGAGCTACTGCCAAGAACTGGTGGTGGCGGGCAACTTTGAGGAACTGGAACGGGTGTTCGAAAAAACTTCACAGTACCAGCAGCAGCGGGCGGCGTCGGTCTTGCCCTCCGATCTCCAGTACGGCGCGGAACGGCTTTACAACCGCCTCACTACGGGCAAATGGCTTTACATGCTGGTCATCACATTGGGTCTGGTCTGCTTCGCCTTGGTGCTCTTTGGTGTCCGTCAGGTGGCATTCCCGTTTGTCTGCTGTCTGCTGCTGACGCTCTTCCTGCTACTCATCTTCGTGCTGCGCTGGATTGTGGGCGGCCATATCCCGATGGCGGGAGGCTTCGACAGCATGAACCTCACCGCTATTGTGTTGGGTCTCGTCGCGCTGTTGCTGACACGCCGCTACCGTCCGGCTCCGGCCATCGGACTGCTGGCTATGGGCTTCTGCCTGCTGGTGGCCATGATGAGCGGCAGCAATCCGCCGGTCACCCATCTGATGCCGGTGCTCAGCTCGCCACTGCTGACACTCCATGTCACAGTCATCATGATATCTTATGCGCTCTTCTTCTTCGTGATGCTCAACGGCGTTGCGGCCCTCATCGTTCCGCAACGGGCAGTGGCCATGCGCCGGGTCAGCCTGCTGATGCTCTATCCTGCAGTGACGCTGCTGGCTGCCGGCATCGTCATTGGGGCGCTGTGGGCCAACATCTCATGGGGCAACTACTGGTCGTGGGACCCCAAAGAGGTTTGGGCGCTGATTACCTTGATTGTTTATCTCTACCCCTTGCTGCAGATGCAGGTGTACAATCGGGTGCGCGGTTTCCATCTCTATTGCACTTTGGCGTTTTTCAGCGTCATCGTCACCTATTTCGGGGTCAAATTCCTGCTGGGCGGTATCCATGCCTACAATTGATTCCAATCGCGAAGCGTGACGCCTACTGTCATTCTTTCACAAAACGCCTCACTCCTATTCGCGTGTCTTTGGTAAGACGTAGTGTATAGTGCCCGACGGGCAACGACGACACGTCGATGGTGGCCTGCGGCCCTGTCACTGACAGTCGCATCATGCAGATGCCGCGGTTGTCATACACTTCAGCTTCTGCGGGACCCATGTCATCAAAGGTTATAGTCAACAGTTTGCCTGTGGGGTTGGGCGCCAGATTGAAATAGAGCTCCGATCCCTTGGGAATGGAAAGAAATGGGTCGCGGACGAATTTGGCGGTGAAGACAGTGTCCTGTGTCACCGTGATGGTTCGGGGATTGTGCCAGTCGCCGTCGTTCCACTGCTCAAAGTAACAGAGTGGGGCTGGTTGGGCTGTAAGTACAGTTTCTGTCTGCTCGTGGTATACGCCTCCTCCTTCCACAGTTCCCCAGTCGCTGTTGTTGGAATTGACCTCTACTGTGTAATACTCGATTGGCGAGAAATAGGCGGTAAAAGCAGTGTCCTGTGAAAGGATGATTGTTCGTGGGTTCTTTGTGCTGCCGTCATTCCAATGCCGAAATGCATAGCCTTCATTGGGAATGGCCCGGATTTCAGGGTTTACATAGTCGTCATAGAATCCGCCACCTACAGCGGAGCCCATCGCCTCGTCGTCGGAATATACATCCAATTGGTAGTGGTAGACAATGGGTAGAAATAGGCCATAGGGATCGTATGGATGTGTCGTTGGGTCATCCCAAATCCAGGGGTCGCCCGTATATGGATAGTTGAGCCATGTCAGATGTGACAATGCGTTTGGATCACTTGAAAAACACTTGGTGTGCCATTCCCCTTGTGCGTGGCATTCCAGTGAATCTAGTACTTGAATTTCATTTGGCATTTGGCCAGACCCCGGTATCGGTCTCCACAAAGTTATGACTTCAAGATATTCGACGGGTTTGTATTGGAAGGGTAAAAGCATTTCATTCACAGAGTCCCATTCTCGCCCACCTTTTGTACTGTTTGATGAACCATACAAATAAAATTCGCCCGAGTCTATTATTATGGGACTCTTAAAATAGGCCTCAAAGGCATAGCAACGGGTGAGAGGAGACAGGTCGCATGGCTGCGTCAGTTCCATTACCTTGGGAATTAATGTGTCGAAACGTACCGAATCCAATATCTTGCATCTGTAATAGTGTAGGGGACCCTCGGTGAGTATAGTGTCTTCATAGTCAATCCGCTTTATCAAATAAAGATATTCAGGCCGCCGTTCCTCAAGTATATAGGGAGCGTGTGAGGTGCCCGACACTAGTGCTACAATTCCCCGAACCTGAATGGGATGGTCAGTATATTCATATTTGGCCAAACCACCGGGGCCACTGTATTGCGTTAAGAATTTCACCTGCTCGTAAAAGAAAGAATCAATCAGACCGCCACTTTGTGAAATAGGGCATTCGTCATACCATTCTGTGTAATGGTATTGGGGGTAGCGGGCCGGTATGGTGTCCAAATCTATTTTGTCATAGTTCTGTGCTGATACAGTATTCATGGTCAACATCGATGTGATGAAGACAATCGAAAATAAAATGTTTTGTGTTTTCATAGTAATTGTTTTATTGTGTGCATAATTTTTTCCGCTTTACAGTGTATGGATTAAAATGAATCCTTTCTATTGTGAAAACGTTTTGTAGGTCTGGGTATCGAGTTTTTATGTCAAATTCTTTAGAATCAATATTCTTTTCTATTGTTGCTTTTAGCGATTCGTGATTGGAAATACTAAAACAAGATGTGGTCGTTTGTTCGGATGGTAAAATGGATTGTTTCAGCAGGTATATAGGTTTGTTTTCCAGACTATGAATTATGTTTTTTTGTGTAAAATTGAAGTACAATAATATTGTGCAAATTTAATAAAAAAGAATTTACAAAACAAGAAAAACGTAAGAAAAATGAAAAAAATAGTCGTCAGGCTCTCAAACGTACAGTAATTGCTATCAACCCATTGCGGTCATTGGGGTTGATGTCCGACGGGTGTTTGTTTCGAGCAGATTGGGCTCAAGTCATATAGTCATATTGGTCGGCCTGATGACCGATCAGGGGGTCAATTCGTGTACCAGTCCTTGAATTCGGCAGCACGTGCCCGCGGAATAATGATTTTGTCGGGGGTGGGGACGCTCAGGGTGATGTGCAACTTGCTCAGTGGCCAGATGGAGATGTCCTTGATGGCGCTGTGGGCGATGATGTACTGCCGGTTGGCGCGGAAAAAGAGGGCGGGGTTGAGCTGGCTGTAAATGTTGTCGAGGGGCTTGTCGATGGCGTACGATTTGCCGTCGAAACTGACTGCTCGGGTGAGTTTTTCGTCGACATAGATAAAGGCTATCTGGTCGATGGCCAAGGGTACCAGCTTGTCGCGTAGGGGCAGAAGGAAATAGGACTTGTATTTGTTGTGCTGCACCATCTCCATCATGGAGGCGATGGCTTGTGGGCTGATGCTGCTGTCACTGCTGCTTTCGGCGTTTGTGGAGGTGAGCTGCTCGAGTTTGTTGATGGCGCGCTTCAAGTCGTCGGGGCTGATGGGTTTGAGCAGATAGTCGATGCTGTTGACTTGGAAGGCCTGCAGGGCGTACTGGTCGTAGGCGGTGGTGAAGATGATGGGGCAGTGGATAGTGACGCTGTCGAAGATGTGGAAGGCCAGTCCGTCGGCCAGGTGTATGTCCATGAAAACCAAATCGGGCGTTTCGGAATGGGTGAAGTATTCGACGGCTTCTTCTACCGATTGCAGAATGCCGCACACTTCCAACTGTGGGGTGTGCTGGCTGATCATGCGCTGCAGGTTCTCGGCAGCAATGCGTTCGTCTTCGATGATGAGGGCTTTCATGACTTGTGGGGTTTTAATGGCGATTGGTTCTGGTTGGAAAGCAGCAGCTTTTGGGCTTGCGCAGGATGGATGAGTGGCACTTCGACGGCGAAGATATTGTCGCGCTTGCTGATTTCGATGTTTTTGCCGCATAGCAGCTGGTAGCGCTTGCTGAGGTTGATGAGCCCGAGGCCCGTGCCGTCTTGCTCTTCCTGTTTGGGCACGATGGGGTTGCTGACACGGAAGGTGCCTTGAAGCGTGGTCTCGAGGGTGATGACCAGCGGGTGACGTTGACTGATGATATTGTGCTTGATGGCGTTTTCGATGAGCAACTGCACGCTGATGGGGATGATCATGTAGGGCTGGAAGGCTTTGTCGATGTGTTTTTCGATGCGGAGGTTGTCGCCGTAGCGTATCATCATCATCTGGCAGTAGCTGTCGACAAAAAGGAGTTCCTGGTCAAGGGGTACCAGACGCTTGCCTTGCATGATGTAGCGGTAGGTGGAGGCCAGATGCTGGAGGTATTGTCGGGCTTTTTGGTCGTCGATGCCGATCAGACCGCTCAGGGTGTTGAGCGAATTGAAGAGAAAGTGGGGGTCCAACTGGTTCTCGAGGGCCTCGTAGCGCATCATGAGGATTTCGGTCTGCAGCTGTTCTTTCTCGATGCTGAGCTGGTTGCGACGGGTGATGTTGAAGAGGATGATGGAGATGAGGATGGCGACGGTGGCGACGATGACATCGCGCGTCACGTTGATGCTGGCAGGGTCGGAGAAATGGCTGTCGTCGTAGATGATCCGATGGAGCCACAACGAGAAGCTGGAGAGGATCACCGTGATGAGGAGGGTGCCGACAATGCCGAAAAGGTATTTCCACAACGAGGGGATGGCGCGCTTGATGATGGCAAAATTGTAGATCAAGGCGACAAATAGGAGCAGGAAATTGGAGGTGAGCGAATAGACGATATGGTAGTCGGTGTCGAGGCTCCAGTCGCTCTTGACATGGGCAAAGGTGCTGACACCGGTAAGCAACAGACCGCCGATCAGCGCTATCCAGAAGGCGCTCTGGGTGCTGAAGGTGCGTTTGTGGTGGGGGAACAATAGGCGATTGCTACTCATGATGGTCGGTCGTTAGTTGTGGTGATGTGTCGTTTGTTCATGCTTTGCCGACTTTTCGTTCCAATAGCGGTTCGATGGCGTTGATGTTCGCGCCGCGCTGCTCCAGGCGTGTGCGTATGCGGTGCAGGATGATGTTGCGGCGTTGGCGGAGCAGGTTCCTGACGAGGGTGATGAGGGTGGCCAGGCTGAAATAGGTGGCGGCCTGGATCCAGAGGGTCAGGTATTCGTGACGCACTTCCGACAGGGGGGCTCCCATCGAGGCGATCTTCACAAAGCCCTGCACACCGGGGGTGGAGGGGAAGAGGTAGCTGAACAGCCGCCAGAAGGTGGGCATGCTCTGCTGGGGCCACACCATGCCGGTGAGCATGAACAGCACCAGGCTGAAGAAGATGAAGCAGAGCATGGGCGAAATCTTCTGCCGTACCACGAGGTTGGCGACCGTCATGCCGAAGAAGATGGTGGCGAGCAGGAAGGGCAGGGCGAAAATGAGGATGGTGTAGAGGTTGCCGAGTTGGGGCAGGTTGAACCAGCGGGGGACAAACCAGAGGTCGAGGATGGTGAGGGGCACGTAGATGAGCAGGTAGCAGATGGCCCGACCCAGGGTGACGCGGTGGACGCTGCGACGGCGCAGATGGCGTGGGATAAAAATCAGCGCTTTGCGGTTCTCTCTTGCGTCGCCGGTAAGGATGCAGATGCCCAGAAAGATGGTTTGGTGAAGCACCAACACCAGCAGGATGGGCAGGAAGAAGCTGCCGTAGCCGCCGGTGGGGTTGAAGAGGGTGGTGTTCTCCATCACCACGGGTTGCATCTGTATGTTGGCTTGCTCGTTGTCGAGGCCGGACTGTTCGTAGCGCTGCAGCTCTATGGTGTGCATCTCGTCGATGAGCACGCTGTTGCCTCCGGTCAGGGCGGCCTTGTAGTAGTAGAACGAACTCATGTCGCTGAAGACGACGATGCGGCCGGTGCGCATCTCGGCCAGGCGCGAGGGGAAGTCCTTGGGGAAGTAGAAGACCGAGCGCACCTTGTGGTCCTTCATGAGGGTCTGCGCTTCGGCCAAGTTGTGACAACGGTAGTTGATGCTGAGTTCGGGGGTGGCGTCCAACTTGTGGATGAAACGCTTGCTGTAGGCGCTGGGCGACTCGTCGACGACGGCGATGGACATGTCCTCCACATTCTCGTTGTGGTAGATGCCGCAGAAGAGCAGCGGGTAGAGGATGGGGGCAATGAAAAAGATGAGCAACACGGTGGAGTCGCTGAAAACGCGGCGCACCTCGATGGCGAAGACAGTCCAGATGTCTTTGAGGTTGCTGACAATTTTGGGTGTTTTGTGGCTCATGGCGTTTTCAGTTTTTGACGTTGTTGGGAGTGGGTGCCGTTTGCGCCGCTTTGCGCTCTTCCAGCCGGTAGTGCCAACGAAGCATGAAGGCGCCGCCTATCAGCAGGAAGCCAAAGGCCAGCAGGGCGCAGAATTGCGGCCAGCAGTGGCCCATGCCGTTGCCAAAGATGGCGATGTTGCTGAAGTTGAGGAAATAGTGCCGAATGGGGTAAATCCACGAGACGGTGTAGAAGATGGCGGGCATGCTGTCCACCGGGAACGAGAATCCGCTGAGCGAGAAACTGACTGCGCTGTAGAGGGCGCTGATGCTCATGGCCAGCGGGGCGTCGGGGATGCTGCAGGCGATGAAGCTGCCGGCACACTGTGCGGCGACAATGAGCAGCACGCTGTTGAGCACCATCAGCAGCCAGCTGCCTTCGAGCGGGAAGCCCATGAAACCGAACATGATGAGGTTGGTCAGCAGCAGCAACAGGGTGTACCATAGGGTGTAGGGCAGCAGCTTGCCGAGAAGGGCATAGAGGGTGTTGCCACGAGCGGTGTGTATCCATTTGCGCAGGGTCTTCTCCTGGCGTTCGCGCGAAATCAGATAGGCGGTGTGCATGACGGCAATGAAAGCGATGACGGCGGGAATGAGGGTGGTCATCAGATAGTTGCCGTAGTTGATCCAAGGGTTGCCGATGGTACGGGTGTCGTACTCCACGGGCTGGATGAGCCCCATAATCTGCTGCTCGTTGAAGCCCTTCTTGCGGTACACCTCACGCTGCACGGCACCGGTGGCCAGCATGCCCATAGTGGCCAGCTGCTTGTAGCTGAGGGTGCCGGCCAGCATGTAGGCCGAATTGACGTAAAGCACGAAGTGTGGCGAACGGAACTGTAGCAGGTCGTTGTAGGTGCCTTTGGGTATCTCGTAGAAGGCGTAGATTTCGCCTCGCTGCATGGCGCGACGGGCTTCGTTGTGGTTGTTGTAGACGGCCTGCACCGACACGCCCGAGGTGGCTTGGATTTCATGACAGATGCGGCGCGACAGGTAGGATCCGTCCATGTCGACCACGGCGATGGGCAGCTTCTGGGGCTGTCCGTTGCGGGTCATGGTGGCAAAAAAGGTAAAGGTGAATACAATCCCCAACGTCAGGATGATGACGTAGCGGGGATGGCGTCGTATGCGCATCAACTCGCGTAGTAGCACTTGTTTGATGGAACTCTTCATGGGACGGTGGTCGTGTGTGGGGATTGGGCGTCGGGGGGTCAGTCTTCTGCTATGATGGCGGTCATGCCGGGACGCAGCCCTTCGATGGCCTCTTCAGGCACCACCTTCACGTCGAAGCTCTTGACGTCGTATTGGCCCAATGTCTTGGTGGCTCGCCAGGTGGCATAGCTGGCCATGACACGCACATTGCGCACAATGCAGCTGTAGCTTTTGTCGCCCAGTGCGGGAATGCGCACCTGCACCTTCTTGCCGGTGCGGATGTCCTGCAACAGGTCTTCACGGATGCTGAAGTTGAACCAGGTGTCGTTCATGTCGAGAATGGAAACCACGGGGGCACCGGTGCCCACCAGGTCGCCTTTCTTGATGTATATCTCCACCACCTCGCCATCGCATGCGGCAATGATGTAGCTGTCGTCCAGATAGCTCTGCACCTCGGCAACGGCACCGCCGGCACGGTTCACCAGGGCGGCGGCAGCGTCGATATCTTCGCTTTGGGCGCCCTCTTTGGCCATGAGGTACTGCTGTTCGGCGGCGGCGCAGTCGGCTTGGGCGGCCTTGTATTTGGCGTCGATTTCGTCATACTGCTGGGCGGAAACCACGCCTTTCTCATAGAGTCCTTTCACGCGGTCGTACGATTTTTTGTAGACACCCTCGGCGGCTTGTGCCTTCTGCCACACCTGATAGGCCATCTGCACCTGCTGGTCGCGGGCACCGCCTTTGGCTTTGCGGCTCTGGGCCACGGCGGCAGTGCGTGCGGCACGGGCTTGGATCATCTTGGCGTCGACCTGCTTGCTGGTGATGTGGGCCAGCGTGTCGCCGGCATGCACCATGTCGCCTTCTTGGACATAGATGGTGTCGATATGGCCGGGAACCATGTTGGACACACGGTATTCGGTGGCATCGGCTTCGCCCATGAGCATTTCTTTCTGGGGGTGGATGGCAAAGAGGCCTACCAGAGCCACGATGCCTACGGCACTGATGACGGCTACGAGTCCGCCAATCAAGGTTTTGCTATTTTCTTTCATAATGTATCGCTATAGCTTTTATCTCGTTTAAGAATCAATTGGCTTTATTTTCCAAGCGCCTGACGTAGGTAGACGCTGTTCATCTCTATCTCAATCTCGGCGTCGAGCACCTCGCTGTTGGCCGAAATCCAGGCGGTTTGGGCGGCCATCAGGTCGCTGCTGCTGCACATGCCGGATTTGAAGCTTTCGTCGGCCAGCCTCAGGTTCTCCTCGGCTTGCACCAGGTTGCTCTGGGCTTGGTCGTATTTCTTGTAGGCGAGCTCCAACTCGTAGCGGAGCTTGTTGACCTGCAGCTCGATCATCTCTTGAGCCTCCTCCATTTGGTAGGCCACCTCGCGGCGTTTGGCTTTGGCGGCACGCACGGAATAGATGCCGCCGGGATGGACGATGGGCACATTGACCACCACACCGGCCATGAAGGTGCCGCCGAATTCGTTTTTGAATCCGTCGAAGAGGTTGGGGTTGGAGAAAAGATAGCCGCCGGTGAAGGCGATGTTGGGCTTGAGGGCGGAGGCGGCCAGTCGCTCGCCTTGCATGGCAATGCTGTCGCTGATACGCAGCATCTGCATCTCGCGGCGGTTCTGCCACACCTCTTCCATGTCGATGGGTTGGTGGGAAGTGGTGGCCAGGGTGGGGTTGGATTCCGACACGTCGAAATCGGCGTCGAGTGGCATGCCGCAACGCTGGGCCAGCAGCATCTTGGCGAGCAACAGGCCGTTGCTGGCCTTGGTGAGATTCATCTGGGCTTCGTTAAGCTTCACGCGCACCTTGGCCAGGTCGCCTTTGGTGGCCATCTCGGCTTCGAAGAGCTGCTCCACGTTGCGGGTCAGGGTGTCGAGCAGTGCGGCATAGCGTTCGGCCAGCTCTTTCTTGTGCTTCACGCTGACCACCTGCCAGTAGGCTTCGTCGATGGCGATGATGGTCTCCTCGCGTTTCTTGTCGTATTCGATGCCTGACAGCTGGTTGAGCAGCCGGGCGCTGTTGTAGATGGCGCGCAGTTTGCCGCCCAGATAGATGGGTTGTGAGAGGGTCACAACGCCAAAGGCGGTGTTGCGTGTGTCGGTTTCGAGGGCTTGGGTGAGTTCTTGCCCTATGTTGTTGAGCGATGTGCCGAGGCTGCTGTTGTTGATGACGTTGGTGAGCAGATCGCCTATGAGCTGGCCGCCAATGGGCAGGTCGCTAAGCTCTTCACGCAGTGCCTGGCTGAGGCCGGCCTGGACCTCCGTGCCCAGGTTGTTGAGCCGCCCCTGCTGTTCTTCGCTCAGCAGGTTCACGCTCTTTTCCATCCACATGTAGCCTCCGGTGGCTCCAATCTTGGGCAGCATCTGCCATAGGGCCACCTTCTCCAGATTCTCGGTCTCGTTTTTCTTTTCTTCAGACATCTTCAACCCTTTGTTGGCTTCAAGTCCGCGTTGGCGGCACTGCTCCAGACTGAGCACCTCTTGGGAGCGGAGCGGAAGTGCCAGCATCAGGCAGCAGCCTAGGATTGTCAGTTTGTGTGTCAGTTTCATGTGATGTTTTGTTGTTTTCAAATAGAACCGACTGCAAACCAAACGATGACATCGTGGCATTCAAAACAGGATCTGTTTGACTCCTAAGGATGTCATCGTTTGCTCTACAGTCTTCGAAATCTGTTGTTTAAAACACTCTTGTTATAACCAATTTGAGGTGCAAAGGTAAGAAAAAATATGGGTCTGCAGCACGTTTGTGTGGAATTAAGTGGAAGAATGGCTTGCTGAAATGTTAAAAAAACTATTTGGAGCGACCGCTTGTCGCTTATTGGTGCTGGCTTTCCTCTTAGTGGACCTCCCCTCGTCATGGTCGAGACTGCGTCAACCTGAATCAGGGAAGGACACACTACTTCCCAATTCCTTATTTGGTATCACATCAAAAACAAATAATCCCGAAAGATCCAATAATGGTTTCCGGGATTATAGTCTTGTGAACCGATTGTTAATGGGCGCTATTCGTCGTCGCTGTCATCGGCTTCGCCCACAAACTGGGCCATCCAGTCGAAGTCGTGCATGTGGTCGATACCCTCTTCGTTCCATTGGTCGGGGTCGACGTAAATCTCCAGCAGCTTGGCGGCGCCTTCGGCATAGAGTTCCACCTGTTCGGCGGCGGCGGGCACAAGCACGCATTCGCCGGCATGGATGGGGCAGATGGTGTCGAGGGCTTTGACGGCGGCAATGCCGTCGGTGCATAGGTAGACGACAAATGAGTCGAGCTGTGCGAAATTTTTACGCATCGGCTGGTCGATGGCGATGAGGTTGGTGGTGAAGTAAGGACACTCCGCCAGTTGCACCGTGCTGTTGGGGCGGTAGCGGTAGTGGGTGCGGCCGTCGGTGGTGACGCTGAAGTCGATGGCGTCGAGCGCTTCGGCAGTGTGCAGCTGGCGCAATTTGCCGTCGGCGTCGGGCCGGTTGTAGTCGTAGATGCGGTAGGTGGTGTCGGACGACTGCTGTATCTCGGCCAGGAGCAGCCCTTTGCCAAGGGCATGGACGCGTCCGGCGGGAATAAAGAAGACGTCGCCGGCCTGCGGATGCTCCTCGTGTAGGATGTCCTCCAGTTTGCCTAGCTTCAGGAAATGGCAGTATTCGTCGCGGTTCACCTGTGTGCGGAAACCGTCGATGAGCTGTGCTCCGGCTTCGGCTTCCATGATGTACCACATCTCGGTCTTGCCGTTCTCCATGCCACGTTGGCGGGCCAGCGCATTGTCGGGGTGCACCTGGATGGAGAGGCGGTCGTTGGCGTCGATAATCTTGATGAGCAGCGGAAACTCGTTGCCGAAATGACGGTAGTTTTTCTCGCCCAGCAGTTCGCCCATGTAGATTTCCAGGGCTTCGTTGAGGGTGTTGTCGGCCAAGAAGCCGTTGGCGATGACCGACTCGTTGTCCTTGACGGCCGACAGGGCCCACAACTCGCCGCAGTTGGGCAGCGGGTCGTAGTCGAAACCGAGGGTCTTGATTTTGTTGCCTCCCCATACTTTATTTTTGTATAGGGGGAGGAATTTCAGAGGATAGAGTGTTGTTTCCATGATGGTTGATGTTAAGGTGTGGCCCCGCCAGAGTCCAGGGCTTTCATAATGCGTGGCAGTTCCCAGTGGCGGAAGTCGCGTGCCACGATGTGGCGGTCGGCGTCGAGCAGCAGCAGATAGGGCAGGTGGTCAACGGCCAAAATATCGGTCATGTGACTGTCCCACTGAGTCTTCTGTTTGTCGATGTTGATGACGAGGGGCTTGATGTCGGGAAATTGTTGCTGCAGCTGTTCTGTGATTTTCTTGCACTGGTCGCACCAAGTGGCTCCGACCATGAGCAGGTGCATAGAGCTGTCGCGCATCAGGGTGTCGATGGAGATGAGCGTTCCCTGGTCGTCATAAAAATGGAAATGGGGTAGGGGGGATCCGATGTTCAAGCTGTCGAGTTGTTTGAGACGCTCGGTCAGTCGCTGGTAGTGGTAGGTCTGCAGCGCGGCGCCCGACAGCAGGTGGTAGAGGGTGTCGATGGTGGCGCGTTCTGCGGTGGGGGCAATGTGGCGTTCCAGCAGATAGGGTGCAATCAGGTCGTCGGGATGTGTGGCCACGTATTCGGTCAGGCATTCGGCGGGGTTGTAGTCGCACTCCTCCAGCTGGTAGCGGAGCATGCTGTTGCTGCGCGAACCGGTGATGCGTGAGGCATTGGGGTTCTCTTTGTTGAAGACCACCGTGATGTGGCTGTTTTCGATAAAGAAGGTGAGGGGTTGGGCGACGGCCGAATGGCGCAATTCGGCGTAGGTGGCCTGCTTCACGCTGCCGCTGAAGTCGGTGCCCGATTTGGGAGTCAGCGTGCGGGGCTGTGCTCCGTCGTAGATGGTCAGCGTCAGGCTGCCGCGAAGGTCGGACGGTAGGTTGACATGGACTTGGAACTGCTGGGCGCATAGGCTCGAACCGACAAGCATGAACAATAAAAGGGCGGACAGAAACCGAGAGGGTTTCCACCGCCGATTGTTCTTGTCTGCATGATCACTACCGCCTTTGGTCTGCCGCATCAATAGGAATGATAGGTAGAGCTGTTGCGCTTGTTGTTGCCGCGAACGGTATAGTTCTTGTTGATTCGCTTGGAGTTCTTCTTTTTGGCCGTGTACATGGTCTTTGAAGAGGACTTGCACGATGTGGTGGTGCCGCAAACGCCCACAAGTCCGAACACTACCACCAGGGTCATCAAAATACGAATTACCTTTTTCATCTTTATGGGTTTTATTATGTCGCCCGACGCTTTTTTTGTTGTGGCATCAAACAACGAGTTATTGTTTAATTTGTTTTAATTCAGTTTTATATAAAAATATTGTCGTCTGAAAACGGACGTTTCTTTTTGTACAAAGTAACAAAAAAAAAACGATTCGGACAAATAATATGTTTTTTTTTCTGGCGGTTTAAGTTTTTTTTGTAATTTTGCAATTTCAAATTTAATGAATGTAGAATGGAAAAATCTACCCAGGCTAAAATCTTTGAATGGATATCCTACCTGCTGATTGTGGGTGCAACAGTCTATTTTTTCGTCTCTCATAAAGAGGTGACTATTACCATGTTGGGAATCGTGCTGGCGCTCTTCTGCCGCAGCATGATGTATCGGGTGCGCTACAAGATTTTCGAGGAGGAGAATGAGGAACTGAAGGTCGATTTGCGACGCCTCACCAATCTGCTCGAGGTGGCAAAAAAGGAGAATAAGCCGAACCAATCCAAATGACAGGCCCTCGGTGAACCGCCTCTGCCATCGGCTCGCCTTGCCGAGCAGTCAAAAATGGAAATAAAACTATAAAATAATCATAAACAATTCAGTAATTTTATGGCAACAACAGCTGACATCAAGAATGGTCTTTGTATCAACTTCAACAACGACATTTACACAATCGTGGAATTCCTCCATGTGAAACCGGGCAAGGGTGCCGCTTTCGTCCGCACCAAGATGCGCAACGTGAAGACGGGTCGTATCCTTGAGAACACTTTCCCCTCGGGCGCCAAAATCGACATCGTCCGCGTCGAACGCCGTCCCTACACCTACCTCTACAAGGAGGCCGACCTCTACTACTTCATGCACACCGAGACTTTTGAACAAATCGGCGTCGAAGAGGCTATCATCAACGCTCCCCAGTTCCTGAAAGAGGGCCAGTATGTGGAAATCACCGTCCATGCCGACACCGAAACTCCGCTACTCTGCGAATTGCCTCCTTTCATCGAGACTGTGGTGACCTACACCGAACCGGGTTTCGCTGGCAACACGGCTACCAACGCTATGAAGGATGCCACCGTCGAACCGGGCGTCCAGGTGCGCGTGCCGCTCTTCATCAAAGAGGGCGAACGCATCAAGGTCGACACCCGCACGGGCGAATACTCCGAACGTATCAAGTAATTTGACACGCTACAAGCAGGCTTCTCTGAAGACTGACTTTCAAAACAATAAATGGTACGCGGCACGAAGGCCGCGTACCATTCCAATTTTAAATACCTTCATTTCTGTTCCCTTTAGTGTTCTCCTTATGAAACAGCGTATCAGTCTCTTAATGATGCTTTCGCTTTTGGTGCTGCCTTTCGTGGCTTGCAAAAACGATACCAACAAGCAGCCCAAACAGGGTCAGCAACCGTCGCTGGACTACCGTCAGGTGGCTATCCCCAATTTCAATGCCGACTCGGCCTACCGCTTCGTGGCTGACCAGCTGGCTTTCGGCTTCCGCCATCCGGGTTCCAAAGGCCATGCGCAGTGCGCCGACTACCTGGCCGCCACGCTGCGTCGTTTCTGCGACACTGTCATCGTCCAGACGTTCAGCACTACGCTGTGGGACGGCCAGACAGTTGAGGGGCGCAACATTATAGGCTCCTTGGCTCCCGAGCGCGACAAGCGGGTGCTGTTGGCTGCCCATTGGGATTCCCGACAGTGGGCCGACCATGACTTGGACACCAACAACTGGCGCAAGCCGCTGCTGGGTGCCAACGATGGTGCCAGCGGTGTGGGTCTGCTCCTTGAAATGGCCCGCTGCATGGCGGCGTTGCCACCCGATGTGGGTGTCGACTTTGTCTTTTTTGACGTCGAGGACCAGGGTATCGCCGAATGGGCTGGTCGTTACGAGGACAACACCTGGTGCAAAGGCTCCCAGTATTGGGCTTCCAACCCTCACCGTATGTTCTATACGGCTCAGTATGGCATCCTCTTCGATATGGTGGGCACCGCCAAACCGCGTTTCACCAAGGAGGAAATCTCTATGAGCTTTGCTCAAGGGGTCATGAACAAGATGTGGGCCTGTGCCGCTGCCATCGGCTATGGCAATGTGTTTGTCGACGAGCTTAGCAGCAGCATCCTCGACGACCACCTCTATGTCAACCAGATTCTGCGTGTTCCGACAATCGATGTGGTGCAGAACAGCCCCGAATGCAGCTTCTACGAACATTGGCATACCGTGGGCGACAATCTCGACGCCGTCAGCAAGGAGACCCTTCAAATTGTGGCTATGGTGACATTGAAGCTGCTCTATGGCGATTTCCCCACCCCTAAACAATCGTGACATCATGTCTGCGCGTCTTCCCCTGCTGTTGCTGTCGTTGCTGCTGCTTTCGGCTTGTGGCAAGAACGACTGTCATGTGACCATAGGGGAAACCAATTTCAGCATCCGTCCCAACGAGGCCGAATATTACGGTCTGAACAATCCGGGCGGTTACCTCTACCTCACCGGCGGCCACCGTGGAATTGTCGTGGTGAGGCTGGCTTATGACCGCTTCGTCGCTTTCGAACGTACCTGCCCCGAGGACAATAGTACGCCTGTCGAGATCTCTTCCGATTGGGGCAGCTCTCTGCTCGAATGCCCCCAATGCCATTCCTGTTTCGTGGTCGAAAATGATGGCATTCCCCTCGATGGCGCCGCCACCTCTTGCCCGCTCTACCAGTATAACACTATCTACAGCGGCGGCGAACTCTGGGTCTACTGATATGATCTTTTTTTTGACCGTTGGCGACAACTGCTTTTTTTTCATCGGACGGTTCCTATCCCCTGTTATTATTTCATGTTCTGATGCCGCTCGATAAATAGGTGTAAACGATTATGTTGACTGTTGCATTCACATGTTGGACTTAAAATTTTTTTTTAATTTGTAATTTTTTTGGTTCTTCCGACAAATGCGTAGGTGAGATGCAATAAAAGAAGCTGGCATTTCGTATTGTGAATGGAAAAAAAAGTACGGAATGGAAACCAGC
>CADBDA010000023.1 GCA_902793295.1 uncultured Bacteroidota bacterium
TTGTTTCGCTATCGGATACGATACGCCTGCCAACTATCGCAGAAGATACAACAATGGCGAAATGGAAGTAAGGGACACTTTCTCTGCCAGGCAACTCTCTGATGTACCCAAATTCTTGCAAAAACGAAGAAAGGAGGCTGATAATGAAGTGAGTACTTAAGCGTGTCTACTTTTGAAAAAGAAAATGACAAAAAACAAGCCAATTTGTCTATTTTTAGAAAAATATAACTGAAAAAAACAACGACTTTGTCTATTTTTGTAAAATATTAATCAACTAAAATTATTTTTTGTGTCTACTTTATTAGGCTGGTACACTGGTACACATTAGTAGGTGTTGTACCACGAAAATGCAGGCACAGAATTATGGAAAAAGTGATATTTTGATAAAAAATAATATTGGAAAATCGGATATTATTCGTATATTTGCAGTTGGAAAATCGGACAATATTATGCTTAAAAGAAAGATTGATAGTTATTTAGATGATTTCTTTACTCGTTCAAAGAAGGCTTTATTGCTTACAGGTGCACGACAGACGGGAAAATCTTTCTCAATTCGTCAGTTTGGGAAGACTCATTTCAGGCGTTTTGTAGAGATAAATTTTATCAACCAGCCTGAAGCTGCAGATGCATTAAAAGGGGCTAAAAACAGCCAGGATATCCTTGTCAGGCTGTCTCTGCTGACCGATACACCTTTGGTGAAGGGACAGACCCTTGTCTTTTTCGACGAGGTGCAAGAATGCCCCGAGATAGTGACAGCCATAAAATTTCTTGTGGATGAAGGCAGCTACCGTTATGTGATGAGTGGATCTCTGCTTGGTGTCGAGTTGAACGACCTGCGCTCTGAACCAGTAGGATATATGGATGTGAAAGAAATGTTCCCGCTTGACCTTGAAGAGTTTTTTATGGCTATGGGGGTGTCGGAACAGGTTATGGACAGTTTGAAGTTATCTTTTGACAAAAGACAGCCGGTCGATGGTTTTGTTCATTCCAAGATGATGGAATTGTTCAGGCTTTATCTTATTGTGGGAGGTATGCCCGCTGCCGTACAGAAATATGTCGACACACACAACTTGCAGCAGGTGATGGCCGAGCAGCAAGCCATTGTGAGACTCTACAAACGCGACATCGCAAAGTATGACAGAAACCATAAGCTATATTTGGAGGAAATATTCGATTTGATACCGTCGGAGTTGAATGCCAAAAACAAGCGTTTCATTCTGAAGGATCTGAATGAGAATATGAAGTTCACACGATATGAGAACAGTTTTCTATGGCTAAAGAATGCAGGTGTCGCTTTGCCAACTTACAATGTGGAAGAGCCTGTTGTCCCGTTGAAGTTGTCGCGCAGCAGGAATCTCTTCAAGCTGTTCCAAAATGACATTGGCTTGTTGGCAAGCCAATATGCAGAAGGTATCCAGTTGCGTATCATAAACGACGAAAAGAGCATCAACTTTGGAGCCATCTTCGAAAATGTGGTGGCACAAGAACTGCACGCCCACGGATATGACCTGTATTATTTCAACAGTAAAAAGCAAGGAGAGTTGGACTTTGTTATTGAGCGCAACGGATATGTTGTGCCTATTGAGGTAAAATCAGGCAAGGACTACCAGCGCCACAATGCATTGTCGAATGTGATGGAGAATACCGAGTACGCCATACCACAGGCATTTGTTTTTTGTCACGACAATGTAAGCGTCAGCAACAATGTGTGTTATCTCCCTATTTATATGGTTGCTTTTCTTGTCAAGGAGATGATGGATGACATTTTGTATTCGGTTGATATGAGTGGGATTCAGTAAGAATAATAGAATGTGTTAACGTGTGAATGTGTTAAAATGAATGCGTTAATGTGTAAATGTGTGAATGCTCTTTAAGAATGCGTAAATGCGTTAGTGGGAATACACGAGACTTCGCCGTGGTGTGAAGGCAATATAGCATACAAGGGTGCTGGTAGTTATTATTGTCGTAGCTCAATAGAGTCTGGATTGAGCAAAAAGTCAAATATGTTCAGTAGGAGGATCCCTTTATCGTTCCTATAGGTGGGCTGGAGGCCTCCGACAATGACCACTTTCTGGAAGTTGTCTCCTATTTGCATCAAGGGACGTATTTCTTGCAAGGTCTTCTCTTCGTCAGGGAGGTTAAATGCCGACTGAATATAGATGCGATTGTCTCCTTGGTTGCACACAAAGTCGACTTCAAGAAGAGTGCGTTGACTTTTGCCTTCAGCATTCTTGGTGTTTAATGTGACTTGCCCTACGTCAACCAGTTGCCCTCTTGCACGCAGCTCGTTGTATATGAGATTTTCCATCAAATGAGTGAATTCCACTTGGCGGAATCCGAGCCGAGCATTGCGCAAACCGAGGTCGTCAAAGTAATATTTTGACGGTGTACCAATATATTTGCGGCATTTGATATCGTATCTTACTGCCTTTTCTACCAAAAAAGCATCTTGTAGCAGGTCAAGGTAGGTCTTTATGGTGTCTACCGTAATGGTGCTCTGTTTTACAGAATGGAAGGTGTTTCTCAACTTGGTGGGATTGACAAGAGAACCAACGCTGCTAGCAAGCACATCCATAAGCTCTTCCATATCGGCATCGTTGCGCAGGTTGTAGCGTTCTTTGATATCCCTTAGATAAGTGCCTGTGAATAGGTCTTGAAGATAAATTTTGCGTTGTTCGTCGGAATTCATAGTGCTTGCCTGCGGCATTCCCCCATAGGTAAGGTAATGGCGAAGGCACTGTTCTTGGTTCAGGCTGTCTTGCGTAGACATAAATTCTTTGAAACAAAAGGGATGGACCCTCACTTCATCACTTCTGCCACGGAAGATTGTAATCACATCACGCGAAAGGAATCGGGCGTTGCTGCCGGTGACATAGACATCAACGTTGCTTTTTTTCAGGAAACTATTAAGCACTTCCTCAAAGGAATCCAGACGTTGCACCTCATCAATAAGCAGATAATACATCGAATCGTCGACAATCTTGCTGTCGACAAAATGAAGCAGTTCGTCAGGTTTCCGAAGCGAAACATTTCTATAGTCTTCCAGATCTATCGCAATGATATGGTTGTCATCAACACCGTTGTCTTTTAGCTGTTTAACAAAGAGGTTGAACAAAAGAAACGATTTGCCGGAACGGCGCATTCCGGTCACTATTTTTATCAGACCATTGTGTCTTCGACTCCAAAGCTTTTCAATATAGGTGTCTCGTTGTACTATCATCCTGTTCGATTTTTTTGCGTATTTACGCAATTATTTCGACTGCAAAGATACGTATTATTTCCGAAGTGGCAAAATGTTTTTTCTTCTATGATTTGAAAAATCTTCGTGTCTTTGCATTTCGAAAAAATGGATGTATAACCACAGAATCGAAATACATTGTTAATTGAACGGCCGAAATATATTGAACAACTGATGAATGCACGTGGTAATAGATTGGTGAAAAGATGATATAGGAGAAGCGGTCCCTGCTACACATTAACGACTCTTTCAAGAAGATTTTGCACTCGATGGACCACCAAAATATCAGACACGATGAAAATGGTATTGTCACGATGGGTCTAATGCATTTTCTGCCCGACAAAAACAGCCTGGAGGCGTAAACTTGATGTGCAACCCCTCCAAGAATGGGTCAACTTCATTTAGAGAAACTGCCGACCCGTCGCCGTGGTGTGCCATCGACTGAGCTGACTGGTATGCCGTCAGCTCGGCTGACAACTATCGTCGTGGTGTGCCGTCGGCTCGTCCGACAACCATCGCCGAAGGATCACCGAAGAAACAATAAGCTTGAATGTGTTTGCTCCACGTTGGTCGCAGGCCATGTCTCCTGTGGAGCCAGGCAGAATGCGTTTTGAGAATGCGGATCCTCCAGCTCTCTGCATGTTGCCGTGCTTACGTGACTCACTGCATTTTTATGCAAAAAATACGTTCTACTGCATAAAAAAGATAATATTTTATGCAATAAGTTTTGCCGATTGAAAAAAAAGTTGTATTTTTGCACTCGAAAATATATAAAAAATGAGAACGGTTATTCTAAATCAAAAGAAGGAACGGGACGAGTTGACAGCTCGTCCATATCTGACACGTCGAAACTCACAAGATACGGAGATTCTGTTACAGAACCATCTCATCAAGTTGATTACCGGCCCCCGGCGAGTGGGCAAATCCACACAGGCTCTATTGATGCTACGAAATAAAAACTTCGCCTATCTCAATTTTGACAGTCAACAGTTGCTTGATAATTGGGATGCCAATCTTGTTATGCGCACACTTGATGATGTCTATCCCGGTTATGAATACCTGCTGCTCGATGAGGTACAGAATCTACCAGATTGGGATTTATGGGTAAGCGAACTCTACAGAATGGGCAAAAACATGGTCATCACCGGCAGCAACGCAAAAATGCTTTCAAGCGAGATGGCTACAGTTCTGACTGGGAAATATATTCAAGTGGAAATGTTACCATTCAGCCTTGAGGAGTTTTTTGATTGGAACAAACTTGAACTACATGTTCTAAGGGAGGAGAATAAGACCGACGCATCTGTTTTAATAGATGATTATTTGCGTAATGGCGGTTATCCCGAGGTCGTGGCTTCCCGCCAGTTGACTCGCAGCTATCTTGATACATTATTTGACTCTATCGTCTGGAAAGATGTGGCCAAGCGTCATAATGTACGTAACATTACAGACTTGAACGACCTTGCATTGTATCTTGTATCCAATTTCTGCAATCCTCTTAGTGCTAATGAACTTACAGAAGAGTTGGGGTTCTCAAGTGTGAATACAACCAAGAAATATTTGGATTATCTCCATGAACCGTACCTCTTTTACTATTTGCCTCGTTACAACAACAAATTAAGGTTAATGAAAAAAGCTCCCCGGAAAGTGTATGTAGTGGACAACGGATTTGTTGAAGCAAAGGCATTTTCTTTGAGTGACAATCTTGGGCGGTTGCTGGAAAATCAAGTGTTCGTTGAGTTAATACGCAGAGGATACAACACAGACAAAACAATATTCTATTATCGTTCACGAAATGACAAGGAAGTGGATTTTGTTTTACGTAATGGGCCGCATATCACACAGTTGGTGCAAGTATGCTATGATTTAGGAAGTCCAAAAACAGAAAAACGAGAAGTGGATGCTTTGCTTGAATGCGCAGGAGAACTGAATTGTGACAACCTTTTGATAGTTACTAATGCTGAGCAACGTACAATAGAAAAGAATGGCTATAGGATAGATGTTGTACCTATATCCATGTTATAGTGAAAGGGTCCCAAGCTGACATGCCAAAAGATTACCGATGGATTACAATATTATAATGTGTAGGTGTGTGAACTGAGGTCGGCGACACTGTGGGGCCTCTATCGAGGCAGAATGTGTAAATGCGTTAGTGGGAATGCGCTTTAAGAATGTGTGAACGTGTGAATGCGTTAATGCGGGAGTTGTTGTTTAATAGAGCAGCCCAAACGTCCACAGCGGTATGCTTATTCCGTGGCCGTACTCTATGTCGTCTTTCACGATATGGCCGTTGGCAACATCCTCAATTTGTTTCTTTCCTTTCTTTTTACCGCCAACCTCGAAGGTGTGGTCACCAATGATGAAATCGGAAACTCCTGATGAGATAACATCGCTTACTACTCGCGTCTGATTGAAAAAGAAGGTCTCACGCAGGTTGCCTTTGTTGGTACTGTCCGCCCCAAGGGCATACATTATGTTGGTGTTGTCGAGATAGGTTTTCTGCACCTTTCCCAAGCTTCTCACCCCACCAGTCTCATCACGTAGCTGGCCAATCATCCCCGCTCGTTCCATATATATAAGATAGTCGGGTACCACATTGCGGCTGACACCAAGGGCGTTGGCAATGCTGGAATAGTCGGGTTTGAAAGGAGCACTCTGCGCCACAATGGCCATCAGCCTACGCAGTTTGCGTCCCGTGGAGACGGAGAGGGAGGCATATTGCGGGATGTCGGATTCGAGGGTTTGGTTGATGATTTGGTCGAGTCGCGACCGGAATGCACCTTCTTTGCTGAAAGGATAGTAACCATCCTGGAGATACTGCCTAAATAGCGGAAGCGGATGGGGAAGCACGGCGTCGTCTACTTTGTTGGCGAGAACATCCTCCAACGAGTATTGTGGTATCTTGATGCTGTGGAACATCTCAAGATATTCGCGGAACGAGAGTCCCTGCATGGTGTACATGACAGCGCGACGGCTCAAGTCGGCCTGCCCCTTGAGCAAGTCAAGCACCGACGATCCTGTGAAGACTACTTTCAACGCCCCATAACCGTCGTAGATATTTTTTAGTTCTGTCGACCAATTCTCATATTTATGTATCTCGTCGATATACAGATGAGTGCCCCCTTCTTTGTTCCATTCCGAGGCCACCTCCAAGAGCGTGTGGTTGGCAAAATAACTGTGGTCGGCCGAGATATAGAGCGCCTTTTGGTTGTCTTTTTCGAAGATTATATGCTGTTTTATGAGGGTTGACTTACCCACGCCTCGCGGGCCCACAAGACCGAACATCCGCAATGTCCAATCAATTTGTGGATATAAATAGCGCACAAAATCCTGGCTTGTCGTTGCCAGCTGCTCGCGCATAAACTCGTATAATACATCGTCAATCATGGTGAGTTGTCGTTTTTGTTTCCGGCTGCAAAGATACAAAATGTTTTTAATGTGCACTAAAAAAAGTGCGTCTGCATTAAAATTTGCACTAAAAAAAGTGCATTACAAACAAGGCGTTAATGCATTTTTCGCTTGATTTGATTAATTTCAGTGGTGTTGACTCGCTACATATGTTCTTTTTAGCGGTGCTATTCGCTGTATTAATTCGTATTAAAGCGGTGCTCATCACACTATCAGTGGTCGCAGGCATACCACGCAGGCCGGCAAAACGGCCACAGGCAGTTTCGCTCATACGGAGCCAGGCAGAATGCGTGAATACGTTAAAAGGATGCATTAACGTGTTATCACGTTAGTAAAATACACGAGACTCCACCATGGTGTGCCGCCGGCTTAACCGACATCTTTCGTCGTGTTATGCCGTCAGCTCGGCTGACAACTATCGCCGAAGGATTTTTTACGTGTTCTTTGAATAAACCTTGTCGGTTTCGGCAAAAAGTGCATCTTTGCAATGTGTTTTAATTGAAAACTTGCCGAAAAAACGACTATTTTTTCCAATCTGATTTTCAGCATTATAAACATAGAAAATCTTTGTTCGGCCTAGAGAAACAAAGGGCGGTTTGAAACAAAGGGCGTCTGTTTTTCGTATATAGGGCTAATTACATCACTAATTCAAAGTGTTTTACACAACGAAAAGAGAAAAGAAAAATCCTATGAGACACAGATGCTATTGGCTACGCCTTTGGGTTGCCGCCCTCCCCTTGGTAGGGTCGGTGGCCTTCACCGCCTGCGAGAAGGAAGACCTGGACGGAAAAATTGTCATTCAGGCCGAAAAGCTGGGCAATGGCAAGGTGGCTGTGGAGGGTCGCTCATCCACTTGGGTGGACGGTGAGCTGATCCGCATCAACGGCCAGACAAAGGCTGTCTCGGTGACGGTCGATGTCGCCACTATCGACAACAGCGTTGAGAGCGTGACGGCTCCTTATAATGCCATCTACCCTGCCGCGCTCTGCCCCGACGCCGACCTTTCGGGCTTGGCCAGCATCAGCGTCACCCTTCCGGATGAATACCACTACAGCGAGTCGGACGGCTTGCAGCACATCGACATCCCCATGGCGGCTCACAGCGATGGAAACACGCTGCAGTTCAAACACCTTGGCGGGGCGCTGACCATCAGTGTCATCAACCGCTTCGGTGCCGAAATGAGCTTGGATGAAATCACCGTCGAGAGCAGCACGTCGCAAATCTGCGGTGTGCGAGAGGTCGTTTTCGCCAACATCACCGGCCAATCTGCCAACGATGCCGAAGTCACCGACGCCCAGAAGAAAGTGCGCATGGTCTTCGACTCCCCCTTGGCCGTCGCCAACGATACGAGCAAAAACATCATCATTCCTGTGCTGCCGGTAAGCAGCAGCAACAAGTTCACCGTCAATGTGACCGCCACCTGCAACGGCAAGCATTACGCTTTCAGCAAGAGCCAAACCACCGGAGGTGCCTTGCAACGCAACGAGATGGGCTTTGTCCCCGTCGAGATGAGTGCCACAAGCGAAGACGTGAGCCTGCTGGTAAGCAGCGTTGCCGACTACAACAGCCTCGTGACGTACATCAACGGCCTTACCGCTGGGAGCACAACGCTGAAAATCAGCGTAGACGGCACTATCGATTTCGGTGGTGCTTCGGTCACGCCCATCAACGCCAATGCCAACACCATCATTTTTGAAGGCAAAAACAACGCCACCATAAAAAACCTCACCATGACAGGGGCTTCCAACTGCTACGGTTTGACGTATTCCTTCAATCCCAGTTCCAATATCACCTTTAACGATGTTACCGTTGAAGACATCACACTTCCAGGAAACAACGTAACAATTTGTTACCTAGGGGCATTTTGCGCATACACCAAAGGCAATATAACCCTCGATGGGTGCACGGCAAAGAACGTCAGCATCGGCCAAGCGTCGCAAACGCTACAGCCATATTTTGGCGGCCTTGTCGGATATATATTTGTAAACAATGCCAACACATTACCATTGATTGCCACCATCAGAAACTGCAACTTCATACAGGACGCCTCATTGGTGAACCCGTCCATTACCAAAATAGATTCTCCCGTAATCGGAGGTATCATTGGACAAATCATGGAAACAGATCCAAACACTATCCAACTTATAATGGACAACTGTGTTGTAAAAAACTCGTCCGATGGCTCCTTTGGGCTTTCACTATCTCTCATATCAGGATCCTATCACCTCAATCTTGGCGGTCTGATCGGCTATTGTAAAATGCCATCCATTACGACCATCTTTACAAATTTACAAATCAAAAACTGTTCGAGCAAGATTAATTTCACCATAGAAAAGACCACCTCTAACAATTTGTACATCGGTGGAATGATCGGACAATTCAGCGGCAACAATACTTCGATAATTCCGACATCCGACTATTGGTCCGGAAATACCGTAACCGGGTCAATACAATATCGGAACAACGGCTCAAATAATCATACCAATGCCGTCGTCGGCTATTTTAACGGCCGCGAAATCGATGATTGGAGCGGTCTTGCAACAACAAATGTAACAATCACCAACCTATAAAATCCCCATCAATCATGAACGACAAGAAACCTTATGTCCCTCCTCAAATTACCACCGCTACTTTTAAGGTAGAGATTGGTTTTACCGCCAGCGGCTCCTCCTCTTCTCCGCTGAATTTGCAGTACGACAAAAGCTTTATGGAGGATTTCGGTTTCCGCGATGGCTGGAGCGACGGAAGCGACGGCAACAGCAACACCTTCTGGGACTAAGCCAATAATAATCAATTTGAAGCTATTTTTACTAACCCAACTTTCAGACATTCATTACACAGAAAAGGATGCTGGCGGGAGCCGGCATCCTTTTTTATGTGTCTTGCTGATAGGGAAATGTCAACTATAGCTTGCGGCGGAAAAAGCGGTTCCAACGGATCTTTCCGGTATCCTTGTCCTTGGAGAAGACGATGGTGGAGGCCCGACCCACGATGTGGTTCTCCGGAACGAAGCCCCAGAAGCGGCTGTCGGCGCTATTGTGGCGGTTGTCGCCCATCATCCAGTAGTAATCCATCTGGAAAGTGTATGTCGTGGCCGGCTGTCCATTGATGAGGATCTGTCCGTCGCGTAGTTCGAGGCGGTTGCCCTCAAACACCTCGATGATGCGACGATAGAGGGGCAGCGTCTGCTGGTTGAGTTCGACGGTGGCGCCACGGGAAGGAATGGTGATGGGGCCAAAATTGTCGACCGTCCAATTGTAGCCGTCGGCATGGGGGAACAGCTCGCGGCTGGTGCTTCCGCGCTGGGCGGAAAGGGGCAGCACTTCGGCCACGGCATCGTTGCGCTGCAACTGCTGCGCCATGGCGGCCGTGAGGGGTACGGTGTAATACTGCACCATATCGTTGGTGAGCTGGGTGGAGACTCCGGCAGCGTGGAGCGTGTCGAGCAGCCGGCTCCACGACTGTTCGATGCGGACAATATCGGCATCCCAGGCGGCGGGATTGACCGGACGGAAAATCTGATCACGATAGTGGGGCATGAAGCGAACCAGACGGAGGTCGTCGTGGCGGCATGCCATAGGTTCGATGGAGATGTCGGCGGCGAAGGGCATGACCCGCTGCAGCTGGGCCTCGTTGAGGAAGAGGTAGGCGTAGATGCCTATCGCCTGCTGGCAGTCCTCTTCCGACACACCCGCATTGTGGAGGATGGAGAGGTCCTTTTGCAGCTTGGTCGACTCCAGGTTGCCCTGCATGCCCATGGTGGACATGGAGGCGATATAGTCGGCCATGCTCTCCTTCATGCGAACCGCATAGGTGAACTGCAACTCGGTGGGTTGAGCCACCTGTTTGCCGTCGATGAATAGCTGCTGGTCGCGTATTTCGAGCGTTTCGCCGGGAAGGCCGACACAACGCTTGATGAAGTTCTCGCGCTTGTCGACGGGTCGCACCACCACCTTGCCGAACACCTCGGGGTGGGCGAAGATGGCCTCACGGCCGTATTCGCGGACAAGGTCGTGATAGGAGCGGTTGCTCTGGAAGGCGGTACATGTGGTGTCGCCGTCGGGATAATTGAACACCGTGGCGTCGAAGCGCTGCACGCTGCGAAGACCGGGGTAACGATGATAGGGCAAACGAATCCAACGCAGATAGGACTGCACCTGTCCGTCGGTGAAGGGAAGCACATTGTGCACCAAGGGGAACGACAGGGGCGTCATGGCCGAACGGGGACCGTAACTGATTTTGCTCACCATAAGGTAGTCGCCCACCATAAGCGATTTCTCCATGGAGGACGAGGGGATGTTGTAGAGTTCGAAGACATTGCCACGAATGATGACCGCGGCGACCAAGGCGAAGACGATGGCATCGAGCCATTCGCGCCATTGCGACTGCTTGATCTTGGGTCGGTCTTCGGGTTTGATGTACTGCAGGTTGCTGAGACCCAACCATGGCACATAGGCAAACGGGAAGAGGACGGCGAGCGTCTGCTCCCATAAACCGTTGCGCCCGAAGGACTTGGCCGTTTCGACCACCAGCAGCAGGAAGGTGAAGATATTGATGGCGGGGATGAGGAAATAAATGTACCATTTCCAGTTTTTGCCGCACAATTTGATCCAAAGGACGATGTTGTAGACAGGAATCAGCGCCTTCCAAGGGGCTATGCCCGCCTTCTTGAACACAAAACAAAGACCGATGAAAGGTCCGAGAATGTAGATGATAGCGAAAAGATTATATAACATTATGTTACGTTATTATGTTGTTTCAAATAATTATTTAGAACGTCAGGAGGTTCAGATTATTGTCTGCAGTTGTTGCAAAAGAATATTTTTGTCGTTCTCCCACGATAGGTCGGCAGCGGCGCGGTCGAAGCGGCGACGGCGCTCGTCGGCGGGGAGCGACTGCCAGAAATGGAGGCTCTGGCGAATGGTGTCAGCCAGCTTTCGGGCATCGGGCGGCGGGGTGCGGCGGCTCACCGGGTCGAAGGGTTCGGGTGGCACCAGGGTGCCGATTTCGTAGGTGGCGACCAAACGATGGATTTCGGGGAAATCGGTGGCGAGCACCGGCACCGAGGCTTGGACAAAGTCGGCCAGCCGGTTGGGAAGCGAGTAGTAGTAGTTGAGGCCGCGGTTTTCGAGCAGGGAGAGCCCCAAGGCGGCATGGGGGGTGATGAGCCGCAGCACGGCAGGCTCCACCCGTCCCAAAAAGGTGACACAATGGCAGTAGGGTTCTTGCAACGCCTGTTGGTGCAGACGCTCATATTCGTCGCCCACACCGGCCACCACCAGGTGGCAGCCGTCGAGATGCGGCATGGCGGCCATCACCCAATCGACGCCGCGACCCACGTTGACAGCGCCTTGATAGAGCAGCAGCTGTCTGTCGACAGGCAACGACGCCAGCAGGGCGTCGGCACGGCGGCGTGCGTCGGCAGCGGGTTCGGAAGGCTGCCGCATAGGGACATTGCGCACCACGCCCATGGTCAAGCCATAACGCTCGGCGTAGCGGTCGGCAATGGAGCGGCAGACGGTGACGGCTGCGGTGTGCGGCCGACGCGCCATGCGAGGAAACAGACAGTCTTCGATGCGCTGCCATACCGCCTTCACGCGGGGGCGGCCCACCAGTTCGGGGACTTCCGGAAACATCTCGTGGGCATCGAAGAAAAGGGGCTTGCGACGCAACCATGCGGCCAGATAGTTGGCGGGCAACGCATCGGTGTCGTTGGCATAAAAAAGATCCGCGCGCGTGAAGAGGAGCCGCCAGAAGAGGCGGAAATTGTAGTCGGCATAGAAAAACGCCTTGCGACGGAACAGCAGCCGCATGCGTGCGGTGGCATAGGGGCGCTTCACCGGCGCGCTCGTGGGGAGCCGGCGGCCGACAAGAAGCACCTCATAGCCCGCCTGGTGCATGGCCATGCACGAACGGTGTACCCGCTGGTCGGTGACCAAATCGTTGGTGACCGAGACAATGACGCGCTTTCTTTGATGCTTCATTTCGCTGTAATTGTTGGACAGGTCTCGTAACGCAAAACAGCATGGTTTTATTGTGTCTTTCGAGTCCAAAAAATGGCAGTTGCGGACGATTGGGAAAGGTTTTTTTTTGCAAATATCGAAAAAGTTGCTAATTTTGCAACGCCGTTCCATAAAGAACGGTATTCTGTTATGTCACAGAATCACATAGATAAGCGAATAATATAGATACATTATTATATATGAAAAATCTTGTCATAGTAGAGTCGCCCGCAAAAGCCAAAACCATCGAAAAATTCCTTGGTAAGGACTATGAGGTAAAGTCGAGCTACGGCCACATCCGCGATCTGGCAAAAAAAGAAATGAGCATCGACGTAGAAAACAACTACGAGCCTGAATACCAAATAGCAGAAGAAAAAAACAAACTGGTTGTGGAACTGAAGAAAGCCGCCAAGAACGCCGACATGGTGTGGCTGGCATCCGATGAGGACCGCGAGGGAGAGGCCATCGCATGGCACCTTCGCGAAACGCTGAACCTGCAACCCGAGAAAACGAAACGTATCGTCTTCAACGAAATCACCAAAAACGCCATTCTTCATGCTATTGAGAATCCCCGCGACATCGACATGAACCTGGTGGACGCCCAACAGGCGCGTCGCGTGTTGGACCGCCTGGTCGGTTATGAGATCAGCCCCATCCTTTGGGCCAAAATCAAGCCGGCCCTCAGCGCCGGCCGCGTGCAGAGTGTCGCCGTCCGTCTGATTGTGGAACGCGAAAACGAAATCCGCGAATTCCAGACCCAGAGCTTCTTCCGCGTAACCGCCTCCTTCCTCACCTCCGACCAACGCAAACTGCTGGCCGAGCTGAGCCGCCGCTTCGACACCGAGGCCGAGGCCATGTCGTTCCTGGAGTCGATTGACAAGAGCGCCTTCTCGGTGGACAAGGTGGAAACCAAGCCTGCCCGTCGCAGCCCAGCTCCCCCTTTCACCACCTCGACCCTCCAGCAGGAAGCCAGCCGCAAACTGGGCTATTCGGTGGCCCGCACCATGCAGATTGCCCAGCAGCTCTACGAATCGGGATTCATCACCTACATGCGTACCGACTCCACCAACCTCAGCCAGGTGGCTCTGGACATGGCCCAAGAACAGATCGGCAAATCGTACGGTGAGAAATACATTAAGATTCGCCACTACCACACCAAAATCAAAGGTGCACAGGAAGCCCACGAGGCTATCCGCCCCACCGACCTCCACCAAACCGACATCAACGCCGACGCCGCACAGCGCCGCCTGTACGAACTGATATGGAAACGCACCATCGCCTCTCAGATGTCGGATGCCGAACTGGAGAAAACCACTATCGACATCAATATCTCCGACCATAGCGAACGCTTCACCTGCTCGGGCGAACAGGTGCTCTTCGACGGATTCCTGAAGGTCTACTTCGAATCGACCGACGACGAACCGGAGGAAAGCCCCAACCACCAGCTGCCGCCCGTCAAAAACGGCATGCAGCTCTCGCTTGACCAGGCCGACGCCATCCAGCACTACACCCAGCATCCGCCCCGCTACACCGAGGCCAGCCTGGTGAAGAAACTGGAGGATCTGGGCATCGGTCGTCCGTCGACCTACGCGCCCACCATCAGCACCATCCTGAAACGCGAATACGTCATCAAAGAGGACCGCGCCCCCAAGGATTACGATATCACCACGCTGACGCTGCAACCGGGCAAACCGATTGTCAAGAGCGAGAAAGTGGACCATCTGGGCGCTGAGAAGGGCAAGCTCTTCCCCACCGACATCGGAACTATCGTCAACCAGTTCCTGATGGAGCACTTCAACGAAATCATGGATTACAACTTCACGGCCAAGGTGGAGAAGGACTTTGACGACGTGGCCAACGGCACCCAAGCCTGGCGCGATGTCATCCGACAGTTCTACACCCCCTTCCACCGCAATGTGCGCCAAACCCAAAGCCATTCGAAACGCACCAGCGGCGAACGCCTGCTGGGCACCGATCCGGCTTCGGGCAAACCGGTCTACGCCAAGATTGGCCGCTACGGCACCCTCATCCAGATTGGCGACACCAACGCCGACGAAAAGCCCCGCTTCGCTTCGATGAAGAAAGGCCAAAGCATTGAGAGCATCACCCTGGAAGAGGCACTCGACCTTTTCAGCCTGCCGCGCACCCTGGGCAAATACGAAGACGGCGACGTGGTGGTCAGCATCGGACGTTTCGGACCGTATGTGCGTCACGACAACAAGTTCTACTCGCTCTCCAAAACCGACGACCCCTACACCATCGACTGCGAACGCGCTATCGAAATCATTGAAAGCAAACGCAAACAGGCCGAGGAGAAAGAGCGTCTGAAGAGCCTCTACCCCCACGAAATCGGCGAATACGAAGGCGAGATGGTGGTGTCGAACATCGGCAAATTCGGCCCCTATTTGACCTACAAGTCGGAAAACTACCGCCTTCCCAAGACGGGTGTCGACCCGCTGACCATCCCCTTGGCCGACGCCGTGGCCATCATCCGCGAGATGCAGGAAAAGAAAAATTCAAAGAAAAAGAAATAACAAGTCCTTCCTCCCCGAAGGGCGATGAAAAGAAGAGCGGGCCGACGCATGCGTCGGCCCGCTCTTTGTGTATGGCAGTTTTTTTTCAATCAATCGTTTGAGAACCAGGAGAGAACTCCGAACATTCAGCAACCTTTGTCCGATTCGACATGCGACACCAGGATCACCAGACGGTCGTCGGCCAGCGACTGCACCGTGCGAGAAAAGGACGCGCGGGCGTCGGCATCCATCCACGCCGTGGGTTCGTCGAAGAGAAGGATGGGCGCATCCGAATAGAGCTGTCGCGCCAAGGCGATGCGCTGCCACTGCCCCATGCTGAGTTCTTCGCCGCCGTCGAACATACGACCCAGTGGGGTGTCGAGCCCCTGTCGCAACTGTCCGACAACGTTGTCGGCCTCCGACTGCTGCAGGGCCGTTGCCATACGGCGCGCATCCTCGGCATGGGCGATGTCTCCGAAGAGGATATTCTCACGGGCGGTGAACTGGAATTGCACATAATCCTGGAAGATGGTGCTCACGTGGCGTCGCAATTCGCCGACATCGAAGCGCCGTATGTCGATGCCATTGATGAGGACGGCCCCCTGCTGCGGGTCGTAGAGGCGCATCAGCAGCTTGAGCATGGTGGTCTTGCCATAGCCGTTTTCCCCTTCAATGCGGTTCAGCTGACCCCGACGGGCGACAAAAGTGAGGTGGTCGAGCGTGGGGTGGTGCATGCGGGGATAGCTGAAGGTGACTTCGTCAAAGCGGACCTCATCCACCCTTTCGGGGAAGGGTTCAGGTGTGGCCGGGGAGACGATAGACGGCTGCAGGTCAAGAAATTCGAAGAGGTTATTGATGAAGAGTTTGTGTTCGTAAAGGCCGCTCACACCTCCCACCAAACTGGACAGATAACCCTGTCCGCGGCGAAAGGCCTCGAAGAGCATCACAAAGGAGCCCAGCGTGATGGCCCCCCGAACCGCTGTGCGGACAAGTATCAGCGTCACTATGGCCAGGGCTGCGACTTCGACAACAGCGGTAAGGGCATCGAAAAACGCCATGCGCCGCGAAATGGACAGAAGGCGTCCGACAAGACGCGACCGCATATCGACATAGAGGTTCCTGAAATGGTCGGCCAATCCGAACACACGCACCTCTTTGGCGAAGACTCGGTTGGTCAGCAACTGCCCGTAATAGTTCGTGCGACGCATATCCTGGGTAGTCTCGCGCCTGAAGCGGTAGATGCTACGTGACTTGTAGAAGCGGACGCAGAAAGAGGGAACTACGGCGACAAGCATCACCACAACCACCTGCCACGAGCTGACAAGCAGCATGAGCGCCACACCTACCAGCGCCACCAACGCGCTGACTACCGCCACCAAGTTGTCCAGAATGCGGATGGGACGGAAGGCCGACTCCTGTTGTGCCCTGTGGAATGTGTCGTGGTATTCGGGGTTGTCGTAGTAGGCCATATCCAACCGAACCGACTGATTCTGAATGATATTATTGACATAGTCGGTCAATTTCTGCGTCAGCACGTCGTTGTTGACGGTGTTGAGCACCCCTATCCAACGGTTGAGCAGCGTCACACCGCAAAAGATGGCCACCAGGCTCATCAGATGCTGGCCAAACACCAAACCGTCGACAGCCCGGGCGGTCACCGCATCGGAGACTCCGTCGACCACCAACTTCAAGACATAGAGATTGAGCAACGGCAGCAGGCTTGTGCACACCGTGTAGCACAACTTGAGCAGAAAAGCTCTTTTGTCGCATTGCCATATAAGTCTGAAAGCCTGTAGCATAAGTCTATCAATTGAAAAAAAAGAAAAACGTCAAATCGTGTCAGCACCCATGGGCCGTCAATCCTTGTCCACAACAACCACGAGGGAGCCATTCACATAATCGACCACCACAACGGAAGCGCCCTTGTCGATATAACCTATCTGAGCCACAGCGTCGTAGTGGCGTCCGTCGATGGTCACCTTACCTGCCGGACGCAGAATGGTGGAGGCGATACCCTTGGAACCGACCAGCTGGAGTTCCTGACTGCTGGCAACCGTGAACCCTTCGCTGGTGGATTCCTCCGTGTTGAGGGCTAATCCACCGAACAAAGTGCTCTCAAACAGCTTTTTGCCAAGCCAGATGCTGAGCGGCAACGCCACGACGATCGACACCAATGTGATCATCAACCGGTTGGCGATCAAACCGCCGGGGATATGCGAGAAATCGAATCCCACATTGCCCACCATGCTGAACACCAGACCCACAACGAGACAGATGATACCACAGACACCAGCGACACCAAAGCCCGGAATGACAAACAGTTCCAAGACAATCAGCACAATACCGACAATAAATATCAGTATCTCCCAATAGGAAGCAAGGCCTTCCAGATAGAGCGGCGCGAAATACAACGCTGCCGCCGACAACGCCAGGATGAGCGGGAAGCCGATACCTGGCTGTTGCAGTTCGAAATAGATGCCACCGATAATCAGCATGATGAGTATGCCCGACACTACCGGAGTCACCAAAAATCCTATCAGTTTGTCGATGAAGGAATAACGTTGTTCATGAATGGTATACTGTTCCACTCCGGCATGCTGCAGCAACGCTGCCACACTCTCAACCTCGGCCTCGCAGAAGCCGTAACGGATAGCCTCTTGCGTGGTGAAAGTGAGCACCTTGCCGCTATCCGATACGCCTTCAACATGGATGTCGGGGTCGACCATCGCTTCCGCTATGTCGGGCCGACGACCTTGAGCTTCGGCTGTGGAACGCATCAAGGAACGCATATAGCTCTGGTATTTGTCGGGTTGCACGGCACCCGTCTGGTCGACCACGGTGGCGGCGCCTATCGAGGAACCGCTGTGCATGAAAATCGAGTCACAGGCAATCGAAATCAGCGCACCAGCCGAGGCGGCATTGTTGTCGATATAGGCCCAAACAGGTATGGTGCATTGCTGGAAGGCGGTGCGAATCTTGTCGGCATCGTCCAATGTGCCACCAAAAGTGTTGATATGAACAACGATGATATCGGCCTTAATCTCCAACGCCTCCTCGATGGCTTTCTCAACTCGCAACGATGCCGGCGGGGCAATCTCCTCGTCAATGGAGAACAGATACACCTTCTTGGGCGCCGCATCTTGAGCACAAAGCGGGAGCGATGCAAAACACATCAACGCCACAAAAACAGCATAAAGTGATGATTTAAACAAATGCATATAACAAATTAGTATTAGTCTATTTAACATTCAAATCAAATGCATTAATTTCGCGAATCAACTCGTCGAAAACTCCTTGGTTGGCGGCAACCATCTCAGCCCCGAACAGCCAGTTGTCTCCACCGCTGAAGTCCCCTACCCGACCACCGGCCTTCTCGACAATAAAGGCACCTGCAGCCACATCGTAGGGCTTCAACCCATATTCGTAGAAGGCATCGGCCCGTCCGCAGGCGGTGTAGACCAAATCGGCGGCAGCCGACCCAAGTCTGCGCACACCGTGTGTGTGGCGCATGGTCCATTCCAAGAACTTCATATACTGAGGCATACGCGAGAAATCCGTATAAGGGAACCCCGTAGCCACCAACGAATCGTTGAGGCTCTTGGCATGCGAGACTCTTATCGGCGTACCATTCAAAAAGGCGCCCTCACGACCACTGAAGGCTGCAAAACATTCTTCAGCCCAAATCTCATACACCACGCCGACAATCATCACCGGACGGTGCTGCTCGGAAGACAACAGATTGTCCTGCAAACCAATAGAAACGCAGGTAGGGGCAAAACCATGGATATAGTTTGTCGTTCCATCAAGCGGGTCGACAATCCAGGTGTAGCGCTCCACGCCATTCGAGGCGGCCGTTCCCTCTTCGGCGATGAAGCCGCTGTCGGGCAACAGGTGCCGCAGGCGGGTCACAATGCGCCGTTCCGACTCCTTGTCAAATCGCGTCACATAGTCATGCACCCCTTTCGATTCTGCGCTGACGGCATCGTCCAGTTTGCGGCGTTCGCCAGCCAAAAAGGCGCCCACTTCACGGGCCAAGTCACACACCTCGTGACATATACGAATAGTATCTGCTGATTCCATGGTTCGATTCATTGTAGCGTATTTGCATCATGCGGACAGGGCGTCACCCTCCACACAGACTTTTACATAAAACGACATGTTTCGCAGTTTATTATAATAGACACAATAAAAAAATGCGGAACTCGTTTTAAGCGCATGACCAATTCAAACAAATCCGTCCGCCTGAGGGCCCTGGAACCCGACGACATCGACGCCATCTACCATTGGGAGAACGACCCATCGGTATGGACGCATAGCGCTGCCCATCAGCCCTTTTCGCGTCAAACGCTCCAACGCTTCATCGACGAATCCTCGGCCACCGACATCTACAGCTCACGCCAACTGCGGCTGATGGCGGTGAACAGCGAAGGAACCGCCGTGGGATGCGCCGACCTCTTCGACTTCGACCCCTACCACCGTAGGGCGGGTGTGGGAGTGCTCATCGACAGTCGGTTACGCAACAACGGATATGGGAAATCCATGCTCCGCGAATTGGGTCAATTCGCCGCCACCCACCTTCAACTGCACCTGCTTTATTGCGACATTGCCGACAACAACATCGCCTCCATCCGGCTGTTCGAATCGGAGGGCTTTCAGCGCTGCGGCACCCGTCCGGGATGGCTCTGGTGCGACAACGAATGGCATGCGGCACACATCTACCAGAAGGTGTTGGAACCGCCAACAACAATATAAAGCTACACTTCAAATAAAAACACTAAATAAAGTTTGAATCAATCAACTATGCCAACAAAAAATAAGAAACAGCAGCATCAGTCCAAACGGACAAAAGCGATTGTTCTTTCCATATTGGTCCTCGGTGTGGTGGTGTGCTTCACCACCCTCTTTCTGTTGCACCGCCAGAAACTGGCCAACAACGAAGCCGTCACGCTCTACCTGCCCGACAACATCACCTACGACGCTGTCGTCGACTCGCTCGACGCCCACGGATGCATAGGCAACCACGCGGCTTTCAGCACTTTGGCTCGCCTGCGCAACTACAAGGACCATGTCAAGGGTGGCTGTTACAAGCTGACTCCCGGCATGAGCGTATGGAGGGCGCTCACCAAACTGTACTATGGCAACCAAGATCCCATCCACCTCACCATCAACAAACACCGCACCAAACAGTCGCTCAGCGGCTATTTGGGTCGCAAACTGGAAATCGACAGCAGCGACATGATGGCTCTTTTCAACAACGACAGCATCTGCCGCAGCTATGGCCATACCACGAAAACCATCATCGGGATGTTCATGCAGAACACCTACGATGTCTATTGGAACATCAGCGCCACCAACCTGATGGACCGCATGCAACAGGAATCCGACCGCTTTTGGACCGACAAACGGCTGCGCCAATGCAAAGCGCTGAATCTCACCCCCGACGAGGTGGTAACCCTGGCTTCCATCGTGGAAGAGGAGAGCAACAAAAACGACGAGAAACCCGACATCGCCAGCGTATACCTGAACCGCATCCGCAAAGGCATGCTGCTGCAGGCGGACCCGACTTTGAAATATGCCGTCGGCGACTTCACCTTGCGTCGACTGCTGAACAAGCACATGGAGGTGGACAACCCCTACAACACCTACAAGTATCGCGGATTGCCTCCCGGACCCATCTGCATACCCGGACAAGCCTCCATCGACGCGGTTCTGAAGAACAAAAAGACTGACTATCTTTATTTTTGCGCCAAATCCGATTTCTCGGGCTACCACGCCTTCGCAAAAGATTTGGCACAACACAACGCCAACGCCGAAGCCTTCCACAGGGAACTGAACCGACGCAAAATATTCAAATAAAGCGCCATCCGCCCAATCGCACCTTCCCTCCCCTCCTGCCGGGTCCCACCCCTGCCATCCGCTTTCATTTTGCCATCATCACTACTTCAATAAAACGCAAAAAAAGCCTGCGTTTTTCGCATTTCCACACCCTCACCGCCTTTGCTCCATCTGACAATGGCGGCATTCTGCTGAAAAATTATTCTTCTGACAGAAAACAGATTACAAGGAATGCACAAAAAAAAATTTGCCAGTATGGGGAAAAGTAGTACTTTTGCATTCGGGTAAGTCTTATACGGTCAGCTCCCATTGAATCCCCCAGGGTAGGAATACAGCAAGGGTGTTTGGTTGTAGCGACGCGATATAATCAGCTTACCCTTTTTTTGTGCCCTTACCTTACGGCCGCATGTCGCAAAAAGCCTGACGACAACGGCCTTCAAAGAAAACTTTTTACGCTGCAAATGGGTTACTTTCAAACTCTTTTCGTATTTTTGCAACCCATTATATTAAGATGAATACCGCAATAACACTCTCTTATCTGCTGATTTTCGGTGGAATAGTGATTTGGTGCCTGCTGCTGCCATCAGGCAAAAAGGTGCCACGCGCCATCGTTGACGGCATCTTGTCGGCATACTTCATCCCCGGTTGTCCTGAAATATACCCCTGATTCACATACAATCCCCATCTTATGACCCTTTCCGTCATCATAGTCAACTACAACGTCAAGTACTTCCTTGAACAATGCCTCCTTTCGGTGTTCCATGCCGCTGAAGGCATCGACACCGAGGTATGGGTAGTCGACAACAACTCGGTCGACGGGTCGGTCCAGATGCTACGCGAGAAATTCCCTCAGGTCCATCTTATTGCCAATAGCGACAACCCTGGATTTGCCAAAGCCAACAACCAGGCGCTGCGCCAATGCACAGGCGACTTCCTGTTGCTGCTGAATCCCGACACACTCGTTCAGCGCGACACTTTCTCCACATGCATCGACTTCTTCGAAAAGCACCCCGATTGCGGCGGATTGAGCGTGAAAATGGTCAACGGAGAAGGCATCTACCTGAAAGAGAGCAAGCGAGGTTTTCCCTCACCGGCCACCTCTTTCTACAAGATCAGCGGGCTCATCAAGCTGTTCCCCCACCATCGCAAAGTCGGTGCCTACTACATGGGGCATCTTGACGACGACGCTGTCAACGAGGTGGATATCCTCCCCGGTGCCTACCTGATGTTCCGCCGCGAAACCATGCAAAAAGCCGGACTTCTCGACGAGAGCTACTTCATGTATGGCGAAGACATCGACTTCTCTTGGAGCATCAAACTGGCTGGATACAAGAACTACTACTTGCCCACAACGCGCATACTACACTACAAGGGCGAAAGCACCCGCAAAGCCTCGATGAACTACGTCTACACTTTCTACAACGCAATGGCCATCTTTGCGCGAAAGAATTTCAGCAACAGCGGCGCCAAGACCTATACGTTGCTGATTCAATGCGCCATTTGGCTGCGGGCTTCAATCGACTTTTTCAAAAGGATTCTGCATTGGCTGGCGGTGCCGCTTGCCGACTTCACCTTCTCGCTGGCCGGTTTTCTGGCCATCAAGCAGATATGGTCCACCTTCTGGGCCGAAAACGTAAACTACTACCCGGACATTTACACCTATCTCGTCATTCCGGTCTATGTGCTCATACTGCTGCTGACCGCCTGGCTGGCTGGCGGATACGACAAACCCGTACGCATCGGCCGTATCGTCAAGGGTATGACGGTCGGCGCCATGTGCCTGCTGGTTTTCTACTCGCTGCTGAGCGAAGAGCTGCGCTTCTCACGCGCCATCGTATTGCTTGGATCGCTATGGAGTATTCTGGCCACCATCGGCATCAGAATGCTACTGAGTCTGATGCACGTCGACGGCTATCGGCTGCGACCGGACAAGGGTCGCCGATACCTCATTGTGGGCGACAACGACGAACGCCAGCGTGTCTATGCGCTCTTCAGCCAGCTCGGCATCGAATCGGCCTATGTCAAAACGATGAAGTCGCTGGATGCGGACAACCCCGACGCACTACATGACGCCATAACCGACAATGACGACCCGCACAAAAACGTGAACGAGATTATCTTCTGTTCAAAAAACATAGAAATCAGCACCATACTGGACATCACCGAACAACTGCGCGACAAAGGCATCGCCTTCCGTATAGCCCCAGAAGGGATGGACGTGCTGATCGGAAGCAACTACACCAACAGCCCCGACGACCTCTATACGCCCGATTTCGGCAACATCGACAACGCCACCAACCGACGTAGCAAGCGCCTGTTCGACATCATTGCCGCCTCAGCACTCATCGTCCTCTCCCCTATCCTTTTCTGGCCGCAGAAGCGCAAACGCCGCTATTTTGCCGACTGCATCGCCGTCCTCGTCGGCCGCAAGAGCTGGGTGGGCTACAGCAGACCGGGCGAGGCAAGGTCGGAAAACGACGAGCCGCTGCCCAACATACGCCGCGGTGTGTTCCGTACGCGCGACCTGATGCCACGTGTCAAAAACCCCGACTGCAAACGACTGGACAACAGCTACGCCACCGACTATCGTGTAGCTACTGACATGAACATACTATTTATCAACCTATTGAATATATAAACATCCTATCGATATGACTATTCCTGAAACCATCAAAGATCTGGAACAGCGCAAAGAAACGCTGAAACGTGTGCTAGACATAGACAAACTACTGACATCCATCGCTGAAGAAGAGAAAAAAACCGAAGCCGCCGACTTTTGGAACGACCCCAAAGAGGCCAAAAAGGTCATGCTGGAAATCAAAAGCAAGAAAACCTGGACCTCCGCATTCAAAGCTGTCAGCGACAGCTGCGACGACATGCAGGTCATGAACGAATTCTTCGAAGCGGGCGATGCCACCGAAGAGGAAATGACCAAACAGCTGGAGACAACGGCAAAACTCGTTGAAGAATTGGAATTCAAGAATATGCTTCGCAACGACAGCGACCGTCTCGACGCTGTACTCTCCATCAATGCTGGAGCCGGCGGCGTGGAAGCCCAAGATTGGGCCGAGATGCTCATGCGCATGTACATCCGCTACGCCGAACGCACCGGATACAAAGTGGCCATCAGCAACTCTCTCGACGGCGACGGCGCTGGCATCAAAAGCGTTACGATGCAAATCGAAGGCGATTTCGCATACGGTTACCTCAAGAGCGAGACGGGTGTGCACCGCCTGGTGCGTGTGAGCCCATTCAACGCCCAAGGCAAACGCATGACCAGCTTCGCCTCGGTGAGCGTCACCCCTCTCGTCGACGACTCGATAGAAGTGGTCGTTGACCAATCCAAACTGTCGTGGGACACCTTCCGCAGCGGCGGCGCCGGCGGACAGAATGTCAACAAGGTGGAATCGGGTGTCCGCCTCCGCTATCAGTACAAAGATCCCTATACCGGCGAGGAAGAGGAGATTCTGATTGAAAACACCGAAACCCGCGACCAGCCGAAGAACAAGGAGAATGCCCTGCGACTGCTGCGCTCGCAACTCTACGACCGCGAGATGAAGCACCGCATGGAAGAACAGGCCAAAATAAAGGCATCGCAGAAAAAAATTGAGTGGGGAAGCCAGATACGCAGCTACGTGATGGACGACCGTCGCGTCAAAGACCACCGCACCAACTACCAGACAGGCGATGTCACCGGCGTGATGGACGGCAAAATCGACGAGTTCATCAAAGCCTACCTCATGGAGTTCGGGGCCGAAGGCTAATAAACTGTTAATAATTATTTTAGATAGCAAGAATCGACTCGTAAAACTTAAATAACGGCATAATTTCTCTATATAACTTAAACGATAGCTTAAACAAAACTTAAATTAAGGAGGTTAATTATGCCAAAGAAAAACTCTGCAAGCATCAAAGTAGTGATGCTAAAAACGGAAAAGGATGGCAAGCACCCGATAGCCATTCGTATTTGTTGGAACAAAAAAGTTGCCAGTCGATATACTGGTGTATGGATTGAGCCCCAATACTGGGATGGAAATGAGGTTGGCAGGAAGTGTCCAAACTCCGCAACTTACAATATTCTAATCAGAAAGTGTTTTTCTGACATTGAAAACAGGAAACTCGAATACGAAAGTAAAGGTATAGAGTATTCCGTATATGACCTTGTAGAAGAAAGAGAAGTTCCACAGAGTAAGTTGGACTTCAAAACTCTATTTGAGCAGCTAACCAAGGAAAGAGGTACGGGCGACCGAAACTATAAGCTTGCTCTGCGTAAACTATCTGAATATTTCAAAAGCAGAAACATTATTCTCACTGACCTAACGGCAGAGGCATTACAGGGTTTTGCTGCTGATATGCACTGCAACGGATGTAAAAATGGATATATCAGTAATATGCTTCGCCAAATAGGTGCTGTCTGGAACTATGCCATATCAAAACGGCTTGTTAGCCGAGACGATTATCCTCTCGGAAACGACCATCCATTCTGGCGAAGATACAAACCTGATAGCAATCCTACAGCCCTGTCAAGGCTTCAAGTTCAGGTGATTGAAAACTATTTTATTAATACATACTATGAGATAGACAACTCTGATATCATTAACTATCAAATATGTCCTATTGAGAAGTATGTGAATATTAACGAGGTATATAGTTATTGGTTTTGCCTGAATCTTTGGCTAACAATGTATTATTTGCAAGGCTTATCTCCTGTCGATATACTCAAACTTAAACGCAGTCAGATTTCATTGGTAACAAATGATAATGGTGAAAAATACTATCAAATAAGGGATATACACCGTTCAAAAACAAATGTTGCAGTTCCAATAGCTGTGGAGTATAACGACATGACACAAATTTTGTTATATCCTTATCTTTCACGAAAAACTGATAGTGATTGGTTGTACCCATTCTTTGAAAGACCAACAAACAATCCAAACAATCCAAACTGCACAAAAAATTTTCTATCCACAGCAAGTAAAAACCTAAAAAGGCTATGGATACGTATTAACACATACGCAGAAAAGAATAATGTCAAAGACTGGATTCCTATTCCAAAAGAAACCACATTGTATTCTGCCCGACATTCCTTTGCAACACATTTTGTTAATCAAAGTAGCGACATTAACGCTCTCGCCACATTACTTGGGAGAAGTGTTCAGGGCATCGGCGTGTATGTTAAACAATTAACAGGCGATGATTACATATTGGAAAAGAGGAAAAACGTATTCAAAAACTAAGTAATTTTCGCTTTTTCCACAAAATGCCTCGCTTTCTGTTGCAATAAGCATTGACTACGATTCATCTATCTATGGTATCACCTCGGCGTGTTCCATATCATTTTTAAGTATAGCTCAGGCTAAGATTACATCCAAATTTGGAAATCCGATTTGCTTTTTTAACCGCAACTATATATATTAGGTAGGTAAACAAGGTGGGGCGATGCTCTTTTGTCGTCTGTTCAGGTATCGCCCTCGCCTTTTCTTACAGAGGATATGAACGGACGAAAACTTTAATAATTAAACAAAATGTATAGAATAGATGACAAACAAAACAAAAGAGAGCAATGGAATCTTCATTCCAAGCGAGATTGCAACAGACCAGTCATTGAACTGGAACCAGAAAGCGGTTTACAGCTTCTACCACAATTATACCTTTTACGGAAAACTACAATGTTCTAAGCTCACCAACGAGAACGTTGCCCAGCTTTTAGGTATCGGTAGTGTCCGTACATTAAGAAGAATAAAATCAGAACTATCACAAAAAGGACTTATTTCTATCAGAGGAAATATGGTTACGGCTCTGAAAAAATATGCTGCAAGGACAGCCATGACCTCGACAAATAATGAGGACAATTCTGTCCAGACAGAGAGGACAAAAGTTGTTTCTGAAGAGGACATAAACATCCCCTCGATAGAGGACAAGATTGACCTACATAATAAAAAGGTTAATGAAAAAATAAAAGATACTTTAAAAGAAGGCGAAGACACGGATTATGTAGAGATTTTTTCAAGGTATCTTGAGTCCGAATCTGGAAATAGTACCCCAACCAATCCCCCTATCGCTCCGCTACTAAATTCCAATATTGAGGATTACACAGACAACTCCGTTGTCAATCCACCACACACACCCAAGTACACGAATAGAAAATCATTTTGGGATGCATGGCACGCCTTCAAGGACGGACGCAACACAGACGATACACTTCAAGAGTTGATAACAAACGCTCGTTACCTCGGCATAAAAGATGACCTTGCCAGTGAGTACGAGCAAAAGAAAGAAACAGCTAAAATTCCCAAGTCAACAGATGATATCCCGTGGGTACGGATGATGGACGATACTGTTCACTACCTAACACTACCTCCAAGTTTCAAAATCCCCTATGAGTGGAAACCCCAATACGACTTCATTCCTGACAAAGACCAAATTATCATTTACGTTCAGAACGCTTCACAGTTACTACACAATAGCGAAATAGAATGTCCACAGTACACACTTACATACTTCATGGCTTACCTTTTAGAGTTCCGAACCTTAGTTGCATATTGGTATCCCAATGATGACATAAAAAGACGAGAACTAAGAGCCTTACTGATATGGAATAGAAATGCGACTAAGAAATATAAAATCAAAAGTCTTTGTGGCGTGGCTCCCGATAATTAATTGAGGTAGAGCTTTAGCAATTTGCATCGGCAAACGATTATCCTTGCTGATGCATTTTTCTGTTCTACGGTTTACAATATCAATGGGCATCAGACTTTTTTGATACAAAACGCCTGCTGTGCGATGAAAATCAGCGTGTTGGTTGTAATAAATGTCAAAAAACTACGTTATAGGGATGTAACAGAAAAACGTCAAACAACACAGGAAGTAAAAAAAATCAAAAAAGTCAGCCCTCAAAGCAAGTCAAGTATAAAAACAGAACGTCAAATAAGTCAAAGAATAAATTGAACTACAGACAGTACTAACCCCAATCGACCATGATAGATTATAACCCCAAACAAAGTATAGCGAGAAACGCAAAACGAAACGGTGTTACCGAGGACGCTATCAGGAAGTATATCCACAGAAACGGTATCGACCGACAGGCTGACCGCCTCGCTCAACTGGTAGAACATTGTAGGGCTATTTATAAAAGCAACCCCGATTTTACACCCACACAGTTGGCAAAAGCCACCAAACACGACCCAAAGACCATCAAAAAGCATTGGGATTATATCACAGGAAAAATTGGGACAGAATCGTCCCAAAAAATCCAACTCAGAGAGTATAACAACTATTACGCCACCCATCCAAGCGTCACGGAAGACCTGTTGAAGGTCGAGACCTTTTCGCACGACGTTTTGGAACCTTTCTGTGGAGGAGGGTTCATGGCTGACGTGATTGAGGCTCACGGCTATCAAGTTGAACGATACGATATCGTAGATAGAGGAAACAACAAAGTTGCGGACTTCTCAACTCTGGAACTGCCAGCTGGACTCTATGATATAATCACCAATCCACCCTACGATGACCATATCATTGACCATATCTTGAAGTGCATCAGTCTGTGCAATAAAAAAGTCGCAATGTTGCTTCCGCTGCACTATCTGACGAGCCGAGAGCGATACAATACCCTGTTCAAGCCCTACCCACCACAAAAAATTTATATTTATCAGAACAGGATAATAATAGCCCGAAACGGCGACTTCGAGACATACAAAGACGCAGGAACAAACTTAGCAATCTACGCTTGGTTTATTTGGGAAAAGGGTTATCAGGGCGACCCTCAGTTAAAGTGGATTTTGAATGAAAACAACTAAATTTAGAGCAATGAACAATACCGCAGCCATTTACGCGAGAGTGTCTTCTACGACCGATAGACAAAACACCCAACGACAGGTAATAGACCTGACCGAGTACGCCAGTCGCAACAATCTTAGTCTCGTTAAGGTTTACGAAGAACACGTTTCTGGAGCGAAGAAAAACATTGACCGTCCTGTGCTATCTGATTGCCTCCAATATTGTAAAGATAATAGCATTAGTACGCTGTTGGTATCTGAGTTGAGCCGTCTCGGTCGAAACACCTTTGAAGTGCTTACTACTGTAAAAGACTTGATTGATTCGCATATCAATGTCTTCTTCCAAAAGGAACAGATGCACTTACTCGATAGCAACGGCAAGCCCAGCCTATTTACACCGATATTGATTGCCACTCTTTCCACTTGTGCAGAAATGGAGAGGGAAAATATCCAGTATCGCCTGAATAGCGGTCGCCGTATCTACATTGAGGCTGGTGGCAAGTTGGGCAGAAAAAAAGGCAGTGTCAAGACACGCGAGAAAAAGGCTGAGGAATACAAGGATGTACTGGCCTATCTTGAAAAAGGATACAAGATTGCTGACGTGGCAAAGCTTACTGATGTTTCAACAAGTACCGTGCAGCGTCTGAAAAGCGAGTTTAGAATAAGATAAGGGACGGTTCTTTCAGTAGCTTTTTGAAGTAAGGACAATACGTTTCAAGTATCGTATCTTTCTAAATCACTGAGCAATAAACTCATCTGAGGTTGCAGAAAACCGCTGAAACAGCACAAAAATTACATAGGGTTAGTTAATCGCCATAGAATCAATAAAAAAGGGTGGATAAATCCACCCAAAAGAAAAGTTCTATTTTGAAACAATGTATTAGATGATTGTCTGTATTAAGCTGATTACTAAGATTACTTCGTTGCCCATATCTCGCAACATATCAATACATTCTCTTACAATCGTACCCTGATAAATGCTGTCCACCACGAGTATTATTTTTGCACTTTCATCGGTTGCGGTACTGAAAAAGCTTTGGTCAAATTCCCCGTCGGGAAAGCCATCTCCCTCAAACCAGTTGGAACCGTTTTCACACTCTTTGTAATGATGTTCAAACGCCGCCATACAGTTGGGTATTCCTGTCCGTTTTTGGACATTGTTTAATATCTCATTCCATTCTGCATAATATGATGCAGCGTCCTTAGTTGTTGGCACAGGAAACAGGCACAGGTTAGGTATGTCGTTGACCTTCTCGCCATACGTCCTCATGATGGTATAAGTTATGAAATCTTTTGCTGCGTCGTAAGCTTCTCTGCGGTCAATGTCAAGAACACTTTTACGTCCTTTTATTGCTTGGATTCTGCGACGTATCAGTTTGTCATTGTGATTGTCTTTGCTTGCCAATGGGTATTGCTCGTATTGATAGATGACGGGTATTCCGTTAATGAAATATTTAGCGTATTTATTTGCTCTGCCTGCGGTGAGTGTGCTGCGAAGGCAGCCGCTAACGATGTTTCTTACAATTTCAATGTCTTTCTTATTCATCTCGTTCAGTTTTAATTATAAATAGTCGCTTCCCTGAACTGTTCTGAAATTTTTGTAATTTTTTTTTCAGCACGGATGGCCTACTGTTTGGCGGCTCTGATAGGGAAAGAGGGACACCCTTGTAGCAGGGGATACGTGGGTGGGGGTATGTACCCGCCCCTTTTGCAGTCCCACACAATAAATTGTAGATTTTTGCGTTATTACAAAAAAAGATACTAATGGCTGAAACCATTGACATAAACGAAGACTTAATACTCAACTATGATGCTGATGTGTTTGACACACTCTTAAGAGACCAAACCACACAGCGTAATATATTTTGGGCTACTTCTGATTATGAGGGGCTTGGTGAAGGCTTTGAATACAATTCGCCCATTCTTCCCAAACTGATTACAGGCAAACATATAAGGGTAATTAGACCAAGAACATTGAAAGCACGGGAGCTTCAATCTGCTCGTGCCAGAGAAATGGCTGAGGTGTTTACGCCATCGTGGGTATGCAATGCCCAAAACAATCTAATTGATGAAGCGTGGTTTGGACGGAAGGATGTCTTTAACCACGAAACAAAACTATACGACGGAACTCCCTCGTGGGAAGCCAATCCTGAACCAATCACATTTCCCAAAGGCAAGACGTGGAAGGATTATGTTCTCGATACTCGCTTAGAAATGACCTGTGGCGAAGCCCCATACCTTGTTAGCATCTACGATACTACGACAGGAGAATACATACCGATAGAACGCCGAATAGGGTTGCTTGACCGCAAAATGCGTGTGATATGCGAAAATACCAAGAGCACAGAAGAGTGGCTCAAATGGGCACAAGAAGCATATAAGAGCTTGTATGCTTTTGAGTGGCAGGGTGATAGCCTGCTCCTTGCTCGTGAAGCAATGTATGATTCTTTTGCCGATTACTACCGATATAAATTTGGCACAGAGCCTTTGAAAGAATCTGTCAAAGATATTGCTTACATCATTTCTTGGAACATCTTTCAGATGGACGGCTTGAAGTGTGTAATACCTAACAGCTGCGAACCCGAAACGGAAGATTTGTTTGGTAACAAAGTAAAACAACCGTGTAAAGGCTGCAAAGACGGCTCCATTCTCGGCCATAATGGTATTGCTGTACTCGTCCGCGACTGGCACGTAAAAGACGAAGAAGCTCAGGTAATCACGTTTAGCTCACTCCTAAAAAAATGAGCCTATGAAACAGTCTTTTTTTGATACTACAACGATTGATGGTTTGATAATAGGCAGAGTTGAGCCACACATTTATGCTTTTGAGACTAAGACGATTCCGAATTATCTGAAGGTTGGCGACACCTATCGTCCTGTTGGCGTAAGAATTGCTGAGTGGAAGAAAATATATGACAATCTCGTACATAAATCAGAGTGGGAATGGCTGGCGAAAGTGGGTGATGCAGAGACTCGATATTTTAGAGATTATGCAGTACATTCGTTTCTGAAAAGCATTGGGAAAGACCGCCTCCAACCACAAGACATAGGAAGGGATATTTACTATTCTGACGAGTTCTTTAAGGACACCAATCCCCTTGATGTTGATAAAGCAATAGAAGATATCAAGGCGAATGTCAATACAGACAAATACAAGTTCTACAACGAGGCACACTTGCCAGAAGTCTTTACGTATGAACGAAATGACAAGTACGAACCCAGACCTAACCAGCAAGCGACAATAGACTGTTTTGTAGAAGCACGGAAACAGGGCAGAAGGCACCTATTGATGTACGCGGTTATGCGTTTCGGAAAATCATTTACATCAATGTGCTGTGCGTTGGAGATGAACGCAAAAGTGGTTTTAATTGTATCTGCAAAAGCTGACGTTCATGACGAGTGGCAGAAAACCATACAGGGACACACAAAATTTGAGCGATATGATTTCCTCGATAGCAACGACCTTCTGAAAGAAAAAAATGCAATTTCAAACAGAATTAAAAACAACAGGCGTGTGGCCGTCTGCTTGACATTGCAGGATTTGATTGGAGACAATATAAAGGACAAACACAAGGAACTATTCAGTAGTAAGGTTGATTTGTTAATCGTTGACGAAACTCATTTTGGTGCTCGAGCTGAGGAATACGGCAAAGTTCTTCGCAATGTCAACGGTCTTCAAGAAAGACAGATACAGGCTGAACTTACTCGCCAGAAAAACGATGAGGGACAACAGGAAGACGTTGACGAAGCTCTCAAGCAGATAAAGAGCTTAGAGGTTGACACTACATTGCACCTGTCAGGCACTCCATATAGAATACTGATGGGCAGTGAGTTTAAGAAAGAGGATATTGTGGCTTTCTATCAGTTCGGCGATATTGTTGATGATAAGGAGCAGTATGATAAAGAACATAGGGATAACGACAATTACAACGAATGGGACAATCCGTATTATGGATTTCCTCAGATGATTCGCTTTGCTTTCAATCCAAACAAAAAGTCCCGTGAACTGATTGAGAGACTACAACAAAATGGATATAGTGCAAAGCTAAATGAATTGTTTAGGCCAAAGTCAGTATCTAAGAAATCGAATGGAAGTCATGCCAAGTTCGTACACGAAAGAGAGGTTCTTGACTTACTGATGGTAATAGATGGTAGCCAGAGCGATGAAAATGTATTAGGGTTCCTGAACTACGACAGGTTGAAAGAGGGTAAGATGTGCAGACATATTGTATTTGTACTGCCGTTTTGTGCGTCTTGTAACGCAATGAAAAAACTGATTGCAGACAACCGCAGCATATTCAAAAATCTAAACGAATATGAGGTAATCAACATTGCTGGAATAGATCACTAGTGTCTCTTAATTTTTTTAACAATTAAAATTTAATTCCAGTTGTCCACTATCGACCATATCGTCCTGCCGCTGTCTGAAAAGTTCCAAGAG
>CADBDA010000024.1 GCA_902793295.1 uncultured Bacteroidota bacterium
AGAAAATTATAACTGAAAAAAACAACGACTTTGTCTATTTTTGTAAAATATTAATCAACTAAAATTATTTTTTGTGTCTACTTTATTAGGCTGGTACAATCGAAACCGGTTCGCTTATCAGCATCAAGAAGAACACAAAAAATATCACACTCCCAAGTGAGGAAGAACGGGTAACACTCCATCCTATGGATTACGAGGAATTCCGTTGGACTATGGGAGACGAAGCTTCCGTACCACTGCTTCGAACCTTCTACGAAAAAAAACTACCACTCGAGCAGTCGTTCCGTGACAAAATCCGTAATTTCAGACTTTATATGCTCATTGGCGGTATGCCCCAGGCCGTCAGCACCTACATTGAGACAAACAACTTCAGCTTGGTTGATTCGGCCAAGCGTGGGATTATTCAGATTTACCGTGACGACTTTCAGAAACTTGACCCAACAGGACGACTGGAAACGCTTTATATGGAGATACCGTCACAACTAAGCCAGACGGGTAATCGCTATAAACCTTATTCCATTCTCGGCAATGTGGATGGGGACAAACTGATGGAAATGATGAAAAACTTAGAAGACAGCAAGACCACGCTTTTCTCATACCATTCCAACGACCCCAACGTGGGTATGTCGCTCACGAAGGAGCTCTCAAAGTACAAAATCTTCTGTGCTGACACTGGCTTGTTTGTCACGCTTGCCTTTTGGGACAAAGACTATACGGAGAACGACATTTATCAAAAGTTACTAAACGACAAACTCAGCACCAATCTTGGCTACATCTATGAAAATATGATAGCACAGATGCTTGCTGCATCTGGCAACAAACTGTTTTATTACACTTGGCCCAGAGATGCCACCCACAACTATGAAATAGACTTTTTGTTGACGAAAGGCTCCAAACTATACCCCATTGAGGTGAAATCTTCGGGATACCGCACTCACAAGTCTCTTGATGCCTTTTGTGAGAAATATTCTTCACGAGTTGGAGAAAGGTATCTTATCTATACCAAGGATTTCCGGAAGGACGGGCAAACGACACTATTGCCTGTGTTTATGACAATGTTCCTGTAGGGATGGTGCCAAAAAATTGGTTATACCTAATGCTTCTTCACAGACAATGTTAATGGGGTGTCAAACGACATCCCTTTTTCATACTTTTTCCGAAAAAATGGGCAAATTATGGCCAAAATTGGGATATAAAAGAAAAAAGATTTTGCATTTTCGCTCATTTTGAGTTACTTGCAAAATCTCTTTGGCGCCCGGAACAGGACTGGTGAGAGAAGACCTTATTATTCACTATTGGTTGATATTGTTTATTTTAATATTTTCGAAAAACTCTGTATCTGGACACTATGACCAATAAATCTTCTAAAATATGACCAAATTATGACCAACCATCAGGACAATTGTATATGTCTTTAGGTGCTTAAACTATAAGTTCAATTATTGTCACCTGAGGAACGTAAGTTCCAATAAGAAATGCAATTTTTTGGCCATATGAAATATATCCTGTACCTTTGCAAAAAAATTGATACTTATGAAAATCATAAAAAAAATTTCAATATTGTTGGCTGTTCTGATACAGACTAATATCGCAATGTCGCAAAAGACCTTGATAAAAGAATTGCCAACATACAGAAATGACGAAATCCTGACAGAAATCGGAAGTAGAGCAGAAGTACTATCGGTTTCCCCTATAGAAATTGAAAGGGACATTCTTTTCTCGGAAGATACATTGTTTAAAATCGAATTGAATGATGATGAGTTTAATATCACAAAGAAATACATAAACTACAGAGACATTAACTCATTCTCATTCTATGGGATTAGTGACACAAACAGCATTATTCTTTCTTTTTTAGGCGAAGATATTCAGGGAACTTTTACAACAAGCAACAAGGTATATACAATTGAAACGCACGGAGAAGAGTATTATATGGTTCAGTTAGACCATAGTTCTATACGTGAAAATTGCGACAATCTTGAATCTTCTCATATCCAAGCAACATCTGAAAATGATAACACACAAGAGGAGTATGAGGATAATGTACCCGTTGATATTCAACAATTAGAGAACAGGTATCACGACGGAAGTGGCGATATCAAAGTCTTGGTATTGTATACGTCTGCAGCAGCAAATTCTGTCAACAACATCTACAATACAGTATTATTGGCAGAAGAAGAATCTAATCTTTCATTTGTAAATAGTGGAGTAAATTGTAAAATTGAAATAGTATATATTGGCAAAACGGATTACGAAGAGACTAATTCGACTACCGACAAAAACAGATTCAAGACTACTGACGATGGATATATGGACGAGGTCCATATACTGAGGGAAATATACGCTGCGGATGTATGTGTTTTATTGGTGAATTATAGTGATGGAATTTGTGGTGAGGCTTATAAAATTAAAGCCCTAAGAGATGAAGCATTTTGTGTGGTCAAGGCCTTAGGATGTGCTACAGGTTACTACTCTTTTATTCACGAAATAGGTCATCTAATAGGCTGTCGGCACAACCCTGAAAATGATAACAACAGTAGCCCTTATGAATATGGGCATGGGTACATATACCCAGATGGAGGATGGCGAACCATTATGGCATATAGCACTTATTGTAGTGGATGTATTCGCAAACAGTATTGGTCTAATCCATACATTACTTACAATGGCGTTCCTATGGGCACAACTGACAGGTGCAACAACGCAAAGGTTTGGAATATCCGTTATGGCGAAGTCGGCGCCTTTGAAAATATATCCAGTAACATGACTATCACTTCAGCCACAATACCCAGTAGTCTTATTTATGGTTTTATTGAAGCCGATTCGAATGTAGGAACCAACGGCAATGTCAGCCTTAATAGTGGACAATCATTGACAATCAAAGCTGGCAACGAGATTGTGTTTTCAGATGGATTTGAAGCTTCGGCAGGTTCTGAGCTTAATGCCTATATTTCTCAACAGCCCGCCTATCTTTATGCAACAGCTCCGACACCGCCATCGATAAACGTTGCCACTGTACGTCGTATCGACGCAACAGAGATGATAAATACGGTCGTTATTTATCCCAATCCTACAATGGACGAACTAAACATTCAGACTAACGGGAAAGTGAAACCATTGAAGATAGTCATAATGGACGTTATGGGGAAGGAGATAATGGTATTAGATAACCCAACTGATGTAATCAATATATCGCAAGTTCCTACAGGCATCTACTTCATCGACATTGAGTTTGCGAATAGAAGTGAACGTTATAGAATAATCAAAAAATAATCAACAATTATGAAAAAAGCCATTATATTACTCATAGCCACAGTTGCGCTTTTTGCCGCTTGTGAGAGGAATGACGATTCCAAAGGCATATATTGTTTCGGTGCCGGATATATCAAATATGAAGCAACTATCGGGTATGATTTTGATTCAGCACTGGATTCTTTACTGACAGTAATTGTTTATAGACCAAATGAACCCTATATTATTGTGTCGGAACCTATAGAAGTAGTATATCCTACAAACGACAGAGAGTTTTATTGGATTGCATTCAAGGACACAGCAGATAGGTTGTATTTGGGTTCTCCTATGGATGTGATTGATACCAAGGGTGATTGGTACAGAATCATTTGGGGCGAGGATTAGTGTACAATTGGGGAAAATCAAGAAAAGCGACAGTATTATTTTATTCTATCGCTTTGGCGCCCGGAACAGGAACGCTTAAAGCACTTTCTATTAATTACAACTATTTGTAGTTGTGAACTTTGTGATTATTTATACGTTCAAATAACACAGTAAAAACTGGTAATATAACTGAAATATGGCCAAACTATGGCCAAGGGATTTCAAATTATTTGAATGCACAATCCTTTATCAATTGCCGACCAGCCTCTGTCAACACATACTTCTGTTTTGACGAGTTCGGCTTGTCGGGAATAGTTGGTGTTGCAAGCTTGGAGTCTAAAAGGATATTCAAGCACATCCGTCTAAATCTGGTACGGTTGGTTTGGTTAAGAATGTCCATCAGTTCTATGATTGACATCTCCTCTTGGAGCGCCAGGAATGCTCTTACTACAAGTTCAAAATCCGCCCCCTTGACTTGGGACACAACTTGGGACAATTTTTGTTTAAGTTGCTCATTCTTATCAGGTTCAACTTGGGACAAGTCTACTGCCCACCCTCACCAAATAGTCTTTCACCAATAGCGGTGAGATATCCGAGAGTTTGATGTCAGGATTGCCACGGTCGTCAATTGGCACTCTATTGGCCATATCCCGAAGTTCATCCAGTTGTTCTCCTTTTGCCTCAACAGAAGATTACCAAAAAAACTTTTTTAATACACTGAAATTACAGCTTGTTTTTCTACGCTTTTTCGTTTCCTTTCTCGAAAAGGTGGCCAAAAGGTGGCCAAGATTGGGATATAAAAGAAAAAAGATTTTGCGTTTTCACTCATTTAGAGTTACTTGCAAAATCTCTTTGGTGCCCGGAACAGGACTTGAACCTGCACATCTTTCGATACACGCACCTGAAACGTGCGCGTCTACCAATTCCGCCATCCGGGCATCTGGTAGGATTCCTAATCACTTGGAATCTGTTGTTGGGATTGCTTCTGATTGTCGTCAGCTCTTTCCCTTGTTTTGGTGCCCAGGACAAGACTTGAACTTGCACGCCTTAATCGGCACTACCCCCTCAAAGTAGCGTGTCTACCAATTCCACCACCTGGGCAAAGACTTTCTTTATTCTCTCGAAAGCGGGTGCAAAAGTACTACATTTTTCCAAATGCACAAAATTATTTTTTATTTTTCCATCAAAAAACAATCCAACCAAATGAATATCAAAAAATAAACAAATCCAAATTTCCATTCCTTCCACTTCGCATTCCCATCAAACCCTCACGCTCAAAGGCATCAAAAAATCAAAAATCAACCTCTTTCCCTCCCACATTTCCTCCTACAACAGAGCAAGCGAATGCCGTCTTCGCGACATTCGCTTGCTTTCATCTGTCGGCAGACCTGGCCGACCATCGGTTGAAGGCATCGTTCAATCGTCGCCTTCAATCACGTCTTCCTCGTCAACATCATAGTCGCCGGGGTCTTCTTCGGTCTCGGCATTGCCGCCCATGCGCAACAGGAAATTGGGTACCTCGGTGCGACTCGGCGTGATGCGGTAACGGTAGTCGCCCACATCGCTGCGGCCGCTGACCCGGCGTTTGTCGGCCGAAAGGGCCTTGATCATGTCGACCCATTCGCCCACGCTGCTCTGAATGAGCATCTGCTGGCTGTTAAACTCGTAGTTGAAGTAATACCAGTGGTCGGTAGCCACCTGGATATAGAGAATCAGATGGACAGCATTGCCTTTGCGGTGCAGCTGAGCCTTGATTCGGGTCGAGAGATGCAGCTGCTTGTTGCCGACCATAGCCAGCGACGCAACGCCGTCATAGATATAGCCGAGAACCGGCACATACTGCCAATCGATTCCTTCGATGAGGATGGTGTTCTCAAATTCTTTGGGCATCTTGTCGAAGAATCCGGTGCTGACATAGTTGCTGAAGGCTTCTGCGCCCTTCTCTGCTCCCATGTAGTACATCATGGCGTGGCGCGTCACCTCGTTGCCAGGCTGCGAGGGCGACAGTCGCAGGTCGTCGGCAATAAGCTGTGCCATCGTGCCCAGCACCTTCTCGTCGATGGGGAAGGTGAAGCCGAGGATGCTGCTCATCTCGACGTCATCGCCGTTTTGGCCGCCCAAGGTGGTCATACCATAGCTGAAGAGGCTCACATGGTTCTGCTTGACCTCGAAACTGATGGGGCCTTCGCCCTTCATTTCGCAGGTCTGCGTATTCAAGGTCAGGTATTTGTCGATGACATTGTCGGGATCGGCTATCTTCTCGGCCGAGGCAATCATATATTCATGCACTTTGCTGTCGTAGGTCACATAGCCGTGGGCGCCCATCAGCTCGTTGTCGGCAGCACGCTCCTGCGTAAGGAAAGCGGCATAGGGCCTCATATCCAACTTGTTGAACAGGATGGAGGCGGTGATGCGATTGCCTTTCCAGTCGGTGGGTATCTCAGGAACCGTGACGAGAATCTGTTTCGGGTTCAGGTAGTCGGAATAGGCCAGCAAACCGAGTTCGGCATTGGTATGGCAGTTGTGCAGCAGACGCACACCACCGTCGAAGTGGTAGAATTCCTTATCGGCCTCTACACGCACATTGCCGGCAAATCCAAAGGCTTCGTTGAGTGTGAAGTTGGCGTCGTCGGGCACAAAGCCGCTTCCGATGGTCACTCCACGATTGTCGGGTGCTATGTCGGTAAGGTAGATACGCTGTTTTTTCCCGTTCTCGTCCTCGTAGTCGATGTTACCCTTGGCGCTGTATTTCTGCGCGCCAGCAAGGATGACATCGGCGTCGTAGATGAGATGGTAGCGGTTGTCGCGGCTGGCCAATATCTGCGAGTGCTTCATCAGGTCTATAGCGCCACCCTGACGCACGTGCAGCGTGTCGCCACCGGGGGCGATGACGGCATCGGCGCTGTTGATGGTGAAGACCTGACGGCAAGTGAGTTGTCCGGCATTATAGAGGTAGGTGGAACGGACTGCATGGAAGTTCAGGCTGTCCTTGGTGGGGTCGGTGGAGACAAAGAGGGCGCCGGGCTGTTCCTTGTGGGCAAAGCGCTCACGCAGTGCCAATCCTTCCAGTCCTTGGCTGCTCTCGCTCTTGCTGTTGATGAGGTCCAGCTCCTTGCGGTCCATCTCCCACGAGAACTTGTCGACGTAGGCGGCATACTGCAACAGCGGCAGCTGGGTGCGACCCAGCGGGGCGTTGGAGACAAAGTCGGCCCGACGTTTGGTGTAGTCGACGTGCGACTTCATGTCGGTGGCATAGAAGGCAGTGTTGTTATACACCTCCGAGCGCAGGGTGAACGCCGTCACGTTGCTACGCATCTCCTTGGGTTGCAATGCAAAGAGTTGCGATTCGAGAGTGCCTTCCTTGATGGCGATGCTGCCCGACGCCGTGGCGCCACCCGGTTTCAACACCACATGGCCGGCCAACTGGGCATCGTTGTGGTACATCTTGAACTGGGGCCCGTTGAGCAGCTGTGCCACCCGCATGGAATCGGCATAGGGGTACCAGCGCTGCATGGATCGGCTGTTACGGATATCGGGGAATCCGCCTTCTTCCTTGACGTAGAAAGTGTCGCTGACCGATATCATCGAGTCGGGCATAAAGTAGATGGTCTTCGACTGGATGACGGAGGTAAGGTAGTCAACCTGCCCCTGCGCACGGAAACCGCGGTAGCTGAGGTCTATCTTGTTGCTGAAATGACCCCGTCCGCCATAGGCGTCGTAGCCGCCGCGGGGGGTCTTGGTGACAAAGCCGAGCGAATAGTCGGGCTGCACCTTCAGCGGCTCGGTGATGTCGGGGAAGATGCCCGCCGAAGTCAGCACGCCGTTGAAGCTCAAACTGTCGGTGACAAAATTCACCATGTTCTTGACCACAAAGGGATGAATGGTGTAGTAGAACTTGTCGCGCACATAGGCGCCATTGTGGATATCTTTGCGGTCATAGTAGACGTAGCTGTCCTTCATACTGGTGAAGATAGGATATTGCTCCTTGACGCGCTTCAGTCCGCTATGGTTGTCGCTCTGGTCAATCTGCAGATGCCCGGTCAGGTTGTGAAGGGGCGTGTAAACCACATGCTCCTCCTGCGGGTTGTTGAACTGGGTCACGTAGAATATCATCGAGTCGACCTGCGGCAGGTCGAGTTTGAAGTCGTCGTAGAGGAAGGTGGCATTGGTGGCATAGAAAATGAATCGGCCTGCATGGATGCGTCCGTTAAAGTTGATGTCGCGGTTCTTCTTCACCACCAAGTCGCCCTGCAGGGGGTAGATGACCACCTGTTGGCTGTCGCTGAGAACGAATTTCTCCACACCGTGCACATCGAGGGCGTTGGTGCGCAGATCCAACCGGGCGTTGTTGTTCTTGGTCGACGACTCGAGGGTGAGGGCGTCGTAGTCATAGTCCTTGCTCTTGGCGCTGGCCTTGGCAAAGTCGACCAGCTTGTCGTTGACATACACCTTGCCTTGGGCCTCGTTGTACGACACCAGACCGGAACGGGCCAGCGTGTGGATCATCGATTTGGCTTGCATGATGTCCATATTGATGGCTCTGGCGAACTCGTCCATGAAGAAATCGTAGGTCATGCCGCGAGCCTGCATGTATCGGTAGACGCGTATGACGGGATTGATCTGGTCGATGCCTTGAATCTCGCGGAATTTGCGCTCCGAATAGTAGCTGTTCGACTCGAAAGTGGAGAAGGTTTGGTCTCCCGACTGTCCCAGCATGGCGAAATCCAATACATCGTCGTTCATCTTCCACACAATCGATTCGCAGTACATGTCCAGATTGTGGTAGGAGTTGGAATAGGGGCTATAGTAGTTGCGGCGCGAGTCGTTGATGAGGTTCACCTGTTTCTCCTGCGCCAGGTAGCGTACCGTGATGCCGTTGTTGCAGATGGAATCGCCGTCGATGAATATCTTCACTGCGGCATTTTCCGACACGATTTTGGTGCTGGTGATGGTGAACTTGACCGAATTGACGGTGATAAAGGGGTTGCCCTGACGGTAAAAAATCAGCGTGGCGGGGTTCTTCGGGTCGGAGGTGATGAACTTGGAACCGTTCATCATGAAGCTGCCGCTGTAATCGACTCCGGGCAGTATGTCCTTCAAACGGAAGTCCTTCTGGTAGGAACGGAATTTGGGAAAACTGTACTTCTCGGGTTCCATCTTGGCCGAAAGGGCCTCCTCCACCCTTCCGTAGATGGGCTTGCTGAAGTAGTTGGTGTTGGTGAATTGGGCCGAGTCGGCCGTAAATTTGGGGAACTTGGTGATGGCCTCATAGCGCGACAGCATGGCCCAGCAAGCGGTGGTGGGTATGCCGGTGCGGTCCCAGTTCAGTCGTCCGCCTTCGCCCACCCAGCGGTTGTCAAAATAGTGGTAGACGCCCTTGGTGCCATAGATGACGCCATTGTCCTTGTCCGATGCATAGTAGAGTTCTATGGGCTTGTCGACCACCACCATGATGTCGCCGCCTTCAATCTGCAGGCGGAAGGTGGTGCCGTCCTGCATCTGCCAGCTGCACGACCGCGAACTGTAGAGCGTGCGCGTCTTCACAAACTGGTCGGTGAACTCCACAAAATCGGTAAAATCCTTGATTTTCTTGTTGCGCCCCTGGATGAACTCCAAGCAGCCGACCCACGCGTCAAAGTTGGTGCGACCACCCTTGGTGTACATCAGATTGACGGTGCCGATGAAGTTAAACACATCGGGATGCTGTCTGACTTTGAGCTTCAGCACGGTGTTGCAGACGGCGGTCATGCGCTTCTGCATCGCTCCGTCCAACTGGCTGTAGACGGTACCGAACTCCATGATCAGCTTGGCGTTGTCCTTTTTCTTTTCCTTGTCGCTGGTCGCCTGGTCCAAATAAGTGAGCATCTCGGTGGGCAGGTTCTCCTGCGTGAAAGCGGTGAGGTGGTTCTTTTGCGCTTTGGCACCGGTGGTCACCACCAGCGTCAGCATCACGATTATCCAAAATTTCAGCTTCATGTGTTGTGGGCTATTGCAGTTCAATAATATTTACAATTAGTTATTCGATAACGCCATTTGACGCAAAAAATTACTTTTCGTCAGCCCGATTTTTGTTTTTTCAGTATCTTTGCTTCCCGAAAAAGCGACAACCAATATGCAATTATTTTTTGCAGAAGACATAGAATCAGATATCTACACACTATCCGAAGAGGAGTCAAAACACTGCGTCCGCGTCTTGCGCATGGTCTCTGGCGACGAAATTTTCCTCACCGACGGACAGGGCACTCTGTGCCGCTGCGCCATCGCCGAGGCTCATCCCAAACGCTGCACCGTCCAAGTGGTCGAGCGCACCCCAAACTACGGCCGGCATCCTTTCTATCTGCATGTGGCTGTGGCTCCTACCAAAAACAACGCGCGGATGGAATGGTTCCTCGAGAAAGCGGTCGAAATGGGCATCGACGAAATCACTCCCATCGTCTGCCAACATTCCGAACGCAACGTCATGAAGCAGGACCGCCTCGAAAAAATTGCCATCAGCGCCATGAAGCAGTCGCTCAAGACCTACAAGCCGGTCGTCAATGCGCCCACACCGCTCGACGTGCTGCTCCGCAGCCCTTTCGACGGACAACGCTTCATCGCCTACTGCGACGGCGACCACCGCACCCCGCTGCGCTTGCTCTACCACACGGGCGACAATGCGCTGATACTCATCGGACCCGAAGGCGACTTCAGCCCCGCCGAAGTGCAAGCCGCCCTCCAATCGGGTTTCCAGCCGGTGACCCTCGGCCCTTGCCGCCTGCGAACCGAAACGGCCGCTCTGGCTGCCGTGGCATTCTTCAACCTTCTCAACTGATTTATGGCCCAACAATATCTATCACACATATCCGTCTGATTTAAAATGAAAACAAAGATACCCCTCCTGTTGTTCGCCCTGCTGCTCTTGGCAGGAATGCTGCCCCTGTCGGCACAACAGCGAACCCAAATCGCCCTGCTGAAATACGGGGGCGGGGGCGACTGGTATGCCAACCCCACCTCGCTGACCAACCTCATCGCTTTCTGCAACACCGACCTCCACATGAACCTCGAACCGCAATACGCCGTAGTCGACGTGGGCAGCAGCGAACTCTTCAACTACCCCTTTGTCCACATGACGGGCCACGGCAATGTGGTCTTCTCCTCACAAGAGGCCACCAACCTGCGCAACTATCTGATTGGAGGCGGATTTCTCCACATCGACGACAACTACGGTCTGCGCGATTTCATCGTGCCACAAATGAAAAAAGTCTTTCCCGAGCTGGAATTTGTCGAGTTGCCTTTCAACCACCCCATCTACCACCAGAAGTACGACTTCCCGAACGGTCTCCCCAAAATCCACGAACACGACAACAAACCGCCCAAAGGCTACGGCCTCATCTGGGAGGGTCGCCTGGTGTGCTTTTTCTCGTGGGAATGCGACCTCGGCGACGGATGGGAGGACCAGGACGTGCACAACGACTCGCAGGAAACGCGACTCAAGGCGCTCAAGATGGGCGAAAACATTGTCCGCTACGTCTTCAGCAACTAAAAAATAAAAAAAAGGGATCCCTTTTCCGCTTTTTTTATTTTTTTTTGTATCTTTGCTTTTTTACAGAGAAATACAAAACATATTTATGATAATGGAAGACAACAAATTGTTCACCGAATTCCCGCCCGTTTCTACCGAAAAATGGGAAGAAGTCATCAACAAAGACCTCAAAGGGGCGGATTACGAGAAGAAACTGGTATGGAAAACCATCGAAGGTTTCAAAGTGAAACCTTACTATCGCGCCGAAGACCTCGAACACATCGAGTACCTTGACTCCAACCCCGACCAGTTCCCCTTCACCCGCGGAAAGCAGGCCGACAGCAACGTCTGGGACATCCGTCAGGACATCACCGAAAAAGACCCCGCCAAGGCTAACGCCTTCGCCCTCGACGCTGTCAAACGCGGCGCCACCGCACTGGGCTTCTGCGCAAAGAACATCGAGACCGAAGAGCAGATGAGCACCTTGCTTAAAGACATCTACCTCACCGCTGTCACCATCCATTTCAACTGCTCCAAGGACTTTCTCCAGACTCTGAAGCTTTTCGTCGCCGTGGCTCGCAAAAATGGTTTCGACACCACCCAAATCCACGGTTCGGTCAACTTTGACATCTTCAAACACGCCCTCACTCACGGCGCTTTCAAACACGGCGAAGCTGGCGACTACGACGAAGCCCTCGCCCTCATTAACTACGCCACTGAGAACCTGCCCGAATTCCGCGTCCTCTCCGTCAATGGCAGCCTCTTCAACAACGCCGGCTCCAACATCGTCCAGGAACTGGGATTCACCCTCGCCGCCGCCAACGAACTGATGGCCAAACTCTCCGACAAGGGTTGCGACGCCACCACCGTGGCCAAAAATATCGTCTTCAACTTCGCCGTGGGTGGCACCTACTTCATGGAAATCGCCAAAATCCGCGCCGCCCGCATGCTGTGGAGCAAAATCGTCGAACAGTACAAACCCACCTGCGACTGCGCCTATAAGGTGTTCATCAACGCCCGCTCCTCCTCGTGGAACAAATCCATCTTCGACCCCTATGTCAACATGCTCCGCACCACCACCGAGACCATGAGCGCCGCCATCGCTGGCGCCGACTCCATCAGCGTGGCCCCCTTCGATATCGCCTTCAAAGAGGCTGACGACTTCAGCTACCGCATCGCCCGCAACCAGCAGCTGCTCCTCAAAGAGGAGTCCTACCTGGACAAGATTGTGGACCCCGCCGCCGGCAGCTACTATATCGAAAACCTCACCGACTCCATCGCCCAATACGCTTGGCAGTACTTCCTCACCATCGAGGAGAAACAAGGCTTCGCCAACGCCATCCGCCAAGGCTATGTGCAGGACGAAATCGCCAAGACCGCTCAACAGCGCGACATGGATATCGCCACCCGCCGCACCACCATTCTGGGCACCAACCAATACCCCAACCTCACTGAGAGCATGAAGGCCAAAATCGAAAAACAGGGCAACTGCTGCTGCCACTGCGAGAAAGGCTCCGAAGTCAAGACCATCGAACCCTACCGCGGCGCCGAGGCATTCGAACAGCTGCGTTTGGCCACCGAACAGTCGGGCATCCGTCCCAAGGTATTCCTCCTCACTTACGGCAACCTGGCTATGCGCCGCGCCCGTTCGGGTTTCGCCACCAACTTCTTCGGTGTGGCTGGCTACGAAATCATCGACAACAACGGCTTCGCCTCCGCTGAAGAGGGCGTCAAAGCCGCACTCGATGCCAAAGCCGATATCGTGGTGCTCTGCTCGTCGGACGACGAATATGCCGAAATCACCGAGTCGGCTTGCAACCTGCTGAAGGGCAAAGTGAAATCCATCGTGCTGGCCGGCTTCCCCAAAGAGATGGTCGACACCTACAAGGGCTACGGCATCAACGAATTCATCCACGTCAAAACCAACGTGCTCGAATCGCTCACCTCTTTCCAGAAGCTGATGGGCATCATGTAAATCCAGAATCATCATCATAAAAAAGGGGTTCACCACGAACCCCTTTTTTTCTCGACTGCTACAATAAAGCAACTCCTCACAACGTTAACCGAAAACAAAGACTTCCATCCCGATAATCTGTTCGATACAAAGCACGTTCCTACCACAATGACGAGACGCTCCTATCCGCTCATAGACCGCTACATACTGGGGAAGTACCTCAAAAACTTCCTGCTCTGGCTCGTCATCATCATCGTCATCGTCATCACTTTCGACGTCTCCGAAAAACTCGACGACTTTATCCGCAACAGCGCACCCACTAACGAAATCATCTTCAAATACTACCTGAACTTCATCCCCAACTTCTTCAGCCTCTACGGGCCGTTGTTCGTCTTCATCTCCACACTTTTCTTCACCTCCAAAATGGCCTCCAACACCGAAATTGTGGCCATCTTGGGCAGCGGCATCAGCTATAAGCGCATGCTCCGCCCCTACCTGCACGGTGCTTGCATACTCGCCCTCCTCATCCTCGTGGTCGGCAACTTCGTCATCCCCCAAAGCAACATCACACTCAAGGATTTTGAAGGCAAGTACATCAAAACCCACAAGAAAAGCTTCTACAGCAACCTCCACTTCCAAACCAGCAAGGGGGTGCAGGTCAACACCTTCAGCTACGACGTCAACCAGCAGGCAGCCGTGCTCTTCACCCAAGACACCTACGACAGTATCGGCAACATGACCGAACGTGTCTTCGCCAACCGAATCGTCTACGACAGCGCCACCACAGAATGGCGGGCCTACGGCTACAAACGCCGCACATTCGACGGACAGAAAGAATCACTCGTCACCCAGAACGAAAAACAGTTGCAACTGAACTTGGAACCTAGCGACTTCAACGAAGCCGCCAAGCAGATTGTCACCATGAACAGCATCGAACTGTACCACCATATCCAACGCGAAAAAATGCGCGGCTCGGGCGCCGTCACCGCCGCCAAACTGGAATTCTACCAACGGTTGCTCAACCCCTTGGCATTCCTGGTGATGACCTTTATCGGCGTGGCCATATCCTCGCACAAAAGCCGCGGCGGCATCGGGGTCCATCTGGCAATCGGCATCAGCTTGGCATTCGGATTCATTGTCTTCATGCGCGTCTGCAATGTCTATGCCAGCAACGGCAACCTGCCGCCCTTCCTGGCCGTACTCATCCCACAGCTGGTCTTCGGCATCGCCGCTCTCATCCTCATCAAAAAAGCACCTAAATAAAAACAATAATAAAGAATTAATATACAAAATTCTAATAAGACCTGCAAGGCCAACAGAACCAATATAATCGACAAATCACCTCCGCAAAAATGACCATTCAAGAAATCGAACAACAAATCATCGACGAATTCGCCAACTTCGACGAATGGCTCGACAAATACAGCTACCTCATCGAATTGGGCAAAGAGTGCCCCGCCATCGAAGAAAAAGACAAAACCGAGAGCAACCTCATCAAAGGCTGCCAGAGCCGTGTGTGGCTCAGTTGCGAAAACCGCGACGGAAAGCTCTATTTCCGCGCCGACAGCGATGCCGTCATCACCAAAGGCATCATCACACTGCTCATCCGCGCCTTCGACGGTCAGACGCCTCAGGACATCCTCGACGCCGACCTCCAGTTCATCGATGTCATCGGCCTCAAGGAGCACCTCTCCCCCACCCGCTCCAACGGACTCACTTCGATGCTCAAGCAGATCAAGCTCTACGCCTTGGCATTCTCAATGAAAAAATAATCCATCCAACGCCTCCTGTACCATGTCTCCCACCAAAGAAACCATCAACAGCGCAATCATCAATTGCCTGAAAAACATCTACGACCCCGAAATCCCAGTCAATATCTACGACCTGGGACTCATCTACAAGATTGACATAGACGACGAATTCAACGTCAAGATTCTCATGACCATGACCGCCCCCGACTGCCCGGAGGCCGAATACATGTTCCGCGAAGTCAAGGAAATGGTGGGCTACATTCAGGGCATCAAGTCGGTCGACGTGGAACTGACATTCGACCCGCCATGGAGTTTCGAAAACCTGAGCGACGCGACCAAAGCAGAACTGGGATTCCTCTAAAACTCCTTTCAGCACCCTCAACCCATGCGTCTACGCAAACGACAGAAAGCCTTTGTCGAAGCCGCCGCGCAAAACGGCAGCAGTCTCGACTCGCTCTTTTGGAGACGACTGACCCACAACCCCATGGCCGTGGGAAGCATGGTCGTCATCTTGCTTTTTGTCGTCATGGCGTTGCTGGGTTACCTTATCACCCCCGACCATACGCCCTACTGCAACCAGCAATATCTGGAGCTGGCGTCACAGAAACCGCTCAGCAAGGCCACCTTTGTCTACGTCCAGACGGACTCCACCGACACCCATGAGCGATCGGGCAACATCTTCAGTTTTATCCTTCACGGGCGACCGCTCGAAGCCACCGCCATTCCGGTCTACAGCTACCACACCGACGGTGACAGCATCCGCATTGAGACCTTTACCGGATCAATCCCCAATGACGGCGAACAGCAGTGCTTCCACCGCTCACAGGTGAACGACATTCGAACCCGCACCTTTTTGTTTGGCACCGACACCTACGGCCGCGACGTGCTCAGCCAAGTCATGATCGGTAGCCGTGTGAGCCTCTCTGTAGGTTTCATTGCCGTCGCCATCGCACTGCTCATCGGCATACTGCTTGGCGCCCTAGCCGCCTATTACGGCGGATGGGTCGACAACCTCATTCTCTGGCTCATCAACGTGGTATGGTCCATCCCCACCGTACTGCTGGTCATCGCCATCACTTTTGCTCTGGGCAAAGGATTCTGGCAGGTCTTCATCGCCGTGGGTCTTACCATGTGGGTCGACGTTGCTCGCGTGGTGCGCGGACAAGTCCTCTCCATCAAAGAAAAAGAATATGTCGAGGCCGCCCGAGCCCTCGGCTACCGCACCCCGCGCATCATCTTCCGCCATATCCTGCCCAACATCATGGGACCCGTCATCGTCATCACGGCATCCAACTTCGCCACAGCCATTTTGCTCGAAGCCGGCCTCAGTTTTCTCGGAATTGGCGTCCAACCACCCATGCCCTCATGGGGCTCTATGGTCAAAGAAAACTACGGCCAAATTCTCCTCGATTCCGCCTACCAAGCCTTCATCCCAGGCATCGCAATCATGATTATCGTACTAGCTTTCATGATTTTAGGAAACGGAATCCGCGACGCACTCGACATCAAAAACTGATGCCCAACTGAATATTTTTTTTATCAAAAACAAAAAAAAACTTAATAAATCATTCCATGTTAAAAAAATAATGTATTTTTGCATCGATTTTTTAAGTATAATCATATCAAAGAGAACAAATATTGAACAAAATTATTAACCCATTAAAAAACAATCAAAAAATGAAAAAATTAGTTAAGCTTTTTGCTATTTCTATGGCAGTTGTGGCATTCGCCGCTTGCAATGGTAACGCCGCTAACAACGACAGCCAGAATGCTGACACAAACGCAACCAACGAACCCGAGGTCGTCGACCAAATGCTTGACACCGTGGCTCCCGTTGACACCACTGCAGTCGTTGAAAACACCACCCCTGCTCCCGTGGCAAAGAAACCCGCCAAACCCGCTGCCAAGAAAGCTGAACCCGTGAACGACAACAAGAAACCCACCACCGAGACCCAGAAACAGAACACCAACAGCGGCGTCCTGCCTCTCGCTGACAAAGCCGGCGCTAAGAAATAATCACAATAACAGTTTCTTTGCATCACATTAACGCTCTAATTCTTTAGAGCACTTTCTTCACCATGAAAAGACAGTTCAAAACGACCCTCATAGTTATTATCATGACGCTGAGCGTTGGAACTGCTATGTGTTCTTGCGGTAACCCAAAACGCGCCATCCGTAATGCTGCCTACAGCTATCTTGACGCTATGGCCAATTACCGTGTCGAGGATGCAGTACCTTTCTGCACCTCTGAAACACAAGAGGGCGTGATTCGCGTAAGTCGCAATCTTGTTAAAGCTGTGGAGCCTGGATACATCGAATCGGACACCCCTGCTAAAGTCAAGATTAAAAAAGTGGAAATGACCAGCGACACTACCGCAACAGCCTATTACCACAAGACCACTCCTCAAAAAAAGCAGGACGGCAAAGTCGATCTTGTCTTACGCAATGGCGTCTGGAAAGTGCATATCCTTATGGGTTTCCAAAAGCAACCGGTGAAACCAGACCTGAAAGAAGAACCCTCAGCATCCAATTAATGTCATCCGACAGAGGATCTCTCCTTTATTTACAGCGTCTTCACCCTCATGCCACAGAAAACCCTAAATACAAAAGAAATTCATAACATTTTCAAAAGAAAACAAACCAATTTATTATTAACCAATTAAAACTTACCAAACAATGAAAAAAATCTTCACATTTTTAGGCATTGCCGTTCTCGCTACCAGCCTTATGACTGCTTGCGGCGACGAAGAAGAAAACAATGACGCATTGGCAGACGGTACTTACCGCATCGAAAAAGGCACCGCCACCACTTGGGATGCTGCCGTTATTGAAGCTGTTGATTTCACCGCTCAGAACTACATCACCCTCAACTGCCAGAACACCGATAAGTCTGTCGCCGTTTCTGGTTGGCTGCAGTGCGTTGCCGGTTCTTTCGACGCTGAAACTTCCGATGGTGACTATATGCGCTATCGCGACGAAAACGACATTGTTCAAGCTGGAACCCAGTCCGTCTACAACTTCTATCCCAACACTGAGAGCTGGGCTGAAACCATCAGCGCTATCGACCTCACCGCTCTGACCCTCAGCGGCAACTGGAGCGAACAGGCTACCACCTATGCTGATGCATCTGCTAACTACGACGCCACTAACCAGATCGTCAATTGGGAAAACTGCACCGAAACCTACACCCTGAAAGGCACCATGCAGAACATCCACTGGGACAGCTGGACTGCTCCCTCCAAAGCTGACAATGCCAAGAAAGCTTTCACTCCTGAAATTGCAAAATAATTTCAAAGAGTCATCTTGAACAAAAAAGCCCCGCAAGATTGCGGGGCTTTTTTTTCCCCTTTCCATTTATCTATACCTAAACAAGTTCTCTACCATCTTGAAGGCAATTCCGTTTTTTTGCACCCGATACAATTGTTAATAAAATACAAATATTTCACTTAGTTGATTTATATCCAAACGGTTGCTTAATATACATTTTGTTAATTAATTTTTTTTTGTATCTTTGCAGTTCTTTTTCGATTCGCTGCGAATGAAGACGACACAAAAAGACATATTCCCCCTTACGAACCGACCAATCCCTACGGCCAGAGCTTTCGTTGTGTTGTCGGCACTGGTTTTCAGCTGTCTGATGGCATGCTCCACGCCTCAGGAATCCACAGCCGACAGCATGCCTTCTCCACTACAGGAGGAGCCGACGCTCTTTCCCGACACTTCTTTCGCTTCAGTTGACGAATTACAATACCAAATCGACCTCTTCGACTCCATCACCGACGACATGCCCAACACGCTGGACGACCTCTATGCCGACGCTCCGGGCATCATGACCTTCCGCGGCGGCGCCCTTCGCAATGCTCCTTTCGTGGGACACATCCAAGGTCGTCCTGACACGGTGATCATCGACTGGAAATTCACCACCGCCTACGATGGCCGACAAACCGACCTGGGCATCTGGGGCGGCGGCACCGGATGGACCGGACAACCGCTCTACGTGCATTGGCCCGACAGCTGCATGAACCGTTTCCGCAACGAATCGACCCAGCTCACCGACCATTTCTCCAACGATGAAATCATCGTTGGCTCGCTCTGCTCCCGAATCTATTTCATCAATTTCGCCACGGGCGACAGTTCGCGCCAATCGCTGTCGGTACTCAACCCCATCAAAGGGACAGTATCTCTCGACCCAACCCTCAACGGCAACCTCTACGTCGGTCAGGGCGTCCCCAACACACAACCCTTCGGCGCACTCACCGTTAACCTATACAAACATCGCATCTCGCATTTTTTCCCACGAGACAATAAGGCTTGGCGCGGCTGGGGCGGCTATGACTCGTCGCCTATCCGCATCGGCCAGTTCCTCTTCCGCCCGGCTGAAAACGGCACCCTCTACAAATTCCGCATCAAGGGCGATAGCCTACTGCTGCACAGCACACTGAAGTTCAAAAAGAAAGGCTCTACAGCCGCCGGCATGGAGTCATCCATGGCCTACTACCGCAACTATGGCTTTGTGACCGACAACCACGGACGGGTGCTTTGCTTCAACCTGGCAACACTCCAACCTGTGTGGAGCTATGACAACCACGACGATTCCGACGCCACCCCGGTGCTGGCACTCGAGGAAGGACACCCCTACCTCTACACCGGTTGCGAGGTGGATCGACAAGGTAGCGGATGGTGCTATGTGGTGAAACTGGATGCGCTGACCGGCGAACGCATCTGGGAACAACGGCTGCCGGCCCATCGCGGCGCCATCGGCGAACACAAGTTCGACGGCGGACTCTTCGCCACCCCACTGCTCGGCGTAGGCAACTGCAAAAATTTGCTGTTCCTTAATGTTGTGACCAACGACAAACCGGGTTTGAAAGGCGAATTTGTGGCGCTCAACCGCGCCGACGGCAGCATTGCCTACCGCGTGAGCCAAAGCCATTATGCTTGGGCGTCGCCCGTAGCCTTCCTCAACGAAAACGACGAGATGTTCGTCTTTAATGCTGACTGCATCGGCCGCGTGTTCCTCTACAACGGCAAAGACGGATCGCTGCTGTACTCCAAACAGGTCGGCGCCAACTTCGAAGCCTCACCCATCGTGGTGGACAACCACGTGGTGATAGGTTCCCGCGGTCGCTCCATCTTCCGTCTGACGGTGGGCAGCACCCGACAACTCAAAAACAGCAATTGAAATCAACCAATAATAATGCATAAAATATAACAATATGAAGAAATACGCTTTTATTCTTATCGGATGTCTGATGATGATGCAAACGGCCTGGGCCCAGCATCTTTCCACCCACCGCAACACGGTAAGCAACGGGTACAACTTCTGGCTCTACACGCCCGAAGGCTATGTGAAAGGCGAAACGGCCAAACCGCTGGTGGTATTCCTGCACGGCAAAAGTCTGTCCGGACACGACCTGAACCGCGTGAAACGCTACGGCACCATCGCCGCCATCGAGATGGGACTGAAACTGGACGCCATCGTCATCGCCCCGCAATGCCCTGGCGGCGGTTGGAAACCCGACCGCGTCATGAACATCGTTGAATGGGTGAAGGCGCACCACACCGTCGACACCACCCGCATCTACGTCCTAGGCATGAGCATGGGCGGCTACGGCACCATCAACTTCGCAGGCACTTACCCCGACAAAGTGGCAGCAGCCATGGCGCTGTGCGGTGGCGGCACAATCAAGGACTATTGCGGACTCAACGAAGTGCCATTGTGGATTCTTCACGGCACTGCCGACCGCGCCGTCGGCATCAACTGCTCCCAACGGGTGGTCGACGCCATGGGCAACTGCGGCAACACCGAACGACTCATCTGGACCAAACTGCCCGGAATGAACCATGGTTCGCTGGCCAGAGCCTTCTACCTGCCCGCCACATACGAATGGCTCTTCAAACACAGCCTCGCCGACACCAACCGTCCGGTGAACAAGGAATACACCATCACCCCTAGCACCCTGAGCCAGGATGTCTACCGCGCCGTCCGCCAAGGGGGTAAAGTGGAAGTGGTTCCCGGCGAAAACGGCAACGCAGACAGCACCTTGGTTGCACAACAGGGCGAGCACAAGGACAAAGCCACAAAGACTACGAAAGCCCGTAGCGACAAGAAGTACCACACCATCAGAAAAGGCGACACCCTGGGTGCCCTTGCCCGCAAATACCACACCTCCGTCAAAAAACTGTGCAAGCTCAACGGCATCAAAGAAACCACCACACTGAAGATCGGACGACGGCTACGTGTCAAATAATCAACGAGAAAAAATTTGCCCAATAGAAAAAAAAGTGTAATTTTGCCTTTCCGATTGTGGGACTCCGTACCTGTCAACGAAGTAAAACACAATCAGTTAACTTATGTCAAACCGGCAGACAGGGCCACAAAAAAACTATTTATATCCTTATGGATTACAAAAATGTCAAACCGTTAGAGGATTTCGATTGGAGTGCCATCGACAATACGGCTGAAAAAACCAACCAGGCAGAAATCGACAATCAGACCGCTGCTTACGAGAAAACCTTTAACCAATTCACCGAACAAGAAGTTATCGAAGGTACCATCGTCTCCATCAACGACCGTGAGGCCGTGGTGAACATCGGTTTCAAATCTGACGGCGTTATCCCCGCTTCCGAGCTCCGTTACAACCCCGAGTTCAAAGCTGGTGATAAAATCGAAGTCTACGTTGAAAGCCAGGAAGATGCCAACGGCCAGCTGTTGCTCTCCCACAAGAAAGCCCGCATCCTCAAATCGTGGGAACGCGTCAACGAGGCTTACGAAAAACAGGAAATCATCACCGGTTACGTCAAGAGCCGCACCAAAGGTGGCTTGATCGTTACCGTTTTCGACAACATCGAGGCCTTCCTGCCCGGTTCGCAGATCGACGTCAAACCCATCCGCGACTACGATGTATTTGTCGACAAGAACATGGAATTCAAGGTTGTTAAGATCAACCACGAATACAAGAACGTCGTCGTTTCGCACAAAGCCCTCATCGAGGACGAAATCGAAGCTCAGAAAGCCGAGATTATCAGCCACCTCGAGAAAGGTCAGGTGCTCGAAGGTGTCGTCAAGAACATCACTTCCTACGGCGTCTTCATCGACCTGGGTGGTGTCGACGGTCTTATCCACATCACCGACCTCAGCTGGGGCCGCATCTCCCATCCCGAAGAAATTGTCCACCTCGACGAGAAAATCAACGTCGTTATCCTGGACTTCGACGAAGCAAAACGTCGTATCGCCCTCGGTCTCAAACAGCTCACTCCTCACCCGTGGGATGCTCTCGACCCGAACCTCAAAGAAGGTGACCACGTCAAGGGTAAAGTGGTCGTCATCGCCGACTACGGTGCATTCATCGAAATCGTCCCCGGTGTCGAAGGTCTTATCCACGTCAGCGAAATGAGCTGGAGCCAGCACCTGCGCAGCGCTCAGGACTTCATGAAGGTGGGCGACGAAGTCGAAGCCGTCATCCTGACCCTCAACCGCGAGGAGCGCAAGATGAGCCTCGGTATCAAACAGCTCATGCCCGACCCGTGGCTGGCTATCGCCGAGAAATATCCTGTGGGAAGCAAACACACCGCCACCGTCCGCAACTTCACCAACTTCGGCATCTTTGTCGAACTGGAAGAGGGTGTCGATGGCCTCATCCACATCAGCGACCTCAGCTGGAGCAAGAAAATCAAACATCCCGCCGAGTTCACCAAGATTGGCGACAAGATTGATGTCGTCGTCCTCGAAGTCGATGCTGAAAACCGTCGCCTGAGCCTCGGCCACAAACAGCTCGAAGAGAATCCTTGGGATGTCTATGAAAGCATCTTCACCGTCGGTTCGGTTCATCAGGGCACCATCAGCGCCATGAACGAAAAGGGCGCTACCGTCACCCTGCCCTACGGCGTGGAAGGCTTCGCTCCCATGCGTCACCTCGAAAAGGCCGACAAGAGCAAGGCCAAGATGGGTGAAACCCTCGATTTCAAGGTGATCGAATTCTCCAAAGAGAACAAGAAAATCATCGTCTCCCATACCCGCGTCAACCAAGAAGTCGCCGCTGACGACAACCGCAGCGAAGACACCGAGGCCAAGAAAGAACGCGCTACCAAGAAGACCGTGAAGAAAATCAACGACACCCTCGAGAAAACCACCCTCGGCGACCTCGACGTGCTCGTGAACCTCAAAGAGGAATTGGAAAAAGAAGCCAATAACGGCGAAAAATAATCAATCCTCTAATTCATAAAAAAAGGGACGCCCTCTGCGTCCCTTTTTTTATCCTTATATCACCACCACTCCATCAGTCATCAGATTAACGAAAAAAAACAGACCACGACATCGCTGGCTCTATCCTTGAAAGGCGAAATCAAAACACATCAAGCAAATGGTGATTTAACTTTTATTAAGAAAATATATCAGCTCTTTACGCAACAAAATTGACGTAATTTGTTACTTAATTACAAAAGTATTATTGTGGTAATAAATTCCTTTTCACATGAAAAAAATAATCATTACGCTAATTATTATAGCATTAGGCATTAGCGAATTACACGCCCAGAGTGCCGCCTGCATGGGTTTGAAGAATCCTACCAGCTTCACCTTCACAGGCGGAACGGCCAACTCCTCGTGGTCGGGTGCCACGGGATCCAAGTTGTCCCAAGCCAGTACATGCACCACATTGGGAGCAACGCTGACAACAACAGTATCTGCAGAAAACCTCGCTAACATACAGTCGAGCAGCAGTTGCTACAACGATGCAACGGCCTACCAACCCCACAGAAGGTTTATCATCATGAGCGAAGGAACCGACCCCGTAACTGGCAACAATCTGCACTACACACCTCCTCAAGACACCAGTTTCCACAAATCCATCCGACTGGGCAATTATTGTGGAGGCACCGAAGAAGAGGCCATCTACTATGAATTCGACGTCAATGCCAACAACTGCCTGATCACCATTTGGTATGCCGTTTCGTTGGAAAACGCATTGCATGATGCCAATTACAACCCCGAATTCGTCATCACCGTCGAAAAACAGGTTGGAAACTCATGGCAACTGGCCATGGGCGACACCCTTTGTTATATCCAGCCCGCACCTACCAGCAGTTCCAACCCTGCGCCTTTCACCATTACTGGTTCCAACTGCTGGCTTAACTGGAATAAAGTCATCATCAACCTAGAAAAACTCACTTTCCAACGTGTACGTATCAGATGCGCTACGGGCGACTGCGGTTACACTCAACACTACGGTTGCTGCTACATCGCCGGCGAATGTGCGCCCATGCGACTGAATGCCAACGGTTGTGCCGCCGGTTCGACCAGCAGCGTGGCTAGAATCGCCGCTCCTAAAGGCGCACAACACTACAGATGGTACCGCAGCCGCACCGGCGTGCTCAGCGGAACATCACGCACCGACACCACCAACTATGTCTTCATCTCTCAAGGTCCCAATGACTCCGTATTCAACGTTGAATTGGATCACTTCACTGATATGAACACCGGCGCTGAACTTACCCAAACCACCTTCATGTGCAAGATGTCCACGCGTATGAACCCAAACTATGCAATCATCTCGCCCATCTTCACCGATGTCACCAATAAAAAACCCCGTATTTTCTTTGATACCATGCCTGCCTGCGACGCATCCATAACACTGCGCGACATAAGCTACACGCCTTACGTCGAATTGGATGCAGACCAAGTGGACACCAACAATACCAGATGGTATTTCTACAACACCCCGAACGGGAATCCCTCTCCTCTAGCTCTACTCGACAGCGCTGTGGGCGGAACGGTATCCTACCAATTCAACAACCCTGGCATTTACACCGTCAGCATCCGCACCACCGCCTACGACACCTCCTGCTGGAACGAGAAATCGTTTACCATCCGCACCATCAAGGCACCCACTCCTGTCATCCGTCTGGAACGCAACAACCTGTGCAAAGGTGACCAAATCACCATGTTCAACGAAACACTCGGCGGCGCTTTCAACGAATGGACC
>CADBDA010000025.1 GCA_902793295.1 uncultured Bacteroidota bacterium
GGTCCAGAACAACCTGCCGGTCTCCGTCGGTGGCGTCACGTTCCATCAGTCGCAGAGCGACACCACTTGGATCATCCCCAATGCCGCCGGCTGCGACAGTATCATCACCTATAGCCTCCATGTTTGGCCCAATGTCAGCGCTTCGGCCGACAGCACCATCTGCGAGAACAGCCTGCCGTTGCTCTGGAACGGACACACATTTGCCGATGCCGACAGCGTGACGCTCAACCTGGCTTCCATCGGCATCCATGCCCGTCATGGCGAAGATTCCACCCTCACCATGCGGCTCCATGTGCTGCGCAACAGCCACTACACGCAACGCGATACCGTGGTGCAGAATGCCCTGCCGACCTCCATGGCGGGCTGCACCTTCCATCATGCGGTGAACGACACCTCGTGGGTCATTCCCAATGGCGTCGGATGCGACAGCATCATCTCTTACAGCCTCCATGTGTGGAACAACTACCACCACCACTTTGAACGTGCCGTCTGTGACGACGCGCTGCCCCTGTCGTGGTGCGACACCTTGTTCAATGCCGCCGGCGACAGACAGCTCTTCTACTATTCTATCCATGGCGCCGACAGCATCGTGGACCTCTCGCTGACGGTCCATCCCACCTTCGAGGTCTTCGACACAGCCGTCATCTGTCATGGCGACACCAGCATCTATGGATTCACCATGGCGGGCAACCACGACGTGCCGCTCACCACCCTCCACGGTTGCGACAGCCTGCTGCACCTCACCGTGGTTGTCAAACCGGTCTACCATTTCCATTTCTACGACACCATCTGCGAAAACCAGCATGTGATGTTCGACAACCAACAGGTCAACACTCCCGGCCATCAGGAGGTGGACCACCAAACCGTCGACGGCTGCGACAGCCTGCTGCGTCTCGACCTTGTGGTGCTCCCCACCAGCAAATCTTATGCCCATGCCTTGGTCTGCAACGGCGTTCCTTACACCTGGGAGAACGGCGTCACCTACTACGAGTCGACCTACGAACCTACTGTCACTTACCTCAACTCCGTGGGCTGCGATTCTGTGATACGGCTGATTCTGGATCTCGATAGCGGATTCAAGGCCGAAATGAAGATCACACCCGGAATCGCCTCCTACGAGCAACCCGACATTCGCCTCTCGGATGTCTCCGCCAGCAGCCGGCGTATGTGGTTCTTCAACGAGACCAGCGACTCCAATCGGGTGGTCAATTACACCTATCCGCTGCAGCAGGACTCCATCCCCGTGCTCCTGGTGGCCTACAGCCCCATTGGCTGCATCGACAGCGTCTGGGGTGTCATGCGCGTCGACCGTGCCATCCTCTGGCCGCCCAATGTCTTCACCCCCGACGAAACCAACAACAACCGTTTCTTCATTCCCTCCAACGAACTGCAGTCGGGCGAGGTGTGGATCTACAGCCGGCAGGGCATCCTGATCACGCACTTTGATGCCATCAGCGGCTATTGGGACGGCACTTACAAGGGCAGGCCTTGCCCTCAGGATTCCTACGTCTGGATTATGCGTTACAGCACCAAGACCAAACCTCGCAACACCTTGCAGGCCAAAGGCACCGTCACTTTGTTGCGATAAGCCAATTACTCGAATTCTTTCGGCGGCAGCCTTTTCGAGTAAATCGCCTCTAATTATGTTCTGCGTCGGCATATTTCGTTTAATTCGTTTAATTCGTTTAATTCGCCGTTTAATTATCAGAGCTGTTGGGGTCTCTTTTTACGGCGAATTATGCGAATTGCTTGCGCAGGTCGATATGGCCTTGTCTCCAGCTTGAGCCAACCCATTTTCTCAAAAAAAAAAGCACCACCGTTTGGCAGTGCTTCTCTCTCTATGGTGAGTGATGGTTTTATTTCTCTTTGTTTGTGTTCTGCAGCTTTTGGGGCTCCGTAGCGACATGAGCCTTGGCGCCAGTGCCGACAGTGACATTGTCGAGGGTCATGACGTAGACATCGGTGCAGTTGTAGTGTCGGAAAGCGATGTTCAGGCTCTGGCCTTTGTATTCGTTGAGGCTGACGGTCCGGGTGACAGCTGCTTGGCTGCAATCTTCTTCAACGAGGGTCCCGACTGGGTTGAAAACGCCATCCTCTATGGTGCCAACCAGCACGGCATAGTGGTCCGGATAATAGATGGTGTCGAAGGGGGCCACATCATACGACAGCGTGGCACCTGCCTTAATATACAACTTAGGGGTGATCAGATAGTTGTCGGGCTCCAAAGCACCGATAGAATTGAGATACGAGCCAGAACAGACTTGACCATCGAGACTGATATGGTTGCCCGCCACGTCCAAGATATAGTCCTGCCATGCGCGTCCGTCGCCATCGGCATCGATATTCGTCCAGTCCGACGGTATGCCATTGTCAAACTTCTCGCTGAGCGTGGTGGGAAGGTTTTCTGTGTTGCCGGGGACTTTGTCGTCGCCGCCACAAGCGACCATGACTGTCATTACACATGCATTAGCTACTAGGGCTAAAAACCTATATACTTTCTTCATGGTGTTGTATTTTAAGGATTTGTTGGCTTTTTGAGAACCTGTGAGAGATTTTTATCGTTTGCAAAAATACGTAATAATTTCTAACTCACGTTAAAAAACGCAAAAAAATAGTTTTCTTTCGCTATTTCCAAAAAAAAGTGTATTTTTGCATCTGAAAAAGAATTTATTTATTAATTGATTAAAAACCGAAGTGTCTGATGGTCAATAACAAGACGCAAACAACATGAAGAAAATTTTATTAGTGGCATTGGCGCTGACGCTGGGATTGTCCGCATCAGCTCAGATGAGAAAAAACGTTTATGCTCCTGAAAAGAGCACCAAAGACGGTCCCGCCTGGAGCCAGATTCACACTCCGTTCTCCACACAGGACATCAACGGTAACCCTGTCAATGTGGCCGATACCCTCGCCGCTGGCAAAGCTATCGTCATCGACTATTCCGCCACTTGGTGCAATCCTTGCTACCGTTTCCACAACTCCAAAGTGCTTGAAGCTATCCACGAACAGATGGATAATGTCTGCGTTCTCTGGGTCGAGTCAGATCCCAGCACCACGATCAATGACATTTATGGCACCGGCAACAACACTCAAGGCGATTGGACCCACTATAGCGATGGTTCTAGTGTTTCCTATCGTATTATCGACGATGCTTCCTGCGAAAGCATGATCGACCCCACCGGCTATGTGCCCGCTGTCTATTTCATCGCTCCCAGTGGCTACTATTGCCACATCTATGGCGAAACTTGGGGCCTCTACATCGATCAGAACGCCACCCAGGCTATCTCCAACATCAACGCCCTTATCAGCAGCGCTCCTCAGCCTGGTCAGGCTCCTGTCATCTCCAGCTACAAAATCCCTGCATCGGCTAACAAAGGCGCCGAAGTTGCCTTCAGTGTCAATTTCGTCAGCGTCGATGATGCCTCCATTGCTTGGACTTTCGAAAACGGTACCCCCGCTTCCGCCAACACCGCTAACGCTACTTGCACTTGGAACACTCCTGGCACCTACAACGTTTCCGTGACCATCACCAACGCCAATGGCACCGCCACTCAGAACGGCACCATCACTATTATGAACTATGACTACTTCTTCGATTTCGAAGATGCTTCCGAATACAGCTCCTGGACCCTCATCGATGCCGATGGCGACGGTCAGAACTGGACTTTCGATTACCTGCGCGGTCAGGGGGCTGCCAACAACGAATCTAATGGTATGCTGGCCTCCGCATCTTGGACATCGCAGATGGGTGCCCTGACCCCCGACAACTGGGTCTTCTCCACCGCCGTCAACGTCCCCAATGATGACAACGCCAAACTGAGCTGGTATGAAAAGGGTCAGGATCCTGACTATGCCACTGAACATTATGGCGTCTATGTCGCTACCAGCCCCAACGCTAACAACGCCACTCTCGTGTGGGAAGGCAATGCCACCGGCGAATGGGTCAACCATGTTGTCTCGCTGGCTCCCTACAAAGGCCAGACCGTCTACATCGGCCTCCGTCACTTCAATGTTTCTGACATGTTCATGCTCGACATCGACGACATTGCTGTCTATGCTGCTGCTGGCGCTGTGAGCATCGAAAATGCAGAAAACGCCAACATCAACCTCTATCCCAACCCCACAACGGGCAAGGTGACCATCGAGGCTGAGAACTTCGAAAGCGCTGTCGTTGTTGACATGACTGGCCGTCAGGTGATGACCACCACCACCAATGTTATCGACATGAGCAACCTCACCAATGGTGTCTACATGGTCCGCATCAACACCACCACCGGCACCACCACCCAGAAGGTTGTTAAGAAATAAGGTTGTCGAACGCTAACAATGCCCGACAGAAATTCTGTCAGGTAAAGAAATACAACCAATTTCCAAAGAGGATGTCCCACCACGGGACATCCTCTTTTTTTAGCCCTCAGCTAACCAATCTGATTATGGCCAAATCGACCCGCGCAAGCAATTCGCGTAATTCGCAAAATTCGCCGTAAAAAGAGACCCCAACAGTTCTGATAGATAAACGGCGAATTAAACGAAATAAACGAATAAAACGAATTAAACGAAATAGATGCGAAATACTCGAAATGGCAGTCGCCGAAAGAATTCGAGTAATTGGCCTGCGAGTTCCTGCGCCATAGCCCTATGCGCCGATGATTTCCATCGCCCGGAAGCAGCGGACCTTCCTCTTACGGGAAAGAGCCGCTTTCTTTTGCAACTTTTCTTTACGGCTCCGGCTAAAGAAAAGTTGAGAAAAAAACTATAGAAAAAATGATGAAAAAAAAGAAAAATCTTTGCCAGCCCCCAGCCACTCCGAAAAGTAAGGGTCTTTTCGGGCTTCGGCTCAAAGCTCCACAGGATTTATTCTTTTTGCTTTGGAAAAGAAATGCGGGAAACGTTTTTCAATTTTCATATACCACTTCTACGGTGCTTCGTCCTTGGCCGGCGCGTTTCAGCTTGATTTTGTTGGGCAGTCGCGACAGCAGTTCTTCGCGGTGCGAGATGATCCCCACGCGACGCTCTGTCTGTCCGGGAATCTGCGTCAGTCGGCTGAGGGTGTTCATCACGCTGTCCAGACATTCCTGATCCAAGGTGCCGAAGCCCTCGTCGATGAAGAGGATGTTGAAATTGAGGTCGGGCCGGTTGAGCGACGATAGGGCCAGCGAGAGGGCCAGCGATATCATGAAGCGTTCGCCGCCCGAGAGGATGGTGGCGCTGCGCACCTCGTTGCGGTTGTAGCCGTCCAGCACCAGAATGGCCAGTTGTTCGTTGTCGGCGCTGCAGGTCAGCGTGTAGCGGTCGCTGATTTGCTTCAAGTAGATATTGGCGTTGTTGAGCAGCGGACGCAGGATGTGGGTCTGCACCAAGTTGCGGAATCTGTTGCCGCCGAAGTATTTGTCGATGATGCTCCAGTGGTCGCGTGCCGCCTGTGCCGCTTCCAGCTCCTGCTTGACGGCGGCCAGCTTCGCTTGGTTCTCTTCGTGGCTTTTCAGTTTCGACTGTACGTCGCCCAGCTCGGTGAGCAGGGCCTCTTCATTGCTCCGGATCTCGGCCAGTTGCTGTTGCAACTGCTCCAGGTGGGGTAGGGGAGCGTCGGTGGCGATGTCCAGCTTGGCGCATATCTTGGACACTTCGTCGGCTGCGTTGTTGTGTGTGATGCGCTGCTGCCGGATGTCGTTCTCCAGCTGCTCCAGCTGCTCACGTGCCGGCGGTACTTGCTGCTCCTGGGTGGCCAGTTGCTCCAGATAGCGCACCTCTTTGCCTGTCGATAGCTGCCATGCGGACAACAGCTCGCGGCAACGGTCGGCATTGACTTTGCAGCTTTCCTTGCGGGCACTGGTGGCGATGCTGTCGTTTGTCAGCTGCTGCCACCGTGCCATCAGGTCGCTGTCGTTGCATCGTGCGGCGACGGCCTTGCCAGTCCAGTGGGGGTGACGCTCTTGCAGCTGGTTGCGCTGCAGGGTCATGTTGTGAATGCTGACCTGGTAGGATTCCAGCAGGCTGCGCTCTCCTTCGTAGGCTTTCTTGCGGTTGTTGTATGCTGTCGCCTCACGATTCAGTGTTTCGGCCACCTGCTGCAGCGTGTCGCTCCATTGCGCACCGTACCACTGCGCCAATCGCCCTTCGAGGAGCTGGGTGCGTTCGCCGATCTCTTTGTCCGCTTCGGCTATCCTTTTGTCGTTGTTGGCTATATCGCTCTGGCAACGTTCTTCGTCCGACTTGGCTTGGGCCGTTTTTTCCATGGCTGTGGCGCGTTCTTTGTCGACGGGCTTCATGGCGTCGAGCTGCTTTTGCCATTTCTTGTGCAGGGCTGCCGCCTTTTCCTTTTGCTCCTCGACCGACTGTATCTGAGCGGACAGCTCCTCGCGGTGGCGGCGGATGGCCTCTCCAATCTCTTCGGTCGCCTTGATGTCGGCTTTCTCCAAGCGCTGCTGCATAGCCGCCTCTTCCAGGGCAATCGTCTGGGCGTTTTGCTTCAGCTGCTCGCTGATGGCCTTGCGGCGTCCCTCGAGGAGGCTTTTCTCGTTGTTGGCCTGTTCCTGCTGTTTGCGCGAAGCGTCGAGTGCCGTTTTGGCCTTTTGGCGTTCAAGCTCCAAGGGCTGCACTATGGCCTGGAAATGTTGCTCGTCCATCAACGAATGCGCTATGTGCTGGCCGCAGAGCGGACAGGTCTCCACATGGTTTTTGACCATCTGGCTACGAAGTTGGGACAGCGTGTCGTCGAGGCTGGCTTTGACGGTGGTGTAGCGGCTCATGGCCTCGTCGTATTGTCGCTGGTCGTTTTCGGCCTGCTGCTGTGCCTTTGCCGCTGCCGAACTTGCTTTGTTCCAATCGTCTTCGGTGCTGTCGAGCGACTCTTGGAGTTTCTGCAGTTCTGCCTTCTTTTGTTGCAGGTTGCTGTGGTCGGTGTTCAGCCGTTCGTAGGCTTCGTCTCGTTTCTTCAAGGTGTTCAGACGGGTGTCGAGCTCCGTGGGATTCAGCTTGTCGTATTGCTGGCTGGCGTCGTCGGCCAGTTGCTGGAGCGCTTTCCGTTTTTCCTCGATTTGCTTCAGTTGTTCGTCGGCCTTACGGTGCTCCTCCTGCAGCGAGGGGAGTCGGTCGAGGGCTTTCTGGCGTTCGTCGGCGAGCGTTTTGCGCGAAGCGCGTTGTTTGGACAGTTCATCCAGCTGCGATAACGTCTTCGGCGCCTCGGCGTACAGGCCGTCGCGGTCGCTGTGTTGCTCCAGCCACTGTTGTTCCTGCGCCAATGCCTGCTGGCGTTGTTGCAGGTCGGCTTCGCGCCATTGCAGGTCGGCTTGCAACACGTCGAAAGCCTCCTCCTGTCGGATCTCCGACTCGGCGATGGCTTTCAGTTCGTTGGTGGCCTGTTCCAGTTCTTTCAGTGCGCGACGTTCGTCGACGGTACGGTCCCAATCCTCCACCAGCTGCCGCCGCTGTCTGTTTGCGTCGCTCTGGCTTTCGGCGGTTAGTGCCTGCAGCTTCTGTGCGGCATCCTGTTGCTTCTGGCGTTCGCTGTGCAGTTGCTCGCAGGTGTGCAGATGTGTTTCGGCCGACTGTCGCTTTTGGGCGGTCTCTTTGACGATGGGGGCCAGCTGCTGCTGCCGTTGCTGCAACTCGAGCACCTCGTCGGGCTTCATCATAATTTCGTCGATGCCGCCAATGCGCGACTCTACCAGTTTGCAGGCCTCTTTCTTGCGCGAATAGAGGGCGCTGATGGCATCGCCGTATTCGTTGAATATCGTTGTCTTGGTGAGTTTTTCCAGCACCTTGGCGCGTTCGTCGCGTTTGCCGCACAGAAAGGCGGTGAATTCGCCCTGCGCCAGCATGGACATCCGCACAAACTGGTCGAAGTTCATGTCGATGGCCTTTGCGATAGCCTCCTTGCATTGTGTCACCTGCGTCAGCTTGACGCCGTTGCAGGTCACACTCCATGCCGGTGTCCGGTACTGGCCCTCTTTGGTGATGCCCAGTGTCAGCCGGGCGGTGTATTGTTGCGCGTCTTTGCCCTCGAAGACCACCTCGCTGTAGCAGGGGTCGTCGCTGCTGATGCCCATACGGGTGTACTGGCCCAGACCGGCGATGCTTTCCGACTTGCCGTGCGACGAGGTGTACGTATTATGAATCTTCTCGGCGGTGCTGTTCAGACGCGGGGTGTCCTTGAACAGCGCCATGGCGATGCTGTCCAGCAGCACCGATTTGCCGGTGCCGGTGTCGCCGCAGATGAGGAATTTTTGGGCGGGTTGCTGGGTGTCGGGATCGATGAGGCCGGGGTCTTTTTCGAAGTCTATGTCGGCGCGCTCAATGGAGGCGATGTTGCGTAGATGCAGTTCGAGCAGTTTCATAGTGTGGGGGTGCTTTCGTTATTCTTGGAGGCGTTCTTTTTGGCGTTGCGTTTGTTGTCGGCCGACTCTTGTTGTCGGCGCAGCTCGTTTTGTATCTCTTCGAAGTCGGCCTTCAGCTGCTCGAAGTCCAGCTCGGGATACTGTTGGCGGGTTTCGGCGATGAAGTGCAGCGGGTCGGTCATCTGCTGCAGGTCGGCGATCTCGAAGATAGGTCGTTCGGCGTTTTCTTCTCTCGGCGGTATGTTCTCCCAGATGGTTTTGGGGTTGAGCCGCAGCTCGTTGCCGGTCTTTTCCAGATACTGGTAGATGCTGTTGACGAAGTCGGTCGGCAACGGGGCGCCGTAATCGATGCGGGGTCTGATGTAGCCTCGCAGGCCTTTGCTTTGCAGCGAGTCGATGGCTGCATAGAGATCGTTGAGACTATGCGCTGCGGGCTTGTCGGTGGCGGGCAGGGTGTAGAAGTGGCGCAGCTCGTCGATGCGCAGGCGGGTCAGCTCGACGGTTCCGCCCCGACGGTCCAATTCCACCAGACTCACACTGTGGGGATAGGTCTCGTCGCAGCTTACGTGGAGCGCGCTGCCACTGTAACGTATGGCGCCGGCAGGGTAGGAGGAGTGCGGTTGCGACTCGTCGGCGATGTCGTGCCCCAGGGTCTGCGGACGGTGGATGTGGCCCAGGGCGGCATAGTCGAAGCCCATGCCCAGGGCGGCTGTCGTCACGCATCGCAGGGTGCCGACGTCGTCGTGCCCCAAGGGGTCGCATCCGTCCACGGCCAGGTGGGCCATCAGTACTACGGGACGCCCATCGGTATTGCGCTGAGCGATGCGGTCGGTCAGCGCAACGATCAGCTCGGTGCGGTTGTTGCCCATAAACGGCATGGCGGCGATGAACCCCGACGGCAGCTCCACGATGTAGTCGTCCTCCCAGTGCTCGCGACGCTGGTTCGGGTCGGCGCTCGGAGCGTTACCCAGTACGGTGACGCCCGACAGGTGCCACACACTGCTGTCGGCCTTTATGCGCGACGCCGAATCGTGGTTGCCGGCGGTGACGACGATGGCCATGTGGGGAAAGGCCTGACGGAATGTGACGAAGGTGCTGTTGAAGAATTCGCGTGCCGAAGCGCTGGGTTGCGGAATGTCGTAGATGTCGCCGCTCACCACAAGCGCATCCGGACGATGCTCCTCGCACCATCCCATCAGCTGGTTGAAGAAGTGTCGGTGTTCGTCCACGCGGTCATAGTACTGATACATTATCTGACCCAAGTGCAAATCGGCAGTATGAATGATTTTCATGGTCTCAAGCTGGAAAAACGAGTGAAAAATAAAGAATTATAAACGTGATGAATCAAAAACGTCAGGAATCGTTATGCATCTTATATTCGACAGCAGAACGTCTTTTCTATATTTTAATTGCCGACGGTTTGCTGTTTTTATCAACAGATGCTGAAAAAAAACTTTTTGTCGGTTCGGATTTTCTATGTACATTTGTACTTTCGAATTGTTTTTGAGAAATCGAATTAATTAATTATAAATTAATAATATATACAAATGAAAACCACTCCCTACACAGATTTACACATCAGTCTGGGCGCCAAGATGGCCGAATTTGCAGGCTACAACATGCCCATTCAGTACACCACTTTGATAGAAGAACATAACAATGTGCGCAACAATGTGGGCGTCTTCGACGTCAGCCACATGGGCGAATTCCGCGCTAAAGGTCCTATCGCCAAGCATTTTATGCAGTATGTCACCACCAACAACGTTGAGGACCTCTTCGACGGCAAAGTGCAGTACACTTGCCTTCCCAACGGTCAGGGCGGAGTGGTTGACGATATGCTCGTCTATCGCGTCCATGACGATGAGTATTTCATGGTTCCCAACGCCGCCAACATCGACAAGGACTGGGCTTGGATGAGCCAGATTGCTGACAAGATGGGCATGGAGCTTGGCAAGGACTTCGTCAACGAGAGCGAGCAGTGGGCTCAGCTCGCCGTTCAGGGTCCCAACGCCCTCAAGGCCATGCAGAAACTGACCGACGAAAACATCGTCGATATGGAATACTACACCTTCAAGATCCTCACCTTCGCCGGTATCCCCAACATCATCCTTTCGACCACCGGTTACACTGGCGCAGGCGGATGCGAAATCTACATCCCCAAGGAGAAAGCCATCGAGGTTTGGAACGCAGTTTTCGAAGCTGGTAAGGAATACGGCATCATGCCCGCCGGCCTCGGTTGCCGCGACACCCTGCGTCTCGAAAAAGGCTTCGCCCTCTATGGCCACGAGATGGACGACACCGTCAGCCCCCTCGAAGCTCCTTTGGCATTCATCGTCAAGCTGAAAGCCGAAAACAACAACTTCATCAACAAGGAACTCCTTCTGGCCCAGAAAGCCGCCGGTTTCAAACGCAAAGTGGCTGGCTTCGAGATGATCGACCGCGGTATTGCCCGCAATGGCTACGAGGTCTGCGACGCCGAAGGCAACAAGATTGGTGAAGTCCGCAGCGGTAGCCCCAGCCCCTCGACTGGCAAGAACATCGGCACCGCCCTCATCAAGGCCGAATACGCCAAGACTGGCACCGAAATCTACATCAAGATTCGTGAGAAACTCATGAAGGCCATCACCGTCAAGATGCCCTTCTACGAAGGATAATGTAGAGGCATTTGCAGATTAAAGTTATAAGGGCTTGCTTCAACCGAAGCAAGCCCTTATATTTTTGCGGATCGCAAAACCTGATAATAAGCAGTGTCGGATTATGATGATAAGTCTACAAGTGGGAATTATTCCCGAAGGGACAACTGCGATTGAAGGAAGAGCTTTCTTTCGCTGCATGGAACTGACAAAAATTGTCATACACGATTCGGTATCGAAGATTGGGAAGCATTCCTTTTATGACTGTACAGGCCTGGATTGTTGTATGTGTCTGTATTTGAATTAATTGATAAGATGATTCGCGTTTTGATGAGTGTGGTGTGTTGCGCAAAGACGGCATTTGTAAAAAAAATGTTGTGTACGTGCAACATTTTGTATAGAAACCATAGAGAAACTTTGAATATGCACAAATTCTGTACAGGTTTTTGGTGAAAAAAGAAAGCGCGCTGATCAGCGCGCTTGGTACCCCGGGAGGGACTTGAACCCTCACGCCCTTGCGAGCAGCAGATTTTGAGTCTACCGTGTCTACCATTCCACCACCAGGGCATTTTTTGAATTTCGAATCGAAAGGTCGAAAAGTGTAATTACAAGCTGAATTTTATTTCTTTAACTTGCGTCTCTATCCGCTCTTTCAATCTCGTTTTCGAGTGCAAAAATACATACATTTTTCATATTGGCAAAATTTTTTTCATTTTTTTTCGGTCAGTCCAAAAAAATATAGTATTTTTGCAGTCCATTCTTAATTTAAATATTCGCATGCAAACATCGGATAAAGTATTCATTTTCTCGGGTCGTGCAACGGAAAACCTTGCACGCCGGGTAGCTGAAATTTATGGTATTCCTCTGGGCAATTCCACCGTTTTCCAGTATGCTGACGGTGAATTCCAACCCTCTTTCGAAGAAACCATTCGCGGCGGCATCGTGTTCCTCATCCAGTCCACTACGCCTCCCACCGACAACCTTTTCGAACTCCTTATGATGGTGGATGCCGCTAAGCGCGCATCGGCCAAAAAGATTGTCGCTGTCATTCCTTATTATGGTTTCGCCCGTCAGGACCGCAAGGACAAACCCCATGTGCCTATCGCTTCGCGCCTCATTGCCGACATGCTCACAGCCGCTGGCGTCGACCGCCTGATTACCATGGACCTGCACGCCGACCAGATTCAGGGATTCTTCAACATCCCCGTCGACCACCTCTACGGCTCCTCGCTGTTCATGCCTTATATCCGCGACAAATTCGACATTGAGGATGTGATGTTTGCATCGCCCGACATGGGTGGCAGCAAACGTGCCGGTATGTATGCCAAAACACTTAACAACAGCTTCGTGATTTGCTACAAACACCGCAACAAACCTAACGAAATCGGCGAAATGCGCCTCATCGGCGATGTGGAAGGCAAGCATGTCATCCTGCTCGACGACCTTATCGACACTGGCTCCACCATCTGCAAGGCTGCCGGTATCATCAAGTCTTGCGGTGCCAAGAGCGTCCGCGCCATGATCACCCATCCTGTGCTGTCGGGCAACGCCATCGAGAAAATCGAGAACTCCGAGCTGGAAGAGCTCGTGGTCTCCGACACCATTCCGCTGAAACGCGAATCGAGCAAAATCCGCGTCCTCTCCTGCGACTGGCTCTTTGCTGAAGCCATCCGTCGCGTGGTGAACTGCGAGTCGCTCGACAACCTCTATGAAACCACCATCCACCACAAGGGTGTGATTCACAAAATCGAACATTAATTAACCACGTCGATTGGCCCCTCGGGGCGGTCGACCATTTATAAACATCAATAAATTATACACAAAATGAGAATAGTATCAATGAGCGGTGCTCTCCGCGAGCACGTAGGGAAAAAGGATGCTAAGGCTCTGCGTCGTGACGCCAAAGTGCCTTGCGTTATGTATGGTAAGGGTGAACAGATCATCTTCAGCGTTCCCCAGACCCAGTTCGATCGCATCATCTTCAACCCGGAACCTTGCTTCGTCGAAATCGACATCAACGGCACCAAGCACAGCGCCATGCTGAAGGACATCGATTTCCACCCCGTGACCGAAATCGTCTATCACGCTGACTTCTACGAGCTGAGCGATGACAAGCCGGTCGTTATGTCCATCCCCGTTCACACCACCGGTACCTCCATTGGCGTGATGAAGGGCGGCAAGCTGGCTTACAAACAGAAACGCCTCAACGTGAAGGCTGTTCCCGCCAATATGCCGAGCGAAATCCTCATCGACATCACCAAACTCGATGTGGCTCAGCGTATCAAGGTCCAGGATATCGAGAGCAACAACTACGAGATTCTGAATCCGAAGAGCAGCGAGGTGCTCGTCGTCAACAGCACCCGTCAGTCGGCCACTTCCGATACCGAAACCGCTGAGGCTGAATAATTGTCACCTCGCCGAAAAGATAAGAGTCGCGATGTCCTGTCGTGACTCTTTTTTTCTTTCGTAGCGTTACACCGTCTGTCACATGACTTCAAATCCCATACTTCTTTTCGACTTGGACCGCACGCTTTGGGACTTCGACACCAATGCCGACCGCACCTATGGTGCTATGTTCGACAGCTTCGGTCTGGCCGACCTGTGTCATGTTGATTTTGCCACCTTCCACGAACGCTACCGACAAATCAACGATATGTTGTGGGATGCCTATCGTAACGGCACCGTCACCAAGGAACAGCTTTCCTTGCGCCGTTTCTCCTACACGCTGGCCGCTTTCGGATGCAATGCCGATGACCCTGAGATTGTCAGGCTGTCGCTCCGCATGTCAGAATACTATGTGGTGGAGGCCACGCAACAAACGGTCCTTATGCCGGGAACACGCGAACTGCTGGATTGGCTCGACCATCGCCAACCGCGCCCGCGCATGGCTGTCATCACCAATGGTTTTGCTGAAGCACAGCTGCCTAAAATGAAGACATCCGACATTGACCGCTATTTCGATTATTTCTTTCTCTCCGAGGATTTGGGTTTTATGAAACCCGACCCCCGTTTCTTTGAAGAGGCACTGCAACAGATGCATGCCCGTGCCGACGAATGTCTGGTCATCGGCGACGACTACAAGGTGGATATCGTCGGTGCCATGCGGGCCGGCATCCGTCAGGTGTGGTACAATCCCAAAGGCCTGGCGCTCGATGCCAACCAACCCAAACCGACATTCGAAATCCGAAACTTGTTGGATTTCAAGGATGTCTTGAACGCTTTAGTTGAACAATAATTCTAATGGTTCTCCGTTTTCAATTAAAGAAATGGCATGAATTATTATTGTCATCACACCGTTTGGGAATCCAATTTGTTTTAAACTCTTTTAGAATCATATTACTTCAATAATGCACAAATCTGGTTTTGTAAATATTATCGGCAACCCCAATGTGGGCAAGTCCACTTTGATGAATGCCCTGGTGGGCGAAAAGCTTAGCATCATCACCAGCAAGGCGCAGACTACCCGTCACCGCATTATGGGTATCGTCAACGGCGACGACTTCCAGATCATCTATACCGATACCCCTGGCATCGTCAACCCGCACTACAAGCTGCATGAACAGATGATGGGCTTTGTGGGCAGCGCGCTGCAGGATGCCGACCTCTTCCTGCTCGTCACCGAGGTGGGGGAGACCCTCAAAAACCAGCAGGTGCTGCAACGTGTGGTGGATTCTGATATCCCTGTAATCCTAGTCATCAATAAGATAGACCTCTCCGACCAGGCCACCATCACGGCGAAAATCGACTACTGGCAGCAGCAGATACCGCGCGCCCTGGTGATTCCCTGTTCGGCTACCGAGGGCTTCAATGTCGATAAGATTTTCGACCATATCATGGATCTCCTTCCCGAAAATCCGCCCTATTTCCCCAAGGACGAACTGACCGACCGATCGATGCGTTTCTTCGTCTCTGAAATTGTACGCGAAAAGATCCTGTTGTTCTACGAAAAGGAGATTCCCTACAGTTGCGAGGTGGCTGTCGAAAGTTACAAGGAAGGGGAGACTCTCGACAAAATCAGCGCGGTCATCTTCGTCGAACGCGAGTCGCAAAAGGCCATCCTCATCGGCCATCAGGGCAAGTCGATAAAAAGGCTCGGCATCGAGGCCCGCAAGGACATCGAGGAATTTACGGGCAAGAAATGCTTCCTAGACCTTCGCATCAAGGTGCTCAAAGACTGGCGCAACAGCGAAACCGCCCTCCGCAGGTTCGGATACGGCGACATTGAAAACGATTAGTCAATCTTTTTCCACTCGTCCCTTTCGTTCAGGCGATAGTCGTCGAAAGGTAGTTTGAGGGTGTTGAAAATAAAATCGAGGTTGAGCAGTCGCGCAGGGATGGCGATGTCATCTCTGTCATCGTACAGACAATAATTCCTGACTTTTGACTGCGGTTGCGGACGACGCTATTGTCAGAAGCAAGATCAGTGCTTTGAGATAATGCTTTATTTTAGAAGTATTCAATTTCGCGGGTGACGATGTATTGCGGAATGGGGTCGCCGTCGATCAGCTCCGATTCTGTGCGGCGGGTCCAGTTGCCATGGCCATCGTATTCGTATTGGAAAATGGTGATGTACATCTCCGGCTCGGCCTCGCTATAGTCGTACAGGGTCTGCGATACGGGCTGGTTGTTCTCGTCGTACTCGTAGCGCCATTCCTGCATCTTTTTACCGGAACGGTCAAAGACCACTTTTTTCTCCACGTTGTTGCCGCTGTAGGTGTATACCTCACGTTTGAAGATGTTGCCGTTGGCATCGTTGATGGAGCGCTGTACCATGTGACCCTGTGCGTCGAACCGGTATTGTGTGCGGCTTTCAATCTGGCGGTCGGCATCTTCCACCCACATTTCTTTCAGCACGTTGTGGGCGTCGTAGGAATAGTAGGTGCGGCCGATGACGTTCTCGTTGTTGTCCACAATCTGCTCCACGGTGGTGAGCCCGAAACCGTCGTGTTTGAAGCGCGAACGGAAGATGACATCGGCTTCGGGGGTGACATAGGTCATGGTTTTGCGCCAGCCTTTGGAGTTGTAGGCGGTCTCCAGATGCTCCAGAAGGTCGCCTTGCGAGGTGGATCCGGTGAAGTCGGTGCGCACTTCGTAGGTGTATCTGGTCACTTTTTTGACGTTTCCGTTGTAACCGTCGAGTTTGGCATCGGAGGCCGTCTGTTGAGCCGACAGCGTGGCGGCCATCATGACAAATAAAGAGAATGCCAAAAATGTTCTTATTTTCATAATCGATTGTTTCTTAGTTGATTTGTGCGTTATATTCAAAGTGTGTCATTTCTGTTGTCAATCGGCAAAGATACGAAAGTTGGGCAATTCAGCAAAATTTTCGTACTTTTGCAAACTCAACTCTATAACGGATGTCAACGCAAAATATTATACTGCTTTGTTTTATTTTGTACACGGCGATGATTTTTTTCGTCATGTGGCTCACTTCGCGGCGTGCTTCCGGTAATGACGCCTTCTTTCGTGGCAATCGAAAATCGCCCTGGTTTGTAGTGGCTTATGGCATGTTGGGCGCTTCGCTTTCGGGCGTTACCTTCATGTCGGTCCCCGGTGGGGTTTATTATGGCGATTTCACCTATATGCCGTTGGTTTTCGGTTATGTGGTCGGCTATTTTGTCATTGCCTTTGTGCTGTTGCCGCTCTATTATAAGCTGAATCTCACCTCCATCTATTCCTATTTGAATCAGCGTTTTGGCGCCACGTCCGAAAAGACGGGCTCCATTTTCTTCATCCTGTCTCGCCTGATGGGATCGGCACTGCGCATGTATCTTGTTGTCTTTGTGCTCTATGAACTGGTGTTTCGTTCGTGGGGCATCCCGTTTTGGATTCCGGCGGTGGTCTTTATTGCACTCATTCTGCTCTACACCTTCCGCGGCGGTCTGAAAACGGTGGTATGGACCGACACCCTACAGACCACATTTCTTCTGCTGGCGGCGATTGCAACCGTTGTGGTAATCCTCAAAAATCTCAATATCAGTGTTCCCGAACTGCTTTCGGCCAGCGCCGACGAGGGCTATACGCGCATCTTCGAGACGGATTTCCACCATCCGAAATACTATTGGAAGCAGATTGTTTCGGGCGCTTTCATCACTATCGCCATGACGGGTCTGGACCAGGACATGATGCAGAAAAACCTGACGTGCAAGACCCTTCGCGATGCGCAGAAAAACGTCATCACCTCCAGTTTCCTCTTTGTGGTGGTCAATCTGATTTTCTTGACGCTTGGCGCTGCGCTCATCTATTACGGCACCCATACCCCGGGTTTCGAATTCCCGGTCGATGCCGAGGGCAGGGTGTTGGGCGACAAAATCTATCCGCTTATCGCCCAGTCGATGGGTGGCTTCACCTTGGTATGCTTTGTGCTGGGAATGGTGGCGGCGGGCTATTCCAGCGCCGACGGTACCCTGACGGCCCTGACGGCCACTTTCTGCTACGATTTCCTCCACTTCGACAAGCGCACCGACCTCTCGGAACAGCAACAGGTGCGCTATCGCAAGCGGGTCCATGTGGCCTTTGCGTTGCTCTATCTGCTGGTCATCATCGCTTTCCGCCCATTCCACAACGATTCGCTCATCAATATCCTCTTCGATATTGCGGGCTTCACCTATGGCCCCTTGCTGGGTCTCTACGCCTTCGGCCTTTTCACCCATTGGCAGGTGCGCGACCGCTGGGTGCCGTTGGTGGCCATCATCAGTCCGATTGTCTGTTATTGGCTGAAACTGTATTCCCAGCAGCTCTTCGGTGGCTACCAGTTGGGCTTTGAACTGCTGCTGCTCAATGGCGTGATCACTTTTATCGGACTTTGTCTTATCAAAACCAAAACCCTTCCGAATCATGAAATCCAAAAACAATCATAAGCGTCATCCATTCACCACGTTGTGCTGCTGGCTGCTGGTCTCCGTCGGCGTTTTGGCTCCGATGGGTTGCAGCCAGTATAAGGTCTATTCCGTCAAGGACGATCCTACTTTAACGGTCAGCGGCGGGGTGCTCTACGCCTTGCCGAAGACACAGCTGCGTGTCGATGTGACCGTGGAGCATCGTGACTTGTCCCAGGCGCCTTACCGCGATTATGCGGTCGATTTTCTTGGCGTTGGCGAAGAAAACGTCGACACGAATTACCGCTTGACCGCCATCGATGTGGAGGGCGTCAACACAGCGGACCCGGACCATTATTACTATGTCAAGGTGCGTCGTGGCTCGGTCACTGTCGACCGTCGCCATCTGCTCCTGGCCATCGGTATGGACAATCCCGTCGACAACCGGATCGACCGTCCGTTGCCGACTGCCGCCGACACCCTGTCGTCCCAGCCCCCCGCTCGGGCCGTCAACAATCTGTACGATCGCATCGACACCCTCTATTCGCGCTACGACATGCCTGGCCATCCTTCGCTGGTCAGCAGCAAGAAAGACATGCGCACCCCTCGCCAGCGGGCTGCCGCCGCTGCCGAAAGGCTTCAGGAAATACAGGAAAAACAGCAGCAGCTGATCAATGGTGAATACGAGGGGAGCTACAGCGCCGAGGCGGTGCAATATCTTTATGCCCAACTGCGTATCCAGGAAAGCCAGATAGTGGAGATGTTCTGTGGCAAGGTGCGCCGCGAAACGGTCAGTTTCTACGTCGAGCCGACCATCCGACGCAAGGAGGCCTTTGTCGACACCATCATCTGGTTCTCGCCTACGGCGGGGTTCATTGGCGATAGCTCCTTGTGCCCCGAAGATTGTTTCCCGATTGTCTGTTCGGTCAATAGCGACAATTCGTTGCGCAGCGCCGGACGTTTTGTGAAATACCACACTTCCGGCATTTCGTCGGATTACGGGGCGGGCCATACGGGACGTTCTGCGGTCAAGAACAACAGGCGCAAGAATTTCCGCTACCGTGTGCCGGAACAGACTTCGGTGGTTGTCTCGGCGCCGTCGTTCTCGGTCAAACGTACTATCCCGTTTTCACAACTCGGGCCAATCGTTGAACTGCCTCGCTATCGCGTCCGCGCTCTGTTCGATGCTAAAACGCTCGACTTGAGGGAGCTGAAGGTTAATAATTGAGATTTGTCACACCCTTTTTCATAACCGATAAGCAATGAATTTCAGTGTAACAGTGCTCGGCTCGGGTGCCGCAACACCCACATTTTCGCGCCATTGCAGTGCGCAGGTGGTCAACCTCTATGGTGTCAAGATGCTGGTTGACTGCGGCGAATCGTCACAAAACCAACTGCGTCAGTATCATGTGAAGATGCAATCCATCCACACCATATTCCTCTCCCATCTGCATGGCGACCATTTCTTTGGCTTGCCGGGCTTGCTTTCAACCATGCATCTGTGCGGAAGGGTCGAACCACTGATGGTCTATGGCCCTCCGGGCATCAAGGCATCGCTCGATCTGCTGTTCCAAGTGTCTGGCACTGAATTGCGTTACGAATTGTCGGTAGTGGAATTGGATTTCGACGGGATGCGCACCATCCATGAGGAGAAGAGCTTCTGCGTCAAGGCGTTCCCGTTGCACCATTCCGTCCCCACTTATGGTTATATCTTCGAGGAGAAGCCGCCGCTGCTCAATCTTCGCAAGGGCATCCGCGACCGCTATGGCCTCACTCACGACGATTGCCTGCGCATCAAACAGGGAGAGGATCTCCAGCTGCCCGACGGTACCCTGGTGCCCAACAGCGAGCTGACCATGCCTCCGCGGTTGCCGCGTCGTTATGCCTATTGCTGCGACACTGCCTTTGCCGACGATTTGGTGGAGGCGGTGAGGGGAGTCGATTTGCTTTGCACTGAAAGCACTTTCGACAATGCTTTCCAGTCGTTGGCCGAAGAACGGTGTCATCTCACTGCGGCTCAGGCGGCCAAGTTGGCACGTGAAGCGGGTGTGGGGCACCTGATGTTGACCCATTTCTCGCAGCGCTACAAGGATATAGATGTCCTGCTGAAAGAGGCGCGCGACATTTTCCCCGAAACGTTCGCTGCCAACGACGGCCTGCTCTACGAGATTCCGTCACGCTTGGCCAACTGACATCGAAGACTTTAAGGACCTTATAGTCCTTAAAGTCCTTTAGCTAATGCTATCTTACAACAATTTTCCGGTTGTAAATTCCGTCGATGCGAATCAGATAGACGCCCGACTGGGGTACGGTGAATTGGTGTTTGCCGCTGCCTAGGCTTTGGTGCAGGCGGTGTCCTAAGAGGTCAAATATTTCCACCTGGTGCATCGTCGCTCCGTCAATGGTGATGGTAAGTCCCTTGTGTGCGATTCTTACGTCGTTGCCGGTTTCCTGTATGCCGTTCAGGTTCTTAAAGTAGGCCACATAGCCGGCGTTTCCTTGCACGGCGACGCGCAGCGGATTGTCGTTCATGGTGAATGACCCGTATTTCCAATAGTCAAACTGGTAGCCGCTTTTGGGCGTGGCGGTCAGTGTGGCTGTGTCGCCATAGTTGAACACTCCTCCACCGTCCACAGTGCCCATGCTTTCGTCGTTGCTGCTGGCATAGATGGTGTATTGGTCGGCTTCAAAGATGGCGGTGATGAGGCTGTCGCTCATCACGGTGATGTTACGGTTTTGCTGGGTGCTGTGGATGATGTCATTGTCTTCGGGTCCGTTGTAAGGGCCGTCGTGCCATCCTTTGAAGGTGTAGTGCGGTTGAGCGTATGCGCGTATGCGTGTGGTGGTGCCGGCAGTGAAGACGCCACCGCCATTGACGGCGTTCACATTGTCGTTGCTCTGAACGGTCAGCGTGTATTGTGTCAGGTCCAGTCCGCAGGGGTCCATGATGGTTCCCATGATTTCGGAGTAGTTGCCCGAAGTGGGTTGCCATACGTTTCCGTCGCCCAGCCGTATGGTGACTATATCGGCCGATCCGCCCTCGCCGCCCCAACGTACCACTACAGGTTCGCCGGCACAGGTGTTCACCACACGTGTCTCTTGGGCGCTACAGTCACCGATGCTCATGGTGGTGTAGACTGATCCGTCGGTTTTTTCGAAAATCAGGTAGGCGCCTTGCCAGGTGTTCTGGCTGGGGTCACGCATGGTCACAGTGAGGCTGCAGGTCGAGTCGCACACGGGCGGTTGCGGGCGGTGTGGAGTGTAGGTGAAGGTGATGGAATCGCCGGCAACGCCGATGTTGGTGATGTGAAGTGTGGTGTCGGCTTGTCCGCCGCAGAGCCAGGGGTGGGGGTTGGTGGTGGGGGTGAAGGCTGTGCGGCCGCTGCCTTCGCTGAAGAAAGCCTGTGCCAAAGTGCCATTGGTGGTGTCGTTGATGCCGTTGGGGTGGAAGATGTACACTTCGTCGTAGTTGTATATTCCATCGAAATTGGCGTTACCTTGGAATTGTGGGGCGATTCGGTACACCAGCAGTCCGCTTCCGGGCAGCCCTTCTTCAAAGAGTTCGTTGTTGTCGCGGTATTCAAGATAGTACCACTGGTCGGGGCTGCCGGCCTGAATGCGGTAGCAGTTGTTGTGCGGAATGCTGTCGCCTACCGAGCGGAGGCTGTAGGTGCCGGCTTCGGTGATTTCGGGTACGGTGTCCAGCCAGCGTCCGTAGCGCATCTTCATGTACATGCCCATGTGCTGAGGGGGCGTGGTGTTGTTGCACATCAGGTCCCAGATGCCTACTGCAGTGACGTTGGAATAGTTTTCGTAGTGGTAGAGGTCGGGTGCACCGAGGGTGTGGAACATCTCGTGACAGAAGGTGGAGGTGCTGAAATAGTGGCTGCCGCTGCCTTCCAATTGCAGGTTGAAGGTGTAGACGCGTTTGCCGTTGATGAACACCTGACGGTCGTAAAGTGCCCATTTGTGAGGCCACAGCAGGTCGTTCCATCCGGTGTAGGTTCCCTTGAGGATGAAGCAGATATTGTCCACCATTCCGTCGTTGTCGTAGTCAATATTGAGGTCGGTGGGGATGGGCGAGTGTTGGTTGACATAGTTCACAGCCCTTTCCAGCAGCCCGAATTCAAGTGCGGCGCGTTGGTTGTCGCTCTGGTAGCCGTCGGGGTTTGTGCTGGCGTTGTAGGGCATGTAGCGGCTGCGGGGCAGGCTGTCCTGGTAGGAAATGATTTGGTCGTTGTCTGCAGCGGGGTAGAAGTGAGTGGGGATGCGCAGCTGTCCGTAGGAGGCGCGCCAAAAATAGTTGTGCATCGATATGGCATTGGCCGACGAGTCGTTGAACATGCTTTCTATGACGCTCATGGGCGTTGTTATGGCGCTGTCGTCGGCAAAGCGGATAAAGATGACCACGTTGTTCAACTTTCCATGGTTTTCCATGGTCTTGGACTGTGGTGATTTGGCTACACGGTAGCGTTCGGGAATCTCCCATTGTTTGTGTTTGAGGTTCACCGTGGCGGGCGATGCTATCAGGTTCGGACTGATGCCTGCCGCTGCGGGATTGCTACGGCCGGCAATCAGGTCGGTGGCCACCAGCTGCCAGTCGCTGTGGTCTTCGTTCCACTCCTGCGTGGCGTAGACATACCATCCGCTGACGGGGTCTTGTACAATGGTGAATCCGGCAGCGTCGTGTAGACGATGGTAGAATTCATCACCTGTCGCAAAGCAGTGCAGGGTGTCTCCATTGGGTTGCAACCTGACGACAGGCATACGGCTGACAAAAGCGGCGTTGGCTGCACATGCCATCCACATGACGGCAATGAAGAGCATAACCTTTTTCATATCGTTGTTATTTAAGTGTTATTTTTATGTAAAAAAAACAGATAAGGAAATCATGTCCATTAATATATTTAAGGAACGGAAAAGAAGTTTTTTTATTGCATGTTGACTTATCGGGATTGATGTGTAGATTCAACCTTGATGCGCTGTGCTGAGACAGTAAGACTTTTCGCAAAGGGTTTTGCACATTGCGCCAGAAGACTGGGCAATCACTGCAAGTGGTTACATGACATCATCTATAAGCGGATTGCTACTGTCTTTTTTCCCCCCCCCCTTCAGCGTGTCACTATAAGTTTTTTGGTGGCGATGCCGGCGGGCGTGTGGATGACCACGATATACATTCCGGCGGGCCAATCCGATACGTCCAGCATGGTTCCCAAACCTTTGACCTTCATGTCGGTCATGCGCTTGCCTTGAGGATTGTAGGCCTCCACGCGCGTCATGCCGTAGGAGGAGAGCACCTGCACCTGCTGGTTGGCGGGGTTGGGCATCAGGTAGGTCAGCTGCTCCAGCAACGGTGTTTCGATGGCGCTGGTGCCGCCCGTGTCGCAGATGCAGATGTCCAGCGGTTCGCTCCAATCGCTGTAGACGAGCGAGTCGTGCATGCATACGGAGCGGATGTAGGCGGAGTAGTGTGTGGAGCTGTCCAGTCCGGCAATCATGATGGCGGGGATGGCGGCAATCTGCACTGTGCCGCTGTCGGGCGGTGTGCCCTGCGGTCCGTAGCTCACCTCCCACCGCAACTGGTTGGGGTGGCTGCTCCATAGAAGCACCACACTGCCGGCCTCCTGGTGGCCGATGTGCAGGTTCTCCACCGCGGGACACTCATACTGTGGCGGACCATCATAAAACGACGAGTCTATCTCCACTATCGGAAAGTCAAGCATGAAAAAATGTGTTGATGCCCACCTCCACCGGCTGTCTACCCAATTTGTGTCGCATGGATAAATGGTATCATATGGGGTTTGAATGTCGTACAGATAATCATAGATAAAATATCGGTACTTATACAGATGCGGGCCTGGTCTGTCGCATGCTGTATCTGACGTGTTACACAACGCCTGGGGGTCGTAGCCCAGATTCCATGACATGAATCTGTTGCTGTCTTGATGAATAATATGGTCGCCGCAACCCAAACTCGGGTACATATTGCTATTTGTTGTATGCCCCACATAAAAAGAATCATACACCGTGACAGGTTTGTCAAAGTAGAACTCACGGATAGGTACATAAATAGTATCGGCTA
>CADBDA010000026.1 GCA_902793295.1 uncultured Bacteroidota bacterium
CCCATTCCGAACAGAGAAGTTAAGCCCGTCATCGCCGATGATACTGCATTTATTTGTGGAAAAGTAGGTCGCCGCCAATCTTTTTTAAAGAGCATCCCGAAAGGATGCTCTTTTTTTTGTCGCCATTTTTATCTTTCTTTTGAAGTCCCCCGGACCCTGTTTTGTAAAAAAATCATTTAAAACTTGCATTGTTTTTCGATTATTGTTACTTTTGTGATTATTTTTTCAGTAAGCCTTTCCTCTGCAAATTATTAATCCATAGTACTATAATCCATGTATAGAATTGAACAACACCCCATTCTGGATATTCCCGATGCTCCTGTCGTGGAATTCTTTTACAATGGTAAAAAAATCCAAGCCCGTAAGGGATATACGATTGCTGCCGCTCTTCATCAAGCTGGCTATCCCGTTCATAGCCATAGTATTGATGGTAAACCTCGTTCTCTTGAATGTGGCATTGGTAAGTGTGGCGCTTGCGAGATGCTTGTCGATGGTCGTATCCGTCGCATCTGTATAACACTTGTCGATAATATCCATGAGGTTCGCGAACTATCTAAGGACTATTTGCCCGAAGCCTCCGATCCTCAGCCTCGTTCTGTCAATATTTATAAGACCAAAGTGGCCATTATTGGTGCTGGCCCTGCAGGTCTCGCCTGTCGCGAACAACTGAATGCCTTTGGCATCGACAACCTCGTCATCGACAACAACGCGCGTATTGGCGGTCAGTTCAATATGCAGACCCACCAGTTTTTCTTTTTCGAAAAACAAAAACATTTTGGTGGTATGCGTGGGTTCGATATTGCCCGAACCCTTGCGGGACAAAACACCGACGGCATCCTTCTCAATTCCACTGTCTGGGACCTTCTCGAGGGTCGCCGCATAGCTGTCAAAAACACCGATACTCAAGAGATTTCTTATATTGATGCCGACCATCTGGTTATCGCCACTGGTGCGGTTCCTTTCATGCCTTCTTTCGAAAACGATGACGTCCCTGGCGTCTACACCGCAGCGGTCTTCCAAAAGATGATGAACCAAGAACATACACTCTTGGGCCGCAACGTCTTGACCGTCGGAGCCGGCAATATCGGTTACCTGACCTCCTATCAGGGCATGCAGGCTGGCGCTAATATTCGGGCCATCATCGAAGCCATGCCCCATGAGGGCGGCTTCCCTGTCCAAGCCAATCGCGTCCGTCGTCTGGGCATCCCTATCATGACGGGCTACACCCTCATCCGTGCGGTGCCTAATGCCGACCGCACGGCCATCACTGGCGCTGTAATCGCCAAATGCGAAAATTTCAAGCCGATACCAGGCACAGAACAACTCATCGACGGCATCGATCTCATCAACATCTGCACAGGCCTTGTCCCCGACAATCAGCTGCTGGTCAAAGGACGCGAGGTTTTCGGCCTCAACACCTATGCTGCCGGCGATGCAATTCGTATCGGCGAAGGCACTTCTGCCGTCCTCCGCGGACGTCAGGCCGCTTACGATGTGGCCCAAAATATGGGCATCCGTTTCAATTACGATGAATATCTGGAGATTTCCCGACAATATATTGATTCGCAGCAACATCCCGTTCGTGTCCTCGAAAAACCGAACCTGCCGTCGCCCGAAAGAATGAAAATCAAGCCTTTCGTCCAGCTCGATTGTCTTTACGGTTTTGCCTGCAACCCGTGCTCCTTCTCGTGCCCGCAGGGGGCCATCTCCAAGGCTTCCACTTCGTCCACCCCCGTTGTCAACTACGACCGTTGCATCGGCTGCATGGAATGCATCTACCAGTGCCCGGGACTCGCCATTTTTGGCTATAATCCTGAAAAACAATTCTGTTTCCTCCCAATCGAATATCATATTCCCGAAAACACGCCAGTTTTCCTCGTCGACAATAATGGCGCAAAGATAGGGGAGGGTCTCATCGAAAAGATCCTCCAGAAACCGAACAAGACCAATGTGGCCCGCGTCCACGTCGAATCGGTCCAAGGGGCGTTCACCGACATCAAAGGCTTCATCGCCAAAGATCGCTACCCGAAACCTCTCGAACTCAAACCTCTCACACTCAACGATAAAGAACCTACCTACGTCTGCCACTGCGAAGATGTCACCCTCCAACAGCTCCTCGATGTCATCGGCGACCGTCGCTACATCTCCGTCGACGAACTCAAGCACATCACGCGTATGGGCATGGGTCCCTGCCGTGGCAAACGGTGCATCCCGCGTGCCCGCCAAATCCTTCGCGCCTACTGCATCGAAGTGGTCGGCGACGCCACCCCGCGTGCACCTCTTTCCGCCCCCGTAACCATGGGCGACCTCTACACCGAAGGTAAAAAAGAGGTCTTTATCTTCCCGAAAAACAACAATGTACACCGTGAAGAGGTGCGCGTCTTCATCGCCGGCGGCGGCATTGCCGGCAGTGGCCTTTTCCGCTATTTCTCCGAGGCAGGCCTCAAGCCGGTCATGGTGAACTGGAGCCGCGGCGCCTCCTGGCGCAACATCGGTGGCGGTCGCCCCGCATTCTCCAATCCCGACATCGCCGACATCGCCACCCACAGCCACGAAATCTTCAAATCCATCCAGAAAGTACACAATATCAACTATAAACCGACCCGCTACGTCAACCTCGTCCACGACGACGCCACCTATCGGGCCCTCGACGCCTCCCGCGCCTGGAGCGATGCCTATATGGTCGACCGTAAAGATTTCCGCAAAGAAATCTCCCCCCTCTGGGACGACTCCCGTACAACCTACTCCCACGCCCTCATCACCCGCGACTGCTGGCAGGCCACTCCCGGCCGCGTCATCGACTTCATCCGCTCCATCGGAACCTCCCTCGGCGGTCGCTTCTTCGAGGATTGCGAGCTGCTCTCCGTCGCCCGCCAAGGCGACAAATTCCTCGCCCTCGTCCGCACCCACGAAGGTCAATACGTCGAATACCTCGCCGACCATTTCGTCAACGCCATGGGCTGGGGCGCCGAACGCTTCACCGACATGCTGGGCATCGACACCGGCCTCTATCCCGTTAAGCATCAGGCCTTCATCACTCGCCGTCTGCCCCTCATGGGCGTCCGTGGCGACTCCCTCGACATGATCATCGACCGCCGCCACTACAAAGGCTTCTCCGCCGTCTACGGCCAGCAGTTCCTCCACACCGGCCAAATCATCGGATGCGCCTCCCCCGACACCGACGCCTACGAAACGCGCCAAAACATCAAGTACAACTCCAAGGAATTCCTCGAAATCGTCTCCGAAGTCTTCGCCGAATGGATCCCCAACCTCCGCGAAGTGGGCTTCCACGCCGTCTGGGCCGGCCGCTACACCGAGCCGCGCTACATCGTCGACCCCTCCGTCGGCCTCCTCACCGGTCTCCGCGGCCACGGCTTCATGCTCGGACAGTACCTCGCCAAGCTCTACGTCGACAAGTACCTCGGCCGCCCTGTCCCCTCCTACATGGACGACCTCGCCCTCTCCGGCAAAGGCCTCTCCGAGAACGCCTTCAAGTAATCCCTCCCCGCCGTGAAGTGACCCCGAAAAAGAAGCTCGGCACCGCCAAAAAGACGTCCGATTCCCCCGAAAATGACGTCCAGCCCCGCCGAAATCGAAACTCGGCCCCGCCAAAAACGAAGCTCGGCCCCGCCAAAAAATCGCCGGCCCCGCCAAAAACAAAGCCCGGCCAGCCGCCAAAAGCCCCTCGGCCCCGCCAAAAAATCACTTCCGGCTCCAACACTAACCCCATCCCAAAAGCCCTGTCGCCCGTGCCCCAAGCCCCGCGACAGGGCTTTTGCCATAAAAAACAATCTCCAAAAAGCAATATCAGCCCCATCTTTCCGTTATCAAATCTAATCAATCAAACAAATCCATCAATGAAAAAACGTAATTCCCTAATCCTTTGTGGAGCAGTCCTTTTGACCCTCTTTGCCACCTCCTGCTCCGACAAGTACACCATCACCGGCACCCTCCCGTCCGCCATCCAGGCCGACTCCGTCTACCTCTACCCGGCCGACATGTCCGCCGAACCCGTCGCCATCGCCGCCGCTCCCGTCGTCAACGGCCAGTTCACCTTCAAAAACACCGTCCCCGACACCATCACCCTAGCCCTCGTCCATCCGGGCTCCATCAACGATTATCCCGGTTTCGCCTGGAACCTCATCCTCGAAAAAGGCACCATCACCCTCGACACCGTCACCCTCTTCGCCAAAGGAACGCCCCTCAACGACGGCCTCTCCGATTGGATGGAGAAAATCACTCCCGTCATGCAGATGATGATGTCCGACAACTCCACCAACTGCCTCGCCGAGTTCTTCAACGAGCACTGGGCCGAACACGCCAAAGACTACATCGGACCCTTCTTCCTCATGCAGACCTGGGCCATGCTTGACATCAACCAAGTCCAGACTATGATTGCCGACATCCCCGAAGAACTCCACAACGTCTACATGTTCAAGAAATACCTCTTCGAACCCTTCCAGTCCGCCCTCGAACTCCAGCCTGGCAAGCCCTTCAAAGATGCTCAGCTTCAAACCCTCGACGGCCAGCCGGCCAAGCTCTCCGACTTCATCGGCAAGGGCAAATATGTCCTCGTCGATTTCTGGGCCTCCTGGTGCGGCCCCTGCCGCCAGACCATGCCCCAACTCAAGGACATCGTCGCCAAGCACCCCAACCTCTCCGTCCTCGGCATCGCCATCCGCGACAAGGTCGATGAAACCCGCCAGGCCATCGACCAACTCTCCATCCCCTGGACCGTCATCGCCGACCCCCAAGTCCAAACCGGTCAGCTCTACGGCTACGACGCCATCCCCTTCATGATGCTCTTCGACCCCGAGGGCAAAATCCTCATCCGTGGCGCACATCCCGACGCGGCCCTCGACAGCATCCTCACCGAAAACAACCTCTAATCCGGCCGTCCATCCCGACGCGGCATAAAAAAAGCCAGGCTGTCCAAACGACACCCTGGCTTTTTTTATTGTTTCCAGTCTGAGAATTAGCAGCTCAGCTCGGCCAGATGCTTGTTCACCTCGCCAATAGCCTCTTTCACAAAGTATTGGCAGGAACGCATGAAGCGGCCGTCCCGCTGGCTGTCCAGCAGCAGCAGGTAGCCCATGATGATGTAGCTCAGCACCTCGGTCAGCGCGCGGGTCTTATGCTCGAAGCGTTCGCTCGTCGTGCCTTCCGATGCGGCCAGCTCGTACAGTTTCTTGTAGTCCTCGGTGGCCTTGCGCAGCGTCTCCAGGCTGTGCTTCATCTCGTCGCTAAGACTCTCGTATGCAGCGGCCTTGGCGTCGTAGCTCTCAATCTGTTTCAGGTAGGCGCCGCTGGCAATGCCCTTCATGGCGGCCACCACCTGCAACTGGCTGGTACCCTCGTATATCGAGAGAATTCTAGCGTCGCGGTACAGGCGTTCGCAGGCATATTCTTTCATGAATCCGCTGCCGCCGTGCACCTGTATGCAGTCGTATGCGCACTTGTTGGCAAACTCGCTGGCGTTCAGCTTCACCAGGGGCGTCAGTATGTCGGCAATCCTCGATGCGGCCTTCGAACTCGACGAAAGGTCCACATAGCGGGCCGTCTCATACATCAGGCTGCGGGCTCCGTCCGTGCGGGCGCGCATCTGCGCCAGCAGGTCCTGAACGGCCACAAATTTGTCAATCGTGTGGCCGAACTGTTCGCGGCTGGCTGCGTAAGCCTCGGCTTCGCGGCAGGCGGCTTCGCACAGGCCTATCGACTGCGCTCCCACGCCCAGGCGCGCGCCGTTCATCAGCGACATCACATATTTGATCAGTCCCAGTCGGCGTTCGCCCACAATCTGGGCGGGCGCGTTGGTGAACTGCAGCTCTGCCGTCGGCGAGCCTTTGATGCCCATCTTGTTCTCAATGCGGCGCACCGTCATGCCGCCGTCGGCCTTGTCAAAGACAAAGTACGAAAGGCCGCGGCCGTCGTTGGTGCCCTCTTCGCTGCGGGCCAAAACCAGGTGCAGGTCTGCGTCGCCGTTGGTGATGAATCGCTTCACACCGTTCAGCCGCCAGCAGTTGCTGCCCTCGTCCCACGTGGCTTTCAGGCGAACCGACTGCAGGTCGCTTCCGGCGTCGGGCTCCGTCAGGTCCATCGAACAGGTGGCTCCGTCGTAAATTCTCGGCAGATATTTGTCTTTCAGTTCTTCACTTCCAAAATGCTGTATCGTCTCGGCGCAGTCCTGAAGCCCCCAGATGGTGGCAAATCCCACGTCGGCGCGGGCTATGATCTCTGCGGCCATCACCTCCACCACTCTCGGGAAGTTCAGACCCTTGTATTTCCGCTCCAGCGCCATGCCGTACAGCCCCGACTGCACCAGGGCGTCCAGGTTCTTGCGCGTTCCGGGCGCATATTCCACATGCCCGTCCACCAGCTGCGGACCCACATGGTCCACCTCTTCGGCGTTCGGCGCTATCACCTCGCCTGCTATGTCGCCCAGCAGCTTCATCACCAGGTCGTACTGCTCCACGGCTTCCTCCGCGTCCTTCGGCGCCTCGGGGTGCGTGCCGGCTTCGGCATAGTTCTTTTCCTTCACGGCCACCACCTGGTCCATATCCGGATGGTGCAGGTAAAAACTAAGGTTCTCGTTATCTGTGTAAAAATTCATATCGCTATTCCATTTGTAACTTTAACTTAACTTTGGCGCAGGCCGGTTAACGTTAAAGTTAACGTTAAGGTTAAAAGTTATTTCAAATTCTTCTTGTAGCAGGCCATGAATTGCGGTATCACCGTCATCACGTCGCCTATGATCGTGTAGTCTGCTATGGCGTTAATCGGCGCCTCGGGGTCGGTGTTGATGCTGATAATCTTCGCGCTCTGCTCCATGCCGGCTCTGTGCTGCACGGCTCCGCTGATGCCGCAGGCTATGTACAGCTTCGGTCTCACCGTCACGCCGGTCTGGCCTATCTGGCGCTCGCCTTCGCAAAAACCGGCGTCAACAGCCGCACGCGTGGCTCCCACGCTGCCGCCAATCAAGTGCGCAAACTGGTGCAGCAGCTCGAAGTTCTCCTTGCTGCCCATGCCGTAGCCGCCGGCCACGATGATCTGCGCTCCCTTGATGTCGATCTTCTGCTCCTCTATCTCGCGGCTCAGTATCTCCACGGCCTTGTCGGCCTTGTCCAGCGCGCCGTCAACTGCCACAGGCACTATCACGCCCTTGTAGTTCGCGTCCAAAATCTCTTTCTTCATCACGCCCTCGCGAACGGTGGCCATCTGCGGACGGGTCTCCGGACACACAATCGTGGCGATGATGTTGCCGCCAAAGGCCGGACGTATCTGAAGCAGGATGTCCTCATAGGTCTTCTTGTTCTTCACATCCTCGTGGCTGCCTATCTCCAGCGACGTGCAGTCGGCTGTCAAGCCGCATTTCAGGTACGACGCTATTCTCGGCGCCAGGTCGCGACCCACGCTCGATGCGCCAAACAGCACTATCTGGGGCTCCTCTCTCTCTATGAGCTTCGAAAGCACCTCAAAGTGGGGCAGCGTTCTGTACGGCGAAAGCCTGCGGTCGTCGGCCACATAGGCTTCGTCCACGCCGTAGGGATACAGGCTCTCCGCTGCAGCCTTCACATTGCTGCCCAGCACCGCGGCCTGCAGCTTGCAGCCCAGTCGCGTCGCCAGCTGCCGTCCCTTGGTGCACAGCTCCAAACTGATGTCGGCTATCTCGTTTTTCTCCGACAATTCGCAATATACTAATACATTATTCATCGTTCTTCCTGTTTTATTCAGTGTTTCTTTAAAGCCGAAAAATGCGCTTTTCCCATGCTTCTTGAAAAAAAACTTTTCCAGCTTCCAACTCTACAATATGTGTTCCTTTATCAACGTGGCGCTCAGTTCGTTCAGCGCGGCGTCCGTGGGCTCCAGCACGACCGACTCCTTGTGGGCCAGCACCACATTCTCTATCTTCTTCACCTTCGTCGGCGATCCCTTCAGTCCCAAGCGGTCCATGTCGGCGTCTATGCTGTCGGCGTTGATCATCCGAACCTCCTGCTTGGCTTGTCTCAGCAAACGGTGGGCGTTCGGGAAACGGCAGTCCTCTCCGGCCGACGTCACCGTCACCAGCACCGGCATCGTGGCTCTCACCACCTCCGTGCCGCGCTCCAGTCGGCGTCTGATCGTTATCGTCTGCGCGTCAATCCCTACCAGCTCCTCGGCGTAGGTTATCTGCGGTATCTCCAGCTTCTCTGCCACCTGCGGACCCACCTGGGCCGTGTCGCCGTCAATGGCTTGGCGTCCGCCGAAAATGAGGTCCACCTTGCCCAGCTGCTTCACAGCCTGCGAAATGGCATACGACGTGGCCAGCGTGTCGGCTCCTGCAAAGCGGGCGTCGCTCAGCACAAAACCGTCGTCGGCTCCGCGCGACATGGCGTCCTTGATGATCTCTGCGGCTCGCGGCGGACCCATCGTCACCACCGTAACCGTGGCGCCTTCGCATTGGTCCTTCACTCGCAGCGCCATCTCCAGGGCCTTCAGGTCCTCAGGGTTGAACACTGTTGGTAATGCGGCTCGGTTCACTGTGCCATCCGCATTCATGGCGTCGGCCCCGACGTTGTGTGTGTCGGGCACCTGTTTTGCTAATACTACTATTTTTAAAGACATTGTTCTCTTGTTGTTTCTGTTAAGCGATGTTCATTTTCAATAAGCTGACCGTTTCTTCAATAGTCTTGACCATTATTATCAATAGTCCTTAAACCCCTTAAGGTCCTTAAACTCCTTAAACTCCTTAAAGTCCTTAAACCCCTTAAGGTCCTTAAATCCCCCTGCTCATTCCTTCATACCTTCCACGTATGCCACAATGTCGCCCACGGTCTTTATCTCCTCGGTGGCGCTCTCCGGTATGCTGATGCCGAATTTCTGCTCTATCGACATGATCAGCTCCACGCTGTCCAGCGAATCGGCTCCCAGATCGTTCGTCAGGCTCTTCTCCGGCGTCACGTCGTCTGCCGCCACGCCCAGTCGCTCCTCTATGATGGCAACGATCTCTTCGGTCAGCTGCTCTTTGGTCATTTCGTTGATGTTCATGCTCTTTGGATGATTGTTGGTTTTATTGTCTCTTTGGTTTTCCGGTCGTCGCTTTCCGGCGCGGGGGCCTCCTTTTTAGTTGATGGCCAATCCGCCGTCGCAGCTGATCACCTGTCCCGTCACATACGATGCCAGGTCGCTGGCCAAAAACAGCGATACATGGGCCACGTCGGTGTCATGTCCGCCTCTGCGCAACGGTATCTTCGTCATCCAGTCCTTGCGCACATCCTCGGGCAACTGCTGCGTCATCGGGGTCTCGATAAATCCGGGAGCCACCGCATTGCAGCGTATGTTGCGCGAACCCAGCTCTTTGGCTATCGAACGCGTGAATCCGATAATGCCGGCCTTCGATGCCGAATAGTTGCACTGGCCTGCATTGCCGTTCAGTCCCACTATCGAACTGATGTTGATGATCGATCCGCTGCGCTGCTTCATCATCATCGGCGCAAAGGCTTTCGTGTAGTTGAACACCGATCGCAGGTTGACATCCATTATCAGGTTCCAGTCCTCCACGCTCATGCGCAGTATCAGGTTGTCCTTCGTGATGCCGGCGTTGTTCACCAGTATGTCCAGTCGGCCGTAGTTGTCGGCCACCCATTTCGCCACGTCCTGCGCCTGCGCGTTGTCCGATGCGTTCGAGGCCAGAAAGTCGGCTCTCACGCCCTTGGCTCGCAGTTCGGCCAGCAGCGATTCGCTCATCTCGTTCTCTTTCAGGTCGGTGAATATGATGTTGGCGCCTTCCTCGGCAAACAGCAGCGCGTGGCTGCGGCCGATTCCGCGCGATGCGCCCGTAATCAGCGCCGTCTTGTTCTCTAATAGTTTCATGGTATCTTGTTTTTTATTCGTTTCCTTTGGTTGTTATTTCTTGTCGGCCAGCATGAATATCAGGCTGCCTTTCGCACACAGCTTGCCGTCCACCTTGGCCTCGGCGTCCACAAAGAACGTCAGCCCTCTCTTGGCGGTGATCTTGCCGGTCACCGTGATGTCGTCGCCGGGTCGCACCTGGTTCTTGAAGCGCACCTTGTCCATGCCGGCATAGAAGGTCAGCCTTCCGGGCAGCTCCTCCAGCATCAGCGTGCAGCAGCACTGGCCCATGATTTCACATAGTATCACGCCGGGCACCACCGGATATCCCGGAAAATGGCCCTGCAGGAAATACTCGTCGCCGCGCACATGGTAGTGGCCTACGGCGGTGTCGCCTTCCATCGTGACTTCGTCCACCAGCAGCATCGGCTCGCGGTGGGGCAGATAGTTCTTTATCTCGTCTCTGTTCATATTACGTTGTTTTTTTTCTTTCGGTTATGTTTTAGATTTTTCTCAGGGCCACGCAGGCGTTCTGTCCGCCAAAACCGAACGAGTTGCTTATCGTCAGGTCGGCCTCAAAGTCGCGTGCCGTGTGGGGCGTGTAGTCCAGGTCGCATTCGGGGTCGGGCTGGTCCAAGTGGATGGTCGGTGCCACCTTCTTGTCTTGCAGCGTCTTGGCGCAAATCACCAGCTCTATGGCTCCCGTGGCGCCCAGCATGTGGCCCATCATCGATTTCGTGCTGCTGATCACGGCGGCTCTCGCGTCGGCCTCGCCCATGGCTTGCTTGATGGCCAGGGTCTCGGTCTTGTCGTTCAGCGGTGTGCCGGTTCCGTGGGCGTTGATGTACACTCTCTCGCCGCTCTTGTAGTTGGCTTCTTCCAACGCCCATTTGATGCAGTTCGTCGCACATTTGGCGTCGGCTCTCGGTGCCGTGTAGTGGTAGGCGTCACAGCTGTTGCCGTATCCGCACACCTCTGCGTAGATGTGGGCGCCGCGGCGTTTGGCTATCTCGTAGTCTTCCAGTATCATGATGCCGCTTCCTTCGCCCATCACAAAACCTTTTCTTCTCAGGTCGAAGGGCAGCGATGCGGCCATCGGGTCCTCACAGGTCGACAGGGCCTTGCTGTTCGCAAATCCGGCAATGGCTATCTCGCAGATGGCTGCCTCCGTGCCGCCGCTGATCATCGCGTCGGCGCGTCCTTCTTTGATCATTCTGTAGGCTTCGCCTATCGAGTGGGTTCCCGTCGCACAGGCGGTCACCACCGGCAGGTTGGGGCCTTCGGCGTGGAACACGATGGCGGTGTTGCCCGATGCTATGTTGGCTATCATCTCGGGAATGAACAGGGGCGAAACGCGTCTCGGCCCGTTCTCCAGCAGCGAGGCGTGCTCCCTGCAGAAGGTCTGTATGCCGCCAATGCCCGATCCTATCGCGCAGCCGAAGCGGCTCGAATCTACGTCCTTGCCCACTTCCAGTCCGCTGTCTTTCATGGCTTGCGTCGCAGCGGCTATCGCGTACAGCGCGTAGCGGTCGTTGTGGCGTATCATGGCCTTGTCTATCTCGAAGTCTTCTGGCTTGAAGTCTTTTACCTCTGCGGCTACCTTCACAGTCAGGTTCTCCGTGTTCAGCGATTTGATGGTGTCTATCGCGCAGCTGCCCTTCAGCAGCTCCGACCACATCGTGTCTACATTGTTTCCCAGGGGCGATATGCATCCCAGTCCGGTGATTACTACTCGTCTCATATGTTTTTTGCTTTATTTTCTGTTATTGGTGGGTTTTGCTTTTTTGTTATATTATATATAACGTATTCAATATTGTTTTATTGTGTTATTCTTTCGTCGGTTCGGGATAGTGCACCTCGCTCCATGTCAAAATGGTGGCTCCGGTGACAAATCCGCCGCCAAAGGCACTCAGCATCAGCGTCATGCCGTCCTTCAGCTGGCCGGCCCTCGACAGCTCGTCTATCAGTATGCCGATGCTGGCCGACGAGGTGTTGCCGTATCGCTGCAGGTTGGTCGGAAATTTCTCCTGCGGCTGCTCCAGATGCTCCCTTATCGAATCGATGATCCTCAGGTTGGCTTGGTGCAGCAGGTACATGTCTATGTCGTCGCCTTTCATCCCGTTGCGCTCCAACAGCATGTCGACGTCTTTGATGCACGACCGCACGGCCAGCTTGAACACTTCCCGGCCTTGCATCACCAGCGGCGTCGTCTTCTCTTCCACACGGTCGTAGGGTGTGGTCTCCAACGATCGCTTGTAGTACAGCGCGTCGGTGTGGGTCTCGCCGGTCACCCTGAAGTCCTTGAAGCCTTCTCCTTCTGTCACCACCAGGGCCGAGGCGGCGTCGCCAAACAGCACCGTCGTCTCTCTCTCGTGCCAGTTGCAGAAGCGCGAGGGCTCCTCCGCGGCAATGATCAGTATCTTCTTCGCCTTCCCGGTCTTGATGAACGCGTCGGCTATGTCCAGCGAATAGATCAGTCCTGCACAGGCTCCGTTCAGGTCAAAACAGGGACAGCAGCAGCCTAGCGGCGCCAGCAGTATGCTGCCCAGCGAGGGCGACACATAGCTGTTCGCTACGTTCGAACAGATCAGGTAGTCTATCTCTTCTGGCTTCAGCCCCGACGACTCGAGGGCGGACATACCGGCCTTCAACGCCAGTTCGCTCAGGGTCTCGGTGCTCAGCAACCGGCGCGTCTTGATGCCGGTACGCGATGTGATCCAACTGTCACTCGTCTCCAAAAATCCGGCCAGCATGTCGTTCGTCACCTCTTTGCTCGGCAACGCGCTGCCCGTTCCAATTATTTTCATAATGTCGTGTTCCTTTTTTGTTGTTTTCTTTGCGTGCTTCCCTTTGCGTCTGCACGCGGGTCTACTTATTTCGCGGTGCAAAGAAATAACAATTTTTTTAAATTATTCTGTTAAAAACGATAATTTGGGCAATATCTTACGCAAAATGCCGTTTCTTTGGGCGAAATTTACCATTTTTGGGCGAATTACGTGAAATCTTTTTAACATTATGGCGAAAAACATCGTTAAAATACCAAAATTCTTCTCCGAACTGAAAAGCGTTTGGCTTTTTCTCTCGGTCATGCTCGTCAGCACACTGCTCTTCATCATCTTCTATCAGCCGGCTTTTTTCCTGCGTAGCCCTCATCCGGTCTCCAATCTCAACCTCTCCATCTTCACCCTTATCATGGTCTCCTCGGCTTCCGCGCTCTTCGTCGCCAGCCGCCTCCTCCTCTTCGCCATCCAGCGCCGCCATACCATCGATTTCGCTTTGTTCATCATCTGGCTCGTCTCCGAACTCATCGTCATCGCGGTCCTCCTCACCGTCATCGCTTTCTTCTTGGGCAACCGCGAACGGCTGCCGTTCTCCGACATGCTCTGGCGCGTCCTCCTCGATTTCCTCACCATCGTCGCTGTGCCTTACATCGTCGCTGTGCTGGTCTGCTGCCTCCACGAGCGCATCCGCGAGGTCCAGGCGCTCCGCGGTCTCCTCGAGTCTTCGTCGGCACAGCTGCCCTCCGAGGGCGAAAATCTGATCTTCTACGACCGGGGGGGCAAACTGGCTTTCTCCACCCGTCGCACCAATGTCCTCTACATCGAGGCGGCGGACAACTACTGCAACATCCACTACCTCAACGAGGGCAAGGAGAGCACCTTCATCCTCCACAATTCTATGAAGCATATCGACGCCTCCGACGAGTATCAGGGCCTCCTCCGCTGCCATCGCAGCTTCATGGTCAATATCGAAAATGTGAAACTCCTTCGCAAGGACAAGGAGGGCTTGGTCCTCGAACTCTCCGAGGGCACCCGCGCCATCCCCGTCTCCCGCACCTACACCGAGCACGTCGTCAACGTCTTCGCCGGCACCTCCTCCAGCCTCTAACCCCCCCTCAAAAAAAATAAATGTATATTTAAGTGAAGTGACCCCTAAAAAGCCCTTAAAAGCCCTTAAAAGCCCCTAAAGCCCTTACCGACCTTAAGGACCTTAAAGCCCTTAAGGACCTTAAAGTCCTTAAAGTCCTTAACCACTCAAATTTTTCCAAACCTGTACTGCCCCTTCCCCTCAGTGGCGCTTCCAAACTGTATGGCGTTCTGCGGACATCTGTGGTAGCACGACATGCAGTTGGTGCAATCCCCGTGCCATCGGGGCTTCCCGTTCTCCATCGTGATGTTCCCCATCGGACAGTGGTCCGCGCATTCGCCGCAGCCTACGCAGCTTTCGCCGACCTTGAATTTCCGGTCTGTTATCAGCAGCGCGTAGAAGAGGGCGTTGGTCACGTAGGTGTTCAGCCATGGCACCTTGCCGCGCACCACGTCGGTCACCTTCTCTTTCCGTGCTATCTGCGCCGCCACCTTCGGCAGCCGTTCCCGCACGGCGTCTATCTTCCTTGACGCTCCTTCCGCGCTGTCCAGCTTGAAGGCTTTCAGGTTCACGTAGGTCTCGGGCATCACAAATCCGTAGCTGGCGTCGAGCGTCCAGCCTATCTGCTTCAGCGTCTTGGAAAAGCGCTCGGGGGCCTTGCCCAGACTGTCTCCGTAGGTGCATGCCAGATAGCAGTATCCGGGCCGCCCTTCCACATGCATCCGTCTCAGGTAGGCTTCCACCACACGGGGCACCGCCCACGAGTATATCGGACATACGATGCCTACCGTCTCCCCGGCTCGCAACGTGTAGCTTGCCGTCTCCTTCAGGTGCATCTTCACCAGTTTCTCGCCGGTCTTCTCGGCCAGTTGCTCCGCAACAAATTGGCTGTTCCCACAGCCCGAATAATAAAGTATCATAGTCGAATTGAATCTGTGTGTGTCTCTTTGGTTCGTGGTTCGCTCTTCCGGGGCGGGGGCTCATCTCCCTATTTTCCATTTCGTCCAGTTCCACCCCATCTCCCATGCCGTCAGCCCTTCCCGGCGCTCCAGCTGGTATGCCGATTGCTCGAAGGGTATCATCCGGTAGGCCTTCTGCGCGTCTCTGTAGCGTAGCAGCCCTATTGCCCAAAAGGTCAGGTACAGCACGTAGAACCCCACCACCAGCAGCATCGCCTGCTGCCACAGGTGTACCGTCTCGTGGCGCATCTCAGCCTCGCTCAGCTCCTCGTCGCGGTATAGCACCACCGGAAACAGCGTGATGGCGTGGAATCCTCGTCGGGGTATGTGGCGCGTGTGTATCGTCCAGGGCTTCATCGGCAGGGCTTATTTGTAGTCGGCGTTGGTCAGCGACCCGTTCGACACCGTGAATTCTATCACCTGCCAGCAGTCCACCGCGTTGCCTTTCTTGTCCTCTGCCGGAAGCCACCGCTGGGGCATCTGCTTCACCATGTCCAGCACCATGTTCGCGAATTCGAACAGCTCGCCGCGGTTGGCGTTCAGCAGTCGCCATTCGCCGGCTTCGCCTTTGCAGTTCACCATGAAGCCTATCCGCACCCTGAACAGCCGCTCTTTCGCTCTTTCGTCCGTCAGACTCCGCGAGGCAAAGTAGCCGCGCATCCCTCCCTTGTCGCTCTGGTAGCGGGGGGCTTTCTTGGGCTTCTTGTAGCTGCCTACGGCGGCGCTCAGCTGCTTGTCCTCCACCGACCAGATGTTGCTTTCGTCGCATATCGTGTAGTGGTTCGCTGTCTGTCGTATCGAGTCTTCCTCAAAGCTGCTCGGACTGAACTGCGAACTGATCACCTTGCCTTCCTTCACCCGCACTTTCTGGGTCTTGCTGACGTTGTAGTTCCGCACGCCGAAGCTGTTCTCCTCCCACGCACCGTAGTGTATCTCGTATGTCCCGTCCAGCCAGTTGGCAAACACGCCGCGTCCTTCGTGTGCCGCCTCCGCCTCCATTCCCAGATAGGGGGTCAGCGGTTGGGGATGGCTGTCGTAGGGGTACAGGCTGTCGCCGTTATGGGTGCTCACCTCGCTCAGGTATATCGAGTCGCCGCTTATCAGCCATCGTCCGAAGGGGGCGCCGTGGTCGGCGGTCGCCTTCTCCCAGTGGCTGCCGCAGCGCATCGGGTCGTTGCCCCACAGCTCCATCACCAGCGTCAGACGGTTGCGCCGTTGCGCCATCAGCCCTTCGTGTCCTTGGTAGCGGACGGACTCGCGGTCCGATCCGCAGCGCACATAGTAGTTGTTGAACCGCCGCTGCATCTCCAGCAGCGCCTGCTTCGTGCCTAGCACGCCGCTGGCAGCCTCTCCTGGCGTCAGCCGCTGCAGGGCCTTCTGCTCTTTCTCGCTCACCAGCAGGTTCTGCACCACCTTGCCGTCTTTCACTTGCAACAGCCTTCTGCCGAGGGCTTCCTCGCTCTTGCGCTCTTTCTTGTCGGTGGCAATCAGCTTCAGCTCCACCACCCCGCTGTACCAGTCGGCTGCCACCGGCCCTTCCCCGTAGGGCTGCACCTGCCCGAAGGGCTTGATGCCGAAATATTCGGGCCCCACCACGGTGTCTATCCCGCTGGCGGCCCACAGGTTGTCGTCGCGTGTGCGGTAGCGTTTGGCTGCTATGCGGGTCAGGTAAAGGGTCTCGTTTGTCAGCTCGTAGTGGGCCGTATGTCCGCGGCTGTTGCTCGAACTCCAGTATTGGAACGGCGTCTCCTGCATCGTCCGTTGGTAGTACACCATCAGCGGCGTGGGCACGTCGCGCTCCACCAGCAGCAGATAGCGTTTCCCGTTCCATTCCAGCGTGTCGGGCTCTTGCTGCTTCTGCGCCTGCAGCCCCGTCGGAACGGCCATGGCCGCCAGCAACACCACCCAAATCATACATTTGTCAATAGGTCTCATAAAAAAGGTTTTTTTGGCAATCAATACTCCCTCCCGCCATTAATCGAGGGTCCTGCGGTGTCGTTCCCCCCGATTCGGCTCGACGTTGTCTTATGGTTAATAACTGACAATTGCCGACTTTATTTTGTCGCCTAAAAGACTTTGTACAGCAGCGGGGACTTTGACATGTCGGTGGGGTTGGTGCCGGGAACGCCTTCGGGGACTTCCATCTTCAGCTTCTTGAAGTGCTTCTTCCAGTATTTGGGCAGGCGGCCGTCCTTGTCGCGCCAGTTCATGGGCTTGGCTTTGAAGAGGTGGGTCTCGCCGTCGGCGAAGTGGCGGTAGCATTCGTAGATGAGTTCGGAGCAGTAGAGGGCGCCGTTGTCGGGCAGGAAGGCGTTGTCGTAGGGCTGCCCGATGAAGGTGCGTGCGCGGCGGATGGCGTCGTCGGCATAGAAAGGGGATCCGGGGTTCGGGCGGTAGACGTCGGGGTGGTTGTTCAATCGGAAGATGTAGGGACGGCGGCTGACGCCGTGTTTCTGCGTGGCGTCGATGATCCACACGGTGTCGCGTTGCCCCAGGCTTTCCACCATGGCCACATGGGTGTACTGTCCCGTGCTGGCCTTGATGGCGTTGCCCATGGCGCCTTCCTCGCTGAAGAAGAGCAGGTCGCCGGGACGGAGGTCGACGAGACTGCTGTTGCTGAGGAAGCCGCGCAGCATCATGCCTTTGGGCATCATCTGGCGCAGCGTCTGCCACAGTAGGGGCTGGTAGGTGACAAAAGCCGTGTTGCTTCCGTCGAAGCGCATGGGGAGCATCCAGGGGAAGTAGTCGCCGCACTCCTCATAGCTGCTGCCGTATGCCTGCAAGGTGTCGCCCTTGCCGTTGATGAAGAGGATGTTATAGCCGACGCCGCTGGTGCATCCGTAGTGGGGGTACTTGAGCGCCTTCCCAAGGTCCACATCGCCTTCCTGAAGGCCGAAGTCGGCGGGGGTGGGGAAGTGGCTGTACACTTCGCCCAGACGCATCAGGACGCGCTCCAACGTGTCGGCCGGGAAGTGGCGGCTAACCCACCGATTGCTGTCCACGGTGTTCTTCGTCTCTTGCAGGCGGTCGCCCTCGCGGGTGTAGGCAATGGTGTGGCCTTCGTGGTGGAAGCACCCTCTGCTGTAGGTGGTTATCTCCACGCCCTGCAGACCGCTCGCAAGGAAGCTGGCCAGGGGTTGGCGATAGGTGTAGGGCGCTACGTGTCCGGCGGTGTCGACGCTGTAGTTCTCTTCGCCACGCAGGATGATGACGCGTTCCTCGTGGTCGGGGTCGGGGTGCATCGCGCTGATGCCAAGGGGTTTGGCCACACGGTACCACCCCAGGGCATCCTGCAGGTAGATGCTCGTGCCGTCGGTGCGCCACAAGCGGCCGCCGTGGCTGAAGGTGGGTAGATACTCAGCTGCATACTTGCCGTATTCGGCCATCTTTTCGTCGAACACCTCGTCGAGGGTCTTCTCTTCGGTGTAGAAGCCGCAGGTGTCCATGCGGCCTGCGGTGTCGATGGCCACGATGCCCCACGCTGTCAGACAGTAGGCGCGCCCTTGGTGTATGCCTGCAATCTGCTCGGCCTGCATGTCGAAGGTCTTCCACCGCTGCGGGCTGAAGAACACCACCATGTGCCCCACGCTGTCGCGTGCCCAGAGGTGTCCGGCGGCGGTGTCCACCTCGAAGTCGGGCTGCAGGTTGAAGGGTGTGCGCTGCCAGTGCAGCTTTTCGCCCATGGGGGTGATGAAACTCCAGTAGGCCTCGTGCACCAGCAGGTAGTTTTGCCGGAAAGTATTGGTTCGCTCCCTATCGGTCGCGTTCCACGTCCGCACGCGGTTCACCCAGTATTGGTTGTACGGGTCGGTGACGGAGTAGAGTTTCTGGTCGAGGGGTGTGGCCCAGCGGCGCACGGTGCGCCAGTTGTCGGTGGTGGAGTAGATACGGTTGCCGTGCCCGGCAATCCATCCGCTGTCGGCCGAGAGCATGTATATGTCGTCGATGCCTTGCTTGCATTCGAAAGCGGTGTCGCGCAGGGTGGTGAAGGTGCGTCCGCTGTCGGCGCTGAAGAGCAGCAGGCCGTCCTGCGAACCGGCCCACATCCTGCCTCCCTCGCCGCGCCATCCGGGGTGGAACCACTCCTGCCTCTTCTGGCTTTCGTAGGGGATGCGCTCCCACACGGTGTCGCCCGTCGAGGTGCGCAGCAGGTATTCCTTGAAGCCCATGGCTACGGCGGTGTTGCGGTCAAAGGGCACCACGCGTTCCAGAGCGATGTGGCTCCAGATGTCTTTCTTCTTCATCAGCGTCCGCCACGAGGTGCCGATGCCGTCGGCTTTGTAGACTCCGTCGCAACTGGTGCAGATCCATATCGATCCGTCGGGTGCCACCGAGGCTTTGCGTCGGCATTGTATTTCGAGGTCCACGCGGCGGTCGCGCTGCTGGGCTTGTATTTGCCCTGCGGCCATAAGGATGGCGATGATTATCAGGATGGTTTTTTTCATGTTGTTTCTGTTTTTTTCGGGTTGTCTGTTGAATGCAAGTGGGTTGCTTGAATACGGCTACCCTATTTGCTTGGATCGACTAAGCCGTATTCGTTCGTTGTCTGCGAGGTGGCTCCCGCATATATCTTCGATGTCGCAAAGGGTGGCACTGGCCATTTGGCGTCTTCTGCCTCGCCGTTGCCCCAGTGGGTGTTGATTCTTTCTGTCTCCAGTTGCCAAGCCGATCACTGATATTGTCATCGCCTGTCCTTACTTGTCGATACTGACGATGTGGTATTTGCGGCTGCCGAGGCCTAGCTGCTCGGCCCACTCGATGGTGTGGGTGCCGTGCTGCTTGTCAATGCGCGAAAGGAGGTCGGTGGGGTCGTTGGTGGCGGTGACCTTCTGCTGGTTGATGATGTCAATGCAGGCTTGGTCCAGGGCTACGGGATCGGTTGAGGCGAGGATGCCGTAGTCTTCAAGCTTCACGGGCTCTGGATGGTCGACACAGTCGCAGTCAATGCTCATATTGTTCATCACGCTGATGTAGATGATGCCTTTCTTGGCCCTGAAATAGTCGGTCACAGCCTGCGCGGCGGCAGCCATACTCTCAAGGAAGCCGTCCTGGTCGCCGATAAACTCGGGTGTCCACAGCTTGACCATGTCGAGCTTCTCCATCTTGCCGGAGGAGTGGATATAGGCCTTGCCGTTGGCACTGGCGCAACCGATGCTGAGGTTCTTCAGCGCTCCACCGTAGCCGCCCATCGGGTGACCTTTGAAGTGGTTGAGGGCAATCAGGAAGTCGTAGTTCTCCATGTGGCTTCCCACAATGTCGTATTTGATGTGGGTGGTGTCCCGCACGGGGATGCGAATCTCGCCTTCTTCGTCCATAATGTCGACCTTGAACAGGGGCGTGAATCCGTGACGCTCGATGACTTTCCAGTGGTTGGCTGTGGTGTTGCGTTCGTCTTGCTCGTTGCCGGGACCGCTGCCGTAGGCAGTATTGCACTCAACGATGGTGCCGTTCACCAGCTGCACGAGGTTCTTGATGAGCTCGGGCTTCAGGTGGTTGGGGTTGCTGCCTTCACCGGTGGATATCTTCACAGCCACACGGCCGTCGGCCTCCACACCCAGTGCCTGGTAGATTTTCACCAAAGCTTCTGGGCTGATGTCGCGGGTCAGGTAGACGGTGGCCACCTGGCTGTCCTGCGGATCTGCCTGTCCCTGTGCCTGTGCCGTTGCTGTTTTCTGCTTGCAGCCGGCGAAGACCATCGCCGCCGCCAGAATGACTAATAGGGTATTTTTCATTGTGTTACTGTGTTAGTGTGTTTTTTATGATTTGTTTCGATTTGCAAAGATACGAAATTTTTTTCAAACACCCTTGCCCATCGTGTAGGCTTCCTGCAGCTTGGCGTTGCCTGCAATCTCGTTGGGGGCACCCACGCCGCCGCAGAAAAGGTGGCCTTTGAGCGACGACTTGCCGAAGCAGGCTATCCAGCCCTGCAGGCCGCTCTCAGCACGTGCGGGGACGTGTGCCTCGTTCTCGAAGGCGGTGGTCAGCAGGTAGATGTCGCGGAAGCGGTAGTCCTTGGTGTACATGGCGTTCATACGGTCTATGAGGGTCTTCATCTGGCCGCTCATCTCGTAGTAGTAGATGGGGGTTGCCCAGCAGACCACATCGGCATTCAGCACACGCTCCATGATGGCGGGCACGTCGTCCTTGAAGATGCAGGCGCCCGTTTGCTGGCACGACAAACAGCCGACGCAGAATTTTATCTCTTTGCCGCGCAGCGAGATGAGTTCTGCCTGATGCCCGGCGGCTTCCGCACCGCGGGCAAATTGCTCCGCCAAAGCATGACTGTTCGAGCCCGGCCGGAGACTGGTTGATATAACGACTACTTTCTTCATAAATGTTTATAGGTTTTTCCTAAAGAACTCCGCCAGCGTGTCCCAAGGAATGTAGTTTTTCTCTCCACCATCATATAAGTCACAATGGGTGGCGCCGGGGATGATGAGCAGTTGTTTGTTCTCGGGCACAGGGTTGGGCTTGCCGACGAAGTTGTAGCCTTCGGCCTTTCCCTCCACCATATAGTGATAGGCGGCTTCGCCGAAGTAGCGCGAGTGGGCTTCTGCGCCATGCATCACGAGTACGGCGGAGCGTATCTCGTTGATGTAGTAGAGAAAACGGGCGTTTGCGTAGGCTTGTGTGCCAATGACGCGCCAACCGTCGTTGCTGTTGCCGCTACGTTTGTGATAGCCACGCGGGGTCTTGTAGTAAGCATGATAATCCTTGACGAACTGTGGGGCCTCCTCGGGCAGCGGGTCAACGACTCCGCCGGCCATCGCCGTGGGGTCGCTCAAACGCTGTTTGCCCATTGCCTCACGGGCAGCGTGGCGCGACTCTTCCTTATCCTCGCTGTCGTAGTAGCCGTTGCCGCTGATGCGGGTCATGTCGTACATGGTGGAGGCGACGGTGGCCTTGATGCG
>CADBDA010000027.1 GCA_902793295.1 uncultured Bacteroidota bacterium
CTTTCTTCTTTACCGAAGTAAGACGGTGACCTCGCTCAGACAGTGGCCGTTTTTTAACGTGCTGTCGGAACCATTTTCTTAACGCCATTTACGTCAAAGTTGGGGGAGACGAAGTGTTTTTTATTGGGGTTTGGTGTTTCTATTGGGGGTTCCTTTTGGATACGGATCGGCGGGGTTGGTTTTAGATACGGATGGCGGAGTTGGGGGTTGGAGTTGGGGTTGGGAGTGGTAGAGGCGGCAGACGGCGAAGAAGAATTTGGTTTGTTTGGCTGGGAGGCCGACGGAATTGAGGATTTGGAGCATTGCCTCGCCCTTGGGGAACTTCTCGACAGAGGAAGGGAGGTAGGTGTAGGCCTCGCGGTTGCCGGCGATTCTGGCGCCCAACCAGGGGACGATGCGACGGGTGTAGAGGTTGTAGAACGGGCGCACCAGGGCGCAGTCGGGCGTGGAGAGTTCCATGATGAGCAGGCGGCCTTGCGGTTTCAAGACGCGCGCCATTTCGCGCAAGCCCTGTTCGAGATGGATGAAATTGCGGATGCCGAAAGCGCAGGAGACGATGTCGAAGGTGTTGTCGTCGAAGGGCAGCTGCTCGGCATCGGCCAGGAGATAGTTGAACGCATCGGGCTGAAAGCCAGCCTCGGCGGTCTTGGCCTTGGCGATTGCGAGCATTTCGCTGCTGAGGTCGATGCCCGTCACATGGCAGCGATGCCGGAGGAACTCTATCGAGAGGTCGCCGGTGCCGCACGCCACATCGAGGACATTCAGCGGTGTGCCATCAGCGCCCACGGCCTGATTCACCGCACGGCGGCGCCAACGGCGGTCCATTCCGGCCGTCATGAGATGGTTCAGCCGGTCGTAGTTGACTGCTATTTTATTGAAGTCGTATGCCAATTGTAACTAATTGCTATGCAGATTAACAAACCACCGCCATCAACCGATGGTGAGGAAGATGACCGAATAGACTGTGGCGATGAAGAAGGTGGAGAGGACGAGCAGCGGGAGCGCCGGGTCGAGGAACTTGCCATGGGCGCGCCAGACGATGGCGATGTGGAGGCCCAGACCGACGACCGGGATGGCCCACAAGAACCAGAACAGCCAGTGGAATGCAGCTGGGAACGGCGACAGGAAACAGGCGACACCCACGACGACAAGCACCGTCTGGTACCACTTGGCGCGGCGTTCGCCGATGCGCAAGGGGATGGTGCGGCGGATGCCCTGGTCGGTAGCCATGTCGCGGATGTTGTTCACGTTGAGCACCGCGACGCTGAGCAGTCCGACTCCCACAGCCGGAGCCAAGAGCCACAGTCGGAAGTCGATGGTCTGGGCGATGACGAAATAGCCGCCCAGAACGCTCACCAGTCCGAAGAAGATGAAGACGGAGATGTCGCCGAGCCCTTTGTAGCCGTAGGGGCTTTTGCCCAGCGTGTAGTGGGTAGCCGCCCAGATGGCAGCCGCGCCCAGCAGAAGGAGCCACCAGGGGCTGCCCGAGACGAGGACCATGGCGAGTCCGCTGAGACAGCAAGTGATGACGGTGCCGTTGATGGCGTGCCACATCTGTTTTTCGGACAAGCCGCCCTCGGCCAAACTATAGTTAGGCCCTTCCCTATCGTCGCTGTCGACGCCGCTGAGGTGGTCGCCCATCTCGTTGCAGAGGTTGGTGAGCACCTGGAGCGCGATGGTGGTGAGATAGAGCAGGACGAAGGACCACACATTCTGCGAATGATTGGCAGATGCCAAAATGCTTCCGCACACTACGCCCGAGAGAGAGAGCGGCAGTGTGCGGAGACGCATGGAGTTGATCAGAGCCTTGACCGTACTCATCCCTTGAGGTCGACTTTAATCTGCAATTCGTCGAGCTGATCCTGAGCGATAGGCGACGGGGAGCCCGACATGACATCGCGGCCCGAGTTGTTCTTGGGGAAGGCGATGAAATCGCGGATGGAGTCGGCGCCGGCGAAGATGGAGCAGAGGCGGTCGAAGCCGAAAGCCAAGCCAGCGTGAGGCGGAGCGCCGTAGGTGAAGGCATCCATGAGGAAGCCGAACTGAGCCGCAGCGCTTTCGTCGGTGAAGCCGAGGGTGTGGAACATCTTGTTCTGCAAGGTGCGGTCGTGGATACGGATGGAGCCGCCGCCCACCTCGCAGCCGTTCATGACGATGTCGTAGGCGTTGGCGCGGATGTCGCCCCAGCGCGACGGGTCGTCGAGGAGCGCCTCGTCTTCAGGTTTGGGAGCGGTGAAAGGATGGTGCATGGCGTAGAAGCGCTGTGTTTCGTCGTCCCACTCGAGCAGCGGGAAGTCGATGACCCAAAGCGGAGCGAACTTCTGCGGGTCGCGCAGGCCCAGCTGCTGACCCATTTCGAGACGCAGGGCGCAGAGCTGAACGCGCGTCTTCATGGCCGGACCGCAGAGGATGAGCATGAGGTCGCCCGGGTGAGCCCCCATCTTGTCGGCGATGGCCTTGAGCGCCGTAGCGTCGTAGAACTTGTCGACCGAAGACTTGAAGGAGCCGTCGGCGTTGTATTTGATATAGACCATGCCGCCGGCGCCCACCTGCGGACGCTTGACGAAATCGGTGAGCGCGTCGAGCTGCTTGCGGGTATAATCGGCGCAGCCCTGGGCGCAGATGCCCACGACGAGTTCGGCGCCGTCGAAGAGGCCGAAGCCGTGGCCCTTGGTGACGTCGTTGAGTTCGACGAATTCCATGCCGAAGCGGATGTCCGGCTTGTCGGAGCCGAAGCGGCGCATAGCGTCGTGCCAGGTGATGCGCGGGAACTTATCGAACTCGATGCCCTTCATTTCGCGGAAGAGATGTTTGGCCAGACCCTCGAACATGTCGAGCACATCCTCCTGATGGACGAAAGACATCTCGCAGTCGATCTGAGTGAATTCCGGCTGGCGGTCGGCGCGGAGGTCCTCATCGCGGAAGCAGCGGACGATTTGGAAGTAGCGGTCGAAGCCGCTGACCATGAGGAGCTGCTTGTACTGCTGAGGAGACTGCGGAAGCGCGTAGAACTCGCCCGGGTTCATGCGCGAAGGCACGACGAAATCGCGAGCCCCTTCGGGCGTGGACTTGATGAGCATGGGCGTCTCGATTTCGAGGAAATTGCGGTCGCTGAGATAGTTGCGGACCAGCATAGCCATGCGGTGGCGCATTTCGAGGTTGCGGCGCACCGGGTTGCGGCGCAGATCCAGGTAGCGGTAGCGCATGCGGAGGTCGTCGCCGCCGTCGGACTGGTCCTCGATGGTGAAGGGAGGCGTCTTGGCCGCGTTGAGGACATTGAGATCGGAGACCTCGATTTCGATTTCGCCAGTCGGTATTTTGGAGTTTTTGGAAGCACGTTCGATGACGGTGCCAGTGACCTGGAGGACGTATTCGCGGCCCAGGCGGCGCGCTTTCTCGCAGAGGTCGGCGTTGGTCTCCATGTTGAAGGCCAGCTGGGTGATGCCGTAGCGGTCGCGGAGGTCGATGAAGGTCATGCCGCCGAGGTCGCGGCTACGCTGGAGCCAGCCCGCGAGGGTGACGGTCTGGCCGATATTGGTGGCGTTAAGTTCGCCACAAGTATGTGTACGATACATTGTTACGAAATATTTTCGAATTTAAAAGACTTGCAAATTTACGAAAAAATTTGAAATGGAGAAATATAAAGGGACCGAGGCGTCGGCGGAGCGAGATTGCAGCGTCGTCAGGAGAGTTTGTGCATGTGGTAGCCCAGGCGGTGGAGCTGGAGCGCCGCGCCGAAGCGGAAGAGCTGGTGGAGGCAGGCCACGTAGGCGTCGAAAGCCTCTTTGGTGGCCGGTTCGAACTGTTCGCGGACGAGGGCGTGGTAGACGCGCGCGGCGCATTCGCTGACGAGCGCTTCGAGCGCATCGTAGTCGGGGTTGTCCGGGCGCAGCATGAGGACATCTTCGCGGACGTACTCGTCGAGTGCGTCGTAGCCCCGCTTGTCGCGGATGTAGCGGTAGAGATCGTCGATTTGGGAATAGATGGACCACTCGTCGTCCCAGAACTGGGCGACGGCCATGCCGATATACATCATCCAGCCCAAACTGGCGACGGGATAGTTGCGGTACTCGCGGGCGCCGTCGGGGATGTAGGAAGAGGCGATGGACTGCCAGCGGTCGTCGATGTCGGGGCTGGATTGGAGGACACGGTCGATTTGGCCCTGGGAGCGGAGGTACTGGTGGAGATTGTCGGAAATCTTTTCTTCGAATGGGACTTGAGGCATGGGGAGTTTTTTTTTGGGGGGGGGGTGGGATGGGGAAATAAAAGAGCGGCTAGGGGCCGCTCTTTTGATTTTATGGGAGTTTTTTTTCTGTTCTGGAGATGCGATTAGGATTGGGGAGCCGGTTCTGCAGGAGCGGGTTCTGCAGGGGCAGCGGCTTCGGGTTGGGCCTGAGGCTGGGTGGAGTCGGTGGCGGTGGCGGCGGGGACATCCTTTTTGTAGGGCAGGCCCACGTGGCGCAAGGTGTTGGTGAAGAAGAGCGCGCAGAAGATGCCGCCGAGGACGACGAGCGTGATGAGGCATTTCTTCCACCAAGCCATCTTCTTGTCGGCATAGGGATCGGGGAGTTTGACGAGCGGATACTTGGCGAGGGAAGTGAGGGTGGCGCCGAAGGTGGTGTTGACGCGGACCTGGGCGTTGATGGCCCAACCGTTGGCATTGAGGACCGGTCCGAGGTTGCGCTTGCGCAGCTTGGTCCAGGCGATGAACATCGACGGACCCGAAACAATAAAGATGATGGTGCCCAGAAGGATAAAGACGTTATACCAATGAACTGATAGGAAATCTCCCAAGCCTTTGATGGCCACTCCGATGGCACCCAAAGCCAAGCCGATGGCGGCGAAGATGCCGGCGAACTTGGCGATGTCGAAAGGCGTTTTCTTTTCGGCGGGAGCCGCTTCGGGAGCCGGAGCCGCGGGGTCGGCAGGCTTGGTAGCCAGCTTGTCGGTGGCGGTGTCGGCCTTGGCCGTGAGGTCGTTCATCTGCTTGGCCTCCTTTTCGGCCGCGTTCTTGTTGATCTTGTCGGTGATGAATTTCCAGAGTTTCTTGTAGGGCGACCAGAAAGCCTGTCGGATGGAGACCGGGTTGTCGATGATTTTGGTGACGGTGGCGTCCCAATCCTGACCCGAGCGGTCGTAGAAGACAGCGTTTTTGCCGACGCGGAAGTCGTCGACATCGCCATCGGTGAGGACCGCCACGATGTCCATTTCGGCCGCTTTGACCTTGGAGACGCAGTGGCAGTAGACGAGGTACATGCCCGAGAGGCCCGCCATGTCGGCATGCTTGGACATGTCGGTGACGCGGATGCAGAGGTCGCAGCAGCGCTGGTCGATATAGAGTTTGCCCGCCTGGAAGACCGCCAGTTTGGAGTCGTCGCGGGTGTAGAAGTCGGCGAAGACCACGTAGTTTTTGAGCAGCTTATAGAAATCGCGATAGAGGAGCAAGAACTTCTGGACCAGCTGGTTGTCGTCGTGTTCTTCGGCCGTTTCCTTGTCGAAGGATTCGACCTTGGCCGACTTGTCGTCGGAGAGGGAAGCCACGTAGGCGTCGAGTTTGTCGAGGACGGCGTTCCACTGTGACTCGGAGATGGCGTCCGCCTCGGGGTAGTCGACAGCCAAGGCCAAGTTGCGGACCTGCTGGAAGGTAGCCTGCCAAGCCGGGTTGATGCCGTCGGCCAGCGGGAGGAGGCCCTCCTTGTTGGGGCGAGCGAGCGGATAGTCGGCGATCTGGTTGCTGCAGGTAGCGAGGTTCAGTTCGCTGATGGACTGTATTTTTTCGACGGAGACGTCGACCGCGGAGGCGCAATCCTCGTCGAAGGCGATGAGCTTGCAGCGCATGAAGAAATCCGCCACCTTGGTGCGGAGTGCGTTGGCGGCGGCGATGACATCGTCGGTGTTGTCGGCGTAGGGGCGGCTGTCGGCGACGGCCACGATGGCGTCGTCCTTGGCCTTGACTTTCTCGTCGAAAGCCTCGCATGCCTTGGCGACGTCGGCCAGGGAGATGTCGGAGCGATCCTCGCCCAGGCGCGCCAGGAGACGCTTGGCGCTAGCGATGATGGCGGCCCCGTTTTCGTCCGACTCGTTGAGATCGGCGAGGTCGATATGGTCGTTGCCCTGGAGGAGGAGGTCGCTGTTGCGGAGGGCGGCGGTGAGCCACTTGGCGGCGGCAACCACCTCGTTGACACGGATGCGCTGGTCGTTGTCGGTGTCGAGGAGGGCGAGCGTTTTTTCGTCGAATTCGAGGCCCTTAACAGGGCAGCTGAGGACGGTCCAAAGCTTTTGGTCGAGCTGGTCGAGGTGAGCGATGTCGTTGCCGGAGCTGATGGTGACACGCGTCACGCCGCCGATGGAGGCAAACGTCCAAGGATAGGCGTTGTTTTTGCCGGGGAGGATACTCTTCTTAGCCATAATATGATGTTTTTTATTATTTGCGGAAAATAAGTTATATAACTAATTATGAACAGAATATGATATACCGTACCATTTGGTCGGATATGCAAATTTACAAAAAAATTTTAAGAAACGGAAAAATAAAACGGCAAAAGCGACGGAGGCGGCCCCGGAGGGACGCAAAAAAGCCCCACGGACGGACCGAGGGGCTAGAGATATAGCATTGCAAGACAAGGCGCTTGCGATGATTACTTGCCGTTGACGAGGCGGTAGGTGTCGCTGGCGATGACGTATTCCTCGTCGGTGGTGACGACGACGGTGGCCACCTTGGAATCCGGTGTGGAGAGGATGACATCCTCGCCCATGGTCTTGTCGTTGAGTTCCATGTCGACCTTGACGCCGAGGCATTCGAGACCCTCGAGGATGGGGTGGCGCATGAACCAAGCGTTTTCGCCGATGCCGCCGGTGAAGAGGAGGAGGTCGCAGCCGCCCATTTCGGCCATGTAGCCGCCGATGTAGCGTTTGACGCGGAGGGCGAACATGTCGAAGGCATAGGTGGCGCGTTCGTCGCCGGCGTCGCGAGCAGCGCGGATGTCGCGCATATCCTGCTTATCGCCGCTGATGCCGATGAGGCCCGACTGCTTGTAGAGCACCTTGGTAAGCTCTTTGGAGGACATGCCCTGATCCATGAGATAGAGGAGGACGCCCGGGTCGACGTCGCCGCAGCGGGAGCCCATGACGAGGCCCTCGAGGGCGGTCATGCCCATGGTGGTGTCGAAGGACTTGCCGTGGTCGATGGCGGCGATGGAGGCGCCGCTGCCGAGGTGGCAGGAGATGATTTTGAGGTCGTTCCAGTCGCGGCCTATCATTTTGGCCGCTTTTTCGGCGACGAACTTATGGCTGGTGCCGTGGAAGCCGTAGCGGCGGATGCCGTACTTCTGGTAGAATTCGTAGGGGAGACCGTAGAGGAACGTCTTCGGGGGGAGGGTGCTATGGAAAGCGGTGTCGAAGACGACGGTTTGGGGGACATTGGGGAGCACTTCGCGCATGGCGTAGATGCCGGCGAGGTTGCCGGGGGTGTGGAGCGGGGCGAGGTGTTCGAGGCTCTTGATTTGCTCGATGACCTTATCGGTGACGAGGGCGCTGTCCTTGAAGATTTCGCCGCCGTGAGCGACGCGGTTACCGACGGCGCCGATTTCCTTGAGGTCGCTGATGACACCCAGCTTGGGGTCGGTGAGGGCGTGGAGGACGATCTTGATGCCTTCGGTATGGTTGGGGATGGGGAGCTGCTCGTAGTGCTTCTGGCCCTTGTATTTGTGAGTGAACTCACCCATTTCCAGGCCGATACGTTCGAGAAGACCTTTAGCCATGACTTCGGCATTGTTGGCCATGTCGATTAACTGATACTTGATGGACGAACTGCCACAATTAAGAACTAATATTTTCATTGTTACGATTTGTTGATTTATTATATTCGTTTTACATTCTGTGCATTACATGGAATGTATGCACACACTTGAGAGTTCAAAATTACGAAAAGGTTCGGGATTGTCAAAATATTTAACATATTTTTTTGGGGGGAAAAGCGGATGGGGAGGGATGTTTGAAGGGCGGTGCAATAAAAGCGTAATGAAGACGTTATTTTTGGGAAAAAGACGATAGGATATGATTCGAAAAGGAATAATTTATATTATAATACTATTTTTTATAGGCGCTGCGGCGCAGGGACAGGAGTACACGAGCACGAACAAGAAAGCCGTGAAGCTGTATGAGAAGGCCCTGGAGGCCCTTTACCAAGGGAAGAGCGACGCAGCAAGGAACACACTGGAACAGGCGCTGAAGGAGGACGACGGATTTTTGGAGGCCCATCTGGTGATGGCCGACCTGCTGCAGGATGCCGAGGCGGTGTTGGTGGAGACATCGGGCGAGGTGCAGTGCCCGACGTGCAAAGAGCTGCGCGCGGAAGCCAAGGAGCACCTGCGGAACGTGGTGGAACAGAGAAGCGACTTCTTTGTTCCGGCATGGCTGCAACTGGGCAAACTGGAGCTGACGGACGGGCATTTTGACGAGGCGATAAGCTGTCTGGAGACTTTTATGCGGCTGAACAAAAAAGAAGACGAGGACCGTGTTGACGCGGAGCGATGCCTGACGAGGGCACGTTTCAGGAAAGAGGCCCTCGCCCACCCTGTGGCCTTCGACCCGCAGAACCTGGGCGCTGGGGTGAACAGCGCGGAAGACGAATATCTGCCATCGCTGACGGCCGACGGCGGGACGCTGGTTTTTACGCGCCGTTTTCCGCGGAAGAGCACCACCACGGCCAGCACGCAGATGGAGGAAGACCTGTACACAAGCAGCCGGAAAGAAGGCACCTGGGGCAAGGCCACCCGGATGCCCGAGCCGGTGAACAGCACGGACAACGAAGGCGCGCAGTGCGTTTCGCAAGACGGAAGAATCATGTTCTACACCGCCTGCAACCGAGCCGACGGCGGCGGGCGATGCGACCTGTACATGTGCGTGAACCGCGGCGGGAGCTGGAGCAAGCCACGCAATCTGGGCCCGACGGTGAACAGCGGCGCGTGGGAGTCGAACCCCACCTTCGCGATAGACGGGAAGACGCTGTACTTTGTGAGCAACCGCAAGGGCGGCCAAGGCGGCATGGACATCTGGAAGACGACGTTCGAGAACGGACGATGGACGGAGCCGGTGAATCTGGGTCCGGAGATAAACAGCGAAAGCGACGAGATGACCCCCTTCATCCACTTTGACGACCGGACGCTCTACTTTGCCAGCAACCGCGTGGAAGGGATGGGCGGACTGGACCTGTTCAAGAGCACCCGCCAGAAGGACGGAAGCTGGAGCAAGCCCGAGAACCTGGGCTACCCCATCAACACCGATGGCGACGAGAGCGGCCTGATAGTGAGTGCCGACGGGCGGACCGCCATCTATGCCAGCGACCGTCGCGGCGGCTACGGGAAGCAAGACCTGTACAGCTTTGAACTGCCTGAGAGACAGCGTGCCGGCGTGGCGGTGTGCATGACCGGACGGGTGAGCGACGCGACGAGCGGAAAGTCCGTGGGCGCCGACATCAAGGTGATAGACCTGAGCAGCGGCGAGACGGTGGCGAACACCTCGAGCGACCAGAAGGACGGAAGATACACCGTGAGCCTGCCCGCCGGGAGGAGCTATGCGGTGCACGTGAGCGCGAAGGGATACCTGTTCCACTCGCAGAACGAGCAATGGGAGCACGGCGCCGACGGGAAATGGGAGCCCCGGCAGGTGGACATAGGGCTGCACCCAATAAGGAGCGGCGAACGGATAGCGCTGCGGAACGTGTTTTTCGAGACGGGCCGCTGGGAGCTGCTGCCGCAATCGCAAGTGGAGCTGGACAAGGTGGTGGAGCTGATGAAGCAGAACCCCGAGCTGAAGATAGAGCTGGGCGGACATACGGACAACGTAGGCCAAGCCGAGGCCAACCTGCGGCTGTCGGAACAGCGCGCGCGGTCGGTGTATGACTATCTGAAAGGGAAAGGCATTGCCGCCGACCGGCTGACATTCAAGGGATACGGCGAGACACAACCCGTGGCCGACAACGACACCGAAGCCGGACGCGCCGCCAACCGACGCACGGAAATGAAGGTGCTTTGAGAAAAGCGGGACGGGAACGGACAGGTTTTCGCGAAGGAGAGGGAGAGGTTAAGGACTTTAAGGACTTTAAGGACCTTAAGGACCTTAAGGAGCTTAAGGATTGAAATGATTTGGGCGGGGACTGAAACTATTCCGGAGGGAACCGGAACAAAAATATAGATGATTATGAAAAAAAGAGTTGTGATTTTGACGGGTGCGGGCATCAGTGCCGAGAGCGGCATCAGCACCTTCAGAGACAGCGACGGGCTGTGGGAACAGTACCGCGTGGAAGACGTGGCAACGCCGGAAGGATACGCCAAAGACAAGGCCCTGGTGCTGGACTTCTACAACCAGCGCAGGCGTCAGCTGAAGGAGGTGAAGCCCAACGAAGGACACCTGCAGCTGGTGCGGCTGGAGGAATACTTTGACGTCCAGATTGTGACGCAAAACGTTGACAACCTGCACGAACAGGCCGGGTCGAGCCATGTGCTGCACCTGCACGGCGAGCTGACCAAGGCCCGCAGCGAACGGGACAGCAACCTGATTGTGGACATCGGATATGAGGACATCCACTTGGGCGACAAAGGTCCGGACGGGGCACAGCTGCGTCCATATATTGTGTGGTTTGGCGAGGCCGTGCCGAATATTGAGCCGGCGGCGGAACTGTGCGAGCGGTGCGACTTTTTTGTGGTGATAGGGACGTCGATGAACGTTTATCCGGCGGCCGGGCTGATACACTATGTGCCGCGGGAGAGCCCCTGCTGGCTGGTGGATCCGAAGGCCGTGGCCGTTTCGCGGGCGGTGAAGATTTACCAGGAAAAGGCCGGAACCGGCGTGAAGAAAGTGGTGGATGAATTGATTGGGATGGCTTGAGATGGGGTTAATGGGGTTATTAGGCTTGATAGGCTTGTTAGGCTAATTAGGCATTTTAGGCTAATTAGGCATTTTAGGGTTGTTAGGCTTGATAGGGTTATTGGGGTTGAGGGGGGGGATGTGGATTTTTTATGGTATTTTTTTTTGGGGGGGGATTACAACGGGTTTAAAAAAAAGATTAAAAGGGACAGAATCAAAAAAAATTGTATTTTTGCAGGTCGAAAAAAAAGAAGAATCAACATGAAAAAAACTGTATTTATCGCATTAGCAATGCTTTTCGCCATGAGCGCGAAGGCACAGACATTTAGCGCCAGCTACGATAACGAGCCGCTGGGCCCCACCGACACCCTGTCGCTGAAGGCTGAGGAAGAAGACTTTGAATTCAAACCCCACTTCCAAAACAACAGCAGCCACAACATCATTGCACGTATAGAGATTGAGACACTGAACGAAACGACGACCCGCGTGATGTCGACCTGCACGGGCCTGCTGTGCATGTCGGGTCCGGCATCGGCGCCGTTCCAGATTTTGGCCAACTCGAACTACACGGACACTCATATCGACTTCATGGTTCCGGAAGACGCCCCGATGGGACTTTTCAGGGTGCACATTTATGACACAGTGAACCCCAGCAACGAGACCCAGTTTTTCTTGAAACTGTACAACAAGAACGCTACGGTGGGCATCAGCGACGTGGCCGAGGAGGCTTCGTTTGTGGCATATCCGAACCCGACGAGCGGAACGGTGAACATCGACTACAGCCTTCGGAACGAAGAGGGCGAAGTGCGGGTGTACAACATGACGGGCGCATGCGTGAGAAGCGTGGAGCTGAGCGGCTCGGAAGGTTGTGTGCGGATGGATTTGACGGGTCTGCCGGCAGGGGTTTACATGTATGGCCTCTGCGACGGACAGCGGACCAGCGGAATGAAGAAACTGGTTGTGAAATAATATTTTGCAACTGACAGTTTTTCACAGAAAAGAAAACTATTGGATTTTTCGGCCGCTGCAGCAGAAGCTGCAGCGGCCGAATTTTTTTATCAGGTGGGGGGGCGATTTTGAAGAAATGAACGGTTTTGGGGAGAGGGAGGGGTGTGGGAGGCTGGTTTTCAGGTATGTTTAATTCTTGTTGATAATTATATAGGCCGAAGAGGTGTGGGAGCAGAATCTTATCAGTAATTTAGCAAACTGATTGACAAGGATCCGATAGTATATAACTTTTTGTATTTGTGCAATAAATAATCTTTTCGACATGAAAGGGAATGATTTATTTTTGGATTTCGGCGATATGCCGTCGCCTGCGCCCAAGAAAAAACGCGGCGCAAAAAACGCGTCCGCACCTGACAACAGCAAGAAAGACAACGAATTGCGCAAAGAAGTACAGAAAGAGGGTCCTATTGGAGATCCGGAACCCGCTAGGATTACATCAAAAGAAGAAGTGAAAGCACCAACATCTGTAAGCACACGTAACAATATGAACAACAAGGAAAAATATCAAAAGTACAGCCCTGAAGAGATCATGAAATCGTCGGTGGAATACTTCCACGGCGACGAGCTGGCAGCCAATGTTTGGATGAACAAGTATGCGCTTCGCGACGGCGACAACATCTATGAAGAGAACCCGGACATGATGCACCACCGTCTGGCGAGCGAGTTTGCGCGCATTGAAAAGAAGTATCCTAACCCAATGAGCGAGAATGAGATATATGAGTTGATGAAGGACTTCCGCTACATCATTCCGCAGGGCAGCCCGATGTCGGGCATCGGGAATAATTTCCAGATTGTTTCATTGTCAAATTGTTTTGTGATCGGCAACAGCGGCGAGAGCGATTCGTACGGCGGCATCATGAAGATAGACCAGGAGCAGGTGCAGCTGATGAAACGCCGTGGCGGCGTGGGACACGATTTGAGCCATATCCGTCCGGGAGGCAGTCCGGTGAAGAACTGTGCGTTGTCGTCGACGGGCATTGTCCCATTCATGGAACGCTATTCGAACACCACGCGCGAGGTGGCCCAGGGCGGTCGCCGAGGAGCGCTGATGCTTTCGATTTCGATAAAGCATCCTGATGCAGAGAACTTTATCGATGCAAAACTGGAGCAAGGGAAGATTACGGGAGCGAACGTTTCGGTGAAGATTACGGACGAATTCATGCAGTGTGTGATAGACGGGAAACCCTTTGTGCAACAGTATCCTATAGACTCGAAAGAGCCGTTGGTGAAGAAGGAGATTGACGCCCGTGCGCTGTGGAACAAAATCATTGCCAACGCCTGGAGCAGCGCTGAGCCCGGAGTGCTTTTCTGGGACACGATTTTGCGCGAATCGGTGCCGGACTGCTATGCCGACTTCGGCTACCGTACAGTGAGCACGAACCCCTGCGGCGAGATTCCGCTGTGTCCGTATGACAGTTGCAGACTGCTGGCAATCAACTTGTACAGTTATGTGAAGAACCCCTTCACTCCGCAGGCCGAGTTTGACTTTGAGCTGTTCAAAAAACATGTGACCATGGGTCAGCGACTGATGGACGACCTGATTGACCTGGAGCTGGAGAAGGTGGAAAAAATCATCAAGAAGATTGAGTCGGACCCTGAAAGTGAAGAGATTAAGAGCGTTGAGAAGAATTTGTGGCTGAATATCAAGATGAAATGCCTGGAAGGTCGCAGGACCGGTTTCGGCATTACGGCAGAGGGCGACATGCTGGCGGCGCTGGGATTGCGCTACGGAAGCGACGAGGCGACGGATTTTGCCGTGAAGGTGCAGCAGACGCTGGCCTGTTCGGCATACCGTTCGTCGGTCACCATGGCCAAAGAGCGCGGGTGCTTCCCGATTTACGACGCCAACCGCGAAAAGCTGAATCCCTTCATCCAACGTCTGGCAGAGGCCGATCCGGAGCTTTACCTTGACATGCTGAGCAACGGACGACGCAACATAGCCCTGCTGACCATAGCGCCGACGGGTACGGTAAGTATCTGTACGCAAACCACTTCGGGAATTGAACCTGTATTTTTGGTTTCGTACAAGCGTCGCAAGAAAATCAACCCCAACGACAAAGACACGTCGAAGCACAAGGTGATACAGGACCAGAGCGGCGACTGGTTTGAGGAATACAATGTGTTCCATCCGAAATTCATTGAATGGCTGAAAATCAACGGATACGACACGGACGAAGTGATGTCGATGAAGGATGCCGATTTGAACGCCATTATCGAAAAATCGCCCTATTACAAGGCCACGTCGGCCGACATTGACTGGGTGGCGAAAGTGAAGATGCAGGGAGCGATACAGAAATGGGTGGACCACTCGATCAGCGTGACGGTGAACATTCCGAAGGAGACCACCAAGGAGGTGGTGAAAGAGATTTATGAGACAGCCTGGAAATCAGGCTGCAAGGGATGCACCATTTATCGTGACGGCAGTCGACACGGCGTGCTGGTGAGCAATGACGAACAAAGCGCACCGCAATTTGGCGAAACCAAGGCGCCCAAGCGTCCCAAGAAACTGGAGGCTGAGATTCTGCGTTTCAAGAACAACAAGGAAGACTGGATTGCTGTGGTCGGCATGTACGAAGGCCGTCCGTATGAGATTTTTACGGGTCGAGCCGCGAACTTCCTGCTGCCGGCGACGGTGGAGAAAGGCTGGGTGATCCGAGTGAAGGAACAGGGCGACGAGCACGCACGGTATGACTTCCAGTTCCTTGATCCTGACGGATATAAGGTCACGATTGAAGGTCTGTCGCGCACATTCAAACAAGAGTATTGGAACTATGCGAAACTGATTTCGGGCATTTTGCGTCATGGCATGCCGATTCAGAATGTGGTGGATCTGATTTCGAAGCTTAACTTTGACGAGGACACCATCACGACATGGAAGAACGGTGTGGCACGTGCGCTGCGCCGCTACATCAAGGACGGCACGACGACCGACGAGGTTTGCCCGGACTGCGGCCAGAAAACGGTTGTCTACAGCGGCGGCTGCAAGCATTGCACGAACTGCGGCTGGAGCAAATGCAGCTGATTCCAACAAGCTTTGTTATAGCATGAAGGGCTTGCCTGTCGGCAAGCCCTTCATGATTTTATGTGAAATCCAATATCAGTTCATTTTTTTCGACAGACGGCGGAACTCCTTTTTCGCCCTGCGCATCTGTTTGGCAAAACGCTTGTCGGCATGGATACGCGCCACGGCAGCGCTGGCGGCAAGGCGTCCGGCATCGACGTCGCTCTGCCAATGGTAGCCGGCAATGACACGGCTCTGACCGAACATATAGCCACGCGCAAGGATGGTGTCGGCCGCAGCGGGATTGATCTCGGTCAGAAGCAGGGCGGCGCTCCAACCCAGGATGGTATGTCCCGACGGGAAGGAGCCGTTGTGGCGCAGAGCCTCCTCGTCGCCAGGGGCGATGGTCGGCTCGTTGAACCGCACATACGGGCGCACACGAGAATAATGCTCTTTCGGTTTTTTGCCCACCTGATCTGTTGTAATCAAGGCCATTTCAAGAAGATGGTATATTTCGGGGGTAGCCTCCTTCGAGATCTTCATGCCAAACGGAACACTGAACTCCTGACAGATGGTCCGGACGCTCCAGTTGGCATCGCGCACCGCTATTGCAAGTCGTTCAGCATCATTGCGCTGCGCTTTGCCCCACTGGTATTGGGAAAGGTCGTATAAGAAAGCGGCCGAGCCAGAATCGGGCGGAGGCGGCAGGAATTTGACCGCATTGGGCATATCGGCAGGCATCAGCCACGGCTGCTGCGCCTGCAGGGCAGAAGATATCTGCAGGATTAAGAGGGCGAGGATTATTTTTTTCAGTTGCATCTGTTGTGTGGTTTTTTACATTAACGAAAGAACCCGGTTGATATTATATATCCAAAGAGCGGTTGGGGCAGTGAGTTGAATCACATCACATTGCTGCTCATCACCGTGGCGAGGGCTTCGCTGATACTCTCCACGCCAAGTTTGCGGAAGAGTTTCTTGCGGTGGTATTTCATCGTATCGACCGAGCGGAAGAGTCGCGAGGCAATCTCCTCGGTTGTGTAGCCCTGCGCCGACATCATCAGGAGGGCTTGCTCGGTGTCGGTGAGTGAGATGGGAGCGCAGGTGTGCCACTTGCCATCGGCCAATGAGTACTCGCGCACGTCGCGGTTGCCCACGATGCCGTTGCCATGCTCGGTTGCGCGCCACATCCTTACGTTGCCGAAATGCTTGCGTGGCGAGAGCGAGAAAGAAGCGAGGGCAAGCCACAGCTGCCCCATGGAGTTGAGTGCCAAAGGCGTAAGGCGGTGGTTGACCATGCGGCTGCGGCCATTTTGAATAAAGTGGAAGTCATAGCTTATGACGAAGTCCATCTTCTCCGACACATCTATTCGCGAAAACTCTTCGAAACCTGCGCGATTGATTTCAAGCAACATTGCCTGTTCCTCTTTAGGCACATAATTGAGGTACAGGGCATAGCCCATATCCTTCAAACCTATCGGTGCCAGCATCGGGTTCTCAGAAGCATAGAGGAAATTGCGTTTATGATAGTCAATAATGTAGATGCTGTTGGTGGTTGTCCGTGCGGCAGCGGCCACAGCCTCAATCTTCGGCTGCACACGCTCATAGTCAGCCTCTGTAATGCCGTCGACACGGTTGGCTTCGCCGACCTCACCACGGCTCGGAAAAGCAAACAAGTTTGCTCTTCTCTCGTTCTCCGTTCGGTTTTTGTCTATGAAGAAGTCGTCGATCTGAGTCATATATGCTGTTAATCTTTGATATAGTAACGTCATAGTGCCGTTTTTATTGCCATTTCCGCCACTACCCATTCGGGTAGTTTTTCAGGCACAATCAGTAGTTTAACCCTATTGTGTGAGGGCTTTCTCGATATATGGTACTATCTTTGCACTCTCAAAATTCAACTATATGAAAAGCAATCTAATCATCACAGCACTGTTATTCATCGTCGTAGTGACGGCACATGGCCAAGACGTGAACAAATGCAAACCGATAGCCGAGCGCATTCTGACTGCCGCACAAAACCATACCTCTGATGGCATTGATGAATTGCTGGCATCCGACTTTCATTATAACAAAATCAAACAGCCGACGGCTGCCAAAGTGCTGAAACAGATTATTGCCCAAATGCCCGCCATGACGAGTTGGGAACTGACGGGCACTGAACAGAACAGCATGGGACTGACGTTGCGTTACATCATAACGAAACCTGACAGCAGCACCTCGGAGGCAACAATCCTTTTCAGCGTCGATAACTTGGTTCTCGAGGCCAATTTACTGTCGAGTAATGTCTCGCTTCTAAAAGCCAACCCCACGGCCAAGGTACAACCAGAAGTGAAAATGGTGCGCATCCCCGTGCATCGCTATGGCGGGCTACCCATTGTGACCGTCATCATCGACGGCCAGCCGTGCAATATGTTCTTCGATACAGGTTCCCCTATCGTCGTTCTCAACAGCAAGTATTTCGACCACAACATCGACGGCCAGGTGATGGGGAGCGGCGGTCGGGGTGCCGTCGGCACAGGTTCCGTCAGCGGTGTGCACCATGTGAAATTGATGGATATGGGCGGCGTTATGCTCAACGAGACGGACATCATGACATCGGACTTGAGCAATCTGGAGACCGTCGGCGTGGCGGTGCACGGCATTTTGGGGCAGAGTTTCTACAAAGATTTTGATGTGCTGTTCGACTTCAAGGCTGGCGAGATAGTGCTGCTAAGCCCGGACACCACATACCAATGGCTGCTGAACGAGGGCTACCGCTGCCAAACGGTGAGCGGCGTGAAGAAAGGCCATCTGCTGGCCTTCGACTGCCAAGTGGGTGGCGTGCCCGTAGTGCTGGCCTTCGACAGTGGGGCACAGACCAACCTGCTCGCCATCGATTGGCCCCAACTGCATCCGTCCACGGTCAAGAGCCTCAAAAAAGACCATCTCACAGGCTACGGTGACGGGCGGGCTTCGATTACAAAGGGCAAGACCACCCTCACGCTCGGCGGACGCAAGTTCAAGAAACAACAGACTGCATTCTCTGACGTGTCTCACCTAAAAGAGAGCAAAGGCATAGACGGTCTCTTTGGGTGCGAGGTGCTCGCCAAGCAAAAGTTACTCATCTCTTACCAGCGTCAGGAACTAATACTAATTGATTAAAAAAAGCATGCAAACAAAACGACACATTCTCACTATGTTGGCTGTATTAATATACACTTTCAGCCATGCACAAACTTACTCTATCACGGGCACTCTCCGCGATGCGAAAAGCGGCGAGCCGATGGCTTTCACCAATTGTGTACTGCTGCGGACGGCGGACAGCACGTTTGTTGCTGGCAGCACCACTAACGATCGCGGTGCGATGCGCTTTGGCGGCGTGGAGCAGGGCGAGTACCTGCTGCGCATCTCGGCGGTGGGCTACGACACCTACTGGCAACGCCTCATTGTGCCGTCCGACACGGCGTTGGGCGTGATTGAAATCTTCCAAAGCAGCACCACGCTGCAGACGGTGAGCGTCACTGCGCAGCGTCCAATCTACAGCGCTGACGGTGAAAAGACATTCTACCATGTGGAGGACGACCCCAGCGTGCAGGCTGGCACCGCCAGTGATGCATTGCAGAACGCTCCGGGCGTGGAAGTGGATGCCGAGGGCAACATCACCTACCGTGGCAAGACCGCCGTTGAGGTTTGGATTAACAGCCGCCCTTCGAATATGGACGACGAGGCACTGAAGCAGTACATCAAGACGTTGCCAGCCTCCAGCATCAAGCGCATCGAGGTGTTGAGCAACCCTTCGGCACGCTACGGCACCAGTGGCAGCATCATCAATATTATCACCGACGGCCGCAATCCCCTTAACCAGCTGCTGTCTGTCGGCTTCAAAGCCAGTACCGGCCCCCGTTTCTCGCCGTGGGTGAGTTATGTCTATAACAACGACAAACTAAGTCTCAACCTCTACGGAAGTGCCTATTTTAACGACTACAAGGTAACCAGCGAGCAGCACTCGCGACTGCTGACCGACGACAGCCTGCTTTCCTCAACAAATGACTACACCGGCAACGAGTTGCAACGGTCAAGAAACTACAACATCGGCGGCAAACTCGACTACCACTTCGACGACCGAAACACCTTCTCGGCGTGGGCGTGGTTCTATCCCTCGTTCTTTAATATGGATGTGGACTTTGACGTGAGCCAAATAGAGTACATAAGCCATCCTGGCGACTACAGCTACCGCTCCAATGTGGATGCGCATCAGTATTACATCAGCGGCAACGTGGGTGCCTACTATCAGCACAAATTCGACACCGCAGGGCGCGCGATTGAGTTCAACTGGAACGGCGGCCTGACCAGCGGGCGCAACGACCGCATCCGACAGCGGCGTTATGTCAACTTCCCGGCATTGGACTTCACTCGTCATAGCAATCTTGACCAGTGGGGAGGTAGAAACGACCTTTACGTCGACTATACCCATCCCTATAGCAAGGGCGGCAAGATTGAGGCTGGCGCAGAATTCCATTATAAGCCGCAAAACCAGACACATCACCTTGACACCCTTGTCGATGGCATCTACCAGCACGATTCCCTGCGCAGCTACCTCTTTAACGACCGCGAGACCGACCTGACATTCTACCTCACCATGCAGCAGAAGATAGGCCGGCTGACTCTCAAAGGTGGCTTGCGTGGTGAGAACCAGTGGCTGCAACGCAAGCACAACATCGCATCGTGCGACTTCGACAAATACTATTTCGGACTTGTCCCCTCCATCCACGCCAGCTACACCACCGAGAAGAACCACAACTTCACCCTGAGCTACACGCGCCGTTTCGACACACCCGACATTTCCAAACTCAGCCCATTCATCATCTATGCTGACGACAGCTACACCGTCGGCAACCCCGACCTGCGTATGGCCTACTCCCACAATGCCGAGGCGGGTTGGACACACTACACCGACTGGGGTTCCGTCGGGGTTGAAGGCTTCCTCAACCTCAGTACCGACAATTTTGCTCAGGTTTCCGATGTGGCGTACAGCACATTCTTTGGCCGCGTAGTGCAGATGGACACATCTGTCAACTTGGGGAGTGTACGTATGAGCGGTGCCGAAATGAACCTCACTTGGCGGCCGATAAAGAATACGAATATCCGCCTTTTTGCCGGTATACGTGATGGATGGTATCGTTTGCAGGTGCGTCACGGTGAGTGGGTGGAAGACGAGGTTTGGACTTACCATGTGCGACTCAATGCACGGACGAAACTGTGGGGTAAGGTTGACGTATTTATCAATAGTCAATTTCTTGGCCGCCAGATCGAGTTCCTCAGTCGCAGCGAGCCATTATTCAATGTCGACCTCGGCCTCAGTACCGACCTCTTCGACCGCCACCTCTCGCTCTACTTCAAGGTCAACGACCTCTTCCAGTCCTCCAACACGCGCACCGTCTCCACCAACCCCTACTACGCCGAAGACTACCGTTGGAGCTACAACAGCCGCTTCGTCAGCCTCGGCCTCACCTGGCGCATCGGCAAGATGGATCTCGAAAGCAAAGGCCGCCAAGGTGCTGCATACTAAATAGCTGTATTGAAAGTTTTGGCGCAGAAGCATCGTTCTACTTGACAGCTATATCCCTGCACCTGATAACGCTAATTATTGGCAATAATCATTCTGCCTTAGGAGAGAGCCTTATATTCAAACTGTTCACGGTCATGGTCTGAAAGCCCTGAAGAAAAAGTTTGTTCGGACAGATTTCTAAAAACGCGACCCAGTCGGGTCGCGTTTTTTTTTGAGATAAAGATTAGGAAATGTTTTTACTGATAATCCATTCACGTTTTACAAAAGCCAGATATCAATGTAAATGATCAGATGGATGGACACTTCATTTGATTCAACACATAAAACTTGCAGGAAAGAAGCGATTTTCTGGAAAGAAATATCGAGGTCCCCTACCCAAGCAAACAAGGGACAGGGGGATATCAATCATTTCTTAGGTCGATCGAAATAATCTCAGACAGGAATTGGAATTAGCATTGATTAATAGACGAGAAACGGAAGGACGACCTGAAGTTTTATCTTCCTTTATAGGACAAAAGAAACGAAATAAAAATGGAAACCCCAAGCGTCACAGAAGAAAAAAAAGCCGATGAGAAAAATGATTGATGCAGACACTTTCAAGCACCTGTAATGAGATAAAAGTACAATATATACAGAGCGGCACAACCCACAATAGCGCACAAAAAGATAACACGACTCAGCCAGATAACTATTGAATCTGATTCAGTTACGTCAAACAAGAATTTGATCAATGACTAATCAAAAAGAAGGGAGAATGAAAATTGAAGAGCGGAATGAAAAACCAAACGGCGACAAAAAAAAAGAGCATCCTGTACGGGATGCTCTTTAAAAAAGATTGGCGGCGACCTACTTTTCCACAAATAAATGCAGTATCATCGGCGATGACGGGCTTAACTTCTCTGTTCGGAATGGG
>CADBDA010000028.1:0-21363 GCA_902793295.1 uncultured Bacteroidota bacterium
AAGAAACTTGTCGTGAAGTAAGGCAAGAATAACTCCTAAGACCGCAAGGTCTACACACAAACCCCAAGGCGGGGCGGCACATGCCGCCCCGCCTTCCTTTTACCCCATCCCCAAAGAAAAAAACAACAAAGTAATAAAAAGCCCCCAGCAGTATCAGCCCGTAAAAGAATCACCCCCCCCCAATCCGAAATGTCAGCAAAAAAACCAATAAAACCACCCCGCCATCCCGTATCTAAAACCGAACCCCAATAGAGCTTCCTCCGTTAATAAAAAACACTTCGTCCCCAGCAGCTTGCTGGAGGGTGATAGGAAATCACAAGCAGGAGGCTGTAAAGGTCGCAGGGTGTCTGAGCGCGATAACCTTCTAACGCAAAAAGAGAAAGAGGAACCTCAAACCAACCGAAAAAGTAAAAAAGAGCCCGACGAACCTGCGAGTTCCTGCGCCACAGCCTCCTGAGCCGATGATTTCCATCGCCCGGAAGCAGCGGGTCTATCTCCTTACGTGAAAAAAGCACTTTTTCTTTGCCAGCGTTTCTATTTTTGCTTTGGAAAAAAGAAATGCTGATAAACAATAAAGAAAACTCTGAACAAATAAAGAATCTTTTGCAACCCTCAGCGATTCCGAAAAGTGAGGGACTTTTCGGGCTTCGGCTCATAGCTCCACTGGAGCTCTTCATGTTTTGCTTAGGAAAAAAGAAATGCTGATAGCCTATAAGAGGAAGAAATGCTGATAGCCTATAAGAGGAAGAAACACTGATAAGCAATAAAGAAAAAATCCCTCTCTCCCTTTTCTTTTTCAATGAAACAAAAAAAATATTTTGTCAGTTTTCAAAATTGTTGTATCTTTGCACTCGCAAAAACGGAGATTTAGCAAGTCAAAAACATCTGCAAAGTTTTTGTAATCAACAAATTCGGAAAGGTGCTCGAGTGGTTGAAGAGGCCCGCCTGGAAAGCGAGTAAGCGTTAACAGCGCTTCAAGGGTTCGAATCCCTTCCTTTCCGCTCCAAGAGAAGAGAAGCAAACATCGGTTTGCTTCTCTTCTTTTTTGTCCATTTGCAATAAAATTATTCACAATATGCTCAAAAAAAAATTTGGCGGAATCAAAGAAAGTGAATATCTTTGTAAATGTATGAAGCAATTGTTTGATAATAGTAATGTTTTGAAATCCAGTGATGCAACGCTTATGGGCGTTGCCTCGGGTGTCTTTATTTTGTGAATGGCGGCTTTCGGTCGCTTTTTTTTTATGATTAAGGAACAGTTGCTTTCATCCGACTAACTGACTGCAAATTATAGGAATTAACGAAAAACAAATAGCCATGGGTAATTTAAAAGGAAGGAACCTGATTTCCATCACCGACTTCAGCAAGGAGGAGTACATCCAGGTGCTCGACATCGCTGAGGAATTCGAAAAAAATCCGAAACAACCTATCCTGAGCGACAAGGTGGTCGCCACGCTCTTCTTCGAGCCTTCCACCCGTACACGCCTCAGCTTCGAAAGCGCTGCCAACCAGCTGGGCGCTCGCATCATCGGCTTCAGCGACCCGGGCGGCACCAGCGTCCAGAAGGGCGAATCGCTCCACGACACCATCGTCATGGTGGCCAGCTATGCCGACCTTATCGTCATGCGTAACCCCAAAGAGGGCAGCAGCCGCTACGCCAGCGAGGTCAGCGCTGTACCCGTCATCAATGCCGGCGACGGTGCCAACCAGCACCCCACTCAGTGCATGCTCGACCTCTACAGCATCCGCAAGACACAGGGTACGCTCGAAAACCTCCAGATTGCATGTGTCGGCGACCTCAAATACGGACGCACCGTCCACTCCCTGGTCCAGGCCATGTGCAACTTCAACGCCACCTTCCATCTGGTCTCGCCGCAGGAACTGAAATTGCCCTCCTCGGTCAAGGCTTCCATCAAAAATGCCGGCCTCAAATACTACCAGTATACCGACATCAACGACATCGTCCGCACTGCCGACATCATCTACATGACCCGCGTGCAGCGCGAGCGCTTCCCCGATCCGCTCGAATACGAGCGCGTCAAGGACAGCTGCATCCTTACGGCCAAGATGCTCGAGGGCTGCAAGCCTACCATGAAGGTGCTCCACCCGCTGCCCCGCGTCAACGAAATCACCGTCGACGTCGACTCCACCCCCTATGCCTACTATTTCCAGCAGGCACAGAACGGCGTCTATGTCCGCCAGGCGCTTATGGCTGCCATCCTCGGCGTCAGATAAGCCCTGCCATTCAATATATATATAGTTTATTCATTCATTGATTATTTATTTTTATCATGGAAGCAAAGAAAGAACTAGTCGTGTCGGCCATCGAGAATGGTACCGTCATTGATCATATCCCCACCGATGTCGTCTATCAGGTCATCCGCATTCTGGGTCTGGACAATTACAACGACGAGGTGCTTATCGGCAACTACCTCCACAGCCAGAAATTCGGCCGCAAGGGTATTGTCAAAATCAAAAACAAATTCTTCGATAAGGACGAAATCAACAAAATCGCCCTCGTGGCTCCGCTGGCCAGCATCATCAGCATCCGCAACTACAATGTGGTGGAAAAGATCCAGGCCGAAATCCCCGACCATATCGACCACATCATCAAGTGCATGAACCCGAAGTGCATCACCAACTTCGAGAAAATCGATACCAAATTCGATGTGGTGGACAAGGAGAACCTCAAACTGCGTTGCCACTACTGCGAGAAGTTCACCACCAAGGACACCATGAAATTCCAGGACTGACATGAAACAGTATTTGACCCAACTGCTGGTGCTCTCCGTCGTCATGATGCTGGCGGCCTTTGCGATGAAGTGGTTCCATGTGCCTTTCTTCGAACCACTGCCTGCCGCCTTGCTGCCGCTCACGGTGCTCTATTTCCTTATCGTCGACGGCGTGCAGTACTGGCTCACCATGCGTAGCGTCGACAAGCATCCCAAGACCTTCGTGCAGACCTTTCTGGCGGTGTCGGTGGGGGTGCTCTTCCTCCATCTGGTGGTGCTTGTGGCGGGCATGTTCTCCAATCCTTCCTGTGGCAAACGCTACGCCATCGCCTTCATGGTGCTTTATGTGGTCTATACCGTCTTTATCATGGCTTCGTTTGTCCGCTTTGTGAAACAGGCGGGCAAGTCGGAATAGCAGTGTGAATCGCTAAGAATCAACTATTTCATCCATAAGTACGGCTGCAACGTCATGGCAGCCGTATTTTTTTTTTTGCTTGTCGGCGTTCAGTTGGTGACCAGCGACACCCGGCGACGCCACGACTGGCGGACGCCGTTGGCGTTGTAGGCTTCGGCAACGATGAGGTAGTTGCCCCGCTGGCAGCGTCGCCCTTGCTGGTCGGTGCCGTCCCAGCTGATGACGCCTTCACATCCCAGCAACATGCCTCGCGACAGCCGGCGCACCATGCGCCCTTGTGCGTCGTAGATGTCGATGTTGCATGTCAGACTGCAGTCGCTGAGGCTGTAGGTGATGTCCAGCAGGTCGTTGTAGCCGTCGCCGTCGGGCGAGAATAGGGTGGTGGCTATCGTGAAGTCGTCGTCGACAAACAGGAACTCGCGACTCTGCGAATTGGTGTAGGTGGGCGTGCCGTAGCCGGCGGTGGAGGCGGCGGAATACCAGTTGCTGCTGTCTTGGGTGGGGGCGCTGAGCGACCTGCGTTCCAGGGCCACGCCTTCTTTGGTGCGTAGCAGCCGGCTGTGCATCTTTTCGTTGTAGTCGAAACGGTCCATGACGATGCCCGAGTCGCTGCAGATGACCACGCTGCCGGCGTCGTCGTTGTACGAGGGCATGCTGCCGACTTCCACCAGCTTGTTGGGGTGCCGCACGGTGTAGTGGCTGCTGACGTAGTGGGCGTCGGTGGTGACCACCAGCATCTGGCGGGGTGGGAAGAGGCCGGTGTCGGCAATGGGGTGGAGCTGGGCGATGCTGTCGCCCGCCATTTTCGCCAGCCGGATGCGGTTCAGCAGAATGCTGCTGTCGGTGTTGTTATACAGCTCCACGTAGTCGGCTCCGCCGGGCTCGGGGTTGAAGAGCACCTCGTTGACCAGCAGGTCGCCTGGAAACAGCGGCGCTTGGGGCGGTGGGGGAGGGGGAACGCTGTGGGTCCTGTTGATGCCGATGTCGTCGAAGAAGAAGTTCTTGGCGCGCGATACGGTGTAGCGGTTATAGATGCCGAAGTAGGCGTTGTGTGGCAGTTCGTCGTCGGCTGGAAGGGTGCCCATAAGGACGTAGTCGGTGCTGTCGGTCCGGCCCAGGGTGTCCAGCCAGATGTAGAGCGCCTCGTGACGGACCATCTCGAGCTTCATCCGCAGGGTGTTGGTCGATAGTCGGGGCCGGTAGGGCAGATGGAGGTGGTTCTCGTTCAGAACGATGTCGATGGGGTGTGTGGAGAAGCCGGGTGCGCCAACCAGTGCTACCAGCCGGTGGGTGGCCGACCACAGGTTCTGGTCGGCGGTGCAGAAGTAAAGGACGGCGTAGTTCTGTGCGCTGGGTGAAAAACCTAGTTTGATCCATGCTTCCCATGTCAGCGTGTCGCTGTCGGGCAGGGCGTAGGGGAACCAGACGGCCGACGAGTCGGCGTGGTCGGTGTAGAGCTGCAGCTGGTTGTTGCTGTTGATGCGGAAGTCATTGGTGTCGCCAAACCAGGCGGGGTTGTGGCTCAGGTCGCCGTCGCTGAAGTCCTCCCATACCTGGGCCGTGACGCGATGGCTGCACACCAATCCCAGCACCATCAGCAATGGTGCCCATGCGTGGATGCTGGAGCGGTGGGAGTGTGGTCGCAATGCAATAGGGGGGGCCGGTTATTTCTTGTCGTTGCGTTTGTGTCCTCGGCTGTGGTCGCGGTCACGGTCGTGTGGCTGATGGGCCTTCTTGTGGGCCGAGAGCCGTCGGTATTGGTCGGGGGTCAGCACTTTGTCCAAGGCGGTCTTGGCGCGGTAGTATTCTTTGCTGATTTCGGCTTGCAGCTTGCCTTCCAACTCGAAGAGCGGGAAGAGTTTGGACGTGTTGTCGTTGGGACTGTCCATGTAGGTCTTGATGCTGTCGCGGACATTGTTGAGCTCTTTGCGCAGTTTCTCGACTTTTTTGGCGGTCTCGCGAGTCACCAGGTCGATGCGTGTCTTCTGGGTGGCGGTGAGGTCGGTGAGTATTTTCTCGATGCGGCCTTCTTCATGGTGTGGGGGCTCTTTTGGGGGCCTCGGACTCTTAGGTTGGGCACAGACCGCGATTGTGCTTGCGACCAAAAGGAGAATGAGGAGGTGTCTTTTCATGGCTGATCGATTGTTTTGTTCTTTAACGTTGGTGGCGTTGCAGGGGTTAGAGGAGTTCGATGATGGAGTTTTCGTAAAGGGCGGCGTTCTCGACGGGCTCTCCCATGGTGTAGTCGTCAAGGTAGTCGTAGAGGTCGTTCAGACGGTTCGAGAAGTCGTTCTGTTCGACGGATGCTGCCTGCACATCGCTGCGGGTGACCACGGCGGTGACCACGACGGCTGCCATGAAACAGGCGGCGGCAGCAATGGTGGCGACACGCCCCATGCGCTTGTGCTGTGGCTGTGCGGGTACTAGCAGCTGGGTGTGCCCTAGCTGTTCCATCACTGCCTCGGTGACGTCCACTTTGACGGGCGCTTCTATCTGGCGGAACTGTTCGAGCTGCGATTCCAGCCAGAGGTCGTTGGCTATTGCTTCTTTTCGGTCCATGGGTTGCTGTTTTGGTGTTAGGCTGCTATCGTGTGGTGGCGGTGAGCATTTTGTAGAGATTCTTTTTGGCGCGGAATATCAACGATTCCACTTTCGAGAGTGACACTTGCATGACGTCTGCAATGTCGTTGTAGGAGAAGTCTTTGAAGGAGTAGAGGACTAGCGCCGTGCGTTGCTCCTGCTTGAGCATGCCGATGGCTTGGTGCAGGCGTCGGTGCTGTTCCTCCTGCAGCAGCTGGTCTTCGTGCGACAGCTGTATGTCGTCGTTCTGGTGCACAAGGCTGGGATCGTACGACACATTCCTTTGGTCGTGCTTGAGCATCTTCGACACCACGTTGACCGTGATGCGGTAGATGAAGGTGGACAGGCGCGCCTCTTGGCGGAAGCGCGGCAAGGCGGAATAGAGTTCCACGAAAACCTGCTGGGTCACTTCTTCAACGTCCAGTTTGTTGCCGACCAACTTGAAGCACAGATTGGCCACAATCTGCTGATACTCTTTGACAATGGTGGCGTATTGCTCCTTGTCGCCGCCGAGTATGCTGCGGATAATCTCTTGCTCTTGTTGGGCGCTCAACATATAATTAGTATGAGAAGAAGTGGTTTTATTGTAAAGTGATGCTTTTTTTGTGGTGTTTTTTGTCCATTCGGTGTGGCGCTCCTATGCAGGACTTTGTCGGACAGGGCGGTCGGAGTGCTCCGGCGACTCAGTCTGGCTGGCGTCTGCCTCCACCGCTGCAGGCCGTCTAGCCCATGCGGCGGAACTTGTAGGTGATGGTGCCTTTCTGCTTTTCGGTGGCGTTGGGGTCTTTGCTGAAGTGGGCCTTGCGTGCGGCTTGCTTGGCGGCTTCGACCATGGCGTTGTCATAGTTTTTCGAGCCTTTTCCGGGGGCTTGCACTTCGACCACGTTGCCCTCACGGTCCACCCATATCTCTACCACCACGTCGCCGTCTTTCTTGCTGTCGTACGACGGTGTGGGCAGGGTGCCGCGCAGACCGCGGCTGCCGAGGCTGTAGCCTGCACCGATGCCGCTGCCGGTACCGCCTTGGGCGCCCTTGGTGCCGTCGGGGCTGCCGGCTTGTCCGCTGCCGCTGGCGGTGCCTTTGCCTTCTCCGCCGCTGCCGTTACGCCGGCCGGGGAAGCTGGCGTTGGGGTTGGTGGTGGGCTTGGGCGTCTCGGTGGCAGGGGTGTTGTTGTTGCTCTGTGTGTTGGTGTTGACAGGCTTCTGCGTGGGAGTGGGCGTGGCTTCGGTCTTGGTGGTCTTGGCCACGGGGGTGGGCTCGTTGGCGGTGGTGTAGCTCTCCTCGGGGGCGCTGCTCGACGGCGCGGCGGCTGAGTTGTCGTCGAAGGTGGCTTCGTCGTTGTTGCCGAATCCTTCTATCTCGCCCAGCACTTCACCGGCCACTCCCATGCCCTCTTCCTCAATGGGCGGATTGGGCAGGTGGTAGCCCAACCACGAGCAGAGCAGGATGGTGGCTCCCAGCAGCAGGGCGGTGACGCCTGCCGATATGGTTTTGTCTTTTTGTTCTTGATTCATGGCTTGGAAGCGATGTGTGATGTGTAATGGTTTTGGTTGGCGTGGCGCGGACGCTACTTGGCTTGCTGGGTGCCGAGGACCACCTTGTGCTTGGTGTCGTTCTCTTTGTTGAGCTGGTTGACGGCATCAATCACATGGACGATGTATTGCACATCGACGGTTTGGTCGGCACGCACAAAGACACCGGCTTCGGCATCGCCGGGCGCCAGGCGGTCCAGCTCGGTGCGGAGCACGCCTTTCATCTCGTCGACCAGATCCTGTCCGACCGAGGCGGTCAGCGGCGTCTCGTCAATCTGGAACTGGCAGCGCGACAGCGCGGTCTCCTCGCCGGCTTGTCCTCCCAGGTCGGAGATGTAGATGGTGACACTCTCCTTCGCCATGGTCTTGTTGTTGCTCTCGGGCAGGAAGAGCTTCACGGCATTGGGGCTGATGAGGGTGGAGGTCAACATGAAGAAGATGAGCAGCAGAAACACCAGGTCGGACATCGACGAGGAGCCGCTCTCTATCTTTATTTGGTTTTGACTGCGTATCATAATTGATTCTCTGTTGATGGGGTTATACGTTGACGGGTTTGACCGTTGGAAGCTCGGATGCTGGTCCTTGCCAGCGCTCGTCCCTCTTCCAACGTGCATCTTTCAATTGCTTCATGCGGGTTCGTGCAGCAGGTCCATGAATTCCATGGAACGCACCTCGAGCAGCATGACGACTTTGTTGATGCGGTTCACCAACAGATTGTAAAGGAAGTAGGCGACGATGCCGACAATCAGACCTCCGATGGTCGTCACCATGGCTTCGTAGATGCCGGTGGAGAGCAGCTGGATGTCGATATTGTTGCCTGCATGGGCCATGTCCTGGAAGGCTTTGACCATACCGGTGACGGTGCCCAAGAAGCCGAGCATGGGTCCCAACGATGCTACGGTGGCTACGAGCGATACGCGTTTCTCCAATTTGGCCACCTCAAGCTTGCCTTCGTTCTCGACGGCGGTCTGGATGTCGCTCAGCGGACGCCCCAGTCGCGAAAGACCTTTGGCTACCATGCGTCCGATGGATGAGTCGGTGTTCTTGGCCAGTTCACGGGCGCCTTCAATGTTGCCCTGGTGGACAAAGGAACGGATGCGCTCCATGAAGTTCGACGAATCTTCTTTCAATGCGTGGTTCAGGGCCAAATAGCGTTCGATGGAGATGTAAAGTGCCAATACCAAGAGGCAGACTAGGACAATCATGACCCATCCGCCTTTGCTGGCAAGGTTCAGAACGGAGATTTTTTCTGCGGCTTCGACGGCGTCGGCTTGTAGCAAAATGCTGTTAATGAGTGACATATTTTGTTTTATTAAATGATTAATGATTTGTAAAGGTACTGTATTTTAGACGATTGTTTAAACCCCTTAACGTGAAAGTATCAACATTATTTTGTTGATAGGCAGCGGTCGAAAAAAAAAAGGAGCGCTTGCGCACTCCTTTATATCTATATGGTTTTGACCTTTGCTGAAAGCGTCGTGTCGGTCTATCTGACCACAAACTTCATGCTTCGGCCGTTCAGGCGGCAGATGTAGATGCCGGGGCGATAGTTGGCCACCGAAAGGGTGGTCTGCGAACCGGTGGGGTAGAGGGTCACTCGTTCAACCTCGCGTCCGGTGGCGTCGAAAATCTGCATCTCGGCGTTGTCGCTGATGTTGTAGGAAATGGTGACCTGGTCGTTGGCCGGGTTGGGATAGATGGAGGAGGTGAAGGGGCTCTCCACTTCGCGGATGCCGACAAAGTTGACGCTGTCCTTCGGCGGGGTGACGCCGACAACAATGCGATGGTTGCTGGTGTAGTTCAGACCCATGAAGGCAATGCGCAGACGGGAGGTGTATACATTGCACCAGCAGTCGCCGCGTCCGCCCCATCCCCAGTTGAAGTGGAGGGTGCGGGTGTCGCTGTTGTAACCGTCGCAGACAAAGGCGTGGCCGGCATGGACGTTGTTGTTCGAATCGGGCGAGAATGCGGCGTAGAGAACTGGACGTCTCATCTGGATTTCGTGAATCAGCATGTCCACCCAGGCGGAGTCCTTGGCGTTGGGGCTTGTCTGGTTGTTGGGATTGTAGAATGCACCGTCAGTACGATCGAAATATTGCATGCTGTCGGCATCGTATTTGAAATATTTGCGCAGCGCTTTGGGCATCTTGTCGGCCGTCGAGGAACTGCCGTCATAACCGTAAACCATGTTGACGGCAATGCCGCAATGGTAGCTGAGCAGCGCCACAGCGTCGATGGCCTCTTGGGTGGAGTTCTCGTCCAGGGCGTCGGTCATGGCGTCGTAGTCGTAATAGGTCTGGTAGAAATCGGCGCTCAGTCGCTGTCCGTTCCAGTTGTAATAGTAGGAGTTGCTGCCCACATAGGGGTATCTCCAGTAGTAGAGCACCTGCGCCATGGCAGTGGCGACACAGCCGGTGACGGTGAGCCGACCCTGGCTGTCACGCGGACACATGCTGTTGTAGAGGGGCTCCTGGTTCCATGTGGAGGTGAGCAGTCGGGTGATGGCTTTGGAATTGCTGCCGAAGTAGGGCAGTCGTTGATGTTCCAGTTCCGACCATGCTGCCTTTTCTTCAGCCATGGGGCTGAGACCGCTGTTCTGTGCGCAGGCTATCAGTTCCACCTGCTCGTTGAGCCATGCCATCATGTTGGTCGGGATGTTCTCGGGGTCGAAGGGACCATCGGTGCTGTAGGCAATGATGGGCGACACACAGTTGCTGCCCGAAACAATCACAAATCCGCTCTTGTCAGCGGTGTTGTACACGTAGAGCGCCGGAATGTCGAGCGTCTTGTTGTCAATGGTGTACACCAGCTTGATGTTGTCAGCGGTGATGGACTTGTTGCCGAACTGCGAGGCCATAAAATAGGCGCCTACCTGACGGGCTTTCTGTCCGTCGACGTTGTCGGCAAAACTGGTTTTGGATGAGAATATAATACTGACAATGAGTATTATCGAAAAAGATAAATGAACTATTTTTTTCATAATAGATTGTTGTTTTCTTTATGCTAAAAGTGGTGCAAAAGTACTACTTTTTTTGTGATTTTCAGTTTTTCGTGTCCGATTTATATTTTTTTAAGGAAGTGCGCGGCGTTTTGTATCAGCTCCGGATTGCAGTGCAGGATGGCGGCGATGCGTAGGGCTTCTTGTGGCACGTCGTCACTTTCGTCGGGCAACAGCGAGTAGTCCATGAAACTGTTGATGTTCTGCGGCGTGAGGGGCTGGTCGGACATGCCTTCCACGAAACCTTTGACTCTGAGCCGCCGACAGGCCAGTCCCAGTTGGCTGTAGTGGGTGGTGATGAGGGTCAGCGAGGGCTGGCGGTCCAGCAGGGTGGCGACGGATTGCACGATGGCTTTGCCTTCGATGGGGTTGGTGGTTCGGGCGGGCTCGTCAATGAGGATAAGCAGCCGCTGCCGCTCGGCGCGGGTGACGGTGTCGCTGATTTTGATGATCTCGGAGGCGAACGAGGAGAGTCCGTTCATCTCGTTTTGTTCGTCGCCGATGCAGAAACAGACGTCGTCGACCAGTCGGACTGTGGCGCTGGTGGCGGGCACGAAACAGGCAAACTGGGTCAGCAGCTGCGCAATGCCGACGGTCTTGAGCAGCACGGTCTTGCCGGCCATATTGGCTCCGGTGATGAGGCACACGCCGGGTCGGAGGGCGATGTCGACGGGTTGGTAGCGTTGCTTGAGCGACTGGTTGCGGTGGCGCAGGCGGGGGTTCCACAGTTGGACAAAGGTGGTGGCGTCGTCGCTGAGCTGCGGACGGCACAGGTGCCAGTCGACGGCAAGGGTGGCGCGGGCCATCAGGAAGTCGGTGTAGGCCATGGCGTCGAGGGCTTGCTGCAGGGTGGGCTGCAGGGTGACCAGTTGGGTCGAGAGTCGCGCGATAACCTCTTGTTGTATATGGTTCTGACGGTCGAAGAGGTCGTTGATTTCACGTTGCAATGGGGCGTTCTGTTCGGCGTCGCCGCGACTGTTGTCGAGCAGTGTCTGCTTGGCTTTGAGCTGGCGCCGCAGTTCGGCCAGGTCGGGATGGTAGCTGTCGTAGATGTAGAAGTTGGCAATGCCGGTGTTGTCGGGGTCCAGCAGCCGGAACACCTCGTCGAGTGGGGGCAGCTGCAGCATGTCGTTGATGCCCAGTGCGGTGGCTGTCTTCAACGATTCCATGCAGATGAAGGCGAATTGCTTGATTTCGAACAGCTCGGTCTCCTCCAGCGTCATGTGGTGGGCCAGATTGAGCAGCGATCCTTGTATGTCGTGGGTCTGCATCAGCTGGTGGCGCAGGTCGACCACGTGGCGGTTGCAGTCGTCGTTGGTGAGGATGGCGACGATGCGGTCCAGATGGTCATATTCTTTTTGCAGTTGGGCGGGGTCGGTGAGCAACGGTTGGTGCAGCATGCGTCGGCGACCTGGCGCCGACATCAGCTCCATACTGTCAATAACGTATTGGAATCCGGGTTCTGCGGTGAGTTTCTCTTTGAGGGTCATGGGTTCCTATGGATAAGCAAGGGGTGGGTTAGACAACAGTGGTTTTCATGACGTCGTAAACGGGCAACCCGAGGGCGTCGGCGAGGGCCTTGCAGGCCTCGTCGGAGTTGAGCCGGTAGCCTTGTGGCGACGTGGGGTTCAGGCATACGGCAAGCAGGTTGGAGCGCTGCAGCACGGCGATGCGTCCTCCCTTTTGCCGGAAAGTGTTGAAGACTTCGGGGGTGACAAACAGTTTGGTGAAATCGCGCACAATCAGTTGGATGTCTGCAATGTTGCGTTGCGCCGTGAGGTGGCGTATCAGGCGGTCGCTGACGGCGCCGGCGGCGAAGAGGGTGGTGCCGTATTCGAACAGGTTGGTGCGCTCTTTGTCGAGCAGGAACACTGAACTGATGTGCAGGTCGTGAACGCCGCCGTCGCTGTCGATGGCCCAAAGTCCATGAGAAAGGGGCGTCAGCTGCTGCTGCAGGGCAGGCTCCACTTCGTCGAGAGCTATGAGGCGGCAGACGTATCGGGTGCGCGAGATAAGCTGGTTCATGTTGGGCGACACGGCGGCGCCGGTGGCAAGAATCATCGCCTCGGTGACGGTGGGCGACGCCAGGCTGAGACGCGACAGGGCGCCGTCGACAATGGTGAGCGGCATGCCGCATTGCCTAAAGCGTTCTATCTGTTCGCGCAGCAACCATGTGGAGGCGGCACCGCTCAACAGTATCTTGCCGGAACAGACCACCTGGGCGGTCACCAGCCGTCCGAGCGATGTGCGGCGGGGGTCGACATCGAGAATGCACGACACCAGCCGCCGCTGGCTGTAATGCTTCTCGGAGGTGATGAACTGCATCGCCTCATAGAGCGTAATCTCTGGCTTGGCGCTGCCAAAGACGGCGTCGGTCTGCTCTCCGTCCACCCCGATGGAGGTGACGGCACATTGGACTCCCATCTCATGCAAGCGTCGCAGTATGTAGTTCAAGCAGACGGTCTTGCCGGTGTTTTTCTCCAGCCCGACAATTGAGAGACTGCGGTAGTTCAGTATGTTTTTGACGAATGGCAAGGGCTCGGTTATTTACGGTTTTGAGACAATGTTCTATTTTTTCTAATGAAACGAGTACCATTCTGTTTTATTGTTTCCTGTTCTTTTTTTATCCTTCGGCTTTCAAATTCAATTTTTTTCATATATTTGCAGTAACCTTATTGTGTCTTGATATATGTTTTGTTATTTTTGAAACGTATTGAATTAGAATAATTTACAAGCAAATTTTTAATTATGTGAAAAAGAACAATCTTATTATTTTTATCATGTGCGGCATGTTTATCATACCGCTTCAAGCCCAAAACACCATGGAAGTGGTGTACGACTACGACAATGCGGGCAACCGGATTCTCCGCCATGTGCTGGAGTTGCGCAACGTGCAGTCAGACAGCAGGTCCGACACCGCGGAATGCTATGTTGACAGGATGCCCACAGTAAGTGTCAAAGCCTATCCCAACCCCACACAGGACATTGTGCGGCTCGAATTCCAAGGCTGCCAGTCAGACACGAAGATATTGTTGAAACTGTATGACAGCCAAGGGCAGTTGCTCCTGGAACAGGAGGGTGGCGGTGACGGCATGACGCTGAATTTCGAAGGAAGAGCATCAGGGGCATATATCCTTGACCTCGTTATCGGCGAAACCCGCACCTCATGGAAAGTCATCAAAAGATAGGAGGGCAGTACTATGAGAGACAAAAGATCAGCAGGCAGAAGTTCCAGAAAGGAACATATATTGGCACTGGTTCTGTTATCCCTGTTGTTATGGCTGAATCCCGCATGTGAGGTGACGGCACAGACCGCCGCCATTCCTGCCACGGTGGATGTGAGCGCCATGGGATCGGCGACCTACAGCATACCCGTCGAGGTCGTTCCGGGCACCGGAGGCATGCAGCCCAATCTGGCCATCGTCTACAACAGCCTTGGAGGCAACGGGCAGTTGGGGACAAAATGGAGCCTTCAGGGTCTATCGGCCATCACACGCACCATCCCCGACCGGTACCTGGACGGCTACATGAATCCTATCACCTTCAACGCATCGGACCGCTACACCCTCGACGGCAAGCGCCTGATACTGCTGGACGGCGTCAACTACCACAACGGAACAGCGTTATACTGTTTCGAGAACGACGACCTTTCAAGAATCCAGCTGGCATATCACGGTGACGGCACCGGTTTCGAATGCATCACCGCCGACGGCAGTATCATAGAGTACGGCTGCACCGCCAACGCACGTCTGACGGTGGGGAACGCTGTCATGAGCTGGATGGTGAACCGCGTGACCGACGCGGAAGGCAACAGCATGACCTTCACCTACAGCCAGAGCAACGGTGAGATTTGGATTGAACGGATAGACTACACCTATAACTCGAACGCGTTGCTTCTTACACCCTACGCCAGTGTGCAGTTCGGCTACGGGACGCTGCAGCACCCCGGCGACATGTATGTGTCCGGACGCACATTCCGCCAAAGCCGGCTGCTGAAAGACATCGCGGTGCTGTACCAAGGCTGCCAGGTCCGGCGTTACCACCTGGGGTATGTGCAGAACGGCTTCACGGCGCATCTGGACACCGTGACACTTCTGAACGCGCACGACGAGCCGCTTTCCTCGACACGGATCATTTGGGAGAGACCGACGGAATTCACAAGCGACGCCGACAACAGCGCTGTCACCGCCAGATACAAGGCCGTTGCCGGCAATTTCAACGGCGACAGGCTGTACGACGTGTTTGCCGTCAATGTTTCATCCCCCGACCCCTGCACTTTCCGACTCATGCTCCGCAACCCCGACGGCACCTACCAGACGCTCAGTTCCGTCTACCCGTGGCAGAACGGCACTCCGGACCGGGAATCCATGACGGCGTGCGACATGGACGGCGACGGCATCGACGAGATTGTCTACAGGACCACAGGCTATCCGACGGCAAGCTGTTTTGCACTGAAGCTGCAAGTCGACGGCGGCACAGTCACAGCCACGCAGCTGCTGCTGGCAAGTGATTATCACCCCGGGCAGCCTCTGCTGGGCGACTTCGACGGCGACGGCGTGGCGGAGGCCATGGTTCCCGTCGACACCAACCGGCATTTCCGCCAGTACGGAATGGAAGGGATGAACGTCAACGACACGGTCAACCTCCTCCTCGAAGCCGACGCGATGTGCGCGGGCGACTTCACCGGCGACGGCAAGGCCGACCTGATGCTTTTCAAGGAACAGACAGGAAAGGTGTACAGTTACAACACTCAGACTTGCCGATGGTTCAATTATGGGGCATTCCAGCTGCCCGACAGCTGCCGCCAGGCCATGGCGGCGGACTTCAACGGCGACGGTCTCACCGACCTGCTGCTTTGGGTGAAAAACAGCCAGGACAACCAATGGGTGGCGGCAATCAACCAAGGGCAGAACCAGTGGACCCTCAATGTGATGACCGGCATGAATGTCAACCACTGGATGTGTCCGGTGAGCGACACGGCATCGATACCCTGTCCGAAATACCCGCCATTGATCCTTGACGTGAACGGCGACGGGAGGAGCGACATCCTGCAGCCCGTGGAGGACAACACGGTGAAGGTCTACCTGTCCCAGGGGGTGTACAACAGCCAGTTCAACACCGTGGCGAGCCACTTTTCCCACACCGACGGACAGCTCTTCTTCACCAATATGAACAACAGCGTGCAGTGCTATTTCACCGTCGGCGACTTCGACGGCAACGGCATCGCCGACCTGATGTTCTACAACCCCCATACGGGGACTCAACCGTCGACCGTCAAATACTTCTACCGCAACAGTCTGGGCGGCCACTATGTGGAACGTGTCACCGACGCCATGCGCAAGGCCGTGAAGTTCGAATACAGCACCCTCTCCATGCTGCAGCGCCGCTATGTGGGGACGGACATGAACCGCATGCCTTTCCCCGTGGTCAAGAACCTGCTTGTCTCCGACTGCCACGGCGGCTTCGACACCACGTCCTATTATTACGGCGATGTGGACTATGACCTGACGAGGAATGCATGGCTCGGCTTCCGCCGTTTCGGCGTGTTCCACGACGGGATGCTGACGGAGCACACCTTCAAGCGTCTGCCCCGCACCGGTGGCGGCGCGTTTCCTCTGCTGGTGCCCGACAGCACGACGGTCTACAGCATGGATCCCGGCACGGTGCCGACGGCATGGATGTACAGTACCGGCGGCACGGGGTGGACCACCCCCGGCGACATCCCCGTCGAAAGGACAAGAAACCTCTCTGCGTCACTGTGGCGCAACACCGCCTCGGGCACTGTGGCCTTCATGCCCTACAGCAGGGAACTGCTCCAGACCGACTCCCTGAACAACACACTCACCGTGACCACCCTGACGATGGACACCACCCTGTGGAGGGTGAAGAGCAAGGATGTGAAAAGGATGTACGCCACGGGTTCTAGCGACATTGCCGACGAGGAGACTGTCAGTTACCAGTACAGCAACATCCTGCGCCCCAACGGAAGGAGTACGCAACTCCCAGTCCGAATCGTCACACGGCACTGGAACAGTCCAGACCACACCCTATACAGGGAGACGGTGCGGTCGCTGGTCTATACCCAGGGCCGGCTGTCGCGCGAGACCGTCGCTGACAACGGAGACCACAGTGTCATCACCGACTACACCTACACCGTTGCCGGGACCCCCAAGCGGGTGACGGTGACCGCCGACGGGGCGGCCAGCCGCTACACCGAACACCAGTACGACGGCACCTACCGCTTCGTCATCCGCAGCATCGACCATGCAGGCAATGTCACGCTGGCGACCCACGACGAAGCCACAGGCAGAGTGCTCACGACCACGGACATCAACGGCCTAGTGACCCGCAACCACTATGACGACTGGGGTCGCAAGGTACGCATCGAAAACCCCGACGGCACGGTGTCGGAGACCAGCTACACCTTTGGTGGGGGTGGGGACTTCCAGCAGGTCAGCCTCCTCGTCACCGAGACGGCGAGCGGCGAGCCCGAGCGGCGCAGCTACTACGACGCGCTGGGGCGCGAAATCCACACCTATGAGGGAGGCACAGGTTTCAGCGACGCGGTCTATGACCGCAAAGGGCATCTGGTGCGCCGCACCTCCATCCCCTATGCCTCTGCCTCTGCCAGTGACGGCGACAAGCAGTGGATGGTGTATAGCCGCGACCGCTTCGGGCGAGTTGTCCTCGACAGCTCCAGCCATCAGAGGAACAGCTACAGCTTCCATCCGCTGGCCTACAACGGCAATTCGTACCAGCCCTACAGCAGCGTCACCAACAATCTGGGAGCCACCAGCACCACCTTTTACGATGCTGCGGGTCGTGTCGCCAGGGTGCAGGACAACGGCGGCACGGTGGACTACCTTTACGACTACACGATGCAGGACGGGGCGCTTTGCGACCAGACGCGCATCACGTTGGGCGGCCACACCACCACCATCATTACCGACAGCCGCGGCAACCGGCTGAGCCTTTCCGATCCCGATGCGGGGACTACTGTGAGCGAATATAATGCATGGGACGAGTTGGTCGGACAGACTGACGCCAACGGCAATCAGACGGCGATAGGCTATGACAACCAGGGCCGGATGGTGTTCCGCACCTATACCGCTGTCGGAGGCGGTAGTGAGAGTTTCGGCTTCGAATACAACAGCTCATATACCCCGAACGAGCGGGGCAAAGGAAAACTTGCCAGAGTGACACGCGACGGCGCCACCTACAGGGTCTTCGGCTACGACGCCTACGGCCGTCTTTCCAGCGAATCCAAAACAATTGACGGCGCCACCCACACGCACCAGTACACCTACAACGCCGAAGGGCAGCTGCTGACCAGGACCTTCCCCGACGCTTTCAGCCTTCGCTATGTGTATGACAGCCACGGAAGGCTTCGCATTGTGAAGGACGATGCCACAGGTGACGCCATTTACACCGTGGATAGCCGCACCGACATAGGGCAGCCCAAACTCTGCTGGTACGGTAACGGCACGGGAGTGCGGTACACCTACAACACGCAGGGGTTGCCCGTCACCATCAAATACGGATACCGGGAGTTGGAGGACCCCGTCATCATCTTCGATCCGGATCTCCGCACCCGTCTGGACGACCCCGGAAGTGTCGACATATACACCGTCGGCGACCAGTACGCCACGCTCACCTACGGCTATAACGACAAAGGATATATCACCTCGCGCGGCGACTTGAACACTGCGCAGTACGAGAGCTACACCTACGACGCTCTGGGGCGCCTCACGCAGGTGTCGGTTGACGGCGTACAGAACTATTATTTCGGCTACGACGGTAGTGGCAACATGACGCAGAACAGCCGCGTCAGCGCGGACTATCTGGGCTACGACGCCAGCCAGCCCCATGCGGTGAGCAGCGTAAGGGCGACAGAAGGGAGCATTTCCCCGTCGCGGTGCGAAGTCAGCTACAACAGACGCAACCGGCCTGCTTCTATCACTGAGGAAGACTGGAAGCTGAACCTCTCCTACGGTGCCGGGCTGCAGCGCGAGAAAAGCGTGCTGACGTATGAAGGCAATCCCGTCCGCACCACCCTTTTTATCTCTGGCGACTGTGAACATGAAGAGACCCCAACCTTTTCGCGCTACATCGACTACATCAAGGTCGACGGAAGGACGGTGGCGCTGCATGTCTACAACGAGACTGCCGACCGGGACAGCATCTACTATGTGCAGACCGACCTGCTGGGCAGTTGGGAGCGCGTGGTGGACGAGGACAAGAACGTGGTGCAGCGCAGCCATTTCGACCCGTGGGGCAACCGTATGAGTCCGACTGACTGGACCAGCAGCCAGGACGGCAGCGGCTTCCGCTTCCACCGCGGATTCACAGGCCATGAGCACTACGACGAGTTCGGCATCATCAATATGAACGCCCGACTCTACGACCCCGTACTGGGCCGCTTCTTCAGCCCCGACCCGCAGGTGCAGAGCCCCTTCTCGACGCAGGGCTTCAACCGCTACTCCTACTGCGGCAACAACCCGGTGATGTACAGCGACCCCGATGGGGAGATTTTTTGGCTGGTACCGATTGTAGCGGGTGTTATAGGAGGTGCAATAAACCTTGGAATAAACATTCACAATGGGAATCTTGACGGATATGACTTCTTGGGCACTGTCGGGAGAGGAATTTTGGCATTTGGAGCAGGAGCCGTTCAGGGCTTTAGCTCATACTTTGGACTCGGATGGACGACTGTTGGAGGTGCTATAGCTGGTGGAACCAACGCATGGCTGAGTGGAAACAATTTTATAGAAGGAGCTGTTGGAGGAGGAGTTTCGTCCGCAGTTGGAGGTATGGTTGGGAAATGGGCTTCAAAAGGAGGAAATATAATGATTAACAGGGTCAATATCACTTCGCCAGTAGGGAAAGGTGTGTTTGGCGGGGGAATCGGTGGATTTTTATCAGGATATACATCATCATTTGTATCTACAGGGATGTCAAATGACTGGAATCTTCAAGAATCCCATAGAGCTGGATTAGACGGGGCGATAAATGGTGCATTTATGGGCGCCATGAGCGGAGGAGTATCATCATATAGATATGCAAATAAGAATAATATTAATCCATGGACAGGTAGGCCTAAAAAAGGAATTGTTATAGGTCGTGATATGGTGAATCGTGTCAATCCAACTGCAGGCAATATGGGAATAGAAACCATTAGCAATGACTGGAATAACGCCACGCAGAACGATTTTAATAATGACATGCTGGCTGGGAAACAATTCAATAAGGAATGGCTATCGGTAAAAATAGAGGAAGGCTATGCTGTATTTGACATTGGCGAAGGATCTTATCCGATAGGAACAAATTACGGCATGGAATTGCGTTGCTTACATGGATATACTAATATATACCCAACGCATATTATCGTTTTATTTAGACATATATCAATTATATATTATTATGGACCAACAATGTATTAAAGAGTTAATGTACGAATACAAATTCAACGATTTTGCAATTTTTTCTATTGTAATTTTAAATTTGTTAAAAAGAGACATTATAAAACAAGAGGTGTTTTTTTCCGAATGCTGCATGGAATATTCTGCATTAATCAGAACAAAGAAAGGAGGAAAAATATACATTTTTTTAGACTTATCGTCTAGAGTTCTTCATATATTCAAAATTGGATTCTTAAATAAAAGAGAACTCATAAAATCAGAAAATAATACTGATTTATATAATCTTGATACTATACTAAGGAAATATGTTAAAATAATACTCTCCTAAATTTCCCGTTGCGGCGGATGTTCATTTTGTTGCGGCAGATTTGTAATCTGACGCAAAATATTATAAGGATTTGCAATCCGTAATGCAATAATTCTTATTCAATTACGTTGTTTATTATATGTTGCGGCGGATGTTCTTTTTGTTGCGACAGATTTGCAATCTGACGCAAAATATTAGGTTCACCCTGTTGAGGCGGATGTTCTTTTTGTTGCGGCAGATTTGTAATCTGACGCAAAATATTATAAGGATTTGCAATCCGTAATGCAATAATTCTTATTTCGACCTTGGTCTTTTTCATTTTTATTAAATTTACAATAACATGAAGAAATACTTTTTTACAATAATATGTACCTTAATGTTTTTGAATAATTGTGCAATAGGACAGTATATACCAAGAAAAGCACCTGATGAGATTGTGGATTGTTTGGAAGAAATGGGGATAGATACTGTTCCGTTATTAAATGAATGTGAAAGTAAATACTTTAATTATCTTTTTCTTGACAGAAAAGGATCTTTTGACTTTAGAGATAAAAAAATAGCATTATTTATGCCAGGTGGTCGCATTACAAAAAAGAGGTATTTTGATCTTGATAAAAAATATTTCAGAACATATGGTTACCTTGACATGAACCCGTGGCCTCAATTGTTTGTTTTAAAAAAAGAAATTGGAGAACAATTTGGATATGATGCTGTTATTATTATTGGGCGCAAAAAACGATTATCAGAAAAAGAGGTAATAAGAAGTTTAAGGAGAAAGTAAGGATTGTTACCCCGCCCGTTGCGGCGGATTTGTAATCTGACGCACTCACCCGTTGCGGTGGATGTTTCAGTTTGACCCCGTTGCGGCGGATGTTCTTTTTGTTGCGGCAGATTTGTAATCTGACGCAAAATATTATAAGGATTTGCAATCCGTAATGCAATAATTCTTATTCAATTACGTTGTTTATTATATGTTCTGAATTGATTATAATGTATTGAGAATGATGAAGGCAGAACAGAAAACGGATTAGAAATCCTTATAGTAAGATGTGTCGGATTGCAAATCCGCCACAACGAACCACAACTGGATAAATATGGCACAGATCGTTATGTGGGAATAACAAAAAGAGAACCCCATATTCGGTTTAAAGAACACCTTTATTCTCACACAGAACGATCGACACTTGATTACCACGAAATTCAAACAGGATTAACACTTGCAGAGGCTCGTTCAATAGAGCAACAATGGATAAATCAATATGGATTAATGAAGAATGGCGGCCAACTTTTCAACAAAATCAATTCCATAGCTCCACAGTATTGGTTCAAATATAATCTAAACATTTACATATTTCCCGAATATTAATATCAAAATACAGTT
>CADBDA010000028.1:21380-22655 GCA_902793295.1 uncultured Bacteroidota bacterium
GTTTTCAAAAAAATCTATTCCTCTATTGACAATCCAAGTGTAGAAGAAATAATTGACGATACTTACGACCTTGTTCTGCATACATTCCTAAGAGCAGGACATTCAGCTTTAGTAAAACATCAAACAATGACGTCGTCAAGTGAAGGAGACCCTAATAGGATTATTTCCGTTGGTCCCAATTTAAGTGACAGAAGATCATGGCATTGGAAACAAGGCACAAACCTATGGAAAACATATTCCAACAAATATTCATCCATTTGGCGACAGTCAGTAAATGTAAACATGAGAACCATTACAAAATATGCCAATTGGCTAAACAGATTACAGAATAATGGTAAATTGATATACAGTGTGGAAATTAGTAGTTGTGTAACTCATACGTCAATAGCTTTAAATTTATCCGGTGTTTTCAATATTGGAATATTTCCTTCCCTTTTGAATGCTGAGATGCTTCTTTGGAGCAATGGAATCAGGCCTTGGTCGTATTTACACCTTTTATATTATTAAAAAATGAAAAAAATTCTCTTCCTTATTGATTTAGTAATTGCACTTAATTATTCAGTAATGGCACAAGTCGATTTAACATATGAAACACCTTACGATATTATAAAATGTCTGGATGAAGTAGGTAAAGACACGTTGCTTACTCTTAACGAATGCGAAAGCAAATGTTTAAACTACAAATTCCAAAAAATGCGTGGATCATTCGACTTCAATGGTAAAAAAGTATTATTTTTTAGAGGTAATACTGGAAAAGTCCAGGTTTCAAAAAAATGGTATTTCGATGTATTAAAAAAATCATTTGAAATGAGTGGCCGAATTGATTATGAATATGTTTTTACAGACTGGTTGTTTTTCTTTTGCGCAGAAGAAGCGCGACTGGTCGGATGCGATGCTGTTGTGTTTATTGCATGCAAAAAAGCCCCATTGTCTAAACAAGAGGTATTAAAACGAATAGGGAAACCTATCTTATACTGAAATAGGTTGACAACCCGTTGCGGCGGGTGTTCTTTACCTGTTGCCCGTTGCGGCGGTTGTTCACCATTTCGTTAGTTGTCCTGTTGAGGCGGATGTTCTTTTTGTTGCCCCGATGGTATTGATCCCGTTGCGGCGGATGTTCATTTTGTTGCGGCAGATTTGTAATCTGACGCAAAATATTATAAGGATTTGCAATCTGTAATGCAATAATTCTTATTCAATTACGTTGTTTATTATATGTTCAACACCTTAACAAAAACATTATACTTTATCACCTTGACAGTTATCGACTGAATT
>CADBDA010000029.1:0-13483 GCA_902793295.1 uncultured Bacteroidota bacterium
AATGTTTTCTTTTATTCATGCTTCTGGAATAATACCTTATTTATATATAGCGAAATAACACTGTTGCCAACAGAAGCAGAAAGATGGTCAGTGTCTCGGTATTTCATATTTGTTTCTGTTTGCTAAATTGGAATTTATAGGTTTCTGATCAATGATAAATCACCACTTGACAATGCTTCAAAATTTGCCTCTATCTTCTCTATGTTCTCAATCCTGTCCATGGTATTTCTCTCGGTCGCTGATGATGTCGTGTAGGTTGTGGTAGGCCCAATCCATGAGCTGGCGCATAACGGGGAGGAACGAACGGCCACGGTCGGTCAATGCATATTCCACGCGTGGCGGCATCTCGGCATAGATGGTGCGGCGCACAAGCCCATCGGCTTCCAAGCCGCGAAGGGTCTGGGTCAGCATCTTTTGAGAGCAGTCGGGATTGGCCTTCTCGATGTCCTTGAAACGCATCGCGGCGTGCTCACCGTGAGCGTCAATGTCGCTGCCGCCAAGCGTATAGAGAACTGCCAGTGTCCATTTGCCACCGATGCGCACCAGGATGTTGCGGATGGGACACTCCGGGAAGACGGGGTCTTGTATGAAGTCTTTGGTCATATCGATGTTTTGAAGGTGCAAAGATACAACTTTTTCTTAAAACAGGCGGACAATCTATCCTGTCCGCCTGCCATGATGCTAATTGTATCAAGTCGTTACCAAGTCAGCGGGTCGGCGAGGATGTTGCCGTCGGTCATCGGGCTGTCGACCTCGGTGAAAGCATTGGCCTTGTACTGGATGCAGAGCATTGTCAGGTTCTCGCTGCCGGTGTTCTTCAGGGCGCGACGGCCGTCGGGACTGACGCGAACCACGGTGCCCTCGCTGACAGGAAACTGCTCGCCGTCGACCTGATAGGTGCCGTTGCCGCGCAGGATGATGTAGAGCTCCTCGTGGGTCTTGTGGGTGTGCAGGAAGCCGCTGTCTTGACCGGGCACAAGCGTCTGGAACGACAGCTCGCTGCCGGTGGCGCCCACAGCCTGGCCAACGAACACCTTACCCTGGATAATGTTGGGGCCCATTGGGAGCTTGTGCTCGATAATCTGTTCGATACTTCCTACGTTGACGGCGGCATAGTTGCGACCGCTCTTAATGTTTTCGATTGTTCTCATTGCTATTTTTTTTAAGTTGTTTAACTGTTTTTCGGTTGCAAAAGTACAATGCTTTCCGAAACCCCGCAAGAGGGTACCCGAGTGTAAGCCACTAACTTTGGGGTAAGTAATATCGTAACTGCAAGAAACTATTGCTGGCACTTTAACACTTTTTTAACACAAAAGGCCGTCGGAAAGACGGCCTTTTTATGCTTAATCGAGCTGCGAAGTTCCCTTTTTTGGGGTGAGCAACGTATCAATCGCAGCCACCGCCGAGATATCAATACCCCAGTCCTTTCAGCCACTTCTCTACTTTGGCTTTGCCCGAACGCACCTCGTGGCCGTAGATGGAGAAGCCTTTGGTGACGGTGGCCTTGGGGAAGGCTTTCTTCACGTCGCTGACACAGTTGGCCAGGCCGCTGCCCTCGTGGGTTGTGAAGGGGATGACGGTCTTGCCGGCGAGGTCGATGTCCTTGAAGAGGGTGAACATCACCTGCGGGATGTGCGCGACCGGAGTGGAGCGAACGTCATTAACAGGTGCGCGACCGGAGTGGAGCGAACGTCATTAACAGGTGCGCGACCGGAGTGGAGCGAACGTCATTAACAGGTGCCCCACCACACGGGGCCGCCGATGAAGACGGTGTCGTACTGGCCGAGGTCGGGGGCGGCACCCTCGTAGGGAGGTAGCTCGCCCTTGTTGGCCTCTTCCTGCGCCAGGTTGATAAGCGGCGTATAGGCCATTCCGTCGTACTTGTGGGTGACGATCTCATATTGGTCGGCGCCGGTGATTTCGCTGATGTAGTCGGCCACAATCTTGGTGTTGCCGACCTCGATGTTTGTTATGTAGTTGGCTCCGTTGTCGCCGACTACATAGTTGTCGCCCGCGTGGGAGAAGAAGATGACTATTTTATTCATTGCGTTATTGTTTGATTGCGTTATTGCGTTAGTATTCTCTTGCTTGTTTTGTGCGTTGCAGCCCGACGAGGCCAGGAAGAGTGCAAAGGCCGCGAGGGTGGTAAAAATCTGTTTTGCGCTCATATCGGTAGTTCCATTTGGGGTTGATATTCTTGTAAATCGTTGATGACTAAATATATTCCGCATATTCACCCTCACCAGTTTCCGACTGCAAAGATACGAACATTCCGCCACACGGCAGTTTCACATTTTACGCCAATTCTTTCACAAATCACCACAACAAAACAATGAGGGCGGCCCCGCCATCCGGCGGGGCCGCCCTCATTACAGTTCGTTTCCGAATCAGATTGCCTCTTCAGTCTCCGGTTCCGGCGTGGGCTCCTCGTCCTTTTTCGCAATATTGTTTTTATTCAGCGGTGCTCAAAGCCGTTCCCGTTTGGTCAGGCAGGCCGCCCTTCTTGCGGCTCTGCTGGTATTGCAGGTCGATTTTCGCCAGGTCGGCGTTGTAGTACTGCGCCGCTTTCGAGAGGCTCTCCTCCGGCTGCAGCTCCTGCACCGCGTTGAGGTAGGTGATAAACGAGCGGTAGTGCCCGTCCAGCTTCTCGCGCGCCGCCTTCAGCTCGCCCACCACCACGTCGCTCTTCTCTTCGTTGCGCTTGCCCATCAGCTGCTCGATCTGCTCCGTGCGGCTCAGCAGACGGCGGTTTAGCTCCGTGAGGCCCATCATCTGCAGGTCGCTCACCAAGTCGCGCTCCGCCAGCTTCTGCTCCATATTGTGAATCTTCGCGTTCTCCGCCACCAGCGCCTCCGACGTGCGGAAGCCGTAGTCGCGGAACACCTGCGACACCCTGACGCCGTGCACCGCCAGGCTCTCGTCCTCAATCTTCGCCGCCCACGCCTCGGCCACCTTCTGTATCACATAGGCGTAGCCGTCGCGCTCCTTGTCCAGGGCGGCAATCTTCGCCGTCAGCTCGCTCTTCTGCGTCCGCTTGTAGGCCTCGTCGAACGCCTTGTGGTATGCCTGCCGAGTTTATTGAGGCAACAGCCGGTCGTACTCGTCGCGCATCTCGCGGAAGCGGTCCAACGCGCACTCCGCCACCATGATTCTTTTGTCAAACGCCTCCACGGCGCTGAAATAAAACGCCACGGGGAACCGCGACAATGATTTTTCGTCAAATTTGATTGCTTCCATATCTATGTAGTATTACGTTTATAATATTTCATTCCGAGAGGCCGCATTGCAGCCCTGCAAAACTATGTTTTCGTTTCAAAACACCCCGTTGCAACCCTGCAAAACCTTGTTTTCAATCCGAAAGGCACTTTCGCAACCTGCGAAACCTTGTTTCAATTTCAAAACACCCTTTTGCAACCCTGCAAAACCTTGTTTCAATTTCAAAACCCATTTTCGCAAACCGCGACATCTGTTTTCAAAATCATTTAGCCCTATTGCAGCATAACATTGGCTGTTTTCAAAAGCGGTCGGGGCTGTATTATTCGTTCCTCTTCAGATAGAACATATTGTTCTTGTAGTCGAAGATGATTTTGAAGTGGCTGAAGAAATTGTTGCCGAGCAGAATGTCGCAATCCAAACCTGCAAAGTCCATCCTGGTTCCCGGCAACTTCGCTACGGTGCGGCGATTGTCATCCATATGACCGATCGGGAAATCCACGCTGTCGACGGCAGAGCCGATTTGGGACAGGATGAGCCACGCAAGCGAGGCGGTGTCTATCTGGCTGAAATGCTGGTCAACCCGTGTCAAGAATGCGGAATCGAAGGCCGTACCGGCAGCGTTCCCCAAATCCAGGAACGCACGTACCGAAGCGGGGCTTCCGTCTTTCAACTTGAATCCGTCCACCTTGATGCACCTGTGTCGTTGACAGTCTTTCGAATTAGTGTATTCCATGGGAATTGCCAGATACTGCCCTATCGTCTCCGGAAGGTGGTTGCTCAACACCATATATTTGTTCCGATAGTCAATCTCCACGACATATTGTTCAAAGACGTTGCGGCCAATGACGGCCTTGCAGTTAGGCATGAATAGTTCGTGATATTTAGTGATAAATATTGTATCCAGTCGAATTACGGTGTGTCCCATCGTATAATAAAGGCTGTCTGCTGTGCATGTCTTCACTACTTTTGAAAACATTTTCGAACCTGTTCGACCCAATGTTGTATCAACTTTTAGAACCGTGTACGATAGATTCAGACTTTCGGCCAAATCGGGGGAAACGGCAGAGTGATAGTATCCATTGTCAATAAGGACGGTATCTATCGCTACTCCGTTCACCTCCAAGCTACAGTAGAGGCCGTCATGGTATTGGTACATCGCGTCCGTCTCGAAGATGATGGGGATGGTGTCCTCAAACGGAGGCTCGATTGCGGTTTCTTCCGCCGTCCCGCTCTTGCAGGCGGTCATCATTCCGAGGGCGCACACCATCGCGCCGAGCAAAAAGAGTTTCTTCATATTCAATTTATTTTAGAAATTACAAACCAATCCAGCCCCGCCGCAAACTTGCGGCAGAGAGAGGCAAATGAATTAAAAACAAAAAGGAAAGGCTCCCGACGATTACCTGTGCAATTCGTGGGGGTAGAACTCAGCGAGTTATGAGCACTGCAAATCATATACCGTTTTTCTTACGCCATATTTAACGTCAACTCCCCGAAAATATTGTGCCAGCCGGGAACTAATCATACGACATAAAAAGCCATCCGCCTGGGAGGTGTGGCTCCCGAGGCGGATGGCTTCTTTGCTTCGGATGGGATAAATGCGGGTTTTACTCCTTCCCGTCGATGGAGACCAGCTTGTACTGGCGGCTGCCGAGGCCAATCTTCTCGGCGTGCTCGACGGTGTGGATGCCGTGGCGGCTCTCGATGCGCTCACGCATAGAGGCTATCCGTAATTCTCTATCAAATACTTCACAAACTGCGGGTCGCCGAAGTCGATGGTACCCGTGTCGTGCTGGTTGAGCTTGGCGACGGCGGCCATATCGTCGGCGGTCAGCGTGAAGTCGAAGATGTCGAAATTTTGCGCCATACGTTCTTTGTGGCTGGACTTGGGGATGGCCACAACACCACGCTGGGTCAGCCACCGGAGGGCCACCTGAGCGGCACTTTTGCCATACTTGGCACCTATGGCGGCAAGCTCTTCACTCTTCACGATGCCTTCGACCCCTTGTCCGCCGAGCGGTCCCCAAGCCATCATACGTGTGCCGAATTCTGCAAGTATCGGCTCGATGGCTGTCTGCTGGATGAGGGTGTTGCATTGCAGCTGGTTCACCATCGGCTTTACATCCACATAGTGGGCGAAGTCGAAGAAACAGCCCGACTGGAAGTTGCTCACTCCTATGGCGCGCACCTTGCCGTCGTGATAGGCTTTCTCCATCGCCCGCCACGTGCCGAACACGTCGCCGTACGCCTGATGGATGAGCAGCAGGTCGATGTAATCCGTCTGCAACTTACGCAGGCTCTCGTCGATGCTCTTGGCTGCCTTTTCCTCTCCGTTGTTCGCAATCCACACCTTTGTCACGAGGAAAAGCTCCTCGCGTTTCAGTCCACTTTTGCGCCAGGCATTACCCACGCCCTCTTCGTTGGCATACGCTTGTGCCGTGTCTATCAGCCGGTAGCCGACACTCAGCGCATCGCTGACACAACGCTCGCACTCGGCGGGCGACACTTGGAAGACGCCATAACCCAGCAAGGGCATTTTCACTCCGTTTGACAATGTAATTTCTTGCATAAGTATCTGTATTATTGTTTAATATTCGATTTTTGTTCGTTTCGTTCGATGCTGCAAAATTACCACCATTTTTCCGAACGGCCATTTCACAAAAAGCACTAATGTTTTCACAATAAACACAAAAGTGAATTATTACCACTTTAACACATTCGCGAATTCCCACATTCACGCATTCTTTCTCCCTTCTTCGTGGGTTCTAGGTGCCTTATATGTGGCAATTACATATCCCCTGAAAACCAGCGCATTGCGCGTATGAATCATACAGAATTGCAAATCGCTGATTTTCAACCCAAAGGTTAGTGATTCCTCGGCGATCCTTCGGCGGTCTCTCGGCGACACGTTTATAACTGCATAACATTCTTAACAGCCGTTGAAAAATACATTTTGCCATTCAAGAAAAAATGCGTATCTTTGCAAATTGAAATAATAATAACAACATATTTGTTCTGAAAAATACAGAAGAAGACAAATGCCAATCCCTAATTCTTTCATAATTATTAAGGGACAGCCAAAATCACTTCAAATAGAGAAAATTGATTTGGTTGAACGAGGGGTGTATGCCATAAAATACAAAAAAAGCCCCAAAACATATCACTATCGATATGATGATGTGGTATGGTTGAAAGAAGCGGTGTGGCATGATCACCTGCATCTTAAGGTGTATGTTGAAGGCAGAGAACAAAGGAATATTGCTGATGTTCGTTCATTCAGTCTGGGGTATCAAACGCATTGGCGAATTACCTATGAGAATGGGTTTGTACAGGATTATCTTGATGGCAACATTAAGGTGGTGAAGTCGTGCCTAGAAGATAAGGTGGCACAGAATGCATTTGATTACTTAAAACGTATTGCTCAGATTAATGAACTGGGTAAAGATGATGGAAACGAAGGAATACTTTCATCACTCTATCAAAATATTGATTTTATTGATGACACACTTGTAGCCGCGCCTTACCTAGATGCAGGAAGGTATAAACCGAGTTCGATTCATTCATCTGATTTGATTTTCCCTTTTGGATGCAATGAGAGTCAGGCAAAAGCTGTAAAGAATGCGTTTGAAAAACAAATTAGTGTTATTCAAGGTCCTCCAGGGACAGGCAAGACGCAGACCATTCTGAATATCATTGCAAATATTCTGATGCGCAACCAGACGGTTATGGTTGTTTCAAACAACAATTCTGCCACAACCAACGTACTGGAAAAACTGGGGAAATACGGCATCGGTTTTATTGTGGCCCCATTAGGAAGAAGAGAGAATAAAGAAAACTTCATCAAGAGTCAGCCTGAAATCCCTCAGGAACTTCACACATGGGGACTAACGCATGATGACAAAATAAAGGCAAAACAAAATGCATCTCGAAGCCTCTCAGAACTTAAGAATGTTTTCTCTTTACAAGAGGTATTGGCCCGATGCAAACAGGAGATAAAAGAGGTAGAGCTTGAGTGGCAACACTTCAAGGCAGACAACCATGTTGATGAAAATGAATATACGCCCAAGAGAGGCCTGGGGTCAAAACGATTCATGAAGCTATGGCTTGAATACCAATCGTTGGTCGAGAATGATGTGTTGCGCCAGCACCATGAAAAACTCATTAGTTGGATAAAGCTGAAGTGGCTAAACCTTATAAAAAAACATGTTTTTGGCATAAAAACCTCTATTACTGTTTCCAATATTCACCATGTGCTGACAGAACTACAGTCACTCTATTTTAAAGTTCGACTGAAAGAGTTATCGAAACAGATATGTGATGCTGAGTCAAAACTCAAGTTAATTGATGACCGCAAATTATTGGACGAACTTTCCTCTTCATCATTGTCTCTACTCAAAAACAAGCTGTTTGATAATTATCATAGTAGCCAACACATTATCCTTAATGACATAAAGGACATCCGATTACATGCAGAGGAGTTCTGTCGGCAATACCCTGTGGTATTGAGCACCACTTTTTCTGCACGAACAGCCATTCCTGATCAAGTTTACGATTACCTCATCATGGATGAAGCCTCTCAGGTGTCTATCGAAACAGGGGCATTAGCATTGACTTGCGCTAAAAATGCAGTCATTGTTGGAGACACGATGCAGTTGCCTAATGTTGTTGCCGAGGAAGATAGGTTGAAACTAACTGCCATTTTCAACGAATTTAATGTAGCAAAAGGTTTTAATTGTGCAGACTACAGCTTCTTGCAATCTGTATGTGCTATCATTCCTGATATAGAGCAAACACTACTTCGAGAACACTATCGTTGTCATCCAACAATTATAAATTTTTGCAACCAGCGCTTTTATGGTGGGAATCTGCTCATCATGACAGAAGACCATCATGAGGAAAACGTAATGATGGCTATTAAAACGCAACCCGGGCATCACGATTATAATCATTATAATCAGCGTGAGATTGATGTGGTAAAGAATGAAATTCTACCACAACTAGATAATATTGATGATATTGGAATTATTGCGCCATATAACAATCAGGTGAATCAATTTAATCAACAGATTCATGTTGTAGAGGCTGCTACAATTCACAAATATCAAGGACGAGAGAAAGATACTATTATTATGAGTGTCACAGATGATCAGATAACGGATTTTAGTGATGATGCGAACCTAATAAATGTAGCCATTTCCAGGGCAAAGAAGAAATTCTGCCTTGTTGTGTCCGGTAATGAACAGGAGAAAAAGGGTAATATAAATGACTTGATTGATTATATTTCATACAATAATCTTACCGTTACAGATAGCAAAATCTGCTCTATCTTTGACTATCTGTTCAGTCATTACACCCAGGAACGATTAAACTTTCTGGCAAGCCACAAGAAGATATCTGAATATGACTCGGAGAATCTAACGTTCTCACTCATTGAGAACATTTTGTATGAATACCCTGAATTTAACCATTTGGGCGTTTTCTGTCATACGCCATTACGAAGTGTTATTCGCGATTGGTCTCTGCTAAATGAACATGAATGCAAATATATCTCTCACTATAGCACCCATCTTGACTTTCTGATTATCAGTCATGTTACAAAGAAACCTGTGTTGGCAATAGAAACAGACGGATACACCTATCATAACGTCGATACTATGCAACACCAGAGAGATACATTAAAGAATCACATACTTGAAGTGTATGGTTTGCCACTCCTACGATTACGAACCAATGAAAGCGGGGAAAAAGAGAAAATAGTATCAACTTTATTTTCTATTACAAAAAAAGAGTAATACATCACAGAACCAATCGTTATTAAGCCAGAATATTTTAATCAGCAAAGATTATCGAATATGACAGAGACCAACCGCATAGAATTCAAACGAGAACTGACCGACGACCTTGATATAGAAAGAGTGTTATTATGTAAAAGCTGTTTCTCAATAGATTTGTAAACATAATACGCAGCCATTATGAAAAAAAATGAAATACAACAAACCCAGCATAGCATCGTTCTCTATCGGAACGACGATAGCAATGTATGTGTCAGCGTCTACTACAACAATGAGACCTTCTGGCTGACACAGAAAGCAATGGCAGAGCTATTTGGATGCTCGACCGACAACATATCCCTCCATTTGAAGAAAATATTTTCCGAAGGAGAACTAGATAAGGATTCAGTTACCGAGAAAAACTCGGCAACTGCCGCTGACGGCAAAAACTACTTGACCACATTCTACAATCTTGACGCCGTAATCGCCGTTGGCTACCGCGTTAACTCTCATCAGGCTACGGCTTTTCGCATTTGGGCAACCAAAACGCTGAAAGAGTATATCACCAAAGGTTTTGTCTTGAATGATGACATGCTCAAGAACGGACAGCCCTTCGGTAAGGACTATTTCGATGAGTTGTTGGAACGCATCCGCGAAATTCGTGCCAGTGAACGCCGTGCCTACCAAAAGATTGCCGATGTATTTGAGCAGTGTAGCTACGACTACGACAAGAAAAGTGAGACTACCAAGGCTTTCTATTCCTTCGTGCAGAACAAGCTGCATTTTGCCGTAACGGGTAAGACGGCTGCAGAACTCATATATGAACGGGCGGATTCAAACCAGCCCACAATGGGCCTGACCACATGGAGCGCAGCACCCGACGGCAAAATTCTTAAACGTGATGTCACCATCGCCAAGAATTACCTGAACGAGAAAGAACTGTCGCGCTTGAATAGATTGGTTACAATGTTTATCGACTATGCCGAACTGATGGCCGAAGATGAGATTCTGATGAGTATGGCCGACTGGCTGAAGCAGACCGATGTCTTCCTCTCCACCAACCGCCGCAATATCCTTGCCGACAAAGGCACCATCTCTCATGACCAAGCCGTTGACAAAGCCAACAAAGAATACGAGATATTCCGCGTCCGCCAGGACCGCGAATATATATCTGATTTTGACAGAGAAACTGAAAAATATTTGAAAGGAGAATAATACAACTGAAATAATTGTTGGTTTAAAAGAATTCTGTGAATTGCTTGAGAATAGACATGCTCCCCAAGGGTGAGTGCCTCAAAACAATTGACACTTATAGAAATAGTTATCTTGGTATGTGAATAAGTATGTAAATGAGTGTATGAGTACGTAAATGAGTATGTAAATGAGTGTGTAAATGAGTGTGTAAATGAAGGCTACTGGTAAATAATAGAACAAAACATATATTAGTGCCCAAGTTGACTATGCAAGTGGTACAGAAAGTGGCCAGAAAAACATAGAGTGGCCAGAAAGTGTGGAGAAAAGTGTGGAGAAAAGTGTGGAGAAAATTATTAGAGCAATGAAGGAGAACCCGAAAATCACAGTTAAAGAACTCACCTCACTTGTTGGGTTATCGCGAAGAGGTGTGGAGAAAAATATCAAAATACTCCAAGAAAAGGGATTACTCTGTCGTGTTGGGCCAGATAAAGGTGGCCATTGGGAAGTGATTGAAGAATGAAGATCGACTTTCTATACTCTACGGATTTCCTGGCGATGAATGCGCATACTCATCTGACAAATATACATTATTGTTTTTGTCCATAATTGAATTCAAATAGTATCTCAATTCTGCCTCAAAGCTATCCTCAAACATCAGAATCTTGTTCTTGATAAGGAAGTCGGTTAGTTCGCTGTCAGGAAGCACTTCTTCTGATACATAATCGAGGGCTTTCTTTTCGTCGCTGCATGAAGCCAAGCAAAACAATGCAATCGCAGCGAAAACAATAATCTTTAAAGTTTTCATATCAGTGTTGTTTTATAATCAATACCAAGTTTTAAGCCAGAATTCATCGAATAGGTCACTGCCTGTACACGGCATTCCCTTATACCAGTCGATAACATCATAAAAGGAAAGCAAATCCCATTTTGCATCCGCACAATCTCGCCTTAGCAGGTCTAATTTAGCCTTGTCATAATCATCAAAGAAAGTTATTACCCAATAATGAGGTTCTTCTCCGTGGGTGTAATACCCTTCTACACTTTTTTTATAGCGCTTCAATTGGTCGTCATGAATCATTGTGTACGCTTTATCTTCAATGACGACAATGTGGTGTTCTTCTTTGCCATTGATGACAACATCGATTTCTGCAAGTACATCTATGTTGTTCCTTTGCCGCCAAACATCTACACGTTTTATTTCTGCATCTGTGTAGTTTTGGCGGTCAATGAGTTTGAGTAGTGTCTTTCGGGCAATGAGAAGGAGATTCTTGTTGCTGTGGCCTTTTGCTACCTGCAACAGCCAAGACATCTGGAAGTCAAGCATAGCTTCATAGCCATGATTGCTACCCCACATATCTTGCATCAAGATGGATTTGTCCATATTGTCTTTTTTCATAAATATTGTGTGTTAATTAGAAATCACAAAGCTATCCCGCCCTGCCGCAAGTTTGCGGCAGAGAGAGGCAATTGAATTAAAAACAAGAAGGAAAGCCTCCCGACGATTACCTGTGCAATTCGTGGGGGGGGTAGAAATAAGCGAGTTATGAGCGTTGCAGATCATATACCGTTTTTCTTACGCAATATTTAACGTCAACTCACCGAAAATAATGTGTCAGCCGGGAAGCTTGGGTTTATGTTTAGAACGCGATACGGCTGGAGCGGATTATTCTGTCGACAACAACATATTCACCATCAATATGGAACACAACTGTCCAACGGTGGTTGATGATGTCCATTGTCTTGGCGTGAGGGTGAATGAGTTTGACCATTGCGAAAGGGCTTTCGCGATAAGTCCCAGCGGAATAGGAGAGCGCTTGTATCTGACCGAGAATACGATTGACGAAATTGTGGCCACTTGCCGACTTGAACACGCTGGCTATGTATTCGGCAATTCCGTCAAGGTCACCGGCAGCCTCATTGCTCACTATCACGGTGTAGCTTCGCATAGGCTTCATCCAGCTTTTGGTGGAACAGACTTCCGAACTCGTCCAGCGACATATAGCCCTCGGGGATAGGTTTGGCTTTCCGAGGTGCTTTGCGGATGCGCGTAGCCTCTGGTTTTATCGGGGTTGTGTATGCAGCTTGTGTTTCCATTTTCTTGCAATTTTCGATTTGCAAAGATACGACAATTATTTGGATTGACCAAAACTGATTTGCTTATCTAACGTCAACTCCCCGAAAATATTGAGCCAGCCGGGAACTAATCGTGCAACATAAAGAGCCATCCGCCAAGGAGGTGTGGCCCCCAAGGCGGATGGCTTGGCTGCTAATTGCAATCTGTATTATTCGTTACAATGATGCAACAAGTATTTCTTTGATATCCTGCTCCGTCAGCGGCGCATACAGGTGCATCGGGATGTTGATGCTCTCGAAGAAGGCGTAAGTGGCGTCGATGGCCTTTTCGGCAATTTCCTGTTTCTGCCGCAACGTTGCGGCAGAGAGAGGCACATGAAGAAAGCCAGTGGCTTTCGATAGCGTCCCGCAGGGTGGCAAACGGAGTGCCGCCAAGCGGAGAACAAAGAAAAACAAAGAGAAAAGGCTCCCGACGATTACCTGTGTAATTCGTGGGGGGGGGGGTAGAAATCAGCAAGTTATGAACATCGCAGCTAGGCATGTCAAAACAAATCGGCGTGTGTGCCGGTGCCTGTAAACAAGAGCGTCAATTCGGTGTCGTTCTGTTCCCAAAGCATCAGCCAGTCGCCTTTGAGGTGGCACTCCCAAGTGCCTGCATAATTGCCCGACAACTTGTGCGGACGGTACTCCTTCGGCAACTCGCCATTGGCCTCCAGCAGACGGATGGCCGTCTTCAGCAACTCCATATCGTATCCGCGCTTGCGGCAGCGTTCAGTGTCGCGGCGGAAGGTCTTGGTCATTCGAATAGTGTACATATTCAGATGCCTAAAGACTGGAACATCTCGCTTGATGAAGAGAATGTTTCCACACGTCCAGCGCGGATGTCCTCCTGCGAACGTTGGTAGCTGCCTTTGGTGGCAGGCTGTTCGGTGATGGTGAACACATCGAGCGAGCGGATAAAATCCACCACACTTCGAGCCAATTTGTTGCGCCCGTCGTAGGATATTGTCAGTGTTGCCATAATATATTTGTTTTTAGATTTCTGTCATTACAACGCACACATTCCTTTTTTATTGTGCCAGCCGGGAACTAATCGTGCAACATAAAGAGCCATCCGCCAAGGAGGTGTGGCTCCCAAGGCGGATGGCTTGGCTGCTAATTGCAATCTGTATTATTCGTTACAATGATGCAACAAGTATTTCTTTGATATCCTGCTCCGTCAGCGGCGCATA
>CADBDA010000029.1:13493-55843 GCA_902793295.1 uncultured Bacteroidota bacterium
CATCTCGTCGATGCGGCTGTCATCAATGCCTACTTCGCGCAGGTGCATCGGGATGTTGATGCTCTCGAAGAAGGCGTAAGTGGCGTCGATGGCCTTTTCTGCAATTTCCTGTTTCGGCAACGAAGCGTCGATGCCGAAAACGTTGATGCCGTATTTCACGAAGCGGTCGAGGGTGCGCTCGCTGAGAATATGGCGCATCCAACGAGGGGTGATGATGGCCAGGCCTTCGCCGTGGGTGATGTCGTAGTAGGCGCTCAGGGCGTGTTCGATACCATGGCAGGGCCATCCTGAGCGACTGTTGCCAAGGGCATAGATGCCGTTGCAGCCGAGGGTGCAGGCAAACATCATTTCGGCACGGGCACGGTAGTCTTCAGGGTTCTCCAGGCAAGCCTTCGCATTCACCATCAGGCTCTTCAAGCCAGCCTCGCAGAAGCCGTCGTTCAGGAGCGTCGAGTCCTTGCAGAAGTACTGTTCAATGATGTGGTTCATGGCATCGGCACAGCCGGCCGCCGTCTGTTTCTTCGACACGGTGAACGTGTAACGGGGATCAAGGAACGAGCAGACAGGGAAGAGGAGCGGGTCCATATAACCAATCTTGTCATTGGTCTCTGTGCGCGAGATGACGCCGCCACAGTCGTATTCTGAGCCTGTGGCAGCCAGCGTCAGGATATCCACGATAGGCAGAGCGGCTTTGGCTTTCACTTTGTATGAAATCAAGTCCCAGGGGTCGCCGTCGTACTTTGCTCCTGCTGCGATGGCCTTCGAGCAGTCGAGCACCGAGCCGCCACCTACCGACAGGATAACGTCGATGTTGTTCTCCTTACAGAGACGTACACCATCGAGCACGCTGGGGTTGTATTTCGGGTTGGGCTGAATGCCCGAGAGCTCCGTTATCTCGAAGTCTTTCAACAATTCCTTCACACGGTCGTAGAGACCGATTTTCTTGATGCTGCCACCACCGTATGTCAGCAACACACGCTTGCCGATAACCGCCATTACCTCGGGCAGCTTTTCTACTACGTTCTCGCCAAACACCAGGCGAGTAGGGGTCATGTAATCAAAGTTCTGCATAGTATTTATTCTTTAATTTTTATTTTTCAATTTATTATTCCGGCACCCAATAGTGCCATCATTTGTTCCCGTTCGTTTCTGTCAAAACACGTATAATGTCCTCCTATTCGATGTTCTTGATAAACTTGGCGGGATTGCCTCCCACGATGGTGTTCGGTACCACGTCTTTGGTTACCACTGCTCCGGCGGCCACCACTGCGTTGTCACCCACCGTTACGCCCGGCAGGATGGTGGCACCAGCACCCACCCAGGCGTTCTTGCCGATATGGACGGGCTTGCAGATGAGCAGCTGGCGATCGTGCAGGTCGTGGTTGTTGGAGATAAGCTGAGCGTTGGCGGCAATCATAGCGCCGTCGTCGATGGTGATGCCCCCACGCGCCATCATCAGGCAGTTGTTCATAATCATCACTCCCTTGCCAATCTTCACGCGGTCGAAGCATACGCCCGTCAATCCGGGCATCACCCAGCCGCCCTCGCCAAGCCCCTCGCCGAACAGCTCTTTCACCAGCGCGTTGTACTCGTCGGTATAGGGCATCGTGTGGTTTAACTTGAATAGCACCTGCGCCTGACGCACGCCCTCGGCATGTTCTTCGGCAGTTGTGAGTCTCGGATCAACGATCGTTTCTTGCATAATTATCTGTTTTATTGCTTGTTATTCAATTCTTATTCATCTCGTTTGATGCTGCAAAATTACAACCATTTTCCCATATCTCTATTTCACAAAAAGCACCAATATTTTCACAATAAACACAAAAATGAATTGTAAACACAATAACAAATTTCCACCTTCACGCATGAACTATTTTTTTTGCCATTCAAGAAAAAATGTGTATCTTTGCATTTTGAAATAATACATACAATATGATGTGTTAAAAGTAAAAATAGCGAGATATACATATTATTTTATGCATAACGAATATACATTTGACCCGTATCCATTGCCTGTGACGATGCAGCGGATGGCAGAGAACCTGAAGGCGCGCCGGCTGGAAAAGAAACTCTCCACCAAGAGCCTGTCGGCCATGAGCGGCGTGCCGGCATCCACCATCCAACGCTTCGAGCTGAAACACTCCATCTCGCTCGAGTCGTATGTCAAGCTGGCCAAAGCACTGGGTTATTCCGAGGAGATCATGCAGCTGCTGTCGGAACCCAAGTACGACACCATGGAGGAGCTGCTGGAAATAAATAAAAACAAAACCCGAAAACGTGGAGTATGATTAAGGATGTTTTGAGCCTCAGCGTGATGTATCACGGTCGCAAGGTGGGGACCTTGTCGATGGGCAACCGCTCATGCTGCCAGTTTGAGTACGACCTTGCGTGGCTGCGCGAGGGGTTCTCTATCTCACCCCTGCAGCTGCCGTTGAAGCCCGGCCTTTTTTCGGCTCCTTGGCATCCCTTCAACGGCAATTTCGGCATCTTCGAAGACAGCCTTCCCGGTGGCTATGGCGAATACCTGCTCCGCAAGGTGCTGCGACGAGAAGGCTTCAATTATGGCAGCTTGACACCCGTGCAGCGATTGAGCCTCGTCGGCCATTCGGGCATGGGGGCCTTGTGCTATGTCCCCGAGAGCAAGTTAGGCGGCACGACAGCGGATTTGTCGCTCGACGAGATGCAGTCTCTTGCCCTCGAGGTGCTGTCTGAGAGAACCGACGAAGGATCGGAACTGCTGCTTGCCTGCAGCGGTAACTCGGGCGGCGTGCGCCCCAAATGCCTCTACAGCGATGCCGACGGCCATTGGCTCGTGAAGTTCCGCCACACCTTCGACCCTACGGACATCGGGCAGCAGGAATACCACTACAACGAGGTGGCACGGAGGGCCGGCATCGTCGTGCCCGAATTCCGACTGATGGAGGGCAAGTATTTCGGCTCGCGGCGTTTCGACATCGACGAGCAGGGCAACCGCCTCCACATGGCCACGGCGAGCGGCCTGCTCAACGAACCCCTCACGCCGCCCAAGATGGACTACCACAGCCTTCTGCAGCTGACGGGATACCTCACCCAGTCGCCCGAGGCCGTAGAGCAGCAGTTCCGTCGGATGGTCTTCAACCACTATGCCCGCAACTACGACGACCACGCCCGCAACTTCAGTTTTCTCTGCCGTGATGGGCGCTGGGAACTTGCCCCCGCCTACGACCTCACCAACGACCAGACCCTCGGCGAGCACGCCACCACCATCAACTTCCGCGGTCTCCCCACCGACGAAGACCTCGTCGCCGTCGGCACCAACACCAAGATGTCCCGCCAGCGCTGCCTCCAAATCATCGACGAAGTAAAGACCGCCACCAAAGAATTATAGTACCATCCAGCACACTAACACGTTCTGCCTGCTCGCAGGCCTTGTGGTATGCCTGCGACCCCTGAAAGGGTGATGAACACCTTGGAAATAAAACAGAATGCAGTGAATAGCACCGCTGAATAAATCTAATGCAGCGAGTCAGCACCGCTGAATTAAATCAAATCTGGCGAAAAACGCATAAACGCACTAACGCATTAATTAGATTTTGCCATTCAACAAAAAATGCGTATCTTTGCAGTCGATAAATCTACAGAATATCACGAAGTAATCAACGAAGAAACAGCGATATCTGCCCCAAAGGTGGTACAGCCACCACTTAAATAGGTGGTGCGGACAATAAAAACAAAGGAAATGCGTTAGTATGGTGGTATAAACCCCATATAATATAGTGGTACGCTTATGAAGATAGAAGAAATATACAACGAGTGGAAGGCCCTTTTCCCGCTGTCGGAGAAGCATGTGGAGCTGTTGCGTAACAAGTTCACGACCGAGTACAACTACAACAGCAACCACATCGAGGGCAACACGCTGACCTATGGGCAGACGGAGTTGCTCCTGCTGTTTGGCAAGGTGAGCGGCGAAGGAGACCTGAAAGACTTTGTTGACATGAAAGCCAGTCAGGTGGGCGTTGAGATGGTGATGGAAGCCGTGCACGACAAAGGCATACCGCTGACGCAGAACTTCATCCGCCAGCTGCACAAGGTGCTTCTGCGTGAGGACTACACCGTCTATCGCGACCTTCCTGGAGGTGGACAGACAAGCTACACCGTCCATGCCGGACAGTATAAGACGCGCCCCAACAGCGTCATTACCCGATATGGCGACCGCTTCGAATATGCGTCACCCGAAGAAACGGCCTCGCTGATGAGCGACCTTGTGGATTGGTACAACACTGCCGAGCAGGAGGGCAAGCTGTCGCCTGTGGAGCTGGCTGCTTTGTTCCATTACCGCTACATCCGCATCCACCCCTTCGAAGACGGCAACGGACGCATCGCCCGCCTGATGGTGAACTACATCATGGCCCGTCACGGGTGGCCCATGATTGTCATCCGCAACCGCAAGAAGGCAGAATATCTTGAGGCCCTGCATCGTGCTGACCAGAAAATCGGCAAAGTGCCCTCCGACGGTGCTCACGCCACCATAGGCAAGATTGCTTCCTTCCTCGCCTTCTTCCGCAAGACAGTGTGCGAGGAGATGCAATGCGAGATAGACATCGTGAGGAATGCCGACAAGGACACCTGGTGGTACGACGGTCAGCGAATCAACTTCAGGAGCGGGAACGGCAGTCGCCTGCTTGCGCTCCTGCGCGACAAGCCCTTTGTCACCTTCTCCGAGATGGCGGACTATCTGTCGGTCAACCGTTCTGCTGTACAGAAGCAGATAGAGAGCTTCCGCAAGAAAGGCTATCTCGACCGCCGCGACGACGGCAGTTGGCATGTTTTGGCTTTAAACTCAAACATCAAAAAAGCGTAGACATCGCTCAACTTTCGTATCTTTGTAAATTGAAAATAATATAGAATATGGCAACCAAATCCGTCGAACCGCAAATTGCCGACCTCGCTAATGGTTGGTTAAAGCAATATAAGCTAGACTATCGTCTGGAGCAGCAACCGCTTAATTCCAGTATTGACAATGCCCTCAACGAATACGCATCCAAACAAGGAGGCACAGGAGGCAACCGTCCCGACTGCAAATTGCTTATCCCAGACGAATACGGTAATCGCTGGCCAATACTTATTGAATACAAAGGTTATAAAGACAAATTAGTCAAATTAGACGAAGATGGTCATGTGGCGAATCGCAATGCCAAAGGTCAACCAGATTACAAGACCATCAATTCTTATGCTGTAAATGGGGCTGTTCATTATGCCAATGCTCTGCTGCACTACACTTCCTATACAGACATAATTGCCATCGGCATGACTGGCCATATTGATGCTTCAGGCCAACTGTGTCACGAAATTGGCGTTTATTATGTGTCAAAAAGCAACTTTGGTACCGGCCAAAGCGTAGGCAATTACACCGACCTTTCATTTCTTGCACCGAAACACTTCAATGCTTTTATCGAAAGGGCAAAAGAGCTAAGCCTTACTACTGAAGAAATTGAAAGCATTAAACAGCGGAGAGAACAAGAAATCAACATCAGTCTTGTCCGTCTTAACAATGATATTTACCAAAACGAAAAAGGTCTCTCGGAAAACGACCGTGTATACCTTGTCGCTGCATCCATCATGGCTACGCTCGGCGTCCCTAACAAAGTGCGTCCTTTGGAAAAAAGCGAATTGCTCAGTTCCGAAGAAGAAAATAATCGAGATGGCGACATCATCGTACGCAAGATAAAAGCTTTTCTTAAAGAGAAACACCTTCCAGCAGACAAACGAGATCTTATTGTTAGAACATTAGAGAATACCCTTACTACTGATAATATCAACCGCCCAGTTGATGGCGAAAGCCAACTTCGACGTGTTTTTGTCAAAATTGTAGATGACCTTGGTATTTATTACAAGATAGGACTCACTACCGACTTCACTGGTCAGTTGTTCAATGAAATGTACAACTGGCTCGGATTCACACAAGACCGACTTAACGATGTTGTGCTTACTCCTTCCTATGTGGCGACATTGCTTGTGCGACTGGCACGGGTGAATATGGATAGTTATGTGTGGGATTTCGCCACAGGTAGCGCAGGCCTCCTTGTCGCCGCTATGAACGAGATGCTTGCTGACGCCAAGCGAAAGATACATTCACCCGAAGCATTGGCTATAAAGGAAAACGATATCAAAGCAACTCAGATTCTTGGTATAGAAATCCTACCAAGCATCTATATGTTGGCAATTCTCAACATGATATTGATGGGCGATGGTAGTTCTAATATTCTCAACAAGGATTCCCTGATAGATTTTGACGGCAATTACGGTTTCGTCTGCAAAGGGCAACCGTTCCCCGCAGACGCTTTTGTTCTTAATCCTCCTTATTCTGCGGCTGGCAATGGAATGGTCTTTGTAGAAAAAGCTCTATCTATGATGGATCATGGTTATGCAGCCATTATCATACAAAATAGTGCCGGCATTGGCAAAGCCGTCGAATACAATAAACGCATACTAACACATTCCACATTGCTCGCCAGTATCAAGATGCCATTAGACCTCTTTCTCGGCAAAAGCAGTGTACAAACAAACATTTATGTATTCCGAGTTGGTGAGGCTCACCAAAAGGATGATATTGTACGATTCATTGACTTTAGCAATGACGGGTACACTCGTACCAACCGCAAAAAAGCCAGCATCAATCTACGGGATACCGACCATGCGAGAGAACGTTATGCTGAACTGGTAGATCTTGTTCGCTTCGGAAAAGACAAGTTACATTTCTTCACTGAAAAGGATTATTTTGAAGGACACATAGACCCCTTGAACGGAGCTGATTGGAATCAGATAGCCCCAGTTGACACACGTCCTACTCTGGTTGACCTCAAACGCACAGTGGCAGACTATCTGGCTTGGGAAGTGTCAAACATCCTTAAACAGAATACGGAGGACGGATTGGGAAAATAGATGCTCCACTTGGCGAACGTCTATCTACCGTCAAGTGGGGCGATTATAAGATTACTGACATTTTTGAGGTAAAAAACACTCACAATATTCTATCCGACAATATTGTTCCTGGTAGTGGCTCTATTCCATATTTGTGTGCTAGTTTTGAAAATAATGGAGTATCTTCGCATATATCTTTTGATGAAAAGTTAATAGAAGAAGGAAATTGCATATTTATTGGAGGGAAGACATTCGTTGTCACATACCAAGAAATAGATTTCTTTTCAAATGACAGTCACAATTTGGCTCTTTATCTAAAGGACACCTCTAAGCGGACAAAGCCAATCCAATTATTCATTGCCGCATGTATATCCAAAAGTCTAGGGCATAAGTATTCTTGGGGAAACAGTATAAGTCATAAGAAAATTGAAAACGACTATGTAACCCTGCCAAGGAACAAGAAAGGTGTAATTGATTTTGCCTTTATGGAAGACTTTGTGCGCGAACTCGAAGAGTCGCGCTTGCGCGAACTCGAAGCATACTTGCTCGCTGCAAATCTGACGGACTATACTTTAACCGCCAAAGAACAGTCCTCTCTTGATAAATTCGCACATCTTCATTGGCAAAAGTTTAATGTGCATGATCTTTTCGGAGAATCAACACGCGGAAAACGTTTGAAAGGAGATGACAGAATACCAGGCAATCTTCCTTTTGTCACTGCCGGTGAGGCCGACACGGGTATATCTGCTTTTATCAGCAATAAGGTTGATGTGTTCTCGCACAACACAACTACCATTGATATGTTCGGTTCTGCCAAATACCGCAATTACGAATACGGTGCCGATGACCATGTAGCTGTAGTTCATACCGAGAAATTACCTAAGCATGCCGCCATCTTTGTAACCGCCGCTTGCCATAAAGCTGCCCATACGGGCAAATTCAATTATGGTCATAACTTTTACGCATCAGATGCCGACGAACTAGACATTATGCTCCCCGCCAAAAACGGACACCCCGACATAAAAACAATGGAAACCCTCATTAGTGCAGCACATAAATTGGTCATCAAAGACGTTGTCCTCTATGCCGACCGCCGCATTGCCGCCACAAAACGAGTTATTAATATTTAATCTCCTTTGCATTATAATCTTATTGAAAATAATTATTCTTTATTCTAAATATATTAATTATGAAAACCCCTCTGTCAAATAATCAAATATTGTTGCAAGAATGTTTACAACAAGAATTTAAAGAGTCTTCCTACTTTGTAAAGGAAGATGACGCAAATGTTCAGTTACAACTCAATAAGTTCTTTGAATTGTTCGGTTCCTCACTTTTAATGAAATTTTCAGATGTTAGCAACGATGATATTGAGCAAGGAATAACAGGCAGCGGAAATGATGGAGGAATTGATAGTATGTATATCTTGTTAGATGGCGAGCCAGTCAAGGAAGACTCCGATATTGATGAGAGTATACACAAAAATCCTCAAATTGATTTTTATATCATTCAGACGAAAAATCAATATGGATTTAAGGAAGACGTCGTGGATAAATTTAAAACAATATCTTCAAATCTTCTTGATATGTCAAAAGACACGGAGGTTTATTCAAAAAGATACGCAGAAAAAGTGATATCATTGTTTAATCTATTTCGCTCTTTAATTAAGGTAACTATCCGAAAAAATCCCTCAATTACATTTCACTATTGGTATGCAGCTAATGCAAATGAGGTTCATCCAAATTTACAGCAAAAGAAAGATGAATTACTTGAAGTTGTACGACAAAAATTTCCTTCTTCAAAATGTGATGTTAGATACTTTGGAGCAACCGAACTAATGAATTTGTATCACTCTGATACGGAACTAACTCTAACACTTAATCTACAAGAAAGCCCAATCTCTTTAGGAAGTGACAATTATGTCGCACTAATTAATCTTCCCCAGTTTTATAATTTAATTATTGACAATGATGGACAACTAATTAGGCAAATGTTTGACGCAAACGTTAGAGATTATCAAGGGAGAAATGCCGTAAATACCAGCATATATGAAACACTGTCCAATGCGGATGGGAAAGATTTTTGGTGGTTCAATAATGGTGTTACAATTATTTGTGATAAAATAACACCAATTACACAGAAACAATTAACCATTCAAAATCCCTATATTGTGAATGGACTCCAGACATCCACTGAAATATTCAATTATTTTAGCAAGAACGACTCTGCAAAAACGGAGGATAAAAGAAATATTCTTGTTCGTTTTCTTGTGCCTTCAGAGGATGATGTTAGAGACAAAATTATTTTTGCGACAAACAACCAAACAAACATACCTAAATCTGCATTAAGAGCCACGGATCCTATTCACCTTCAAATCGAAACATATTTCAGAAACAAAGGAATTTACTACGACCGAAGAAAAAACTATTATAAAAACCAGAGGAAAAATTCAGAAGATATTATCAGTGTGTCTTTTCTTGCTCAATGTTTAATTAGTACAATAATGAGCCAACCAGATTATGCTAGAGCAAGACCATCTACCATACTAGCGGACGAAGGAAAGTATAAATCATTGTATGTCGAACATAATGAACTGGATGTATATTATAAAATTGCAGTAATTGGGTTAAGCGTTCGTAAATACCTAAAAAAACAAAGTTCACTTAGTGCAGCAGAACAAAATGACATTTTATTTTACGTAATATTTGCATATGTAGCAACGCAGTTGCAAACTACACACATAGAATTTGATAAAATTAAAAGATTGGATATAACCACAATACGGGATGATGAGTTAAATAAAATTGTCGAATTTGTTTATAATAAATATAAACAGCTTGGAGGCGATAGCCATGTTGCCAAATCAAGTAAATTGACGACAGATATTACCGATTGTTTATTCACTCACAGCAATCCAGATTGAGTCTGAATAATTAACCGGCAACCATAAAAAGACAAACCAACACCCTGCCACCAAAATATGACTTAAATAACTGAGAATTGAAAGTCTTTCACGTGATGTAAAGTGTGCAACAATAAACGAGCAACTTTGCAAAATATATAATAATGAATAAGATTTCCATACGATTCTATAAAGACCACAAGGTTCGCGCAATCTGGGACGAGAAACAAAACCAATGGTGGTTTTCTGTTCTTGATATAGTGGGAGCTATAAACGAACAGGATGACCACGAGAAGAACCGCAACTACTGGAAATACCTCAAGGCTAAATTAAAGAAGGAGCAAAACGAGGTGGTTAGTGACACTACCCAACTGAAACTCACTGCCGCCGACGGAAAGAAGTATAACACCGACGTAATCAGCCTGTCGGGTGTCGAAAAACTTGCGAAAACAATACCTAACAGCCAGGCGATGGCTTTCCTCGATTGGTTTAAATACAGCGAAAACACAATAGACGGACAAAGTAGAAAAAAAGCCTACACACTGTGGGAGAGCAATCTCGTATCAAGCCGGGACGTTGGAAAAGTAAAATCACTACAACAAATCCACGCCTATCTTTTCGGTGGCCTCTACGACTTTGCTGGCAAGATACGCACCAAGACAATTGCCAAAGGCAATACCCTGTTTTGTTTGGCGGAGCATTTGCATAACTATCTTAAAACCGTGGAGCAGATGCCTGAAACAACTTTCGACCAGATTGTCGATAAATATGTTGAGATGAATGCTGCTCATCCCTTCATGGAAGGCAATGGCCGCTCGAGCCGCATCTGGCTGGATATGATATTAAAGAAACGTCTGAAATTATGTGTGGATTGGAGCAAGATAGACAAGCAAGAATACCTCGATGCCATGATAGCAAGTCACACAGATAGCAGCAAGATACGCATACTGCTGCAACAAGCTCTCACCGACCGCATCGACGACCGTGAAATATTCATGAAAGGCATCGACTATTCCTATTATTACGAGCAAGAGGAATAATCTAATTCTCAAATATCTCATGTCTTTGCATTGACATAAATCTGCAATGAAGATTGACTTTCTATACTCGACTGATTTCCTGGCGATGAATGCGCCGGAGCTGGGGCACACCTGCATGCACCTGCTGTGTTGAGTTTTTTTTCAACAGAAGTACTATCTATACCCATAAAGTATATGTGATAAAAAATTACAAAAACATATTTTTATTAAGTATAATTCATAAACATTTCATATCTTTGCATTGTCAAATATAATTATTTTATCATGAAATTAATTGAACGACAAAGATATATAGAAAAAATCACTAAATGGTTTGGTAAAGATATGGCCATAGTGCTCACCGGACAGCGGCGGGTGGGTAAGAGTTGCATACTGCGTTATCTGTGTGAGAAGTTGTCTGAAGAGGGTAATGTGATATTTATCGACAAGGAGCAACGCCAATTCGACGGCATCAGAACCTATATTGACCTGAACGAATATATCGATGCTCACATGGCCGAAGGGAAATGCAACTACATTATGATTGACGAAGTGCAGGATATAGTAGAGTTTGAACGGACGCTGAGGAGCTTTTACAAGGAGCCAAACACTGAAGTGATTGTCACGGGGAGCAATGCGAAGATGCTGAGCAGCGAGTTGTCGACACTTATTGGCGGACGTTATGTTGAAATCTATATACAGCCATTGTCATACGACGAGTTCCTGACATTCCACAGCCTTTCAGACAGCAACCCTGATGCACTGAGCAGTTATATCGAATACGGCGGTATGCCGGGGTTGGTACAAATCGGCCTCGACCAAGAGAGTGCAGCCAAATACCTCTCAAGTATCTACGACACTACGCTTTTGAAAGACGTTGTGATGAGAAACCAGATACGCAATGTCGACTTTCTCTCCAAGTTGGTGCAATATATGGCCGACAACGAAGGCAAGCTTATCTCGGCCACCAACATCAGCAACTATATGAAGTCCATAAGAGAAAACATCTCTCCATCCGTCATCATCAACTACCAGAAGATGCTGAGCGATTCCTACCTGCTACACAAGGTGAGCCGCTACGATATCCATGGGAAACGTCTATTTGAAAGCAATGAGAAGTTCTATTTCGAAGACCAAGGTATCAGAAATGCCATAGCTGGAGGAACGAGAGACCAAGATATTGAAAAGATAATAGAAGGTGTGGTGTACCAACACCTGATAAGATTAGGATATAAAGTATATGTCGGCCAGTTGCAGGCAGGAGAGATCGACTTTGTTTGTTCAAAACCCACAGGGGAACGGGTATACGTGCAAGTGTCTTATATTGTGGCCGACGAGGCGACACGCGAGCGTGAATTTGGCAACCTGCGGAAGATCAACGACAACTATCCCAAATATGTCATATCCATGACACCTTTGGTTTCCAGGAATGACGACAACGGCATCACACATCTTAGTTTAAGACGTTTTCTCTTGGAGGGGTTGTGATTTAATGAAGATAGACTTTCTATACTCTACGGACTTCCTGGCGATGAATGCGCCGGAACTGGGGCACACCTGCATGCACATGCTGTGCACGGCGGGGGAGGGGAGCTTCGTGTTCAACGAGCGGTGCTACCATATCGTGAAGAACGACCTGGTGGTGATGCCGAACCCCACACGGGCGAAGAACCTCGCGGCGGCGCAGGGGATGGAGGTGGAGTGGATCGCCGCCGACAACAAATTCTTGCATAGCCTACTGCCGTCGAACAACTACAGCATCGGGGGCAGCATCAGCCTCAACCAGAACCCCGTCATCAAGGTCGACGACCGTCAGGCAGAAATCCTGCTGGAGGACTTCCACCGGCTCCGCGACCGCCTCGACGACCGCCACCTGCTCTTCTACCGCGAGATGATGGGGAGCCTCTGCCTGACGATGATATACGACATCTTCGAACTCCACGCCCGCCGCGACGCCGTCGACTCCCACAGCGACCGCACCGCCATCATCGTGGCCTGCAAGCAATACATGCAGCAACTGTATAGCCTGAAAGACCAAAAATAATATTATGCGTGAATGTTTGAATGTGGGAATTGGGTAGCGGAACTCCATAATTTTGTGAAAACCTTTTGCCGTATTCAAAAAAAAGTGTAATTTTGCACCAAATTTCGAATAGGCGGTATTATGGCTAATTATATCCAGCGTGAAGACTATCTGAACAAACTGATTGCCAGGCGTGACAATGACGAGGTGAAAATAATTACAGGACCTCGCCGGTGTGGCAAATCATGGTTGCTGAAAAAGATATATAAAGACTATCTGTTGCAACACGGCGTTGGTGAAGATGAAATAATCATTGTGTCGTTTGATTTGGAGGACGAAATAAGCAATGCAGACCTCTCCAACCGTGAGGCTCTGAAAAAATACTTATACGACAGGATTTCCGACGAAGAAAAGCACTATTATGTTTTCCTCGACGAGGTGCAGGAGGTGGATGGCTTTGAGAAGATAGTGAACGGTTTGAATGCAAAGGATAATGTGGATGTGTACATCACCGGCAGCAACTCTAAGTTTCTGTCGTCTGATATTAACACTTTGTTTCGTGGACGTGGTGACGAGGTAAGGGTGAATCCATTCTCGTTTAAAGAGTTCTGTACAGACAGAGATGAATCCATCACCGAATTATGGAAAGAATACTACACCTACGGCGGTATGCCGGCATTGCGTAAGTTTTCTACCGAAGAACAAAAAATTTCTTATCTCAACCGGCTGTGGAACAAGACATATCTTGACGACGTTGTCGAGCGGAATGATTTGCGGCGGAGAGATGTGCTTGAATCTTTGACCGATTCTCTTTGCTCGTCGGTAGGGTCTCTCACCAATGCAAACAGAATAAAGAATCTGCTGGAGAGTGTCCAACGGGTGAAAGTGGATGTCGCAACTGTCCATAGTTATATCGGCTACCTGCAGAATGCCTATTTGTTTGAAGGCGCAAAACGATACGATGTGAAAGGAAACAGATACTATGACTCTATCCAGAAGTACTATGCGGTGGATGTGGGTTTAAGGAATGCAAGGCTTAACTTTCGGCAGCAGGACCCAACACATATTATGGAAAATGTTGTATATAACGAATTAAGATGTAGAGGATATGCGGTGGATGTCGGAGTAGTGGAGAGCCGAACAATGAAGGATGGCAAATCAACGTTTTCTCAGCATGAGATTGACTTTGTCACCACCAACGGTAGAGAACGGGCTTATATTCAATCTGCATACCGTATGCCCGACGATGAAAAGCGGGAACAAGAGTTGTATTCGTTGCGTAAGACTGGCGATAGTTTCAAGAAAATTGTCATTGTAGGTGAAGATATTGCACCTTATACCGATGGGCAAGGCATCCAATACATTGGATTGTTCTCTTTTCTGTTGTCGTCGGAGAAAATATTGTAGGAGAGATCCTGCAAAGGATATCTGAGCAGTAAATGAAGATTGACTTTCTATACTCGACTGATTTCCTGGCGATGAATGCGCCGGAGCTGGGACACACCTGCATGCACCTGCTGTGCACGGCGGGGGAGGGGAGCTTTGTGTTCAACGAGCGGTGCTACCACATCGTGAAGAACGACCTGGTGGTGATGCCGAACCCCACAAGGGCGAAGAACCTCGCGGCGGCACCGGGGATGGAGGTGGAATGGTTCGCCGCCGACAACAAGTTTTTGCATAGCCTCCTGCCGTCGAACAACTACAGCATCGGGGGCAGCATCAGCCTCAACCAAAACCCCGTCATCAAGGTCGACGACCGTCAGGCGGAAATCCTGCTGGAGGACTTCCACCGCCTCCGCGACCGACTCGACGACCGCCACCTGCTCTTCTACCGTGAAACGATGGGGAGCCTCTGCCTGACGATGATATACGACATCTTCGAACTCCACGCCCGCCGCGACGCCGTCGACTCCCACAGCGACCGCACCGCCATCATCGTCGCGACGTCAGCTACTACGCCGAGCGCCTGAACGTATCAACAAAATACCTCTCCGCCACCGTCAAGCGCGTCACCGGCCACAGCGTCAGCAGCTTCATCGACCGCGCCACAGTGCCCTTCCTGAAGAAATACCTCAACGACGAGCGCCTGTCGCTCACCCAGATAGCCGACCGCATGAACTTCACCTCGCTCTCCTACTTCAGCCGCTACTGCACCAAGCACCTCGGCCAGTCGCCCAGCGACTACCGCCGCAGCCTCCAGCCGCGAGAGGGTAAATAAATAATGAAGATTAGAACCGGAAGCCGGCGATGAGAGTGAAGAAACCGAGCGAGAACTCGTCGCTCTGGGTGGGGCGCTGCTCGTAACGGGTGACGTTGCCGTTCGGGTCCCACGCCACTGGCACCGACTCGTAGGCGGCGACGTTGCCCATACCGTTCCATCGGAATCCGACGCTGAAATGGCGCATCAGCAGCAAATCAAGTCCTACCTTGTAGGCGAAGGTGACTCCCAACTCGGCTTCCCCAATCAGTCGACCTTCGGCACCTGGTTCAAGCGCCACACCGGCACCAGCCCCAGCCGAATGGCAAGATAGCTTCTTTCCCGTTGCTGCGGATGCCCCGCGTGGCAAAGCTTGCGAGCACTGCTGAATGGATGAAATCTGGCGAGTCGGCTTGATGAGCGAATAGTATTGCATCGATAGTCAGCCCATTTCGCCCATTGAACCCATTCGCCCCATCTTTCAATTGTCATTTTTCCATCCCCGAAGCGCCATATCTGCCTGCCTGACCAATGGGAATGGCCTTGAACCGAAGGCCGCGACGCTTGTTGGGAAACATTTCATGGTCCTCCTTCCCTTCTCCCTCCGGTTTCTTCTGCATGAGCTGAGCGCCGCACTCGTGGCAGTGTTTCTGTATATGGCTGTCTGCTGTCTGCTATTCCTTTTTCCTTTTTATCAGTGTAAAGAACTTCGACCTCTTCGGCTCTGCGAAAGTCCGCTCTATCATCTCCACGTGCGATAGGTATTCCGGGTCGGTGAATGCTATCGCCCCGGCGGGGCATTCCAGGCGACAAGCCTGGCATTTGATGCAGGTCCCGTCGAAAGAGGGCACTCCGTCACGGTCGCCAATGCTTCCCATCGGACACACATCCTTACACCTGCCGCAGCGTGTGCAGCGGTGGATGTCGCAGGATGGCTTCGCCTTGAGGAATCCCGCAGGTGCGTTGTTGGTCTTGAGCGGAGTGTAGTATTTCTCCGGATGAGCTTCGCCGGGGACAATAAGCTCCGGAACGGGTCCGCGTTGCGCCGCTAGTATGCTCCCTGCCATCTGCACGGCGAAGTCGTCGAGGCATTCAAGGTCGCACGCATTGGGACGCCCTGCGCCCAGCGTGTCGCTGAAAACGTGCCTCGTCACTACAGCGGCGGCTCCAACAGGGCGCATTCCCCCGTCTCGCATGGCACCGACAAGCTCCGCCAGTGTGTTGTCGTAGGCGCGGTTTCCAAAGGTGGCGATGGCAACGGAAGGGTTGCCCGCGCCGTGGAGCGCCTGGCGGACAAAGTCAATCGTCTTGTTGGGAACCCGTCCCGCATACACCGGCGTGGCCCACACGACAATGTCATCCTTGTCGAACACTGGCAGCGCCTCTCGCTCTTGAGGTAGAGTGTACGAATGGTATTCCACGTCCGCGTGAAGCAGCATGGCCAGCGGCTCCGCGAAACTACGTAGCACCTTGAGGGTGCCTCCCGTGGGACTGAAATAATATGTCTTGATCTTTGCCTTCATTCCTCTTGTTTTATTGATGCGACCAGCCCATCGCTGATGTTGTTCCCTATCTGGCTGCAGACATCCCGGCTCCAGCGCTGCGCCATCGCGACACGTGATTCTTGCTCTTCCATCCCCCGCATCATGGCGTAGATGTAGCCGGCATTGAAGTTGTCTCCAGCTCCTACGGTGCTGACGGTCTCAACCGGCTCTACGGGGAACTCCTGACAGCCTTCGGGTGTGAAGACAAGGATGGGGTGGGGTCCGTCCGTCAGTATAAGCGTGTTGCACCAATTACTCACACGCGCATAGATGCCACCAACATGATGGATGCCATAGATATATTCGAAATCCTCCTTCGAACCGCGCACCACATCGGCCAGGGACATATTCTCTTCAATGTTACCCATCACCTGCGGCAGGTCGGCGATATGGTCCTTGCGGAAGTTGACATCGTAGTAGAGCCAGGCTCCGGCCTCACGCGCCTTGCGGAGCAGCTCTCCCACAACGGGACGGACGGCTGGGTTGATGGCGAAGAATGAGCCGAACAGCACCACGTCATCCTTGGTTATTTCCGGCAGTTTGCCGTCGAGCGAGACGGAGGCGTGGTCCTTGTAGAAGATGTACTGCGCGTCGTTGTTCTCGTCCAGAAAGGCCAGCGAGATGTGCGACTTGACTTGCTCGTGGCGGCAGACATATTCTGCCGATACTCCGTTGTCCTGCAGGTGGCGGCATATCATGTCGCCTATGTGGTCGCCGCCGGCTTCCGTCACCATGGCGCACGGCACTCCGGCACGCCCTAGTGAGACGATGCTGTTGAAGGTCGAACCTCCAGGGACTGCCTTCTGCGGCTGGTCTTCCTTGAAGAGGATGTCAAGCACTGTTTCCCCTATGCCTATTACTCGTTTCTTGTTCATGCGGTCTTTATTTTAATCTTGTGGTATTTCTTCTTGTCTAGTTGCGGTTGTTTCCGATGTGCTGGTGTTGCAAGTCTGGCCGAAGTGTGCCACAGCCACTTCACTCATCAGGTTCGCGGAGCTTGCCACGGCGCGGGGTGCTTGGATCCCGAGTGCTTAGTGGGGACAGGTCGTTTTTTTCGCCTTTCAATCCTCCCACTTCGTCCATCATCAGCCAGGCCTTCTGTCCTTTGTAGGGGTGCCAGTCGGGTAGGACGGCGGCATGAATGATGCGGATTTTCAGGTTCTTCGGAAGGAATCTGCCTTTGCTTCCGTTTTCCTTGCCAGAAAGTCTATGTGGGCTTCCCCGGCGGGCATCTGTTTGGTATACCACTCGTTGGCGGCCGTGCTCGTAATCGCTTATCGTCGTTCGTGTGCATGCCTCCCACCGCTCCGTCTGCGGATTCCACCACTCCACGCGCTCCGGCGCCAGCACCCAGTCGTCGGGCGCATGGCAGGTCCCGATGCTTATCGCCATCGCGTGCCGTGTCCGGCATCGGACCTCCATCGTCAGGGTGTCCGCTCCGCTCCATCCGGCCCACCCTTCGCTGTAGTCTCCGGCCACGCCTTTGCGGCCGTCGGTCAGCAGCTTCGGAAAGCCTTTGTCGTAGGGCGCGTCGGGTGCCACCTCGCTCCGCACTCGCTTGACGGCATTCTTGCGTTTTGCCGTCTTCAGCTGCTTCGCAAGGTGCCTGTTCTCGCCAAACCAGTCGTGAAAAACGACGGTCTCCTCGCTCTGGCTGGGCGCAAAGGTGAATCGGAACGTGTACGTGCTGTCCCCGCTCAGACGGTAACGTTCGCCTACGCCGGGCCCGCAGGTGGCTGTGCCTAGTCCGGCCATCCGGCTGTCGATGTTCAGCAGGCTGTAGGTGAGGTCGGGTTCCGGCATCTTCCACCATCGGTCGTGTGCTGCCACCACCGTGTCTTCGTATGTGTGTTGGCTGAAGTTGAACAGCTCCTTGCCGTCAATGGCTATCGTTGTCGCTATTTGGTGCTCCGTGTCGGTCAGCTGCAGCAGCATCGCTTCGCGGTTGCCCTCCTCTTGGGGAACGGCATGCCGCGCTTCGCGACCGGCCCAGTCGTATTGCTCGTGGTGTCCCATCTGGCCTGCTGTTCGGCGGTCGGCATAGCGCTCGGCGTCGTAGCCTTCCCAGATGGTCTTCCGGAATTCCTTGGGCAGGTGCCCCTGCAGGCCCACGCGCGCAAAGGTGCGGAACACGCCTTCGCCCTGCAGCCGCACGCTCACTTGCATCTGCCCGTCTCCGGCGACCTCTATCACCTGGCTCACGGGCATCGCTTCGCCTTCCTCGGTCTCCAGTCGGTAGTCTATCACCACTTCGGCCGAAGCGTAGCGGCGCTGGTCGGCTGTCAAATCGGTGCTCCTGAGGCTCACTGGCCGGGCCTTCAGCCGCTCCAGCCCTTGCCAGGCGGCGGCACCGTTGCGGTCGGCGCGGTCGTTCTGCGTCGGGGGTCGCCACAGGTTCAGGTGCACATCCTTCAGCAGCTCGCGTCCGTGCCACTCGTATCGGACTATCGTGCCGTCGCTTCCAATGCTGATGGCAAAGTCGTCGCCGCTTATCCGTAGGGTGTCGCCGTCTTGAGCGATGCTGACGGCTTGTTTGCCGCTGAATGGTCCGTTGTTTGTCGCTCGTTGCTTCTCGCGTGCGTTGTCTCTGGCGCGCTTCCCGCCGTACACGGCTTTCACTTCTTCCATGCAGGGGTAGGGATTTCCGTAGCTGTCGCAGATGCCGTTGGCACAAAAGTCGCCGTCGTCCTTAATGCCGTATAGCTGCCCAAGGTCGCCGCCTAGCGCAATTCTGGGATAACAACTGTCGCCGTCTGACACTCCATTCTTAACTAAATCAAAGCCTTGGTCCTGCCAGTCCCAGATGAAGCCGCCTTGCAGCCATCGGTAGCTGTCTATCGTGTCCCAGTAGTCGCTCAATCCGCCTAGGCTGTTGCCCATGGCGTGGCAGTATTCTACCATGATGTAGGGGCGTAGGCTAGGGGAGGGCTGCCCTTCTTTGGAGGTCCTAAGGGTGAGCCCTTTCGCCACACTGTCCATCTGCCGTCCGTAGGCACCGAGAAAATCAAAACTGGGGTACATGATGCCCACAATGTCGGTGTTCCAGTCCAGTTCGGCGCGTTCGTAAACCACAGGGCGTGTCTTGTCGCTCGCCTTCAGCCTTCTGTAGGCTTCCTCGAAGCAGATGCCGTTGCCGCACTCGTTGCCCAGCGACCACACGATCACGCTGGGATGGTTGCGGTCGCGCTGCACCATATTATTCACGCGATACCATATCGGCTCGGTCCATTCGGCTTTCTTGGCCAGGCTCTCCTTGCCGTAGCCTTGGGCATGGCTCTCGTTGTTGGCTTCGTCCCAAACGTACAGCCCGTAGCGGTCGCACAGTTCGTACCAGTATTCGTCGTCGGGATAGTGACTGGTGCGCACGGCGTTGATGTTGTTTTCCTTCATCAGCCGCACGTCGCGTTCCATCTGCTCCCTGCTCACCACGTGGCCGGTCCGCGCATTGTGCTCGTGGCGGTTCACGCCTTTGATGGTCACCGGCTTGCCGTTGACGCACAGCAGCCCGTTTTTGATTTCCACCATGCGGAAACCAATGGGCTTTTCTATTGCTTGTAGTTCATTCCCGCTGTCGTCCAGCAGCCGCAGCCGCATAGTGTAGAGGTTGGGCGTCTCGGCCGTCCAGGGGGCCACTTCCCGGGCTGCGGTCTCAAAGTCGATGCTGGTCGCCGATGGGGCGCCCGACACGGCCTGGCGCATGGCTATGCCTAGCTCGGGAACCGTGAGTTCTACGGTTTTCCCCGAAAAACAATTCGCCGTCACCGTGACCTTCAGCTTGCCTTGCCGATAGTCGATGGTGTCCAGTCCGGCGTCGACAACGTAATCCGCTATGTGGTCCTTCGGCAGGCTGTACATCGTCACGCTCCGCGTGATGCCGCTCAGCCGCCACATGTCCTGGCATTCCAGATAGCTGCCGTCGCTCCATCGGTGCAGTATGATGCAGATGCGGTTCCTGCCGCCATGGACATGGTCGCCGATCTCCCACTCCGCGGGTGTCTTCGAGTCTTCGCTGTAGCCCACAAACGCGCCGTTGACGTACAGCTCCACGGCCGATGCGGCGGCGCCGATGCGCAGAAATGTGCGACGCTTCTCCCAGCCTTCGGGCAGCTCCACGTCGCGCGCATAAACGCCGGTGGGGTTGAAGGCGCGGGGGGCATGGGGCGGATCGCTGGGGAATTCGTTCTTCATGTTCACATACACGGCGGTGCCGTAGCCTTGCATCTCCATGTTCCCTGGTACGACAATGCTGTCCCACCAGCGCAGGTCTTGTTGGGGGTCGAAGTCGGGCGTGATGTAGGCGCCTCGCTCCAGCCCGCGATGCACATACTCGGCGCGCTCATAGTACTTGAAGGACCACACTCCGTCCAAATTCATCACCCAACGGCTCTCCTCGGGCACTATGTCGGCATGGGGTGCCACCTTGCCTACTTGCCACACCTTCAGGTCGTCCCAGTAGTCCTGCGCCTGGATGGCCATGACGCTGCAGAGTAATGCTATCAGAATAACGGTTTTCTTCATGAAGGTGTGTTATTTGGTGTTATCCACTTTCCTCAGCAGTATCGACCGCGACAGGTCGGTGGGATTGGTGCCCTCCACGCCTTCGGGTATGGCCTTGCCGAGCCTTGCAAAGTGGTCTGTCCAATACTGGGGCATATTCCCGTCTTGGTCTCGCCAGTTCATGGCTTTGGTTTCGAACAGGTGTTCTCCTTTTTCGTCCGAAAAATCCCGCAGGTAACACTCGTATACAAGCTCTGAGCAATACAGGGCTTCGCTTCCGGGCTCGAAGGCGTTGTCGTAGGGACGGCCGATGTATGAGCGTGCCCTTTCGAGGGTCGCCTCAACGTCGATGCCATAAGGGTTTTCAATTCGGTAAACGTCCGGAAAATCGCGGTCGCCGGGCTGGCTTTCTATGGCGTGGCGGCTCACCCCGCGGCGCTGCGTGGCGTCGACAACCCATATCGAGTCGCCTACCGTCTCCACTATGGCCACGTGCGTATATTCGCCGGTGCTCTCCTTCACGGCGCTCCCCATCCCCGCAGTGTCGCGGAAAAAGAGCAGGTCACCGGGACGGATATCCAGCAGGCTGTACTTGCTAAGCATACTCCGCAAAAACATATCCTCTGGCATCAGAGGCTTCAAGGCGTTCCATAGTTCCGGACGGTAGGTGATCAGCGCGGTGTTCCCTTGCGCTATCATCATGGGCAGCAGCATGGGGAAGTATTTGCCGCAGTCGGCACTGCTGTTCCATGCGGCTGTCAGCGTATCGCCGTCTCCGTTCACAAAGGTCACGCGATATCCGCTCCTGGAGGTACACCACCCTTGCGGATTGAAGACTTTCTCCCAATCTACAACCCCCTCTTTCAGTCCGAAGTCGGCGTCGGTGGGCATCTGGCTGTATCGCTCGCCGACTTGTCTCAGCGCTTCCGCTATGGCGCCGACATCATACTTCTGCCTCCGGTGTCTCCTTTTCTTCCCGCCGACGCTATATTTGCTCACCACAAGCTTATCGCCTTTGCGGCTGTAGGCTATTGTGTACGGATGATAGTGGAAGCAGCCGATGGTGTATGTTTCGATCGTTACGTGCTCCACGCCGCCCTCCAGAAAGGCCCCGAAGGGGTCGCGATAGGTGTAGGGCTCCATACGTCCCGCCGTGTCGACGCTATAGTTCTTTTGGTCGCTGTGCTGTATGATGACGCGGTCGTCGTGGTCTGGGTCGGGGACCATACTGACAATTCCATAGGGTTTGGCTATCCGGTACCATCCTATCGCGTCGCGAAGGTATATGCTTGTGCGGTCGGTGAGCCACTGCCGCCCTCCGTGGCTGAACTGGGTGAGGGCGCTGTATCTTATCTCCTTCGCCTCGGCTTCCGCCTCGTCTATATATTCCTCAAGCGACTTCTCTTCGGTGAAGAATCCGCAGGTGTCGGCCTTCCCGTCGGGGGCTATGCGCACCACGCCGGCATTGGTCCCGATATAGACGCATCCGCCCTGTGTTCCGATGATGCTTCCTGCTCGCGGCGATGCTTTCACCACCGTCCAGTGCTCCATGTCGTGCATCAGCACCAGCTGCCCGCTGTCGGTGATGGCCCAAAGGCGGTCGCTTTCAGGGTCGGTCTCAAAGTCGCTTATCGGCAGTGTTCTCCATGCTGTCTTGCCGCCCAGCGCGGTGTAGGCGGTCGTTCCGTCTTGTGTGGCTATGAGCCATCCGTGCCACTGGCGCAGGCGGGTCACCCGGCAGTCGCCTCGGCATTCCACCAGCCCCTGGTCCTGCGGCGTGGCTATGCGGTGCGCAGTGCGCCAGTTGTCCCGTGTGCTGTATATCCTGTTGCCGTAAGTGCCTGCAAAGCCGCTGTCGGCGCTGAACATAAACAGCTCCTTTATGCCGTCTTCGTCCTTCACACAGTCTGGAAACGTTGGCTTCAAAGTTTTGAACGTCTTCCCTCGGTCGTCGCTGTATGCCATAGTCCTGAAGCTTCTTCCGCTCGACGATGCCATCCACAGTTTTCCGTCGCGGTGGAAGCAGAATCCGTGTACCCAGGTGTGCTCATTGTCCATCTCCACACTGTCCCATGTCGCTCCGCCTGTGGTGGTGCGCAGCACAATGTTGTCGTGCATATACCCTGCCGCTATGGCGGTGTCGCTCCCAAAGCCCGCTATGCGCTCTATCGTAGTGTAGCTGTCGAAATTCTGGCCAAACATGGCATGCCAGCTGTCGCCGATGCTGTCGGCTTTCCAGATGTGCCCACACCTGTCGTAGAGCCACAACTGCCCCGTGGTCGACACATCGATGCTGTAGCCGCAAGGAATCTCAAGATCAACGCGCCTGTCGCGCTCCTGCGCCATAACCACCCCACACAAGGCAAGCCATACCGTTATCGCAATCAAAAGTCTCTTCATGATATTTCTATTTGGGAACCGTTCAAGATATTTCTATGTTGGGAACCGTCCTGTTTCAAAAGTCTTTTCATGATATTTCTATTAAGGAACCGTCCTGTTTTTAGACCATTTTATTTTGCAAAAATACAACTTTTCCCTCACGTAGCCAAAAAAATGTCCCCCCCCCCCAAAAAAAAAACATCACCCCCATCAAACCCATTAAACCCATTAAACCCATTAAACCCATAAACCTACTACCCCCCCCTCCTTCCCCCACAAAAAACAACACTTTACGAAAAAAATCATAACTTTGCATTCCAAAACATCCCGCCATTCCGCCATGGAAAACAAAGATAATCAAGGCTTAGTAATCAGAACCACAGGCAGCTGGTATAACGTCCTGCTCGCCGACGGCGCCATCGTCGAATGCCGTCTGCGCGGCAATTTCCGCATCCGCGGCAACAAGCAGACCAACCCCATCGCCGTCGGCGACCGCGTAGTCTTCCAGCCCCTCGACGACGGCACGGGCATGATAACGGCCGTCGACGACCGCCGCAACTGCATCGTCCGTCGCGCCACCAAGCTCTCCAAGCAAACGCACGTCATCGCGGCCAATATCGACCTCCTCTGCCTCGTCGCCACCCTTGGTTTTCCTCGCACCTCTACGGGCTTCATCGACCGCATGCTGGTCACCGCCGAAGCCTACCACATCCCAGCGGTCATCATCTTCAACAAGTGCGACCTCTACAACGACGAACTCTGGCAGCTCCACAACGAAGTCAAAGCCATCTACCACAACATCGGCTACCCGGTCTTCGAAGTCTCCGCCCTCACCGGTCTGGGCATCGACGCCATCAAAGACCTCATCGCGGGCAAGGTGTCGCTCTTCAGCGGCCACAGCGGCGTCGGCAAGTCGGCCCTTCTCAACGCCATCGACCCTTCGCTCCATCTCCGCACGGGCGACGTCAGCGACTGGTCCCTCAAAGGCAAACATACCACCACCTTCGCCGAAATCCACCCGATAAAGCTCGACAACAAGGCCAATGGGTCGGAAGAAAGCCAAAACGCCTCGTGCGCCTCTTACCTCATCGATACCCCGGGTATCAAAGAATTTGGAATGGTAGACTTCACCCCCGAAGAGCTCTCCCATTTCTTCCCCGAAATGCGTTCCCGCCTCCACAACTGCCGCTTCGCCAACTGCACCCACCGCCACGAACCGGGCTGCGCCATCAAGGAGGCCGTAGAAACAGGCGAAATCAACCCAGAACGCTACCAAAACTACCTCAATATCATCGAATCCATCGAGTCCGACGAACCCATCCGCCGCTAACATCTTCCCCTGCGCCTCCACCGTTACCCCCAAAAAATCATCCCCCCCAAAAAAAAAATGAAAAAGAAAAATTTCCCCCACAGAACCCATCACCCCCATCACCCCCATCACCCCCATCACCCCCATCACCCCCATCACCCCCATCACCCCCATCACACCCCCATCACCCCCATCACCCCCATCACCCCCATTAAGCCCATTAGCCCCATTAACCCCATCACCCCCATCATCCCCATCACCCCTATCAACCCCATCACCCCCATTAGCCCCATCAACCCCATTAACCCCATTAGCCCCATCACCCCCATCACCCCCATTAACCCCATTAACCTATTAACCTACTAACCCCTCCCCCTTTCATCAACATCCCAAATAAGCAAAAATTTTTTTGCTTAATTTGCTAACACCACATAATGCAATATAAACCAATCACATACCATGGCAAAATAAGAAAAACACCACCTAAAAATCAAGCATTTTTACACTAAATCTTCCACAATTTCCCAATTAAGCAAAAATTTTTTTGCTTAATTGGGATTTTTGTGTAATTTTGCATTCTGAAACAAAACATCCCGAACGTCATGATACCTAACGAAAATATTGAAAAGCATATCATTGCAAGGCTTCGCATCGACAACCCGTGGTGGCAGTCAGGCGAAATATTGCCGGATTATCGCCGAATGACTCCCCGCTCTTATCTCGACATCTTCTTTTCGTTAGTTAAAAACCATAAAGTCCACCGCGCGCAAATCCTTATGGGCCCTCGCCGTGTGGGAAAAACGGTCATGATCTTCCACACCATCCAGCGTCTGATAGACGAAGGCGTCAATCCGATCAACATCGTCTTCGTCTCAGTCGAAACACCCATATACAACGGCGTCGACCTCGAACGGCTCCTCTATCTCGCCATGCAGGCCAACGGCAACGCCTCCTGGATGAACAACGAATGCTTTGTCTTCTTCGACGAGGTCCAGTACCTCAAAGACTGGGAAATCCACCTCAAATCGCTCTTCGACACCTACCACAACGTCCGCTTCGTCGCCTCGGGAAGCGCCGCCGCAGCCCTCAAAAAAAGCAGCAACGAAAGCGGCGCCGGCCGCTTCAGCGACTTCAACCTACCCCCGCTGACTTTCTACGAATACTTACGCCTCCGCAATCAAGAACACCTCCTTCGCGAATCGTCCATCCAGTGGAACGGCCACCGCACACACTGCTTCGAAGCCACCGACATCCAAGCCCTCAACAAGACTTTCATAGACTACATCAACTACGGCGGCTACCCCGAAGTGGCCTTCAACCTCCACGACCAGACCGACCCCCGCCAATACATCCGCCACGACATCATCGACAAAGTCCTCCTCCGCGACCTCCCCAGCCTCTACGGCATCTCCGACGTGCAGGAACTCAACTCGCTCTTCACCCAGATAGCCTACAACTCCGCCGGCGAATTTTCCTACGAAAGCCTCGCCACCAACTCGGGAGTCAACAAAGAGACGCTGCGCAAATACGTGCAGTACCTCGAAGCCGCCTTCCTTATCAAGGTCATCCGCCGCACCGACGACATGGGCAAACGCTACCAGCGCGACCACAGCTTCAAAATCTACCTCACCAACCCCTCCCTCCGCTGCGCCCTCTTCCAGCCCATCGAACCCGCCGACGCCGAAATCGGCGCCATGGTCGAAACAGCCATCTATGCCCAGTGGATACCGCGCCTCGGCGCCGACATCGCCTACTCCAGCTGGCGCCAGGGCAAGAAAGCTATGGGCGAAGTCGACATCGTCGGCGTCAACATGGGACGCATGAAGCCGGATTGGGCCGTCGAAGTCAAATGGACCGACCGCTATTACCTCAACCCCGACGAGCTCCACTCCCTCAAATCTTTCATGCAGAAAAACAGCCTCTCCCAAGCCCTCGTCACCACCATGACCCTCAGTGGCCTCCAAAGCCTCCCCTGGGGCAACCTCCAATTCATGCCCTCGGCATGCTACGCCTACATCGTCGGCCGCAACACCCTCAACCGCACCCGCGACGTAATGGGCCTCTAATCGCCCGACCAACAACCGTAGCATGTCGCCATACATTCCCGGATGGCAACTGCCAAATGAAGGGCAAAGAATAGAAAGAACGTTTTTTTGAACATATCGTCGAACTCTAAGCAAAGCGACCTGCCCGTGTGGGCAGGTCGCTTCTTCATTGCGGAATAAGCAAAATTCGTCAGCAATGACCAATTCCGGAATTTTCTCACTGAAAAATTTGGCAGTGTCATATATTATATGTATTTTTGCAAAAAATTTCAAGCATAATATAACTTGCAAAATGGGATATAATATCAAACCGATAACGAATTATATGGCGGAACTGACAGGTTGCGAGATAAAGAGGCTTGCTCATGCGAAAAAGGATGATGCCAAGCTGCCGTTGGCTATCACCTCCAGCTATACTTTTCGCGACGTAGAGCTCATGGAAACCAGAATGACCATTGCCATACCGACAGAGCTTGACAGCATTTCGCCCATGCAGTTGGCCAAACATCAAGCTAAGATGATTGAGGCATTGCGTCATCCTGTGGTCTTTGCTCTGGAGCCCTTTGCACCCTATATCGTAACCCGTTTGACCCGCGCCAAGGTGAATTTCATCGTCCCAGGAAAACTTATTTTCATTCCATCGCTGCTGATTGTGTTGCGTGAGCTGAAGAACAGCACGAAAGCGATGCCACAGAAGATGCCTCCTGTTGCCCAGTTGTTGGTGCTCTATCATCTTGAAAAAGGAACGATAGAGGGGGCTACCACTTTAGAATTAGCCGAGCTGACAGGTTTGGCATATCCGACCATCAATGTTGCTCTCCATTGGCTTAAATCCAATAACTTGATCACTCTTGTTGGCAGCAAGCAAAAACATGTTCAAGTTTCAGCAAGCAAGGCTGAACTATGGCGCAAATCCCTTCCTTTGATGTCCTCTCCCATAGAACGCGTTCTCTTTACCGACACCAAGCCGACACCAAGCATAATGTCAGGTGAGACGGCAATGGGACATTACACCATGCTCGCTGAGCCTGCAACGCCAATCATAGCAATCGACAAAGCGACGGCCAGCGCCAATGCCGCTTTGATGAACAAACATTACGGCGACATAAAGGTGGAGGTCTGGAAATACGCTCCGGCTTTGCTGGCCGAAGGCGAATGGGCCGACAGGCTTTCGCTCTATCTGTGTCTGAAGGACAACGAAGACGAGAGAATACAAATGGAATGCGACACCTTAATCGAAAAAACAGACTGATAGCCATGTTGCCGCAGGACGCTCGTTTTGTGCTACCTGATAAATTGAGGAATGACATGAGCGACTTCTATCGAAGAATAGGAGAACTGCCAGGTCCTGATTTCTTCAAAAAAGCAGGCCTGAAAGGCTTGGATGCCCCGCGTCTTCTCAATCTCTTCAATGTTGCTTTCCTCAACAATGAAATCTGACATGAATCACAACGTATATGATTTTGCAAATTGCCACAATGTGGACATATCTTAAAAGCCGTGTAGTAACTTGCCGACAAAGTCTACGAACTGCCTGAAAGAAGAATAAAAAAAACGACACGGAAGCCCATCGGGCTTCCGTGTCGTTTAAAGTGTCAGCAAAACTGCGCAACATCCTCCAACAGGCAATGGCCGGCCAGGCTCCGAGGCGCAGCAGCCGTCATAGGGCAGATTACCAGTCCAGATGCTCCCACTCCGAGGCAGGAACGCTGAGGTGGAAACTCACCTTGTCGCCACTTTTCAGGATGCCGGTGACCTTATAGGTGAAGAGGTCGTCGGTCTTCGTGGCGGTCATAGTGCCCGAGGTGAAGATGGAACTCTCGTAGTTCTCTTCGCCGATGGAGCCATACACGTCGGTGTCGCTATGGTCGTCCTGGCTGATATAGAAAGAACCGCCGCTCACACCGAAAGCATATTCGACGGTGCTGCTCGACTGCGTCAGGTCAACAGAGCAGTTGGCACTGCCCTCCTCAACGTCGGCACGCACAAAAAATAGCGCATTGCCGTCGGCACCTTGCTCCGTGGATTCGCCATCGGCGTATGTGCGACCGCTCAGCGAAATCCTGTAATGGCTGTTCAGCGGATAGGACTTGCCATTGATCACTAAGGTGTTGGCAGCAGCCTCTTCTACAGTAGGCTCGGGTTCATCCGTCTCGCAAGCAGCAAACAACAAAGCCGTCATAGCTGCAAAAAACATGATTTTAAGTGTTTTCATATCGATTGTGTATTAAGGGTTTGTAATATTCTTTTGTATGGTTCGAGGCACGAACACGACTGCAAAAATACGAAATATTTTTTACAGACAGGTCTATTTAAAAAAATGACCTCCCCCTCAAACTGCAATATTTTACATCTTCGGATGGAAGTTCCAAACGATGAGCGATAGCTGCTACATCATTTGGCTTTACACATAAAAATCAAAAGTTGCGGAATGAAATCATCAAAAGTTGCGGAGTAAAATCGTCAAAAGTTGCGGAATGTTTTCGTATTTTATTAATTTGCAAAATGTTGCAATTTAAGCCAACAACACGCAGAGTTAACTATTTTTTGTATTCCACATTCGAGTTTTTATGAATGCCTACTCAGCCAAAAATATTAACCCGCTTTTTCTTTTTACCTCTCAGTTCGGGACACATCTTCAACAAGTGCTTACAGGTCTTGAAATTCGGTCGGCCAAGGGCTTTGTTCAGCTGCGCCTCGAACAGATACTCTTTCTTGTCGATGGCGATGCCTTCACCGCCTTTCTTCGAAGTTGTCACTATCAACTCGTGCATCGCCATCGCCTCTTCGAATCGTTCAAGACGGAACAGCGCGCGACCTTTGGCAAACATTGCCTCCAGACAGGGCCTGACATTCAGCACCAAGTCGGCATACCCTACGGCCTCATCATATCGACCACTATATAGACATAGCACTGCATTGATGAAGTTGCAAGTCATACTGCAGTCTTTCAGCAAAGCAACACCCTTGGTCGCCCCAACCAGACATTCGTCGTTGAACATCACATCGAACATCCGTTTCATCATAAGGGCTGCATTGCGATAATCGCCACGCTCCATTTTCTCGACGGCATCGGCGAGGCACACCTTGGCGGCACCGTCATAATCGCGTTTCCTGTAGCAAGCTGTGAACTGCTTGCCAAGTTCCAGTTCGTGATTGATCAGCACCAAGTCGTTGAACGAATTTGAGAAGGCTTTAACCTCGGCATCTAAGCGTATGTGGTTTGGTCGTAGCGGATGACTTACCGTCAGTCCTTCGAGCGACCTCATACGACTGATGGCCACATAGGCCTGTCCGGCGGCAAAGACACCTTTTGACAGGTCGAGGTGCATACGGCTGAATGTCATCCCTTGTGACTTGTGGATAGTGATAGCCCACGCCAATTTTAGCGGATACTGCGTGAAGGAGCCCACCACGACGGACTCCACTTTGCCACTCTCCTCGTTGTATTTGCTTTCGCGACTCTCCCACACCATCTGCTCCACGGCAATCTCTTTGCCATTCTCCAGCACTACCGTAATCTTGTCGTCCCTCAGTTCTTTCACCTTGGCAATGGTTCCGTTCACCACACCTCGAGCGAAGTCATTGCGGCAAAATATGACCTGGGCGCCGACTTTCAAATAAAGTTTCATTGGTGCAGGTGTATCAGACGCTTTAAACCTGCCATCTACAATTCCCTCGTAGCAGAACTCTTCAGTATCCAACTCCTCTAATCTTTGTTTGTTAATATTATCAGCCGTATTGGTGTGGGCTGCCAGAATTACGGAGAAGTCACCCACGCGGTCGTCCGTGCTCTCGTGTTGGTTAATGATGGACAGGTCCTGCGTGGTGTTCTCGCCCATACGCATACGGTTCAGTATGTCGAGAAAGACCTTGTCCTGCTGTCGATACACCTTCTGAAACTCGATTTTCGGCAGACTCATCCGTTTAAGCACATGGGCTTTGTAGAAATAAGGCATACCAGCACCATAGATTGCGTGCAACAGTTCTGCATCGGCACTATCTTCCTTGACCACCGGCGGCAACTGGAACAAGTCGCCTACAAAAAGCACCTGTTTGCCTCCGAAGGGCAGGTGCGTCTTGCAGAGCGAGCGCAATATGCGGTCCATAATGTCCACCCAGTCGGCACGCACCATCGATGCCTCGTCAACAATGATGGTGTCGGTATGGTTGAGGGTATTGATTTTGACAAGCGAGGTTTTGATTTCCCTTAAGTCCATATTTGGACCCATTGCCTCGAACGGGAGGCCGAAGAACGAGTGCAACGTCTGCCCGCCAACGTTCAGCGCAGCAATGCCCGTCGGTGCTAACACCAGGAAGTTCTTGTCTATCTTCTCCTGTATACTTCTGATGAATGTCGTCTTACCAGTCCCAGCCTTACCCGTGATAAAAAGGCAGGTATTAGTATTCTCAATCATCTCGAATGCCAGCTGCTGTTCGAGGTTGTCCTTGTCAAGTTGGATATCTAAGTTTTCCATATCGGTTGTCTTTTGGTTTCGGATGCAAAAGTACAACCGGCTCGCGCAGTCTATTTGCGTAAAAAAGAAGGAGACCCGTGGAAATGGCCTCCTCCCTTTTGCTGAACATAACTATCTAACACTCTGTGTGCTGTTGTCTGGGATTATATCTGTTAACAACCAATCATTATCTGGCTTTGTGATTAGTCGAGCGTTACAATATGCCATCTCAAGTGTAAGAATAGTTTTGCCTTCATAATTGTTAATACCTTTTTCTGGATTAAAATTATGTTTACACACTAGGGCTACATTTGTTTTCCCTTTACTTTCTAATGCAAGAGGCAATAAAATAGATACTTTACGATCTTCTATATAATATGTAGGAATAGCTGTTTTATAGTTCCATTCGACACGTTTAATGGCACGATGGATTGCCTGTTTAAATCGCATATCCATAGAATCAAACCAGTCGATATCTTGTTTTATTGCATCAATAAGTCTCGTCTTATACTCTTTCTTTTCTTCAAATGACAGACTGTCAATGTCTTCAATAAATTCAAATCCAGTTGTGGCATCTTTTTTTATAAACTCTAATGGTAATCTTTCGATATTGTCAAAAAAGATATGATCACGATTATATGTGGGAACACCACCATCTTTGCTATCCAAGTCATAAAACAATTCATAAGAATCTTTATAGTATTCTGCACGACGAGGCTTTTCACTGAATTCGGCTAACACACTTTGCTGATAACTATTCGCTATATCAAATGCTCTAAAAATCCACGGCTGGCGTATTTGAGGTTTTCTTCCGTCGTTTCGAGTGAAAAATGCATAGATTGGTTCATATAAATAGTTTACCAAACCTGTATTCCAAACAGAGTATTTATCGTTCTCTAATATTTTCTTTTTCGGTACTCGGCCTTCTATTTTTGCCTTTTTGCATTCTTCTTCATCCTCATGACATAATCTCTCAAATGTATAAGAGATGTATTTCTTTAAAATAGGTTTTGTTATTTTGTCTTTCTCAAAATAATACCAACGTTCTCCAAGAGCCTTATCATTCGCCAAAAGATTTATTTCATAATCCCATCTATACCCAACTGTATCTTTGAGCTTTGGGAAATATGCATATTTGTCAAGAGCGTCCATTAGCCACGAACCTTGTCTTGGCGACGTGACACATGCTTTGGGAATAATTCCGGGCTTGTAGTTGCTGTCGTCGTTTCGTTGCTCCTCGATAATTTGCGACAACCCATCTGATGATCTCTCTTTTAAATCACGAACTAATACTGGTGCTTCGTGTTTCGATGTGTCACCTTGTCTAAATTCAAAACGTTTTCCAAATATACATTGAACAGCCTGTCGAACTCCCATAAATCCCATTTCTGTACATCGTTCTTTAACGCCATTCAAACCAAATGATGCAAAATTAGTCCACCCCTCATTGTCGCTACTAGATGTTTTATAAATAGACTCAAAGGTTTTCCTAAGATCCTTTATTTTCGTCAATTTATTGGGGGCTATTCGTATTGCACGAAACACTTCTTCGGTTTCCTTTATTTGATAATTCTCCTCAATCGCAGTGTCAGGGTAAAGATTTAATAATTCATTATCAATATCAATAGTTTCTTCCCCCTGATTTCTTACCAAATCATTAAAGATGGTTCTAAATTCGTCATATCGTAACCAGAATCCAGGTAATGTTGGAGTTTGTGCATAGGCACCTTCGATAAGTAATCTTAATTTTGAATCTTCCATTTTTATAATTTTTTTAAGGTTTGTTTTTCGACCACAAAATACAATTTATTTTCTATTTATGCAACTTCTTCTCGTTTTGGTTTACAAAAGTACAGCCGTCGCGTGCAGCCTATTTGCGCTGTGTTGTTTTTATTTGTCAGGACTGGTGGCTGTAATATAGGTTTGACCACGAGAATGCTCGGGTTTTGTGCGTAAAAGTATACCTTCTGCAATCATATCGGGAATAATGAAGTTTCTTAAATAGTTTGGTGTCTTATTCAACAATGCTGAAAGTTCGTCTACAGAATGTTCAACAACACAAGCCTCAACAATACACTCACGTATTAGCTCCTTGGACATTCTAGGCTTTACTTTAGCCCTCACTTGGTCATCAACAGTTCGTTTGTTTTCGGACAAATGGTCAGATGCAATATTAAGATTGCCTGTTGCAATATAAATTGCATCACAAAGAACATCAGTTGCAATATTAGTTGTATCGTCAGGAGCAGCAGTTGCAATATTATGGTCTGTAGTTGCAATATTAGATGCGTCTTTTGGGACTACAGTTGCAATATTATGGGCATTATTTGCAATATATGTTGCATCCTCCAAATCATGGCACCACTCGCAAACGGTTTGAACCTTGATTCGATGGCCAGACTCTTGTATTTCGTCATTCGTACGATTGGTTAGCAAGAGGAGATCGGTGCATCCTGTCTGCTTGGCTGCAAGCAGCAATCCTTTGATTTCGCGCTTTCGGGTCTTTTCTGATGATATGTCGTACGACACCTGGATGGCCTGAACTACACGGTTGCCCTTGCAGACGATAAAGTCGCATTCGCCCGAACGGTCGTTGAGATAATAAACGTCAAGTCCTTTCATCTTGCAACTGCGGATCAAATGTATCGCCACAACAGTCTCTAATCGATAGCCAAGGTTGTCGCCAGCAAAAGCGTTGTCCCGCTTGTCCATCATCGCCACATCGACTGCATACACTTTCTCTTGCACCACGCGCAGGCGACTCTTTGGCGAATATTTCTGGATGCCTATCAGCAAATAGGCCTCTTCAAGGTGTTTTACGTAGTTCTTGACGGTGTTATCGGATTTGATTCCAAACGTTTTTGCAAGGTCTTTGATGACAATCGGGCAGGGCACCACGTTGAGAAGATGCTGCGCCAACTGTTCGAAAGAGGCCTTGTAGGCTATCTTGTAACGCTGCTCTATGTCGCGTTTCAAGATATTATCCACCAGTGCCCCAACGTAGCTTTTGTTGTCCTCGATAGTGAGCAGCTCGGGAAAACCGCCTTGTCGCATATAATCGTCGAAGGCTTTCTGTCGGAAAGCTTCTGCCTTGGTTGTGCGCGATTTGACATCGACATTTTTCATCGTGCAGTACTCGCTGAACGAGAAAGGATACAGCGATATTTCCTTGCTGCGGCCAGAAAGATGTGTGGCCAATTCCCCGCTGAGCAGTTTTGCGTTGGAGCCGGTGATTACGACATGCATCTTCCTGCGCAGCAAACGGTTGACAAACAGATGCCACCCCTCCACATTCTGAACCTCGTCAAGGAAGAGGCAGGTTATATCTCCATATATTTTATATAGCACCTCCAGCACATCATTCAATTGGCTAGCATCGATATCAACCAAACGCTCGTCGTCGAAATCGACATAGGCGTACGTGCAGCCACTCGATTGTATGGCTTGGTAGCAAAGCGTCGATTTGCCGCTTCGCCTCACTCCGATCACCACCTGTGCTTGACTGCTATTCATATCAATCTGCGACTCTTCGTGCCGGTGACACAATGTCTCCTGCGCGCGCGACGCAAGTTCCTCCTGCTGGTCGGAGAGTATGGTTTCCAGTGTCCGTTTGTCAATCATATTCTGTCAGATTTTCGCTGCAAAAATACACAATTTTTTTCACAAACTGCAATATTTTACAAAAAATCTCATTTCTGACTGCAATATTTTACAAGTTTTGGTATGTCCAGACTGCAATATTTTACAAATATTGACCCCTTTAGACTGCACTATTTTACATCACCATCAAGCTCGCGGTAGGCCTGTAGATGCCCGGCTACGCGCTCAAAAACCTTCTGGCGGATGTCGTCGGGCGTGAGAACAAGGAGGTCGGCACCATAGGAGGTGAGCTCTCGAATCAATTCGTAGTTTTCGATACATTTGATTGAGAAGAAGGCCCCACCTTCCAATGTCGGATAATGCCGACGTAGTTCGGCTTCCTTTTCATTGCGATAGTGTGTCTGCGACTCGTGCAGGGGCTTGGTCAAAACATAGTCTTTCGAGTGGTCGCTGACCCAGAAGTAGATGGTCTGCACCTTACGGTTGTCGTACAAACTCACTCCGATTATGTCCTCAAACCGTTCGTTGAGGTCGCCTTTGTAGGGAATGTATTTTCGGTTGGGCAACGCCTCGACATGGTCGATGCGGTCCAAGGGTAGCGTGAGTATATTGCCGAGGTCATCGCTGGCAGCAATCAGATACCAGCGACGGTTATATTCCTTCAGCAGATAGGGATGAACGGTAACGTCTTTTCGACTCTCAGGTGCCGAAAAAGTGTGGTGGTAAACCTTCAAAACTTGACGCAGCGAGATGGCCGTAAAAATCTCGCCCAGCAGCGAACTGTCGCCCAAAGGGTTCTTGGTGAAGGAAATAATCTGACGCGACGGCTTGATGTCGAGTCCGGCTCGCAACGCCTCCAAGCGTTCAAGGTGCGGCAAGCCATCAAACTGGCCGAGCAGCTTCATGGCTTCGCCCAAAATTTGCTTCTCGTCCTCGCTCATCTTCTGCTGATAGATGGAGTAGGAGCGGTCTCGGTAGCGGTAGCAAGTCTTTCGTACGGTCTTGCTGGAATTGGTCTGGCTGACATCGTTAAAGGGGTATTTTTCGATGTCGGCCATAAAAGGCTCTCTTTGTAGGTAATTGAGGTCGCCCTGTATGGTCCGGATTTTTACAGCGGGTTGCCCCAACTCTTCCAGCTTTTCGTTCACCAGCCGACATAGGTCTTCGGAAGTGTAATGACCATATCTCCTGGCCAACAGCTGGTCAAGTATCTTGTATCGGGTTTCGGCGTTTTTGTTTGCAGGCATAGTCTTGTGTTTTAGGTATTTGTATAAATCGACAAAAATATTTTATGCTTGCAAAGATACAAAAAACCCGCGCAATGTATTTGCGTCCCCCTCAACAAAACTGCGCAATCTCCTCCAGCGGCCGATGGGTGGGCTGCTTGGGTTCCGAGGCTCTGTAGCCGAGAGAAATAACAGCCATCACCTCTTCGCCCTCGGGAATATTGAAAAGTTTGCGCAGCTCGTCGCTGTCGCGCATACCCATAATGAGGGTGTCGTAGCCCTTGGCGCGGGCGGCAAGGATGAAGTAGGCGTTGCTCAGGCCGTTGTCGTAGGCGCCCCAGCCGTCGCCGATCTCGTTGGTCTGCTGGCCCTGGAAGAAGCCCGACTTGCCTTTCTCGTAGGTGCACACGATCAGCACCGGCGCGCCAGCGATGTTCTCCTTGTTGCGCTCGCCGACCAGATTGCTGACGGCCTCCACCTTCTCGGAGCTCATCGCGACATAGTATTTCGACGGCTGCTGGTTGGCCCATGAGGGGGCTTCCTGGGTGGCGACGAGCAGTTCGCGCACCTCGGCTTCGCTGATGGTTTTCGTTGCGTCGTAGCTCCTCACGCTGCGGCGCGTGGCCAACACCTCGTCAAAACTGACTGCTTCGCTGGTTTGAACAGTGTTCTCTTGGTTGTTTGTGCAGCCCGACAGCATCATGAGCGTCATTGCGGCTGCGAAAATAAGATTTGCTTTCATTGTATTAGTTTTTGTTTTGGTTTTTATTTTCCTTTTCGTTTCCGTCCTTAACCCTCCACATCTGCCAGCTGTTCCACACATTCTGGAACACGCTGTAGAAAGCCAGAAACACCGACGCCAGCGGCGTCAGATAGTATCCCGCCATCCAGATGCCCATAGCCGTATTCTTCTGCCCAAGCAGCTGGCCGCCACTGATCTTGTCGCCAAAGCGCGCCCCAAGCCAGCGCCCAAACCCGAACTGCAGCACACAGAACGCCAGCGACGCCACGCCCAGCCATGCGATGCTCCCCCAGTTGCCCTCGCCGTGCAAAAAAATAAAGTCGATGGTCTTGCCCAGCGTCAGCAGCAGCGCCACGGCCCACAGGTAGAACGACAGCCCCTTGTAGCGCCGCAAAAAATCTCCTGTCCGCGGCAGCCACGCCTCGATGGCCCACGCCGCAAAGAAGGGCAGACCCAACACAAGGCTTATCCGCTTCAGTATCATCCAGAACGACGCCAGAAAAGCCATGTCCTGATGCGTCCCGATAAAAGAGAAATAGATCGGCGCCACCACAGCCACCATCAGGTTGCCGATGATGGTATACGCCGTCACCGTCTCGCGGTTGGCGCCAAGCATACAGCTGATCACCGCCACGCTCGACGCCACCGGACACAACACGCCGATCAGCACCCCCTGCGCCACAATGTCGCCGACACCGAACCATTTCAGCAGCAGGTACGAACCCAAGCTTACCACAATCTGGAACAGCATCAGCCACACGTCGAGCCGGTTCATACGCAGCCGCCGGATGTCTACCGCACAGAATGTCAGCAGCAGGATGCTGAATATCAAATAGGGCACCAAAAAATTCACCATCGCGCACCACCGGTGCAGCAACAACCCCAGCACTATCGCCGCTGGCAGCACATAACTCCTGTATTTTTGCATCTGTCTTTTTCTGTATAAGTATCTGTGTCTTAGGCGTTGCGTCGCCATCGTCCACGCCCGTGGGGGCTTGCAAAGATACACCATTTTGTGCGCTTCAAGAAAAAAAGTGTACTTTTGCAATGCGAAACGAACAAATCATCTTTTCATCAAATCATCTGACTATGTTACGCGAAGAAACAGTTTTTGGACCCATCTATAGCCGTCGACTCGGCACCTCTCTCGGCATCAACCTCCTCCCGGAAAAAGGAAAAATATGCAACTTCGACTGCATCTACTGCGAATGCGGCTGGAACCGCGACGGCCGCAACGACACCAAGCTCCCCTCGGCCGAAAAGGTACGCCACGACCTCTCCAACAAACTCCAGGACCTCTACGCCGACGGCGTAAAAGTCGACTCCATCACCTTCTCCGGCGACGGCGAATCGACGCTCAACCCGGAGTTCCCCCAAATCATCGACCTCACCCTGGCGCTCCGCGACCAATTTGCCCCCTCGGCCAAGGTTTCCGTCCTCAGCAACGCCACGCGCGTCCACATCCCCGAGGTCTTCAACGCCCTTTGCAAGGTCGACAACCCCATCATGAAAATCGACGCACCTACCAACGAACTTATCGCTCGCATCAACAACCCGGCACCGGGCTACGACGTAGCACGGGTCATCGAGGCGCTCAAACAGTTCAACGGCGATTTCATCCTCCAGTGGTGCCTCCTCCGTCAGGTCCCGTCGCCCGATCAGGATGTCGCCTCCGACCAACGTTTCGACTCTACCGACGACAAGGTGGTCCGCCCCATGCTCGACATCATCCGCACCCTCCACCCGCGCGAGGTGATGGCCTACACCATCGACCGGCCTACGCCGGCGCAAAACTTGGCCAAGGTCTCTCCCGACGAGATGCGCTCCCTCCTCCAACCGCTTATCGACGAGGGCTTCAAAGTACAAATCAAGGGCTGACCCGCCACTCTTGAAACGGATCGTCGGCGGTCCATTCCTGCCGCCCCACTTCCCTCGACGCATCAACGGCAGCGATACTTTTTTGTCTGCTCAATCTGCATGTAATCAGGTTTATAGAAATAATCTTTTGCCCATTCAAAAAAACTTCGTACCTTTGCAAAATTGAATTCATTAATTAATAACAAAATATAAAGACAATGTCAAAACTGCTTTTGCTGGGCGATGAAGCTATCGCTCAGGCGTTTATAGATGCTGGCGGTAGCGCCATCAACAGCTACCCCGGAACCCCTTCCACTCAGATCACTGAGTATGTGATGAAATCCAAACAGGCCAAAGAACAGGGTGTTGTCGCCAACTGGTGCGCCAACGAAAAAACTGCCCTCGAGGCTTCTATCGGCGTCGCCTATGCCGGCAAACGTGCCATGACTTGCATGAAACACGTGGGCCTCAATGTCTGCGGCGACCCCTTCATGAATGCTGCCATCATCGGCACCAAGGGCGTCATCATCGTCGTCGCCGACGACCCCTCCATGTTCTCCTCCCAGGACGAACAGGACAGCCGCTACTACGGCCACTGGGCTATGATCCCCATGCTCGAACCTTCCAACCAGCAGGAAGCTTATGACATGGTCTTCTTCGGCTACGAACTCTCCGAGAAACTGGGCACCCCCATCCTCTATCGCATCCCCACCCGCTTGGCCCACAGCCGCGCCGGTGTCGAACGCCGCCCGGTCCTCCCGCAGAACCCCCTCACCAGCCCCTCCGATCCTAAAAGCTTCGTCCTCCTCCCCGTCAACGCCAAACGCCTCTATCGCGACCTCATCGACAAGCAGCCGGCATTCACCAAATCCAGCGAGGAAAGCGGCTACAACCAGTACTTCGAAGGCTCCGACAAGAGCCGCGGTATCATCACCACCGGCATCGCCTTCAACTACCTCCAGGAGAATTTCCCCGGCGGCAAATGCCCCTATCCTGTGGTCAAAATCACCCAGTACCCGCTGCCGTTCAATATGCTCAACCGCCTCTATGACGAGGTGGGCGAAATCCTCGTCCTCGAAGATGGTCAGCCCTTCGTCGAAGAACATATCAAGGGCTTCCTCGGTAAAGGCAAACCGGTCCACGGCCGTCTGGATGAGACCATCCGCCGCGATGGCGAGCTGAACGCTGAGAAGGTCGCCAAGGCTCTGGGTCTGAATGTCCCCAACGGCCCCGCTGTGCCCGACGTGGTCACCAACCGTCCTCCGGCTCTCTGCGTGGGTTGCCCGCATATCGACAGCTACGAGGCTGTCGTCGAGGTGATGAAGAAATATCCCAACGGCCGCGTATTCGGTGATATCGGATGCTACACGCTGGGCTTCAATATGGGTGCCATCAACACCACCGTTTGTATGGGCGCTTCGGTCACTATGGCTAAGGGCGCTTCCGAAATGGGTATCTTCCCCGCCATCGGCGTCATCGGCGACGGTACCTTCGGCCACAGCGGTATGACGGGTCTGCTCGACTGCGTCAACGAGAAGGCTAACGTCATCATCATGATCCTCGACAACGACATCACGGCTATGACCGGCGGTCAGCCTTCAAGCGCCAACCAGAAGCTCTTCAACATCTGCAAGGGCCTCGGCGTCGACCCCGACCACATCCGCACCATCGTCCCCCTCAAGAAAAACCACGAAGAATTCGTCAAAATCCTCGAGGAGGAAATCGCATACAACGGCGTCAGCGTCATCATCCCGCAACGCGTCTGCATCGTCGAGAACAAGAAACGCATCGCAGCTAACAAATAATTGTTTTTTATAATGGTATTTCGTTATCCCGCTATAACGTTATCCCATAATATCGATAAATTAATAAGAAAATGAAAAAAGACATCATACTTTGTGGCGTAGGCGGCGACGGTATCGTCTCCGTAGCCAAAATCATTAGCGACGCTGCCCTCAATCTGGGCCTCAACGTCAAGCAGAGTGAAATCCACGGTATGTCGCAGCGTGGCGGCTCGGTGTTCAGCCACCTCCGCGTCAGCTCCGACCCCATCTTCGCCGACGTCATCCCCGAAGGCAAGGCCGACATCATCCTCAGCTCCGAACCGATGGAGGCGCTCCGCTATCTGCCGTTCCTGGCTCCCGATGGCGCCGTCATCACCAATAGCGACCCCTTCGTCAATATCAACAACTACCCCGATATCGACAAGGTCTACGCCGAACTGAAGAAACTGCCCAAGCTGGTTTGCTTCAACGCCAACGCTATCGCCAAGGAACTCAACGCCCGCGGCAATATGGTCCTCCTCGGCGCCGCCGCTCCCTACCTCGAAATCGCTTTCGAGGAACTCGAAAAGGCCATCAAGTCTATCTTCGGCCGCAAGGGCGACGCTGTCGTCGAGACCAACATCAAGGCCATCCGCGCCGGTCGCGACGCCAAATAAACGGGTAAGGTTATTTACCTTTCATAAAAAAAGGCTGCGGGTCTTCCCGCAGCCTTTTCCTATTTGATGAAATCTGTCAGTCTGCTTGCCGTCAGGGCGGACCGCCCTGCCTGTTTTTTGTGCCTGTAATTGGGCGACTAGTTCCTTTGGCAGATTTCTCCGTTATTCGGCGTGCTGATTAGTCAACCTGCGAGGGTGTGACAAGTTTCATCTGCATCGTCTTGCCGTTCTTCAGGGTGCCGTCGAGGGTGACGGTGACAGGGGTGCCGTTGTTGTCGCCGAAAACGCCTATCTTGCAGGCCGAGAAGCCGTCATAAACATCGAAGTATTCTCCGTCGAATATGGTGCCCGTGAAGCCGCACTCCCAGGTCTCATCCTCGTTGGTCTCGGTGAAGACGTCGGCAGTTCTGTTCCACATGGTAGGACGGATGTGCAAGCGGATAAACTGTATGACGGGTTCGCCGCCGTCGGTTTCTAGCGAGACGGCATCCACCGTCGTCAGCCCTGCGTGGTAGTAGCTTTGGAATGCGTCCATATGGTAGGTTACACCATCGTACACCAACGTGTTGTCGGCAAGCTCCATTACATTGTTATCGCCTTCATTGTCTTTTTCGTCGCCACAGGCAACCATTGCGGTCATCGCTAAAGCGACCATCAGAATTGATAATACTTTTTTCATAATAGTTGAATTGTTTTGGTTTGTAAATGGGTTAATTAATGGGCGTAAATAAAACGGTCTCATCGAGACTTGCAATTCTTATAACGTTCATGTACCAATAATATTGCACCCGACTGGCACTAAAATATCAAGATGGATTTAACCTCAAAGTGACTCTTCCGGCCTCCGGGTCAACCACCGAAAGGAATAGGGCATTCGCTGCAAACAAATATCAGCTCTGACAAAATAATGTCAGCAAATATCAGTTATTAGACTCAAACAGGTGTCTGCCTACATCAAGATAATCCCCTACCTCAAGCTTCGCTTTATCTGATAGTTCGACAGATTTACGATAATCTCAATAAACATTACCCGTCCCATAAAAGAAAATAAAACAACTATGAAATCAACCCGTCCCGCTGCTCATCGCTTGCCCCGCTTCGTCCTTCTGTCTGCTTTTTTTGGTTCTTCCGACAAATGCGTAGGTGAGATGCAATAAAAGAAGCTGGCATTTCGTATTGTGAATGGAAAAAAAAGTACGGAATGGAAACCAGC
>CADBDA010000030.1 GCA_902793295.1 uncultured Bacteroidota bacterium
AGAAAATTATAACTGAAAAAAACAACGACTTTGTCTATTTTTGTAAAATATTAATCAACTAAAATTATTTTTTGTGTCTACTTTATTAGGCTGGTACAAGAAAATCTTAATTTAGTGCAGAATTTTACAATGTACAAATCTATATTTGGTGCAAAATAAATCATAGAATTATTTTGTATTTGGTGTAAAATTTGTATATTTGCACAGTTGAATTTGGTGTCATTATTTTATGAAAAGAAAGATTTACAGTAAGTTATTAAATTGGAAGAACACTTCCAGGGGGCAGACAGCCGTATTAATTGACGGAGCACGTCGTGTTGGTAAGAGTTACATCGTGGAAGATTTTGCACGAAATGAATACAAATCCTATATCCTAATCGACTTCAGCAAGGAGGATAAACAACTGAAGATGTTATTCGAAGAACAGCTATCTAATCTAGATACATTCTTCAGAATGCTCTCTCTCATAAAGAGCACAAAGCTTTATCCACGCGAGTCGGTCATTGTGTTCGATGAAGTACAGCAATTTCCTCCGGCTAGGGCCGCCATAAAGCACTTGGTCAATGACGGGCGGTACGATTATATAGAGACAGGTTCCCTCGTCAGCATCAACCGTAATGTAAAGAATATTGTGATTCCGTCCGAGGAAGAACGACTTGATATGTATCCGATGGATTTCGAAGAATTCCTATGGGCAATCGGACAGGATGACTTGATGGATTATATTCGCGATTGTTTTTCCGCCAATAAGCCAATAGGCCCGTTGCACCGAAAAACCATGGAGTTGTTCCGTCAATATATGATTGTGGGCGGTATGCCTCAAGCAGTAAAAGCTTATGTTGAAGAAATGGACTTCGACAAAGTGGACAGGATAAAAAGGAATATACTGAACATCTATCGTGCAGATATCAGTAAGTATGCAGCCGGCCATGAGCAAAAGGTAACACAGATTTTTGACACCATACCGTCGCAGCTACAGCGTCACGAGAAGAAGTTCCGTATTGGCGAACTCGAAAAAGGAGCCCGGACAAGAAACTATGCCAATGCTTTTTTCTGGCTCGAAGAATCGCGTGTAATCAATGTCTGCTACGCGGCCACGGAACCAACTATTGGATTGAACCTTAACCGTGATGATGCCAAAAGAAAACTCTATATGGCGGATACCGGTTTGTTGATTGCAATGGCTTTCAGCGAGAAGGATATCCAGCAGGAGCAGTTGTATAGAAAACTAATGTTTGACAAGTTGGAGATAAACAAAGGTATGCTGGTGGAGAATATAGTGGCTCAGATGTTGGTGGCTACTGGCAACAAACTGTATTTCTATTCTAACTCTTCGCATGAGAAAGACGACAGGATGGAAATTGATTTCCTCGTCAGGAAACCCTCCGTAACCTCACGTCATAACATCTCTCCTATTGAAGTCAAGTCATCTACACACTACACTTTGACATCCCTGAAAAAATGCATGAGCAAATACGGCGAATATCTTTCGACACCGTATGTGATACATTCAGCCGACTATATGGAGAAAGGCGGAATTACATTTATCCCTTTATATATGACACCGTTACTATAAACAAATGCATACCACAACAGGGCCCTCCTCAAAGCCTACGAAGAAGCCGCCAGCGAGGAAGAGTAACAGCGTGCTCGCGCAGAGCAATAAAGCTACAAAGGTTAAATCCTACATACAGCGAGGCCCACGACGTAATGTCGCGGGCCTCGTTTGTTTTTCTCCGCTTCGTCCAATTGCCAGGAGCATACGTGACAAAATTTATTTTCCGCTATTGCACAAAAAAAAAACGCCACCTGTGAGTAGCGGTAATATATGTAAAGTAGATTTGTTTTTTGCTATAGTCTTGCAGAGGCGGATGTGGCCAACATATCATTTTTATTGTCCGCTTCGCTATCGGAGCCTCATACCGGCGGTTCTTTCATTTCCATTTGGAAGACGTATTTCCACCAGTTGTTATGGCTTGAAAAGATAAGGAGTCCGAAAAAGCAACCGACCATTATGAGAGGTGGATGTTTTCGTTTTTCAAGTCCCCAATCTCAATTCTGCCGACCCAGCAGGCTGTTAGAGATCAACGAGGATTTCGATGGGATAATGGTCGGAGATGTAGGGGACGCCGTAATTGCGGTTAAGGGTGCGGAAACGCTTCACTGACAGGTTGCGGACAAAGAAATGGTCGATAGCACGACCGTCCCTCTTACCGAAAGCATTGTAGGTGATGGCGTGGCTGGAGATGCGAGCCATATCACGTGCCGCCTGCATCCCTATGCCATAGAAACTGTTGAAAATGGTGTCTTCTATCGTCGAATTCATATCGCCACCCACTATCAGAGGGATGCTATCCACTATACGTTGTTCAACCAACGCGGCGATCAGATGGGTCGACTCGGCACGAGCCACCTGACCCACATGGTCCAAATGGGTGTTGAGATAGTAGAACTCCTTGCCCGTCGACTTAACACGAAAACGGGCGATGGTGACCGTCCGTTTGCATGCAGCATCCCATCCCCGCGACACCCTACCAGGGGTGCTGCTGAGCCAGCGTGTATTGTAACCCACCAGTTCCAGCTGGTCGACATCGTAGTAGATGGCCATAAATTCACCTTCGTTCTGTCCGTTGTCGCGACCCACACCAACACGACGGTAATTGACCAATTTCCCATCAAGATAAGACAGCTGGTCAATCAACGCCTCCTGCAGTCCGATAGCAGCGGGGGCCTCTTTACGAATCATTTTCACTACGGCATCACGCCTGTTGTCCCAACAGTTTTCACCGTCGGTCTGATAATAAGGATTGTAGCGGATGTTGAACGAAATGAGCTTCACCTCCTGCGCACCAGCAACCGTAGCGGTGCCGAACAACACAACAGCCAACAACAATCTACAATACAATAACAAACTATTTATCAACTTCATACAATCAACCCCTTTCAAAAATAAAATATCTCTATCATTAGAAAAAAATCTAATGAATGATAAAAGAACGACATACGAAACATTTTATTGTATAAGATACGAAATAAAAAACGATTCTGGAGCAAAATGGCAATAAAAAAAACTGTCGAGCGTTAAATATGTTCAACCACATTCAAAAGAGAAGCCTCTTGGACATGAACTTTTTCAGCCACCTATTTGGAAAAAAAACAACAAACGAAGACACCAGCATGAAATACCTTATTGTCGGACTCGGCAACATCGGAGCCGAATATGAAGGCACACGCCACAACTGCGGCTTCATGGTCTTGGACCGTCTGCTAAAGAGCTGTGCATCGGAGAAAAGCGAGAAGCCCACCTATGTGTTGGACCGTCACGCCTACCGTGCCGAAGTGAAATGGAAAGGCCGCACCCTCATACTCATCCGGCCCACCACCTATATGAACCTCAGCGGCAAAGCCGTCCAATACTGGATGCAGAAAGAGAAGATAAGCCTTGAAAACCTGCTTGTCGTAGTCGACGACATCGCCCTGCCGGTTGGCAAGATGCGCATGAAGAAGCAAGGCAGCGGCGGCGGCCACAACGGGCTGGCTAATATCGAAGAACTGCTGCACACCAGCAACTACTGCCGCCTGCGCATAGGCATCGGCAACAATTTCGGCCAAGGGCACCAGATAGACTACGTCCTGGGACCCTTCAGCAGCGAAGAGCAAGCACAGATAGACCCCCTGTTGGACCGTGCCGTGGAAGCAGTGAAAGCCTTTGCCACCCTCGGTCCCGACCGCGCCATGAACATGTACAACTGATTTCACGCCATGACCCATCTCATTCTCGACATCGGTAACACCCATGCCAAGGCAGCCGTCGTAGTCGACGGCACTGTGGTGACCCAGTCGGTGGCCGACAGCGCCGACCAGCTGTCCCTGATGGCGCTATGCGCCACCCGCGGCGTCGACAGCGCCATCGCATCGGTTGTCGGACGCCAGCCCGACTTCGAAGCCCTGCTGCCGACCGACGTTTACGCCCATTTCCACCAGCTGTCGCACAGCTCACGACTGCCCGTGACCCTTGACTACGACACCCCCGAAACGCTAGGCATGGACCGTGTGGCCGCTGTTGTCGGCGCCCGGCAGATGGCACCCGACGGCGCTCTGCTTGTAGTCGACGCCGGCAGCTGCATCACCATCGACCTCCTTGACGAAAACGACCACTACCGCGGCGGCGCCATACTGCCCGGCATCCACATGCGGCTCAACGCACTGCACAACTACACCGCCGCACTGCCCCTGGTGACGCTCACCCCCGACGAACGGCAGGGACTTGTCGACACACCCACCACCGGGCGCAGTACCCGCGAATCGATCGTTGCCGGCGTCTGCAGCTCATGTCTTTTTGAAATTCAAGGCTTTATCAATCATCATCAGCAATCGCATCCCAGTCTTAAACTTTTTTTAACAGGCGGAGATGCAGATTTTTTTGCAAATCGATTATTTTTTCCGAAATTTGCAACGCAAAACCTCCTCACCATAGGACTTGACAAAATACTAGAAATAAACACATAACACAACGCATCCCCACTCTCGTGGCGGCGTTTTGTCGAACAAAATATATAAAGATGCATAATAAAAAGGGATTTTATCAATGGTGTATATGTCTGATGCTTACGCTGGCAAGCACTGCCGCCATAGCACAGAACGGCATCAACTCTCCCTATTCGCAATATGGCATCGGACTGTCCAACCAGCCATACAACCATCCTTCGGTCAACGCTTTGGGCGGAGTGACCTACACCCGCGCAGACAACAATACCGTCAACCCCTTCAACCCTGCTTCGTATGCTGCCATCGGCAATGAGACCTTCGTCTTCGACATGGGCCTCTCCATCGAGATGTCTACACTGCGCAACCAGAACGCCTCACAGTTCGACGCCGACGGCAATATGGGCTATATCGCCATGGCCTTCCCCCTGTGGCGTTGGTGGAAGACATCCATCGGCCTCATGCCCCTGTCCGATGTCAACTACCAGTCGGTCCACACCATTGCTGATGTGCCCGGCGGCCCTGTGAAGACCATCTACGAAGGCACCGGCGGCGTGGCCGCCCTCTATTGGGGCCATGGTTTCAACATCCTGGGAGGCACCGATCCTGAAAAGACCCAATTGCGTGCCGGCTTCAACATCAACTACCTCTACGGCACCCTGACCCGCGCCATCACACAAGACTTTGAAGCCAACGATTCCACCTATTTCATGGATTCGCGCAACCAGAAAGACACCTACATCAAGAACTTCACTTTCGACTTTGGCGTCCAGTTCGAGCAGCCGCTGGGACACGACTACCGTTTCGGAGCTGCACTCACGCTGAAGCCCCCACGCAAGATGCGTGTCAAGGACAACGCCCTGGTCTATACCTTTGTCACCGCCAATGCCGGCGAATATATACGTGACACCATATTCCCCAGTGCCGGACAAGACAGCGAATACGAGAGCGACCTCGAGCAGCCCCTCACCACCGGCATCGGACTGTTCATGCAGCACAACAACCACTGGCGTGTGGCCTTCGACGCCACCTTCGCCCCCTGGAGCGGACTGAAATATAGCGAGAACGAGCAGGTCAATATCTTCGGCACCAGCCCATTGCGCTACTCCGACAACTACCGTCTGGCATTAGGTTTCCAGCTGCTGGGCGACAAGAGCGCTTCCAACTACCTGCGCCGCATCACCTATTCGGCCGGCTTGCACTATGAAAGCGGCCGTCTGGCCCTCCAACTGACCGACAACAGCGACTACCAACTCAACGAATGGGGCTGCGGCATCGGCATGTCCTTGCCCATGCGCAAAGGACGTTCGGTGCTGAACCTCTCGGTAGGCTACACCTCGTTCGGAACCATCGACCTGCTGCGTCGCGACGCGCTGACCATCGGCATTTCGATAGGCAGCTGCGAGAGCTGGTTTGTCAAACGAAAATTCAATTAGTCCAAAAGTTAAAAAAATACAAACAACACGCCATCCTGCAATAAACGCAGGTGCAAGGCAACTAAAAAAGAAAAAAGCGCAGAACAGCGCGACAAACAAACGGAAATAATCAATTAAAATAACACGCAAAAATGAAAAGAATCAAAGTTTTAGCTCTTATGCTTGTCATGACAGCAGCTTCACTCCCCTCTTTTGCACAGAAATGGGGCAACACACCCGAAGACAGTGTCAGTTGCGTTACCAATACCTTCCTCTATCGCGACGCTTTCAAGAACAAACAATACCTTGAAGCCTACGAGCCTTGGAAAGAATGTCTGAAGACCTGCCCTGCCAACAATAAGAACCTCTACATTCGCGGTGTCACCATCCTCAAATCGCGCTTCAACGCCACCACGAACGCCGAAGAACGCGATGCCATCGTCAAAGAACTGATGGACATGTACGACCTCCGCATCAAATACTATGGCGAAGCCGCCGAAGTCACCGCCCGCAAAGCCTTCGACATGGAGCAGCTGAAGGGTGTCAAGGCCGTCAAGGAGTACTACCCCATCTACGCCGAAGCCATGCGCCTGGGCGGCTCCGAGGTGGAACCCGTCCACATCAACAGCTTCTTTGAGGCCACAGTGAGATATGTCACCACCGGCAATGCCGACACGACGCTCATCATCGACAACTACGATGTGGCCAGCGAAGCCCTCGAGGCCATCCTTGCCAAGACACAGGACAGCGCACAGAAAGCCACCATCTATGGCGTGATTGCTACCATCGAGAGCCGCTTCTCGCCCTTCGCCAGCTGCGAAGAACTGGTGAACATCTACACCAAGAAATTCAACGCCAATCCCGACGACGTCAACCTGCTGAAGAAGATCACCACCATCCTCCGCAAGAAAAACTGCATGAGCACCGACCTCTTCTTCGCCGCCACCGAGAAACTGCACTCGCTCGAACCCAATGCCACGACGGCCTACCTGATGGGTCAGATGTGCTACCAGAAGGACAAATTCAACGACGCCGTCAGATACCTCAACGAGGCACTGAAAGACGCCGAGACCGACAAGGACCGCTACAACATGCATATCCTCATCGGCATGTGCTACTACAACACGAGCAACTACACCGGTGCCCGCAGCGCCTACCAGAAGGCCGCCGATATTGAGCCCAACAAGGGCGAACCCCTGCGCCTCATCGCACAGCTCTACGCCAAGGGAGCACGCGCCATCAGCGACGGTCTGGGCGGACGCACCGCCTACTGGGCAGCAGTCGACATGGCCCGCCGCGCCATGAACGTCGACTCCTCGCCCGAGAACGTGGAAGCAGCACAGAAACTGATCAACAGCTACTCGGCCAACTTCCCCAAACAGAGCGACGCCTTCATGCTGGACCTCATCGACGGACACTCCTACACCGTACCCGGATGGATCGGCGTAAGCACGACAGTGAGAACCAGAAAGTAACAACCCTCGGATGTTTGACCCCACATAGTGATGAGACATCCCCAAACCTTTAAAGCAAGGAAGCACGCCCACGGTGTGCTTCCTTGCTTTTTGCTTTTGCTACCGCTGCTGGTCGCCTGCCGCAACGACATGGAGAAGATACAATTCTTCGAGCAAAAGGAACTGCCTCAGCAGACGTTGGACAGCGTGTGCATGTTCCGCAGCCAGGAAGGCACGGTCGACGTCATCATGACCGCCCCGTCGGTGGTGATCTACGACACACCCCAAAAGAAGACCGTCTACCCCAAAGGCGTCAGCATGCGTATAGTGGACAAGCGCAACCAACCCGTCGCCTCCATCCGCGCCGACCACGCTTATTCGCTGGACGAGAAGAAAATCATCGAAGCGCGTAAAAACGTTGTGATCATCGACTATCGGAGCGGCGATACCTCCTACTTGGAGAGTCTGGTGTGGAACTCCGTCGACCACCGCATCTACTCGATGGACCCCGTGAAGTCGGTCAACGGCGAACGCGTCACTATCGGCGACGGTTTCGAATCGGACGAGGAATTCAAACAACCCCTTATCTTACATCAACGTGGCACACTAACTTTTGACGATGAATAAGCCCACCCGCGGACAATGGAGAGGATATGGACTGCTCTGCCTGTTGCTGACGGGCGTGCTGCTTGCCATCATCGTGCTACCCCGCCACCGACAGGCGACGACGGCAGCCGACCACTCGCCATTGCTGGCCGCCATGGAACGCTACGGCGACAGCATGGAAAGCGCCACCGCTGCCGAACGCGAACAGTGGCGCGCCGAGCACTACCCCCATCGGCCGACCGAACGGCACTTCGACAGCAGCTGGCACAACGACAACCATCGCGACACCTACACCCGCAAAAGCAATCCCAGCCAGCCAGTCGACATCAACAATGCAGACACCGCAGCGCTGCAACAACTCTACGGCATCGGACCCGCCTTCGCGCTGCGCATTGTCAAATACCGCGAACTGCTGGGCGGTTACACCCGCAAAGAGCAGCTGCTGGAGGTCTACGGCATGGATGCAGAACGCTACAACGGCTTTGCCGACCACATCACCCTCGACCCCACCAAGGTGCGCAAAATCGACATCAACAACGCCACCGTCGCTCAGCTTAAACGTCACCCCTATCTGGACTACTACCAAGCCCGCGCCATTGTCGACTACATCAAACAAGGACATAACATCCATGATATAAACGATTTGCTCAAAGTAAACCTGATAGATCCCGCCACCGCCACAAAAATACAAGGATATATACAATTTAATTGACAAAATGACGTTAGACCTAAAGGTTAAAGAGTAAAGATTTGCAAAACAATTGCTTTTGACACAAATACAATACTGACAAAGGAACACCATTGTTTAACAAACATCCATACTGCAGATGAAATTCAATATCAAACAAATAGCCGCCATTTTAAACGGCACCATCGAAGGAAACGACAACATTGAAGTCTGGAAACTCTGCAAAATAGAGGAAGGCGAACCCGGCGGGCTCTCCTTTCTGGCCAACAGCAAATACACCAATTACATCTACGACACCAAGGCATCGGCCGTCATCGTGAGCAACGCATTCGTTCCCGAGCATCCGCTGCAGACCACCCTGTTGCGCGTGGCCGACCCCTATCTGGCTTTTGCCACCCTGCTGAAGACCTACAATGAGATGCAGCTCGACAAGAAAGGTGTCGACAAGTTAGCCTACATCGCACCCAGCGCCACCATCGGTGAGGGCTGCTACATCGGGCCCTTTGCCTATATTGGCGAGAATGCGCATATCGGCAACAATGTCAAGATCTACCCCCAGACCTATGTCGGCGACAACAGCACCATAGGCGACAACAGCACCCTCTTTGCCGGAGTGCGCGTGTACCACAACATCGTCATCGGATCGCGCTGCATCCTTCATTCCGGAGTGGTGGTCGGAGCCGACGGATTCGGCTTTGCCCCCACCGCCGATGGCAGCTACCAGAAGATTGATCAGATTGGCAACGTGGTTATTGAAGACGATGTCGAGATCGGTGCCAACACCACCGTTGACCGTGCCACCCTTGGGTCCACCATCATCCATCGCGGCGTGAAACTCGACAACCTGTGTCAGGTAGCGCACAATGTCGTCGTGGGTGAGAGCACCGTGATGGCCTCACAGAGCGGCATTGCCGGTTCGGGCAAGGTAGGAAGCCACTGCGTCATTGCCGGCCAGGTCGGCATTGTGGGCCATATTGAGATTGGCAACCACGTCACCATTGCCGCACAGTCGGGTGTGACACGCAATTTCCCCGACAATGTCACCATCCTCGGTTCGCCCGCCATGGACGCCATCAAGCAGCGCAAGACCTACGTCTACGAGCGTAATCTGGAACAGCTCTACAAGCGTGTCGAACAATTGGAAAAACAATTAAAGGAGGTCAAGGGCAACTAAAGGCACATGAAGGCTTCCCGAACTCTTGCATTTTTCGCCTCTGTAATTCTACTGCTCATGTTGATGTGTCTGCTCTTTCCGAGCGACGGCATCACATTGGGCGGCAGGCATTTTTATTTCCCCAGCCTGCACCGTGTGCTGGTAAGGGAGAAAGTGCGGCAGATGGACGAATTGCTGGTGAAAGCGGAGGAGCGCGACCTCAGCAATGCGCGCGACTCCATCGGGGACTGCTACCATCTGCTCTTCGAATCGCAGACCCGCGTATGGCTGCCCAATGACGACATAAGCTATTTCGACCATTTCTTCGAGCGCGCAGAGAACGCCCGCCAGGACCGCAAGGTCATCCGCATACTCCACTATGGCGACTCGCAAATCGAGCAGGACCGCATCAGCTGCCAGTTGCGTGAGCGCATGCAGCTCACCTTTGGAGGAGGCGGCCCCGGCCTGTTGCCCCTGCGCCAACCCATACCCACCTTCTCGTTCACCCAGAACGCCTCCGGTTCGCTGATTGGGCAGTCCACCTACGGTGACAGTTCCTTCCACCGTGCCAAAGGCAACTATGGGCCCATGCTGCGCAGCTGGCGCGTGGCCGGACAAGCCACAATGCAGTTGCGCGCCTCGACCAACAAGTCCGCCTCGCCACTTGCAGGAAGCTTCTCCAACATCCGCGTTGTCTTCAACAACCGACCGGGCCCGCTGAACGTCACCATCACCAATCGTCAGCCCAGCGAAGGTTCCACGACGAGCAGCAGCCACAGCGTGACAGAGAGCGGCATCCACCTTGTCGGATGGCAGATGGACAGCCTCACCTCGCAAGCCTCGCTCACCTTTTCGGGCAGCGCCGATGTCTACGGCATCATGGTCGACGACAGTTATGGCGTAGCCGTCGACAACATCTCGATGCGCGGTGTCTCGGGCCACCAGTTCACGATGGTCAACGCCGACCAACTGGCCGAAGCCTACAAGCTGATGGATATAGGCATCATCATCATGCAGTTTGGCGGCAATTCGGTACCCTATCTCAGCACCGAGAAAGCCATAGACCATTATTGTGAAGGCATGGGCAAACAGATAGATTTTGTGCGTCAGGCCTGTCCCGACGCCGCCATACTCTTCATCGGGCCCTCCGACATGAGCACCAAGGTGGGCGGCCAGTTGGCCACCTATCCCAAGCTGCCCTATCTGGTGGAGCAGCTGAGGCTGATGGCCAATGCCCATGGGGCAGCCTACTGGAGCATCTACGACGCCATGGGCGGCAAAAGCTCCATGATCAGCTGGGTGCGGAACGGCTATGCAGGATCCGACTACATCCATTTCACCCTCAAGGGAGCACACATCATGGGCGACTATCTGAGCGACATGCTCCTGAAGGTGTATGACCTCTATAAGATACGAAAACAACTCACGACAGAACAATTCACACAATTATGGAAAGACGTCACACAATAAGATATTGGTTGGTTGCCGTCCTGTGCCTGTTGGTCACAAGCTGCCAGGCACAAGACCACCATCGAAGCAACGGCGCTGTGGGAGCCGACAGTATGCTGTTTGTAGCAATTGACACCTCCTACAGCTTCATCCGTTACGACCAGAACCATCTCATCCTCAGTGGTGACAGCTCGCAGTTCCGCCACTTTGCCGAGAAATGGTATCAGATGTTGTCCAGCGGAGAAGGGCATATCAATGTTGTCCAGATCGGCGCCTCGCATGTGCAGGGAGGCACGCTGCCTCACCGCATACGCCGCAACCTGCTGCTGCCGCTCGACGACATGGTGTCCGGACGCGGACTCATCTTCCCCTACTCTGCTGCGCCCAAATGCAACAACCCCTACGACTATCGCGTCAGCCGTTCGCGCGCCCTCACCCTCACGCGGAGCGTCTTCAAGGCCCCCAGCGAGTCGCTAGGCCTCACCGGCATTGCCGTCACCGCCGACGATGAACCCGCCGACATCGGCATCAGCCTCAACGAACCCGACATCGACTTCGCCACCAGCCGCATCGTGCTGCTCGGCTATGCCCGTGGCGGTGTGGTGCCCCAGTTGCGTTTTCGCAATGCCGAAGGCAAGCAGGTGACCCTGCAGCCCGAAAGCGCCGACACCCTGATGCGCCGCTACACCTACAAACTGAACGAAGCCGTCGACTCGTTCCATGTGGTGATGCCCTGCAAGCAAGGACAGTCGTTCGTGCTCACCGGCGTATACCTTGACAACGAGAAGCCCGGCGTGTCGTTCCACTCCATCGGTGTCAACGGCGCCTCGTTGCGTGAATACCTCGAAAAATGTCCCTACCTGACACGCGACCTCCAACTCATCAAGCCCGATTTGGTCATCTTCGGCATAGGCATCAACGATGCTGCCGGATCCACCTACGACACGGCCCTTTTCCGCCGCCGTTTTGTCAGGCTTGTCGATTCCATCCGCAGTGTCAGCCCCGACTGTGCATTCCTTTTCATCACCAACAACGACAGTTTCCGACGCATAAAGAAATCCTACGAAGTCAACACCAACGGTGTTTTGGCACGCGAAGCCTTCCTGCGCATCGGCAAGCAGACCGGCGGTGCCGTGTGGGACCAGTTCACCGTCATGGGCGGACTGAAGTCGATGGACGCCTGGTATGAAAACCAGCTGGCACAGCGCGACCGCATCCATTTCACCCGCAAAGGATACGAACTCATCGGCGACCTGCTGACCAACGCCCTGGCCGAGACCCTGATGCAGCTGTGTCCCGACGAATACCGAAACGCCTCCACGAAGAGCGAGCACCACAACGGCAGCGCCACAACCCCCAAGAACAATCAAAACACCCCTTCAAAAGCAACTGATGAGCGACCTAATTACATTTCTTACTGATCTGTTTCGCTACGACAAGGAGCATCCGCTGTTGTTCACCCAGTTCAACTTCTGGGCCTTCTTTCTGCTTGTCTTTGCCGGCTTCTGCGTTGTCAAGGAGCTGAACTGGGGCAAGCGGCATGCGGACACTGCCTCGCAGCGCAAATCGCAGACGGTAAGAAACGGTTACCTCTTCATTGTCAGCCTCTTCTTCTATTTCAAGACCTCCGGACTCTTCGTGCTGTTGCTGATTTTGTCCACCTTTTTGGGTTACACCATCGGCATCCGTACCGACGCACTGGCCGCGAAGGCCGAAGGCGCCCACGCCGACAGCACACGGCAGCTGCAGCGGCGCCGCAAAGCCTGGATGGCATCGGGCGTGGTCATCAACCTATTGGTGCTTTTCTATTTCAAGTACGCCTACTTCTTCACCGACATCTACAACAACATCTTCCACACCCATCTGGAAGTCGTCAACCATTTGGCGCAGTTCGCCAACCATTTCACCGACAAGCCCCGCTTCGACGCCTCGAAGATACTGCTTCCTGTGGGCATCTCCTTCTTCACCTTCCAGAACATCAGCTACATTGTCGATGTCTACAAACGCAAGTTCCGCCATGCCGACAATGTATTGGACTTCGGATTCTACACCACTTTCTTCCCCCAGTTGGTGGCAGGGCCCATCGTGCGAGCGGACCAGTTCATACCGCAGCTCTACAAACCCTACTTCCTCAGCCGTCGGCAGTTTGGCATCGCCGTATTCTGGATTTTGAACGGACTGATGAAGAAAATCATCCTCAGCGACTACCTTGCCGTCAACTTTGTCGACCGCGTCTTCGACAATCCGCTTCTTTTCACCGGCTTTGAGAATCTCTCCGCCCTCTTTGTCTATTCGTTGCAAGTCTATGCCGACTTTTCGGGCTACACCGACATTGCCATCGGCGTGGCCATGCTGATGGGCTTCTACCTGCCCAAGAACTTCAACTCACCCTACAAAGCCACCAACCCGGCTGGATTCTGGAAGCGTTGGCACATCTCGCTCAGCAATTGGCTGAAAGACTACCTCTACATCCCGCTGGGCGGCAACCGCAGTGCCTCATGGCCCTCGTACCTCATACTGGGCGGCATGTTGATAGCCGTAGCCCTGATGGCACAGACGGCGTGGGTCACACTGGTGGTCACCAGCGTCATCGGCATCCTGATAGCCGTGTATCATATCTTCCCCCGCCACCGGCGCGAATTCCGCACCAATGTCAACAATATGGACACCATGCTCCTGGGCGGCATGTGGCACGGAGCCAGTTTCAACTTCATCACGTGGGGTGGTCTGAACGGATTGGGCATCCTCGTCTACAAATGGTGGAAGAAACAAGGCTGGCAGGCGCGCGTTGTTGCCACACAACTGCTTTTCATCGTCTTTCTCCTTGCCGACCGTCTGTGGCCGACACCGGCGCTGCACCTCGGCGCCATCTGGAGCGGCATTATCTGCATCGGGACCATGGTGCGCTATCTGGTGGTGCATCCCATTGCCAACCACTGCCACCGACCACAAAGCGCCGAAACGATATCGAAGGTATGGAACATTTTCCTCACCTTTGTCTTCATCACCTTCACCCGACTATTCTTCCGAAGCGGATCCAATCTCGACCCCGCGCAGGCCAACGAAACCGCCTGGCGCACTGCAAAACAGATGGTCCACCAGATAGGCAGTCCATGGGACACGAGTGTCATACCCCATGTTCTGGGCAACTATTGGAATATCTTTCTTGTCTTTGCCATCGGCATGATCATCCACTGGCTTCCGGAGCGCTTCAAACGCCGTTATCGGCTCAGTTTTGCCATGCTGCCCCTGTGGGCTATGGCGCTGGTGACAGTGGCCGTCGTCTTTGTCATCTACCAGTTTGTCACAGCCGACCTCCAGCCCTTCATCTATTTCCAGTTCTGAAACGAGCTGCGCCCCCCTAGGTCGCTGCAAACAACCCCATCCCTAAACAAACGAAGAGGTGTACCATCGCTGAAGCTGTGGTACACCTCTTTAGTGTGTCTAGAGTTTGGAATGATGGTCATTCTATCACCAGTCGGCAGGTGGTCTTACCTTGGGCGGTGATGACGGTCAGCATATAGACTCCCGGGTGCCAGTCGGACACATCCAGCACCTCTGTGGACCCTGTGCATCGCCGCTCCTCCACAAGCACCCCCTGCACATTGTATGCCGCCATCGCCGTCATCACCTCCTCCGACCGCACCGTTACCGTCGACGTCGCCGGATTGGGGTACAACCGCACCTTCGGCTCCGATGCCTGGCTGATAGTCACCGGGCAGGTGTCGCAGACAAAGATGGCGGTGAACGTGGTGTCGCCCGTCACCTGATGCATCCGCGTGGCATAGAGCACCCCGTCGTTCCATGTGGCAAACTGGTAATGGCTACCCCTCGGGGTCGCCGTCAGCATCGCATAGCTCCCGTACAGGTACTCCCCCCCGCCGGTCACCGTCCCCCACTCGTCGTTGCTGGAAAGCGCCGTCACCCTGTAGTAGCCTATCGTCTTCACCGTCGTCGCATGCCATATCGAATAGCTGCTGCCGTAGGGGCACCAGACGCGGACTCGGATTTCGTACTGCGTCCCCTGCTCCAGTCCCGTCACGCACAGACTGCATATCCCTGCCGAGTCAGGATGCAATGGGGCATAGAGCGTGCCTGTCGAATCGTCGGCACCCGACTTCACAAAGAAGGCCTCGGAGTAGCTGGCACCCGCTGGCAGCTGCCAGCTGACACACACGCTGCTGTCCGTCACCTGCGTCTGCCTGATCTGGATTTTCGGGTTACAGATCTCGGGCGTCGTGAACGAAGTGTCCACCGCTGTGCTGTAGCAGCTGTCGTATCGGCACCAGGCCGTGACGTACACGTCATATTCCGTGTTTTCCGTCAGCCCCCCGATGCGGTACTCGCCTCCCACTATGCTGTCCACCACCACGCCCGTCCCCGGAACGAAGCCCGTCGGCCCGTACTCCAGACGACAATAGGGAACCCCAACCGGCACATCCCATAGCACCACAACCGAGTCGTAATACAGCGGCTCCACATGCAGGGCGTGAGGCGCCATGCACGGCGGCGGCGCTATTATCGGAAAAGGCCCTCCCCAGACATCAAGAAAACCATAGTCGGGTGAATATATGTCAGCAGGTACTGTATGTCCAAAATCACGACCCAATATAGGGGAATAATCAATTATAAAACCATTCATACCATTGATCTCAGAACTGACAACAGTATGAGGGCAACCCGCATAAACATTGCCAGGATGAGAAGGGTCTATCAGTCCCAAACATCCGAATTCGTTATTTACCATTGGAACAAAAGTGGCACCAACCCAAAAAGTGTCTATAACAGTAATGGGTTCGTCAAAGTAGACTTCGACTGTAGGATAATCAAATGTATAATAATGTCCGGAACCCGTAGGCCAATTAGCAAGATTTGGAAAACGGAAAACATTCCCCATCACCATATTTACCCCCAATCTGATCCGGGCGGAATCGACCACCAAAGGACGAAAGTAATCTACTGGTCTTTGCTGATTTTGATATTCTACAAAAGGATCCAGCTGCGCCGAATCACGAGTCATCAAATAGACATACCGTTCGGGACCTGCGTAGAAATCGATAAGTTTTTGAGGCCATTGACTGAAAAGACTGTCGTACATCTCTATGTCCGGGAAAGCTCCTAATCCCCAAATTCCAACATCAGTATTAGGCAAAAAAACAGTTGTAACAAAACATATTGGTAGAGCCATGCCATAGACAACCACTTGATCTGTTCCTCTTCTGCCAGCATATTTTTGTGCCACAATATTGGTAATCGTATCCGTGATAGGATTAAACGATGGGACAGTAAAAACATTTGTACGTATTGATACGAATGGAGGAACAGGAAAGAGGCTGTCCAGCCGGAAGTTGTTCTTGTTATAAGTATTAAACAGATACCGTTGTGAGGTGGGGTATTCCTCTATTTGCTGAGCCTTCACTCCCAACAGTGCAAACAGCAACAGGAAACTTGTTATTATTCTTTTCATGGTTGTCCTTTTTTTAATGGTTTAGTCGTTGCATCCGATGCTTATCTTTGTATCTTCTATAGTGACTGGAAAAGAAAATATCATAACAGAATGATTAGTCAGCCCTATTTGTGGGAATAGAAGAAAATTTTTTTTCATCGGCTGGATTGTTACAGTATCATAATGCATACACATAGAATTCATAGGGCAGGTTGAGTCTGCGACAGAATGTCCCTTTGTCGAAATACAGGAAATAATTGCCCGTCCCTGACCTGTGAAATGACACGTACGTCTGCCCTGGTACTGCCGTTCGGACCAGATTGTCTGTTAATGCACTGACGCAACTCGATGCCTCCAGAAAAAGGGAACTCTGGGCTTTTAATTTGGTGGCGCCAAACACCATCAGCAGGAATGCCACCATTAATAGAGTCTTTTTCATTGTTTTTGGATTTATAGATAGCGAATAAAACGGTTGGCATTTTCGGCCTTCATCCTATCTGTTCCGCAACCGTCAACATCACAGATATTTAGACAACATACAAACAATTATTAATCAATTCATAACAAAAAAAATACATAAGCGTTACTCTTGCAAAATTAAAAAAAAAATGGTTCATCCGCTAAATGGATAGGTGGAGTCGTGTAGGGATAGGAGTTTGAGTTTGAAGAAGGGCATGTCTCGGTAGCCATAGGCTTGACGTTTCA
>CADBDA010000031.1 GCA_902793295.1 uncultured Bacteroidota bacterium
CATGTTGCAAGCTGCTATTTCTTGACAACCTTTCTGATGTAAGTTTGGTCGTGGGTGACGATGCGAAGTGTGTAGGCACCGTTGGGGAGGGTGGATAGGACTGTGGTGGTAGCTACTGGCATCGTCTCTTTTTTGAGCAATTAATCTGGAAAATATCTGTATGCACGATTTATATACATATGACCTTATGAAGAATATTTATCACGTTCATCAGACCCCCCTTTATATATTGTGTAATAAGAGTAACAATCCTCCAGTGTTGTGCAAATCTTATAAAAAACTTGAATCCATATTTCGACTATAAGTTACATGCACACTCATTATTTGGTTCATACTGTCAAATTTTAGTACAAACGCTAAAACTGCCGATTTTGTACAGAAACCAAAGAACCGAATCCCCAGAATTTCGAATAATTATGCATCTTTGCACCTGAATCCGATGACCCGATGACAGCACAAACAACCAAAGAAAAACCTCTTTTTTTTCGACGTCTCTCTCAAAAAACGCCACGGGGAACCATTGGTCAAACATCTGTATTTGTGCAAGATATAAAGTCGTCTCCGCGTTCGCTTTCAACAAAAAAAATGTCGCCCCAATAGGGACAACATTTTTTTTCTTTTGGGCACCTCAAGGCGCGTCGCTTTTACTGCTCCTCTTTGTAGGGATATTCGTAGCGGACCTTGTAACCCTTGTCGGTAGCCTCTTCCAGCCAGATTCTCATGTGCTGCGACTTCAGGTCGTGCAGTTCGGGTCTGCCATAGCCGTCAAAATTCATCGTGCCATGAACCTCGACAACATAGCCGTGTTTCTCCTCGGCAGCCACCGAGTCGCTGTACTGGTCGGCACCAAGGTAGGAGTTGATCTTCGAAAGAGCGTTGACCTTGCCGTAGTCTCCAATGCGGGCAGCGCACTGGCAGTCACGCAGGTTCATGCCGGGAATCTGAAGCGATTCGGCAGTGTTCTGGGCCGTCAGGTTCGTGATGACCAGCTTGCCGTTTCTCAGCGTCACTTTGAAATGGGCAGGATAGGCCGCCGTGGTGTCGTAACCGAATCCTTGGTTGTAGTTGGCGTCGTTCTGGGTCGATGCGCCAATCTCGATAAAGTCGCCGTCTTCAAGAATAACGCCTTCGTATTCGATGTCGTCATCCCCACAACTGACAAAGCTCAGCGTGAAAGCAGCTGCCATGACCATGGCTAAAAATCTTAATTTTTTCATGATGTTTGACTATTTGATTATTATGGTGCAAAAATACAAAGTTTTTTTTATATGGATACAAATTTTTTTGACTTTAGTTATAATGCACTGATAATTAGTTATGGAACAGGGTCGTATCCCGAACCCCCGAAAGGGTTGCATCGCAAAATGCGCTTCAGCGCAAGCCAACTTCCCTTGAATGGACCGTGTTTTATGATGGCTTCTTTGGCGTATTGCGAACAGGTGGGGGTGAAGCGGCAGGCGGCGGGTGTGAACGGCGAAATGCATTGCTGGTAGAATTTTATCAGCAACAGAAAGAACCAGCTCAGCCCTTTCTTCACGCCTCCATAAATCGTTCCCAGAATCATGCTATGCCTCTTCCGCTTCGCCGACATCGGTGTCTTCCGACGCCTGCAGTTCGTTTATCAGGATGGTTATCAGCTTCTCAAATCGGACCGACAGCTGCTCGTGGCTCAGTATCTCCTGGTGAACGTAGTTGATGCCCAGCGCCATCGACAGCTGCTGCTGCTCCAGCGCCTCCGCCAGCTGGTGCTTCCGCATCCGGTAGCATTCGCGCATCAGTCGCTTCACTCGGTTGCGGTCCACGGCATGGTGCAGCTTCTTCTTGGGTGCCACCAGCACCACCTCCAGCTTCCCCGGCGCGGCAGCGTCCCGCTGCGTCGTCCAGTGTACGCTCAGCGGAAACACCATCACGCGGTGCGGCGAGGCATACAGCCTCCCTATGGCGCTGCGGTTGCAGAGCCGTTCCTTTTTGCTGAAAGTGTAGGGGCCTTTCACGATTGCGGATTTGTCGTCTCGCTCAGCTTGGCGGCAGCCTCGGCTTCCTTGCGGGCTTTCTCCGCGGCACGTTCGGCACGGCGCGCGGCGGCCTTGGCTTTCTTCTCCTCCATCAGCTGCTTGTATTTCGTCTTGCTCGCAAACACCGATTTGGTCTTCTTCGTCCCCGTCGTCTTGCTGCTGTGGGTGCTCTTGCTGTTCTTCAGACTGCTGGGCTTCACCACCAGCACCGCCTCCTGCTGCTTGCCCAACAGGTAGTTCTCTATGGCCATGGCCATGGAGGGCGAATTCTTCGTCGGCGCGGCTATCGTTATCTTGATGCCCGCTGCGTTCAGCGCTGCATGGGTCGACGTGCCGAAGGCGGCAACCATGATCGACGAATCCTTCGCATCGGGAAAGTTGATCAGCAACGACCGCACCCCGATGGGCGAAAACAACGCTATCATGTCGTAATCCTCCAGCTTGAACTGCTTCAGGTCGCGCGGCACGCTACGGTACATCGGCGCTTTGGTGTATTTGAACTTGGCCTTGTCCAGCAACTTCGTGTATTCCGTCTGTTTCTCGTCCGAACAGGGGAACAGGAATTTCTCCTCGCGGTGCTTCGACATCACGTCCACCAGGTCGGCAAAATACTGCGTCCCGTAGAAGATCTTGCGCTTGCGGTACTGTATGTAGTTCTGAAGGTAAAGGGCTATTGCTTCTGTCGAGCAGAAATATTTCATCGATTCGGGGATGACTTCGCGCAACTCTTTCGCCAAACGGAAGAAATGGTCTACAGAGTTCTTGCTGTTGAAGATGACGGCGGAATACTCTGTGATGTGGATTCTGCTTTTGCGAAATTCCGTGGCCCCGATTCCGACCACTTCAAAAAATTTGTAAAAGGTCAAGTCTAACTTGTAATCGCTTATCAGTTTCTTGTATGGCGACTTGTCCAAATCGGTCGGCTCTGGTTGTGAAATCAGAATTTTCTTAATTTTCATGCTCTTCGGTTCAATAGTGCAACTGCCTTATATTTATTGAATTATAACCTTTGCTGTTATCAATATCGGTAATAGTTCGAAAATGCAAAGATAGTAAAATAAATATAATTTGGAACTTCTTGAATTCGTTAAAATTAGTTGCATTCCTCGCAACATCCTAACAATGAATAATATGGCAATCATTCCCAACGCTATCTTCAGCGGCAGATCGCTGGACGAGGGGGTGTAGTACACAAATAGCAGCATCGGCGTGAGCGTCAGTCCGCCAACAAAATGGAACAGATAGTTGCTCGAAAGGTATAGCATCGCGGCACTGGGGTCGCCAAACAACACGCCAAACAGCCGTATGAAGGCGTTCTTCGTCAGCACATACACCAGCAGCGCGGCTAGCAGCAGCACAAAGACTAACGCTTCGCTCATCCCGCCGCCATAGGCCATCTGCCGCGTCACCTGCAGCGCCGTCAGCGCTATCGCACACAGGTAGATGCCGGTCATCGGCATCAGCGACCGCGGACTGAGATTGCTCTCCCTGAATACGCGGTCCAGGGCTCTCATGTCAAACAGCGACCGGAAGATGTCGTTTATCTTGAATTTCTGGTTGTTCAGGTACAGGCTGATGAGGGTTCCTAGCAGCAGCATGCAGGCAAATATCCAACCGCCGGTGAAGTGGTTGCTGTGTGCCATGGGTTGGGTTTCGCTGCGGCTGTGCCCGTTGTTGGCAAACATGCTTTCGCGCATCTGCACCTCCTTGTAGGGGAACGGGGCGTCGCTGCTGTCTGTCCAGATGATGCTGAATGTGGCGGTGTCGGTCACTACGGTGTCGGCTGCCACCGTGTCCTGGGGCATCAGCAGCAATGGGGGTATCTCGGTGTTGTAGGTGGTTCTGGCTTGCGCAGGGGTGGGGGTGGGTCGCTCCACGACGGCCACGGCAGGCTCCGTCTGGAGGCTGTGCTGGCTGCTGTCGGGCTGGGCCTGTGCCTGGGGGTGGCTGGTGTGTGTCTGGTGCGTCATGTTCCTGCTTGGCTTGTGTGGTGTCGTCTGGTGTGGGGCTTATCGCACTACGGTCAGTTTTCTCACTTCTCTATGGTGCGCGCTCTGCATCAAAACGCTGTAACAGCCACAACGAAGTGTGTGGGTGGAATATTGTATGATGTCGGCATTTTGTGCAAAAAATTCTGCTACCTTTCTGCCGAAACTGTCGTAAATGGTTATGTGTGTGGGCTCTTGCAGTCCCTTCAGCGTCACCTGCTCGTTGCAGGGGTTGGGGTAGAGGGCTATGGGGCTTTGCGTTGCTGCCGTGGCGATGCTTGTGGTGCTGTCTGTGGGGTAGCTGTAGCGGTAGTCGGCGCTGTCTGTCCGGTGCTGCAGCCGCAGCGCCAGGGTGTAGGGCTCGTGCCCCATGGGGGTGCTCAGCTGCAGGTGGCCTTCGGCGGTGCCGCCGGCTTCGATGTCGCCTAGCGTCAGCTGCTGCTGGCTTGCGCTGTCGGTCAGGGTCACTGCTTTGGCTTTGCCGCGGCCGCCGTTGGCTATCGTCACTCGCAGGGTGTAGTCTGTCTGGGGGACGACGCTGGTCACGGCCGAGTCGCCGAACGTCAGCGTGGCGTCGGCTAGGGTCACGTGGGGCGTCACCACGTCAAATCCTATCGTCAGCGTCTGCGCTGTGCTGTCGTGTGTCAGTGTGGCGCTGAGCAGTGCGGAACCGCGTGTGGTGGGGCATATCCATGTCGTCCATGTGGTCGCTTCTTGGGCCTGAAGGGGGGCTATAGTGGTCTCTTCGGTGGTGTCGCGCAGCAGCTGGGTCGAGCGCAGGGTCAGCTGGTGTTGCTGCGACGTCTCCTGGCCGATGTTGCGCAGGCTCAGGGTCAGCAGCGCGCTGTCGCACAGGGTGGGTTGCGCTAGGGTGTTCCCGTCGCTGTCGTGCAGCGCGTGGCCGGTCACTATCAGTCGGGCGCCTTCGACGGGCTGCACGCCGACCTTTCGCTGCAGCGGCTTGTGGAATTGGGCTGTGGCGGTTATCAGCAGGCTGTCGGTCAGGGGTCTGTAGCAGTGCATGGTGCCGTGTCCGCTGCCGTCCAGGGTGACCACGCCCATCAGGGTGTCGTTGCGGGTGGCTGCCACACGGCTGTAGGGGGTGCCGTGCAGCGTTATCTCCATGTCGCCGGCTTCTATGCTGTCCACCGTCAGCTGCTGGGCGTCGGGTATGCCGATGTAGGGCATCAGCGTGGGGTCGCCGAGCAGACTGTATATCTCCCAGTAGAACGAGTCGTAGGGCGATCCGCTCTGGCTTACGGCCCAGTTGCCGGCTTGTAGCAGCTGACCCATGCTCAGGGCGTGTGTCTCTGGGGGCTCTTGGTGCATGTGGAACAGGTGGTCGTAGGCTCCGGCGTTCTCACTGCTGTATTGGGGCGCCAGCGTCACTTCCTCTTGGCTGCCCACGCTCCACCAGTAGTCTTCTTCCCACAGCGTCTCGTTCGTGGCGCCGATGGCTCCCACTGCGGCGGCATGGGGCTTGCGCAACAGGTGGGCGCCGAAACAGTCGACGATGATCTGGTTGGCGCGGCAGCAGTTGTTGATGGCCACAAAAAGCTTCCCGTCCTCGGCCAGACTGTCGATGTGGTCTGTCCCGAGCATCGGGTGTCGCCAGCCCCAGGCCAGACAGTGCGACGTGTAGTTCACCAGTCCTACGCCGGTCTGCATCTGACTGTATATCTCGTCGCTCAGCGTGTCCGATTGGGGGTTGTAGTAGCAAAGGGTGTCGTGGGTGTTGTCGTGCTGCATCAGCAGCTGTTTCAGGTAGTTGACTTGCCCGTTCGTGACGGTGGGGGCGGGGTGGGTCAGCTCCTTGCCGGCCACCAGCAGGCTGCGGCTCAGGTAGCTGCTGTCGGCCAGTCGGAATTGCTCGTAGTCAAGGGTCTTTTCGACGATGTGTCGCAACTCTGTCGTGTCGTTCACTGGCAGTCGCCCCAACAGGGCGTCGGGCAGGTAGTCGCCAGTGAATTCGCTGTAATAGAGGTCTGTGCGGTGGGTCTCCAGCCCGCCGATGCGGTGTCGCGCCACGAATGGGGGTATCTCGTCGGCATTGCCCACCAGCAGGATGTGCTGGGGCGCAGGGTGCAGCAGGTCGGCGTTGGCGTAGCGTCTGTCCAGCTGCGCCTTGATGCTGTCGCGGTTGCTGTCGGCAACGGTCAGCGTCTCTACCAGATAGCCTTCCTGTCGCTTCCATGACATCAGCGGCTCCAGCGTCGACAGGTAGCGCTCCGGACTGACAATGAGGTAGGTGCTCGGACCTTCGCCGGGCAGCTCGTTGCGGTAGGCCTTGGTCGCCAGACCGCGATTCGGACGACCCTTTCGGTCCATGCCGTGGTCCCCTGGGTCTTGCCGTTGTACAGTTGGCAACTCCCCGTCCGACGTCGTCCCGCCAATGTCTGTCGAATAGCGGATGCTCACCGTGAAGCGGGTGCAGACCGCCACCTCGCCGCTTACGGGGTTGTAGGCGAAGGGCGACAGCGTCAGTCGCATCAGACGGCTGTCGCGCATGTGGCCCATCGGCGTCAGTTGTGCCAAGGGCAGGCTGTAGCTGCGGTTCGCGCCGTAGCAGACAGGGTCGGGGAGGGGCTGCTGCCATTCGCCCGCTTTGCTCTGGGCCCCGGTGGCAGCCGTCAGACGGGTCCCGTCGGGCAGACGCCACTGGCGCCATTCGGCATCGCCGATGCTCACCGTCACCTCCACATCCTCCGGAACCTCAATAATCCGATGATATACCGGCAGACAAGGTTTCCCCGCCTCCCGACTATAACTGTTGCAGGACGTCGCCACAATCCGCACCTCCTCAAACGACCCCCTTCCATCCAAAAATCCCAATCCAGAATCACCCCCATCAATCAAGCCTTCGCCAGAAGGCCTTCCAGTCCGCAATCCCAATCCTGAATCACTTCCAATAATAAAGCCTTCGCAAGAAGGCCCCAAAGCGCGCCGACCTTCGTCAGAAGGTCCCACGAGCATCAATCCATAGTCATTAGTAAGGAATTCAAACTCCATACCCTCAGCGAAGTCTTGTATAAAAGCAATACCGTTCTCCACCTGTCGTTGAGCCCGCAAGGGCGAAACCGTCCCCACCGACCCGCCAACAAGCCAGAGAACCAAGCAAACTAAGCAGCTGATATTTCGTATACTATTGATTATAAATCCCATACAAATAATGATTCAAAACCATTCACCCTGCAAAATTAAGAATATTTCCCGAATCCCCCCACCAATCGCCCCCGAAAAGCCCATACAAATCCACCCCACCCCCGTCATCGCATCCTAAAACCGCCCCACCCCCGCCATCGCATCCTAAAACCACCCCACCCCTCCGAACCCGCCAGCAAAAACAAACCCACCCCGCCGATCCGAACACGGCGGCAAAAACATCAACAAAACCAACCACCCGTATCAAAAACCGAACCCCCAATAGAACGTCTCCATTTAATAAAAAGCACTTCGTCCCCAGTAGCTTGCTGGAGGGTGATAGGAAATCACAAGCAGGAGGCTGTAAAGGTCGCAGGGTGTCTGAGCACGATAACCTACTAACGCAAAAAGAGAAAGAGGAACCTCAAACCAACCGACAAAAGTAAAAAAGCACCGACGGACCTGCGAGTTCCTGCGCCACAGCCTCCTGAGCCGATGATTTCCATCGCCCGGAAGCAGCGGACTATCTCCGTATGTGAAAAAAGCACTTTTTCTTTGCCAGCGTTTCTTTTTTTGCTTTGGAAAAAAGAAATGCTGATAGCCTATAAGAGGAAGAAATGCTGATAAGCAATAAAGAAAAAAAACTAACCAAATAAAAGAAGAATCTTTTGCAACCCTCAGCCAATCCGAAAAGTGGTGACTTTTCGGGCTTCGGCTCATAGCTCCACTGGAGCTCTTCATGTTTTGCTTTGCAAAAAAGAAATGCTGATAGCCTATAAGAGGAAGAAAAGCTGTTAAGCAATAAAGAAACCCCAATCGAATGAAAAAACAAATGCAGATCGAATAAAAAAGAAAAGCTGTTAGGCAATAAAGAAACCCCAATCGAATGAAAAAACAAATGCTAATCAAAAAAGAATCTTTTACCCCCCCCTCATCCCTAATATAAAAACATTTTTTCCCAAATCCTCCCCCAATCGCCATTATTTTCGTATTTTTGCAAATTGCTATAGACCGACTGAGCAAACGCAGTTCTTTCTATTCCAATCTTTTATATCACCCGTCCCAACCCCGACGGCATCTTTGTGTAACGAACATATTATCGATATGAGCCAAATGAAATGCAGCATACCTAAGGGCACCCGCGATTTCCTCCCCGCCGAAATGGCACGTCGCAACTACATCTTCGACACCATCCGCGAGGTCTTCAAGACCTTCGCTTTCGAACCCATCGAGACCCCCTCGCTCGAAAACCTCTCCACCCTCATGGGCAAGTACGGCGAAGAGGGCGACAAGCTCCTCTTCAAGGTGCTCAATTCCGGCGATTTCATGAAGGATGTCGACTTCAGCCAGGACTACCACAAGGTGGCCCCCCGCATCTGTGAACGCGGCCTCCGCTACGACCTCACTGTCCCCTTCGCCCGTTTCGTGGTCCAGCACCGCGACCAGATCGTCCTGCCCTTCCGCCGCTACCAGCTCCAGCCCGTCTGGCGCGCCGACCGCCCCCAGAAGGGCCGCTACCGCGAATTCTACCAGTGCGACGCCGACATGATCGGCTCCGAATCCCTCCTCAACGAACTGGAACTGGTGCAGATGATCGACCTGGTCTTCCAGCGCCTGGACATCGACGTGCTGCTCAAAATCAACAACCGTAAGATCCTCGCCGGCATCGCCGAACTGATCGGCGCCCCCGACAAGCTGGTCGACATCACCGTCGCCATCGACAAACTCGACAAGATCGGCCTCGACAATGTCCGCGCCGAACTCCTCGAGCGTGGCCTCAACGACGCCCAGGTGCAAGCCCTCAACCCGGTCTTCGAACTGCAGGGCGACGCCCATGCCAAGCTGGCACGCCTCGGCGAACTCTTCGCCAATATCCCCGTCGGACTCAAGGGCGTCGAGGAGATGACCACCCTCTTCGACCTCATCGCCCTCGTCAACCCGGCGTGCGGAGTCGAACTGGACCTCACCCTCGCGCGTGGACTCAACTACTACACCGGTGCCATCTTCGAAGTCAAGGCCCTCAATGTCTCCATCGGCTCCATCTGCGGCGGCGGTCGCTACGACAACCTCACCGGCATCTTCGGCATGCCCAACGTCTCGGGCGTGGGCATCTCCTTCGGCGCCGACCGCATCTACGATGTGCTCACCGAACTCGACAAGTTCCCGCCGACTCTCGGTCAGGCCGCCAAGGTGCTCTTCGTCAATTTCGGACTGGCCGAACAACGCCACTGCGTCAAATGCGCCGCCCTGCTGCGCCACGCCGGCATCGCCACCTTGATCTACCCCGATGCGGCCAAAACCAAGAAACAGATGGACTACGCCAACCGCTGCGGCATCCCCTTCGTGGCCTTCGTCGGCGAGGAGGAGATAGCCTCCGACAGCGTCACCCTCAAGAATATGACCACCGGCGAACAGGAGAAAGTGCCGGTGTCAGCCATCGTCGAAAAACTGAAAAATGCATAACCTCAAACAGTTGCTGCTTCTTCTGGGCTTCGTGCTGCTCGTCCTGCCTGCCGTCGCGCAGGTGGAGCCCGTGGGCTTTGCCCCGACGGACGACAGCATCCCCCAGCGCCCCGACAGCCTCGCCACCGCGTCCGACTTCCTGGCCGACTCGCTCGACCACTACCGCCGCATGCGCCAGCAGGATATGGCCGAAATCGACCGCCTCTCGCGCTTGCTCGACTCCAGCGTGGCGGCACAGGTGGCCCTCCGTCAGCGCATGCGCGACCTGGTGATGCTCAAAGACTCCCTCATCGCGGCCAACGACCTCTACCAGAAGGAACTGCAGGAAAAGAACACCCTCATGGGCAACCAGGTGCGGGCACTCCAGGAAAAGGAGAAACTGCTGGCCGAGAAGGAGGAACTCTACCGACGTTCGCTCTCGGCGTCGGATATCGACAAGGCCAAGTGGGAGGGCGAACTGAAGTCGAAAGAGGCTAGCATCGAGGCGAAAAGCCGCGAAATAGCCTACCTCCAGAAGGACATCGACGCCAAGGAGGTCTCCCTCAAATCGCAACGCGAAATCTATACGCATCTCCTCGACGAGAAGGAGCACTACCGCCATCTGGTCGACTCGCTCCAGAAACGGGTCAACGCCATCGAGATCGAGAATATCCGCAAGCAGGAGGAGAACAAGTACCTGGCCCAGAAGGCCAAGGACGCCGAGGAAAAGGCGGCCATCACCCTCAACAAGAAAAAGAAGGTGCGCCCCATCCAGGGCATCGCCATGCGCTTCTTCCGCACCCCTGATTGGGACATCCGCCTCACCCCCGAACCTTCCTCCGGCGGCACCGTCACCTACAGCAAGGTGATCCGCAACCGCAATGCGGGCGACATCGAGTTCGACTTCGTCACCGGCGCCTCCGTCATGCTCTGGGACCTCACCGATTTCTTCAACGGCTCCAGCCAGCAGGATTCCTCCGCCAGCTCCAAACGCGACATCCCGCGCTTCGACCAGAAGTTCAACTACGACCTGGGCATCTACGTGGGCTTCGGCGGCAGCAACCTCTTCAAGAATTTCTACATCGGACCGAGCTTCCGCTTTGTCGACTTCTTCTACCTCACCGTGGGCGTCAACATCTGCGAGTACGAGATGCTTATCGACGGCTATGCCGCCGGCCAGTCGCTCGAACCGGTGCTCACCCTCGACGACATCACCGCCAAATCCTGGCTCGTCAAACCTTTCATCTCGCTCTCCATCGACCTCGACTTCCTCTCCTACATCAAACGCTGACACGCTCCGAAAACACTTTTGACGCCGCATCGGCAAAATTGGTATCATCAGAACAAACACGCTTTATACATATTAAATATAAGATAAAAAACTTGTCTAATAAAATGCAGCAATTTCTAATCTATAATACGGCTTCTCGCCAGAAAGAACTTTTCACTCCGCTCACCCCCGGACGCGTGGGCATGTACGTCTGCGGCCCTACCGTCTACGGCGACGCCCACCTGGGTCACGCTCGTCCGGCCATCACCTTCGACATCCTCTTCCGCTACCTCCAGCATCTGGGCTACAAGGTGCGCTACGTGCGCAACATCACCGATGTCGGACACCTCGAGCATGACGCCGACGAGGGCGAGGATAAGATCGCCAAGAAGGCACGCCTCGAACAACTCGAACCGATGGAGGTGGCTCAGTACTACACCAACCGCTACCATGCGGCGATGGACCGCCTCAACGTGCTGCGCCCCAGCATCGAACCGCACGCTAGCGGACATATCATCGAACAGATTGCGCTCGTCCAGCAAATCCTCGACGCGGGCTTCGCCTACGTCAGCAACGGCAGCGTCTATTTCGACATCCGCAAGTATCAGGAACAAACCCATAAATACGGCATCCTCAGCGGCCGCGTCATCGACGAGATGCTGGCCACCACCCGCGAACTGGACGGCCAGGACGAGAAACGCTTCCCGGGCGACTTCGCCCTCTGGAAGAAGGCTTCCCCCGAACATATCATGCGCTGGCCTTCGCCTTGGAGCGACGGCTTCCCGGGCTGGCACGCCGAGTGTACCGCTATGGGCGCCAAGTACTTGGGTTCGCCCTTCGATATCCATGGCGGCGGCATGGACCTCGTCTTCCCGCACCACGAAAGCGAAATGGCTCAGTGCGTCGCCTCCACCGGCCACGCGCCTTGCCGCTACTGGATGCACAACAACATGATCACCATCGAGGGCCAGAAAATGGGCAAGTCGCTGGGCAACTTCATCACCCTCGACGAGTTCTTCAACGGCAGCCATATCAACCCCAAAAATGGCGAGGAGATGCTGGCGCAGCCTTACGGCCCCATGACCATCCGCTTCTTCATCCTCCAAGCGCACTACCGCAGCACTGTCGACTTCAGCAACGAGGCGCTGCAGGCCGCCGAAAAGGGCTACAACCGCCTCATGCAGGCCTTCAAAACCCTCGGCTCGCTCCAGCCGTCCAAGTCCAGCTCCGTCGACGTCAAAGGCTACCGCCAACTCTGCTACGACGCCATGAACGACGACATGAACACGCCCATCGTCATCTCCCACCTCTTCGACGCCGCGCGTGTCATCAATACCGTCAACGACCATAAGGCTACCTTGACGCAGGAGGATATCGACGAGCTCAAGGAGGTCTTCCAAATCTTCGTCTTCGACGTCATGGGCCTCCGCGACGAGATGGCCTCCGACAACACCTCCCTCATCGACGGCCTCATGCAGATGATCCTCGATGTGCGCGCCACCGCCAAGGCCAACAAGGACTGGGCTACGAGCGATAAGATCCGCGACAACCTCTCCGCCTTGGGCATCGCCGTCAAGGATGGCAAAGACGGCGCCACCTGGGAAATGAAGTAACCCCCCCCAAAAAAAAACAACATCAAAACAATAAACCGGCGGCATCCCCTCTCAACAGGGAATGCCGCCGTTCCTTAAAGCCCCAAAAAGCCCCAAAAAGCCCTTAAGGTCCTTAAGGTCCTTACAATCCTTAAAGTCCTTAAGGTCCTTACAATCCTTAAAGTCCTTAAGGTCCTTAAAATCCTTAGAGTCCTTAAAGTCCTTAAGGTCCTTAAAGTCCTTAAAGTCCTTAAAACAAAGTCACTTCTTATAAGCCAGCGGCGTAGTGCCCGTCTGGTTCTTGAAGTGGCGGATGAAGGCCGACGACGACGAGAAATGCAGCAGCGCGGCAATCTCGGCAACCGTCAGGTTGGTGCTCCGCAGCATCTGCTTCGCTTTGTATATCACGATGCTGTTCAACCACTGCAATGCCGACAGGCCTGTCTCATCCTTGATCACAGTCGAGATGTATTTGGACGACAGCCCCAGCTGCTTGGCATAGAAGGCCACGTCGTGGTGCTCCTTGTAGTTTGTGAACATCTCACTGAAGAATTTGCGCACTGTGGCGGCTTGCTTGGTGTATGACTTTGGACCGGTATTCGACAGTGTGGTCGAATCGATCACTATCAGCCCTATGGCAACAATCAGCGAACGGTGCAACGTCTGGAAAGTCTTCGAATGCCCCTTCAAACGGTGCTTCAACACGTCGATAAGCTTGCGCAGGTCGTCCGCATCGTCGTCCGCCATCTGGTGGCTCTTCACCATGCGCCCTTGGCCGTATTCCAGCAGGTCGTACAACTGCGAGGGGTCCAGGTCCTCCAGCAACCGGTTCGACAGATGGACATCTTCGCTGATGTTGGAAAACATCATGGGCGACGCTATGGGTGTCAGCACTGCCGTCAACTCCACGTCGTCGCTCCACGCCGTCAACGCGATGGCGCGGTTGGGCGGAACCAACAAGATGCAGTTCCTGCTCATGCTCATGGTGTCTTCGTTGATGTCTATTTTGGCTGTCCCTTTGTCGCAGAGTATCAGTGACCAATTGTCCGGATAGCCCCCGTCAAGGGTGGAAATGTTCTTTTTCGTTATCTTCTGTACGTCAATACGCTTTCTGTGGTGGGTCGTTTTCTGCATGCAATAATAGTGTAATGAATTGTGTTTAATGCAATTTTTGAGTGTTAACCATTTTTTAACGTTTTTATTGTGTCGCCCCTAAAAAAATCTTTTTCCATCGTCCTAAAATATCGCTTCCTTGGGCAATATTTCTCCTCACCAAACGTTACCAAATCACCTGCATCTGTCGCAGCCTCCCGCTGCCACTGCCGTAATCCGCCGCCCCGTCGGCCGCTTAAAACTATATATTAATAGAATAATAACAATCTTTAATCGATATCAATTTCTCATTTTCACCTATGCAACTCAATGAATCCCTCAGCGACCTCATCTTCTCCAAAGGCGAGCTGAAACAGAATGTCTATAACGCAACCAAAGAGTCCTTCGAACTCTTCCGCCAAACCGCCAAGGATGTCCTGGCACTCCTCCAGGAAAAAAACCGTAAGGAAGGCAAGGAAATCAAATTCGAATACACCGACCGCGGCGACTTCGAATTCGAAATCCGTTTCGCCGGCGACCTCCTCATCTTCATGATGCATACCAATGTCTTCGAATTCTCCCGCAACCACGAGGTCATGAAGTCCCCCTACATCCGCGAAAACCCCTCCCGCTCCTATTGCGGCGTCATCCACGTCTACAACTTCCTCGCCGACTCCTTCCTCTACCAGCGCGACAACGACTTGGGATACCTTATCGGACGCATCTTCGTCAACACCGACAAACACTACTTCATCGAAGGCAAACGCGAACTCGGCATGCTCTACAACAATTTCAACACCTCCGTCATCAGCCCCGAATCCGTCCAAAGCATCGTCGAATCCGCTATCGAATATACCACCAATTTTGATCTTTTGACCCCTCCCTACGACGAAATCAAGGTGGTCTCAGTAGGGGAGATGCGCAACAATTTTGATAAAAAATCACTCGTCACTGCTAAGCGTCTAGGATTTCGTTTTCAGGCAGATACGGATTGATTCCGTCATTAAGTAACCACTGCCTGTGAAAAAAAATTTTGCTGGTTCAAAAAATGTTTGTACTTTTGCATCCGCTTTTGAGAGTTCAAGTTGCGTGTTTTCAGATGCATGTCTGACCGCATTTCGCTCTCCATTCAGCAGGCTCCGTTCGTCTAGCTGGCCCAGGACGTGAGATTTTCATTCTCAAAATCGCGGGTTCGAATCCCGCACGGAGTACAAAGATAAATTAGAAGTTATAATCAATTATGGCACATCACAAGTCAGCAAAAAAAAGAATCCGCTCCAGTGAGACGAGAAGAGTAACCAACAGATATTACGCCAAGACCATGCGTAACGCCTTGCGTGATTTCAGAGCTCTTGAGGATAAGGCTGTGGCTACGGAAAAACTGCCTAAGATGGTCTCCATCATCGATAAATTGGCTAAACGTTCCATCATCCACAAGAATAAAGCCTCCAACCTCAAATCCAAACTGATGAAGCAGGTAAATGCCATGTAATTCATGAACAGGCATTTTATTATAAAGGAAAGGATGTCATCGTTGACATCCTTTCCTTTTTTTTACCCCACAACATAACCTGTCATCCCCCAACCCCAATAACCCTATCAACCCCACAAACCCAACCACATCAAACCCATCCCCAAAACCCAACCCACCAAAATAACATTAAATTCCCATGAAAAATATCGTTCTTTTTGGAGCCCCTGGTGTCGGCAAAGGCACCCATGCTTTATTGTTGGCCGAAAAATATGATCTCGACCATTTCTCCACCGGCGAAATGCTCCGTCAGGAAGTGGCCGACGGCACCCCGCTCGGCCTCCGTGTCAAATCCCTCATGGATAGAGGTGATCTGGTGGGCGACGATGTCGTCATCGGCCTGATCGACAAGGCCATCACCTCCACCGACAAGGGCATCATCTTCGACGGCTTCCCGCGCACCGTCCAGCAAGCGCAGGCGCTCGATTTCCTCCTCAAGCGTCACCAGCGCCGTCTCGATTGTGTCATCTCCATCGATGCTCCGCGCGAAGAGCTTGTCCGACGCATCCACGAACGCGCCGCCGTCTCCAACCGCAGTGACGATTCCGACGAGGCCACCATCCGTCACCGTCTCGAAGAGTACGAAGAGAAGACCCGTCCCGTCGTCGACTACTACAAAGTCTCCGGACTCCTGGTCTCCATCGACGGCAGCGGCCAAATCAACCAAACCAGCATGCGCCTCTGCAAAGTCGTCGACCAAATAATCCACTAACCCCAACCCCATACCACCAACCAACCCAACCCCTGCCATCCGTATCCGAACCCGGCAGCAAAAACAAACCCACCCCAACCCCTGCCATCCGTATCCGAACCCGGCAGCAAAAACAAACCCAACCCACCCCCCGCCATCCGTATCCGAAAGGAACCCCAATAGAAACATCAACCCCAATAAAAAACACTTCGTCTCCCCCAGCTTTGACGTAAATGGCGTTAAGAAAATGGTTCCGACAGCACGTTAAAAAACGGCCACTGTCTGAGCGAGGTCACCGTCTTACTTCGGTAAAGAAGAAAG
>CADBDA010000032.1 GCA_902793295.1 uncultured Bacteroidota bacterium
ATGAAACGGCAAGCCTATGGCTACAGAGACATGCCTTTCTTTAAACTCAAACTCCTCTCCCTACACGACTCCACCTATCCATTTAGCGGATGAACCATATTTTTTTGGTGCACCATGGTCCGCTGAAAACAAGGGGACCCGTTATGGCGAATTCCATTGATATAGCCACAAGTCCCATCATCAACGAACCACCGAGCGGACAGATCGGCGGATAAGCCCATTGTAGGCCAGCAGAAGGAACAGACACAGGATTGAAGCCGTAAGAATAATAGGGAGTGTGCCGCCACCGACGGAAAAAATGGTTTGCAGGCGGGACACATACAAACCGCGGATGACCAGCGCCGCGACGACCGCCAAAAGCAAGTCGGCGACGGTGATGATGCTGACCACCCTCTGATAGAAGCGCGCTATCTGCGAAGTGGAGTAGCCGATATTATAGAGATTGACAAAGAGTTCGCGATTTTTCTGGACGATGAGATTCAAGCTCATGACGATAAATGCCATGGAAAGCGCAATGATGATGGCGGCAATGACAAAGACGAAGAGCAGCGCAAAGCGGAAGATGAAGACCATCTTGCTCGTTTCGAGCTCCGATTTGTTGATATTGAGTCCATTCCCTTCAAAGAACGCCGGGATACGTTCGTCGCTGGCATCAGTGAATTCCACCAGCAGGCGACTGCAGCGGTCGGTGGAGGGGGCGCCGAAATACCGGTTGGCCCACACGAGAAAATCCTCTGGTACCAGAATCGAATTGATTTTGCCCGAGAAGCCGACGATGCGGCTGGTGTACATGCGATGACGCCCGTTGCCATCGATGACGATATTGAACGACACCTGGGAGAGTGTGTTTTGAGAGATGACCGGCAGCGACTGGCTTTCGGCAAAGCCGAAATTGTATAGGCTCAAATAGTCTTCGGGTATGACGATGGGCAGGAAATCGGAGGTGCTGTCCCACTGCCATGCGTCGCTCTGCACATCGAGGTATTCGTCGGGGACACTTTCAAAGAAGAGGTCGGTGCTCATGCGGTGTCCATCGCCCAAATTGATGGATGCGCTGACATTGAACGACGAGCTGGTGAACCGCGAGACCTTCTTGACGAAATCCTGCTGCTGTATGCGGTCCAGTTCGCGCTGGTCGAAATAGACGCCTTCCTTGTTGGCCGTCTTGAAGAGTGTCACATTCTTGGACACCGTCACCGTATGTGCCTTGAAGACATCGGTCTGCTGGGTCAGCATGGGCTGCAGGTCGGCATAGAGTTGGAAGGCGAGCAGCACAATGGTGACACCCACCAAGAGGGTGAGGGCATAACCCACTATCTGGGTCGGGATAAGCGTCTTACGTTGTAGTTTGGCTAGCACAGGACAGAAAAGAATAACAAGTTGAAAAAAGAAAGTCAAAGATGAAGCACCTCATCGAAATTGAAGAGGTCAATAGCGTCGAGAGCGGTGACGATAAGGCCCGCTCCCTGGTTGTCGACTTCGCGACACACCAAGTCGGCCAACAGCTGGGCATTCTGGTGGTCAATATGGCTGAAAGGTTCGTCGAGCAGCAGGTAATCGAACGGCTGGCAAAGAGCCCGCACCGCCGCCACACGTTGGCGCTGTCCTAGCGAGAGGGTACGCACCGGCTGATCTTTTTTTTCGGCCGGAAGGATTGCCGCAAGCATGGCCTCCATTTCAGCATCCGACTTGAAATGCGTCAGGTTGTTCTTCAGCCGCACATTCTCGATGGCCGTCAGTTCGGAGAAGAGACATAGGTCCTGGAAGAGATAGCTCAGCTTGTCGCGGCGCAGCGCAAACGGGCTGTCGACCGGCATGCCGTAGTCGATGGTGCCGTCGAAGGAGCGGTTGCTGCCGTAGATGAAATTCAGAAGCGAAGTCTTGCCATGACCCGACTTGGCGCATACCATGTATTTGCGGCCTCTTTGGAAGACCACGGTTGGTTGCAAATATATGTCGGAACCGGCCACTTCCGATTCCGACATATATTGGGGTTTGATATTATGAAGTGTTATTTGCACAATTTGTTTTCGTTATGCCACAAGTCCAAAGCCAGGCTTGCCCACGCTTTGGCATGACGTGAAAAACAATGGATGCGATCTGACATTATATTTCGAAATCTCCATCATTCCAAATCTCCTCCTCGTAATACTCCTCGGTGTCACCGTCGGTGTTGCCCAAACCATAGCTGTCGACCTCTTCTTCCAGCGATTCAGCAAGGTTGGCCAGTTCCACAAGGTTCTTGTCGATATAGTGGAGCGTGAAGAGCAGGCTGTTCTCCTTGGATTCGACCAGATGGATAGTGCATTCGGCGCTGGTGCTGCTTATGGCGCCGCACTCCAAATAGTCGAAGTAACCGCCCAAGAGGGTGACGATGTTCGAAGGTATCAGTTTGACGATAGGAGCCGGATAGTGGTTCACATTGAGGTCGGCATAGAAAAAGTTGCCCTTCTTGACCTTCTGAGCCACATTCTTCATGCCGTTTTTGTAACCGCCGGCCAGGAACTGATTGGCGGCTTCTTTCGAGTTGGTCAGATAGACAGCCTTGTCATTGAGAGCGATATAGGCATCGGTGCCGAGACCGAAATCGGGGATGACATAGAGTCCGTCCTGCTGTGTCAGACCCAATTTAGCCAGAAGGTTCTTGATCGTTGCAGCATTATTGACATCGGCAGCTATGGCCAGCATCGGCACCACCGAGGACTCATCCATCTGGACGATGTCGAACAGGCTCACCAACACGCTGCCATTCAACGACTGCAGCAGGTCCTTGACGGTGATATTGTCGGCTATTTCTTCGTTAATGTCGACAGCATCCTTCATGTTGGACAGCATCTTGACCATCTCATCAATCTTGACAGCGGAGGCCAGTGTTGCATAGCATGTTTCGGGCATGAGGTTGACCAAGTCAGCGTTGAAATCCTGCTGGTAGACTTTCCAATCCTTAGGATCGATACCCTGGGTGTTCACAACCATGCGGAAGGCACCCTTGTCGAAGACCAAATTGATTGAATAAGCAGCATCCTCCAATGCATCGATATACTCTTCAGGCAATCCGCTGTTGACCAAATCATCGTCGCGACCCATCATCTTGAGAGTCTTGAAGATAGGCTCGAATGCCATCCAAAATCCTATTTCGCTATGTGTTTTCCAGTACTGTTCGAAGTTGTCGTTGTCGGCCAAGCTCCGATCCTTGTCCAGTTTCAGTCTTGTTCCAGGATTTTGGGCTGCACTGCCAATTGCAAGCACTTTTCCGTTGAAGGCCAGCGCTTCGCTACCGTCGATTGTAGCCACCTTGAAGCCGTCCTTTTCAGTGATGCTGATTTCATATTCCTCGTCTTTTGCGAACTGGGTGAGGAAGTCCTCAAACTTCGACTCCTTGTGCATTGCAACGAGGGCGTTGTATTCATTCGACAATGTCACGTATGCCAGCATGTCCTCTTTCAGGTTCAGACCTGTCGACAAGGGATCTGCGATGATTTTGTCGACCAGTTCGGCCATCTTGGGGTCCTCGCTTTTGAGTTCCTGGCGGGCCAGTTTGACAAACGAGATGTTGTCGATGTTCTCGACATCCATTTTCTGCATCAAATCCACAGCGTTGACATTGACGACCATGAAGGCGTCGTCGGGAATGTACGCTGCCAGTTTGGCCGACTTCGAGCACGAGGTCAGCAGCAGCAGTCCGCATGCTAAGACGGACATCATAAGGCGCATTGTTTTTTTCATGGGTTTCATGGTTTTTGTTTTGATGATAATTGATATTAACGCGGAGAAAGCATTATTATTGCCAATGGGTTAAGTTTACTTTCCGAACATCACCTTTTCGCTGTTGAACATACGTGTCAGGCCCCAGACGGCGATGCCGGTGTAGCAGATGTTCGACACAAGGCAGACGACCACATTGCTCCACATGATTTTATGGGCGAAGGTGGCGGTCATCACCTCAATGGAGTTGTAGAACGGGATGATGTATGTGGTGAAGGTTTCGGGCGTATTGTTTTGGAACATAGGTATCAGACCAGCGAGCATCACCACAAGCATGAAGGGAGTGATCATCGTGCCGGCACTCTTCACGTCCTTGGCTAATGCCGACAGCAGGCTCACTACCGACGCCATAATCAGCACTGTGGCGAAAATGACCAGCAGAATGGCGGCATAGTCGCCAAAGGTGTAGTTGAAGCCCAATTCCACATCTTCGCCGCTGATCATCTTGGGCAGCGAAAGCGCAATGCCGATAAAGCTGCTGATACCGCTGAGCAGCGCGATACAGCTGAGCGACACAATCTTGCCAAGAGCCAACTGGTTGCGTCGCATGGGGGTGACCAGCAGGGTGGCGATGGTGCCACGCTCTTTTTCGCCGGCAATGGCGCTGGGGGCGATGGCCATGGTGCCACTGAAAAGCATCATCACTATCAGCATCGGCAGTAGCTTGCTCCAAATCATGGCGCCGATGGAGTCGTCGGTGGCCATGTCGAACTGCGCCGTGGAGCCGTCGTCCACGCGGTTGACATCGAAGCGATTGCTCATACCGCTCTCATAGCTGTCGAGGAATGCCGTCAGCGTCTTGTATACAAGGCTGGTGGCATTGTTGGTCGAGTTGTAGTAGATTTCCACATTGGGTGCCGGCAGGCCACATTTCGGGTCGTAGGTGTTGACCAGCAGCTCGAAATCCTTGGGGAAGCGCACCATCACAATGTTCAGATCCTCGTCGGCCAACATGTCGATATCTTCCTGCCCGAAAGGTTGATTGACAACCACCATCTGGCTGTCGGAGGCAATTTCCGCAGCAAGGAATTCGGGCATATTCTCGACGCGCATAGTGACCACCTCGTCTTGTCCCTCGGTCACCATCTTGCCTATGCCCTCACCCATCAGGCTGTAGATAAGATAGATAAGCAAACCCGGCATAATCACCGTGGTAAACATTAGCGAGCGGTCGCCAAAGAAGCGTGCAAACTCTTTCTTAATGATTGTCCAAGTGTTGTTTTTCATTGCTCGTCTCCTTTCACTTCTTTATAGATTTCGAAAAAGCGGTCCTCTATAGTCATTCCGTCGCACACTTCACTGAGGGTCCCGCAGTGCGTCAATTTGCCATCGATGATGATGCCCACGCGGTCGCACAAGCGTTCCACAAGGCTAAAAATATGAGTCGAGAGAATGATGGTTTTGCCCTCGCCACGCAGCTCCTGCAGGTAGTCGGTCACGGTGCGTGCCGTCAGCACGTCGAGGCCGTTGGTAGGCTCGTCGAAGATGATGACCTCCGGGTCGTGGACCAGCGAGATAACCAGCGACAGCTTCTGCTTCATACCCGTCGAGAGGTTCTGAACCTTGACTTCGGCGAACTTGTCGATGCCGAAGCGGGCAAACATCAGCTCCTTGCGTGTGCGCACCACATCCTCCGGCACCTGGTGAAGGCGGCTGAAGAAATCGAACAGGTAGTTGGGAGTGAAGAAGTCCTCCAATTTCAGTTCGCTGGTGAGAAACCCGATTTTGGAGCGAACTCCCTCGGGATCGCCAATGATGCTGCAACCGTCCAGCACGGCGTCGCCCGCATCAGGCTTGATAAGTGTCGACAGCATACGCAGCGTCGTCGTTTTGCCAGCGCCATTGGGGCCCAGCAGACCGAATATCTCACCACGGTTGGCGGTGAAACTCAGATTGTCGACAGCCACCTTCTTGCGCAGGGTGGTGCGCTCAATCTTCTGTTGTTTCTTTGAAAGCGTGAAGGTCTTGCTAAGCCCCTCCACACGCAAAATCTCTTCCATTGTGTTGTTGATATGTTTGTTGTTAAAATGTTTTCGTCTTCGCTAAATCTGTCTGAAGTTACAGATATGGTTTTAATTACAATTCCAGTTTTATAATATACGTTTCAGCACGCCAAAATCTTACAGCTGGCCTTTATTTTTCTTTGCCGCACGTATATCTTCGACAATGATGATGCCGCACCAGACAAAGATTGATACAAGTGTCAGCACAAAAAACAGATATTTAAGTATCTCTGTCCACGGCTTTTGCCACAAGTCGCAGCAATAGTCGAACAATCCGTAAAGCTCAAAGAAAATTGTAAATAAGGGCAACCACACAAGGCGTCTGCGATGTACGTCGATAATACGTTCGTCCTTTTGCCATTTAAGACGTCCGTCCACCATTTTGAAGCCCCAATTTTGGTTTTTCATATTCGGCAGCCACGTGATGAACATACCGCCGGCCAAAATCGCCAGCGAGTAGAACAGATAGGCGACAAAGAAGCCTGCGCCCTGCGACTTTATCTGCGTCGCCATCAATATGTTGCCGACCACAACAACCATCACTGCCAGCGCACTGCCGACCATTCCTATCGTTTTTTTGCTCTCTATTGTCATAAGGCTTCTCCTTTCTTACGTTGGCGGGCGGAAGTGACGATTCCGATAATGAATCCACTCAATACAGGCAATCCCACAGCGATGCTGCTTAGCACCTCGAACGGCATTTCGAGCCATATAGACCCGAATGCAAACAGCGGCACCATCAGCGAAAACAACCATCCCGAGATGCCCATCTGCAAGGCCTGCAGCCCTTCGTCGTCACGTCGCATCTTGCGCGTCTCGCGAACAAAACGGCCCTTGCGCAGCTTCAGCACTTTATATTCTTCCCCCGACTCGGCCCATCGCAGCGTCAGCCAGTCGGCCACCAGGCACACTACGCCGACAAGCAAAAATATACCGAAGACAAAGGCGAAAGTTTTGAGGATCTCGCCCTTTATACCGATAAAGCCCAACAGACCGCCCACAAGGTAGTTTACAAGCGCCAGCGCTGCCAGCACGATGGTCGCGATTCTTATTTTATTCATTGCCGCCTCCCTCCTTTTCGGGCGCACTCGAAGTCTCGCCCCTACGGTTGGCGCTCTTCGGATGCCGTTTGGCCTTCTTCAGCGCCTCGGACAGTATCCACTCTATCTGACCGTTGGTGCTGCGGAACTCGTCCGCAGCCCATCGCTCGATAGCGTCATAGACGTCGCTTTCAACCCGAAGTGCGAAGCTTTTCTTCATAGCTTAATAAATTGAACCCGTATTGATGACAGGCGATGCGCTTTCGTCGGCGCAGAGGACCACGAGTAGGTTGCTCACCATCGTGGCTTTCTTCTCCTCGTCCAGCTGCACCACCTCGCGCTCGCTCAGCTTGTTCAGCGCCAGTTCAACCATCGACACAGCACCCTCGACAATCTTCTCGCGAGCCGAGATAATGGCGTCGGCCTGCTGGCGTCGAAGCATCACGCTGGCAATTTCGGCGGCATAGGCCAAATAGTTGATGCGTGCCTCAACAATCTCGATACCGGCAATCGAAAGGCGACTGCGGAGCTCCTCTTCCAGTTGGTTGTTGATCTCCTCGGCACCGCTGCGCAAAGTCAGCTCCGAGCTGTTGTGGTCGATGTTGTCGTAGGCGTAGTGGCCTGCCACTTTGCGTAGGGCGGCATCGCTCTGAACATGCACAAAGCTGTCGTATCCCTTCAGCTGCTGGCTCTGCTGGTTCTGTTCGCCGTGCTGCGCCGTCGACGTCAGCGTATCCACATCGATGTCGAACACTGCCTTGTAGGTGTCGGCGATTTTCCACACCAGCACCAAGCCGATCATAATCGGGTTGCCGTTGCGATCGTTGACCTTGATGGGCGGCACATCCATATTACGTGCGCGCAACGATATTTTACGCTTGGCGTAGAACGGGTTAATCCAGAAGAAACCATTCTGGCGCACTGTGCCACTGTAGCGGCCAAAGAATGTCAAAACGCGACTCTGGTTAGGCTGAATAATCATAAACCCGACGCAGTGCAGGATATAGACAAACGTCAGCACAATGCTACCCAATATCGGCAGCAGAACCAGCGCCGTCGGCTCGCCATTCTCGGGGTTGATCATTCCGTCAAAATTGGCCACCCAGATAATCAGCAGGATGAATCCCACCAACATAACAAGATTAAAAAAAAGGTGCAGGAATCCGTTGTTCTTGCCCGTCAGCTGTTTGTTAAATTCTTTTGTTTCCATTTCTAATATTGTTTCAACAACTTGTTAATTATAAATTTATAGCAAAATTTGTTTTGATATTATTTTGATATCACTTTGCAAAAGTACAAACATTTTTGAAACTGACAAAAAAAATTCAATTTTGGAGGATATTTTTGGTTCATCCGCTAAATGGATAGGTGGAGTCGTGTAGGGATAGGAGTTTGAGTTTGAAGAAGGGCATGTCTCGGTAGCCATAGGCTTGACGTTTCATAG
>CADBDA010000033.1 GCA_902793295.1 uncultured Bacteroidota bacterium
TGTAACCTTTGACTCTTCCGTGTCCTCAAGCCCCCCTCAGGAGGCCCTCCGACACACGCTATCTCTTGTTTCAACTTTTTCAATGTCCTTGCGCTTCCTTGACTTCCTGTTTTATCAACATTCCGTTTTTTGAGCGAAAGCGGATGCAAAGATACAACCATTTTTCAAACTGCCAAATTTTTTTTGCAATTTTTCTCGGGCAAAAAAGATAAAGGTGTTATTTTCAATGCAATTATTTTAAAAAAAAAATATCCTCTGAAGAAGAATCTTGCTGTTTTTTTCAGCCAGACGAACAAAAAAAACAGAAAATATGACGTTTTGGGGCAAAAAACACAAAAATATGCGTATTTTATTGATTGTATTTGTTTTAAATCAAAAATAGGTCATTTATAGCCTATAGTTTTCAACAGCGAGATGTTGAATCGGAGCGAAAAGGGGCATAGAGGAAGGCTGGGAAAGAAATATTTTTTGTCAATCTTTTCAACTTTTGTATTTTTGCAATTTGTTGTTGGGGGTCGTCCGCCGAAGCATAAGTCATGTAAATATTTGTATCCTATACAATAAATAAACAAAGACTGAGTTTAGGGGTTAGCGGCCAAAGCGTAATTTGCGCCAATAACCGAGAGGGGAAGTGTGCCATGAGTCACACCCAACATGCACATAATAAACAATAGTCATAACAAAGAATAAAGAAGATGAACGGAAACGAGAGACAGAACAAAGTCCTGTTGATATATACAGGGGGGACGATTGGCATGGTACAAGATGCCGACGGTTCGTTGCAGCCCTTTGCGATGGAGCGTATCTATGACGCTTTGCCGCTGCTTCACAGGACCAACTATCAGATAGACTCCTGTCAGTTGGACCGAATCATAGACTCGTCGAACATGACACCCGAGTTTTGGATAGACATAGCCGATATCATAGAGCGGGAATATGCTTATTATGACGGATTTGTCGTGTTACACGGTACAGACACGATGGCATACACCGCCTCAGCCTTAAGTTTCATGTTCAAGAATCTGTCGAAGCCCATAGTGCTCACGGGCAGCCAGTTGCCGTTGGGCATGTTGCGTAGTGACGGGCGGGAGAATATCATCTGTGCTTTGGAGATAGCCTCGGGGCAGCAGGTGATGATACCCGAGGTCACGATCTTTTTTGAGAGCCATTTGTACCGAGGCAACCGCAGCACGAAAGTGAGTGCCGAGAACTTTGACGCCTTTTCATCGTTCAACTATCCGTCTTTGGCGAAGGCAGGCATCAACATCACCTACAAGGACCATCTTTTTTTGCCTATTCCCGAAGGGCCGTTGAAGGTTCGCAAGCGTTTCGACCGACGGATAGCCGTTCTGAAGCTGTTTCCCGGAATCACGCCAGCGGTGGTCCAGTCCATAGTGAGGACCCCCGACCTACAGGGACTCATCATCGAGACATTCGGATCGGGCAATGCACCGACGGAGCGTTGGTTTATTGACTCCCTACAGGAAGCGTTAGACCGAGGCATCATCGTTTTCAACGTCACCCAATGCAAAGCCGGAGCCGTAAAGATGCGCCAGTATCAAGCCAGTTGCGACATGGACCGGATAGGAGTGATTGGCGGCCACGACATCACGATAGAGGCAGCAGTGACCAAGCTGATGTATCTGCTAGGCGTATTTCCGGAGCAAAAAGAGGAGGTGCGCCAGCGATTGGGCAAAAGCCTGCGCGGAGAGATATCGCTGGAGGACACAGAGGATGAAATCTGAAGAAAACCAAAATAAACCCAACGTGAACAAAGAGATATTTGAGAAGATGGCCCGGGAGCGGGTCCTGATAATCGGAGATGTGATGATAGACTCCTACATGTGGGGCAATGTGACCCGCATATCGCCTGAAGCGCCCGTACCGGTGGTTGCCATCACCAAACGCGAGAAGCGGTTAGGCGGAGCCGCCAATGTGGCGCTCAATATAGAAGCGATGGGAGCCACTCCCATCATCTGTTCGGTGCTAGGCAACGACGACAGCGGGAAGGACTTCCAGCAGCTCATGTACAGCCATTCCATGGACAGGCGAGGCATCGTCACCTCAGACAATCGAATGACCACGGTAAAATCGCGAGTCATAGGGAACAACATGCACATAGTGCGTGTTGACGAGGAGTGCACACATCCCCTATCGGCTATGGAGGAGGACCAGTTGTTGGACCGCATCACACGTATTCTGAAGACCATGCCGATTGATGCCATCATCTTCCAAGACTACGACAAGGGCAACATCACCCCCCGAATCATTGCTGAGGTCACCGAGATGGCCCGCCGGAAGAAAATACTCACCACCGTCGACCCGAAGCATCGCAATTTCAGCAATTTCAAGCACGTGGGACTTTTCAAGCCCAACCTGAAGGAGCTTCGCGAAGGGCTCAACATCGAAATTGACGACAGCAACGACGAGACATTGCTGCACGACCTGGAGGAAGCCTCGCGCAAGCTACACAGCAAACAACAAGCCGACATTGTTCTGGTCACACTATCGAGCCGAGGGATGTATGCATGTGATTTCAGAGGCAAGGAGCCCCAATCCATACATGTGCCGTCGTATGTGCATGCAGTATCGGACGTTTCGGGAGCAGGAGACACAGTGATCAGCGTCATCACGCTAGCCCTAGCCGCCGGAATGAGTTTGGAAGAATCGGTACGTTGTGCCAATCTGGCCGGTGGCGTAGTGTGCGAACAGGTAGGTGTGGTACCCATAGACAGAGAACGTCTGATAGCCGAGATGCAATAGCACGGAATCATTGACAAAGATAATAAAAAAGTGCTGCTGACGTTATAGAGTCCATGAAAACCATTGCCCGTATAGCCCGACCCGTCACGATACTGACCATTCTACTCATGGCAGTTGTACCGTCATGTGCACAGGTGAACTATCTGGCCTCGTTTGACAAGAAACCCATCCATTACGGCATCCAACTAGGCTACACGCAATCCAAGTTCGAAGATGCCTACACGATGGACGACGAAGTACGCCAATCGCTACAAGGCACAAGTTCATACTACACACCCGGGTTCCACTTGGCAGTGATTGTCGACTTCAGGCTCGGCAACTATTTCAACTTCAGGGTTCTTCCAGGGCTTACACTCATCAACCGCACATTCAACTACAATTGGACAGCCGCCTATATGTCGGCACATCCCGGAGCTGACGAGAAGCGCAATGTCGAATCAGTTTACGGAGAGATACCGTTTGATTTCAAGTTTCGAGCTTTCCGCTACCGCAACTTCCGACCCTATCTGACGGCAGGAGCCAGCTACGGTTTTGACTTTGCATCGCTCCGCAACAACAAAAACAACAACGACCAGTCCATCATCAGACTCAACACCAACGACTTCAGATACACGACCGGCATAGGATTCGATTTTTACATGCGCTATGTAAAATTCGCTATCGAATTCAAAATGAGTTTCGGTCTTTCCAATCTGAAAATAGAGGACGATGACCTCTACACACGTTCGGTAGACTTCATCAACACCCGAACGTTCATGCTGGGATTCACATTTGAGGGGTGATGGAAGAACGTCCAATCAGACCAACAAATCCAAGCACCATGCAGACCATAGAGATCACACTGACGCCAGAGCAATACAACGACGGCGAGCTGCTGAAACAAGCGGTAAGCCGACAGAGCGGAATTGCAGAGAGCGACATCGGCCATGTGGAAGTGGTGCGAAGGAGTCTGGATTCGCGTCGCGGCATCCACTATCATGTCACTGTGCAGTATTATTTGACCGACGAAACCTACGAAGCGCCCGACTACAGCAGTCCGTATCGCGACTGCAGCCATGGTCGGCCAGTAGTGATAGTCGGAGCAGGACCTGCGGGTCTGTTTGCAGCCCTACGCGCTCTAGAGCTAGGGTTGAGGCCCATCATAGTGGAGCGAGGGCAACCCGTGGACCGGCGCAAGCGCGACATCACACAGATGGTGCGCAGCGGTATTGTACCAGCAGACAGCAACTGGTGTTATGGCGAAGGAGGTGCCGGCACCTACAGTGACGGAAAACTCTACACCCGATCGAACAAAAGAGGCAATGTGGCAGGCATTCTGAAACGCTTCGTAGCACACGGAGCCGACCCGAAGATCATGATAGACGCCCATGCGCATATCGGCACCGACCGGCTAAGCGGAATCATTGCCAACATCAGAAGCACCATAGAGGGACACGGAGGCACATATCATTTCAACCAGCGCGTGAGCGACCTCCTTATACAAGACGGGTCAGTGAAAGGCGTGCGCTGCCAAAGCGGAGAGACGATAGAAGGCGATGCCGTGATACTAGCCACCGGCCATTCGGCTCGAGACATCTACGAGCTGTTCGACCGACGCGGATGGCAGTTGGAAAGCAAACCATTTGCCATGGGTGTCCGAGTCGAACATCCACAGGAGCTCATCAACCAAATCCAATATCATAGCGCCCACTACTCGCCACTACTGCCACCAGCCGCCTACAGCCTGACCACCCAGACAGAGGGACATGGAGTCTTTTCGTTCTGCATGTGTCCCGGAGGTGTGATAGTGCCAGCCGCTACAGGAGACGGAGAGCAGGTAGTCAACGGCATGAGCAATGCCAGCCGCAGTTCGGCATTTGCCAATAGCGGCATTGCTGTCACGGTATCAGCAGCCGATGCCAAAGCATACGGCGAAGACCCGTTGGCGCTATTGCGTTTCCAGCAGGCCGTGGAGCGACGGATGTACGAAGCCGGCGGCGGGCATCTCAATGCACCCAGCCAACGGCTCACCGACTTCTGCGAGCGCCGCACCACCGGACAACTGAACCGGAGCAACTACATGGGCCAATGCGTGGCCGCCGACCTACACGAGCAACTGCCGCCATTCATAGTGAAAAGTCTGCAGCAAGCATTCAAAGATTTCAATCGAAAGATGCGCGGCTTCTACACATCCGAAGCCACCCTTCTGGCTGTAGAAAGCCGCACTTCGTCGCCAATACGCATCCCCCGAGGCCAAGACGGACAGCATCCGCAACTGCAGGGACTCTATCCGTGCGGAGAAGGAGCCGGCTACGCAGGAGGCATCGTTTCGTCGGCCATGGACGGAGAACGAGCCATTGAAAACGTTTTTCAAAACCTTGAAACAGACCAATAGCCCGCAATCAGCGCAACGAACCGCAAGAAACAACCGACCGACCATTGCACCAAGCAGCACACAGGCCCTGTACCGACCCACTTGACAGAAACGACTGACAACCCAACAATCCAAGCAACAGAAAGGCAAGCAGCATGAACTTTGAACTAGTATCCGATTTCGCACCGATGGGTGACCAGATAGAAGCCATCAAGGAACTGACTGACGGCATCCGCAGCGGGCAGCGAGCCCAGGTGCTGCTCGGTGTGACCGGCAGTGGAAAGACCTTTACCGTGGCGAACGTCATCGCCCAGCTCAACAGGCCTACGCTGGTGATGAGCCACAACAAGACCCTTGCCGCGCAGCTGTACGGAGAGTTCAAGCAATTTTTCCCTCACAATGCGGTAGAGTATTTTGTTTCCTATTACGACTACTACCAGCCCGAGGCCTACATACCAGCCACCAACACCTACATTGAGAAAGATCTGGCCATCAACGATGAGCTTGACAAACTGCGACTGCGTGCCTCTTCGGCGTTGCTCAGCGGGCGGCGAGACGTAATCGTGGTATGCTCGGTCAGCTGCATATACGGCATCGGCAACCCCACCGAGTTTGCCAAAGGCACCATCCATCTGAAGACAGGAGACCGCATGAGTCGCGACACGCTGCTGCTGAAACTGCTGGACGGGCAATACACGCGCAATGAGATAGAATTCATCAACGGACGATTCCGAGTGAAGGGAGACACCGTTGACATCTTCCCATCGTTTGCCGACTTCTGCTACCGCATCAGTTTTTGGGATGATGAAATAGAGACGATGGAGACCTTTGACCCCATCAGCGGCCAGCGGTTGGAAAGTTGCGAAGAAGTCACCATCTATCCGGCAAGCAACTTTCTTACCAACAAAGAGACCATGGCCGAAGCGTTGCAGCAGATACAGCACGACATGTATGAGCGGCGCGACTACCTGCACTCAATAGGCAAACATCTGGAAGCCAAAAGACTGGAGGAGCGTGTCAACTACGATGTCGAGATGATTCAGGAGCTGGGCTATTGCAGTGGCATCGAGAACTACTCCCGCTATTTTGACGGGCGGGAACCCGGCTCACGCCCCTTCTGCCTACTCGACTATTTCCCCGACGATTTCCTTCTTGTCATTGACGAAAGCCATGTCACCATACCCCAGATTCGCGCCATGTACGGTGGCGACCGCAGCCGCAAGACCGCCTTGGTCGAATATGGGTTCCGGCTTCCCTCCGCATTGGACAACCGGCCTCTGCGCTACGAAGAGTTCTATGCCCTGACCGGACAGACCATCTACATCAGTGCAACTCCCGCCGAGTACGAGCTGGCCGAAGCCGAAGGCGTTGTCGTCGAACAGGTGATACGCCCCACCGGACTGCTCGACCCCGTGGTGGAAGTGCGTCCTGCCGTGACACAGGTCGACGACCTGCTGGAGCAGATAGAAGACACTCTTGACAACGGAGAGCGCGTGCTTGTCACCACCCTCACCAAACGCATGGCCGAGGAGCTCAGTTCTTACCTTATCAACCTTGGCATCAAGACCGCCTACATCCATAGCGACGTTGACACGCTTGAGCGTGTCGAAATCATGCGCGACTTGCGCATGGGCGTATACGATGTGCTGGTCGGAGTGAACCTGTTGCGCGAAGGGTTGGATTTGCCCGAGGTGTCGCTAGTAGCGATACTGGATGCAGACAAAGAAGGTTTTCTGCGCAGTGACCGAGCGCTGATACAGACCATCGGGCGCGCGGCGCGCAATGTCCACAGCCGTGCCATCCTCTACGCCGACCATATCACCGGATCGATGCAGCGCGCCATCGATGAGACCAACCGACATCGCGAAAAACAGATAAAATACAATATGGAGCACGGCATCGTGCCCCGCCAGATAGTGAAAAGCACCGAAAACATCCTCGGGCAGACCTCTGTCATCGAACTCGCTGCCGAGCAGTCCGAAGCCTACGGCCTTTCCGACAGCCTTCACAATGACCCCGCCAACCTTGCCGGCGCCCAGATAGCGGCATCGCCCTATGCAATGAACAGTCCCGCCCGTTCGAACAGCCGCCCCTACCCTGTCGGAAATCAAGCAGTCCAACAGAGCCTAGTCAGCGAAAACGAAAGCGAAACCTGGGAAAAGCCAAAGACATCAGCCGTCAAGATAGACAACCGCACCAAGGCGCAGCTCCGCAAGGACATCCGCGAAGCGCAACGGAAAATGCAGATTGCCGCCAAAGAGATGGACTTCCTTGCCGCTGCCAAATACCGCGATGAAATCCGCGCCATGCAGTCCGCCCTTGAAAGCGCAAGAGGCGAATAGCCGGACAATCAATACAAATGACAGATTTTTAGCATTCTACATACATCATTTCACAAATCTCACAACAATTCGCGAGAAAATGTTAAATTTTTTGCTCAAATGTAACCTTTTGGCCAAAAAAAGGCTCTTTATATATAGAAAGACTTGGGTTGAAAAACAGCAAACAAATACCAAGTGTCAAAATTTATAGAAACGCGTGCTGAAAAAATCAAATAATCAAGATATTAATAACCTGAACAACAGGATGCTGCAAAAAACGTGGATTTTTTTTCAATCAGTGTGATTTTTTTGGATTTTTTTCGACTCTATATAGGCATAAAAAAAAGCAAACCATGTCTAAAAGGAGGGGACAATTTGAGGATTTTTTATGTCGTAACAGGAAGGTGATTTTGACACGCACATTGTACTATATCAATGTGGATTCAGTGCAACAAGGGTTTGTCTTTGCGAATTATATAATTAGTTCCTTGAAGGAATATATAAGGAGTTAGTTGTGCATAAGGAATTTTCGCCTTCAGGACAGAATTGACGGAATCAGGCAAGGATTTTTTCAGAAATGTCTGTAATTGTAGCAGATATTTGAAGTGGAAATATTTTATTGTCACTAGTGTCTCTTAATTATTGTTAATTTTATTTATATTTAATTTAAGCACATTGAATTATGGAAGAGAAGTATTGTCCGGGGCTTGAATTTCGTACC
>CADBDA010000034.1 GCA_902793295.1 uncultured Bacteroidota bacterium
TGTCTCTTAGGCGCTCGGCGGCGTTGAGGCTGAGGTGCAGATAGTGGAGGGCCAGGTCGGTCTTGTAGGTGCGGGTCAGCTGGTAGAGCTGCTGGGCGATGTCGTAGCGCACGCTCCACGACGAGGTGTTGCCATAGGTGGTGCGCAGGGCGTTGATGCGCTCCTCGTGCCGTTCCCTGAGGGCCTTGCTGTTGGCGACAGCCTTGTCAAGTACGCGCAGCAGACTGTCGTTGACTGCCGCGACATCCTTGGCATTGCCGCCTTTTGCGTCTGCGGGAAGAAGAAAGCATGACGCGAGGATGACGAGAAAAATGCGAAGCTGGTTCATGATGGTAAGCTTTAATGGTTCAAAGTTATTAATAATTTGCGACAAATTAAAAGAAATATTTGGTTTTCATCTATTAAATGCCTATTTTGTCGAAAGATAAGCACATAAGATAAGGCTCTTACGGAATATTAATCCATGACACGCACCATGACGTAAACGTTGAATTGTAAAATATTATAAAGAATGTTAACGTCTCGTAGATGTGCGATAAACCCTATATTTTTGCAGCAAAACCTGTAAATATGCTGCTTAAAGATTTCTTCTCCAGATTTCCCGATGAGGAGAGCTGTGTTTCCTACTTCAAAGAGATACGCCAAACAGTTGGTATCACCTGTCCCCAATGTGGCAGTACTGTCCATACCTGGCTAAATGGCCGTGGAGAATTCCAGTGCAGGAAGTGTGGATGTAGGATTTCTCTTACCAAAGGTACGGTTATGGAAAACAGCCGGCTTCCTATGTATGCCTGGTTCTTCACCGCACACCTGATGACCTCTTTCAAACAAGTACTCTCCGCCAAGGAGATACAGCATCAGCTGGAAATGAGAGGATATCCCCCCGTGTGGCTAATGATGATGAAACTCAGAGACATCATGGGCAAGCGTGATGCTATGTATAAACTGTCCGACCAGATTGAGCTTGACATTTCCTTTTTTCCCACATCCGTTCTTATAAAGAGTGGCGGGGAGAAGCTTTTGGAGACAAAGAAAACAACAGTCCTTGTTCTTGCAGTGAGTAAGGCAGTTGATGAAATCCTGTCTGAATACCTTTCGAATATTGCTCATAACGAGTCCATTAACAAGGCTTCACGCCTTATAAAGAAAGCTGCCAGGCAAAGCGTAAAGAAGGCCGTCCATTATATAAAGATGTTCGCCATCCCTAATCAACGGTTTGAGACCATAAAGACATTTGTTACTGCGAGTATCGACAGGAATGCCATAGCTGTTACGGACGGAGGAAACAATCTTTTCAGGCTCAGAGAACTGCTCAAGGCGCACGAGGCACATCGGGAAACAGAGGATGGAATGCGTGAGGTCGTTACCAACGTCCTTCCATGGGTGCATATTGTGACAGGTGAGTGTCGCAATGGAATTCAGGCTATACATAAAGAAGTTGATGAGAGGTTTCTTCAGCTATACCTAAATGAGTATTGCTGGAAGTTTAACCGTAGATTCTTTCGTGATAGCAAGGATCCCAAATATGACCTGTTTGACCACCTCATAAAGATTGATGCATCGTACACTTCAGATATCAAATGGAGGGACTATGCTGGCGCGCCAAACGTCGTTAACATTTCTTAGTCCTTTTATCACCACACAGAGAATATTATTGCCAAAATTTAACACTTGGAAACAGGTGCAAATAGAGCGGAAATAGATTAGCCTTCTGCCTCTTGACAACGCCGGCGGCGGGTTTTCGGCGGTACAATCGCGTCGCCGTTACACCGTAATCGCATCGCGATTGCACCGTAACGGCAACGCCATTTTAGCGAATTTGCAATGCCAAAAAACCGCTAAAACATAACCTGCTAATAATCAATCATTTGCAAAAACCACCCATAATCGCGTCATTTACAACCAAGAGACTGCTTGGTTGAAAAGAATCGATTCTCAGACGACCATTTGTAACATATTTTATCCTATAAAATCGATGCCATTTGTCGCTTTGCAGGGGCGGCCCCTGCAAAGCGCTACGATTGGGTATGCCATCACTCCAAATCCCCAAATTTTTTCTATTATGGAGCAATTTGATGCTCTTTTAGCTCAAACCATAGATTCCTCTTTGGGATTGAGATGCACATTGTTTGGTTATCAATATAGTGAGATTCTACGTTCTCTGATGTGCGTATATCTTTGTGGTTTTTCTGGTAAAACCGGCGTATACAAAAAGATGGGGTCCAGTCTCACGACTCACCCCATCAATCCTCATGTATACGAAAAATTATATGCAATATAATTGTTTTATTATTATTTCACCGCAATCTTCATAGAATCCTTACCTACTTTGGCGATAACTAATGATTCGTTTACGGCATAAGAGGCTGCACCATTCGCTGCAACCGAAGAGCCGAGATACTTACCATCAGTAGCATAGAACTTCACCACTTCGCCATTATCAAGTCCAGAGAGGCAGATGATACCATCATGGGCAGAAGCCACCATAATCCATCTTATTACAGTGACAACATTCAGAAAATCTTCGCAAAAAAGTTTATTCTATAAATTGCAGATACAAGCCTGAACTCACTTTACCCCTGACGGCGGCGCATCCTCGGGACGCGCCCCCCACTTGCGGTTGGCCTTGTCGCCCATGACGAGCACGAGCCTGCCGCCCTTCACGAGATCGTCGTGTGTGAGCCACGGTTTGTCCCACTGCTTGCCGTTAAGCGCAGCGCTCTGTATGTACTTGTTCACGTCTGATGCGCCCTGAGCCACTATCTCGAACGTCTTGCCGTTACTGAGGTGTATCTTTGCCGAGGGGAACATCGGGCTACCGATGTTATATACGGGCAGACCAGGAGTCACGGGATAGATGCCTATCATGGAGAACACCACGAAGGCCGACATACCGCCGCCGTCCTCGTCGCCCGGCACGCCCATGAGGTCGTTGCGGAACCACTCTTTCAACAGCGTGCGGATGCGCTTCTGCGTCATCCACGGCCGGCCGGAGTAGTTATATAAATAAGGTATATGGAGCGACGGCTCGTTAGCCATTGAGAACTGGCCCACGTTGCCGGTGTGATCGGGCAGCTTGGCGTAGAACTCGAACTTGCTGCGGCCCAGCGGCGTGTTGAACATCTCGTCGAGGTCGGCGTTGAACTGCTCTGCGCCGCCGTGCAGACGTATTAGGTCAGCAATGTTGTGCTGCACATCCCAACGGTAAATCCATCCGTTGTTCTCGCCGTAGAAGTCGCGTGCGCCCATACCGCCGTCGAAGATATAGTCGAAGGGCTTGATGAACTCGCCCGCAGAGTCCTTGGGGTGGAAGAAACGCGTCTCGGGGTTGAAAACGTTGCGGTAGTTTAGCGAACGGTTCTCATAATACCTGCTGTCAGAAGTCTTGCCGAGATATGCCGCTATGCGCGAGAGGCACCACTCGTCGTATGACGTGCCGAGCGTCACGGCGATGGGCTGACGTTTCTCGTTTGGATTGACTTCGGGCAGATACTCCTTCTCGCCGTGGCGCAGGGCTGGTATGTAGCCGTGCTTTACGTAGAATGCGTTGAGCCATCCGGCGGGAGTGTTGGCCGACCACGGGGCGAGCGACTTGTTGTATATTACGTTACGGGCGGCGCGGTATGCCGTATTCACATCGAAATCGGTGATGCCCTTGCTCAGAGCGTCGGCCACCACAGCCACGGTGTGGTTGGAGTTCATGCGGCGCGAGTCGCC